>OY970298.1:2567500-4181877 GCA_963716215.1 uncultured Thermoleophilaceae bacterium | reverse complement strand
GCTTAGCTCAGCGTCGCTTACGCAAGCCGGATACCGCATGTCCATGCGGGGTCGAAGACCTTGGCGAGCCTTGGCCAGGCGAAGCGCCCACGCTTTGTGACAAAGCCCACCACCGGTAGGGTCGGCAAGTCCACGGGCACAGGAGGCGCTGCTCAACAACACGACCGGCAATCGCAACGTCGCCAGCGGCAGGGACGCGCTGTTTTCCAACACGATCGGTAGCGACAACGTGGCCACCGGTGACTTCGCGCTCGGCAGCAACACGACCGGCAGCGAGAACGTCGCCACCGGCAGGGAGGCGCTGCGCGCCAACATCACCGGCGGCCACAACGTCGCCACCGGATTCGAGGCCCTGTTCGCCAACAGCTCCGGCATCGCCAACGTCGTCACCGGCGCCTTCGCGCTCGACTCCAACACGACCGGCGGCCACAACGTCGCCGCCGGTTGGGGCGCGCTCGCCGGCAACACGACCGGCGACAACAACGTCGCCCTCGGTACGGGCGCCGGCCTGAACCTGACCACCGGCTCGAACAACATCAACATCGGCAACGCCGGCAACGCCGGGGAGTCCGGGGTGATCAGGATCGGGACGAGGGGCACCCACCGCAGGGCGTTCCTGGCCGGGGTGAGCGGCACGGCGGTCAACGGGACCGCCCAGCCGGTTCTGATCACCGCGCAGGGGCAGTTGGGCACGGCGCCCGCGAGCTCGGCGTCAACGGAATCGCTCGCGCCGACCGTCGACCGGCTCCTGGCCGAGGTGGAGCGCCAGCGAAGCGAGAACGCGCGCCGGCAGGACCAGATCGACCGGCTTCGCGAGCAGGTGAGGGGAGGCTGATTGGAGCGGCGTGACTCCGCAATTCACCGACAGGGCGGCCAGCCTGCTCGACGCCTCGGGCCGCCAGGGTCCGCGGGGCGCAACTCCCGCGCTCCCATGGGGTTTTCGGGATATAGCGCGCCGGCAGGGGCGCGCTAATTTCTTCCCGGCCATGTCTCAGACGCTGAAGCCGTCATCCCGATCCGTGCTCGCGACCGTCGCGGTCGTCGTCGCCGCTGTGGCCGCGATCCTCGGGTCGCTCGCGATCGCCTCCGACTCGCCGCCCAGGCGACGTTGAGGCCCGCGCCGCCGCCTGTCCCGACGCCGACGCGCCAGCCGCCGAGACGACGAGCCGCAAGCTGCGCAAGTCGGTCCGTTGTCTCCTGAACACCGAGCGCGCGGTGCACGGCTTCGGCAAGCTGAAGCCCCGCGGCGCCCTCGAGGAGGCGGCCCAGCGACATACGAAGACGATGGTCGAGACGGACTGCCTCGCACACCGCTGCGGCGGCGAGGTGGATCTCGAGACCCGGCTCCGGCAGGCCGGCTACTTCGCCGGCGCGGACTCGTGGAGCTTCGCTGAGAACACGGGCTGCGCGCTGAGCGCCGAGGCGATGGTCGCTGGCTGGATGGACGTCCGCTTCCACCGCATCAACATCCTCGACAACGGATTCAGTGACCTCGGCGTCGGGGTCGTCCACAAGCGGATCGAGGATCGCTGCGACCCCGGATTCGTCACCTTTGCCGTCGTTTTCGGCGATCGCGCTCAGTAATCCGTCCACGCACCTGACCGTCTCTAACCGCGTCGGGCCGAGGGGCCGATCCGGATTGCGATGGCGATCAGGCTTGGAAAAACGATTCGAGCGGGCACGCTCGCCGCGATTTCAATCGCGATGCTCGCGGGGGGCGCCTCCGTTTCGACCTCACAGGCGGCGGCTAGCGCCTGTTCGCGGTATGGCGACGTGCGCCCCGGCGAGCTCAGCGGCGACCAGGCGCAGCGGGGGATCCTCTGCCTGCTGAATCAGGAGCGCGACCGCGCCGGCCTGCGCAGCCTGCACGCTGACCGCAAGCTTGAGAAGGCCGCCCAGCGCCACAACCGGCGCATGGACGGCACGGGCTGCTTCGACCACGCCTGCTCAGGCGAGGCCGAGCTCGAAAAGCGCCTGCAGGGCGTCGGCTACCTCGGCAGCGGACTGTCGCGCTGGGCCTACGGCGAGAACATCGCCTGGGGCTTGAGAGCCACGGCACGCCGCGAGCGATCGTCGGCGCCTGGATGAACAGCCCGCCGCATCGCGCGAACATCCTCAACGGGGACTTCCGCGAGATCGGCATCGCCTTTGCAGAGGGCACACCCGAGGCCGGTCAGCAGCCGGGCGGGATCTACACCACGGACTTCGGCCTTCGCGTCGGCTGACGCGCGCGTAGGGTCTCCCGATCGGACAGCTGCTCGCGCAGGTGATCGCGCCTGGTCGTCCACGGCCTCGCGCGGGTCCTATGATCGAGCCCACGCGGGCGAAGTGTTACCGGTTGCACGTGAGCCTTCCAAGCTCGAGGAGCCAGTTCGAGCCTGGTCGCCCGCTCTGTCGAACCTCTATCCCTCGGTCAGGAGCACTCGCAGAGCGCCGCGACGACGGTAGGTCCGTCGTCGGTGGCAGTTAGCGCAGACGACTTCGCATTTGGCGATCTCGTCGAGGATCGTTGACCAGCTCTTGTCCGACATCGCGCGCGCAACCTCGAACGACTTGTCATCGCTGACGTGGTCGAATTCGAGGACGAGCGGATCGGTCTCCCCGCAGTCGACGCAGGGGTGCGTCGCGAAGTAGGCCAGGAGTTGCTCAGTCTTCTCGCGCCGAGCGCGCCGCTTGGTCGCTTGTGCCTGATCGATGTAGCGCTGTCGATTCGCGAGGTAGTGCTGCCGGTGATATGCCGAGTGGCAGGGCCGGCAGTAGTTGTGGCGCTGGCCAAGGTTCTTCCGGCGCCACGCGAACTCGCTCAAGCGGCTTCAGCTGTCCGCAGCGCCCACAACGTCTCAACATGGGTCCACCGAACCACGGCGCCCGGACGGCGAAATCGGCCTGCACGCACGCGTCCCAGAGGCGTCTCAGCCTTTCTTGCACAGACGGCGCGCTTCCGTAACATCCGCACCTGTCACGGGGCGTGGCGCAGTCTGGTAGCGCACCCGGCTGGGGGCCGGGCGGTCGCTGGTTCAAATCCAGTCGCCCCGATTTTCAAATCACCTGCTAATTCCTCGGTTTTGGGTCCGGGGTGCCGCTGGTCAAGCTGCAGGAGTGGCTCGGCCACGCTGATGTCACCACGACTCAGATCTACGTCGACTTCCAGCCGGCGGCGGAAGACTCGCGGCTGATCGAGCGGGCGTTCGGCAGTGATCCGCTCGGTCTGGACCCAGGAAGCGGGCCCCGGCGACGAAGTCCCTGTGGGCCCAGGTCCCGAGTCGCCGTAATCGCTCGCGGCAACGGAACGTTTCGGCTCGCATCGGAGCGGATTTCGCGCAGGAGCCTGCCTACTTGATGTGGCGCCGCAGTGGTCGCCGGACCGGTCGAGCTCGCGGGAGCAGAGGGTCAGCGGTGAGCTTGCTCAGGGTAGGAGGGGGGAAAGGCCATTGCCACCGCTCCGCGGCAAAACCATCACCGGACATTCGGCGCGGTGCATCACCTGTGCCGAGGTGCTGCCAAGCAGGGTTCGCCGCACGGGCCCATAGCTGCGTGATCCGACGAGCAGCAGGTCAGCGTCCGTGGACGCCGCCGCGAGGACGTCTGCGACCTCGCCGTTTACCAGTCGCCCTTCGACCGATACTCCCTCTGAGATGCGTTCAAGCCCGCGATCCAGAATCTCGCGCTTTTCGACTTGTTCGCGGGTGCGGAGGTCACCTTCGGAAAGCACCCTCAGCGCCTCTCCACATCCGTATCCGGGAGGCCCCACCGCGGTGACCACCGTCAAGGCGCCCCCAACGCGCGCCGCCAAGCCGCAGGCCGCATCCAGAGCGACTTCGCCGCCTCAGGTGAGCCGTCAAACCCCACCATGAGTTGGTGGAGGCGGTGGTCGTCGGCACTGGCGTATCCGCGCGGGGCGACGGCAACCGCGCTGGGGGCGCCTTGCAGCAGGTTCGCGCCTACCGAGCCGGGCAAGACGCGTCCTAGCGGCCCGCGGTGCGTGGAGCCGACGACCGTGGCGATTGCCGATTCCTCCTCCGCCAGCTGATAAAGGCCCTTGGCCGCCGAGGAGGCGACGATTGTGCGCGTACGCGAGTCGAGTGGCGCCAAGCTCTCTTGCGCAGCACCGAAGAGCGCCTCAGTGTCGAATCCGACCGCGCGAGTCAGCTCCTCAGCGCTCAAGAACTCCGGCGGGTAGGGCAGCACCGTCGCGACGAGGGGATTCGCCGCCAGGGTGTTGGCCAGGAGGCGCCCGAGGGCGAGTGCATCGCGGCCTTGCTCGCTTGGATCGAGGCCGATGATGATCGTGCGGTCGATCGGCTGATGTTCGTCGTTCATTGCGGCGCCCAGGCTATTACCTGACCATGCTTGGGTTTCTGCGTTCGCTTCTGGTCTCGGCCGCTGGACTGCGCTGCCGACATCCATCGGCGTGGGCCCGGTCTTCGCCACGAGCTCTATGCCGTAGGTTCTGAGCGGCGGAACGCTGATGCGGGAAAGAGATGAGATGGAGGGCGCAGCTGCAGACGCGACTGGGGCGCAGCCGGGGATCCGCGACCCGGAGGAACTCGAAGCCGCCGGCGCGCCGGCCACAGCCGAGATCTCAGGGCTAACGACGCTCGGCCCGGTGCACCTGACGGTCTCAGACCTCGAGCGGTCAGTCGGCTACTACGAAGCGACCGTCGGCCTGACGCTCCTTGAGAGAGGCGCTGGCCGGGCGTCGCTTGGCGCCGGCGGGCGCGAGCTGCTCGTCCTCGTCGACCTGGCCGGGGCACGTCCTGCCTCGGGCTACACCGGGCTCTATCACTTCGCTCTGCTTGTGCCGGAGCGCGTCGACCTCGCGAGCTGGCTCGCGCACGCCGCGCGCGATCGGGTGGCGCTGGCCGGGCTGTCTGACCATTTCGTCAGCGAGGCGCTCTATTTGAGCGACCCCGATGGCCACGGTATCGAGATCTACTGGGACCGCCCGCGCGAGACCTGGGAGGGCCAGGTCGAAGCGCGGATGACGACCCTGCCGCTCGATGTCGACAATCTGATCGCTGAGCTGTCGGATCCGAAAGCGGCGACGTTCGACGGCTTGGCGGACGAGACGATCATGGGACACGTCCACCTCAAGGTTGCTTCGATCCCCGAGACAGTGTCCTTCTACCGTGACGTACTCGGCTTCGGGCTGATGGCGACGCTCGGCCCCTACGCCGCGTTTCTCAGTGCCGGCGGTTATCACCACCACATCGGCGCCAATACGTGGGAGAGCGCGGGAGCCTCGGCGCCGCCGGAGGGAACGGCGGCGTTGCGTCACGCAACGATCGTCCTTCCTGACGAGGCCGAACGCGACCGAGTCCTCGGTCGCGCCGCGGCCAGCGGGCATTCCCCAAAATCGAGCTCTCGCGGGCCTACGGTTGTCGATCCGGCAGGAAACGCGCTGGTGTTGGCGACCGCCTCGCGTTAGTGCCGTTAGGGTGAGCTCATGAGGCAGCGGTGGCAAAACGCCTACTGATCGCGGCGGGCGAGTCGGCCTCGACGCCACGCGAGCTCCCCTTCGGGGTGCGCGAGCTGATCGACGCCGCAGAGGAGATCCTTGTGGTGACCCCGAGGCTGCCCAGCAGATTCGAATGGCTGGCCTCGGCAACCGACAAAGCAACCGAACACGCGGATGAGCGCCTTCAGACTGTCCTGGGCCAGCTCGCAGAGATGGGAAGCGAGGCGTCAGGCACGGTCGGCGCCGACGACCCGTTGCTTGCCTTCGAGGACGCGATCAGGGATTTCGCCCCCAATCACCTGCTGATCGCGCTGCGAGCCGGCGAGGATGCCGGATGGCAGGAGCGTGGGCTGCTCGAGCAAGTTCAGGAACGGTTCGGACTGCCGATTACGGCGTTCTTGCTGTAGGGCGGCCGCCGCCCTGCCGCCTTCCGTGCGGGCCGGTTACTCCTGCCTCACCGCGGAGATGTCCAGCGACATGTTGACCTTGTCGCCGACGAGCACGTTGCCGCTGCCAAGCGCCTGATTGAACTTCATGTCGAAGTCACTGCGCTTAAGGACCCCGACCACTTCTAGGCCAGCTCGCTCCCTGCCCCACGGATCGATGTCGGTTCCCTGGACCACGGCTTTGAGCTTGACTTCTCGGGTAACGCCGTGCATCGTCAGGTTGCCGACGACGCTGGTGGACTCGTCGTCGATCGCCTCAACCTGGGTCGACTCGAAGAGGATCTCGGGAAACTCTTCGACGTCGAAGAAGTCCGCCGAGCGCAGGTGGGCGTCGCGTTGCTCATCGTCTGTCGTAATCGATGCCACCTTGACGTTGCCGCGTGCCGAAGAGCTCGCGAGATCTTCGCCGACGTCCAGGGTGCCCTCAAACTCGGTGAACTGGCCGCGGACGTTGGCGATCCCCATGTGCTTGACGGCGAACCCGATCGTTGAGTGCGTCGCATCGACGATCCAGGTAGCACTCGGGATGAGGCTCTTGGTGCGGTTGGCCATCGCGGACCTCCATGCGCGTTTTGGTCGGCGTCATCGATCCTAGTCGCCTTCCAGCGGAACGATCGTCCGTCAGGCGCCGGCCACCGTTCAGCTCGATGAGCGCACAGGTGATTGCGGCTAGGCCTAGGCTGGCCAGCGCCGCGCACGGCGACGAGCGGACTCGCCGATGCCCTCGGCGTCGCTCACGCTGCTGGAGGACTAGGCCGGTCGCCGCGATGCGGCGATCGCGGGTTCCATCCAGCGCGGTGCCGGCTGCTAGTCGTTGGTCCGCTTTTCGTGACCCCGAGGAACCACCACGACCGGGGCCTGAGAGCCGGCCGCGGTGGCATCGGAGACGCTGCCGAGGAGTACCGATCGAGCGGGTCCGTGGGCCCGCGACCCGAGCACCAAAAGATCAAGTTCAGCACTGGCCTCGATGAGCTCGCTCGCCGGGTCGCCGTCTTTGAAAAGAATCTCGGGGCTCGGCCCGCGACCCAACCCGGCGGCTGCTTTCTCGGCCTCGTCTCTGAGCTGCCCGCGGAGGGCCTCACCGACTGATTGAACCGGGAAGGCACCGGTGCTCACTTCGCCAAAGGCGATGGGCTCGTGGACGGCCACCATGCGTAAGCGCCCGTGCACGCCGAGCGCCAGCGTGGCAGCCCAATCGAGAGCCTGTTCGGCTTCCGGACCCCCGTCAAAGCCCACACCGATTAGTGGCTCTCGTTCCGAGGCCGGGGTGTATCCACGCGGGGCGATCGCTACCGGGACCGCCGAGTCGGAGAGCAGCCTGACCGCGGTCGCACCAGGCACGATCCGACCGATGCCGGCTCGTTCGGAGGCGCCCAAGACCACCATCGAGGCGAGCTCTTCATGGGCGAGTCGAGCCAGCCCGTCCGCCGCTCGATCGGCCGCGACAGAGCGCAAGCGACATCGGAGCCCAGCTCGGAGTGCGGCGCCCGCGTCATCGGCAAGCGCCCGAACGTCGGTTTCGATCTTTCTGGTCTTCAACCGCCGGTCAACGAGGCTGGGTAGGCGAAAAATCGCCTCCAGTTTGCCTGGATCGCGGCCGACTGGCCGGGCCCAGACCAGCAGAAGGTCCTCGCTAAGAGCCTCGGCCAGCCAGCGCCCCAGGGCCAGGGCGTCCCGGGCCGCAGGACGGTGATCAACACCAACCAGGACCACCGACTAAGCCCCCAACACGCCGCGTCCTCGGAGGCCAGCGCCGGGCGCCCCGCCCCAGGTCGAAGGCGGGTCGCTGGCCGGGAAGGAGTCATAGCCGTGGCGGTAGGTGCCGTCGATCTGCTCGGCCAGGGGGTGGCTCTCCCGCTCGGCCGGGCCGACCAGGGCTACGACCGGGACCGGCCCGGCCTCAAGTTCTGAGCGGATGGTCCGCTGTCCGAGACGGGGGGAGCTCTGCGGGTGCCGATGACGATGGCCATAGCGTGAACGTGGAGGGCGACATCGATCAGTGCTCGAGCCGGCCGCCCGTTGACGACGCGTAGCTCGTAGTCGATTCCCTCCAACACGGCCGCATCGAGCTCACTGAGCATGTGCTGGCAGATCTGGTCATAGCGCGAGGCCGGATCGGCGTCTTCGAACGCGGGCTCGAGGGCGTGGACGATGATCAGTCGATCCCCACGCCCGACCCGCCTGGCCGCGCCTTCGACCACGTTGCGACCGTTGTCCGAGCCGTCGTAGCCCACCACCTTGACTTGCCGTTGGCGGCGGAGCGGTCGAATGAGAGCGGTCGGCTCGAGCGGAACTCATAACCAGAGCATGGCTGGTCCCAGGACGCTTGGCAATGGGACTTGACAACCACTCCGCCTACTTCGCCGCCGGCCGATCGCCTCGTTGTCGGATTGAGCCGCGTGATTCATCCGTGCCGATTTACACAGTCTACCTGTGTAAAGTCGGTCCCCGCCGTGCCACAACCAACCTTCAACGACGTCCCACCGTCTGTCGCTCGCGCGCCCGGCCCCCGGCGACCGGGCCGACCTGACCTCGAGCATATGGCCGCCGCCAGCCTCGTGGCCGCGGCGTCGGTGGCAGTCCTGCGAGCGACTCAGCCCTTCGAGCACGGCATCTGGTTGGTGGCCTACCTCTTCCTCGTCGGCTTTCTGGCCCAGTTGCTGCTCGGGCGCGGTCAGGCGGCGCTGCTCTGCGGGTGCCAGCGTGCCCGGTCCGTCTCCAGTACGCCGTAGGGCGGAGTGTGTGCTCTGGAACTTCGGGGTGGTGATCGTGCCGGTCGGAGTCCTGGCCGAAACGCGCCTGGCCGTCCTAATCGGCACGATGGCGCTCCTCGGAGCGTTGGTTTCGTTCTTCGGCGATGTGCGACGACTTCTCAGTGACGACCGCAACGCTGCCGTGGGCCGCTCTTATTTGGCGCTGTTGGTTTTCATGGCGGCCAGCGCCATCACTGGCTTGGCCTTGGCCTGGGACACCCCCTGGAGCTAGATGCCCGAGAGTTCGGTCGCGGGTAAAGATGGGGATAAGCACCCATCGCTTACCGCCTCGCCGGGCTCGACACTGGCGGCATGCCAACCCAAGCCACTCTCAATCCTGTTGACGAGCCGACGGCTGCCAGCGGGCGGCCGATCATCACCACTGAGCATGAGCGGTCGCTGCGGACCGAGCTCGATCGGCTGCGACGCCAACTCGAGGTCGAGTTCGCCGAACGCCTTCGCGAGGCCCGTCTCTTCGGCTCGCCTGACGTCAACGACGACTACCTGCAGATCAAGGAGGAGGAGGCGGTGCTGGCCGCCGGCATCGCCCACATCTCGATGCTGCTGGAGACCGCGCTCGTTATCGACGATGCCGAGGTCGGCGAAGGCGTGGTCACCGTCGGAAGCGTCGTCGAGGTTCGGGATCAGGATTCCGGGAGGCATCAGAAGCTCCGATTGATCGGTGGGCATGAGCCCATGAGCGCCGGCGCCGCCTCGGCCGGTTCGCCAGTCGGCCAGGCGTTGATGGGACGGCGGCCCGGTGACTCGGTGGAGATTGCCCTGCCGGGTGGGGGACGGCGCCACCTTGAGATTGCCACCGTCGAGCCCCTCTGAAATGAGCGCGGCCAGTCTCGTCAGCTCGCGGTCGGCGAATGTGCTCGAGCGCGAAACCTTCTCCCTGGCGGAGCTCGAGAGGTGGCTCCTCTGGGCCAGCGGTGAGGTCGACGCTCTGGCGTCCCGGGCCGCGCCGCGCTGCGTCGGCCCGCGCCGAGGGAGCCAACGGGAGGCTGCGGCCCGGGCCCGGACGGAGCACTCGGAACCCATCGCCGGGCTCAGCTTCGAGCGGGAAGTTCGAATTGCGGCCAGCTTGCACGATCTGTCCGCCGCGCTCGCCAGCGCTGCCCGGCTGGCCAGGCCCGCCGCGAGCGCTCTCAACGTCGCGGCACGTCCGGATTCCGGCCGGCCTAGCCCACCGCCGCCTTGTAGTAGTCGGCGTTGACGCTTCGTGTAGTTGGCCCACTCAGCCGGCAGCTGATCCTCGGCAAAGATGGCATCGACTGGGCAGGCCTCGACGCAGGCATCGCAGTCGATGCACTCGTCTGGGTCGATGAAGAGCATTTCAACGCCGTCGTAGCCGGCCTCATCCGGGGTGGGGTGAATGCAGTCGACCGGGCAGACCTCGACGCAGGAGTTGTCCTTGGTTCCGATGCACGGCTCGGCGATCACGTAAGTCACAGGCGCCTCCTCAGTGATGAGTTTGCACAGCGCAAATGGGCAAATTAGCAAAGTCCGCTTGCTTTACACAAACTGGCTGTGTAAAACTCCCAGACCATGGAGATTCCGGGCCCCTCGGCGGGCGATGTGCTTGCTCAGCCGACTAGGGCCAGATTGTTTGAGTTGCTTGGTGAGCTCAAGCGCGAAACCAGCACCGAGGAGGTGGCTGAGCAGCTCGGCCTCCATGTCAACGGAGTGCGACGGCACCTGGAGCGCCTCAGGGAAGCCGGACTGGTCGAACGGAACAGGCGACGACATGGGCGCGGGCGGCCTCGAGATCTCTGGTCGGTGGCTCGGGACGCCAACCCCGGCGGCGAGCGCCCTCGGGCCTACGCCGATCTTGCCGGCTGGCTGGCCAGCGCCATCCCGCCCGGACCCGGGCGCCTGCGCCAGGTCGAGCAAACCGGCCGCGAGATCGGCCGCGCGATGGCGCCGACAGGCACAGACGGCTCGGCCGAGGCCTTCGAGCAGGTTCTAAGCGCGCTCGGTTTCCAACCACGACTCGAGTTCGGCCAGGATGGCGATCTCTGCTGTCGCCTCGGCAACTGTCCCTACACGGAGGCGGTGCGTGAGAACCAGCCGGTGGTCTGCACCCTGCACAAAGGCCTGACCGCGGGTCTGCTTGATCAGCTCTCGCCCGAGGCACGGATGACTGGGTTTGAGCCCCGCGATCCCGAGCAGGCCGGCTGTCTGATCGAGGTAACCAACTCGGCCTGGTCTGCGCCGAGGGCAGACGCCTTCGGGTCATGAAGCGCTCCGCGGCGCTGCGCTCGCTCTCGCGCGACCATCACAAGGCGCTGAGCGTGGCGCAGAAGATGCGCCGCGCCGACGATGGCCCGGAAGGCGCGGCCCTCTTTTGCACCTACTGGGAGCAGCACGGCAAGGTCCACTTCCGCATCGAGGAGGAGGTGCTTCTGCCGAGCTGGGCCCGTCTCGGCACGGTCAATCAATCGGCTGCCTCGAGGCTGACACAGGAGCACCTCGAGATCCGCGCGGCGGCGCTTGAGCTCGCGGAGCGGCCCGAGCTCGAGCTCGTTCGCGATCTCGGCCAGAGACTCGCCGACCACGTCCGTTTCGAAGAGCGCGAGCTTTTCGGCCTGATCGAGGACGACCTCGCACCAACCGCGCTCGAGGGGTTGGCCCGTGCAGTCACCGAGGCTGAAGATCAGTCGAATAGATCGAGCCGGCGCTCACCGCCGACATGAGCAGGGACTCGCTCCGGCAGGTGTCACTACCTGCAGCTTCCAGCTGGACCGGATAAGAGCACGTAACCCAACCGACGGACTGGACTGCTCGCGCTCGTCACCCCACAGGCGTTTGCGCCGCCTCGAGGAAGGCGGCCGTCAGAGGGGAGCGATCGGATTCGCGCCAGGCGATCTGCATCGCTGAGCGCGGCGATTCGGTCAGGGCGGCAAAGCTGACGCCGGTCCGGGCCAAGGTCGTGACCGACGCGGGCAACAGCGAGATTCCAAGCCCGGCGGCGACGAGACCCAAGACCGCCTGAATGCTGGTTGCCTCCTGGGCAATGTGGGCACCGCCGTTTTGGTGTTGGAGGGCAATGATCTGGTCATAGAGACCGGGAACCATCTGCCGGGCCAAGAGAATCAGCGGTTCTCCAGTCAGGGTCCGCGCCGAGATCTGCTTGCGCTGGGCCAACTGGTGGGACTCGGCCATCACCACCACCAAGCCCTCGTCGGCGAGCGACGCGAGCTCGAGGCCGTCGGTTGCCGCCGGCAGCCGCAGGATGCCGATGTCCAGGAGGCCCGAGCGCAGGCCCTCTACCTGGGCGTCGACGGCAAGCTCACTGAGGCTCAAGCCGACGTCGGGATGGTCGGAATTGAACCGGCGCACGGCCCGGGGCACGAAGGTCATCGCCGCGCTCTCGATGAAGCCGATTCTCAAGTGACCGGTCTCACCGCGAGCCGCTCGCTGAGCCGCCTCGACCGCGGCTGAGGTTTCGGCCAGGGCCTGGCGGGCCGGCCGGACCATGGCCTGTCCGGCGGCGCTGAGCTCGACGTGACGTTTCGTGCGATGGAAGAGGGCCACTCCGATCTCGGCCTCGAGCTTTCGAATCTGCTGGCTGAGCGCTGGCTGGGCGATCTGCAGTCGCTCGGCGGCTTGGCTGAAGTGAAGGTCCTCGGCGACGGCGAGGAAGTAGCGCAGATGGCGGAGCTCGACACTCATATGCAGAACCTATCAGTAGAACACTACAAAGATATTGGACACGCTTGATGTATATATCTAGCCTAGGCGGACGGCAGCGACTCCGCACTGCCGCGCCCGGATGTCCGCCTCCACCACGCTTGAAACCCTCCGGCAGTCCCCCGACCCTCCCTCGGGGCGCCACGGGCGTCGGTGGTGGCGGGCCCCGGGCTGGCCCAGGGCTCTGCTGGGAGCCGGGCTCGGCGGCGCGTTCGGCTTCGCCCTGGTGGTTGCCCTGCGCGCCGCCTCAGGGCTCGAGATCTTCCAGACCGAGCAGACCGGCTACCCGCACCTGATCGTCCCGGCGCTCACCGCGCCCCTGGGCTTCATCGCCGGGATCGGCTGCTTCGACTACTGGCTGCGCTGGGCGGGAGGGTCAGCCACGGCGCCCGAGGACCACTCCGACCACGGTGCCAACTCCTGGCGCGACTACCTGCGCTTCAACACCGATCACAAGGTGATCGGGATCCAGTACATCGTCACCACCTTCGTCTTCTTCTTCATCGGCGGCCTGCTGGCGATGCTGATTCGGGCCGAGCTGGCCCAGCCGGGAACCCAGCTGGTCGATCCGCACACCTACAACGGGCTCTTCTCAACCCACGCCGCGATCATGATCTTCCTGTTCGTGATCCCGGTCTTCGCCGGGATCGCCAACTACGTGCTGCCGCTGATGATCGGGGCGCCGGACATGGCGTTTCCCCGCCTCAACGCGCTCAGCTTCTGGCTGCTGCCGATGGCCGGGATCCTGTTCATCGCCAGCTTCCTGGTGCCCGGCGGGGCCTTCGACGCTGGCTGGACCGGCTACGCGCCGTTGTCGACCGGCGCGCCGCTCGGACAGTCGTTCTTCAACCTCGGCGTCCAGTTCGCCGGCTTCTCATCGATCCTGGCCGCGCTCAACTTCCTCGTCACCATGGTGACCATGCGGGCGCCGGGGATGACCTGGTTCCGGATGCCGCTGCTGGCCTGGGCCAACCTGGCCACCTCGATCCTGATCGTCGGGGCGACGCCGTTCATCGCCGGCGTGCAGCTGATGGTTCTCTTCGACCGGGCCCTGGGCACCAACTTCTTCCAGCCCAGCGCCGGCGGCGACGTGCTCAGCTACCAGCACATCTTCTGGTTCTACTCGCACCCGGCCGTCTACATCATGATGCTGCCGGGGTTCGGGATCGTCTCGGAGGTGATCTCCACCCACGCCCGAAAGCCGGTCTTCGGCTACCGGCTGATGGCGCTCTCGCTGATCGGCATCGTCGCCCTCTCCTACTCGGTCTGGGCCCACCACATGTTCGTCTCCGGCATGTTCAGCTGGCTGCGGGTGCCGATGATGCTGACCTCGGCGATGATCGCCATCCCGACCGGGATCAAGATCTTCTCCTGGCTGGCGACCCTGTTTCAGGGCAAGATCCACACCAAGAGCACCGGCATGCTCTTTGCCCTCGGCTTTCTCTGCAGCTTCATCGTCGGCGGGATCAGCGGCGTGATGACGGCGATGGTGCCGATCGACATCCACGTCACCGACACCTACTTCATCGTCGCCCACATCCACTTCGTGCTCTTCGCCGGCTCGGTGCTGACGATCTTCGCCGGCATCTACCACTGGTTTCCCAAGATCACCGGGCGGATGTATGACGAGCGCCTCGGCCGGGTGCATTTCTGGCTGACCCTGCTCGGCACCTGGGGCACCTTCCTGCCCATGCACTGGATCGGGATGGAGGGCATGCCGCGCCGGGTATCCGACTACGCCTCCCAGTTCGGCGACTGGAACCTGGCGATCTCGGTGGCCGGCTTTCTGCTCGGCGCCGCCCAGCTGATCTTCCTCTTCAACATGGTGGTCAGCTGGAAGTGGGGGCCAAAGGCCACCGCTAACCCCTGGCGCGCCAAGACCATCGAGTGGCAGGTCTCCTCGCCGCCGCCGCGCTTCAACTTCCCTGTCGTTCCGCTGGTGGTTGGAGGGCCGTATGAGTTCGGCGTCCCCGGCGCTCGCCATGCGGTCATGCGTCCCGACCAGGAGGTCCCCCGACCCGTGATCGCCGGCGAGCTCGGCCGTGGGCGAGGGCCTTAGCGGTGCCGCGGTTGCCCTGGCTGAGCCCGGCTAGGTCGAGTGAGCCGGCCGCCGCGGATGGCTATTTGAACCCATAGTGCGGCGGTCCCGACTGCGCGACGCTCCTAACTGGGGTCGGTGCGATCGGCGCCCGGCCAGCCCGGATAGGAGCACGGCCAATGTCCGCCCATCACAATTCCACGCTCGCCGGACTTCCGCTGCCAAGCCGCTCGCTGCGGCGCCGGCGACCGACCTTGCTGGTGCGCTGGCGGAGCTTCTGGAAGGCAGCAGAGCTCGATGAAGCCTTGGCCGCCGGGTCCGATCCCCTGGCCAGCGAGACACTGCTCTGGCGGGCCGAGCAGCTGGTCGAACCCGAGCTGCGGCGCGGCTTCGCCGAGACCCTGGAGCGGATCGTCGACGAGGTTGTGCGCGGCGGCCCGCAGATGCTTTCCGGGCCGCAGCTGATTCGACGCGATGTGATCCGCGACAACCGCTCGCTGCTGCGGGTCCTGGCGGAGCGCTTGCGAAGCGATGGTCCGCAGGGACTTCGTGGCCTGGCCAAAGTCGATCTCCTCATCAGCTACGGAGACAGCGCCCTCTATCGCGGGCCGAGTTCGCTTACGCTCAAGCTTGAGCTGCTCGAGGTGCTGGCCGCCCTAGACCCCAACGACCGCCGGCACCGGGTCGAACTCTTCAAGCGCCAGGCTTGGGCCTCGCGAACAAAGACGCCGGCGACGAGCGTGCGCTGAAAGCGACTCGACGGACTCGTTCCTGCTGTCCGGGGTGGTGGGCGCGCCGCAGAGCCATTCGTCATCGCACGGGTCAGGCCACGGCGCGCATCCGCCTCGGGGAGGGGTCGGAGCCTCGTCGGAGATCGCGCAAGGCACTCACAACGCGGTGTAGGCTCGGCCGGTGTCTCGTATGTGTGGAGGCGTGACGGCTGCCGGTGATGCGCATGCGGTTCGTTCGTGAGTTGAGCGCTTCCGACTCGCTGACTCTCCCCCGCAGAGTGTTCGCCGCCTGAAGCCATCAGCCCTCCGCTCCGGTGCTCTGGAGTGTCCCAAGAACCGGCCCCTGGCCGACCGCGCTTGCGTCCCACGGGCCTCTCGGTGTCGTTTGGTCGTGGGCCGGCGGACGGTCGTAAGTCGGCCGACGCCGGATAGGCAACGGTTACAGCCGGCGATCTCGCGCACCTTGCTTTACGATCGCGCGCCAGGGGCGACGGGCGAGGCGACGTCGTGAATCGTCACGATCATCTGGACCTCCTCGCTCTCCGTGAACGGTTGGAGGCGTGGCCGAACCGGGCGCGTCAGTCGCGTTGCTCGGAGAAGCGCGGCCCGCACCAGAACGTCGGCTTGTCCCGGCCCCGGATCTGACTCACAGCTACAGGCTCCCGCAGGGTTCGCTCGCGGGAAATGGGCACCGACACCCATCTGAGTTGCCCGCGCGGGCACGCGTCAGCGGGCGGCGTTAGATCTGACGGGACGGGATGGGTGTTATGGACCATTCCGGCTGAGCTCAGAGTGAGCGACGATCCGGCGAGATCCGATACGGCCGACTAACGGCGCCGATGTCGTCCCCTCCCCCCGGGTGGCTCGGCCCGGCCAGCCGCGGCGGATCGTGAACTACGGCGGCGGGGCCATCGGGCGAGATGCTCGAAGGCCTCGCCGCACCCGTTTCAGATCCGATCATCGCGTGGGTTCGACGGAGATGGGCAATAGGCACCATCGACTTCACCTGGTCGGAGACCGATGATGGTTGTATGTCCGCAACAACGAGAACCACATCCGGGCGCGCCCTGGTGGCCCCCGACCGACACCGACGGCTCGGGGTCGGCGCCCCCCAGATTCAGGAAGCGGCCGCTCGCATCGTCGCCGTCCGTCCCCAGTGGCCGGGATGAGCCAGCACAGTCTGTTGATCCGCTGCGCCCCGCCTCGGCCGGAGGACCGGGAAGACATCGAGCGCTGGCTCGGCGGGCGCGTGCAGGGGCTAGCCGGTGAAGGTGCCCTCCTCTACCATTTCGCTCCGCCCCTGGCCGGCGCCCCTCCAGACGGAAGGGGCGACGCGTGGGTGGTCGAGTTTGCGGCGCCAGAAGAGACCGCGAGCCCGGACACCATCTCGTTCTGCTGGCCGATATGCGCCTGCTGGGCCTGGATCCCGTGATCTTTCGCGTCGATCGTGACCGAGCCCAGCCTACGGCTCGACCAGACCGCGCTTGATCGCATAGCGGGTGAGCTCGACTCGGTTTCGCATCCCGAGCTTCTCGAGGATGTTGGCGCGGTGCCGGTCGACCGTCTTCTTGCTGATCACCAGGATTTCGGCGATCTCCTCGCTGGACAGGCCCTCGGCGATCTGCTTGATCACCTCCAGCTCTCGCGGCGTCAGCGGGTCGGTGGGCGTCTCCTCTCCACGGCCAGCACGTTCGAGGTAGTCACGAACCAGAGCCGACGCTGCCGGCGGGTAGATGAACGGCTCGCCGCGCATCGTCGCCCTGCACGCCTCGATCAGATCGCGGTTGGCAGCCGACTTCAGGACGTACCCAGACGCGCCGGCCTTGAGCGCCTCGAAGAAGTACTGCTCGTCGTCGTGGACCGACAGCATCAGGATATGTAGCTCGGGGCGACGCCGATGAAGCTCGCGGGCGACCTGCAGGCCCGTGAGGCGGGGCATCGAGACGTCGAGGACGGCCAGGTCGATCTCCCCGGTGATCCCGATCTCGAGGGCCTCCGCGCCGTCGCCCGCCTCGGCGACCACGCTCAGGTCTGGCTGCGACGTCGAGCACCATCTTCAGTCCGCCGCGAACGAGCTCGTGGTCGTCTGCGAGCAGGATCCGCGTGGTCAGGGGTACCGGCATCAGGGAGCCTCGCCAGTCGGCACGCGAAGCGTCACCCGGGTGCCCTGCGCCTGGGCGCGATTCGATCGACAGGGTGCCACCGGCAAGCAGGGCGCGTTCCCGCATGCCCTCGATGCCGATTGTGTCCTCGGCAAGCGGCTCCGGCATGCCGCCTCCGTCGTCGCTGACGGTGAGTTCGATCCCCGCCGGGTCGGGCTCGAGCGCGACGACGCACCGAGAGGCCTCGGCATGGCGAAGGACGTTCGTCAGCGCTTCCTGGGCGACGCGGTAGATCACGAGCTCCAGTTCCGCGGACAGCGGCGGCAACTCTGCCGAGAACCGCCGCTCGATCTCCACGGAACCCTGGCGGGCCGCCCGTGAGGTCAGAGCGATCAGGGCGTTGACCAGTCCAAGGTCATCGAGTGCCTCAGGTCGAAGCTCACGGGTGAGGCGGCGGATGTCATCGAGGCTCGAATGGAGCTGGGCGGCGAGGCGGGCCATGCGCTCGCGCTCGGCCGGCGGGCCGTCGGTGGCCGCGCGCTCGATCTCGAGGGCGATCGCGGTCAGAGTCTGGCCGGCCTCGTCGTGCAGGGCGCGCGCAATACGCAGGCGCTCGCGCTCCTGGGCCATGAGCGCGGCGCGGCTTCCCGCTCGCCGCTCCTCGGCGAGCCGATCGAGCATCGCGTTGAAGGCGCTGGTGAAGGTGACCAGCTCCGCACTGTGAGCAGAGCTCCCCCCGAGGCGCAGCTCGGGGTTGCGGAGGTCGATCTGATCCATCTGCGCCTCGAGGTCGCGCAGCGGGGCGAGGGCACGCCGGACAAAAAAGAGGTTGGCCGCGAGCATGGCCGCCAGGCCCACGGTGAGGACCAGCGCCTCGGTGACCCGAATCGGGGCGTGCACCGTTACCGGGGTGAAAAGCAGCAGGACGAATGCGAGCCCCAGGACCGCGGCGCTGGCCAGACGTGACCCGCCACAGCAGTGAGAGGTTGCGCGCGGAGTCGCGGACCGGGGTGGGTCGAGCCATCGCCGCAGCTAACCAAAGCACGGCGCGGGGGCGCTTGGATGAGGCGAGGGTGGCGATTCGCCGGCCGTGCTATCGATGGCCCTGAACCGAGGCCACGACCTCGCGGCCCAGATTGCAGGCAGACGCGGTGAGCCGAAGGCTCTGGTCGACGATGAACAGCGGGCGGCGGAGCTGCTGCAGACGGTCGGGTTCGAGCGCCGTCGCGTCCGGTGCCAGCGTAGTCCTCGCGGCATCGGCAAGCGATTCGCAGACCGCGCTCAGGCTCCAGAACGCGATCTCCGGAGGTCGCGCCGAACGTGGCGCGTCGACGGCTCGCTCGAGCCTCCCGGAGCGTCGGGCAGCCGAGAGCAGGCGCGAGACGCGCTCGGCTGTGCCGGGCTTAGGTTCGACCGCGGCGATCACGATCTACCGACTCGGCCAACTCGTCATTCCTGGCTGCGGTGCCCGCCTTCTGGGCGCATCAGCCGCCGTGGCCTTGGAATCGGACTTCTGTTCCTCGATCGGGGAATCGGCTCTCTCGCGGGGCTCTTGCTCGTGTCGTTTTTCAGCCATCACAGTCATGGCACGCTCCGTTCGTTTTGGTTGGGACGGTGTCGTTCGTGCGTTTACCGCGGACTCGGTAGCGACGCCAGAGCCTCGCGGCTGAGTCGACAGCCGCGGGCGGCGAAACGAAGGTTCTGGTCGACGCCGAAGAGAAGCAGTCCGAGTTGCTCCAGCTGCTCGCGTTCGTCGCTTGATTCCGCGAGCTCGTCGAACTCCGCAGCTGCGGCGTCAGCGATCATCAGGCTGGCATTCGCCAGCGACTCGAGCGCCGCTTGCACGGAGCGCAGCGAGACATCGGTCGCGCCCGCCGATTGAGGCCTACCGGAAGCTCGTTCTAGCTCGCGTGACGCCCCGAGCACCTGACGGGAGGCATCGAAGAGCCGGGTCTCGGCCTCATCGTGAGGCCGCCAGTCGCCGGCGAGTTCGATGCGTTGGCGAAGGTCGCGTTCCAAGAGATGTGTAGTCATGCCTCGATCTTGGCCGCAATCTCCGGCTTCGTGAATGGGCTCAACTATGTACCTCCGTCGCCGCGTCGATAGGCACCGGATGTCCGAGCGAAATGGTCGATTGGACCCATTGTTCGGAGCGCCTGTGAGCAACAGACTGAGCTCATGGCCCCCGATTTCAACATCGCCACCCCGTACACGTCCCTCGTCCCGTCTCGTCGCTGGTGGACCGCTCGTCGTGACCCCGAGCGCCCACCACGGTTCGGTCTTGGCGTCAGGGTGCGGGCCTTCATCAAGCTGGCGGAGCTCGACCAAGCGTTGGCGGAGGGTGCGGACCCACGGGAGAGCCGGGAGCTGGCGCTGCGCGCACAGCAGCTGGCGAAACCAGCGAAGCGGATCCGGTTCGCGCGGGCGATCGAGAGGGTCGTTAGCGATGTCGGGTCCCCTGAGCCTCAGATCCTGTTGGGCGTCTACCGACGGTGGCCCGTGCTCAAGAACCGTGTCCTGCTCCGTGCCCTTGCCGACCGCCTCCGAGCCGAGGCTCCAGTTCGCCTGCGCGGCCTGGCGATGGTAGATCTCCTCCTCTACCGCAGCGACGGTCCGCTCTATGGGGCCCAGAGCGCCCTGCAACTCGAGCAAGCGCTGGTTGAGGTGCTGAGGGCGCTTGAGCCTGAAGCGGTCGATCCGGTCTTGTCCGTGTCTCGAGCTCCAGACAGCAACGACGCCTGATGGGCCCCTCGATCGCCAGCCTGGGGGCGCAGCGCCTCCGGACTACGGTGGCGCCGGACTGCGGGCGAGCGCGCGGCCCACCTGGTCTCGCACCTGCCGCTCGCTGACGGGCTTCGGGTCTGCCTCTGCCTTGCCGATACAGGCTCGCCCAGCTTTGAATTTGCCGCGCTGCGATGGCATGCCGGTTTCTGCGTCCGGGCGTTCGACATCACCCTGCGCGAGGCCGACGAGCTGCTGGTCGCGCTTGGCCGCCTGTCTGGGGTCGGCAGGCGCGCGGCCGCGGAAGAGCTCTTGGGTCTATCGCTGCGCTATCACCAGGACGAGACGGTTGAGGTCCTCGATCTATGGCTTCGCCGACCAGGGGCGTTGGGCCTATGAACGATTCATTTGGCGCGCGGGACACACGCCTCGACATCCCGCCACGGTGCGGCACACGGGCGAGCGGCGGCCGACCTCGCGTGGTGATTGTCGGAGGCGGCGTTGCGGGCGTCGAGGCGGCGCTGGCCCTCCGTGACCTAGCGCCCGCCGAGGTCGACGTGGTGCTTGTCGCGCCCGAACCGGACTTCGTGCTGAGACCGAAGGTTGTCGAGGCGCCGTTCACCCACGAGCCGGCCGAGCGACACGAGCTCCGGCGGCTACTCGGCGACATCGGGGGACATTACGTGCGGGCCGCGCGTTCACATGGTCGATGTCGAGCGTCACACCGTGTACTTGGAAAACGGGACCGAGATGGCCTATGACCTGCTCCTCGTCTGCGTGGGCGGTCGCATTCAGCCCGCCTATCGGAATGCCGAGACCTTCTGGAGCGCGACGGGCGACCTATCGGTCGACCGGTTGATCGGCGATGCGTATCGCTCGTTCGGACGGACCCTGGTTCTGGTGGCTCCGCCGTCAACGAGCTGGGCGCTTCCGCTATATGAGCTGGCGCTTCGGCTTCGGCGGCGCAGCGAGGAGCTCGGACTCGACGATCTGCGGTTGCGGTTGCTGACGCCGGAGAGCAAACCGCTCTGGATCCTCGGGCATCGGGCAAGCGACGCGGTTGCCGCCCTGCTGGCAGCGCGGCAGATCTCGGTCAAGGCCAGCGTCGTGGTCGAGGACCGCGAACGAGGCGCTGCATTTGGCCCCCCACGGCACACCTGTGCATGCCGGGGTCGTTCTCGCACTGCCCAAGATCTGCGGCCCCCGACTGGCCGGCCTGCCCGACGATCCGGGCGGCTTTATCCCGGTCGACGAGTACGGGCGGGTCGAGGGCGCGCCGGACGTCTACGCCGCTGGCGATGCGACCAACTTCTGGATCAAGCAGGGTGGCCTCGCCACCCAGCAGGCCGACGCGGCCGCCGAGCACATCGCCGCGCGTCTTGGTGCGCGCATCGATCCCAGTCCGTTCAGGCCTCACCTGCGCGGTCAGCTGAACACCGGCGTCGAATCGATGGACATGAAGCACCACCCGACCGCGGGTCATGGCGAGGACATCGCCTCGCTCGATCATCTGTGGTGGCCGGCCGAGAAGGTGAGTGGTCGCTACCTCTGTCCCTGGCTCGGCGACGAAACCGCTCAGGCGGATCTCGAGCCGGCGTTCGGTCCGATCGACATCGAGGTCTCCTGGCGGTGGCTCGAGCGCCAGGGCCAGGCCGCCTAGTTGGAAAGGGCCACGAACTCCCCAACGATCGCTCCGTAGACGAGGTGAACGACGAGGGTCACCACCGGGGTCGAGGCGCCGTAGTTCATGAGCAGAAAGCCTGGCGGCTCGAGCAGGGGGCTGGCATCGGCGGCCGTGGTCGCAGTCCCCATTCGTGGGTGGACGGCCGGGAGCAGGACATTGATGAGCGTCGTACCGGCGAAGAGGGCGTGGGCCATTCCGAACAGCGCCCCGAGCCACCAGCTCGCTTCTCCGATGGTCCAGGAACAAGGCGTAGTAGGCGAGCGCGAAGACCAGGCCGAAGACGAAGTGGAGCAGGTAGCCCACCGCCTTGGCGCGGGTGCGGTCGGTGAAGAATGCGGTGCCGAGCAGGAAGGGAATGTCCATGCGGGTCAGATGGAGCTCGCTGCAGGCGCGAAGCCCGCTGGTGAGGACCACCGTGCCCAGGAAGCCTCCGGCCAGCGCTCCCCAAATGCTCACGGCGCCGATCCCTCCGCCAGCGTGGTGGCGGCGTTGATCAGCGCCAGGTGGACGAGCCCCTGGGGGAAGTTGCCAAGGAATTCGCCGGTTTCCGGGTCGATCTCTTCGGAGTAGAGGCCCAAATCGTTGGCCAGCGGGAGGAGCTCCTCCATCAGCGTGCTCGCTTCCTGGCGCCGTCCGCGCCGCGCAAGTGCCTCGACCAGCCAGAACGAGCAAGCGACGAAGCACCCTTCCTGGCCGGGGAGGCCGTCCTCATCCCGGTAGCGATAGAGGAGCGCCCCGCGGGAGAGCTCATCGCGCACGGCGTCGATGGTCGCGTCCACTCGCGTCGCATCTGCGGGGCGAAAGCCCATCAACGCCGTGAACAGCAGGCTCGCGTCGAGTTCTCCGGTTCCCGGCGCACGGACGTAGCTGTCCCGCTCGGACGACCAGCAGCGCGAGTCGACGAACTCGCGGATCTCCTGGGCCGTTGCCTTCCATCCGCGTGCATGGCCATCCGGTAGCTGGCCCTCCTGTGCCAGCTCGGCGGCGCAGTCGAGGGCCACCCAGCACATCAGCTTCGATTGAGTGAAGTGCGCCGGCTCGGCGCGCACTTCCCAGATCCCGGCGTCAGGCCGACGCCACAGCCGGCAGACCTCGTCGGCAATCTCGCCGAGCCTGCGGCCGGTCTCGCGGTCGAGCCGCCTGCCGCTCATCGCGTAGCGGTGCGCGGTCTGCAGCAGCTCGCCATAGACGTCGAGCTGCAGCTGTGGCGCGGCGGCATTGCCCACCCTGACCGGGCGCGACCCGAGATAGCCGGCGAGGGGCAGCACTCGCTCCGGCGCGCGCGTCCCACCGTCGAGGCGGTAGAGGACTCGGAGTCGGGGATGGGTGAGCTGCGACGCGTGAAGGAGCCACGAGAAGTAGGCGTCGGCCTCCGGCGAACAGCCGAGCGCGAGGAAGGCATCGAGCGTGAAAGCGGAGTCCCTCGGCCACGAGTAGCGGTAGTCCCAGTTGCGCTCGCCGCCGAGCGTCTCTGGCAGGGAGGTCGTGGCGGCGGCGGCGATGGCGCCGGATGGGGCGTGGACCAGAAGCTTCAGCACCAGGGCGCTGCGGATGACGGCATCGCGCCACGGCCCGTCGTAGGAACGGCTGTCGGCCCAGCTGCGCCAGAAGTCGATCGTTGAGTCGAGGCGCGCCTCGGCCTCGTCGCGGGCCGGGAAGACCAGCGGCTCGGCGTGGCCGGCGCTGAGCACGAGCAGCGCGCGCGACCCGGGTGAGGCGACGAACTCGCCGCTGATCGTCTCGGCCGTGCAGATCGTGCTCCCGGCGTCCCAGGCGCGGACCGCGAGCGCGTCGGCACCCGAGCTGGCGACCGGGACGCCGGCGCGCATGACTAGTCGGTGCGGACGAGAGCCGTAGCCGAAGCGCGGCTCGACCCGCCAGCGCATCGGCACCTCTCCGCCGACTCCCTCGACGCGGCGGACCAGCTCTCGTTGCGGGGCCAGGCCGGCGCGGGGGAGCGTCATTGCGTCAGTCACTCGAACCCGGCCCCGGTCGGTGTCGTAGGTGGTCTCGAGAACGTTCGTGTCGGGCAGGTAACGCCGCCGGGCTCGGAAGGCGATCTCGGGTGCGAGCTGAAACCTGCCGCCCCGCTGGTGGTCGAGCAACGCACCGAAGACGCTCGGCGAGTCGAGGTTCGGCAGGCAGAGCCAGTCGATCGATCCGTCGCATGCGATCAGCGCGACCGTGCGTCCGTCCCCAATCGCGCCGTATTCGCGGATCGGCGCCTGGCTCTCGCGCTGCATCATTTGAAACTCTCCGGCCGGTGTCAGAGCGGGTCCGAGCGGGTCGCCCGCGGTGGACGGGACCCGGCCCGAGGCTGCCGACGGATCAGGCGCGAGTCGCGGCATGGCCGGTGATCGCGGCCAGCTTGGTCTCGATGCAGTCCAGGAGCTCGCGATAGGAGCTGCAGAAGGACTCGACCCCCTCGCGCTCGAGCTCGGTCGTGATCGCGTCGAGGTCGAGCCCCGCCTCGGCGGCCGGGCCAGAACGCGCTCGGCTTCACCGGCGTCGCGGTCGAGGGCCGGCTCGACCTTCCCGTGATCACGAAAGGCGCGGAGCGTGCGCATCGGGCATCGTGTTGATGACCCCGGGCGCGATCAGCTGCTCGACGTAGAGCACGTCGGAGTAGTCGGGATTCTTGGTCCCGGTGCTCGCCCAGAGCGGGCGCTGGGGCCTGGCGCCCGAGCGCCTCCAGGCGCTCCCAGCGCGGCCCGGAGAAGCGCAGTCGAGATACCGGGCGTAGGCTCGCTCAGCGTTGGCGATCGCGATCTCGCCCGCGCAGCGGTGAGGTCGAGGCGAGTGCGGCATCGGCCTTGGTGTCGACGCGGGAGACGAAGAACGACGCCACGGAGGTCAGCCCTCCGAGCTCTTCGTCGTCGCGGGCGCGCCGCTCGAGTCCTCGCAGGTAGGCCTCGATCACCTGCTCGTACCGGCGCACGGAGAACAGCAGAGTCACGTTGACGTTGACACCGCGGACGGTGAGCTCTTCAATTGCCGTGACGCCCGCTGCAGTCGCGGGGACCTTGATCAGGACATTGGGAAGGCCGAGCCGGGCCGAGAGATCAAGTGCCTGCTCGATCGTTCCATCGGTGTCGTCGGCCAGGTCCGGCGTGCACTCGAGCGAGATGAATCCATCGGTTCCGAGGCTCCGCTCGTAGGTGGGCCGAAGTCAGCTCTGCCGCCTGGCGAATGTCCGTCGAGCGCGAGCTCGAGGAAGAGCGCCTGGGGATCCTCGAGGCCCTGAGCGACCAGCTCCCGAAGCTGTTCGTCGTAGCGGTCCGAGTTCGTGATCGCCTTGGCGAAGATCGTCGGGTTGGAGGTCGCGCCGGTGACGGCGGACTCGCGCACGAGTCGCTCGAACTCGCCGCTCTCGAGCAGCTCGCGCGAGAGCGTGTCGAGCCAGATCGATACTCCGGCTTCGTGCAGTTGCTGTAGTCGCCCCATGGCGTTCCTCTCAGGTCGCGACGGCGTCGCGCCGGGTTCTGACCCGTCCGTCGAGTACTTAGCGTCAGCGGGCGCGGGTTCCTTACCTGGCCGGGTCTTCCTCGGCGGCTCGGACGACCAGCACCGGGACGGAGCTTGCCTGGAGGACGTGATGGCTGACGCTTCCGAGCAGCAGTGAACGAAGCTCTCCACGTCCGCGCGAGCCCATCACGATCAGGTCGTGATTGCCGGCCTCGGCCTGATCGACGATCGCCGGGCCCGCCGCTCCATGGGCGATGATGCTGGCCACCGGGAGGCTGTCGTCCATACCGTCAACGGCGTCTTGGAGCATGGTCTGGTAGCTGCGCTCGGTCTGCTCTTTGAGCTCGTTGAGATTGATCGGCGCGCCGTAGCCGTAGCCGTCACCCAGCACCCAGGTGGAGGGATCGGGGACCACGGTCATCACGGTCAGCTGGGCGCGGTTGGTCTGCGCGAGCTCGATGCCTTCACGAAGGGCCCGCTGAGCATGCGGTGAGCTGTCGAGCGCCACGAGGAGTCGGAGGAACATTTGGCGGTCGCCGACGCGGGCGTCAGGGGCCCGGGCGGTCGTGGGTGTGCGTCGCGGCCTCGAGCGCCACCGTCGCATGGGCGTAGGCGCCGCCGGCGCGCATCTCGGCCGCCACCCAGATCGCCTCCATGAGCTCGTACTCACTGGCGCCCTCGCGCAGCGCGGCCTTGGTGTGAGCCTGGATGCAATAGGGGCACTGGGTGACATGAGCGACTGCGACGGCGATCAGCTGCTTTGCCTTCCTGTCCAGCGCGCCGGCGGCGAAGACCTGCTTGCTGAATTCCTGAAATGCGTCGTGGGTCTCCACGGCCAGGTGCCTGCGGCGCTTGG
This sequence comes from uncultured Thermoleophilaceae bacterium, assembly GCA_963716215.1. Taxonomy (GTDB): domain Bacteria; phylum Actinomycetota; class Thermoleophilia; order Solirubrobacterales; family Thermoleophilaceae; genus JACVRW01. The sequence goes on along the minus strand of OY970298.1, from coordinate 4,155,927 downwards.
CGATCTCGGCCGTGGCAACCGGGTAAACGGATCTGGCCGCTCCGACTGTGGGCGAGCGCGGCACCGGGGGATGATCTAGTGCGGGTGGGTTGGAAGCGGTCATGAGCTTGCTGTCTCCATGTACTCACCGACGCCGAACCCGCGGGCGGCGAGTGCCGCTCGGAGCTTGTGCCGGGCGTCGTGGATGGTCTTGTAGAGCGCGCCTCGGGTCGTATCGAGCCGCTCGGCCAGTACGTCGATCGGAACGTCATTGAGCGTGGTGGCGACGAGGACATCGCGCTGGTGCCGGCTGAGGTCGCGCTTGATCGCGTCCCGCAAGGCGGCGTAGAGCTCTCTCGTCTCGGCATCGCGCTGGGGGGTCGATCGATCGTCTGCGATCAGGGCCCAGCCCTCAGGGGCGAGTGGAACCTCACGTCCCTGCCAGGCGCGCTTGCGGATCTTCGCCCCGGCCTCCAGGAGCGCGAACTTGTACGCCCAGGTGGTGAACCGGCTCTTGCCGCGGAAGTCTCCGAGCTTTTTGAGGACCGCGACGAGAGCGTCGTCGGCACTCTGGTGGGCGAGGTCGTCGTAGTCGTTGCCGCGCAGATGCGAAATCGCCCCACAGCGTCGGTTGACCTCGAACCGCGCGGCCTTCAGGAGCAGGGCGTGCAGCGCCTCGACGGCCGGCTCACGCTCGGGACCGTCCGCACTGAGGTCATCTATCCAGGCCTGCGATTCGGGGTCGAGACCCAGGACCGGCTCGACGCTGCTCGCGGATCGGGGACGCTTGGCTACGGCGAGTCCGGGGATCTGGTCGGTGGAGTTCACAGCACCCAGCATGGCCCCCCGGAGAGGCGCCCGGTATGGGGCAAGATGCTCATTTCCGGGGGCATTGAGCGGCTCCCGAAAGCTGCGGACAAGCGCGATCTGAGAGGAAGGCTGGTGGCGGGCGCGGAGGTAAGTTCCGCGGCCGAATCGACGCTAGGTGGGCATGAGCCTGGACTTGATCGTGCCGAGGGAGGCGACATCGGCCGACGAGATGACCGACGTCGGCCCCGGGTCTACTGTCATCGGCCTCGACGACGACGAGCTTGCCACCCTGCGCCTGGTGGGCGGCCACTGGGGTCGGGCGGTTGGCCCCCGGCAGGCCTGGGTGGGTGCGTTGCCGGTCGATCCGGGCCTGCATCGATTTCCGGATTCGCCGGAGCCTGGCCGCGGCGGGCGCTTCGCCGCGGTCGACTTCGCTGAAACCGAGGACGCGGGCGAGATTGTTGCCACCACGCACGCCGGCGCGGGCAACTCGCGGTTGGGACGCGCGGCGTCGACCTGGCGGCGGGTGGTGTTGGGCGCGCCGCTGGCTGCCAGCGCGGTTGCACACGAGCGCATGCGCAAGCTGGTGGCGCTGCCGATCCTCTCGTCAGACGCGCTCTCGTCGGTCGCCTACGGGCCCGAAGCGATGCTCGCCGTCCTGGCGCTGGCCGGCAGCGGCGCGCTCGGCCTGTCGCTCGGATCTCGGTGGCGATCGTCGTGCTGATGATCGCTGTCGGGCCTCTCCTACCGCCAGCTGATCAGCGCCTATCCGCACGGTGGAGGGTCCTACATCGTCGCCGACAAGAACCTCGGCGAGTTGCCGGCCCTGATCGCCGCCGGCGGCCTGATGATCGACTACGTGCTGACCGTGGCGGTGTCGATCTCCGCCGGAGTCGCTGGCGATCACCTCGGCGCTCCCCGGCCTGGCCCACGCCACCGTTCCGCTGGGCCTCGCGGCGATCGCGATCCTGTTGGCAGGCAACCTGCGCGGCGTGCGCCAGGCCGGCGCGATCTTCTCCGCGCCCACCTACGCGTTCGTGCTGGCGCATCTTCGCGCTGATCGCCGTCGGGCTGATCGATGCCTCGCCGGCGGCTTTGCGCCCACCCCGACTCGTCGGCCTCGAGCCGATCGAGGGCTCACGGTCCTGTTGGTGCTGCGCGCCTTCTCCTCGGGCGCGACCGCGATGACCGGGATCGAGGCGATCTCCAACGCCGTGCCCGCCTTCCAGCCGCCGGCGTCGCGCAACGCGCGCACGGTGCTCACGGTGATGATCGGTCTGCTTGTGGCGATGTTCGCGGGGCTCGTCGTGTTGATGCACCTCGATGGCATCGTCCCGCGCGGCGGAGCAGACGGCGCTCTCGCAGCTGGCCCATCACAGCTTCGGCTCCGGGCCGCTGTATGTGCTACGTGCAGGCCGCCACGGCGCTGGTGCTGCTGCTGGCGGCCAACACCGCGTTCAACGGCTTCCCGCGGATGCTCTCGTTCATGGCCCGCAACGGGCACGCGCCCCGCGTGTGCCTGCGACTCGGCGACCGCCTGGCGTTCAGCAACGGCACGATCGCGCTCGCCATTGCCGCGGCGATGCTGTTCGCCGTGTTCGCCGGCCGCACCGACGCGCTGATCCCCCTCTACGCGGTCGGCGTGTTCGTCGCCTTCACGTTCTCGCAGGCCGGGATGGTCGTGCACTGGTGGCGCCGGCGCGAGGAGCACTGGCGCAAGAGCATGGTGCTCAACGCGCTCGGGGCGGCGCTGTCGGCCGATCGTCTTCGTGATCGCCGCGGTGACCAAGTTCAGCCAGGGGGCGTGGGTCGCGCTGCTCTTGATCGCGCTGCTCGTGCTCGCTCGCCTGGCGCATCCGCGTGCCACTACGACAGCGTCCGCCGCGCCGCTCGCTCTGCATCCGCTCGACGCGCGCCGCGCCGCGCCATCCGATCGTGCCCGCGCGCCCGCGTCCGGCTCCGATCGCGGCCACTCGCTCGCTGTGCCACCGTCGGAGGAGGACGAGAGTCCCGACCAGCTCCGGCATCTGGCGGTCGTGCCGATCGTCCGTCTCGATCTGGCGAGCCTGCGCGCACTCGCCTATGCCGCCTCGCTGGGCCAGCCGGTGCTGGCGGTGCACATCAGCCCCGAGCGAGGACGAGGCCGGACGCTTCAAGCGCTACTGGGCGGCGTGGGGCGATCACCTGCCACTCGAGGTCGTCGACTCGCCCTACCGCGCGCTTGTCGCGCCGCTGGCGTGCTACATCGACGCGCTGCGCACCCAGCGCGCCGACTCACGCTGACCGTCGTCCTGCCCGAGCTCATCGTCAAGCACCGCTGGCACCGGCCGTTGCACAACGGCACCGCGCGCCGGCTGCGACGTGCGCTGCGTCGCCAGCCGGGGGTGGTCATCACCACCGTGCCTCTTCATCTGTCGACCTGACGGCAACGGCGCGGCCGAAGAAGCCTCCGAATGTGGACGCGTCGAACGTCCTCGCGCCTGCGCAGCTTGGTCCTGCAAGGCCGTAAGAACACGATTCAAGCTGACGCTAAGAGCGTATGGGCAAAGTGAAAATGAGCGATGGTCACGGAAGAGCAGCGATGGACACTGAGGCGGTGGAGATGCGCGCCGGCCGATCGGCTCCGGAACCCGCGCGGGTCCAGCGGCTCCTGATGGTCGCTGACTCAGCAGTCGCCTCGGTCGATGACCTGCCGACCGCCGTACGTGCCGTGATCGATGCAGCGGCCAAGGTGTACGTCGTCACACCCACCCTTCCAGGGCGGCTCGCCTGGCTCACAGACGACGTAGATCGGCTCCGGCACCTTGCGGACGAGCGACTCGACACGGTCCTGGGCCACATCCACGCGATCAGCCCCGAGGCACGCGGCAGGACCGGGGATGAAATGCTGCTGACCAGCTTCGACGACGCCGTCGCGGATTTCCAGCCCGATCACATCCTCATCGGGCTGCTCAGCTCGGAGCATGGCAACTGGCAGGAGCGAGGGCTCATCGAGCATGTGAAGGAGCGCTTCCGTTTGCCGGTGACGACCTACGCGATCGATCTACAAGGGCATGTGCCCGACCCGAATGCCTGACGAGGTTCCCCTGGAGACGCCTCCAGGCGAACTTCGCGACCCCAACGTTCGAGCCCTGCGCACCTCAGCCGCTGAACTTTCCGCTCGCGGTTGGCTGCTGTCCAGCATCCGTTTGCTTGCTTCCGCGAGCTCGTCGGGCTGCGATCTCGAGGTCCTCGCGGGCGGGAGGCCCGCAAGGTCTTCGCCCGCCGCATCAGCGCGGGAGAGGTTCCGGTCGCCGTTGCCGGCGGCATTGCCTCGAGGATCGATCTCCAGCTCGTGGGAGGCAAGTCGCCGACAGTTCTCGCCTCGCATCTCCAGTCTCGCCCGGACCAACTCCCCACCAGGGACGTTGAAGGCTGGGCGGACCGGCGCGAGCGGGCGACAACCGCGCAGCAGCGCCGATCCTCGAGCGGCAGCGGGGCCCGGGCCCGGGCGCCCGTCGAACGGTCCTTGGCGTCGCAATTCAGGCCGACGCTGCCGCTTTAATGGGCCACCTGATCATGAGCACCAGCATCCGAGAGCGCCTCGAGACGGAGCTGGGTCGCACCACGGCCGAGCTCAGGGCCCACATGGCGAGCTGGGAATATGCCTTCGCGATGGGGTCGACCCGCCACGGTGGCCAGAATCACTCCGTGCACCGCGAGACCCGGGCCAACACCGAACGGCTCGAGGCCCGCTGTCGCGACCTTCGCGCCCAGCTCGCCGAGCACGAGCTCTGAGCCTCTAGGCCGGCCGGACCCCGCTCCACACCCTCCGAGCATCGCCAGGGTTTAGAGCTCGACGACGCGGGAAGCTCACCCTGAGCGCTGAGTCGTCGGGCCGCATGCTCGCGACGCGAAGGAGCGGCCGGATGAGAGCCTTCGAATGACGGGCGAGTTGCCCCGCAGGTTGCTCGCCGAGTTGATCGGCACCGCGATCCTCGTTTTCTTCGGTGCCGGCTCCGTGGTTGCGGCGCTCACGCTCGGCGAGGGCGCGCTCGACTATCCGGGCCTCGGGATGATCGCGATCACCTTCGGTCTCGCGATCGCGATCGCCGTCTACGCCTTCGGGACGACCTCCGGGGCCCACATCAACCCGGCGGTGACGGTGGCGCTCGCCTCCGTCGGCCGCTTCCCGTGGGGCGAGGTCCCCGCGTACGTCGGCGCCCAGCTCGTCGGCGGCACGGTCGGGGCGGCATTGATCGCCGCGGCCTTCGGCGGCGACGCGGTCGACCTCGGGACCGGGCAGACCACGATCGCCGACGGCGTCAGCTATGGCCAGGCGATCGTCGCCGAGGCGATCGGCACCTACCTGCTGCGTGATCGCGATCATGGCCCTGGCCGTCGACCGGCGCGCGCCCGACGGCTGGGCCGGGCTGATGATCGGCCTCGCGGTGACCGCGGCGATCCTGGTGATCGGCCCGTTCACCGGTGGCTCGCTGAACCCGGCGCGAACCTTCGGCCCTCTGCTCGTCACCGCGATCGGCGGCGGCGACGCGGACTGGGGCGACCTCCCGGCCTACGTTATCGGGCCCCTGATCGGTGCCGTGCTCGCCACCTTCAGCTACGACGCGGTCGCACGTCCGCGGACGTTTGATGAGCCCGAAGCCGGCGCAGGGAACGCAGGGCGACATCGAGGGTCGTCGGGATCGCGAGGCACCCGCCGCGCCGTCGAGGCAGGGAACCGCGGGCGACATCGAGGGCAGGCGCGAATGAGAGACGAATTCCAACCAAGGAGGAGCGAACATGGCTGAGAACAGAGGCGTCGCCTACATCGGGCCCGGGAAGGTCGAGGTGCAGCGACATCGACTTCCCGACCTTCGAGCTGCAAGGACGGCCCGGGGGTCAACCCGGCCAACGTGGGCCGCAAGGTCCCGCACGGGGTGATCCTGAAGATCGTCGCGACCAACATCTGCGGCTCCGACCAGCACATGGTCCGCGGCCGCACGACCGCGCCCGACGGGCCTGTCCTCGGACACGAGATCACCGGCGAGGTGATCGAGATCGGGCCCGGACGTCGAGTTCATCAAGGTCGGCGACCTCGTCTCGGTGCCGTTCAACATCGCCTGCGGACGCTGCCGCAACTGCAAGGAGGGCAAGACCGGCTCTGCCTGAACGTCAACCCGACCGGCCCGGCTCGGCGTACGGCTACGTCGACATGGGCGGCTGGGTCGGCGGCCAGGCCGAGTACGTGCTGGTGCCCTACGCGGACTGGAACCTGCTGAAGTTCCCGGACAAGGACCAGGCGCTGGAGAAGATCCTCGACCTGACGATGCTCTCGGACATCTTCCCGACCGGCTTCCACGGCTGCGTACACGGCCGGGGTCGCGTCCGGGCTCGACGGTCTACATCGCGGGCGCCGGCCCGGTCGGCCTCGCCGCGGCCGCACTCGGCGCAGCTGCTCGGCGCCGCCGTCGTGATCGTCGGCGACCTGAATCCCGGAGCGGCTCGCGCAGGCGCGCAGCTTCGGCTGCGAGACCGATCGACGTCTCCGAAGGGCGACCCGGAGGACCAGATCGAGCAGATCCTCGGCGTGCCGGAGGTCGACGCCGCCGTCGACGCCGTCGGCTTCGAGGCGCGCGGACACGGCTCCGACGCCGAGCACGAGGCGCCCGGCGACGGTGCTGAACTCGCTCATGGACGTCACCCGGGCGGCGGGCAGCTCGGCATCCCGGGCCTGTACGTCACCGGCGACCCGGGCGGCGTCGACGAGGCGGCCAAGATCGGGCTCGCTGTCGATCCGGATCGGGCTCGGGCTGGGCGAAGTCGCACTGCTTCACCACCGGCCAGTGCCCGGTGATGAAGTACAACCGCGGCCTGATGCAGGCGATCCTGCACGACAAGGTGCAGATCGCGAAGGCGGTGAACGCGACGGTCATCACGCTCGACGAGGCCCCGCAGGGCTACGAGGACTTCGACAAGGGCGCGGCGAAGAAGTTCGTGCTCGACCCGCACGGGTTGATCAAGGCCTGACGTCCGCCGTCGAACGCCCGCGCCGCGGCCTTCCCGCGGCGCGGCGGCGGCGGGCATCAATGCGGCATCGTCGGGCGAGCTCCGGTACGTAGCCGCGCGCGCCTCGAGGTCGGCCAGAAGCCCCAGATCCGCGGCCTCGGGGGCCTGCCCCTCGCCGAGCAGCCCGAGGACGATGTCGTGACCCTCGTCGGGGTCGGGCCCTCAGCGAGCGCTTGTTTCTGGCCCGTCCCCTTGGTTCGGAGTCTGTTTCATTGCGTCGGCAGGTCTCCACGTCGCCTCGCGCACTCAAGCCGCGGCCGCCAGCAGCTCAGGCTCCGCCGGCTTCTCGAGCGAGATGGGGCATCAGCGTCTCGCGGGCGATCACCAGGCGCTGGATCTGCGAGGTGCCCTCGTAGAGCTGCATGATCTTCGCGTCGCGCATCAGCTTCTCGACCGGGTAGTCCTTGATGAAGCCGTAGCCGCCGTAGACCTGGACGGCGTCGGTGGTGATCTCCATCGCCGAGTCGGCGGCGAAGCGCTTGGCGTGTGAGGACACGAGCGTGTTGCGGGCTCCCTCGTCGAGCAGCACGGCCGACTTCCAGACCAGCAGCCGGGCCGCCTCGATCTTGGTCGCCATGTCGGCGATCATGAAGGCGACCGCCTGGTGCATCGCGATCGGGACGCCGAACTGGACCCGCTCCTTCGAGTAGTCGGCGGCGTACTCGAATGCGGCGCGGCCGATACCGACCGCCATCGCCGCGACCCCGGGGCGGGTGCGGTCGAGGGTCATCATCGCGAGCTTGAAGCCGTGGTTTTCCTGGCCGAGCAGGTTGGCCACCGGAACCTCGGTCTCGTTGAAGGAGACGGTCGCTGTGTTGGAGGCCCGCAGGCCCATCTTGTCCTCGTGTTTGTCGACCGTGACCGTGTCGTCGCGGGGGACGACGAAGGCGGAGATGCCGCGGTGGCCGGCGTCCTTGTCGGTCTTGGCGTAGACCGTGTACCAGTCGGCGTAGCCGCCGTTGGTGATGAAGCACTTCGAGCCGTTGAGGACGTACCTGTCGCCCTTACGGACGGCGGTGGTCTTCATCCCCGAGACGTCCGAGCCGGCGTCGGGCTCGGTGAGGCAGAAGGAGGCCAGCTTCGGCTCCTCGTGAGCATGCCGAGGTAGTGCGCCTTGATCTCCTCCGAGCCGCCGAGCAGCACCGGCGTGGCGGCCAGCTCGTTGGCGCCGAGGGTCGTCGCGATCGCGGCGCAGCCACGGGCGAGCTCCTCTGCCGATCAGACAGCCATCGAGATAGGCGGCGCCGACCCCGCCGTACTCGGCAGGAAGGTGGGAGTTCATCAGCCCGACCTCCCAGGCCTTGTCGATGATCTCCTGCGGCCAGGTGGCGTCGCGGTCGTACTCGCCGGCGACCGGCGGATCTCTCGCTCCGCGAAGTCTTGGGCCATTTCGCGCAGGTCCTCCTGCTCTTCGGTGAGTGTGAAATCGACCATCGTCATCCTCAGTTCGTGGCGTCAGCGGCCGCCGGCTTGGTTGCGAGCCGTGTCGGATCTCGACACTCCGAGCGCCGTGATTGGCGATCTGTCTCATTGATCTGTTAGCGCCCCCAAGCGCTCGCTCTTACCCGCAACGCGGCACGATGCGAGACTTAGGCCGAGGAGCCCACGCCGCTCGCCGTCCCCGGACGAGTGGTTGCGACCAGAGGAACTGCAACTGGATATCCGCCTGAAGCGCGCGCATGAGCCGGCGGCATCAGCGGACGGTCGCCGCGTGCTGATCGACCGGCTCTGGCCGCGCGGGATATCCCGGGAGCGAGCCCGGCTCGACGCCTGGGAGAAAGAGCTCGCCCCGAGCACCGAGCTGAGGCGGTGGTTCGGGCATGAGCCCGAACGCTTCGAGGAGTTTCGCCGGCGCTACATCGAGGAGCTTCGGGGCCACCGTCCGCAGCTCACGGCGCTCCGACGCCGGGCGCGAGAGGGAACGCTGACGCTGGTCTACGCGGCTCACGACACAGAACACAACGACGCCGTCGTCCTGGCAGAGGTCCTGCGTCGTGGGCTGCCGCGAAGACGAGGTCGATAGGTACTTTGAGGAGGTGGTCGCGGCCCGGCGCCTCCGGCGCAGGCATCCGCGCCTGCACCGGAGACACCGGGGGCTGAGCTAGGCGACCGTCCGGCGACCGAGTGACTCGGTGGCTCGACCGTTGGTCGAGTCAACGGCCCCGCGGTCGACAGCCGCAACCGTCCCGCCGTCGTTTGAGTTGGCGGAGTCCGCGCCGGCGAGGCGAAACAGCGTCAGCGCGCCGAGCAGGAGCCCGAAGTCGCGGAGGGCGATGTCACCGTAGCCCCCGACCAGCAGCAGGCTGATGATGATCCCGGCCAACCAGGCCGCGACCAGGAGACCGCCGAAGCGGGGAACGACCAGGACCACGAGCCCGGCCAGGATCTCGACCGCCCCGACCGCGTACATGGCGTCCTGGGCGTTACCGGGGATGATGTCGTTGAACTCAGTGGCCAGATAGGCGGTCCAGTTCTCGTTCATCACCTCGGCGAACTTGTCGAGGCCCATGAGGATCGGCAGCACCACGAACCCGATCCGCAGCAGGGTGAAGGCCTGGGTAACGGGGTCGCTTCGCAGTCGTGCCATTGAGGGGAACGGGATAGGCCGCAGGGTGGCGGCGATGGCATTCATCTAATGCGTCTCCTTTCGGGAGTGGTCGCTTGCTTAGCGACCGACCGGGCCCGGGTCTTACCCGCGAGTGCTTTGCGCCTCGGATGTCCGAGGCAGCCGGCGCAGTCCGCGATAGCGCCGTCGCCTAGAGCGAATCGCGGGCGGGGCTCAGCGCGTGAATGGGGCAGACGAGGCCCCGATACCTGGCGCTGTAGATCGAGGATGATGGTGATTGCGCCGATCTGGATCGCTCCGAGCACGATGAACACGAGGGCGGGAAGCAGGACCGCGTGAATGGTCATCAGAACCGAGGCGAGAAGCCAGAGCGAGAATGCGTTGCGGCTGATTCCGGCCGAGCATCGTTCGTGAATCAGGTGGCGAATCTGTGGCAGGTAGGCGTACCCCGCCAGCGATGCTCCACCCAGACCGATCAACTCACTCATCGTGTCCTTTCCGGGCTGACGCCGTCAGCGCGTCGACGCGAGGTCGCGGGGAGGTGGTCTCCCGCTCGACCAGCGCTCGAAGGCTCTCGTGATCCTCATTGCAGGCACCGCACCCTTCCAGGTGGGCCTGCATTCCGGGCACGGACGCGTCGGCATCGGCTTCACTCAGCTCGAGCTCGACATAGCGATCGAGCTCTGCGAAGCACTCCTCGCAGCTCAGTTCAGGCCCCTCTGGTCCAAGCAGGCCCCCGAGGGGGCTGCGGTCGGTTGGATTCTTCATGGGCCCATCGTCATCTCCCCTCGGTCGTTTCGGCTGGCTCTGTAAATCTCAGGCCCTGGCCGGCCAAGTGAGCGCGGAGCTTCTTGCGCGCGTCATGGACCGTTGGCGCCGCTCTGCACGACCAGTGCAGACGCCTCGAGGGGGAGTCCCTCACCGGCAGCCATCGACTGGCGCCGCACGAAGCCCAGCATGGGCAGCTCGTCCGTGGGAAGGATGCCCACGCTGGCCGCACCGGCGCTGAGAGCGGCCGCGGTCAGGGGCTCGGTGTTGGATCGGCTGGAATGGTTTCCAACGCTAGTCCTCGCGATCGGGAGCTGTCAAGGCCAATGCAGTTGCCAAGCGGGATCGACGGGGTCCGCGCGCCGTTTGACACGCGTGCGAGCGCCCCAATACTGTCCGATGCTGGAAACAGTTCCAGCGTTGGTCAAGTAGCGGTGCGAGCGGGAGAGCGATCGAGTGGCACGAGCCAGACAACAGAAGCCTGGGAGCGAGCGGTGACCGAGACCGCCGGCACCACTCGTGTCGCCCTAGTCGGCATCGGCAGGGTCGGGCGCGACGTGGCTCGCCTCCTCAGCGACCGAGCGGACGTGCAGATCGTGGCTGCCTGCTCTCGCAACCCCGATCATCGTGGTAGCGACGTAGGGACGCTCGCCGGCGTCGCCCCGCTCGGCGTGTCGATCGGCGACACGCTCGAGCAGGCTCTCGCTGCGCAACCCGACGTGACGCTGATCGCGACCACCTCCTTCCTCGATCAGGTCGCCGACCCGATCGCGCTGGCGGCCGGGTCGGGCTCCAACGTCCTCGTGACCGCCGAGGAGGCGGCCTATCCCTGGGCTGTCGACGAGGAGATCGCCGGCCGCCTCGACCAGCTGGCCCGCGAGCGGGGTGTGTCGATCCTCGGGGCGGGAGCCAACCCTGGCTTCGTGTTCGACGCGCTGGTGCTGACCGCGTCCGGCGCGTGCCCGGACGTCGAGTCGATCAGCGTCGAACGGCGGGTCAACTTCAGCCGCTTCAGCGCGACCGTGCTCGGTCGGCTCGGCGTGGGGTACGACGCCGCCGGGTTCGCGAGCGGGGTCGAGGACGGGGCGATCTTCGGGCATATTGGCTTCCCGCAGTCGATGCATGTGGTGGCGGGCGCGCTCGGGCGCCGCATCGACCGCATCGAGCGCGAGATGACGCCGGTCTTCGCCGAACGCGACCTGGCGGCCGAGCACCTGGCGGTGCCCGCCGGGCGGACCGCCGGTGTGCGTCAGGACTACGTCGCGCTGGTGGACGGTCGGCCGTGGTACCGCGCCCGACTGACCGGGCACGTGGACCCGAGTGCAGTCGGCCTCGAGCTGCGCGACACGATCGAGATCTTGGGCAGCGCCCGGGTCCACCTCGAGCTCGACCCCGGGCTCGATCCGCAGGTCACGAGCGCCTCCGTCCTCGCCAACTCGCTCACCCGGTTGGTCGCGGCGAGGCCGGGCTGGGTCACCGTCGCGGACCTGCCGCCGGCGCGGCCCGCGTGAGGGCGCGTGTTGACCGGCAAAGCCGGTTCAGGTACCGTTTCTGGAAACCTTTCTAACGCGCGAATAAGGACGGAGAGGAACTCCCTTTGGACGCAACCACCACCGCGCGCGAGCCCGCGGCACCCGACTCGTTGGACCAGCTCACCATCGAGCGCATCGAGTTGATCCCGGTTGTGATCCCGCTCGACCGCGAGTACCGCGGGAGCTTCTACGCGATGCGCAACCGCGCGACCATCATCACCCGCGTCCACACCGTCGAGGGTGTGGTCGGGGTGGCGTACGCGGGCGACGAGGACAGCACGCTGGGGGAGATCGTCGGGGTCGTCGAGAGCGAGATCGCGCCGCGGCTGATCGGCATGGACGCGTTCGGCTACGAGCGCTGCTGGGAGCTCGGGTATCCGGCTACGTTCGACCAGCTGCGCGATCGCCGCATCGGCCTGGTCGCACTCGCCGGCGTGGACCTCGCGATCTGGGACGCCGTGGCGAAGGCGGCGGGCCGGCCGCTGTGGCAGTTGTGGGGCGGCTACCGCGACCGCATCCCGCTCAACATCATCGGGGGCTACTACGGCCGTGACCTCGCGGGCATCCGCGACGAGGTCGCTGAGTGGCTCGATATGGGCTTTCGGGGATGCAAGTTCAAGGTCGGCGGGCGTTCGCCAGCCGAGGACGCCGACCGTGTCCGCGCGGTCCGCGAGGTGGCGGGCGACGACTTCGTCATCACGATCGACGCGAACCAGGGCTACACGCTGGTGCAGGCGCTCGAGCTCTGCGACCGGGTGCGCGAGCTGGACATCCGCTGGTTCGAAGAGCCGTGCGTGTGGAGCAACGACCGGCGCGACATGCGCGACGTGCGCGCGCGTGGCGGCATTCCGGTCTGCGCCGGCCAGAGCGAGTATTCGCCTGGCGCCTGCCGCGACCTGATGGAGACCGGCGCGATCGACGTCTGCAACTTCGACGCGTCGTGGTCGGGCGGCTACACCAACTGGAAGCGGATGGCGGCGCTGTCCCAGCTCTACAGCGTCGAGCTGGCCCACCACGAGGAGCCGCAGGTTGCGACTCACCTCCTCGCCAGCCAGCCCAACGGCACCTACGGCGAGGTCTTCCACCCCGACCGCGACCCGATCTGGTGGCGGCTGATCGCCAACCGCGGCGAGCTGGTCGATGGTGAGCTGGTGCTGCCGCGCGAGCCCGGCTTCGGCTGGGTCCTCGACGAGGACGTCATCGCCGCGCACCGGGTCGAGCTGGACTAGGCGAGCGCGTCAGCCGCGCTCCGGCAGCCGGACGATCGTCTCGGTCGCCTGCGCCTCGTACATCGCGTCGATCAGCTCCACCACACGCGCCCCGAGCGCGCCGTCGGACGCGTTCGGTGCGCGCCCGAGGACGACCTCCACCAGGTTGGCCGAGGGTGCGTCCTGGGGATAGCGGCGCTCCAGCTCCAGCCGCGGGAGGCGCTCCACGCCGGTGGCGTCGTGGATCGAGAGCTCGCCCTGCTGGACGTCCAGCACGATGTGCCCGTCCGCGCCGTAGATGCGGTACTCGAGCATCTCCTCCTGGTTCTCCTTCACGCTGCCGACTGACGCGAGCGTGCCGATCGCGCCGGAGGCGAAGCGGACGCTGAGCGCATCGGCCAGGTCGATCCGGAGCTCGAAGCCCTCGGTGAACGCACCGACGGCGACCGGGTCCAGGTCCGTCATCCAGAGCAGCAGCGCAGCGGAGTGCGTGAGCTGGGTCTGGCCCTGGCCGCCGCCGGACGAGGACGGGTCGGAGTAGGTCGACGGCTTGGGCCGCAGCAGCGTGTAGCCGAGCGCCGCGTCGTAGGCGGTCGGGTTGCCGTGATAGAGCTGGCGCGCCACCGAGGCGAATAGGCAGGTGGCGAACTCGACCTTGCCGATGCGCCCACCCGCGATCGCCTCACGGACCGTGGTGGTGTGATCGTTGTAGTGCCAGGGATAGCCCACCAGCAGCTCGACCGACTGGGCCTTGGCCCGCGCAACCAGGTCGCGGGCGTCGGCGGCGTCGATCGTGAGCGGCTTCTCCACCAGCACGTGCAGCCCCGCGTCGAGCAGCTCGGCCGCCAGCGGGTGGTGGAGGTGGTGCGGCACCGCGACGATCGCGCCGTCGGCCTCGGCGCCGGCAAGCATCTCCTCGACGCTCGCGTAGGTGCCGGCTGCCTGGAAGTGCTCGACGGCCAGAGCACGACGCTCGGGGTCTGGGTCCACGACCGCCACGAGCTCCGCGTCGGGGTTGGCCGCGAGCGCCGGCAGGTGCGCTTCGGTGGCCCACCAGCCGGTGCCGACGACCGCGATCCGCGCGCTCACGGATCGAGCCGGAAGATGCGCTTCGCGTTCCCTGTGAACAGCGCATGCTGCTCGTCGGAGGAGAGGTCGGCGATGATCTCCGCGTAGGCGTCGAGCACGTCGCCGTAGGAGCTGTAGAGGCGGTCGACCGGCCAGTTGGTGCCGAAGAAAGAGCGCTCGACGCCGAACTCCTCGATGCACGCGCGCACCCAGGGCCGCAGGGAGGCGACGGTCCACCGGTGGTCGCACATGCCAAGCCCGGAGATCTTGATGACGGTCGAGGGCACGGCGGCGAGTGCGCGCAACGCCGCCAGCCACTCGGCGAAGTACTCGTCGTCGCGCCGCCGCGGGAACAGCGCGTGGTCGATGCAGAGCGTCACCTCGGGATTGCGCTCGGCAACCGCGGCGAGCGCCGGCACGTGCTCGAGCAGCGGGTCGTCACAGCACACGAGGTCGAGCTTCCCGAGCAGCGCGTAGCCCCGCTCCCAGTCGGGCTGGGTGGCGTAGTCGTCGTAGCGGAGGTCGCGGATCCCGCGCATTACCGGGAACTCCAGGTGCCGCTCGAGCTGCTCACCCACGTCCGGTGCGGCCAGATCCCCGGAGGCGACCACCCCGTGCGGTGCGCCGAGCCGGTCCGCGAAGGCCTGGAGCCAGCGCGTCTCCTCGACCGGGTCCTCGATCCCGATCGCGCTCTGCACGTGCACCACCCGTTCGACGTTCTGGAAGCGCACCTCGGCGAGGAAGTCGTCGGCCCAGTAGCGCTCGGAGCGGATCGCGCCGTACTCGCCGAGGTCCTCGTCCTCCGGCGCGCCTGGCAGCAGCCACGAGTAGTGCAGCTGCTGCGGACGCAGGTCGTGGAAGTGGACGTGGGTCTCGGTGAACGGTGGGCGGGTCATACCTCGGCCTGGGCCTGGAATCCTTTCCAAGATATGCGCGCGTGGGAATGCCCGTCAAGGCCTGGGTTTCCTTGACAACTGCGAGCAACCCCGCGTAGAGTGCTCAGGAAAGGTTTCCAGAAGCTGTTCCAGGCGTTCTGGACGAGTGCGGCGCTGGCGCCGCGAGGAGGGCTGACGATGGCAACGGTCGTGCGGGTCGAGGCGTTCCCGCTGCGCTACCCCGAGCCGCACGACGGCGGGAAGCTGCGCTGCGTCACGCTCGCGCGCGTGGAGACCGACGACGGCGCGGTCGGCTGGGGCGAGTGCATCTCGCAGCCGCCCGAGGCCGCGCTGGCCGTCAAGACGCTGATCGACCGCGGGCTCGCGGACCTTCTGATCGGCGAGGACCCGAGCGATCCGATGCGCCTCTGGGAGAAGCTGCAGGGTCACGCCTTCTGGGACGGGCGCGGCGGGGTCGTCTCGTTCGCCAACAGTGCGCTCGACACGGCGGTCTGGGACGTTGCGGGCAAGCTGGCCGGGAAGCCGGTGCACGCTCTGCTCGGGGGACAGCAGAACCGCGACTTCCGCGCGTGCGCGTCGATCATCCTCGACACGCTCGACCTGGAGCACACCGCGGAGCAGTTCGCCGACTTTCGCGCGCGCGGGTACACCTGCGCGAAGGGCGGCTGGGGCGTGGTGCCGGAAGCAGGTTTCGGGCTCGACGCGGAGCGCGACCTGGCAATCGCCCAAACGATCCGCGAGGCGGTCGGCGACGAGTTCGACTTCGCGCTCGACGTGTCCGCCTTCGGCAATTGGACCGTCGACCACGCCATCGAGATGGCGGGGCGGCTCGAGCCTTTCCGGCTCCACTGGTTCGAGGACCCGCTACCGCACTGGGAGTACGAGGGCTACCGGCGCCTGATCGAGTCGACCGAAACCGCGATCGTGACCGGCGAGCGCTGCTGGAACGTTCAGGACTATCGGGCGCTGGCGGAGACGGGCGTGGCGCATGTCCTGATGGACCCGGGGCGGGTCGACGGACTGACGGGCATGTGGAAGGCCGCGATGGCGGTCGCGGACAGGGGCGTAACGGTGATCCCGCACTCGTGGTCGAGCGCGCTCAACACCGCCGCGGCGCTGCACGTGATGGCGACCATCCCCAACCCGCACGTGTTCGAGCTGAAGCCGAATCCGTCGCCGATGCAGCACGAGCTGGTGGCCGTGCCCTTGGACCAGCACGATGGCCGCATGGCCGTGCCCGAGGGGCCCGGGCTCGGAGTCGAGGTCGACGAGGACACCGTCCGCCGCTATTCGTTCGACTGACCGGAAAGAGATAATCGAATCGTGAGCGCGAGGCGACCCGGCATCCGAGAGGTTGCGGCCCAGGCAGGCGTCGCGATCTCGTCCGTGTCGCGCGTCCTGTCGGACCACCCCGACGTCAGCGACGAGATGCGAGAGAAGGTGATGGGGGCGGTGCGCGATCTCGACTACCGCCCCGACATGCTCGCCCAGAGCCTGCGCCGGCAGAAGACGCTCTCGGTCGGGTTCACCACGTCGGACATCAGCAACCCGGTGCTCGCCGAGACGGTCACCGGCGCCGAGCGCGCCTTCAGCCGCGCCGGCTACTCGATGCTGGTCACCGACGCCGAGGGCGACCCTGCGCTCGACGTGGCCCACATCGACGTGCTGGTCCAGCGGCGCGTCGATGGCCTGCTGTTGTCGCTGAGCGACGAGAGGGACCCAGAGGTCGTCAAGGCGCTGACGTCGCTAGAGGTGCCGTTCGTGCTGATGGACCGGCACAAGCCGGAGGGGCTCGACGCGCTCGAGGTTCGCTTCGACCACCGGCGCGGGATGCGGGTGGCGGCCCGGCACCTGTGGGAGCTCGGTCACCGCCGGGTGGCGATGATCGTCGGGGGGCCGCGCCGGCCCGCCAACGAGCGCCGAGCCGCGGTCGAGGAGGTGTTCGCGGATCGGGGCGAGCTGTCGATCTTCGCCGGGCCCTACACGATCGAGCACGGCTTCGCGGCAACCGCTGAGGCGCTCGCCAGCCCCAACCCGCCGACGGCGATCATCGCCGCGGCCAACCTCTTCATGCACGGCTCGCTGCGGGCGCTGCGGGACCGCGGGCTGGTGCTGGGACGCGACATCTCGTTCATCGGCTGCGACGACGCCGCTGTTGCCGAGTTCCACGACCCGCCGATCGCGGTGGTGCGGCGCGACACGCGCAAGATCGGCGACACGGCGGCGCGCGTCCTGCTCGCGGCACTGGGTGCCGGGCCGGAGGTGCCGGACGCCGAGATCGAGCTGCCGACGGACTTCGTGGCGCGCCCGAGCTGCGGGCCGGTCTAGCGCGGGCGCCGGCCCGCGACTAGTCCCAAGGGAACACCTCCTGCTCGGTCTCGGCCGGCAGGCCCTGGCTGACGCGGGTGAAGAGGTCGCGTAGGCGGATCGTCTCCGTGAGCGTGTCGACCCGGTCCATCTCGTTGTAGCCGTCGCAGCAGTACTCCAGGCAGAAGAACCCGTCGAACTCCTGATCCACCATCAGCTTCACGACCCGCCCGAAGTCGATCGACCCGGTGCGAGCGTTGGCTTGGAGCACTCCCGGGCCGCCTTGGCGCCCGTGGAAGTGTCCGGCGACTTCGTGGAGCGGCTCGATCTCGCTTTGCGGGATGCCGTGATAGACCAGGTGCGAGTAGTCGAGCGCGACGGTCAGGCCGGGGGCGAGACGGCAGAGCTCCTGGGTGTCCGCAACCGATTCGGTGATCGACTCGACGTGTGGCTCGAAGGAGAGCCGCAGCCCGGCCTCGCTGGCGCGCTCCGCGCGCCAACCCATCTCGTCGCCGGCCCGGGCGAGCGAGCTCTCCCGAGTCTCGTCCGGCCAGGTCATTCCCGGTACCACCGTCACGCCGTGCGCCGCGACGCCGGCGGCGAACTCGAGCAAGTTCTCGAAGGCTTCGCGACTGCGCGCGCGCACGTTCGCGTCGGGGTCGTTCGGCGACAGGTCGCGGTAGCCGCCGAAGAGACCGAGCGTGTCGGCGACCTCCAGGCCGGCGGCATCCACCCGACCGCGGATCTTCGCGGCTGTGGCGGCCGGGTTCGCGAGCACCTCCTCCGCCTGCACGTGCCGACAGCCCGGGAAGAACAGGAGGTCGCAGTGGGAGATCTCGAGCCCGGCGATCAGCTCGAGCGCCTGCTCATGAGGCAGGATGTGGAAGGTGAAGTCGGTGCAGCTGAGCTTCATGCGGTCGCCTCCTCGAGTTGCGCTCCGGCCGGCGGTGCCTGCAGGAGCTCGATCGTGATTCCGTCCGGGTCGCGGATGTAGGCGGCCCAGCCGCCGGTGTAGGGCCCCCAAGGGATCTCGACCGGCGTGGGGTGGCGGAACTCGACGTGGCCACGAAGGCGCTCGAAGTCCGCGTGGAGGTCCTCCGTCGTCAGGCAGAGGTGTGCGTTGCCGACGTTGTACGTCTCCATGTCGACGCGCTCCGTCTCGGGCTCGAGGTACTTGACCAGCTCGAGCACCGAGTCGCCGGGCAGCTCCCACATCGCGACGTCGAGCTTGAGCCCGGGATAGCCGACGATCGTGGCCACGTACTCGACGTCCCAGACCTTGCGCAGCAGGGGCGGGTAGCCGAGCAACATCGAGTAGAAGTCGACCGACGCGTCCAGGTCCGAGACGCTGAAGCCCACGTGGTCCAGGGCGGTGTAGCGCGGAGATGCGTTCATCGGCGCGGCCTCACGACGCGGCCGGCAGGAAGCCGAGGTGCTCGCCGCCGTCCACGTCCAAGGCGACGCCGGTCAGGAACGAGGCGTCCTCCGAGAGGAAGTAGAGGACCGCCTTCGTGATGTCGTCCTCGGTCGCATAGCGCCCGAGCGGATGCGACTGGGCGATCGACTCGAGGATCTCCTCCTCGGACTTCCCGGTCAGGTCAACCTTCCAGCGCGTCAGGCCCTGGCCCATGCCCGTGGTCGGGCAGGCTGCGGGGCAGACGCAGTTGACCGTCACCTTGTCCGCTGCGAGCTCGACGGCGAGCGACTCGCATAGGCCCACCAGGCCGAACTTGGACGCGCAGTAGGCCTGGATCCACGGGTACCCGCGCCGCGCGGCGTCGGAGGCGATCGCGACGATCCGTCCTCGCCCCGAGGCGCGCAGCGACGGCGCCGCCGCCTGGGCCACGAGGAAGGCGCCCTTCAGGTTCACCGACAGCGTGGCGTCCCAGTCGGCCTCGGTCACCTCCTCCAGCGGCTTGACGTGGATCACGCCTGCCGAGATGACGACCGTGTCGAGGCCCCCCAGCTCCTGCTCGGCTCGCTCGACCGCGGCAGCGACCGCTCCGGCGTCCGTCACGTCAAGCGGGATCGTCGCGAAGTCGGCCTGCTCCGCCGCGGACTGAAGCTGGCGCTCGTTGACGTCGCTGATTGCGACTCGACAGCCTTCCTTGGCGAGGGCGTGGGCGATCGACAACCCGAACCCGGATGCCCCTCCCGTGATGAACACTCGGCGACTCGGATCGATCGGCAAGGCTCGTCCCTCCTGTCGACGGCCGACGATTAGCGTGGCCGGCTCGTTTCGCGCGCCTTTCCCCGGCGGGCAGGTCGGTCACCTTCGTCGTTGAACGAATAGGTTGGAACCGATTCCAGAAACGTAATCATAGTCGCGCGTGAATCGCGAAGTCAAGCTGTGGAGCGCGGTGGGAGCGCTGCCTACGAGCGCGCGTATTCCTCTGCCGCGTGCGCCTCGAACTCGAAGCCGACGAAGGTCTCGTCGCCTACGACCCAGGCGTCGTGGCCCGGTTCGATCACGTAAGCGTTTCCGGGCCCGATGTCGGCCTCGGTTCCGTCCTCGTGTGTGATGTGCATCCTGCCGGACTGAGCGATCCCCACGTGCCGGACCTGGCAGCTGTCGGTGCCCACGACCGGCTTCACGCACTCCGACCACTTCCAGCCCGGCTCGAACGTCAGGCGGGCAGCGGTGGTGCCCCCAACGCGGATCACGTCGACGCGTGTCTTGTCGGGTGTCCGCGTCTCATCCGGTGAGTCGAAGTCCAGCGTCTCTACACCAGCCATCCCGACCTCCCAAGGATTGCGAGTTGCCCCGGTGCGACGAACCTAACCGGACCGAGCTCCGCGATCAAGCTCGTCCGAGCGGCGTTCTCTGGTACACGCCGAGAACGACAAAGCCCGCTCACTAGAGCGGGCTGGGGACGAATGGGCGCGGGTGGTTTCGAACCACCGACCTCTCGCGTGTGAGGCGAGCGTAATCCGCCCCGGCAGGTCTTGCCCTCAGCGCTAGAGCGGGATGGCCGCTGTACCCGGCCCTGACGCTGCATCGCGATTTGCCGATTTAGGCACGTTCAGGCAGAAGCCGCCGTGGTGTGCCTATATGCCGACCGCGTGCCTCGGACCTGGCTCGATTTTTGATTGCCTGATTGTGGTCCAGGCGGTCACGGTCGCGGGTTCGAACCCCGGCCCCCGCTTCCCGTCGTAGGGGCTCATAACCCGAAGGCCCGCGTTTGCGGCCTTCTGAGTAGTCCAACATGGTCCAATTTCGTTGCCGACTCCGCCCCAGCGGCGACCTGGGGCCTGCTATCCCCCGTCCCGAACCATCCGCTCCTTCTCTCGTTGGGAGGCCCCGTTCGAGAGGAGCACCGCGGTTCCAATTGGTTCCAAATTTCGCGGCGGGCGGTGCAGGAGCCGTCCTCGCGCGTCCGCCTCACAGGGCATGACAACACGCGTGCTGACAGCCGCTCAGGTCGCCTCCATGCTCGGCGTGCCGAAGTCCTGGGTGTACGAGCAGTCTCGTCGCGGCGACATCCCGACGGTCGCTATCGGCCACTACCGCCGGTTGCACCCCGAGATGATCGCCGCCTGGATCGACGAGCGAGAGGCCGCCTCGCAGCGGCCGTCGACCTGAGCCGCTCCGCCGGCTGGGAGGTGGGCTGAGGTAGCGCCTCGAAGCTATGGCGCGGCGAGGTCGGCAGCCAGTTGCGAGATTCGGCCCGGCACTCAGCATTCATCGAGCGACGTCACGAGGAGCTTGACCCCCCCTTCGTCCTCGCCCAGTACAGGCAGCCGATGACGGCCTAGGCCGAGTCAAGATGGCTGTTTTGGACGCTCCCACGACCTGCAAACAGACGTTTAGTACGTCGCGGGAGTGACGACAAAGAGGACTTCGGCGACGCGGCTTGTCGGATTACTGATGCCGTGCGGAATATCGCCTGAAAACGTCGCGCAGTCGCCCCGGCTCAAGCGCAGCCGCCTCTCGTCGAGTATCAGGTCTACCTTCCCTTTCAGCACCAGGCACATCTCGACCTCCGCGCCATGGGTGAACAGCTCGGGACCGGTGCCGCCACCAGGCTGAAGTACGGTTACCATTGCCTCTAGGCGCCTGGTCGGATCGGACGAGATCATCTCATCGCGCAATTTCTTATCCGGGTAGTCGAACGCGGGGCGGTCATCTCCCCGTATCACCTGGCCCGTCACCTCGCGTTGGTTGAAGAGCGTTCCGACTTGGGTACCCAACGCAGCAGCCAGCTTCACCACCGTCGCCACGGATGGCATCACGGTCCCGGCCTCGATCTGGCTAATCATCGAGCCGCTCACCCCGACCCGCGCAGCGAGCTCGCGGACGGACAGCCGCTCACTCTGCCTCTTGTCGCGAATGCCCCGACTAATGCTTGCGCGCAGAGTCTCTTCGACGTTCGCATGGTCCGCGTCCGACAGACCATTTGCGGCGGCCGTGGCGTCGGCTCTGCGGTGGCTAGATGGCTGTGAGGAGGAATGGGGCATCGTGTAGTACAGATTAACGTGCAGCCAGATAGTCGTTTAGTTGCAGCGTGCGGCTCGAGGCGGTCAGTGGGTGACCTCCGCGCTTGGGGCCGCGCGTAGGTATACCGTCTTCAGCTGCGAGAACTCCCGCGGCCCTTCGAGGCCCATCTCACGGCCGAAACCGCTGTCTTTGGTGCCACCGAAGGGAGCGGCGATCTCTTCAGTCAGGTAGCTGTTGACCCACACTCGCCCCGCCTCCAGGCTCCGACTGAAGCGGAGGGCGCGGCCGATGCTGGCCGTCCAGATTCCGGCGGCAAGACCATACGGGGTGTCGTTCGCCTTGCGCAGCGCGTCATCGTCGTCCACAAAGGTGTCGACGGTGATAACCGGCCCGAAGATCTCCTCGCGACACGCCTCGATCTCCGGCCGAACATCCACTAGCAGCGTGGGCGGGTAATAGAAGCCCTCGTCCGGCACCGCGGCCTGAGCTCGGATGGTGGCGCCGTCGCCGATCGCGCGATCGACGAAGCCTGCCACCCGGTCCCGGTGCTTCGCCGTGATCAGCGGCCCGACCTCGGAGTCATGATCTATCCCAACGCGCAGGCCGTCGATCCGCACGGCCGCCCGCTCCACGAATTCGTCAAAAACACTCTCGTGCACGAGCACGCGGGCCCCGGCGCAGCACTCCTGCCCCGCGTTAGTGAGCGCACCCATCAAGATGGAGTCGATCGCGGCGGCGGGATCAACGTCGGAAAAGACCACGTTTGGGTTCTTGCCGCCGAGCTCCATCGTCGTCGCCCGACCGCTCGCGGCCGTCGCCATCAACACCTTGCGTCCGGTCGCGGTGGAGCCGGTGAACGTTACCTTGGCGACACCGGGGTGTCCCGCGAGCGCGCTACCTGTCCGCCCGTCGCCGGTCACGACATTCAATGTGCCGGCGGGCAGCCCGGCCTCGTGCGCCAGGCGGGCGAGCTCCACGGCTGTGAGCGGCGTCTCCGGAGCCGGCTTCACAACGACCGAGCAGCCCGCCGCCAGCGCTGCCGCAACCTTGATGGTGGTGATCATCAGCGGGTAGTTCCACGCCGTGATAGCGGCGATTACGCCGAGCGGCTCGGCGACCGTGTAGCAGAGCAACTCCGGATCTTCGCCGGCGATGTGCTCACCGTAGTTCTTGGTCGGGTAGCCAGCGTAGAAGCGGAGCACCGCCACAGCAGCGTCGACCTCCCCAAGCGCTACATCGAGCCGCTTCCCAGTGTTTGCGCTTTCGAGTGCAGCCAAGCGCTCGCGCTCGCGCTCGACCCGCTGAGCGATCTCATGCAGGATGCGCTCCTGCTCGCCAGGCCCAAGGTGGGACCAGGCCTTGAAGCCGTCGTGCGCGCTGGCTACAGCACGCTCCACATCCGCCGCGGTACCCACGGGCGCCAGAGCCAACACGTCGCCCGTCGCGGGCTCCCACACCTCAACCATCTCGTCCTGTCCGGCGTCGATCGCGTCACCGTCTATGAAGTGAGTTACCGCAATTTCAGTTCTGGGCACCGAGAACGCTCCTTATTCGTGTATGGACGGCGCGTCGAGCGCGTCATCCGAGAATTGATGCGACTGCGCGTGGCTGCTGAGCTCAGGCATCTCCGCGCTCCGAGAGCCGTGGCGCGGTGATATGTCGGGACCTGCGCTGTACCCCGCTCAGTCATGATCGGCCACGAGTCCGCGCACGAACTCGTCGTTCGCGTTGGTGTCCTCGCGAAGGAAGGCAGCGTCCGCCGCTCCAATCGACCGGTCCACATCGATCGCGCGCCGAACGTACGCCGAGCGAAGGCGATCCAGATCCACGTCCACCACTTGGAGCTCCGCGAGGTCGGTCGGGATCGCGATTACCTTGCCGGGGGTGTTCTCTGTTGGTGCGCCGTTGCGCACCTCCACACCCATCTCCTCGGCGAACATCAGTTGCGCAACCGGACTCTTCCCCGCGCCTGTGTACTCCGTCTCTGAAACGACAATAATCTCGTCCTGGTCGTATTCGGCAGCAATTGGGACCGCGGCGGCGAGCGACGTATTGCCCGCTGGCCCGCGCTCGAGACCCTCGATGCGGGCGAGCAGCTCGGTCGCATAGAAGACCTCACCCTGAGTGACGGTGACGAAACGATCGAGGTAGCGCAGCGGTCGGGCGGCGTTGCGCGGGACGTCGACCCGGTCGGGCCAAGAGGTGAACGGGATCGAGAACCCGGTGTGGCCGGTGGTGAAGGACTTGCGGTTGAAGTCCGTGTCCGAGGCCATGTGCAAGCCACCTAGGTCGACGCTGACGCCGATCACTGCGGCAGCGCAGTCAGCAGCGCGGAGTCCGCGTGCCGTGCCTGTGACCATCCCGCCCCCGGCGTGCGTTGCCAACACTGCCGCCGGTTCACGCCTGGTGGCCTCGCGGACATCATTTGCGATCTCCCGGCCGAGCGTTTCGATGCCGGCAACGCTGAAAGGGGTGTACAGCGAGGCGTTGAAGTAGCCAGTTTCCTCGAGCGTGCGCAAGAGGACGTAGAAGAGCTCCGGCCCGACAGTGGTGCGCAAGACTTCGGCGCCGAGCGCCTCGCACTTGCGACCCTTCTCGAGGATCTCCGGCTGGCCGCGGCCTTGGCTGTCAAACGCTTCTTGAATGATGATTGCCTGCAGCCCCTGGCGTGCGGCCTGAGCCGCGACAGCTGCGCCGTAGTTGCCGCTCGTCGCGGCGATCACGCCCTCATAGCCTGCCCGCTTCGCATGGTTTGCCGATCCCGCCGCGCGCCGGTCCTTGAAGCTCCCGGACGGATTAGCGGCCTCGTCCTTGACGAAGATCGCGCTCCTTTGCCCTGCGGCGCGCGGGCCCGCACCAGTGCCGTGAGGTTGGGGAGCTCGAGCAGCGGCGTCCGCCCGACACCGAGCTCGGCCTGGATCTCGTGCACCTCACGGAGGTCATACCCCACGACGCGCATCAGGGCCTCGGCGTCGAAACCCAAAGTGCCGACGTTGAATGTCGGGTAGTCGATACCGTCGCCTTCAAGAGGATTTCGTCCCGACGGGCGATGACCGCCGCGTAGGAGAAGTCGGTCACGAGGCACCCTTGAGTCCGTGATCGCGTCGATCGCGCGCACCGACGCGGGATGAGGTCGGCCAAAAGTGTGCGAATCCGCTGGCTCAACGACCACGAGCTCACCACGCAACACCCTTCCCGCTTGAGTCCTGACCTCAGCGTCTTCACCGAGCGCCGCATCGGCGACCAGGCGGCCGCGGACGCGGATCTCGTATGGCAAAGACGCCGTATCGGGCGGTAAGAGTGGCGCGCGCTCCGCCGACTCAAGGAGCCGGAACCTTACTTCGACTCGGGTCCCGGCCGCAATCGGCTCGGCCATGACTCCTCCTGATTCTCGACGTGGGGCTGACCGCGCGTCTGCCTTCCTTTTCAAGGGTGCGATCTCAGCCGGCTTGTAATCGGGAAGAGCATAAGTCATACTGCGCAGAATGCAAGTGAGGCTTACCGGCAGCCGGGCGTGAGCAAATCGTTTACAAGTGCCCGCTCAGGCTAATGGGCGCACGGGAGCTCGCCCGGCCGTTGCGGCGCCGCGGCGCACTTCGGCTCAAGCAGCAATCGTCCGACGAAACGGTTGACGTGCCGGCGGGCGCATCGACGGCTGAGCAGGCAGCGCCTTATGAACGGAAGCTTTCGATGTCTCGGAAGATGTATGACTACATCGTGGTGGGGGGCGGCTCTGCGGGCAGCGTGCTCGGGAACCGATTGTCCGCGGACGGGTCGGCGCGTGTGTTGGTCCTCGAGGCCGGCCACCGCGACTACCGCTTCGACTACCCAGTGCGAATTCCCGCAGCGCTCCTCTTCACCTTTGGGAACCGGTTCTACGACTGGCAGTACTTCTCGGAGCCCGAGCCGCATTTGGGGGCCGGCGCATCGCGCATTACCGTGGCAAGGTCCTCGGCGGCTCGAGCGCGATCAACGGGATGTTCTACCAGCGGGGCAACCCTTTGAATTACGAGACTCGGCGAAGGAGGCGGGGCTGAGAGCTGGGACTTCGCCCACTGCCTCCCTTATTTCAAGCGGATCGAGACGTCGCTCGACGCCGACGTGACTGATCAGTGGCGCGGGCATTCAGGGCCGCTGATGATCGAGCGCGGTCCGGCGACGAGTCCCCTTTTTAGGGCGTTCTTCGAAGCGGTCCAGCAGGCCGGATATCCCGTTGTCGACGACGTTAACGGGTACCGCCAGGAAGCGTTCTCCCGCTTCGATCGGAATATTCGCAACGGGGAGCGCCGTCGGCGTCGATGGCATATCTGCGTCCGGTGATGGGTCGGCCCAACCTCGAAGTACGCACGAGCGTGTTCGTTACGCGGATCATCTTCGAAGGCAAGCGTGCGGTTGGTGTCGAGGTGACTACTGGTCGCGACAGTCGCGTGGAGGCTGCCGGTGAGGTCATTCTTTGCGGAGGCGCTTCAATCGCCACAACTATTGATGCTTTCCGGAGTCGGCAACGGCACTGACCTTCGCGCTCACGGCCTCGACGTGGTGCAGCGTCTCCCGGGCGTCGGCGAAAACCTCCAGGACCATCTCGAGGTGTTTATCTTGCCGGCTGCTTGCAGCCCATGTCTGTGGCGCCCGCCCTTAAATGGCGAATTGGCCGCGAGTAGGGGCCGAATGGTTCCTGCGACGCTCTGGCCCCGCCGCGACCAACCACTGGGAAGCCGGGGGCTTCATCCGCTGAACGATTCCGTGGACATGCCCAATCTGATGTTGACGATGTTTCCGTTGGGCGTAGCAACGACGGTACCCCGGCGCCGACTGAGCACTCGTACCAACTCCTCGTCGATCTGCAAATCCCGGAGTCGAAGGGGAGGCGTGAAGCTGCATTCGGGCGATCCGCGGGACCACCCCGTGCTCACCTTGAACTATATGTCGAGCGAACGCGATCGCCAGGAGTTTGTCGAGGGCGTCCGCGCTGCGCGCGAGGTCCTGAGTCAGTCGGCGTTCCACCCATTCGACGCAGGCGAGCTGTCGCCGAGCCCAGAGATTGAGACCGACGACCAGATCCTGCAATGGGTAGCCAACGACGCGGAGACCGTCTACCACGCCTGCGGAACATGTCGTATGGGCACGGGGCCTGACGCGGTTATCGATCCGTCATCGATGCTGGTGCACGGCATCGAGGGGCTCCGGATCGTAGATGCGTCCGTCTTCCCGTCATTCCAAATGCAAACACTTACGCCCCGGTGATGATGACGGCTGAGAAGGCTGCCGACATGATCCTCGGCAACACTCCCCCGGCGCCCGAGCACCTCGACTTTTACCGCACATGAACGCTTCATGTCTTCGTTCATACTCAGAAGGCGATACGCCGGTTGAGCCTCACTACCCGGCGATCGCGCTTTGTGGTGACGGAAAGACGGCACGTGGTCCTACTTTCTATATGACGAAAAAGGCAAAAGACATTGCAGAGTAGGACTACGATCGTTACTGGCTCGGACCTGGTCGAGGAGCTGGCGTTTTCTGCCGGGGAATTCGAGCGGCGACTCCTGGCGCTACGTCAGATGATGACGGAAAGAGAGCTCGCCGCCTTTGTGAGTTTCACGCCTGAGATTTGTCTTGCCTCGCCGGGCCGTGGCTGGCGCGGGTACTTATTGCTATAAAGCGTCGTCGTACGCGCGACAGTCATCCGGTGAATGTACTTGGCACGATAAAGTCTACCAACCCGTCGGGCGCGGCCGATACAAGCGGCCGTAATTTACAAGACCGAGTTGACCCGGTGAAGGTGACGCTTGAGTTGTGGGGGGACTGGTGTCGCAAAGTCAGCGTCTGGGGATAGAGGCGGGGTCATGGCTCGTGACGCCGAACCGGTTCGCCGAGATGCGAGCACGGCGTGCGAGCGTATAAAGGAACGGCCATCGAGCACAGGTCTACCTGAACGGCTACGCATCATTGAGTCGGAGGAGGAACTCACTTGGATTAGGGCGGGCGCTCGCTGGCAGAGGCTGAGATGCGGGCGGCGATCGACGCAAGCAGAGATGGCACCGACGGAAATATGGTCGCCGCAGCGGCGGTGGGCGGAAAAAAATAATACCGGTGGCGAGCACGGCGGGCGGCCGCCCCTCCTTGCTGGCGGAACGCGCAAGGGTCTATGCCCCGCGGCGTGGAATGGCGACCCATCAAAGAGGAGAACCTGCTGAGCTCGAGCTGCCCGGGGGATCAAGCCAATCCTGCGCGGCGCTGTTCCGGTGCAGACCGTGGGCCGACGCCTGGGGAAAGCATGCGTCTCTCAGATTTTATTCTCGGAACGCTAACAGGCCTGATTGGCGGCGGTTCAGACCACGGCCATACTTCAAACGAGGTTCACCGGCCCTCGCAAGACATTTGTGGGGTCATGGCTTTTCCAGCTCCTTGGCCACCGGACTGGGTATTCCGTCGGAATAAATTATCCGCCTGACTGGGGCGAGGGTCACATCATGTCGATCTTTGAAGGCGACGACCGGCAACTCGAGCCCGGTATCGTGTTTCACCTTGTTCCCGACGTACTTTATCTGTCACCGCGGGCCGGCCGCCTGGGAAGTTACGGCTTACTAATCAGTGAGACGGTCTTGGTCACGAACGACGGTGTGAAGTGATCACGAGTTTCCCGGAGGGCTGTTCGTTGTATAAGGTCGCTGGCTAGCGGGGACCGGACCTCAAAGCCCATGCGACTCTCTCGGGCTGATATCGAGGTCGGAAGGGACAGATGTGGAATTGCCTAAACCTTGGCGTGATTTACCCGGACGATCCAGATGAAACGCACGAGAGTGTCCTCGGTGAGCTTCGGGCGCTTATCCCGGAGGACACGCCCGTCGAACTGAGCCTCTGGGCGCAGCCGCACGCAGATATTCGTGCCGGTGACGCCGATGGCGAGGAGCCTTTCGATGTCGCGCACATGGAGCAGATGTTTGAAGACCCCGCCCTCGAGGACTTTGCCAAGAGCGCAGCTGCCTCGGGAGCTGACGCCGTCGCATACGCGTGCACCTCAGCGAGTTTCATACGCGGGCGCGAGGGCAACGATGCGCTTTGCCGAAGGCTGTGTCTGCATCTGGCGTGCCCGCGACTACTACCTCGGAGGCCGTCCTGGCCGCGCTTCGGGCGCTGAACGCCCGTCGCATTGCCGTCGTAACACCGTACCTCTGGGATGTCGCGCAGAAGCTCAGGCTCTTCCTCGAAGAGGCAGAGTGCGACGTAGTCGTCTCAAGAGCCTAGACCTTGCGCGCAATCACGCGTCGACCCCACCGGAAACCATCGCAGAACAAGTGCGCCAAGCCGCGGACCCGACGGCCGATGCACTTTTCGTGAGCTGCACCGCGCTGAAGGTGGGCGCGTGGATCCCGCGCCTTGAGGAGGTGGCGGGTTCCCCGATCGTGACCGCGAACCAAGCCACTGTGTGGCGGCTTCGGCCTAGTTGGACTTCAGGTGACCGCTCCCGGGCGTGGCGCGCTCTTCAAACTGCAGCCAGCGTCGTGAGCTTGCGATGCGCCGAAGCGAACTTGCGGTGAAGGACTTGCCGGCGCGGGTGATCGCGGAGGCGCCAAAGTGAGGTCCGACGAAGCGCTCGAGTCAGAGGCGCGCTACCTCTCCCCGGCGACGCGTATCCCATTCTTTCCGTTGGTCGCTGAAAGTGGAAGCGGAGTGCGGTTTACGGATGGGGAGGGTCGCACATTTGTCGATCTGCACTCGATGGCGTGCATCCTGAATCCGGGACACGATCACCCCCGCGTGGTTGAGGCGATATGCGCGCAGGCGCAGCGGTTGGTACATGCCAACCCCGGATACGTCTTCAACGCGCCTCTGCTCGCGCTCGTCGAACGCTTGGCGAGCCTCGCGCCCGGCAGCCGCCCTCGCCGCGTGGCTATCGGGCTTTCTGGCGCGGATGCCAACGATGGCGCAATGAAGCTTGCCCGCGCCGCGACGGGGCGTCACCGCTTCATCGCGTTTGAGGGCTCGTACCACGGCAATACGTACGGCGCGCTAAGTCTCTTGCCGTCAGCATGGCTATGCGCCGCGGTTTTGGTCCGGAAGTTCCTGGCGTGCACCACGTTCCGTTTCCGGACGTGTATCGAGGCGGCGATCCTGGCGAGGTCGCCCGCGAATGTCTGGGCTCGATTGAGCGGCTCTTCGAGACGGTCGCCCCGCCCGACGAAGTCGCAGCGATCTTTATAGAGCCGATCCAGGGGGACTCCGGGATACTGGTGCCACCACAGGAGTACATCGACGGTCTGTGCGCCCTTTGTGCACGCCACGAGATCCTGCTGGTTGCGGAGGAAGTTCAGACCGGGATCGGACGCACCGGTAAATGGTTCGCGTCTGAGCACTATGGGCTCGACCCGGACATCCTCGTGCTCGGCAAAGGACTGGGCTCCGGGATGCCCGTTTCCGCAGTTGTTGCGGATGCGCCGCTGATGGACGCATGGCAGGCGCCGGGCCACGTCTTCTGCACCGGCGGGAACCCGGTTTGTTGTGCGGCCGCCCTCGCGACACTGGCCGTGGTTGAGGACGAAAACCTACCTGCAAGAGCGAACGCGATGGGCGCGCGTTCCAGGCGGGGTTCAATCAGCTCGCACAACGCTTCGAGCAGATCGGCGATGTTCGCGGTCACGGCCTGATGATCGGCGTTGACCTGGTGGAAGATCGCGAGTCACGCAAGCGTGCACGCGACCTGGCGGCGCAGGTGGTAACGGGCTGTTTTCAGCGGGGCGTCTATCTGACATTTCTCAGCGGGTCCGTTCTGCGCATCGCTCCGCCCCTGACGATCCTGGAGGCCGAGGTCGACCTGGCACTGTCGGTGGTAGAAGCCGCTCTCGATGATGCCCTCGCCGGCCGAGTAGACGCCCGCGCGGTGGCTCAGGTGATTGGCTGGTGAAGGTCTCGGACTACCTCGGGCGAGCAACCTCGTTCAGCGCACCGGGGGCTGGCATCACGCGCCTAGCGTGGTCGCGCGAGCTGTTCGATCTATACGACTGGACTCTCGAGCGGGGGCGCGAGCTTGGTCTTGAAGGAAGCGTTGACAATGCTGGCAATTTGATCCTCCGTTGGGAGACCGGGGACCGGCCGGCAGTCCTGATGGGCTCACATCTCGACACGGTCCCAGAAGGCGGTGCCTACGATGGCGCTCTGGGGGTCTTCGCCGCACTGCGAGCGGTCGAGATACTCAAGAGAACGGACTTCGTTCCAGAGGCGCCGGTCTGGCTCTGCGCGTTCATGGACGAGGAGGGGAGCCGATTTGGGGCCAGCATGTTCGGCAGTCGCGCGTTCGTGGGGGACGATGTCACAGAATTGATCGCGCGGCCGGATGCTGCTGGGACAACGGTGGCCGAGGCGATGCGAGAGCGCGGTTTTCCCGCTGAGAGAATCAGTGAGGCCAGGTCGATTGGGGAGGTCGGCAGCTACCTCGAACTCCATATCGAGCAGGGCCCGGTTCTCTATGAGGCTGATCTCGACATCGGTGTGGTTCAAGCGATAGTCGGGCTCGTTCGCTTGGACGTCGTGTTTAGTGGCGCGCCGAACCACGCCGGGACGACCCCGATGACGAAGCGTCGCGACGCGCTCGTTGCCGCTGCCCGAGCGATTACGACTATCCGCGACCGCGCGAGCTCTGGCAAGGACTTCGCTGCGACGGTGGGTGCAGTAGAGGCTTCGCCTGGCTCTTACAACGTCATAGCCGGGAGCGCGCGCATATCGGTCGATGTGCGTGCCGCTGACCCACGAATGCTCGCGTGGGCCGTCGAGTTACTGCAGGCCGATTTGCAAGCGATTGCAGTAGAGGAGTCCACGCCCGTCACAGTGCGCGAGGTTCACAGACTCGAGCCGACGCCCTTTGATCCTGCCTTGGTTGACGTGGTGGAAGCCGTCGCACGTGCGGTTGATGCGTCTTCGACGCGCATGGTTAGTGGTGCGGGCCACGACGCGATGATCATTGCGCGACATGTTCCCAGCGCGATGGTCTTCGTTCCAAGCATCGGCGGCATCAGTCACAGCCCGGAGGAGCGCACGAGTGATGCGGCATGTGAGCTCGGGGCCTGCGTTTTGGCCGAGGCGATACGAATCGCTTCGGCGCCGAACTTGCCGGCCCCACCCCGTTCCGCTGGGCCTCTCCCCGCTTAGGCGCTAGAGCGCGGCTTGACCGCCACGCCCGGTTAGTCGGCGGCGACCTCCTCAGTTGTGCCGCGCCGCGACGGCACGGGCGGCTGCGGCATCGCTCGCCGTCGGAACGGCCACGGGATCTCCCGGCCCTGCATCAGCCCTAGCGGTCGCCAGATCATTATCACGATGAGAACGAGGGAGAGCACGACATTCTGGATCCCCTGCAGGCCCGTCACGCTCACCGGGCCGATCTCGATGCCCTCCTCGATCCGCTTAAGCACCTCCTGTATGGCCGAAATCACCAAGGTGCCCACGACTGCGCCTGCAAGGCTGGTCATGCCTCCAAATAGGAGCATTACCAGAGTTACGAAGGCGGCTCCGACGTAGAACAGGTTCGGAGTGAAGAACCCGAGATTGAGGCCCAGGACACCGCCACCAATGCCGACGATGAAGGCACTGAGCACGAGTGAAACGAATCGCTCGCGCGCGATACGCACGCCCACGGACCGCGCCGCGACTTCATCCTCGCGCGAGGCGCGTAACCGAAGCCCCCACCGACTCTGCTGATAAGCGAAGGCAAGCGCCAACGCTAGGCAGGCCCAGGCGAGGGCGGTCCACTGTGTGACGATGATCGGGACTTCAGAGAGGCCCGACGACCCGCCGATGTCCTGCCAGTTTTGACCCACGTTAAACACCACGGCCAAGACGGCGAATGTGGCAAGAGAGGCCGCAAGCCTATTCATGCGTGCAATCGGGACGCCAACCAGGCATGCGACGAACGACGCCGACAGTGCCCCGATCACGATGGCGAAGCCAGGGCTGACGTGCGCGTGGGCGAGCGGAAGGTCCGGAAACAGGATCTCCTTTGTCTCGACCGGAATTGTGAGGAGCCCGGTCACATACGCGCCGATCGCCATGAAAGCCGTGTGGCCGAAAGAGAATATGCCTGAATTGCCGATGAACACGTACAGCCCCACTACGACGATCAGGTTGATGAGCATCGTAATCACGACCCGGTTCAGGGCTGGCGAAATCGGCGAGAAGATCGCTGTCACCAGCAGCAGGACGACGACCAGGGCAAGTAGGGGCCACAGGCGCTCGATTAGCGAAGGCCGGTCCACAGTCCGCCGCTCTACCTAAACCCGATCGACCACGGCATGGCTCACGATCAGGCCTTGCGGGCGAACGGCTAGCACAACGAAGACGAGGGCGAACAAAAACGCATCGCGGAACGGAACCAGCGAATCAGGAAGCAGCACCTGAAGCGCCACGCTGACTACCCCGATAAGGAACCCCCCAACCGCCCCGCCGACGAGAGAGCCCATCCCGCCGACAGTCACCGCGACGAACGCGATAACCAGCGGCGCCAGCCCGAACCCCGGGGTCACGACGCCGTTCTTCGCCGCGTACATAAACGCCCCGACGGCCGCGAGCAACCCGGAAAGCGCAAATGCGGTCGCAATCACGCGATCGGCGCGGACCCCGAGCAGCTGTGCCATCCCGAAATCCTCGGACGCCGCTCGCAACTGGACGCCGATTCGCGAACGAGTCAACATCAGCGTGACGCCGACAAGCAGGATTGCGCCGCAGACGATCGTGACGACGTCGAGTACTCCCACCGAGAGGCCGGCGATCTGGACCGACTCAAGTAGGCCGGACGGAACCGAGAACCCCTGGGGCGTGGCGCTGAAGATCAATAACGCCAGACTCTGAAGCAAGAAGCTTACGCCGAAGGAAGTGATCAGCATTGCATCTTCGCCCGCCTTCCGCACTGGGCGAAACGCGATGATCTCCATCGCGACGGCGCAGATCACGACCACCACGATCATCAGCGGTACGGCGACGACAAACGATGTTCCAGACACTACAACGAGGGTGTAGCCCCCGACCATCATCAGTTCGCCGTAGGCCCAGTTCAACAGGCCCATCACGCCGAACATCAGGGCGAGCCCGAGTGTCAGCAGCGCGTAGACGCTCCCGAGCGAGACGGCGTCGACCACGTTCTGGGCGACGTTCTGGACGGTAGCGACCTTGATCACGTGATTCCCGCTCCCAGGTAGGCTTCGGCGAGGTCGTTTCGCCGGGTGAGCTCGTCACGCGCGCCGGTCAGTGCAATTCGTCCGGCGCGTAGGATGCACGTGCGGTCGGCGAACGCGATCGTTCGCTCGACGTTCTGCTCGACCAGAAGCATCGTCACCCCTTCCTCGCGCAGCTCGGCGAGGATCTCGAACACCGTGTCGACATACCGGGGCGCCAGCCCCAGCGAGGGCTCATCGAGCAGGAGGACACGCGGACGAGCCAGGAGCGCCCGCGCGATGGCGAGCTGCTGCTGCTCCCCTCCCGAAAGCTTTCCTGCCGTGGTCCGATACCGCTCCCTCAGGACCGGAAATCGATTGAGGATGGCGTCTGTCCCCTTCTCCCCATCGGCTCCACGACGTGCGCTTAGCGCCAGGATCAGATTGTCCTTGACGGTCATTGAGGCGAAGATGCGCCGTCCTTCCGGCACGAGCGACAGTCCACTACGGGCGATCGCGTCGGTGCCCTTACCGAGTAGCGACTCGCCTTCGAAAGTGATCGATCCTTTCGATGGCCGCAAGACCCCCATGATCGTGTGGAGCGTGGTTGACTTTCCGGCCCCGTTTGGACCGACCATCGCGAACGTCTCCCCCTCTGAAACGGTGAAGCTGACGTCCTGGACCGCGCTGACGGGCCCGTAACTAACGTGGAGGTCTTCGACGGCGAGCATAGTGCCTACCGCGTCTGTGTCGTGCCGAGATAGGCGTCGATCACGGCGGCGTTCGAGCGAACCTCGGAAGGACTCCCGAGAGCAATCGTCTCACCATGATCGAGGACCTGGATCGCCGCGCAGAGTTTCATGATCAGAGCCATATCGTGCTCGATGACCAATAGCCCTACGGAGTGGTCGCGGGCGATCACACCGAGGAGCTGGAGCAGCGTTTCGGTCTCGGTCTCGTTGCTGCCCGCGGCCGGCTCGTCGACCAGCATGAATTGCGGACTTACGGCCATCGCGCGAAGGATTCCCGCGACCCGAATCTCGCCGTGAGTGAGAGTTCCCGCCGGAGCGGACCAGCGGTGCGACAGGCTCGCGCTCTCGAGCAGCTCTCGCGCGCGCTCCCGGGCCGCGCGGCGACCGAGGCCAACGCCGGTTGCCGCTACCTCAATGTTCTCCGCAACAGTCAGTCGCGGAACAGGCGCCCGCCCTGAAACGTGCGTACCACTCCTGCCGACGCGCGCCGCTCGGGGCTCCACGACGTGATGTCGATGCCGCCGAGCCAGACCGAGCCCGAGCTCGGCTCTTGGTAGCCCGACAAAACGTTCACCAGTGTTGTCTTGCCCGCGCCGTTGGTTCCGATCAGCCCGAGGATCTCGCCTTGCTGCAGGCGTAGGTCGACTCCGCTGAGTGCCCTTAGTCCCGCGAAGGTCACGCCTATGCCGCAGCATGTCAGGCAATCATTACCGTCATCACCGATCGGGGTTTGTGGCGCGAACGCACGCGTCCCCTGGTTCGCGCCATCGCTAGGGGCCATTCGTTCGTTTGCCGCCGCTTCCACGTCATCGGAATGGGTCGGCAAGCGACTCCGCCGCAGGCGGTTCGGGCGTCGTCTTGTAGCTGTGTTCTCCGTTCTGAATCTGAATGATCCGCTGCGGGCGCGCGGGGTCGATATGCGCCGTTTCGCTGAAACTGGTGGGACCCACGAGGAATTTCTCCTTATCGAATCCTTGCAGCACGTCCCGTACCGGCGTCCCGTCGGTGGTTCCGGCCTCCTCCGTCGCGGCCTTCAGTGCCTGGACCGCGCTGTAGCCCCAGACCATCAGAAAGCTTTCAGGGGGACCGTACTTGTCCGTGTACTGGGCGACCAGATCGTTGACGCGATCGTCCGGATCGTCTCCGTAAATTGACGCAGAGGTGGTGTAGTAGAAGTCGCTCAGGTTGGGAATCGTCTTGGTCACCGCAGGTCCATCGAATGCGTCGCTCGCGACGACGGGTGAATCGATCCCGGCCGACCGAAGCTGACGAACCGCGGTCACACCGCCCGGGATATAGGACCCGAGGAAGATCACATCGGGCTGCGCAGGGAGCGCCTTGATCTTGGTGATCTGGGAAGCAATCGACGCATCGGTGTTGACGAAGGTTTCGGTTCCCAAGTTTTCGGTTCCGTCGAGGCTGTCCCAGGAATACTTGGCGAAGTCGCTGATGTTGGTGGCGTAGTCGTCTGCCGTATCTCTGAGGAAGAATCCCGTTCGCCACCCCTGCTCGTAAGCGAAGTCGGCCATGTTCGCCGCCATTGCGGGCTGCGCGCTAGAGATGTCGAAGACATAAGAGTTGACGTCACCGACGACGCGGCTGCCCTTGGGATCGCCGTTACAGCCCATGACCACAACCTCGGCGGTGTTTCCGGCGCGGTTGGCGGGCGTGGCCTCTTCGTAGTTGCACGACGAGAAAAGGAAATCGGCGCCACCATCGAGCAGCTGCTCGGCAGCCCGTGCGGTCCCGTTGACCTCAGAACTGCTGTTTACGATCTTGAGCTTGATCTGGCGACCGTCGATGCCATCCTCAGCGTTGAAGTCGTCGACGGCGAACTGCGCTCCCTGCAGAAATGGCTTGTCGTAGGGGACCAAGTACCCCGTCTTTGCCATCGGAGCTCCGATCAGGATCGGGCTGTCCTTGGAAGCCGACTCGGTGGAACCGCCCTCGCGGTCGCTGCCCTCGTCGCTGGTATCGCCGCAGCCTGCAGCCGCGATCGCAACGACCGAGAAGATGAGCAGGAATGCTCGGCTAACCGGACGCGGTATTCCAAGAACGGCCTTGGACATCTCTTCCTCCTCGTGTGCGATGACGTCGCAAGGCTGACCTGCGCCCGTCCGAACGGAGCATTGTGCTTGCCGGATGCCGGTAAGCCGCACTTGCATTCTGCGCAGTATGACTTATGCTCTTCGCGATTACAAGCGACGACAAGCACGCCCAGCAAGGGCCTTGCGGCCCAGGGGGTCGTGGGCGGTGCGGCCGGAACGCCTCGACCGCAATGACGGATCGGCCCGCGGCAGCACTGCGGATCGACTACGACGTTGGCGTGCCGATGCGCGACGGCGTGCTGCTCCTCGCCGATGTGTATCGCGCGGCCTCCCCCGGCCGGTCCCCCAGTGATTCTGATCCGAACTCCGTATGACGAACACTCATAGCAGCGACTACTCGGCTTTCGATGCCGTCGTGATCGGCGCCGGCTTCGCCGGGCTCTACGCGCTATACAAGTTGCGCGAGTTGGGCCTCAAGGCGCGGGGCCTCGAACGCGGCACGGATGTCGGAGGCACTTGGTATTGGAATCGTTACCCCGGAGCGCGCTGCGACATCGAGAGCTTTGACTACAGTTTCTCCTTCGACAGCGACCTCGAGCAGGAGTGGCACTGGACTGAGCGGTACCCACCGCAGCCCGAAATCCTGCGGTATCTTCAGCACGTTGCGGAGCGCTTCGACCTGTACCGAGACATCACGTTCTCGACGACCGTGGTGTCTGCCGAATACGACGATGCTGCCGCGCGATGGATGGTGCGGACGGATGATGGCGAAACCGTTGTGGCCCGGTTCGTTATCGCCGCAATGGGTTGCCTGTCAGCCGCGCATGTGCCGGACGCAAGGGGCCTAGAGCGCTTTGAGGGCGAATCGTACCGCGCTAGTGCCTGGCCTCACGAGGGTGTCGATGTGCGCGGCAAGCGGGTTGGTGTTATCGGGACGGGTTCGTCGGGCATCCAACTCATTCCGGCGATCGCCCCGGAGGTAGCGGAACTACTTGTTTTTCAGCGTACGCCGAACTTCGCCGTGCCAGCGCGGAACGCACCAGCGGACCTGCAACTTGAGCGCAAAGTAAAGGCGGAGTACCGCGAATACCGTGAGAGAGCGCGCAACTCCGTCGCAGGGACGCACGTTCTCGCAGAGCTTGTCGAGACCGGCGAGCAGTCTGCTCTGGAGGTCTCCGAGGAAGCGCGCAATGAGTTCTATGAGAGGCTCTGGGCCATCGGTGGCTGCGACCGCTTTCTGTTCGCGTACCGCGACCTCTGGACAAGTTCGGAAGCCAACGAGACACTCGCGGAGTACGTGCGGACGAAGATTCGGGAAACCGTCAAAGACCCGCAGGTCGCCGAACTGCTATGTCCCAAGGATCACGCAATTGGCACTAAGCGGCTGTGCGTCGGCACCGACTATTACGAGACGTTCAATCGTGACAACGTCACGCTCGTGGACATCCGCAGCGCCCCCATCGCTGAGTTCACTCCGGCGGGCGTACGTCTTGAGGATGGCAGGACGTACGACCTCGACGTGGTTGTCTTCGCCACCGGCTTCGATGCAATATCGGGCGCGCTGATGGCGATCGACATTCGCGGCCGCGGCGGGATCTCGCTTCGTGAGGAGTGGCACGCCGGGCCGCGCACGTACCTAGGCCTCGCTAGCGCCGGCTTCCCGAACCTGTTCATGATCACTGGGCCTGGAAGTCCGTCGGTGTTGTCCAACCTTCCTCTCTCCATAGAGCAGCACGTGGAGTGGATCGCCGAGGCGTTGGCGTACATGCGGGCCAACGCCTTGACGACGATGGAGGCGACACCGGAGGCCCAGCAGGATTGGATGCGCCACGTGAGCGAGCTCGCACAGGAAACATTGTTTCCTCAGGCCAACTCCTGGTTCGTCGGCGCGAACATTCCTGGCAAGCCACGCGACTTCACTGTTTACCTCGGAGGCGTGGGGACGTATCGCACGCTCTGCGCGGAGATCGCGCAGGACGAGTACCGCGGCTTCCGATTTAGCGGTGCGCCGGCGAGGTCCATTTCGCGGCAGGGACCTAACGACTGAGCTCGCCGAGCGGGAGGGTGGCGAGACGCTGAAGAAGCGGGGTGGGCCCGGGCGGCGTGCCTGGGGCATCCCGGCTGAGGCGCCTTCCCCCGAGGGCCCGCTCGCACGGTCTTGCCGTGCGGCAAGCGCTGCACCAGAAGGAAGCGCTGGAGCTGCATATTGCGGCAGCGTTTGAGCGAACCCATCGCCCCTGGCTACGAGGATTGCACGGCTACGCCACCGGCGGCACCGACAAGTACCGCGACAGGCGGGCAAGAGTCCCCCGCGAGCGCGTAAGAGGCAAACGCACTCCGGAGCGGGTCCTGACGATGGGCGCGGGTGGTTTCGAACCACCGACCTCTCGCGTGTGAGGCGAGCGCTCTCCCACTGAGCTACGCGCCCGGAAGAGGCAGTGAGTGTAGACGGGGACTGGGGTTGCGGTGTGCTGCTGCCTCGGGAACGGCGGCCCTCGAACCGGTCGCCGAGGGCTTGACCGACCGCTCGCTGATCGGACGGCCCGAGCGCCGCTACGGAGCACGGCGAGAACGCGCGTCCGAAGGCGACGGCGTCCACTGCCTTGCGACGTAGCCGACTCGGTTCTAGGATCGGCCGATGGGCGGGAGGGTCGTGCTGGTTGCGCTACTGGTGGCCTTGGGAGCCGCCCCAGCTGCCCACGCGGCGTCGGTGACCTTAACGAGCCCGCCCAACGGGGCCACCTACTACACCGATGGGGCCGTTGCGGCCAACGTGCCGGTTTCCGCCACCCGAGACCTCAGCGGATGCACCAACGGGCCGAACACGTACTGGAGCGTGCCGTTCTTGCGGGATGGCGCGCCCGCCGGCGGGGCGAACAGCACCAGCAACACGACTCTCTCCGCGACCGTCCTCGTCCAGCCTGGGAGCTACACCGCGCGAGCGAACTCGAGCTGTGGGGGGCTTCCACGCTGGTCTCCGCTACCCACAGCTTCCGCGTGGTCAGTGGGTCGCCGCCTAAACCACCGACTGGGACGCCCAATCCGCCCACAGGGACGAAGCCGGTCTATCCGCGAGTCAAGAACACGAAGTGCGTGCGCAAGGGCAAGCGCGTCCTCTGTCCGCAGCAGAAGGCTCTGGTGGAGAGGCTGGTCAAGGCGGCCAAGAAGGTCGCCAAGCAGCGCGCGCCGCTCAAGAAGGCGATGGCCCAGCGCAAGGCCGCCAAGACCCCGGCTCAGCGCGACGCGGCCGGCAAGCTGGTGGAGGCCGTCTTCAAGCCGATCGCCGACGCCTACATCGACCTGCTGGTGCTGTCGAAGAAACCGCTGCCGACCGTCAAGGTCAACCTGCCGCGCACCCAGACGGAGTGGAAGAGACTGCTGCTCCCCGTCGCAGAGAAGCAGGCTGAGAAGAGGTGGGGCGACAAACGCCTGTACACGGTCTACGAGTTCGGCAAGGAGGCCGACAAGACGCTCGCGCTGACAAGCCAGTACGCCGCCGAGGCCGATCGTCGCTACACATCCGACCCGGCCGTGCGTTCGGAACTCGACGCGGCATCGCTGACGCTCTGCAACGGCGTCTTCTACTACCAATGCTCCGCCGAGGGCAAAGCGGCGGTCGTATCCCACACGCTCGTCGTGACCGGCCAGGAGCACAAGCTCCACAACCAGGCGTCGGATCTGTCGATCGCCGGGACGAAGGTCGTGTTCAAGCCCCCGCGCGGCTTCTGACGCCGCGTGGCTTGGGAGAATCGAGTTCAGGGTAGGGCCGGGGGCCGGCCCGCCGGAGCTTCGCCGGGACCATCGACGCCTTCGAGGTCGGCCGCGAGGGGGCGGCTAGACCACATCATCACGATCTTTCGCGCGAGGCCATGACCACGAGCGCCCACGTCAGGCAGGCGAAGGCCGCCGTCGACGCCAGCGTCCGGACGATGTTCCAAGCGATCCACGGAGTCACGAAGTCGTCGCGCACCGCGGCCAGGTTCTCGATGCGGGCGGGGTCACCCGCTTCCTTCAGCTCCTCGTTGAGCGGGAAGTGGACTGCGACGGTGACCACCACCATCACCATGTAGAAGCCGAGGCCGGCGAGGATCCAGCCCGCGGTCTTGGCGGAGCCGGAGCGGCGCGCCTGAACGAGGGCGACGCCGCCGAGCGTCGGCGCACCGAGGAGAGTGAGGAAGAAGGCCGGGTTCTCGATCTTGTCGATCATCTGTTGCATCGCGTCGACGAGCGTGCGGTCGTCGGCCGCGGTCAGGGCCGGCATGACGGCGATATCGAACGCGTAGAACAGCCCCGCCAAGAGCCCCATGGCGATCGTTGCGGCGCTGAGCACGATGGCAGTGTTGCGGTCGGCGGATGGCATCAGCCGGCCCTCCTGGTCGTCTGGTTCCAGATACCGGTCGCGGCCGCTTCGCGCGCGTAGTCGCTGAAGTCCCGCGGCTCGCGGCCGAGGGCGCGCTGAACGCCGTCGGCCAGGCGGGCGTTGCGACCGTCGAGGACCTCCCCGAAGATGAAGGTCAGCATCTCCACGACCTCGCTCGGGACGCCCTGCTCGGCAGCCGCGGCGGCGAAGTCCTCGCTCGAGATCGGCACGTAGCGGACCTCGCGGCCTACCGCCCGGGAGATCTCCACGACCGCGTCCGCGAACGTGAGTAGCCGCGGTCCGGTGAGCTCGTAGACCTCACCGATGTGCCGATCGTCGGTCAGCGCCGCGACCGCGACGTCGGCGATGTCGCCGGCGTCCACGAACGGCTCGGGCGTGTCTCCGGCCGGAAGCGCAACCTCGTTGCCCTGGACCTGCTCTCGCCAGTAGTCCTCGCTGAAGTTCTGGGCGAACCAGGTCGAGCGCAGGACCGTCAGCTCGGCGCCGGACTCGCGCACGGCTCGCTCCCCACGCTCGGCCTCTTCCTCGCCGCGCCCGGACAACAGCACGAGACGCGGCACGCCGCTCCGAACGGCCAGCTCGGCGAACGAGCCCAGTGTCTCCGCGGCGCCCGGAAGCGCATCCCAGTAGTGGGCGACGTAGGCCGATCCGACCCCCTCCAGAACGGGGCCCCAGGTCGAGCG
Source organism: uncultured Thermoleophilaceae bacterium (assembly GCA_963716215.1). Lineage (GTDB taxonomy): Bacteria > Actinomycetota > Thermoleophilia > Solirubrobacterales > Thermoleophilaceae > JACVRW01. Next base: position 4,114,306 of record OY970298.1, on the reverse strand, counting down.
GTCCTCCCAGTCGAAGTGCGGCTCGCCGGAGCGAGAGCCGATGCGCGCAGGGAGGCCGCGTGCGGCGAGGCGCTCCACCACGCGTCGGCCGGTCTTGCCGGTGCCGCCGAGTACCAGGGTGCTCATGCTCGGACCTCCACCGCCCGCGGCGCCGAGCGCGGGTGATCGCGGCGCCGTGCGACCCAGGCCAGCGGCGCGAGGACGATGCGCTGCAGCCACCGGGGCGGGAACGCTCCCTGCACCTCGTCCTCGAACTCCTGGGTGAACAGGGCGAGGTCGAGCGGCCTCGGGATGCCGCCCAGCATCGTCCGGCCCTGCTCGGCGAGGCCGACGGCGGTCTCGAAGAGCTCCTCCATCTTCAGCGCCGGGCGTACCTCGACGCGGACGAGCGCGTGACCGTCTCCGGCATTCGCGAAGTCGTGCTTCTGGCCGGGCGGAACCACGACCACCTCGCCGGGCCCCGCGACGACCTGCTCGCGTCCCATCCTGAAGCGCATCGTGCCCTCGACGACCTCGAAGCGCTCCTCCTGGTTCGGGTGGACGTGCTGGCCCCCCGGGACCCGCCGGTCCGGCGGAAGCTCGAGGTCGATCGCCAGCAGCTCGCCGCCCGTGTTCGCCGACGTCTGGCGGAAGGTGATCCGCTCTCCGCTGGCCGGGTTCTCGAGTGTCTGTCCTCTGTGCGCCATAGTCGCTCCGATCTGGGGAAATTGCAACACGTCCAGGATCCCGCGACAGCGCCGGACGGTCTATGACTAGATCGCGCGGATACATGCTCGATCGTCCATCAACCTGGACGAACCGGGTCGAGGTCTGCATACTGCCCCGCATGGAAGCGCCGGATCCCTTCCCGCCGTCGGACCCCCTGGGCGAGGCACTGCACTTCCTGCGGATGAACGGCGCGTACTACTGCCGCTCCGAGCTCACCGGACCTTGGGGGCTCACGCTCCCGCCGATGCCGGGGTACCTGTGGTTCCACGTGGTCACCTCGGGCCGGCTCTGGCTCGAGACCGGGGAGGACCACCGGGGCTGGATCCAGCTCGGAGACCTCGCGCTCGTGCCGCACGGGGAGGGCCACGTCCTGCGCAGCGAACCGGGAGCTCCCGCGCCGGGGATTCTCGACCTCGAGCGTGAGCCCGTCAGCGATCGCTACGAGATCCTTCGCCACGGCGGGGGTGGCGCGCCCGCGGGCCTGATCTGCGGCGCGGTGCGCTTCGAGCACCCGGCGGCGGGGAACCTGATCGAGATCCTGCCGTCCACGATCCACATCGAGGCGTCCAGCTCGCCCAGGCTGGAGTCGATGCAGACCATGCTGCGGCTGATGGCCTCCGAAGCCGGCGAGCTCCGGCCCGGCGGCGAGGCCGTGATCACGCGCCTCGGGGACATCCTCGTGATCCAGGCGATCCGGGCCTGGATCGAGAGCGATCCGGCCGCGGAGACGGGCTGGCTTGGGGCGCTCCAGGATCCCGAGGTCGGGCGCGCCATCGCGCAGATTCATCGCGACCCCGCTCGGAGCTGGACCGTCGCCTCCCTCGCCAACGAGCTGGCGATGTCGCGCTCGGCCTTCGCGGCCCGCTTCACCGAGCTCGTTGGCGAGCCGGTGATGACCTACGTCGCACGCTGGCGCATGCACGTCGCGGTGGCCGCGCTGAAGGAGGAGGGCGCCACGATCGGCCAGCTCGCCGACCGGCTCGGCTACAGGTCCGAGGCCGCGTTCAGCCGCGCCTTCAAGCGGGTCATCGGTGTCTCGCCGGGCGCGATCAGGAAGAGCGCCGTCGAGCAGGAGCGCGCGCTCATCGCCACGTGATGGCAGGCGCGCTCGCCTCGGCCGCGACGCAGGTGGCGGCGGTGCGCGACGATCCGTCAGCTCGCCTTGCGCTGATGGCGCGGGTGTTCCACGGACCCACCGGCAGCGCACCGCAACACCTGCCGTTCCGGCGTGCGGCGTTGTCGTTCATGCGCTGGCAGGCACGTCGCGGGGTGCTCAATCCACTCGACTCGTCGCCGCCCGGCAGCGTGTGGTGGCGGGCGGTCAACGAGCGACTGCTGCGGGACGGATGCGAAACGGTGGCGCTCCTCGGTGGATCGAGCGGGGAGCCGTCATCGCGGGCCGTGCGGCTGTGGCTGGAGTTCGGCGCGAGCCCGACGGGACGCAACTGGTACCGGGCGCACAACGCGAGCATCGTCGCCGGTTATCTGGAGCACCGCAGTCTCGCCGACGCGGAGGGCGCACCGGAGCGCTTCTTCATGAACGTCGCGCTGGTGCGCGTGCTGTACGCGCACGCGCTCGGGGCGGCGCCGCGCCTGGCGCTCGGACGGCTCGCTCCGCTCGGCCGGCTGCTCGGCGACCCCCGACTTGGGATGGCCGGGGCGTTCCTCTCGCTGCGCCGCGTGCTGCCGAGGCGCTATCCGCTGGCGCTCGACGTGCAGCGCTACCTCGCCGACGAGCAGCGTCTCGGCCGGATGCTCGACTACGCGGTGATCGTGCCGCGGCTGCAATCCCTGTACGAGTGGTCAGCACGAAGAGCTCGGCGAGCCGCGCCTGCTCGAGCTGGTGCGCGACGGCAACCCGATCTACGCCTGGCCCTTCGAGCAGCGACACGTATGGCGCACTCCGAGCATGCCCTTCACCGGTCGCGTACTCGAACGCGTCACGAGGGCTCGCTGAGGCCCCCTCGATTCACCCGCTTCGGGTGATGAATGGACCCCCCGGATCAGGCGATCATCGGAGCCACCCGGACGAAGGTGAGTGGTCGTGAGCAAGCCGTTCAAGGGCATCGTCAACGTCGACATCCGGGATTCCGTCCCGGACTGGGAGCCCTTCCTCCAGCCGAAGGCCCCCGAGGGCGCCCCGAACGTGCTGATGATCGTGTGGGACGACGTGGGCTACGGCGCGATGGACGTCTTCGGCGGCCCGATCGAGACCCCGACGATGCGGCGCATCGCCGACGCGGGCCTGCGCTACTCCAACTTCCACACGACGGCCCTCTGCTCACCCACGCGCTCGAGCCTGCTCACCGGACGCAACGCCACGAGCAACAACATGGCCTGCATCACCGAGGGCTCCGCTGGCTTCCCGGGGTTCTCCGCGCGGATCCCGTTCGAGAACGGCACGATCGCCGAGGTCCTGAACGAGCATGGCTGGAACACGTACGCGATCGGCAAGTGGCACCTCACGCCCGCGGACGAGATCGACATGTCGGCGTGGAAGGCCCGCTGGCCGCTGGGCCGCGGGTTCGAGCGCTACTACGGCTTCCTGGGCGGCGAGACGAACCAGTGGTATCCGGACCTGGTCTACGACAACCACACGATCGCGCCGCCGGCAACGCCCGAGGAGGGCTATCACCTCTCCAAGGATCTGACCGACAAGGCGATCGAGTTCGTGCGCGACTCGAAGGCGGTGGCGCCCGAGAAGCCCTGGTACATGTACTTCTGCCCGGGTTGCGCCCACGCGCCGCACCACGTGTTCAAAGAGTGGTCGGACAAGTACGAGGGCCGCTTCGACGAGGGCTACGAGGCGATCCGCGCGTCGATCCTCGAGGACCAGAAGAAGCTCGGCCTGCTGCCCGCCGACGCCGAGCTGTCGCCGATCAACCCGCACGGCGAGCCCGACGCGACAGGGCCCGCCGGCCAGCCGTGGCCGCAGCTCGACTTCGTGCGTCCCTGGGACTCGCTGACGGAAGAAGAGCAGCGCCTGTTCGCGCGCATGGCAGAGGTGTACGCGGGCTTCATCTCCTACACCGACGACCAGATCGCGCGGCTGATCGACTACCTCGAGGAGTCCGGCCAGCTCGACAACACGATCATCATGATCGTCTCCGACAACGGCGCCAGCGGCGAGGGCGGCCCCAACGGGTCGTTCAACGAGAACAAGTTCTTCAACAACGTTGCCGACACCGTCGAGGCGAACCTCGAGCGCCTCGACGAGCTGGGCACCCCAAGCTCCTACAACCACTACAACACTGGCTGGGCGTGGGCGTTCGACACGCCGTTCCCGTACTGGAAGCGCTTCGCCGGCTACGAGGGCGGAGTGGCGGACCCACTGGTCGTCTCCTGGCCGAAGGGCATCGCGGCGAGTGGCGAGGTGCGGAACCAGTACGTCCACGCGGTCGACATCGTTCCGACTCTGTACGGCATGCTCGGCATCGAGCCGCCGGAGGTGCTCAAGGGCTACCCGCAGACCCCGATCGAGGGCGAGAGCGTCGTCGCCTCGTTCGCCGACCCGTCCGCGCCCGGCCGCGAGACCCAGTTCTACTCCATGCTCGGGATGCGCGCGCTCTACCACCAGGGCTGGCTCGCGAACACGCTCCACCCGCCGATCTCCGGCTGGGGGAAGTTCGAGCTCGACGAGTGGGAGCTCTACAACCTGGCGGAGGACCGCTCACAGATGCACAACCTCGCCGCCGAGCACCCCGAGAAGCTCGACGAGCTGAAGGGACTGTGGTGGTACTACGCGGGGATCTACAAGGGCCTGCCGCTGGACGACCGCACCGCGCTCGAGATCATCTCGGACGTGCGGCCGCAGCCGAGCGAGCCGCGAGACCGCTACATCTACTACCCGGGCGCCGCCGAGGTGACGGAGTCGGTCTCAGTCAACGTCCGGAGGCGCTCGTTCACGATCGCCGCGGCGGTGGACCTCCAGACGCCCGAGGCCGAGGGCGTGCTCTTCTCCCAGGGCGCGCGCGCAGGCGGCCACGCTCTGTATCTGAGGGACGGCCGGCTTCACTACACCTACAACTGGCTCGGGGAGAAGGAGCAGACGGTCAGCTCGGACGCGGAAGTGCCCAGCGGGAGCCGCGTCCTCACCGCGGAGTTCCAGAAGACGGGGGACGACGAGCAGACGATGAGCGCTACCGGAACGCTGACGCTCTACGTCGACACCGACGCGGTGGGCACCGGCGAGGTGATGACCCAGCCCGGGATGTTCGGCCTCAGCGGCAGCGGGGCGTCGGTCGGACGCGGTAACGGCTCGTCAGTCAGCTCCGACTATGAGGGCCCATTCCCCTTCGTCGGCGGCACGATCGAGCGCGTCGTGATCGACGTCAGCGGCGACCACTACGTCGATCACGAGAAGGAAGTGCTCGCCTACCTGGCGCGCGACTAGGCTCAGTCGCGGGTGGTCAGCGAGTCGATGGCCACGGTGATCGCCAGGATCAGCGGGGCGTCCTCGCCAGCCGCGATGTCGACACCGTAGGACTCGCGTACGCGGAACCATTTCTTGGAGATCGTCGCGACGGTGTCGCCGTCGCGCTCGATCTTGTACTCGTGGTCGACGACGTTGCCGTGCGCCTTCATGTCGGCGCCGTGCTCGACGTCGATGGCGAAGCGAGCGCGGATCCCGACCAGCGCCTTGTGGACGGTCGCAACGGTGTTGCCATAGCGCTCGACGGCGATCTTGTCGCGGATGCTGAGCTTGCGCTCCTTGATCCGCGCCACCTCGTCTCCCGAGGTGTTCTCGAGAACGAATGTCTCTCGTAGCCGGACGGCCTTGCCGTTGACCTTGTAGGCCCGCTCCCCTTGGTCGTTCTCGATCCAGAAGTCATCCCCGATCGCGAACAGCTTCTCGCGCATGAGAAACCGCTCGCCCCCGGGCTCGTCGCCGCGATGTCGCAAGATGCCCATGTCCAGCGAGGCTTCCAGGCCAACCGGAGGCCGGCATCACCCCATGGGGATGATTTGGGTTGCACCCGGGCGCCACTTGTGGAGAGACTGGCGCCCGCTCGTCCAACCTGACAGGGGAGACCTCCATGCCGTTGGTGATCGCGTACCACGAAATCGATGACAGCGACCGTTGGCTCGCCTCGCCCAAGCGCGAGGAGTTCTTCGGCCCGCTCGGCGTCAGCGTCCGAACGTTCCTCGACCCCGAGACTCCGACCCGCGCCGCGGTGCTCCTCGACGTTCCCGACATGGACGCCCTTCAGGCCGCGCTGCAATCCAAGGAAGCCGCCGATGCGATGCAGCAAGACGGCGTGCACGGGGACACCCTGATCCTGCTGGTCGAGGCGTAACCGGGTACATGAACGTGTGCCGGTTCACGTAGCTCGCGCGCGCGCCGCGGTCACCGCGGCCTTCTTTCTCAATGGGCTGGTGTTCAGCTCCTGGTACTCGCGGCTGCCCGACATCGCCGAGGAGCTCGACCTCGGAACCGGCGCGCTCGGCCTGGCGCTGTTCGGCGCACCCGTCGGCCTGCTGATCGCCCAGCCGCTAACGGGTGCGCTGATGGCGACCGTCGGGGCGCGCCGGCTGGTGGTGGCGGCGCCGATCTGGCTCGCGTTGGGCGTGGCCCCGGCGCTGGCCGTCGACGCGCCCACGCTGGCGCTCGCCACGTTCGCCGTGGGCGCCGCCAACGGCGTGCTCGACGTGTCCATGAACGTCGAGGGGCTCGCGGTGGAGCGGGCCGGCACCAAGCGGATCTTCAACTCGCTCCACGCCGCCTTCTCGTTCGGCGCGCTCGCCGGCGCGGGAATCGGCATCGTGGCCACGTCCGCCGACCTGGACCCGCTGCCGCACCTGGCGATCGTCGTATGCGCGGGTGCCGCCGCGGCCGCGGTCGCGTCCCGTTGGCTGCCGCCCGTCGGCGGGGAGGCCTCCCACGGTCCCCGCTTCGCCAGGCCGTCGCGCCGCCTCGCCGCGCTCGGGGCCATCGCCTTCTGCGTGCTGTTGGCCGAGGGTGCCGTGTTCGACTGGAGCGGCATCTTCATCCGGCGCGAGACCGACGCCGCGATCGGCCTCGCTCCGGCCGGGCTGGCCGCGTTCAACCTCGCCATGGGCTTCGGCCGCCTGAGCGCGGACGGGTTGGCGGAACGGCTGGGCTCGGCAGCGCTCGGGCGCGCCGGCGCGCTGGTGGGTGCCGTTGGCCTCGGAACGGCGCTGGTGCTCAGCAACCCTGCGGGCGCGATCGCCGGCTTCGCCGTGATGGGTCTCGGGTTAGCCTCGGTGTTCCCGCTCGCCCTGCGCGCAGCGGGCTACGACCCCGACGTTGCCGGGCCGGCCGTGGCCGCCGTCTCGAGCGTGGGCTACGCGGGCCTGCTCACCGGGCCGCCGGCGATCGGCCTGCTGGCGGAGCTGCTCGGCCTGGCCGGAGCGCTCGCGTGCGTGTGCGCGGTGCTGCTCGTGGTCGCCGCGCTCGCGGGCCACCTCGCCGTGCGGACACGTGCCGCGACCACGTAGCCTTTCGCGCGGATTCCCACTACAGGAGGTCGCATGGAAGCTACGTCGCCCGGGGTCGACCCCCGGCCCGCACTCGAGGAGGCCGGCATTCAGCTCAGCCGGCTCTGGCCGCTGTGGCTGGTGCTCGGCGCGATCTGGATCGTGATCGCGTTGGTGATCCTGCAGTTCGACGACGCGTCGGTCACCACCGTCGGCGTGCTGATCGGGATCATGTTCATCGCCTCCGGCATCCAGCAGCTTGCGCTGGGCGCGTTCACGCAGGGCTGGCTTCGGCTCGTGATGTGGTTCTTCGGGGTCTTGCTGGTGGTGGCGGGCGTGATCTCCCTGATCAGCCCGGAGAACACCTTCGCCGGAGTCGCCGACATCCTGGGCTTCCTGTTCCTGATCGTCGGCTTCTTCTGGATCATCCAGGCCTTCGGGGAGCGCGAGGCCAACCAGCTCTGGTGGTTCGGACTGATCTCGGGCGTGGCGATGATCGTGCTCGCGTTCTGGACGGGCGGGCAGTTCCTCATCGACAAGGCCTACGTGCTGCTCGTGTTCGCCGGCATCTGGGCGTTGTTCCACGGCGTGAACGACATATTCCGCGCGTTCCAGATCCGCGAGCTCGGGAAGCTCGCGAAGGAGGGGTCCCGGGCGCCCTAGAGCGCGATGATCGCGTCGATCTCCACGTCGGCGCCCTTCGGCAGCGCCGATACGGCGATCGCCACGCGGGCGGGCGGGTCGCCGCCCTCGAAGAACTCGCCGTAGACCTCGTTCACGCGCGCGAAGTCGTTCATGTCGGTGAGCCAGACCGTGCAGCGCACGGCGTTCGCCAGCGATGCGCCTCCGGCCTCCGCGACGGCCGCGAGGTTCTCGAGGCAGCGCCGCGCCTGACCCTCGATCTCGTCCTTGACGAGCTCGCCGCTCGACGGGTCGAGCGGGATCTGGCCAGAGCAGAACATCAGCCCGCTGGCCTTCATCCCCTGCGAGTAGGGGCCGATGGCGGCGGGAGCGGAGTCAGTGGAGACGGATTCGCGATTGGGCATTGCTGGCACTCTATGGGGCGATGAGCGCGCGCGTCTGGCTGGCTGGCACCGACGACGCCGAGAGCGTCGCCTCGCTGATCGCGGGGTTCCGGGACCACATGGAGAACACCAGCCCGGCCGATGGGGTGATCCGTGCGACGGTCGATGCCCTGCTCGAGGACCCCGCGACGGAGTTCTTGCTGGCCGCTCCCGACGGCCAGGAGGCGGCGAGCGGCGTGTGCCAGTTGCGCTACCGGCTCTCGGTCTGGACCGGTGCCCAGGACTGCTGGCTCGAGGACCTGTTCGTCGACCGCAGCGCCCGCCGGACGGGGCTCGGCCGCACCCTGGTGGGCGCGGCGTTCGAGAGCGCCCGCGCGCGCGGGTGCCTGCGCATCGCCCTCGACGTGAACGAGGTCAACACCGACGCGATCGCGCTCTACCGCGCGATGGGCTTCGAGACGGAGTCCAAGCCGCCGGGGCGCAGCCTCTATCTGGGGCGAAAGCTCTAAACTCCCCCGCGGACCGTGCTAGGCGGGGAGGTAGCGGTGCCCTGTCACCCGCAATCCGCTCTAGCGGGGCTGAATTCCCGTTTCGAGGGGCTTCGGCTCTCGGGGTCAGTACGCCGGACAGAGGCGTCGATGGCCGGGTCCCGCGCGGCGAGCGCTCGCGAACCAGGTCAGATCCGGGAGGAAGCAGCCTTAAGCGATACCGCTCGTGCGCCGCGGACCAGCCTGGCCGGAGCCGAAGATCGGCGGGCACGCCCGAGGACCAGCTTCGAGGACGGGTGCACGGTCCGCTTTTTCGCGCCTATCGCAAAATGAGCCACGCAGACCTAATCCGCGAGCTCACCAGGAAGTGGAACGCCGGGGACGTCGACGGGGTCTTCGACCTCTACACGGAGGACGCCGAGATCCGCACGGGCCCGCACTGGCCCGAGCAGGCGACCTACCGCGGGCGCGAGGCCATTCGCGCGACCAGCACGGAGTGGGCAGTCGCTGTGGGAGTCGCTGCAGATCGAGGTCGACAGCCTCGACGAGTACGGCGACAAGATGCTCGCGATCGGTGCCTGGCGGATGCGCGGAGCGGCGAGCGGCATCGACGGCGAGATGCCGATCTTCATCGTGTTCACGTTCAGGGACGACAAGATCGCGGTCCTGGAGTGGTTCGCCGACCGCGACACCGCGGTCGCCGCCGCGCGCGAAGCCTGACGGCCTGAAGCACGGCTAGCATGGGTCGCCCGATGCTCTCCCTCTACCGCCGCCACCGCCCCAAGACCTTTGACGAGGTGGTCGGCCAGGAGCACATCGTCCGCACGCTGCGCAACGCGATCGAGCTGGACAAGGTCCATCACGCGTACCTGTTCGTCGGCTCGCGCGGCACCGGCAAGACCTCGATGGCGAAGCTGCTCGCCTGCGCGCTCAACGCCGAGGGCGGGCCGCGCACCGACTTCGACCCGGCCGACGCGCGCTCGCAGGCGATCCTCTCGGGCACCTCGCTGGACGTGGTCGAGATGGACGCCGCCTCCAACAACTCCGTGGACGACATCCGCGAGCTGCGCGAGAACGTCGGGCTCGCGCCGATGCAGGGCGGTCGGCGCGTGTACATCCTCGACGAGGCGCACATGCTCTCCCCGGCGGCGTGGAATGCGTTCCTGAAGACGCTCGAGGAGCCGCCGCCGCACGTGGTGTTCGTACTGGCGACGACCGAGGCGCACAAGGTGCCGGCCACGATCGTCGACCGCTGCCACCGCTTCGACTTCCAGCGCCCCTCGCTCGACCAGATCGCCGGTGTCCTGCGCCGTGTGGCCGCCGAGGAGGAGATCGACCTGCCGGACCCGGCCGCCGGCATGCTGGCGCGGTCCGCAACCGGCAGCTTCCGCGACGCGCTCGGCACGCTCGAGCAGCTGGTCACCTACGGCGGCCGAGAGGTGAAGCTCGACGACGTGCGCGACATCCTCGGCGTGGCCGACGCCGAGCTGGTGCTCGACACCGCCGAGGCGCTTGCGGACCGCGACCCGCGCGCGGCGCTGCTCGCCGTTGAGCGCCTGTCGGCCTCCGGGCGCGACTTCACCCAGTTCATGCGCGACCTGTCGGCCCACCTGCGCCACCTGTTCGTCGTTCAGACCCTGGGCGAGGTGCCCGACTCCTTCTCGGTCACCGCCGAGCACACCGACCGCCTGGCACAGCAGGCGGAGCGTTTCTCGCAGGGCGAGATCCTGCGGGTGATCGACTTCCTGGCGGCGGCGATCGCCGCGGTCAAGGACGGCTCGGAGCCGCGCATCCAGCTGGAGATGGCGCTGTTGAAGGGCACCCAGCCCCAGGCCGACCTGTCGCTGCAGGCCCTGATGTTCCGCATCGAGCAGCTGGAGGCGCGGCTGGGCGAGGGCGCGAAGGCCACCGCGCCCGCGAAGCAGCCCGCGGAAGCGCCCGCCCCCTCGGCCTCCGAGCCGCCCGCGCCCGTTCAGGCGCCCGCGCGCTCAGCGGCAGGCGGGCCGGTGGCGGCGGTGGCTGCCGAGCCGGAGGCCGAGGAGCAGCCGGTGCCCGTCGGCGCCGTGGATCTCGAGCAGCTTCAGGCGATCTGGCCCGCGGTGGCCGAGGCGGTCACGGAGGAGAACGGGATGCTGGGAGCGGCGCTCGCCGCTGCTCGGCCGATGGCGGTCGAGGCGGAGCGGCTGACGGTCGCGTTCCCGCCCGACGCCGCCTTCGTGAAGAAGAAGGCCGAGGCGAACCGGGAGCTGGTCCAGCGCGCCGTGCGCGGCCTGACCGGACACACGCTCGCGGTGGACTACGAGCTGCGCGAGGACGCCACGCCCGCCGGGCCGGCGCTGCTCGACGAGGCGGAGCTGATCGAACGTCTGCGAGCGGAGTTCGCCGCAGAGGAAGTCTTCGACGAAGAGGAGCGGTAGGCGATGGCCGGCCAGCCCAACATGAACGCCATGCTCAAGCAGGTCCAGAAGATGCAGGCCGACATGGCGAAGGCTCAGGAAGAGCTGAAGAACGAGGTGGTGGAGGCCAGCGCCGGGGGCGGCATGGTCACGCTCAAGATCACCGGCGACCTGGAGATCAGGGAGCTGCGGATCGACCCGGAGGCCGTGGACCCGGAGGACGTGGAGCTGCTCCAGGACATGGTGCTGGCCGCGGTCAACGAGGGAGTCCGCTCCGCCCAGGAGCTCGCCGCCACGAAGATGAGCGCCGCCACCGGCGGTCTCGGCGGGCCGGGCGGGCTAGGCGGGCTCGGCCTGCCGGGCTTCTGACCCTGGTGCGCCGCTCGCGCCACTAGATTTGACCGCTTGTTCGCGGCACCGGTCAACCGCCTGATCACCGAGCTCGCTCGCCTGCCCGGCATCGGACAGCGCACGGCGCAGCGGCTGGCGTTCCACATCCTGAGCGTTTCCGACGAGGAGGCGCTGGCCCTGGCCGACTCGATCCGCGAGGTCAAGGAGAAGGTCGGGCACTGCGAGGTTTGCTTCAACCTCGCCACGGAGCCGACCTGTCGCATCTGCCAGGACGAGCGCCGCGAGCAGGCGACAATCTGCGTCGTCGAGCAGCCCAGCGACGTGATCCCGATCGAGCGCTCAGGGGAGTTCCACGGCCGCTATCACGTGCTCGGCGGAGCGCTGTCGCCGATTGACGGCGTCGACCCGGAGGACCTGCACATCGGCGAGCTGCTGGGGCGGGTGTCGAACGGCGCGGCCCTGAGCGAGGTCGTGATCGCAACCAACGCCACGACGACGGGCGAGGCGACGGCGCTCTACCTCGCCGACGCGCTGCGCGAACGGTCGCCGACGCTGGTGGTCACCCGGCTGGCCAGCGGGCTGCCGGTGGGCTCAGACCTCGAGTACGCCGACGAGATCACGCTCGGCCGCGCCCTGCGCGGTCGCCAAGCGCTCTAGGCGTACTATGCGTCACATGGCCCCGGTGAGCCTCGTGCGCGGCGCCTGTCCGCACGACTGTCCCGACACCTGTGCGATGCACGTGACCGTCGAGGACGGGCGCGCGGTCAAGCTCCAGGGTGACCCGGACCATCCGATCACCGTCGGGTTCCTGTGCGGGAAGGTCTCGAACTACCTCGACCGCGTCTACTCCGACGAGCGGATCCTGCGGCCGCTGGTGCGCGATAGAGGCGACCTGCGGGAGGCAACCTGGGACGAGGCGCTCGATCGCGTGGCGGAGGGTCTGACCCGGGCGCGCGACGAGTTCGGCGGCGAGTCGATCCTGCCCTACTCCTACATGGGCACCCAGGGTCTGATCCAGGGCGACGTCATGAGCGCTCGGGTGATGAACGCGCTGGGCGCCACGACGCTCGAGCGCACGATCTGCGCCACCGCCGGCTACACCGGCACCGCCATGACCCACGGCCTCTCGCCCGAGGTCGATCCCGAGGAGTGGCCCAACGCCCGCTACGTGTTGGTGTGGGGCTGGAACCCGTTGTCGACGGCCCCGCACCTGTGGCGCAAGCTGCTCGACGCGCGCGCCGCCGGCGCGCGCCTCGTGGTGGTCGACCCATTCCGCTCCCGCACGGCGCGCGTGGCGGACGAGCACCTGACCCCGATACCCGGCACCGACGCCGCGCTGGCGATCGGGATGATGCGGGCGATCGTCGACGCCGGCCTGCACGACGACGACTGGTGCCGCGCCCACACGGAGGGCTACGACGAGCTGCTGGCAACGCTCGACGGCCATACCGTCGAGGGCTGTTCGGAGATCTGCGGCGTCCCCGCCGCTGACATCCAGCGCGTAGGTCGCGAGTTCGCGTCCACTCGCCCCGCGCTGCTGCGCCTCGGCGTCGGCGCCCAGCGCCACATGGGGGCGCCGACGGCGTACTCGACGATCGCCTCCTTGCCCGCGCTGACCGGGGCCTGGCGCGACCGCGGCGGCGGCTGCTCCTACATCCCGCTCGCCACCGCGGCGGCCGTGAGCGACTACGCCCTCAAGCGCGAGGACCTCCGGCGCGACCCGGTCCGGACGATCAACATGTCCCAGCTCGGCCAGGCGCTCACCGACCCCGAGCTGGACCCCCCGATCAAGGCGTTCGTGTGCTGGAACTCCAACCCGGCCGCGATCGCGCCCGACCAGGAGGGCGTGCTCGAGGGCCTGCGGCGCGACGACCTGTTCGTCGTCGTGCTCGAGCAGTTCATGACCGACACAGCGGCGCACGCCGACGTCGTGTTGCCCGCCACCACCCAGCTCGAGCACCTCGACGTGGTGTTCTCCTGGGGCCATCACTATCTGACCTTCAACGAGCCGGCGATCGAGCCGCTCGGCGAGGCGAGGCCGAACACCGAGGCGTTCCGTCTGATCGCCGCCCGCCTCGGCCTCGACGACGACTGCTTTCGCGATACCGACCGCGAGCTGGTCGATGCGCTGCTAGCTGGGTTCGACGAGGGCGACCTGCGCACGCGCGGGTGGCGCAAGATCGACCTCGGCCAGGGACCGACCCCGCACGCCGAGGGTGGCTTCGGCACCGAGACCGGCAAGCTGACCATGCACGCGGACTACCTCCCCCCGGTCGAGGTGGCCGACGCCGGGCTGGCCGAGCGCTTCCCGCTGGCGATGATCACGCCGAAGACGCACCTGTTCCTCAACTCCACGTTCGCCAACCAGGAGCGCCAGCACTCGGCGCAGCCCGCCCCCGAGGTTGTCCTGCACCCCGCCGACGCGGGCGCGCGGGGCGTTCGCGACGGTGGCGAGGTGAGGGTGTTCAACGACCGCGGCTCGTTCCGCTGCCTGGTGCGCGTATCCGACGACGCCCGGCCCGGGGTGCTGGTGGCGCCGATGGGCTGGTGGAACTCCGACTACGCCGACGGGCGCAGCGGGCAGGCCACCACGTCGCAGGCGCTGACCGAGCTCGGGAACGCGCCCACCTTCAACGACAACCGGGTCGAGGTGGAGCCGTTCACTCGATGAGCCCGTAGTCCTGCTTGGCCTCGAGCGCCCGCTGCAGCGCCTCGTCGATCCGGGCCTCTGACAGCCTGCCCGACTTCGCGGCCGACAGCACGGCTTGGTACGCGGCCTGCTGGTCGTCCGCCGGACCCGACACGAACAGCAGGTCGGCGCCCGCCCGGATCGCCAGCACCGCCGCGTCGGCGACCGAGTAGGAGGACGTGATCGCAGGGTCGGCGAGGTCGTCGGTGATCGCCACGCCGGCGAACCCGAGCTCCCCGCGCAGCAGGCCAGTGGCGATCGAACGCGTGAGCGATGCCGGCTGGGTGAAGTCGTTCATCGGATAGAGGGCGTGCGAGAGCACCACCGCCGGGACCCCGGCGTCGATGGCGGCGCGGAAGGGCAGCAGGTCGCGCTCGCGCAGCTGGGCCAGGTCCAGGCCGACGCTCGCGGGGCCCGACTCGGTCGGCTGGTCGGCCGCGCCCAGCCCCGGAAAGTGCGCGACCGCTCCGAACAGGCGCTCCGCGCGATAGACGCGCACCACGGCGTCGGCGTAGCCGGCCACCTCGCGGGGATCGTCCGAGTACACGCGCTCGCCGAGCGCCGAGCCCGACTCGAAGCCCACGTCCACGACCGGGCCGAGCACGCCGGTCAGGTACAGCCCGTGCAGCGCGGTCGCGGTCTCGGTCGCCTGCGTCTCGGCCTCGTCGGCGGAGGCGAGCTCGGCCGGCGCCAGCTCGGGCGGGAGCCCCTCGAGCGAGTTGAACTCGCCACCCTCCTGGGTGGTCAGCACCCACGGCGGCACGTGGCCAACCTCGTCCGCGGCGGCCCGTGCCTCGCCGGCTGCCTGCGCGAGCAGCGCCGGGTCGCCGTAGTTGTCGCGCCCGACGACGATGCCGCCGAGGTCGAGCTCCCGCAGCGTTGCGAAGATCTCCGCGCTGGAGTCGGTGCCCTCGAAGCCGAGCAGAAAAAGCTGCGCCACCTTGCGCTCGAGCGGCATCGTCTGGACGAGGTCCGTCACGGGGCCGGGCGCCGCCAGCGCCTGCTCCTTCACCTGCCCCTTCGCCTGCCCCTGGTAGGCGCCCGCGGGCGCCGTTGCGGCCGTCCCGCGAGCCTCGTCGCGCTCCCGCGCGCCCAGCACGGCGCCCGCTACGGCCGCCACGAGCGCAACAAGTGCGACAAGAAGTACCACCGACCGTGACGGCTGACGCACGCCGCGGAGGCTAGAACGGCGGGTGGTCGACCCTGGTGGCGCATACCGCCACCAGCGCAACACTCACTCCCGGCTTACTGCTTCTGCTTGTCGGTGCCGGGGCCACCGGTGAGGGAGTCGCGGCCAGCGCGGCCGCGCAGCGTGTCCTTGCCGGATTGGCCGAACAGGCGGTCGTTTCCGGTGCCACCGTCGAGGCTGTCGTTGCCGGGACCGCCCTTGATGTTGTCCTTGCCCGATTGACCGAAGATGCGATCCTTGCCGCCGCCGCCCGCGGCGGTGTCGTTGCCGTTGCCGGCACAGATCAGGTCGTTGCCGCCGCGGCCGTCGATGCGGTCGTTGCCGCCGAGCGCGACGATCACGTCGGCGCGCCGCGTGCCGCGCAGGCGGTCCTTGCGGTCGGTGCCCACCACAGTCGCGCGCTTGCCCGCGCAGCGCAGCGCCCGCTTGCCGCCGCCGCCGGCGCCGGGGCCGCCCACAGGGCCGCCGCCGGCACCCGGCGAATCCCCCTGGAGGCGGAGGGCATACATGTCGTTCCCCGTCAGGAGCGTGGTGCCGACCACCACGATCTTCCCGTCCGGCGCGAGCGCCAGTCCCGCAACTCGTTGCGAGCCCGGCATTTCGATGATCCGCTGGCCGCCCTCGCCGAAAGCGATGTCGACGGTGCCGTTCGGCTGGAGGCGGATCACTGCCGGATCCGCCTGCCCGTTGCGGATCGCGGTGCCCGCGACGACGATCTTCCCGTTGGCCTGGAGGGCCATCGCCCGGGCCGCGTTGTCGCCGCCGAGGTCAACGACGGCGGCGCCAAGCCCGTCGGCCCCGAACGACGGGTCCATTGTGCCCTGTGGCGCGCGTAGCCGCACGACCGCATAGTCCTGGTCGGTGCGAGCGCGGGTGATCCCCGAGACGAGGATCTTGCCGTCGCCCTGCACCGCGGTCGCGGTAGCGAGGTCGTCCGCGCTCTTGCCGCCGGCGATGGCGCCGCCGACGTCGACTCGCGAGCCGCCGGTGCCGAGGCCGTATGAGCTGTCGAGGGTCCCCTGCGGGGAAAGCAGCCGGACCACCGCGAAGTCGTTGTTGCCCGCGGCGTTGCTGTATCCCGCCAGCACGATCTTCCCGTCCCTCTGTAGGGCGACCGCCGTAGCGTGGTCGTCGTCGCCCACGGCGTTCTGGACCAGCGCACTGAAGTCGACCCGCGAGCCGCCGGTGCCCTGACCGTAGGAGGTGTCGGAGGTGCCCTCTGGCGAGTTCAACCTGAACACCGTCATGTCGTCGGTTCCGGCCGCGTCGGTCGAGCCGGCGAGCACGATCTTGCCGTTGGACTGCAGCACGAGTGAGGCCAGGATGTCGCTGCTCTTGGTGGAGTTCGGGACGAGCGGGCCGAAGTCGACGCGCGAGCCGGCCGTGCCAAGTCCGTAGGAGGTGTCGAGCGTCCCCTGCGGCGAGTTCAGGCGCACGACCGCCAGGTCGTTCGTCCCGGCCGCGTTGCTGTAGCCGCCGAGCACGATCTTCCCGTCCGGCTGGAGCGCGACCGCCGTGCCATCGTCGTTAGTGAAGGGAGCGTCTGGAATGAGTGCGCCGAAGTCGATACGAGAGCCGCCTGTGCCGAGGCCGTATGAGGTATCGACCGCGCCCCCGACGGTAAGTCGAACCACCGCCATGTCCTTCGTCAATCCAGCAACAGCGTTGGTATCACCGGCGATCACGATCCGGCCGTCCGGTTGTACCGCGACGGCCTCGCCCCAGTCATCGCCCGCGACGCGGTTCGGGATGAGCGCCGCGAAGTCAACGTTCACGAAGCCGGCGCCGCTGCCAAATGAGGTGTCGCGGTCGCCCGGGGCCGCCCAGGCCGCTGAGGTCCCAAGCGCGCACACAACAGTCGCCAGCGATCCCGCGAGGCCCCGCCCCCTGATACCCACCCGCCGACACTAGACGGGAAGCGCCTCCTGACGCAAGTCGCGGCGGGCCCAGCCCGGGCTCTATCTTTCGCCGTTATGCCGGAAACGGTCGTCATGAAGTTCGGCGGTACCTCCGTCGCTGACGCCGAGCGCATCAAGCGCGCCGCTCGGCGCATCGTCGAGCGCGCCGAACAGGGCCACCACGTGGTGGCGGTGCTGTCCGCCCGCGGCAAGCACACCGACGAGCTGGTGGCGCTGGCGCACGAGGTGTCCCAGCGGCCACACCCGCGCGAGATGGACATGCTGCTCTCCACCGGCGAGCGCGTGACCTGCGCGCTGGCGGCCATGGTGATCAACGACCTCGGCTTCGAGGCGATCTCGCTGACCGGCTCGCAGGCCGGCATCGTCACCGACAGCGGCCACACGAAGGCGAAGATCATCGAGATCAAGGCGGACCGCATCCGCAAGGCGCTCGACACCGGCAAGGTCGTGCTGGTGGCCGGCTTCCAGGGCGTGTCTCAGAGCTCGCTCGACGTCACGACCCTCGGCCGCGGCGGGTCGGACACCACCGCCGTTGCGCTCGCCGCCGCGCTCGGCGCCGAGGTGTGCGAGATCTTCACCGACGTCGCCGGCGTGTTCAGCGCCGACCCCCGCATCGTGCCGGAGGCACGCAAGCTCTCCGAGCTGACGTTCGAGGAGATGCTCGAGATGTCGGCCTCCGGAGCCGGTGTGCTGCAGCTGCGCTCCGTGGAGTACGCGCGCAACCACGGTGTGACCATCCACTGTCGATCCAGCTTCGAGGAAGGTGAAGGTACCGTGGTCCAGGACGAGGAAGTGACGATGGAACGACCGCTGGTGACCGCGGTCACGCACTCCACGTCGGAGGCGCGCATCACCCTGCTGAGGCTGCCCGACCGGCCCGGCATCGCCGGCCGCGTGCTGACGGCGCTGGCTGACGCGAACGTCAACGTCGACATGATCATCCAGAACGAGCCCGAGAGCGAGGGCCACTCCGCGGACATGTCCGTGACGGTCCCACGCGACGACCTGCCGGTCGCGCGCGAGGCGCTCGAAGGGCTGGAGGAGGAGCTCGGCTTCGGGTCGGTCCAGACCGACGCCGAGATGGGGAAGGTCTCGCTGGTCGGCGCGGGAATGAAGAGCCATCCTGGCGTCGCGGCGAAGGCGCTCACCGTCCTCGGCCAGGCCGGCATCAACATCGAGATGATCTCCACCTCGCCGATCAAGATCTCCTGTGTCGTGCGCGAGGAGCACGTGAAGGCGGCCGTGCGCGAGCTGCACACCGCCTTCGAGCTGGGCGCGGAATCCGTGCTGCCCGAGGACGTGGCCGGCGACCACCGGCCGAAGGTGAGCTCGTGAGGGTTGCCGTCGTAGGAGCCACCGGGGCCGTGGGCTCCACGATCCTCGGCGTGATGCGCGAGCGCTCGTTCGCCGCCGAGCAGATCGTGCCGTTCGCCTCGGAGCGGTCGGTGGGCCGGAAGATCCGGTACGGCGACAAGGAGCTCGCAGCAACCGCCCTCACGGACGCGGCCGTGCAGGGCTTCGACCTCGCGCTGTTCTCGGCGGGCTCGGCCGTCAGCGCCGAGTGGGCGCCGCGCTTCGCGGCCGCGGGCGCGGTAGTGGTCGACAACTCGTCGCAGTGGCGCATGCACGACGACGTGCCGCTGGTCGTGGCCGAGGTCAACCCCGACGCGCTGGCTGGCCATCGCGGCATCGTCGCCAACCCCAACTGCACGACGATGCAGACCGTCATGGCGCTCGGGCCGATCCTGCACGAGGTGGGCATCGAGCGGGTCGTGATGTCGACCTATCAGGCCGTCTCGGGAACGGGGCAGAAGGCCGTCGACGAGCTGCACCGCCAGGCGGAGGCAGTGGTCGAGGCGAAGGAGCTGCCGGCGCCGACGGTCTACCCGCACCAGATCGCCTTCAACGTGCTGCCCCAGGTCGAGACGTTCAAGGACGGCGACGACTACACCACCGAGGAGCGCAAGTGCATGCACGAGACGCGCAAGATCCTCGGCCGCGACGACGTCGGCGTGTCCGCGACCTGCGTGCGAGTGCCCGTGTACACCGGGCACTCGGTGTCGGCGAACGTACAGACACGCGAGGAGATCTCGCCCGAACGCTGCCGCGACCTGTTGGCCTCGACTCCCGGGGTGGTCGTCGTGGACGATCCCGCCAACGGCGTGTACCCGACGGCGCTGGACGTGGCCGGCCGCGACGAGGTCCTGGTCGGCCGCATCCGCCGCGACCCCTCCCACGAGCGCTGCCTCAACCTATGGATCGTGGGCGACAACCTGCGCAAGGGCGCGGCCACCAACGCGGTGCAGCTCGCCGAGCTGCTGAGCGTGCGCGGCCTGCTGGGCGCGGCCCGGGCCTAGCCGCTCGCCGGCCGCACGTCGTCTTCCGCGACGATCGGGTCCTGGCGGGCGAGGCGGGTCAGCTCGCGGCGCGACCCGATCCCAAGCTTGCGGTAGATGTGGCGCGCGTGGGTGCGCACGGTCTCCAGGCCGATCGACAGCTCGTGCGCGATCTCGGCGTTGGTGGCGCCGTCCTGTAGGCGCTCGAGCACCTCGGCCTCGCGCGGGGTGAGCAGGTCGGAGCCCTGGATGCCCGACCGCAGGACCTCCCCGACCGCCGCCGAGCGGGGCAACAGGTGCATGCCGCGCGAGGCCAGGTGGATCGCATTGGCGATGTCGCGCGCCTCCGTGGCCTTGGACAGGCAGGCGGTGGCGCCGAAGGCAAGCATCTGGTTGCACTCGGCCGCGGTCGGGGCGTTGGCCAGCACCACGAGGCGCGAGCCGGGATGCGCCCGGTGCAGCTTCAGCACGTTCCCCGGCGGGCCGAGTGTTCCGAAGTTCAGCACCACCACGTCGGGCAGATGACGCTCGATCGCCGCCTCGACTTCGTCCATGGGGACGCCGGCGGCGACGAGCGTGAGATGCGGATCGTCGGAGATCAGCACCTTCATCCCGATCGCCACGAGGTCCTCGAAGGCGGTGGTGACGACGGTGGGCATTGGAATTCGAGTGTAAGCCCGGTTTCTGGAAATGGGTGACAACCGTGTCACCCCTGGGTTACCCGGTGTCTTCCCCCTAGCTCACCCGAAGATCACACCCTGGGGGTGGTGACACCAAGCGGCGGACCCTCGATCCTACGTTCAGTCTGACCGGGACGGAATGGGGTACGTCCTACGCGAGAGCCGACCAAGTGGTCGGCTTCTCGTTTTTCAGGCCGCCGCGAGCTGAGCGATCTTGCGCTGCACGTCGCTCGTGGAGACCACGTGCTTGCCCATCCCGAGCTCCTTCGGCTCGAGGCCCAGCGCCAGCCCGACCATCTGCGGCAGGTGCAGGACGGGCAGGTCGAGGTCGCGCTCGACGTAGCGCGCCGCGGCCGGCTGCTGCAGGTCCAGGTTGAGGTGGCAGAGCGGGCAGGGCGTGACGAGGCAGTCGGCACCGGCGTCGATCGCGTCGGCCACGTGGCGGCCGGCCTGCCGCAGCGAGGTGGTGCGGTTCATCGTGATCACCGGGAACCCGCAGCACTTGCGCGAGCCGGCGTACTCCACCGGCTCGCCGCCGAGCGCCGTGATCACCTGCTCGAGGTAGACGTCGCGCTCGGGGTGCTCGTCGAAGCCGAGCCTCCGGGTGGGCCGCACGATGTAGCAGCCGTAGAAGGGCGCGATCCGCAGCCCCTCCAGCGGACGAACCACCCGCTCCCGCAGAGTGTCGAGCCCGATCTCCTCGACCAGGATCCACATGAAGTTCTTGTTCCACCAGTCGCCGCCCGTCTTGTAGGAGAGCCCGTCGGGCTGGAGGTGCGAGTTGACCTCCTCGCGATATGACGACGAGGCGTCCAGGCGTTCCTGGCACTCGGTCTGCGCTCCCTGGCAGGTCGAGCAGATGTTCATCATCCCGGCGGCGCCGTCCACGCCCTGGGCGAGGGCGAACGTGCGCGCGTTGAGGGTGTCGACGAGCTCCTGGTTGTGCTCCGCGATCACACCGGCGCCGCAGCAGTTGGCGCGGTCGAGCTCGACCAGGTCGAGGTCGAGCAGCGGCGCGACCTTCGCCACCGATCCATGTAGCTCCGGGGTGAATCCCCGGGACACGCACCCGGGCCAGTAGGCCAGCTTCATTCGGTCTCCTCGCCCATCTCGCCGACGATGTAGAGATTGAGCTCGAGGCGCTCGTCCTTCGATTCGATCTCGTGGATGATGCGCCGCACCTGCTTCTGGTCCGGCAGCTTGGGATGCATCAGCGCCTTCATCGGGCTGACCTTGCCGGACACGACGCCCCGGACTGCCGTGGGCAGGTTCTCCGTGAGCTGCTTGGCACCGTGCGGCCGCAGCTGGCCCTTGACCAGCGAGCCGTCGCCGAAGGACCGCGGCAGGAGCTGTGCCTCGAACAGCGTGCCCCACTTCTCGATGATGTTGACGAAGGCCTTCTCGTGCCCGTATCCGTTGTTGGAGTCCTTGATCCCGAAGTCGTTCGTGGCCTTGCGGCGCAGGCGCATGATCTGGTTCATCGGCGCCACGTCCTTGGGGCAAACCTCAACGCAGGCGAAGCAGTGGGTGCAGTCGTAGATGCCGTGCGGGTCCTCGGCCAGGTCGCGCAGGCGCGACTCGTGCTCGCCGTCGCGCGGGTCGCCCACGAAGCGGTACGCCTTGGCCAGCGCCGCCGGGCCGATGAACTCCGGGTCGACCTCGAGCGACAGGCAGGCGGACACGCAGACGCCGCACTGGATGCAGGCCATCGACTGGGTCACATCCAGCATCGACTCGGCCGGGACGATGTACTCCTGGGCCTCGGGCGGATCCTCGGCCGGCAGCAGCCACGGCACCACGCGGCGGATCTTCTTCCAGTGCACCGCCTCCATGTCGGTGACCAGGTCCTTGATCACCGGCATGTTGCCCATCGGCTCGACGGTGATCGCGCCGTTGCGGGCCGCCTCTGCGGCCTCGCCGATGCGGGTGTTGCAGGCGAGCGCGGAGCGGCCGTTGATGCGCACCCCGCATGAGCCGCAGATGGCGGCCCTGCACGAGCACCGGATCGCGACCGAGGCGTCCTCGCGGTCCTTGACCTGGAGGATGCCGTCGAGCACGGAGCGCTCGGGCGGCAGGTCGACGTCGAATTCGGCCCAGTACGCCGGCTCGGCCGACTCCGGGTCGTAGCGGCGGATCTTCAGCTGGTAGTCGGCCATCCGGCTAGTAAGTCCTCTCCTGCGGTTCCCACTGGGTCATGGTGACGTCCGAGTAGGAGATCTCGGGCTCGCTCCCGTTCGCCGCGACGTTGATGTGCTTCAGCCAGTCCTCGTCGTTGCGCTCCGGGAAGTCGGTGCGGAACTGGGCGCCCCGGCTCTCCTTGCGCTCGATCGCGGACAGCACGATCGCCTCCGCGTTGTCGAGCATGAACTGGAGCTCCAGCGCGCCGAGCACGTCCTGGTTGAAGACCGTGCCCTTGTCGTCGATCGCGACGTCGGTGGCCTCCTCCTTGAGGCGCCGCACGTGCTCGAGCGCCGTGCCCAGCCCGGCCTCGTCGCGGAAGACGGCCACGTACTTGTCCATCGTCTTGCCCAGCTCGGCCTTGACCTCGGACACGCGCCGGCCGCTGCCCTCGCGGTTGACGACATCCGCGATGCGGCGCTCCTCGTCCGCGAGCTGGGCGTGGTCGGGCTCGCGAAGCGGCAGGCCGTGCACCACCTCCGCGGCGTGCTTGCCCGAGCGGCGCCCGAACACGAGCGTGTCGAGCAGCGAGTTGGCGCCGAGGCGATTGCCGCCGTGCACCGACACGCAGGCGCACTCGCCGGCGGCGTAGAGGCCTGGGATCGAGGTGAGGCCGTCCACGTCGGTGCGGATGCCGCCCATCGTGTAGTGGTTGCCCGGCTTGATGTGGATCGGCTCGCTCGTGATGTCCACGCCGGCGAAGTCGCGGCCCACGTTCACGATCTCGCGCAGCGCCTCGTGGATCCGCTTGCGCGGCACGACCGTGATGTCCAGCGCCACGGTGCCGTCCGGGAAGCCGCGGCCCTCGTCGATCTCGGTCTGCTCGGCCCGCGACACGACGTCGCGCGAGGCCAGCTCCATCTTGTTGGGGGCGTACTTCTCCATGAACCGCTCGCCCTGGGCGTTGTAGAGGTGAGCGCCCTCGCCACGCGCGCCCTCGGTGATCAGCAGTCCCAGCCCGGCGAGCGTCGTGGGGTGGTACTGGATCATCTCCATGTCCATCAGCGGCGCGCCGATGCGGTAGGCCATGGCCATCCCATCCCCGGTGCAGATCAGGGCATTCGTGGTGGGGTCGTAGAGCTGGCCGTTGCCGCCCGTGGCCAGGATCACGGCCTTGGCCGAGAACAGCTCCATGGCGCCGTCGCGGATGTTGCGAGTGATGGCGCCGGCCACCCGGCCGTCCTCGTCCTGCACGAGCGCCGTGGTGAACCACTCCTCGTAACGGTGCACCTCGGTGTACTTCATGAGCTGCTCGTAGAGCACGTGCAAGATCGCCTGGCCGGTGATGTCGGCCACGTAGTAAGTGCGGGCCGCGGAGGCTCCACCGAAGGCGCGCGTGCCGAGCCGGCCCTCCTCGTTGCGGTGGAACGTGACGCCGAGGTGCTCGAGGTCGAGCAGCTCCTCGGGTGCCTCGCGGCACATGATCTCGATGGCGTGCTGGTCGCCGAGGTAGTCGGAGCCCTTGATCGTGTCGAAGGCGTGCGATTCCCACGAGTCCTCGGGGTTGAGCGCGGCGTTGATGCCGCCCTGGGCGGCGTTGGAGTGGGACCGAACCGGGTGGACCTTCGAGATGATCCCCACGGAGGCCCCGGACTCGGCGGCGGCGAGCGCGGCACGCTGGCCGGCGAGCCCGGCTCCGATTACTAGAACGTCGTGGTTCGGCATGAGGCCCCGTCGATTCTATGGAAGCTCACGCCGGTACAGCTCCGCGTAGGGCTCGGCGGACCGCGTCGATGGTCACGACTCCGCGCAGCACGCCGTCGCCGTCCACGGCCATCACGGCCCCCAGGCGGCCGAGCCCCTCATGGGAGAGCAGCTCCTCCAGCGGGTCGTCCAGACGGGCGCGCAGGCCGTCCCCACCATCGTCGCGGGCCATGACCGACGCGATCGTGCGACCGGTGCGGGCGGCGTCCGGCACGCTGGTCACGGCCTCCCGCGAGACCACGCCGACGAGCTTCCCGCCCGCGTCGACTACCGGAAACCAGCCCCAGCCGTAGCGCAGGAAGAACTCGCCCTCGGCGCGGTCGAGCGGCAGGTCGGCGGGGATCGCGACCGGCTCGGTGTCCATCACGTCCTCGACTCGCAGGTGCTCGATGTGTCCCGAGAAGGTGGCCTGCGCCTCGGCCGAGCGGGCGGCCTGGGCGAGGAAGATGCCGATGAAGATCAGCCAGATGCCCGTGACCACGTCCCAGGGGATCAGCTTCGCGAAGATCAGCGCGCCGACGGCGACCATGCCCCAGCCCGCGAGCCGCCCGAGCCGCGCGGCGAAGCGGGTGGCGCGGTTGCGGTCCCCGGTGAGCTTCCAGGCGATGGCGCGCGCGATCCGGCCCCCGTCGAGCGGGAAGCCGGGAATCAGGTTGAACACGAGCACGAACACGTTGACAGTGAGGAGGTAGCCGAGCACCGCCACCGTCTCGCTCATGTCGGCGGTCTCGAAGCGGCTGCCCTCGAGCACCGTGTCCGAGCTTGACAGCATGGCGCCCAAGCCGAAGCAGACCGCGGCGACCGCGAGCGTGACCAGCGGTCCCGCCACCGCGACGCGGAACTCCACGCCCGGCGAGTCGGTGTCGCGCCCGAGCTTGGCCACCCCGCCGAACATCCACAGGTCGATGCCGAGGATCGGGATGCCGTTGCGGATCGCAACCACGGCGTGCCCCAGCTCGTGCAGCAGGATCGACAGGAAGAACAGCAGTGCCGCCGCCACGGCCAGGCCGAATGCCTTCGTGTCGTCGCCCGGAAACAGGTCGCCGAAGTAGCCCGACAGCGACCAGATGATCAGGAACAGGACGAAGAACCAGCTGAAGTCCACGCCGATCCGGATGCCGAACACCCGGGCCAGCTGGATGGAGCCGCCGCCGAAGATCACTGCCCTGGATGGTAGGCGTCTGCTCGGTCCGCGCCGCCTCCTTGGAAGAATGCTCGGCTCGTTGACTTAGAGAAAGGAACCAATGACACATCGAGTCACCTTCATCCCGGGCGACGGCACTGGGCCGGAGCTCGCGGAGGCGACCCGGCGAGTGCTCGAGGCCACGGGCGTCGAGTTCGAATGGGACTTTCAGGACGCCGGCATCGACGTCTACGAGCAGGAGGGCAACCCGC
Source organism: uncultured Thermoleophilaceae bacterium (assembly GCA_963716215.1). GTDB lineage: Bacteria > Actinomycetota > Thermoleophilia > Solirubrobacterales > Thermoleophilaceae > JACVRW01. The sequence goes on along the minus strand of OY970298.1, from coordinate 4,088,810 downwards.
TGCCCGACCGCACGCTCGACTCGATCCGCGACCGCGGCATCGCCATCAAGGGCCCCACGACCACCCCGGTCGGCTCGGGTCACCGCTCGATCAACGTGGCCCTGCGCAAGGAGTTCGACCTCTACTCCTGCATCCGGCCCTGTAAGGCATATGAGGGGGTGCGCACGCGCTTCCCCGAGACCGACATCGTGATCGTTCGCGAGAACACCGAGGACCTGTACGCGGGCATCGAGTTCGAGAAGGGCTCCGACGAGGTCGAACGGCTGCGCACGTTCCTCGCCGACGAGCTGGACTCGCCCACCCGCGACGAGTCGGGCATCTCGATCAAGCCGATCTCCGTGTTCGGCTCGGAGCGGATCGTCGAGTCGGCGTTCGCCTACGCGAAGGAGAACGGGCGGTCGAAGGTGACCGCTGCCCACAAGGCCAACATCATGAAGTACTCCGACGGCCTGTTTCTCGAAGTCGCGCGTCAGGTAGCCGAGCGTCATCCCGAGATCGAGTTCGAGGACCGCATCATCGACAACCTGTGCAACCAGCTCGTGTCGCGGCCGGAGGAGTACGACGTGATCGTGCTGCCGAACCTCTACGGCGACATCGTGTCGGACCTCGGCGCCGGGATGATCGGCGGGCTCGGGCTCGCGCCGGGGGCGAACATCGGCTCCAGCGGGGCGATCTTCGAGGCCACGCACGGCTCGGCGCCCAAGTACAAGGGCCAGAACAAGGTCAACCCGACCGCGCTGTTGCTGTCCGGCGTGCTGTTGCTCCGCCACCTCGGCGAGACCGAGCCGGCCGACCGGATGGAACGCGGCATCGCCGAGGTGATCCGCAAGGGCGACAAGGTCACGTATGACCTGAAGCCCACGCGTGACGATCCCTCCGCCGTGGGTACCAGCGAATTCGCGGACGCAGTCATTGAGGAGATGAACGCCTGATGGGAACGACAGTCACCGTAACCGGGGCGGCCGGTCAGATCGGCTACGCCCTGCTGTTCCGAGTAGCCAGCGGTCAGATGCTCGGACCTGACGAGCAGATTCACCTGCGCCTGCTCGAGATCCCCGACGCCGTCAAGGCCGCCGAGGGCACCGCCCTCGAGCTGCAGGACTGCGCCTTCCCGCTCCTAGCCTCGACGGAGATCTACGACGATCCGGTTAGGGCCTTTGACGGGGTGAACGTGGCCCTGCTGGTGGGGGCGCGCCCGCGCACCAAGGGAATGGAGCGGGCCGACCTACTCGAGGCCAACGGGCAGATCTTCAAGCCCCAAGGTGAGGCCCTGAGCGCCGGTGCCGCCGACGACGTGCGAGTGCTCGTGGTGGGCAACCCAGCAAACACCAACGCACTGATCGCCCTGAGCAACGCGCGCGACATCCCGGCCGAGCGGTTCACCGCGATGACCCGGCTGGACCAGAACCGTGCCGTGGCGCAGCTTGCGGACAAGCTCGAGGTTGGAGTGGACGACGTGCGGGACCTTGTGGTGTGGGGCAACCACTCGCCCACGATGTTCCCCGACCTCTTCAACGCGAAGGTGAACGGGAAGCGCGCCGTCGACCAGGTCGATATGGACTGGTACGAGAACGAGTACATCCCGCGGGTTGGCAAGCGGGGCGCCGAGATCATCGACGCGCGTGGCGCGTCCTCGGCCGCCAGCGCAGCCAACGCCGCGATCGACCACGTGCACGACTGGGTGCTGGGCGCCGACGGGCTTCGCTCGATGGCGATCTTCTCCGACGGGTCGTACGGAGTGGAGGAGGGGATCGTGTCGAGCTTCCCGGTGCGCGTGAGCGGCGGGAGCTACGAGATCGAGCAGGGCCTCGAGGTCGACGACTTCGCACGGTCCAAGATCGACGCCACGGTGGCGGAGCTCAAGGAGGAGCGCGACGCCGTGAGGGAGCTCGGGCTGGTTTGAAGGGTGGCATCTGGGGGCTCGCGCCCCCAGACCCCCGTGGCGCGCTGGCCGGTGAGTGGCATCTGGAGGCTCGCGCCCCCAGACCCCCGTGGCGCTCTGGCCGGCTGGTTGGGGCGCTCCGCGCCGGGGGTTCCTGAAGAAACGTCGCTATTAGCGACGTTTTGTGCGGGACCCCCCTCGAACGGCGCGGCGGCACCCAGCCGGGTATCAGCGCTGGGATGCCACTGGGGGCTCGCGACCCCAGCCCCTCGTGGCGTGCTGGCCCCGGCCGCGCGTCACGGGACCCAGCTCGACGCCGCGCGCAAGGCGCGCCCACCTTCCGTCGCCGCGGTCCCGGCGGGCGTGGTTGCTCGCCCGACGGGACCAAACGTGCGCCCACCCGCGCGGGAACATCGCGGGCGTGTCGCGTTTCCGACGTATGAGGGGCAGAACTCGACACGCGTCCCGCAGCGGCCCGGCCCGGCCGCACCAGGATGACAGCGGGGGCTCGCGCCCCCGCCCCGTCCCTCCCTAGGCCGGGTGCCAGCCCTTGTCGCGCTTCTTGACCTGTCCCTCTTTTTGGAGCGTCGGCATCACGCGATACAGGTAGTTGGCCTTGATGCCCATCGTGTCGGCCAGCTCGGAGATGGTGATCCCGGGTCGTGCCCGCACCAGCTCCAGTGCCTGCTTGGCGCGGTTGCCGCTGCCGCGCGGGCGGCCCCGCCGGCGGCGCCCTCCGCTGTTTGATGCGCGTTTGCGGGCAGCGGGCGGAGCCTGAGTACCACCGACCCCAGCCAGGGCGGCCGCTGCCTTTTCCAAGCGGTTGAACTCATCCACCAGTGGACGAAGTTCACGCAAACGTGCGTCTATTTCCTTGCGTTTTTCATCGAGAAAGTCAGCCATTAACGGGTTCACTCTACTAACTGTTTTAGTCGTTTCAAGGAGCCGTCCAGCTCCTTTTGAGTTACGCGAGAGACCGCGCGGCCGGCTACCCGGCCGACCGGGCCACCGGGTAGGTCGTACTCGTTCACGTACGCGAAGTCGGTGCCGCCGTCGTTGGCGTCGAAGCGATATTCCACTCGGGCGCGGGACGCCACTGGGCCGCGGCCCTCCCATACGACTCGCCGGCAGGGGTCGTTCTCCACGACCTTCCAATGCACGTTGAACTTCTTACCGGCGAGCTTGAGGCATTGGGTCAGGGTTGACCCTTGCTTCAGCGGCGATGTCGGCCGACCTTCGAGGTATTGGTGAATCGTCACCCAGTCCTCGAGCCGCTGGGGGTCCATCACGATGTCGTAGACCGCCTGTGGTGGCGCGGCGATGTGAGTTTCGCGTTCGACTTTCATCGCGCCCCCAGTCGCTCGAGCGACTCCCACTCAGCCAGGGCGCGCTCGACTGCCCGCTCGAAGCCGAGCGGGCGCAGGCCGTAGAGGCGCGGCGCCTCGGCCGCGTCGCGGGGCAGCAGGTCGGATTGGAGGCTCTCCATCAGCGGGCGCACCAGCTCGAGCGGCTGGCCGGTCACGGCGGCCACCACTGCGGCGGCGGGCGGGGTGAGCGAGGCGCCCAGGCCGAGCGGCACCCGGCCGACCCCCATCGCCTCGGCGATCGTCGCGATCATCTCGCCGTAGCTGAGCACGTCTGGGCCTGCCACGTCCAGTGAGCGCCCGCTCGCGCCCGGCACGGCCGGCGTGCGGGCGAGGTACTCGACCACGTCGCGCTCGGCGACCGGCTGCGTGCGATTCTCGCGCCAGGCTGGCAGCGGCAGCACGCGCAGCCGCTCCACCAGGCGCACGAGGATGCGGAACGACGAGGACCCGGCGCCGATCACGATCGAGGCGCGCAGGGCGGTCGACCCCGGCACGGCGTCGAGCAGGATGCGCTCCACCTCCAGCCGCGAGCGCAGGTGGGCGGACGGCGCGACGTCTACCGGCGCGATCCCCCCGAGGTAGACGATCCGCTCGACCCCGGCGGCGACCGCCGCGCTCGCGAAGCTCTCCGCGGCGGTCCGGTCGCGGTCGGCGAAGCCGTTCTGCTCCGCCGCCTCCATCGAGTGCACCAGGTAGTAGGCGGTGGTGCAGCCGTCCAGTGCCTCCTCCAGCCCGGCGCCGGTCAGCAGGTCGCCCGTCACCGGCTCCACCTGGGCCAGCGATTCGAGACTCTCCGGCCGGCGCGCGAGCGCGCGGACGTGCCTGCCCTCGCCGGCAAGGCGTCGCAGCAGGCGGGCGCCTACGTATCCGGTGGCTCCGGTGACCAGCTCCATCGCGTCCTGCATCCTTTCCGATCGTGGGGTTGACAGGTGCGGGTGCCCTTTCGCCCCCCGGGAAAACCCGCTCGGAGCGGGCACTCGCGCTTCGACCCTGGAAATTGCAGCAAAAGGAAAAACCTCCGTTTTGCGGCTTCGGGCCTGGTGGGCCAAGGGCGCCTGCTGTTGGATGGCGAACGTGCCGAAGACAAAGCCCGTCCGCTGTGATGACTGCTACTTCCATCAGAACATGCTCTGCGCGCTGAACCTGGACAAGCCGTGCACCACGTTCCGGCCGGCCGAGCGGGGGCTGGCGCCGGAGCGCCAGCTGGCCTTCGTCTTCCGAGCCGAGCGCACCACCGCCGCGTACGCCTTCCCGCAGCCGAACGCGTAACAGCGCCTGCAAGCTCGCAAGGCGGGGGCCGAACCCGGATAAAGTCGCAACATGCGACTGACGGTCCTGGGCAAGTCGCCCTCCTGGCAGGACGCCGGCGGGGCGTGTTCGGGGTATCTGCTCGAGGAGAAGGGCACCGCGGTGCTGCTGGATTGCGGCAACGGCGTGTTCGGCAAGCTGCGCCAGCGGATCGACTACGTGGACGTGGACGCCGTCGTGATCTCCCACCTCCACGCCGACCACTTCCTCGACCTGGTCCCCTACTCGTACGCGCTCACCTACGCGCCGCGCCAGCAGCCGGTGCCGGTGGACCGCTGGCCGGGCACCGACAACCCGGCCAAGCCGGAGCTGCACGGGCCGCCGGGCGCGCGCGAGACGTTCCGGCAGGTGGTCGGCTGCTGGGGCAACAACGACCTGATCGAGAACGCCTTCGACCTGACCGAGTACGAGGCGTCGAGCGAGCTCTCGATCGGCCCGGTGCGCGTGACCTTCCAGCCCGTGCCCCACTACACCGAGACGTTCGCGATGCGCCTGAGCTCGCAGAACGGCTCGGGCGAGATCGTGTACGGCGCGGACTCCAGCCCGACCGAGGCGCTGACCGAGTTCGCCAAGGGGGCGGACCTGATCCTCGTCGAGGCGACCCTGCCGCGCCCCGAGCGCACCGGCCAGCGTGGTCACCTCACCCCGTCCGAGGCGGGTGCTCACGCCCGCGCAGCGGGCGCGAAGCGCCTGGTCCTCGTGCACATCTCCGACGAGCTGGACGCCGACTGGGCGCGCCACGAGGCCGAGGAGTCCTTCGGCGGCCCGGTCGAGGTGGCCACGGAGGGCGCGACGTTCGAGGTCTGAGCGCCGCTTGTTACGCAAGCAACCCACACGTTCGTTTGCGGTGGCCACGATCGGAGTGTGGGCCCCCAGGATCACGGATATGGAGACGGTGGGGGCCCACACTCGCGGGAGGCAGCACTGGCGGCGCTGGCCTCACGCCAGCATGGCGTCGTGTCGCGCGCCCAGCTGGCCGAGCTCGGCTTCGGCCCTCAGGCGGTGTGGCGACGCGTTCAGGCCCACCGGTTGCCGCGGCTCCACCCCGGCGTGTTCGCCGTGGGGCATACCGCGCTCACGCGACACGGGCACGAGCTAGCCGCTGTGTTCGCTTGCGGGCCCGGGGCACTGCTGAGTCACCGCGCGGCCGGGCGGCGGCTGGGGCTGCTGGGCGCGACCGGCGCGCCCATCGATGTGACCGCGTCACGCGGCTGCAAGCCGAAGCCGGGCGTGCGGGTCCACCGCACCCGCATGGTCCATCCCGATGACCGCATCGTCGTCGACGGCATCGCCGTCACGAGCATGGCGCGCACGCTCGTGGACCTAGCCGACGTCCTCGACGAGCGGTCCCTCGCCGCGGCGGTGAACGAGGCTGAGGTGATGCGCCACTTCGACCTGCGGGCGATCGAGCGCACCCAGGCGCGCCTGCCCGGCCGCCGCGGCCGGCACCGGCTGCGCCGGGTCCTCGCCACCTATACCGAGGCGCCGGGCTATTGCACCACCGAAGCGGAGCGGCTCTTCCTCGATCTATGCGGCCGACACGCCCTGCCACCTCCGCGACGAGTCAGCATTGCCGGCTACGAGCTCGACTTCTACTGGGACGACGCGAGGCTGGCGATCGAGATCGACGGCGCCACCTACCACGCCACGCGCCGGGCTTTCCACGAGGACCGCCGTCGCGATCGCCACCTGGCCGGCCTCGGCATTCAGGTCGCCCGCGTCCCCTGGCGGGATCTCGTCCACGGCGAGCCGGAGCTGGCGCGCGAGCTTGCCGAGATCCGCGCGAGCCGGCGGCCTTGACACGCGTCCCTCGGTCGCGGAGCGTTCGGGCATGAGCAGCCCCGCACTCTCCACCAAGGCGCGCGCCGCCCTCGACGCCATCTGCGACACGTTCGTGCCCGGGGGTGATGGGCTGCCGTCGGCCACGGAGCTGGGCGTTCCGGAGGCGCTGCTCGGGGTCGTGGCGCGCAACCCGCGGGCGGCGGAGCGCAAGCAGGTCGCCCAGCTGCTCGGCCTGTGGAACACGCGGCTGCTGTGCGCGATCGCCGGTGGCGGCGTCAGGCGCTTCAGCTCGCTGTCGCAGGCTGAGCGCGAGCAGGTGTTGCTGTCCTGGGCGGACAGTCGCGTGGTCCAGCGCCGCGCCGCGTTCCAGGCCCTGCGCAAGGGCACGCTGCTCGCCTACTACGGGCAGGGCGGCGACAACGGCGCCCGCAACCCGGCCTGGGACGCGATCGGCTATCCGGGGCCGCTCGGCGCGCCGCAGGACCCGCCGCCGCGCACGATCGAGCCGCTCACGATCACCGAGGACACCAGGCTGGAATGCGACGTCGTTGTGGTCGGCTCGGGCGCCGGCGGCGGCACCGCTGCGGCCGTGCTCGCCGGTGCCGGGCTCGACGTAGTGATCGTCGAGGCCGGCCCCTACTTCAGCGAGCGTGACTTCGACGGGGCCGAGCTGTCGGGCTTCGAGCGCCTCTATCTCAACGGTGGTGGCATGGCGAGCGCCGACGCGAGCGTCGGGCTGCTCGCCGGCCACGGTCTCGGAGGCACGACGCTCGTGAACTACACGTTCTCCTTCCGGACCCCCGACGGCGTCCGGCGCGAGTGGGCCGAGGATCACGGCGTGCAGGGCGTCATGGGCGGCGACTTCGACGGCAGCCTCGACGCCGTCTGGGACCGGATCGGCGTCAACGCGGAGCACAGCATCCCGAGTCGCCGCGACGAGACGATCCGAAAGGGCTTCGACGCGCTCGACTGGGAATGGGACGTGATGCAGCGCAACGTGCGCGGCTGCACCGAGAAGGTGTGCCGGCTCTGCCACTACGGCTGCCCGCTCGGCGCCAAGCAGTCGACGCTCAAGACGTGGGTTCAGGACGCCCACGACGCCGGGACGCGCATCCTCGTCCAGACGCGCGCGGAGCGGGTGTTGATGGGTGGCGGCGCCGCGCGCGGGGTGGAGGCCCGCACCGCCGACGGGCACCTGGTGACCGTGCGGGCGCGCGCGGTGGTGAGCGCGTGCGGCGCGCTGCACACGCCGTCGCTGCTGTCGCGATCGGGCATCCGCTCGAAGGCCCTCGGGAAGCACCTGCGCCTGCACCCCGTCATGGTCATCTGGGGTCAGTTCGACGAGGAGGTACGGCCCTGGGAGGGGATGCTGTCCTCGACCTACTCCGACCAGGACGCGGACATGGACGGGCGCGGGTACGGCGTCAAGTACGAGCACGTCGCGACCCCGCCGAGCATCCTGCTCTCGTTCTCGCCGTGGCGCGGGGGCCGCCAGCACGCCGAGCTGATGCAGGCCCTGCCCTACACGGGCGGGCTGGGCGTGCTGCTGAGAGATCACGGCGTGGGCGAGGTGCGCACCGGCCGCGACGGCGAGCCGATCGTGCGCTACAAGCTCGCGCCCGACGACGTCGCCCACATGCGCCGCGGCGTGCGCGGCGCGGCTCAGGTGCTCGAGGCGATGGGCGCCCGGCACATCTACTCGTCCCACTCGAAGCTGGTGAGCTACGAGCCCGGCGGCCGGGGCAACCTCGACGGCTTCATGGCGGACGCCGACGCGTGCGGCTGGGGCGCGGGGCAGGCGCAGATCCTCTCGTTCCACATCATGGGCAGCGCGCGCATGGGGCGCTCCCCGGCCGATTCGGTGTGCGATCCCACCGGCCAGGTCTGGGACACGCCGGGGCTGTACGTCTTCGACGGGTCCGCTTTCCCCACGGCATCCGGGGTGAACCCGATGGTCACGATCGAGGCGCTGGCCCACATGAACTCGCGCACCCTGGCCGCGAAGCTGGGCTAGCGGTTGGCGGACGCCGTCGTCGTCGGGTCGGGGCCCAACGGGTTGGCCGCGGCGATTGCGCTCGCCCAGGCGGGCCGGAGCGTGAACGTGCTCGAGCGCGGCGGCACCATCGGCGGCGGCTGCCGCTCCGCGGCGCTCACCATGCCGGGCTACGTGCACGACACCTGCTCGACGGTCCACGCCCTGGCGCTCGCCTCGCCGTTCCTGAGCTCGCTGCCGCTCGCCGGGCACGGCTTCGAGCCGGTCCATCCGGGCGCGCCCCTGGCGCACCCGCTCGACGACGGCACCGCGGTGATGCTGGAGCGATCGGTCGCCGACACGGCCGCCGGCCTCGGCCCCGACCGGCAGGCCTACGCGCGCCTTTTCGATCCGCTCGTGCGCAACTCCGAGGCGCTCTTCGCCGAGGTGCTGGCGCCGCTGAGTGCGCCCCGCCACCCGCTGCTGCTCGGCCGTTTCGGCCTGAGCGCACTGCGGTCCGCCGCCGGGCTCGCCCGCTCGCGCTTCGACGGCGAGCGCGCCCGAGCGCTGCTGGCGGGATGCAGCGCGCACTCGATGCTGTCCCTGCGCGCCCCGGTCAGCGCGGCGTTCGGCGTCGTGCTCGCCATGACCGCCCACGCCGTCGGCTGGCCCGTCGCGCGCGGCGGCTCGCAGCGGCTCGCCGAGGCGCTCGCCGACCACCTGCGCGCGCTCGGCGGGACGATCGAGACGGGCCATCCGGTCGAGTCGATCGCGGAGCTCGACGGCACCGAGCTCGCGCTGCTCGACCTGACCCCGCGCGGCCTGGACGCGATTGCCGGCGAGCGCCTGCCCGACCGCTACCGGCGCGCGCTCGGGCGCTACCGCTACGGGCCCGGCGTCTTCAAGCTCGACTGGGCGCTCGACGGGCCGATCCCGTGGGCGGCGCCCGACGCGGCCCGCGCGGGGACGGTGCACCTGGGCGGGACGCTCGACGAGCTAGCCGCCTCCGAGGAGGCGGTGGTACGCGGCGAGCATCCCGAGCGGCCGTTCGTGCTGCTGGTCCAGCCAAGCCTGTTCGACGCCACCCGCGCGCCAGCGGGCCAGCACACGGCCTGGGCCTACTGCCACGTGCCCAACGGCTCGACGCGCGACATGACCGCGGCGATCGAGGCGCAGGTGGAGCGCTTCGCCCCGGGCTTCCGCGAGCGGATCGCGGCCCGCTCGGCGATGGACAGCGCCGAGGTCGAGCGTCGCAACCCGAACTACGTCGGCGGCGACATCAACGGGGGTCTCCAGAGCCTGGGGCAGCTGTTCGCGCGCCCGGTGGCGCGTCCCGTGCCGTACTCGACCCCGCTACCGGGGGTCTACCTGTGCTCGTCGTCGACCCCTCCCGGCGGTGGCGTGCACGGGATGTCCGGGTACTGGGCGGCGCGAGCGGCGCTCAGGGCGTCACGTCGATCCGGTCGAGCGCCGGCGGGCCGATGGGCGCGCCCGTAAGCGACGGGGCGAGGTAGGCCTCGAGCGCGTCGGTGTCGACCGCGCCGCCGAGCCGGTCGGTGCCGTCGCGCAGCACGGTGAACTTGTCGCCGCCGTCGGCCAGGAACGAGTTCACGGTGATCCGATAGCTCGTCGCCGGGTCGACCGCGGTTCCCCCGATGGTCAATCCGGTGACCGGATTCGCTGCGCCCTCGCAGGGCTGGCCGACGAGCGCCGTGGCGGCTGCCGTCGAGTAGGTGTAGTGAACGCCCGCCGACGGCAGCAGCACGCGCGCCGCGTCCTGGGTGCACCACTGCTGCTTGAGCACCTCCAGCAGCTGGGCGCCCGTGAGCGTGAGCGTCACCAGCGAGTTGCCGAACGGCTGCACGGTGAACGCCTCCCCGTAGGTCACGTCGCCGGCCGCCAGCTCGGAGCGCACGCCGCCCGGGTTCATGAACGCCGCCACCGCGCCGCCGCTCGCGGCCGCCGACGTGGCCGCCAGCTGGGCGTCGGCGATCAGGTTGCCGGCCGGGTTCTCGAGCGAGTCGTCGTTCACGCGGGTGATGTCAGCCGAGATGCGCCCGATCACGCGGTCGCGCAGCGGTGCCGCGATCGCCGTGTAGCGGTCGATCAGTTGCGTGATGTCGCCTGCCTTGAACACGTTCTGGCTGACGATCACGTTGTTGGCGGCCACCTCGACGACGTCCTTGGAAGCCCCGTCGAGGGTGAGGTCGATGTCGGTCAGCAGCCGGCCGAAGGAGCTGGCGCTGGTCACCGGCCGGCCGTCGATCACGCAGTTGTACGCGTTGTGCGTATGGCCGGTGACGAACAGGTCGACCGCCTTCGTCGTGCGCCCGACGATGTCGACGATCGGCCCCGAGATCCCGTTGCAGTCGTTGATACCGCCCGGCTGCGACTGCACGCCGCCCTCGTGCAGCAGCACCACGATCGCGCGCACCCCGTGCTCGCGGCGCAGCTCGCGCGCGTACCGGTTGGCGGTCTCGGCCTCGTCGCGGAACTCGAGTCCGGCGACGCCGGCGGGCGAGACGATGTCCGGCGTGCCCTCGAGCGTCATCCCGATGAAGCCGACCTTGATGCCCCCGAAGCGACGGATCGCGTAGGGCTTGAACAGCGTCCTGCCGCTGTCAGCACGCACGACGTTGGCCGCGAGGAAGCGGAAGTGCGCGCCGTCGAAGTCGGTGCCGTCGAGGCAGCCGTCGACCGGATGGCACCCGCCGCGCTGCATGCGCTCGAGCTCGGCGGCTCCCTCGTCGAACTCGTGGTTGCCGACCGCGTTCAGGTCAAGCCCGATCTGGTTCATCGCCTCGATCGTGGGCTCGTCGTGGAACAGCGCCGACAGCAGCGGCGACGCGCCGATCAGGTCGCCCGCCGACACGACCAGCGTGTTGCGGTTTTCCGCCGCCTTGGTGCGGATGTGCGTGGCCAGGTACTCGGCGCCGCCGGCCGGTACGCGCGGCGAGTCGGGGTCGGGCGCGATCGTCCCGGGGGTGGTCGATTCGAGGTGTCCGTGGAAGTCGTTGAGGCCGAGCAGCTGGACGTTCACGTCGTTCGACGGCTTGGCCGTCGCCAGCGCGGGCGTCAGGAGCAGTGCGACGAGGACGAGCGGGAGCAGGCGGATGGAGCGCATGCCGGGAGCCTTCCCGGATCCAAGCGGAGCGCGTCACCAGGTCGTGAAGGCGCCCGGGTATTCTCGGTTCCCGTGACGCCGTCACGCGACCTGTTCGCAAACTTCGAGCGCATGCGCCGCGACATCGACGAGCTGTTCGGGGATGTCTTCGAGCGCCAGACCGGCCTGCGCGGCCGCGGCTTCTCGCCCTCGGTAGACGTCTTCTACGTGGACAACCCGCCGCGCGCTGTCGTGAAGGTCGATCTGGCCGGGGTGGACATCCAGGACGTGGCCCTGGAGATCCGCGGGCGCCAGCTCCTGATCGCCGGCGAGCGCCGACCGGCCGCGGCGTCCGGGCGGCTGTACCAGCAGATCGAGATCGAGAACGGCCCGTTCCGGCGGCTGGTGGAGCTCGGAGTGGACGTAGTGGCCGACCAGGCCCGCGCCTCGTACGAGGACGGCATCCTCGAGGTCGAGATCCCGCTGGCCCGGCCCGACGAGACGGTGCGCCGCGTGCGTATCGAACCGTGACCATCCACATCCCGACGTCGGAGGACGAGGCGGTCCAGGCCGCGGTGCAGAGCCGGCTGCCGGAGCAGCTGCCGGTGATGCCGCTGCGCGAGGCCGTCGCGTTCCCCGACACGCTGATGCCGCTCGCGGTCGGCCAGGAGCGCTCGATCCAGCTCGTCAACGACGTGCTCGCCGGCAACCGGATGCTCGTGATGGTCGCCGCGAAGGAGGGCACCGACGAGGAGCCCGGGCCGGACGAGCTCTACTCCACCGGCGTGGCCGGCGTGGTGGCGCGGATGCTGAAGGTGCCGGACGGCTCGCTGCGGATCCTCGTCCACGGCGCGCAGCGTGTCGAGATCAGCGAGTTCGTCGCGACCGAGCCGTACCTGGTGGGCCGCATCTCCGAGGCGCCCGACTTGGTGGTGCCGTCGCCGGAGCTGGAGGCGCTGCACCGCAACGTGCAGTCCACGTTTTCGCGCATCATCGAGGAGCTGCCGTACCTGCCCGCGGAGCTGCAGATGGCGGTCGCGAACCTCGACGACCCCGCCGAGCTGGGCCACATGATCGCCGGCGCCCTGCGCATCAAGACGGAGGAGAAGCAAGCGCTGCTGGAGGAGCGCGACGTGGCCAAGCGGCTGCGCATGCTGTCCGAGCTGCTGGCGCGCGAGCTCGAGCTGGTCGAGATCGGCACCAAGATCCAGTCGCAGGTCCAGTCGGAGATGGACAAGGGCCAGCGCGAGTACTTCCTGCGCCAGCAGCTCAAGGCGATCCAGGAGGAGCTGGGCGAGGTAGACGAGACGCAGGCCGAGGCCACCGAGCTGCGCGAGCGTGTCGAGCAGGCGGGCCTCCCCGAGTACGCACAGAAGCAGGCCGAGCGCGAGCTGCAGCGCTTCGAGCGCCTGCCGCCCCAGGCGGCCGAGCACGGCGTGATCCGCACCTACCTGGAGTGGCTCGCGGACCTCCCCTGGTCGAAGGCGACCGAGGACAACCTCGACCTGGCTCACGGGCGCAAGGTGCTCGACCGCGACCACTACGACATCGAGAGCGTCAAGGACCGCATCCTCGAGTTCCTCGCGGTCCGCAAGCTCAACCCGGACGCGCGCTCGTCGATTCTCTGCTTCGTCGGACCGCCTGGCGTGGGCAAGACCTCGCTGGGCCGCTCGGTCGCGTCCGCGATGGGCCGGGCCTTCGAGCGCATCTCGGTCGGCGGCGTGCGCGACGAGTCGGAGATCCGCGGGCACCGCCGCACCTACATCGGGGCGCTGCCCGGAACGATCATCCGCGCGATCCGCGACGCGGGCGCCAACAACCCGGTGCTGATGATCGACGAGATCGACAAGATGGGCTCGGACTACCGCGGCGACCCCGCCAGCGCGATGCTCGAGGTGCTCGACCCCGAGCAGAACTCGACCTTCCGCGACCACTACCTCGACCTGCCCTTCGACCTGTCGAGCGTGTTCTTCATCTGCACGGCCAACCAGCTCGACACCGTGCCGCCGGCGCTGCGCGATCGCATGGAGGTGATCGAGCTGTCCGGCTACACGCACGAGGAGAAGCGCGAGATCGCCAAGCGCTACCTGGTGCCGCGACAGATGGAGCGCAACGGGCTGGGGCGCTCGAAGATCGAGTTCAAGCGCGAGGCCCTCGACGAGATCATCGACGGCTACACCCGCGAGGCCGGCGTGCGAGGGCTGGAGCGGGAGATCGGGTCGGTGTCCCGCAAGGTCGCGCGCGAGTTCGCCGAGGGCTCGCGCAGGTCCAAGCGCGTCGTCCGCGCCACGACCGTGCGCGAGCTGCTCGGCAAGCGCCGCGTCCAGCACGACGTCAAGAACCGGGTCAACCAGCCCGGAGTGGCGACCGGCCTGGCGTGGACGCCGGTCGGCGGCGACGTGCTGTTCGTGGAGGCCACCGCGTACCCCGGCGACGGCAAGCTCCAGATCACCGGCCAGCTAGGCGACGTGATGAAGGAGTCCGCGGCGGCCGCGCTCTCCTACATCCGGACCCTCGATGGCGAGGTGCCCGAGAACTACTTCCGCGAGCACGACGTGCACATCCACGTGCCGGCCGGAGCGATCCCGAAGGACGGGCCGAGCGCCGGCATCACGATGGCCACGGCGCTCGCGTCGAGAGCCACCGGCCGCCCCGTGCGGGCGGACACGGCGATGACCGGCGAGATCACGCTCACCGGCCAGGTGCTGCCGATCGGGGGGCTCAAGGAGAAGGCCCTGGCCGCCCAGCGCGCCGGCATCAACCGCCTGATCATCCCGCGTCGCAACGAGCCCGACATCGACGACATTCCCGAGCACCTGCGCAAGCGCATGAGGTTCGTCCTGGTGGATTCGGAGGACGAGGTGCTCGACGCCGCGCTGCTCAAGCACGCGCGGCGAAATCCGCGCTGAGCGGCGCGTTTCTGTTCCCGGACGTCGATGCCGGGTACAGTGTCCTCCACCAAGCGGACCCGAGGAGAGCAATGGCAGCAAAGAAAAAGGCCGCGAAGGCCGGCGCCGGAGCGTATGCCGCCGGCAAGGCGGTCCGCTCGAACGAGTACGTCCAGCGTCTGGTGGATGACGAGGAGCTGCGTGACAACCTGCGCAGCGCGTTCGTCTCCGCGAAGAAGGCGTACGGACGGGTGAACGGCAAGGGCCCCGCGAAGGCCCTGGAGAACAAGAAGGTGCAGCGCGAACTGAAGGATGCGGCCACCTCGCTCAAGGAGGCGGCTGACTCGCTGCGCGGTCAGAAGAAGAAGAAGCGCCGCAAGGGGCGTCTGCTTCTGATCGGCCTCGTCGGCGCGGGGCTCGCCCTGGCGCTCAGCGAGGGCCTGCGCAAGAAGGCGCTCGACGCGCTGTTCGGAGCCGAGGAGGAGTTCGAGTACACGGCGAGCACCACGCCGCAGTCGAACTCCAGCTCGACCACCAGCGAAAGCGAGCCTGTGGGCGCCGGTTAGTAGCGCACGCGTATCGCTTCTGAGTGAGGGCGCCCCGCGGGGCGCCCTTTCTCGTGTTAGGCCCGCTCGGACCGGGTAACGCCGCTTCAGCTATCCGAGGGGGAGAGCAGATGAGCGTCAACGTGAAGGGCCGCCCGGTCCGTGTCCGCAGCATCCTGATCTGGTCCGGAGTGGCACTGCTCGGTGCCGTGGCGTGGGGCATTCTCGCCCTGTCGCGCGGCGAGGAGATCAACGCGGTGTGGCTGCTGTTCGCCGCGCTGTGCTCGTACGCGATCGCGTACCGCTTCTACGCCCGCTTCATCGTCAAGAAGGTCCTCGAGGTGGACGACAAGCGCGCCACGCCGGCGGAGCGCCTCGACAACGGGCACGACTACCAGCCCACCGACCGGCGCGTGCTGTTCGGCCACCACTTCGCGGCGATCGCCGGCGCGGGCCCGCTGGTCGGCCCGGTGCTCGCGGCCCAGATGGGCTTCCTCCCCGGCACGATCTGGATCATCGTCGGCGTCATCTTCGCCGGCGCGGTGCAGGACATGATGATCCTGTTCTTCTCCATGCGCCGCGACGGCAAGAGCCTCGGCCAGATGGCGCGTGACGAGATCGGACCCGTCGGCGGCGTCGCCGCGCTGATCGCGGTCTTCTCGATCATGATCATCCTGCTAGCGGTGCTGGCGCTCGTTGTGGTGCAGGCGCTCGCGCAGTCGCCGTGGGGGACGTTCTCGATCGCGATGACGATCCCGATCGCGCTGCTGATGGGCTTCTACCTGCGGGTGCTGCGGCCGGGCCGCGTGCTCGAGACGACCGCGCTCGGCGTGAGCCTGCTGATCCTCGCGATCTTCGCCGGCGGCTGGGTTCAGGAGGCCGACGGGGCGCTCGCCGAGTTCTTCACGCTCTCGCCCGAGACGCTCAGCTTCTGCCTGATCGGCTACGGGTTCGCCGCGTCGGTGCTGCCGGTGTGGATGCTGCTGGCGCCGCGCGACTACCTGTCCACGTTCATGAAGGTCGGCGTGATCGCGTTGCTCGCGCTCGGCATCGTCTTCACGCTGCCGGTGCTCGAGAACGAGCGCTTCACCGAGTTCGCCTCCAACGGCGAGGGCCCCGTGTTCGCGGGGTCGCTGTTCCCGTTCGTGTTCATCATCATCGCCTGCGGCGCGCTGTCCGGATTCCACGCGCTGATCTCCTCGGGCACGACCCCGAAGATGATCCAGAAGGAGTCGCAGGTCAGGACGATCGGCTACGGCGCGATGCTGATGGAGTCGTTCGTCGCGGTGATGGCGATCACGGCCGCGTCGATCCTCGACCCCGGCCTCTACTTCGCGATGAACGCTCCCGCGGGCGTTGTCGGCGACACCGTGCAGTCGGCGTCGGCGGCGGTGCGCGACATCGGCTTCACGGTCACCCCCGACCAGCTCTCGTCCGCGGCGTCCGCGGTGGACGAGGAGACGCTGGTGGCCCGCACGGGTGGAGCGCCCACGCTGGCGGTGGGGATGTCGGAGATCTTCTCCGGCGTAATCGGCGGAAATGGCCTGAAGGCCTTCTGGTACCACTTCGCGATCATGTTCGAAGCCCTGTTCATCCTCACCACGGTGGACGCGGGCACTCGGGTCGGGCGCTTCATGCTCCAGGACACGCTCGGCAACATCTGGAAGCCGATCGGCCGCGTCTCGTGGAAGCCGGGCCTGTGGGCCACGAGCGCCGTGGTGGTCGCCGCGTGGGGCTACTTCCTGTACACGGGCGCGACCGACCCGCTCGGCGGCATCAACCAGCTGTTCCCGCTGTTCGGGATCGCGAACCAGCTGCTGGCGGCCGTGGCGCTGACCGTCGCGACGACGATCCTGATCAAGGCCGGGAAGCTGAAATGGGCGTGGGTGACGCTGGTGCCGCTGGCGTGGGACGCCGTCGTCACGCTCACGGCCAGCTGGCAGAAGGTGTTCTCGGACAACCCGAAGCTCGGCTTCTTCGCCCAGCGCGACGCGTTCCAGGACGCCATCGACGCGGGCGAGGTGCTGCCGCCGGCGAAGAGCGTCGGCGACATGGAGCAGATCGTGACCAACTCGACCGTGGACGGTGTGCTCGCCGCGTTCTTCGCGATCTTGATCGTCGTCGTCATCGCCGACGCCTCGCGGGTCTGGGTGCGCACGATCCGGTCCGGACGCCCGGCCGTGCTCACAGAGACGCCGCCCCAGCCGTCGCGGCTGGTCGCGCCGTCCGGCCTGTTCGTGTTGCCGGGCGAGCGGGAGGAGCTGGAGGCCGCTGTGGCCGCCAATGGCGGTAACGGAGCGCGCGAGCGCGAGCCGGTGGGGGCCGGCCGATGACCGCCGCGGTGCGGGGGGCCGCCCGCGGGCTCGTGCGCTACCTGCGCGAGGTGTCGGGCGAGACGGCCTACGACCGCTACGTCGAGCACTGCGGCCGGGCTCACCCGGGCGAGCCGCTGATGAACCGGCGCGACTACGAGCGCTGGCGGATGCGCGATCGCGACGAGAACCCCGGCGCGCGCTGCTGCTGAGCGCCGCCCGGCGCACCCCCCGCGGTAGCCTGTTGCACGCTGTGCGCCCGGCTCCCTCTGGCTGGCCGGCCAGCTAAGATCCGCCGATGGCTGCTTCCGTCGCTGCGCCCAAGCGACTCGAGGGGGAGAAGGCTCAGCGCATCATCGAGGCCATGCGCACGAGCGTCGGCACGCGCGGAGCGGCCGGCTCGACCTTCGATCACGTCGCCCGCGAGGCCGGTGTCTCGCGCGGCCTGCTGCACTACTACTTCGGCTCGAAGGAGCAACTGCTCGTGGAGGTGGTGCGCCACGACTGCGAGGTGCGCATCGCGAGCATGGGTGCCCGCATCACCAAGGCCACCTCGGTCGACGAGATCATCGCGGCCCTGGTGCTGGGGCTCGAGGAGTTCATCGAGGGCGAGCCCGGCAGCCCGGCGGTCATCTACGAGCTGCTGTCGGCCTCGCGCCATTCCGAGGACATCCGTTCCGAGCTGGCCGAGCTCTACCGCCGCTGGCGCGCGGACTTGGCCGACTCGCTGCGGACGAAGGAGCGCGAGGGCGTCGTACGCCTGGACGCCGACCCCGAGTCGGTCGCCTCGATGCTGTTCGCCCTCGGCGACGGCTTCGGCATCCAGGTCCTCTCCGATCCCGAGTGGGATCGCGAGGCGGCGTTCGAGGTCGGCGTGCGGATCGCGCGCCGGCTGCTGGGCGCGGCGGACTAGCTCGGCGCTCCGCCGAGCGCGCACCCCTCCGGGCGTAAGCTGCCGCGCCATGGAGCGCCTGCCCAAGTGGGAGCGCGGGACGCCCGCGGTGCTGTGCGCCGCGGGCCCGCACCCGATCCCGGTGTCAACCGCGGTGCGCGCCGCGGACGACCGCGTGGTGCTGGCTCTCGGGCGTGAGCGCGAGGTGCTGCGCCGGCTGCGCGAGGATCCGTCGGCCGCGCTGCTGATCATGGGCGAGGGGGTCGCCTTCACGGCCCACGGCGAGGTCAGCGTGGTCGCCGAGCGGCTCGAGGTCGCCGACACGATCGTGGCGGTCGAGCTGCGCGTGACGCGCGTGCAGGATCACCTCGCCGACGGCCGCTCCGTCATGCTCGACGGCGCGCGCTGGCGCTGGGCCACCGAGGAGCTGGCCGCGGCAGACGAGGCCACGTTCGCGGAGCTCGAGCGGCTGTAGCGGTCGCGCGCGCAGCCGGCCGAGCCGGCCGCTTGCGGCTTAGCGGTCCGCGCGCAGCCGGCCGAGCCGGCCGCTTGCGGCTTAGCGGTCCGCGCGCAGCCGGCCGAGCCGGCCGCTTGCGGCTCAGCCGAGCCGGCCAGCCAGCTCGTCGGCCAGCTCGGGCACCGGCATGCGCACCTGCTCCAGGGTGTCGCGGTCGCGGAGCGTCACGGTGTCGTCCTCCATCGTCTGGTGGTCGACCGTGATCCCCCAGGGCGTGCCGATCTCGTCCTGGCGGCGGTAGCGCTTGCCGATCGAGCCGCCGGCGTCGTACTCGGCGCTCATCCGCGAGCGCAGCTCCTCGTAGATAGCGCGTGCCTTCTCGGGCTGGCCGTCCTTGTTGACCAGCGGTAGCACCGCCGCCTTGATCGGCGCCATCCGCGGCAGCAGCCGCAGCACGGTCCGCTGCTCCCCGCCGATCTCGTCCTCGTCGTAGGCGTCGCAGAGGAGCGTGAGCACCGTTCGCCCGAGCCCCGCCGCCGGCTCGATCACGTGCGGCACGTAGCGGTCGCCGGTGGCGGTGTCGACGTACTCGATCTTCTGCCCCGAATGCTGGGCGTGCTGGGTCAGGTCGAAGTCGCCCCGGTTGGCGATGCCCTCCAGCTCAGACCAGCCAATCGGGAAGAGGTACTCGATGTCGCTGGTGGCCGAGCTGTAATGCGACAGCTCGTCCTGCTCGTGCGGGCGCAGGCGCAGCTTGTCGCGCTCGACGCCGAGCGAGACGTACCACTCCAGGCGCTGCTCCTTCCAGTGCTCGTACCACTGGTCCGCTTCGGCGGGGGGCACGAAGAACTCCATCTCCATCTGCTCGAACTCGAGCGTGCGGAAGATGAAGTTGCCCGGCGTGATCTCGTTGCGGAACGACTTGCCGATCTGGGCGATCCCGAAGGGTGGCTTCTTGCGCGCGAAGGTGAGCGTGGTCTTGAAGTCGAGGAAGATGCCCTGGGCGGTCTCGGGGCGCAGATAGACCGTCGAGCCCTCCTCGGCCACCGGGCCGATCGTCGTCTGGAACATGAGGTTGAAAGGGCGTGGCTCCGTGAGTTCGCCCCCGCAGATCGGGCAGACGAGCTTGTCTGGGTCCTCGCCGCGCGCCTCGGCCTCCTCGCGCAGGTGGTCCTCGCGGAAGCGACGCTTGCACTTGCCGAGGCACTGCACGAGCGGGTCGCTGAAGCCGGACAGGTGGCCCGACGCCTCCCAGGTCCGCGGGTGCTGGATGATCGCCGAGTCGAGCGCCACGATGTCGTCGCGCTCCTGGATCATCGCCTTCCACCAGGCGTTGATCACGTTGTTCTTCAGCAGCACGCCGTAGTGCCCGTAGTCGTACGTGTTGGCGATGCCGCCGTAGATCTCCGACGCGGGGAAGATCAGCCCGCGGCGCTTGCAGAGCGCCACGATCTTGTCCATGGTCAATGCCTCGGTCACGGCGGTGCAGGGTACCGGGCCGCAAGAACGCCGCTAGTTACGGCCCTTTGTCACCCCGACTGGTCGCTGGTGTCGGCCGCCTGGAGTAGCGTGGCCGCGCATGGGCACCGCCCTTCGCCCGATCGGCCACATCGCCGCCTGGATCGTGTGGCATGCGATGCGGGTCTCGCTGCTCGACGACCTGGATCGGCCTCAGCCACCGCACCCCGGCTGAGGGCGATTGGCACTCCTATACTGGGAGTGCCATGCCGATTTACGAGTACCGCTGCGAGAAGGGCCATACCTTCGAGGTCACGCAGCGCATGACCGACGACCCGCTAGCAAGCTGCTCGACCTGCGGGGCCCCCGTGCAACGCGTCTTCCACCCGGTGGCCGTTCACTTCAAGGGCTCCGGCTTCTACAACACCGACTACGGCAAGAACAAGAAGGCGGGCGCGGCAGATTCAGGCTCGAAGTCCTCGGAGTCGAAGTCCTCGGAGTCCAAGTCGTCCGAGTCGAAGTCCACGGACTCCAAGTCGTCTGAGTCCAAGTCCTCCAGCAGCAAGTCCTCCGACTAGCTCCCGTTGAGCAGCCGGTCGACCGCCTCGGCGCGCGTGCCGGGCGAGACCTGGATGTCGCCCTCGAGGTCGCAGCAGGTCCCTTCGAGCACCTCCGTCTCACCGGAGTTGCCGGTGGCCACGTCGGCGAACAGCCCCATCAACGCGAGGCCCTTCATGTCGGTCTTGAGCGCCTTCGGCGCCTGCCAGCTGACCCAGGGGAGGCGGAAGAACGTGCCCGGCGACTTCGCCTGGGCCCCGATCGCCCGCATCACCTCCTGCTGGCGGGCGGCCCGCGCGCGGTCGTCCTCCGCCGGGGCGCACGGGTTCTTGCGGACGCGCGCAAAGCCCAGCGCGCGTTCGCCGTCGAGGTCGAGCTCGCCCCTGCGGAAGTTCAGGCCCTTCCAGAAGTTGTCGAACGGCGGCGAGCAGATGCGGCTCTTGTTCTTGACCGTGATGCCGCCCAGGGCGTCGATGAACGCCGGGAAGTCTTTGAAGTCGACCTCCACGAGGTGGTTGATCTCGAGGCCGTTGCCGAGGAAGTTCTCCACCGTCTCGATGGTCAGCGCCGGGCCGCCGAGGGCGTAAGCGGCGTTGATCTTGCGGCTGCCGTGACCGGGGATCTCCGCCTCGGTGTCCCGCGGGATCGAGAGCTTGCGCACGCTGCCTAGCCCGGCGTGCACGAGCATGATCGTGTCCGCCCGCGATGGGCCGCTGGAGCTCTCGTCGATGGAGTCGCCGGTGCGGGCGTCGGTACCGAGCACGAGGATGTTGGTGCCGCCGAGCGTGCTCCCGCCGCCCGAGAGCGCCCGCTCGGCGTCGGATGAGACCCCGTCCTGGAGCTGGGCGCTGACCAGGAAGAGCACGAGCGAGAGCAGCAGCCAGCCGACCACCGCCAGCGCGACCCACTTGAGCACGCGGCCGGGGGTGATGCGCTTGCGCTCGCGGTCGGTGTCCGGCTCCCGTCCGGTGACGCGGCTGAGCCTGCGCTTGAGGGCATCGAGGTCGGTGCCGCGCGACAGCGGGCGCTTGCGCGAGCGGTAGACCTTGTACTCCGGAGGGCCCGGATTCTGATCGGTCACAGACCTCTGTATATCGTCCGGCCATGCCGCCTCGGCGAGTTATCGGGATCGACGCCGGGGGCACGAAGCTCCTGGGCGGGGTCGTGGACGAGGGCCTCGTGGTCCACCACAGGGTGCGCCGGCTCTGGCGCGGAGGGGACCGCGCGGAGACTCTCGACATCTTCGTCGAGGCCGTGGAGGAGGTGCGGGCGGCGGCTCCCGACGTGGACGCCGTGGGGTTCGGGATTCCCGCCCTGGTCGAGTGGGAGACAGGCGTTTCGCGCTGGTCGACGCACCTGCCGCTCGCCGACGTGCGCTTCCGCGACGTCATGAGCGAGCGGCTCGGGCTGCCCGTGGTGGTGGACAACGACGCGAACGTGGCGCTGCTGGCGGAGGCCCGCTCCGGAGCGGCCCGGGACGCCTCTCACGCGGTGCTCGTGGCGCTCGGCACGGGGATCGGCAGCGGGTTGCTGCTCGACGGGCGGATCTACCGCGGCGCCCGCGGCCTGGGCGCGGAGCTCGGGCATATGGTCGTGGACCTGCACGGCCCCGACTGCCAGGGCGAGTGCCCCGGTCGCGGGTGCCTGGAGGTGATGGCGTCCGGGTCGACGATCGGGCGGGAGGGACGGGCCGCGGCGGCGGCGGCGCCGACGTCCGCCCTCGGGCGCCGGCTGGCGGCCGAGCAGGAGATCACGGGCGGGATCGTGACCGAGCTGGCGCATGCCGGCGACCCCGCGGCGGCGTCGGTGCTCGCCCAGATCGGCCGGCGGCTCGGTTACGGCTTGGTGGGCGTGGTCAACGTCTTCAACCCCGAGGTGATCGTGATCGGCGGCGGCGCGATCGCCGCCGGCGAGCTGCTGCTGGCGCCCGCACGCGAGGTGGTCGCGGAGCGGGCGCTGCCCCCCGCGCGCGAGATGGTCGAGATCCTGCCGGCCGAGTACGGGGACGAGTCGGGGATGCTCGGCGCGGCGCTGCTGGCGTTCGAGGCACACCCTTGACCGGTCGCCTGGTGGTGTGCCCGACGCCGATCGGGAACCTCGAGGACGTGACGCTGCGCGTGCTGTCGGCGCTGCGCGAGGCCGATCTGGTGGCCTGCGAGGACACGCGGCGGACGCGCGTGCTGCTGGACCGCTACGGGGTCTCCGGGCGGCTCGTGTCGTACCACGAGCACAACGAGCGGGCCCGCGCGGCCGAGCTGGTCGGGCGGATGCGCGACGGGTCGGTCGTGGCGCTGGTCTCCGATGCCGGGATGCCGCTCGTTTCCGACCCCGGGTTCGTGCTGGTGCGGGCGTGCGTGGCCGCGGGGCTGCCCGTCGAGGTGCTCCCCGGCCCGTCGGCGGCGATCACGGCGCTGGTCGCGTCCGGCCTCCCGGCGAGCGAGTGGCACTTCCAGGGCTTCCTGCCGCGCAAGAAGGGGGAGCTGCGGCGCGTGCTGCTCGGGTTCGCAGGGACGCTGGTGGCGTTCGAGTCGCCGCGCCGGGTGCCCGCGACGCTGGCGCTGCTGGCGTCGGTGGACCCGGAGCGCGAGGTGGCCGTGTGTCGCGAGCTGACGAAGGCGCACGAGGAGGTGGTTCGCGGCAGCGCGCGGGAGCTGGCCGAGCGCTACGCGGATGCGCCGCCCCGGGGCGAAGTGGTGCTGGTCTTGGGACCGAGCGCGGTGGGTGCTGGCGGCGGCGACGACTCGGTCGCCCTGGACGCGCTGCGACGCCTCGTGGACGCGGGCGCCCACCCGCGCAAGGCGGCCGGCGTGGTGGCGGGGCTGACGGGCGGCAGCGCGAACGAGCTGTACCGGGGCCTGACGGCGCCGGAGTGAGCGCGTAACGCCTCTCCCACGCTTCGTCACCGCACTGCAACGAACTGCAACTTCTCGCCTCCAGCCCCGTCCACCCCCGGGCCGCTCCCATCTACGGTCGCCCGCATGCCTCGCCCCAGCCTCGGCCTCAACTCACGCTGCCGCCTGGACCGCCTCGCGCTCGTCCTAGCCTGCTCGCTCCTCACCGTCCTCCTCGTCGCGCCGCCAGCTCGGGCCGCGTGGAGCTGGCCACTGGGCGGGGAGGTGATCACGCCCTACGGCAACGGCGACGATCCCTATGCCTCCGGCCAGCACCGCGGCATCGACATCGCCGGCGACCTCGGCGCGCCGGTCGCGGCCGCCGCCGCGGGCGTGGTGCGCTTCGCCGGGACGGTCGGTTCCTCCGGGCTCACCGTGAGCATCAGGACCGAGGACGGCCGCTTCGACACCTCGTACCTCCACCTGTCCGCGATCGCGGTGAGCGCTGGCCAGCGGATTGCGGCGGGAGAGCCGGTGGGCGAGGTCGGGACGAGCGGAGTGCGGTCAGACGATCGGCCTCACCTCCACTTCGGGGTGCGCGACGCGGGCAGCCGGCACGCCTACCACGACCCGCTCTCTCTCCTCCCGCCCGCTCCCGGCTCACCGGAGCGTCCGCGCGGGGCACCGGCGCCGAGCCCCGCGCCGGTGCCGCTGATGCCCGCGCCGGACCCGATCCGGGTGCCCGCCGAGCGTCGCCCACCGGTACCGCGCAGCCTTCCGAGGCCGCACGGGGCACCGGCTCCTGGCCGGGTTCCCGTCGGCGACCGCCGGCGCGCGAGGCGCCGGGTGCCGGTGCCACGCGGCGGACCGAGCCGTGATCACGTGCCGCTGGCCCAGCCCCGCCTTGCACCCGCGGCCGATCCCGTCCCACACCGGCTTCGAGTCGGCGTGCCGGCCCTCGGCACCGGCGGCCCCGTCGGCGCCCCACGGCACACCTCGCCCGGACCGGCGGCGGCGTCACCCGTGCCTGCTGGTCCACACGCGAAGCTCAGCTGGCCGCCTCGTGCGACATCCGCCGGCCCCGCGCCGGGCGGGGACCCCGACGTCGGCTGGATAGCCGCGTGCGTGGGCCTCCTGGCGGCGGCGGCCGTGCTCGGACTGTCCGAGGATGGCCGGCGCGCCTCGCGCCGTGGCGGTCGACGGCTCGCCGGGCTGGTCAGTCCCCTGCTGGGCGGGCGGTGACCGCCTTGCGGAAGTGGGCACGCGCGAACCCGTCGCCGACGGTGCGGTCGTACTCCTCCCACCCAAGGCGCCCGTACAGCTCGATGTTCTCGGCCATGTGCTCGTGCGTGAACAGGCGCAGCTCGCCCAGACCGCGGTCGCGGGCCTGTTCCTCGGCGAAGTCCAGCAGGGACGGGCCAAGCCCCTCGCCCTGGCGCGGGGGGTCGATCGCGACGTTCTCGACCATCAGGGCGCCCCCATCGGCCGGGCGCAACACGAGCACACCGACGATGTCGGGATCGACGAGCACGAACACGTCGCCGGCCTCGATCAGGGCGCTGTAGTCGGCGTCCATCGGAGCGGGTCTCAGGCCGATGCGCGGCACCCAGTGGCGATAGGCGCGCTCCACGAGCGCACCGACGCCCTCGGCGTCGTCATTGGTGGCCGGCCGGATGGCCATGCCCGAAGGTTGCCAGGCTGCGTGTGGCGTCGCCCGGCGACCGGTTGCGCCTGAGTAGCATCGCTATCGATGTCGTTCTACGTCACGACGCCGATCTACTACGTCAACGGCGAGCCGCATCTCGGCCACGCCTACACGACGATCGCCGCGGATGTGCTCGCGCGGCACATGCGTCAGCGCGGGGAGGACGTGTTCTTCCTCACGGGCACCGACGAGCATGGTGAGCCGGTCACTCAGGAGGCCGAGAAGCTCGGCATCACCCCGAGGGAGCTCGGCGACCGCAACTCGGTCCGCTTCAAGGAGCTGGCCGCGACGCTCAACGCGACCAACGACTTCTTCATCCGCACCACGGACCCCGAGCACATGGCGCGCGTCGCCGAGGTCGTCCAGCGCATCCACGACAACGGCCACGTCTTCGCCGGCACCTATGAGGGCTGGTACTGCCCACGCTGCGCGGACTTCAAGACCGAGTCCGAGCTCGAGGACGGCAACCGCTGCCCGATCCACAAGATCGAGCTCGAGATCGAGAAGGAGGACAACTGGTTCTTCCGGCTGTCGACCTTCCAGGAGCCGCTCGAACGCCTCTACGCCGAACGGCCGGACTTCGTGGTCCCGCGCAACCGCTACAACGAGGCGCTCGCGTTCATCAAGGGCGGCCTGCGCGACCTGTCGCTCAGCCGTGCGCGGTTGAAGTGGGGCGTGCCGGTGCCGTGGGACGACTCGCAGGTCATCTACGTCTGGATCGACGCGCTGCTGAACTACTACACGGCCCTCTCCTACGCACGCGAGGGCGAGGACCTCACCGAGCGCTTCTGGCCGGCGACCGTCCACCTGATCGGCAAGGACATCCTCAAGTTCCACGCCGTGATCTGGCCGGCGATGCTGATGGCGGCCGAGATCGAGGTGCCGCGGCGAGTCGGTATCCACGGCTACCTCCTGCTCGGCGAGCACAAGATGTCGAAGTCGCTCGGCAACGTGATCGAGCCGTTCCACGTGGCCGACGTGTACGGGCCCGATGCGCTGCGGTTCTACGTCCTGCGCGAGGTGAGCTTCGGCGCCGACGGCGACGTCTCACCGGAGGGCTTCGAGAACCGCTATACGACCGAGCTCGCCAACGAGTACGGCAACCTCGCGAACCGGTCGCTCGCGATGATCGCCCGCTACCGCGACGGCGTGGTCCCCGATGCCCAGCCAGCACCCGAGCTCAATGCGGACTTCGACGGCCTCGCCGAGGCGGTGCGCGAACGGATCGACGCGGTCGAGCTGACCGCCGCCCTCGACGAGATCTGGCAGCGCATCAAGCGGCTCAACCGCTTTGTGCAGGATGAGGAGCCGTGGCAGCTCTCGAAGGACGAGTCCGCCGCCGAGCACCTGGACCAGGTGCTTTACACGCTCGCGGAGGGGCTCCGCGTGGTCTCGGTGCTGCTGCATCCGTTCATCCCGGCCTCGACCGAGCGCCTGCTCACCGCCCTTCGACGGGAGGACCTCTCCCTGGAGGATGCGCGACTCGGTGCGGTCGGGGGCGGTGCCACGATCGAGGAGCTCGGACAGCTCTTCCCACGGGTGGAGCCCCCGGAGCAGTCGGCGGCCTAACGGCCCCGTGATCGACACCCACTGCCATCTGGACCACTGCGACGGCTCTACCGCCGAGCTGGTTGAGCGGGCGCGCAAGGCCGGCGTCGAGCGCATCGCCACGGTGGGGATGGACGGCGCCTCGATCCGCAACGCGCTCACTGCGGCGGACGAGCACGAGGAGGTGTTCGCGATCGTGGGCCGCCACCCCCACGAGAGCGCCGGCTTCGGTCCCGCCGATCTGGAGGAGATCGAGGCGGCCGCGGCCGACCCGAGCGCCCGCGCGATCGGCGAGACCGGGCTCGACTACTACCGCGACTACGCCCCGCGCGACGACCAGCGCCGCGCGTTCGAGGCGCAGCTCGACCTCGCCGGGCGGCTGGGGGCGCCGGTGGTCATACACACCCGCGCGGCCGAGGACGACACGTTCGCCCTGCTGCGCGAGCACGTCGACCGCCTGCCCGCCGTGATCCTGCACTGCTTCTCGGCGCCGGATCGGGTCGAGGAATGCGTGGAGCGCGGCTACCTCTGCTCGTTCGCTGGGAACGCGACCTATCCGAAGGCCACCGACCTTCAGGCCGCCGCCCGCGAGCTGCCGGCGGAGCTGCTGCTGGTCGAGACCGACGCGCCCTACCTGTCGCCCCAGCCCGTTCGCGGAAAGCGCAACGAGCCGGCCAACGTCGTACACACGGCCCGCCACGTCGCCGAGCTGCGCGGCCTCTCGTACGCCGACCTCGAGCGAACGGTCCAGGCCAACGCCGCCCGCGTGCTCGGATGGTGAGCGACGAGCCGCGCCAGGCGAGCCTGCGCCGGCTGCGCCGCTACGACGTGCGGCCGAATCGGGAGCTCGGTCAGAACTTCCTGATCGACGACAACATCCTCGGGGTCATCGGCCGCGCGGCGGAGCTCGAGTCGGCCGACGTCGTGCTCGAGGTGGGCGGGGGCCTCGGCGTGCTCAGCGAGTACCTCGCCCCGCTCGTGGCCCACCTGCACGTGGTCGAGATCGACCGCACGCTGCAGCCGCCGCTCTCAGAGGCGCTCGCGCCGTTCGCCAACGCCACGCTCCACATCGCCGATGCGGTTCGCCTGGACCTCGCGGCGCTCGAGCCCGCGCCCGGCAAGGTGGTGGCGAACCTGCCCTACGGGGTGGCGGCGACGGTCCTGCTCAAGTCGATCGCGGAGTTGCCCGGCGCGCGGCTCTGGGTCGCGATGGTTCAGCGCGAGGTGGGCGAGCGGCTCGCGGCGCAGCCGGGCTCCAAGACGTATGGGGCCACCTCCGTGCTCGCCCAGCTCGCCTGCGAGGTGCGCGTGCTGCGGCGGGTGCCCCGGACGGTCTTCCACCCTGAGCCCAACGTAGAGTCAGCGCTCGTGCTGCTGCGTCGCCGCGCTCCCGCCCCTCCGCCCGAGCTGACCGCGCTCGTCCACTCGGCCTTCGCCCATCGGCGCAAGGCGCTGGCCGGCTCGATCGCTCTCGTCCCCGGCGCCGAGGACGGTCTGCGCGAGGCGGCCCGCGCGGCGCTGGAGCAGATCGGCCACCCGGCCGACACCCGCGCGGAGCGGCTCGCCCCCGAGGACTGGCCGCGCCTGGCGGACGCCATCGGCCGCGATCGACTGGTGGCGCTGCGCCCGCGATGAGCGCGTCGTCCGTCCACGAGCGCGCCTACGCGAAGCTCAACCTGGTGCTCCACCTGGCCGGTCCGCGCGCCGATGGCCTGCACCCGCTGTGCTCGATCTTCGCGTCGATCGACCTCCGCGACGACGTGGTCGTCGAGCCGTCCGATTCGGGCACCGACAGTGTCGAGTGCCCCGGGGTCGACGGCCCGAACCTCGCCGAGGCCGCCCTGGCCGCCTTCCGCGATCGCGTTCCGGCGCTGCCGCCGGTGAACGTGCGAATCGACAAGTTCATCCCGATCGCCGCGGGGCTCGGAGGCGGAAGCGCCGACGCCGCCGCCGTGCTGCGCGCGGCCAACCGCATCGTCGGCGGTCAGCTGGACCACGACGCCCTTCGCGAGCTGGGCGCCGAGCTGGGCTCCGACGTGCCCAGCCAGATCGAGCCGCGCCACTCGCTCGTGAGCGGCGTGGGTGAGACGGTCGAGCCGATCGACGTGCCGCCGTACGCGGCCGTGCTCGTGCCGCAGGAAGTCGGCCTGTCGGCGAAGTCGGTGTACGACCAGTTCGACCGCATGGGAGGGGGGCGCGAGGAGCTCGAGCTCGACGGCCTGCGCGAGCTGGCGCGCGACATGATCCTGGCGCCCGTCCTCAACAACGACCTGCAGCCCGCCGTGCTGGCGCTACGGCCCGAGCTCGAGGGCGTGCTCGCGTCGTTGCGCGCCACCGGCGCGCTGGGCGCGCTGGTCAGCGGGTCGGGCCCCACCTGCTTCGCGCTGTTCGACAATCGCGCCGCCGCCCAGGCCGCCGCCGCCACGATGGAGGATGCGCTGGTCACCGGGCTGCGTCTTTCCTGAGCCATGTCCACCGGCCAGATCGCCGCCGCCGTCCTAGCCGTGCTGATCGCCGCGGTGACGATCTGGCGCCGCCGGCAGATCGGCGGCGAGCGGAAGCTGCTCGCGGGGGGCGTGGTGCTGGCGCTGGTCGTCTACGCGAGCGGAGTGCTCTCTGCGCTGCCGGACCCCAAGGACGTGATCGGGGACATCGCGGTCGCGCTGGGGCCCTGGACATATGCGCTGGTGGGCGTAATGGCCTACCTCGAGACTGCCGCTTTCGTGGGCCTCGTCGCGCCGGGCGAGACGGTGGTGATCGCGGGCGGGGTGATCGCGGGCCAGGGCGAGATCAGCCTGATCCCGCTCATCGGGCTGGTCTGGATCTGCGCGATCCTCGGGGACACCACGAGCTTCTACATCGGGCGCCGGCTGGGCCGGGACTTCCTGGAGCGCCACGGGCCGAGGGTGAAGATCACCCACGAGCGGCTCGACCAGGTGGAGGGCTACTTCGACCGCCACGGCGGCAAGACGATCCTGATCGGCCGCTTCATCGGGCTGGTACGGGCGCTCGCCCCGTTCATCGCCGGCGCGTCGGGGCTCGCCTACCGGCGCTTCCTCCCGTACAGCGTGGTTGGCACCGGGCTGTGGGCGACCGTCTTCTGCGTGCTCGGCTTCATCTTCTGGCGCTCCTTCGACAAGGTCGCGCACATCGCCGGGCAGGCGATCTTCGGCTTCGGGCTGACGGTCGCGGTGGGCTTCGGGATCGTGGTCGCGTACCGCCGGCGCAGCGACATCCGCGACTGGTTCATGCGCCACGAGCGCCACCCGCTCATGCGCCCGCTGTTCGCCATCGGCCGGCCTGTCTACCGCGTTGTCGTGCGGCCCCTTGTCCAGGCCATCGTGCCGCAGCTGCGCTTCCTCTGGAATCGGGTCACGCCCGGCGACCTAGGCCTGGAGCTGACGACCACGCTCGCGATCGGCGCGGTCGGCCTCTACGTGTTCGCCCTCTACGTGGTCGTGCTGACCGGCGACCCCGGCCTGACCCCACTCGACCGGGAGCTGCTCGACCTCAGCAACGACATCCGCTCGCAGACGCTGACCGACATCGCCAAGGCTGTGACCGACCTCGGCGCGTTCCCGACCTGCGCGGCGGTGGTGGTCATCACGAGCGTGGTCCTGGGCGCGCGCGGCCGCATGCCCGAGGTGGGGGTGCTGGTGGTGGGGTTCATCCTCATCTACGTGGGCGTGCAGGTGACCAAGGCCGGCATCGACCGGCCGCGCCCAGAGGCCCCGCTGGTGGACACGGACGGCTCGTCATTTCCGAGCGGTCACGCGGCGTACGCGACCGCGTGGATCGCCGCGGCGGTGATGGTCACGCGGCGCCTCGGCCTGGCGAGCGCGGCGCTCGTGATCGCGGCGGTGGTGCTGGCGGCGGCGATCGGCCTGTCGCGGATCTACCTGCACGCCCACCTGTGGTCGGACGTCGCGGGCGGATGGGGCCTGGGCGTCGGGATCTTCGGGATGCTGACGGTGATCATGATGGTCGTCGAGTACATGCGCCACAATGGCCAGGGACGCGCGCAGGACAACGTCGCGCGCGCTGAGCGATGAACCTCGACTTCTCCTCGACCGAGATCGCCATCGCGCTGGCAGCCGGCGTCGTCGCGTCGTGCTGGCTGGTGCTGATCGCAGCGCCGGCCTGGCGCTGTTACGGCCGCCTGTGGGAGAAGCTCGCGGCTGGCGTCCTCACCCTTTTCATCCTGGGCACGCTGCTCGGGATCGGCGCGGGCATCGGGCTCGCCGTCGTGTGGACCTACGACCAGTACGCGTGACGCCCGCGCGCCAGACGCGCTCGGCGCCCGCCGAGCCCCGTTCCTTCCTGGAGTCGCTCGACCAGGTGTCGGAGGCCGTCGAGGCGGGTGCCGGCCTACCCGAGGTGGCCCGCGCCGCCGGTCGCGGGCTGAACGCGAGCGTGATCGTGGTCGACGCGGCCAGCAACGTGCTCGCGGTCGCGTGCGAGTCGAGCGAGGACGAGCGCGCCGTGATGGCGGGCGAGGCCGGCGCGGACACCGTGGAGCTGAGGGTGGCCGAGCAGCCGGTGGGGCAGCTGCGCTACCGCCCGCGCGGCGACGCGCCCCCGGCCGCGCTGCTGCGGGTGGTGGCGAACCTGATCGGGCTCGAGGTCGACCGCGCCAAGGCGCCCGAGCGCGCCACGGAGGCGGCCGTAGGGGACTTCCTGAAAGACCTGCTCGCCCGCCGGATCACCGATCGCGAGAACATCGTGGCGCGCGCGGGTGAGCTGGGCTGCGACGTAACCTCGGGGGCCAGCGTGATCGTGGTGCGCGCCCGCCCGCAGCACGCCGAGGAGGGCGACTGGCGGGCCCGGGTGCTGACCGTCGCCGAGCGGGGCGCACGCGGAGTCGAGCGCAGGTCGCTCGCCGCGCTCGCCACGGCGGGCTGGTCGCGGCACGGACAGGGCCCGAACGAGGACGCGGGCGCGCGCTCCGAGCGCGAGCTGGTGATCCTCAGCCCTGGACCCGACGCCGCCACGGCGAAGCGGGTGGCCACGGCGGTCGTGCGGGAGCTGGAGGCGGGCCTCCCCGGGTTCATCGTCACGGTGGCGCGCAGCCGGCATGCCACCGACCCGGCCGACCTCCACCGCGCGGGCGCCGAGGCGCTGCTGGCCGCCAACGTGGCCGAGGCGCGTGGCCTCACCGAGCTGTCGTTCGAGGAGACCGGGGCCTACCGGTTGCTGCTGCCGGCGATGAGCGAGGACCCCACCGAGCTGGAGGGCTTCTTCGACGAGACCGTCGCGCCGCTCGTGGCCTACGACGAGCAGTACGAGACCGAGCTGGTCCGCACGCTCGAGACCTTCCTGGACGCCGACGGGAACGTGGCCGGAACCGCCGAGCGGCTGTTCACGCACCGCCACACGATCCGCTACCGGCTGGAGCGGGTGAAGGAGCTGACCGAGCTCGACGTCGGCTCGACCGATGGGCGCGAGCGGCTGTCACTCGGACTCAAGGCGATGCGCGTGCTCGGCATCGTTCCGCCGGGAGGGCCGGCGCACGAGAAGGGCGCCGAGGCCGGCCGCGTGCCGCGCGAGCGCAAGGACCGCTAGCGCCGCTCGCGGCGCTCGACGCCGCGGCCGTCGTGCCATGACTCGATCACGAGGTGGTCGGGCGGGTCACCGCCCAGCCCCGTCACGACCAGCTCGGCGATCTCGGCGCGGAACAGGTGCAGCGGCCCGGGCGGAGCCTCACCCTTGACGACTGTCTCGATCACGTCCGGATCGGTGACCTCCTCGACCCGTCCCGCGATCTTCGCGTCGCTCTGCCAGTCCGCGCCGTCGGAGGCGCTGTGGAGCGCGAAGCGCGGATCGCGCTGGAGGTCGAGCGCCTTCACGGCCCGCCACATGCTCCCGAACCAGATCTGACCGTCCTCGAAGATGATCTCGCTGCCGCTGATGCGGGGCGAGCCGTCGCGGCGCAGCGTGGCCAGCGTCTTGTGCTTGTTGGCGTCGAACAGGGCGCGGGCCCGCGCTGTGAGCTCGGGAGCCTCGGCCTCGATCTGGTGCCACGCGGCCATGAACGCAATCTAGGCGGCGTCTGCGGTCTCTAGCTGTTCGTACGCCCGCAGCCACTTCCGGACGGCGTTATCGGTGACTCCGTGACGACGCCCGGTCGCCGCATAGCCGAGAGCGCGCACCTCCCGCAAGAGCTGGGCGCGGGGTGGTCGCTCGACGCGTCGGGTCTCGGGCCGCGGAATGCCACGACGGTCCCAACGGGTCCCGCATTCACGTGAGCAGTAGCGCTGCGAGGAGCTCTTGGGGCGAAACGAGGAGCCGCAGCGAAGGCACTCTCTCGGCCCGCGTTTGACGCGGCGGCCGCGGGCGCAGTGCGTGTCGAGAGTCGCCGCGCAGTTGGGGCAGACGATCCGCAAGTTCTCGATCCGGTGGTCGTTGGAGACCCCGTTGACGTGGTCCAGGATCATCCCCATGACGTTCCCGCGCCAGACCTCGCCCTGGCCGCACAGCTCGCAGACCGGCTGCTTCACACCCGCCTGATAGAGACGCTCCTTGAGGTGCCCGCGCGAGAAGGTGGATCCCTCGACCAAGATCTCTTCGAGCGGGCGCTGGAGCGTCCCTGCTCGCTCTCGGACCGTGGCGTAGGGGTCGAAGTGGTCCGTTGAGATCCCCCAGGCGGTCGCGTACTTGCGCAGGACCTTGTGCGCACCCCCGGTGTGGCACATGCCCAGGCGGCGTAGAGCCTCCGACCACGACCGCGATGAGCCGACAGCCGCTGCCGCCTCCTGCGGGCTGTACCGTGGTCCGCGTGCCACGAACACATGTTCGCATCGGGGTCGGACGGACACGCTGGGGAGGAAGGACTCGAACCTTCTCTTAGACATCCAAAGTGTCTCGTGCTGCCGATTACACCACTCCCCAATGACCGCCTGAGGATAGGTCCTCGGCGTTTCGCCGGTACCCTCGTCTCCGCATGACGGAGCCCTTCACGGTCCTCATCATGGCCGCCGGCCAGGGCACGCGGATGCGGTCGGACGTTCCCAAGGTTCTCCACCGGATCTGCGGCAAGCCCATGGTCGAGTGGGTGATCGACGCTGCGCGCGAGGCTGGTGCCACGCGAGTGGTCTGTGTCGTGCGGCCCGGCGACGGGGTGGTCGAGGGACTGCCCGACGGGGTGGAGGTCGCCGAGCAGCGCGAGGGCGAGGGCACCGGCGCGGCTGTGCTCGCCGCCCGGGACGTCGTCGACGCCGGCCCGTTCGTGGTGCTTTCGGGCGATCATCCGCTCGTGACCTCCGAGCAGATCGAGGACCTGCTGCGCGAGCATCGCAAGGCGGGCGCGACCGCCACGCTGCTGACCACCGAGCTCCAGGACCCCGCCGGGTACGGGCGCATCGTCCGCGACGGCAGCGGCGAGGTCGAGCGCATCGTCGAGACGAAGTACGAGCACGACGCCTCACCCGACGAGCTGGCCATCCGCGAGATCAACCTGGGCACCTACGTCTTCGAGGCGCCGCTCCTGTTCGACGGCCTGGAGCGCGTGGTCAACCAGAACGGCGAGCGCTTCCTGACCGGGGCCTTCCCGCTGCTGCGCGCCGAGGGCGCGCACATCGTCACGTGCAGCACCTCAGACCTCGACATCGCCCACGGCGTGAACGACCGCGCCGGCCTGATGGAGGCGGAGGAGCTGGCCCAGCGCTACATCCTCGAGGAGCACGCCCGGGAGGGCGTGACCTTCCTCCACCCGGGCAGCACCCGGGTCGAGGCAGGCGTTCAGATCGGCGTCGACACCGAGGTCGGCCCCGGCGTCAGCCTGCTGGGCGCCACGATCGTCGGCGGCGGCTGCACGATCGGGCCCCACACCACCGCGCGCGATTCGCGGATCGGCGACGGCGCCAGCGTGGTGCACTCGTTCCTGCTCGAGGCCGAGGTGCACGCGAATGCGACGGTCGGCCCGTTCGCCTACCTGCGGCCCGGCACGGTCGTGCGCGAGCGCGCCAAGGTCGGCACGTTCGTCGAGGTCAAGAACTCCGACATCGGCGAGGGGTCGAAGGTCCCCCACCTCTCCTACATCGGCGACGCCGACGTCGGCGACGGCAGCAACCTCGGCGCCAGCACGATCACCGCCAACTACGACGGCCGGCGCAAGCACCGCACTAAGGTCGGAAAGAGCGTGAAGACCGGGATCCACACGTCGCTCGTCGCTCCTGTGGATGTCGGCGATCGGTCGTACACTGGTGCCGGCTCGACGATCACCGACGATGTCCCCGAGGGCGCGCTCGGGATCGCCCGGCCCAAGCAGAAGAACATCGAGGGTTACTCGGACCGCGTTGAGGAGGACTCGCAGTGAGCACGGCTCTCGAGGCTGAGGCAGAGGCAGGGGTGGCGCCGGCGACCAGCATCACGGCGGGCTACGAGAAGCGGCTGATGGTCACCGCCGGGCGGGCCAGCCGCGAGCTGGGCGGCAAGATCGCCGACCGTCTCGGCGTCGAGCTCACCGACGCAGGCCTGAAGACCTTCGCCGACGGCGAGGTCTACTGCCGCTACGAGGAGTCCATCCGCGGCGCCGACCTGTTCGTGGTCCAGTCGATCTGCGGATCCGCGCGCGAGGGCCTCACGGTGAACGACGCGCTCTGGGAGCTGCTCCTGATGATCCACGCCGCCAAGCACGCTTCGGCGCACCGGATCGTCGCGGTCGCTCCGTGGTACGGGTACTCGCGTCAGGACAAGAAGTCCGCTCCGCGGGAGCCCATCTCCGCTCGCCTCGTAGCCGAGGTGCTCGAGACCGCCGGCATCGACCGGCTCGTGGCCATGGACCTCCACGCCGGGCAGCTGCAGGGCTTCTTCTCGAAGCCGGTCGACCACATGACCGCGATGCCGATCCTCACCCAGTTCGTCCAGGACCGGCTCGCCAACCGCGACCTCGTGATCATCGCCCCCGACGCCGGTCGCGTGAAGCTGGTCCGCAAGTTCGCCCAGAAGGTGGGCGCGCCATATGCGCTGATGGAGAAGGAACGCCCGGCCCAGCAGGTGGCGGAGATCGGCTACGTGATCGGCGACGTCAAGGACAAGACGGCGGTGATCGTCGACGACATCATCGCCACCGGCGGCACGCTCAACGCTGCGGCCCAGACCGTGCTCGACGAGGGGGCCAACGAGGTCTTCGCCGTCGCCACCCACGGGTTGTTCTCGGGCCAGGCCTTCGAGGTGCTCGACGCCGGGCCGCTGTCGGGCATCGTTGTCACCGACACGATCCCCCTCAACGAGGGCGCCCCCGATCTGATCACCCAGCTCACCTGCGCCGACGTCCTCGAGGACTCGATCCGGCGCATCTTCACCGACGACTCGGTCTCCGAGATCTTCGCCGGCGAGAACCAGCTCTTCTGAGCACTCCGCCGGACAACGTCGAGGTCGCTCACCGGATTCTCGACGCCGTCAACCGCGCCGACCGGGACGTCTGGCTGGAGACGACGGACCCGGCGATCGAGTGGATCCCGCCCGAGGAGTGGCCTGAGGCCGCGCCCATCTACGGGAGCGAGGAGACCTGGGAGTTCCTGCGCGCCGGGGACGAGCCCTGGGTCGGAGACGGGTACGTGGCCGGCGAGATCGTCGAGGGCGAGGACGGCACGCTCGCGATCCACCTCGAGCGCCTCGTCCGTGGCAGAGCCAGCGGGGTCGAGGCTCGGTTCGAGTACTGGTGCGTGGTGAGCTTCCGCGACGGCAGGCAGATCCGATCGCGGTGGTTCTCCGACCGCGAGCAGGCGCTACGCGCGCTCGCGGACTAGGTCGCGCGCGCCGCGAACTTGCGCACGCGCTTCTCGCCGCGCGACTCGAAATAAGCCCACTCCTGCTCGCCGAGCGGGGTGGCGGGCGGATCGGCGAACCACCACTCGCGCCCGATCCGGTACCAGTTGCGCCGCGCCTCGAGCTGGCCGAGCACGGCCAGCACGCCGGACTCCATGCGGCGACCCATCAGCTCGTTGGCGGGCAGGTTCTCGCGGCGCATCAGCCGGTAGAACTCGGAACGCGGATCGGACACCGCCGCGATCGCGTCCATTACGCGGCGCGAGTCGACCGTCACTTCGCGGTCCTCCATGTACCACCCGCCGACCGTCTTTACGTGCTCCATCAGCTCCTCGGCGTCGACCTTCTTCGGGTTGTTCAGGAATCCGAGGTCGTGCAGGGCCACCCGCAGCCGCTCCGGATCGCCGTCGAAGATCGCCTCGAGCGCGGTGATCTCCAGCTCGATCTGATCCTTGTCGAGATGCTTCGTCATGCCGAAGTCGAGGAACGCGACCCTGCCGTCGCGCATCAGCAGGTAGTTGCCCGGGTGGGCGTCCGCGTTGAAGTGCTGGAGGTGGAAGATCGAGCCGAAGCAGAAGCGGAAGACGATCTCGCCGAAGCTGTCGCGCTCGGCCTGCGGCAGCTGCTTGACCTCCTCGAACTCGGCACCGTCGACCCACTCGCTCACCAGCACGCGCGCGGTCGACAGCCGCGTCACCACGTCCGGCACGTGGATGAAGGGGTGGTCGCGGTACCCGCGCGCGAACGAGCGCTGGTTCTGCGCCTCCAGCTCGTAGTCGAGCTCCTCCATCACGCGCTCCTTGAGCTCCTCCGCCGCGGCCTTTGCGTCGAGCCCCGGCGCCAGCGCCTTCGCCATCCTCAGGATCAGCCCGGCGTTCTGCATGTCGGCCGCGATCGCATCGGCCACGCCCGGATATTGGATCTTCACCGCCACGCGCCGGCCGTCGGGCAGCACCGCGCGGTGCACCTGGCCGATCGAGGCGGCGGCAGCCGCCTCCTGGTCGAAGTCCTCGAACAGCTCCTCGCACGGCTCGTCCCACTCCTGGTCGAGCACCTTGCGCACCTGCTTCCACGGCATCGTCGGCGCCTGCGTGCGCAGCTGCGCCAGCTGGTTCTGGTAGAGGTCGCGGTACTCCGGCGGGAGGAACTCGGTGTCGATGAACGAGGCGAGCTGACCGATCTTCATCGCCGCGCCCTTCATGCGACCGAGAGTCGCCACCATGCGCTCCGCCGCCTCGATGTGACGACGCTCGAGCGCCGCCGACGCCTCGTCGGACGACCGGGTCAGGTTGGCCGCTCGCGTGCCCGCGTAGCGCGCTCCCTGCGTGCCGACCACCGACCCGACCTGGGCGGTGCGCCGGATCCTGCCCTTGGGAATCGAGCTGTCGTCGCTGCGTGGCACTCGACTTCGAGCATAGGTGCATCGCTAGACTCGCCCGCCGATGGCTGACGGACAGAGACCCACACTGGAAGTCGACGAGCGTCCCGAGCGCGGCACCCGCTCCACCCGGCGCCTGCGCAGGGAGGGCCTGGTGCCCGGCGTGGTCTACGGCGGCACCGGTAAGGAGGACGCGGTCTCGTTCAAGGTGAACGCGCGCGTGCTGCGCCAGGTGCTGGTCGACGGGTCGGCGCTGATCGACCTGCAGGTCGGCAGCGGCACGAAGCTGCCGGTGATCGTCAAGGACCGGCAGCTAGACCCGGTCCGCGATGAGGTCATCCACATCGACCTGCTCGAGGTCCGCCTCGACGAGAAGATCCAGACGCAGGTCGGGGTGCACATCGAGGGAGTCGAGGAGGCGCCGGGCGTCAAGGAGGGCGGTGTGCTCGAGCAGGTCAGCCACCAGCTCAACATCGAAGCGCTGCCGACGGCGATCCCCGAGGCGATCGTCGTCGACGTGAGCGGCATGGAGATCGCCGCGACCATGCACCTCTCCGAGCTCACCGCTCCCGAGGGTGTCGAGTTCCTCGACGATCTCGAGGAGACGATCATCGCCACGGTGGTCGTGCCGACCGAGGTCGAGGAGCCCGAGGAGATCGAGGAGGAGACCGAGCTGGTCGGCGAGGACGGCGAGCCGATCGAGGTCGAAGGCGAAGAGGGCGACCAGGCCGAGGGCGACGGCGAGTCGGCCGCCGAGGAGGCCGAGGGCTCCGAGTGAAGTTCCTCCGCCGCGGCTCCGGCCGGGTGGATTGGCTCGTTGTGGGGCTGGGCAACCCCGGCGACCGCTACGCGCGCACGCGCCACAACATCGGCTTCGAGGTGGCTGCGCTGGCGGCCGAGCGCTGGGGCTTGCCGAAGGCCAAGAAGCGCTACGCCGGGCTCTACACCGACGGCCGCACCGGGCCGGGTGGCCCGCGCGTGGGGGTGTTGCTCCCGCAGACCTACATGAACGACTCCGGCAAGTCGGTCAGCCCGGCTCGCGGCGAGCTCGGGGTCGACCCCGAGCACGTCGTCGTGGTGCACGACGAGATCGACCTCCCGTTCGGGCGCGTGGAGGCCCGGCTCGGCGGCGGCCTGGCCGGCCACAACGGGCTCAAGGCCGTGAAGGCCGGACTGGGCACCCCTGACTTCCGGCGCATCCGAGTAGGGGTGGGGCGACCGGACACCACCGATCCGGAGATCGTGTCGGCGCACGTGCTGGGCCGCTTCAGCGAGTCGAAGGACGAGGTACGCGAGCTGGTGGAGCGGGCCGCCGACGAGCTGGATCGGCTCCTGAGTAATCTGAACGAGTAGGCCGCGCGGCAGCCCCGGGCGGCTGCTGCGCATGCTCAGACCGCTCCTGAAATACGCCCACGAGGACCCCAAGGTCGGCGCGCTCGCCGACGCGGCGCGCTCGAAGCCGCAGCGCGCCTTCGTGTCGGCGAGCCTGCGCCCGTACCTGCTCGCCTCGCTGCTCGACGCCGATCCTGACCGCCCGGCCCTCGTGGTGGCCGGCGACGACCGCGCCGCCCGCGATCTCGCGGCCGACCTGAGGGCCTACTTGAGCCCGCGGCCGGTGCGCTTCTACCCCGCGCGCGGGATGCGCTACGAGTCGCATCTGGCGCCGCCGCCGCACCTGGTCGGCCTGCGGATCGGGGCGCTCGACTCGCTGCTCGGCGGATGAGCCGGCGGTGGTCGTGGCCGCGGCCGCGGCGCTCGCCGAGAAGGTGCCCGACCCCGATCTGCGCCCGCACGGCTTCGCGATCGAGAAGGGCGGGCTGCTCGACCTCGACGAGACGGCCGACCAGCTCGTGGCCTGCGGCTACGAACGCGTCGATCAGGTCGAGGACCGCGGCCAGTTCGCCATCCGCGGCGACATCCTCGATCTCTACCCGGCCACCGAGGAGCGGGCGGTGCGCTGCGAGCTGTTCGACGTCGAGGTCGAACGCCTCACCTGGTTCTCCACCTTCACCCAGCGCTCGCTGGAGGAGGCCGAGCGCGTGGAGATCGAGCCGGCCGCCGAGCTCGGGCCCGAGCATCGCGAGCTGGCTGAGATCGCAGCCAGCACCGAGGCCGCCGAGCGCCCCGACATCGCCGACGTGCTGCCGGTGGACCGCTTCAGGGAGCTGCTCGACCTGGTTCCCGACGACGCCCTCGTGGTGGTCGCCGCGGAGGAGGAGCTACCACCGGCGCTGCGCGACCTCTGGGAAGACGTGACGGCCAGCTTCCACGACCAGGACGCCCACCACCTGTACGTGCACCCCGACCGCCTGTCGGAGACGCTCGAACGCCGCGCGTCGCTGCACCTGTCGAGCATCTCCGGCGACCAGCCGCACGAGTTCCGCGCCCAGAGCGCCGATACGGCGGCCCGCTCGCTGCGCGAAGCCGAGCCGGAGCTGGAGAAGCTGGTGCGCTCCGGGTACCGCACGATCGTGACCTGGGCGCGACGCGGGGAGGCCGAGCGCGCCCAGCTCAACCTCGCGCGTGTGCAGGCGGCGTTCCTCGACGGCAAGCCCGCTCCATCGGAGCCGAAGGTGCTGTTCGCGCACGCCGGGCTGCGCGAGGGTTTCCTCGCGCCGCAGCTGAAGCTGGCCGTGGTGCCCGAGCACAGGCTGCTGCGCCGCCGCCGCGCCGCCCGCCCGGAGGGCCCGAGCACCGGGGCGCTCGCGTCGTTCACCGACCTGCGCGCCGGCTCGCCGGTCGTCCACGAGGACCACGGCGTGGCGCTGTTCACCGGCTTCGAGACGAAGACCGTCGGGGACGTCACGCGCGACTACCTCGAGCTCGAGTTCCGCGACGGCGACCGCGTGTTCGTGCCGAGCGACCAGCTGCACAAAATCAGCCGCTACGTGGGCGCCGACGCCGGCGATCCGCAGCTGTCCAAGCTCGGCGGCAAGCAGTGGGAGCAGCAGAAGCTGCGTGCCCGGCGCGCCGCCGAGGCGCTCGCGGGCGAGCTGATCACGCTCTACGCCGAGCGCAAGCGCCGCGCGGGTCACCCGTTTCCTCACGACTCCGAGTGGCAGATGGAGTTCGAGGGCGCGTTCACCTATCGCGAGACACCCGACCAGCTGGAGGCGATCGAGGCGGTCCGCGCCGACATGGAGGAGGCGCGCCCGATGGACCGCCTGATCTGCGGCGACGTGGGCTACGGCAAGACCGAGGTCGCCCTGCGGGCGGCGTTCAAGGCGGCGGAGGACGGCAAGCAGGTGATGTTCCTGGTGCCCACCACCGTGCTGGCCCAGCAGCACTTCGGCACCTTCACCGAGCGCCTGCGCGACTACCCGTTCAAGATCGACATGGTCTCGCGCTTCCGCTCGCCGAAGGAGACGCGCGAGGCGGCGGCGGCGTTCGCCCGCGGCGAGGTGGACATCCTGATCGGCACGCACCGCCTGCTCTCGCGCGACGTGCGCCCGAAGGATCTGGGCCTGCTGATCGTGGACGAGGAGCAGCGCTTCGGGGTGAAGCAGAAGGAGCTGATGCGCCAGCTCAAGCTCAAGGTGGACGTGCTCTCGCTGTCCGCCACGCCGATCCCGCGCACGCTGCAGATGTCGCTCGCCGGCCTGCGCGACATCTCGGTCATCGAGACCCCACCCGAGGGTCGCCGGCCGGTCAAGACCTACGTCGGCGAGTACGACGAGGAGCTCGTGTCGTCGGCGATCAAGCGCGAGCTGGCCCGCAAGGGCCAGGCGTTCTTCCTGCACAACCGCGTGGACACGATCGACGAGACCGCCGAGCGCATCCGCGCGATCGTGCCCGAGGCGCGCGTGTCGGTCGCTCACGGTCAGATGGCCGAGGGCCAGCTGGAGGACCACATGCTCGAGTTCCTGCGCGGCGACGCGGACGTGCTCGTGTGCACCTCGATCGTCGAGTCGGGCCTGGATATCCCGACCGCGAACACGCTGATCGTGGAGCGAGCCGACCTGTTCGGCCTGGCCCAGCTCTACCAGATCCGCGGGCGGGTCGGGCGCTCCCGCGAGCGCGCCTACGCCTACCTGCTGTACCCCAGCCACGCGGCGTTGAGCGAGGAGGCCAGCAAGCGGCTCGCCACGCTGTCCGACTACACCGAGCTCGGCTCCGGCTTCAAGATCGCCATGCGCGACCTCGAGATCCGCGGCGCCGGCAACCTGCTCGGCGAGGAGCAGTCGGGGCACGTGGCGGCCGTCGGCTTCGAGCTGTACGTGGGGATGCTCGACGAGGCCGTGCGCCTGCTCGCCGGCGAGGCCGCGGACGACACCGCGGACCCGGTGCGGATGGACCTCCCGGTGGACGCGTACGTGCCGGGCGACTACGTGCCCTACGAGGCGGCCAAGATCGAGATCCACCGGCGCGTCGCCGGCGCCCGCGAGGTGGCCCAGCTGATCATGCTGCGCGAGGAGCTCGAGGATCGCTTCGGGCCGGTGCCCGATCCGCTGGACAACCTGATCCGCCTGCAGGACGCGCGCATCAAGCTGGGCCGTGCCGGAGCGCGCTCGGTCGACTTCCGTGGCGACAAGATGGCGGTCACGCCGATCGACCTCGATTCGCGGGGGGCGAAGGCGCTGCGTCAGCGGGTGCCCGAGGCGGTCTTCGAATCAGGGCGCAGCACGGTGCGCGTGCGCCTGCCCGAGGAGCCAGCCGAGCGCTTCCGGGCGGTCGTCACCGCGGCCGAGGCGATCCTCGAGATGGCGACGGAGCCGACCCCGCAGTAGGAATCCGAGCGTTCGCTACCCTTCGCCACCGCTTTGGCTCGGATCACACACAAATTGCTGCTCGCCATCCTCGTCGGAGGCGTCTCCGCGGGCGTCATCTCGGCCTGCGGGAACGACGTTCCGCCGAACGCCGTCGCCAAGGTTGGCGACGAGACGATCACCCAGGACGAGTTCGACAAGTGGGTCGAGACCGCGGTCAAGAGCCAGGCCCAAGGCGGCGCGGTGGCCGTGCCGGATCCGCCCGACTTCACGAAGTGCGTGGCGACCAAGAAGAAGACGCCGGCGCCCGAAGGTCAGGCCAAGCAGACCGACGCCGCGCTGAAGAAGCAGTGCAAGACCGAGTACGACACGCTCAAGCGCGAGGTCATGCAGTTCCTGATCCAGGCCGAGTGGGTCCAGCAGGAGGCCGACAAGCGCAACATCAACGTCACGGACAAGGCCGTCAGGAAGTCGCTCGAGGACCAGAAGAAGCAGGCCTTCCCGACCGAGAAGGCCTACAAGGAGTTCCTCAAGACCTCCGGCATGTCCGAGGCGGACATCCTCTTCCGCGTCAAGGTCTCGCAGCTGCAGGAGAAGCTCACGCAGGACGTGACCGAGGACGCCAAGAAGGTCTCGACCGCCGAGGTCGGGGAGTACTACGAGAAGAACCAGAAGCGCTTCGCGCAGCCGGAGCGTCGCGACCTGCGCGTTGTCCTCACCAAGACCGAGGCGAAGGCCGACGAGGCGCGCGCGGCGCTGGACAGCGGCCAGTCCTGGAACGACGTCGTGAAGGGGTACTCGATCGACGAGGCGTCCAAGGCCCAGGGCGGGAAGCTGCAGGCCGTGGCCAAGGGCCAGCAGGACAAGGCGCTCGAGGACGCAGTCTTCGCGGCTAAGAAGGGCGAGCTGCAGGGCCCCGTCAAGACGCAGTTCGGCTGGTACGTGTTCGAGGTCGACAAGATCATCCCGGCCTCGCAGCAGTCGCTCGAGCAGTCGCGCGACACGATCAAGAACCTGCTCCGCTCCGAGCGTCAGCAGAAGGCACTGGACGCCTTCATCAAGGACTTCCGCGAGGAGTACAAG
Organism: uncultured Thermoleophilaceae bacterium; assembly: GCA_963716215.1. Taxonomy (GTDB): domain Bacteria; phylum Actinomycetota; class Thermoleophilia; order Solirubrobacterales; family Thermoleophilaceae; genus JACVRW01. Next base: position 4,045,267 of record OY970298.1, on the reverse strand, counting down.
GACGACACGAACTGCTCCGACGACTACCGCGTCGCGGAGTGCAAGAACGCGCCGGAGGAGAAGACCGACACCGGCGCCGGTCAGCCGACCACGCAGACTCCGCAGCCCGAGCCTCAGCAGTAGTGAACGAGGAGGGTCTCGCCGCCGCGCTGACGCGGCTCGACGAGATCACGCGGCGGCTGCGCCGCGACTGTCCCTGGGACCGCGAGCAGGACGAGCGCTCGATCGTGCCGCACACGGTGGAGGAGGCCTACGAGCTGGCCGACGCTGCGCACTCCGGCGACGACGCCAAGCTCGTCGACGAGCTCGGCGACGTGTTGTTCCAGGTCTACTTCCTGGCGCTGCTGCTGGAGGAGCGCGGCCAGAGCAGCCTCGGCGAGGTGGCCGAGCACGTGCGCGCGAAGCTGATCCGCCGTCACCCGCATGTCTTCGGCGATGTGGAGGCGGACACGGCCGACGACGTGCTGCGCACCTGGAACCAGATCAAGCGCGACGACGAGCGTGGCGGGGAGATCTTCGGCGAGATCCCGGAGAACCTGCCGTCGACCCTCTACGCGAAGAAGGTGCTCAAGCGGGCATCCGAAGCCGGGTTCCGGTTGGATTCAGCGCCGCGGGATCCGGGCGAGCGGCTGCTGGTGGCCGTGCGGGAGGCGCTCGACGCGGGCGTGGACCCCGAGCTGGCCCTGCGGCAGGCGGCGGACCGAGTCAAGAACGAGGTGGACGGAGCTTGAGCGAGATCGAGAAGGTGCACGCGCGGCAGATCGTCGACAGCCGCGGCAACCCGACCGTCGAGGTCGACGTGGTGCTGAAGTCCGGCGCCGCTGGGCGGGCCGCCGTGCCCTCCGGCGCGTCGACAGGCGAGTTCGAGGCGGTCGAGCTCCGCGACGGCGGCGACGCGTGGGGCGGCAAAGGCGTGTCGCAGGCGGTCGCGAACGTCAACGGCGAGCTGGCACAGGCGGTTCAGGGGCTGGACGCCGCAGACCAGTCCGCGCTCGACCGGGCGATGATCGAGCTGGACGGGACCCCCAACAAGGGGCGGCTGGGCGCCAACGCGATCCTGGGCGTCTCGCTCGCCGCCGCGAAGGCGGCCGCGGCCGAGGCGGGCCTGCCGCTGTGGCGCTACCTCGGAGGCGAGGCGGCCCACGTGCTGCCTGTGCCGATGATGAACGTGCTCAACGGCGGCGCCCATGCCGACAACAAGGTGGACTTCCAGGAGTTCATGGTCGTCCCGGTGGGGGCGTCCAGCTTCGCCGAGGCGCTGCGCACCGGCGCTGAGGTCTTCCACGCCCTCAAGCGGACGCTGCACGACGCGGGCCTGGCCACGGCGGTCGGCGACGAGGGCGGGTTCGCGCCCGACCTCGACTCCAACGAGGCGGCGCTGCAGATGCTGATGTCCGGGATCGAGGCCGCCGGCTACCGCCCCGGTGACGACGTGGCGATCGCGCTCGACCCGGCTACCAGCGAGATCTTCGACGCCGGCTCGTACGTGCTCGAGCACGAGGGCCGGGTGCTCACGGCCGCGGAGATGGCCGCCTACTGGGCCGACATCTCGTCGCGGTACCCCGTGGCGTCGATCGAGGACGGCATGGACGAGGAGGACTGGGACGGCTGGAGCGCGCTGACCGAGCAGATCGGCGATCGCGTGCAACTGGTCGGAGACGACCTGTTCGTGACCAATACCGAGCGCCTACGCCGGGGCATCGAGGCCGGCGTGGCCAACTCGATCCTCGTCAAGGTCAACCAGATCGGGACGCTAACCGAGACGCTCGATGCGGTGCGCATGGCGCACGAGGCGGGCTACACGGCCGTGATGTCGCATCGCTCGGGGGAGACGGAGGACACGACGATCGCCGACCTGGCGGTGGCCACCGGATGTGGTCAGATCAAGACGGGCGCTCCGTCGCGCTCGGACCGGGTGGCGAAGTACAACCAGCTGCTGCGTATCGAGGAGGCGCTCGGCGCGGATGCGAGCTACCCCGGAAGGGACGCCTTCGGCTAGGTCGGTGACGGCGGCTCGGCGAACGCGATCCTGTTCCCATCCGGATCGGGCACGTTCACGTGGCGGACGCCGTTCGAGTAGGTCTCGATCGGCTCGTGGTCGATGTGGCGGGCAGCGAGGCCCTCTAGGAGCGCGTCGAGCTCAGCGACCGCGAACGTGATCCTGCCCGCGCCCGCCAGCGCCGTGTCCGGCTCGATGAAGAGCGTGGCGTGCTCGTCGACATCCCACAGGATCTCGTCCCCGGCTCGCATGTCCGGAGGCCGTCCGAAGAAGCGCGTGTACCAATCGATGCCGGCGTCGAGATCGGCTACCGGGACGCCGGCTAGCAGGTGGGTGATCGGGCTCATCCCGGGGCGCTGGGCCAGCCGCTAGCGGGGCAGGCCCTCGATCACGTAGGCGCGCTCGCCCTGTCGCACCATGCCGAGCTTGCGCGCCTCGTGCTCCAGCGCGCCCGGGTCGCGCAGCGCGTCCACGCGCAGCTTGAGCTGCTGGTTCTCCCGCGTGAGCTCGTCGAGCTCCTGGCGCTGCGCACCCGCCGTGCTCGACTGCTGCACCCAGTGCTTGGCCGGCGACAGGTAGAGGAGCACGATCACCCCCAGCGTCCCGAGCAGGGCCAGGCGGCCAAGACGGTCCCAGCGGATGCTCGTTCGGCGTGCAGGCATCACACGCACCTTCGATGGTGCCCGCGGCAGTCCTGCTAGCCGCCGAGCGCGCCCATCCGAGCGAGCCGCGTGAAGGCGTCGGAGACGTCCCGCGACGGGCCTCCGGCGCGCCGTCGGCTCGGCGCCACTCGATGGCGAAGTCTCAGAGACGGCGGAACACTGCCCCGCTCGGCGAGTGTGGGCCCTCGGGATCACGCATATGGAGACGTCGGGGGCCCACACGCGACGCGGCGCGGCGCTCGCGCTGTGCCGCTACGGGCGCCCGTGGCTCTCGCGGGCGCGCCCGCCGGCGAAGTTCGACGCCTCGCGGGCGTAGCGAGCGAAGGCCGCGTCGACCACGGCGGCGGCGTCGGTGCCGGCGCCGTGGCGTGCGGCAAGCGCCGTCGCCCAGTCGGTGCCCTCGTCGTAGAAGTCGGCCAGCTCCTCCAGCAGGAAGCTCGACCCGAGCCGCTTGCGCAGCTCCTCCACGACGAAGGCGGCGGCGAGGTCGAGGTCCGTGCGGGCCGGCTCGGCGGCGCCGGCCAGCCGGCGGTCGCCGTCACGCCATTGGTACAGAGCGTTCTCGAGCGCGTAGGCCATGGGGAAGCCTACGAATGTAGCGGCCTACTCGTCGTCCTCGTCGTCGCCGCCCTCGTCCTCTCCGGCGCGGCTGATGACGATGCGCTCGGCCTCGACGACGACGGTGACCGGACGGTGGCCGGCCCAGTGCTCGGCGTAGATGGGGTCGTCCTGGATGGCGGGGTCGAGCCACAGCCCGTAGCCCTCGTCGCCGTGGTCGAACGTGCCCTCGAGCGCCTGCTGCTTCCGGCGTCGCCCGCGTCCGCCGCGCCTGCCACGGCGGCGGCGCTTCGGCTTGTCGTCGTCGTCATCGTCGGCATCGGAGTCGGACTCGGACTCGGGCTCGTCGTCGGGCTCGTCGTCGGGCACCTCCTCCTGCTCGGCCTCGAGCGCTGCGGCCACGAGCGCGTCGTCCTCGGCCCGTAGGTCCAGCTCGTCGGAGCCGGAACCGGCGAAACCTTCCTCGCCGTTCGCGCCCGCGTCGTCCGCGACGAGCTCGTGCTCGCGCTTGAAGCTGCGGATGTCACCGACCGACACCTCGAGCTGGTGGGCGATCCAGGCGTCGGTGCGGCCTTGGCGCACCCACGTCCTGATCTGATTCAACTGGGGTTTGAGAGATCTGCGTGCCAAACGGCGCAGGAGACTACCGATCCACGTTGCGCGCTTCCTCCCCGGATGGTTTAGTGGACTGCACAGCGCAGTCCGAGCAGGGGAGGCGCGAGGCATGCTTGTCCTTACGCGCAAGGGAAATCAGAGCATCATGATCGGCGACGACATCGAGGTCTCGGTGTTGGCGATCATGGGCGAAAAAGTCCGTATCGGGATCGAGGCGCCCCGCGCCGTTCCGGTGTTCCGCAAGGAGGTCTACCTCGAGATCCAGCAGGGTCGCGACGCGGCGGACGCCGAGAAGGACGACGAAGTCGACGACGAGCTCGACAAGCTGAAGGCGTAGCCGGGCGGAGCTAGCCGGCGAGCATCGCCAGCGTCTCGAACATCACGATCGTTACCACTACGGCGGTGACCACGATCGAGAGCGCGAGCAGCGTGAAGCGCAGCTTGCCCTGCTGACGGCGGCGCTCGACGCGGCGTACGCGCGAGCGCTGGACCGCGTGCTTGCGCAGGCGCTCCCGGCGCACGACCGACTCCGCGGCCTCCTCACGGAAGGCCTCCTCGAATTGCGCGAGCGATTGCCGCATCTTCATGGCGTCGGGAAGGCTACCAACGCCGCTCGAGCCTCTCGGCGGTCGCCGGAAGGTCGCGCCGGGCTCGATGCTCACGCTGGCGCCGCCTGTTTCGCGTCGTCGTAGACCCCTACGAAACGCATGTAGTTGTCGGCGATCTGCTGGGCGGCGTCGTCGCGCTCGATGTTCCCGTCGAGGAAGCCCTTGAGGGCGTCCCACCAGATCGTGCGGCCGATCGCGAAGCCGGCGTAGCCCTCGACCGGCGCCCCCTGTCGCAGCCAATGCTCGACCTTCGCGTCGTTGGCGCCGCGGCCGAGCACAACGCAGATCACACCATCGCGTCCGTCGCGGCGAGTGGTGCGCGCGATCCGGTCGCAGTCCTCCTGCGTGTCGATGCCCTCGATCTTCCAGATGTCCGCCTCGATCCCGCGGTCCTGCAGCTCGACGATCGCGCGTTCCATCAGGTCGGGGCGCAGCTCGGCGTCGAAGCGGTCGGAATCGCCGCCGACCTGCTCCAGCTGATCGTCCTCGGCCGGCACAAGCAGCTCGAACAGGAACTTGCGGTCGTGCTCGTGCAGCCAGTCGGAGAGGCGGGCCAGGCGCTCCGACTGCCGCCGGTTCATCTCGCCGTCTCCGTCCGGGTTGTAGCGCACGAGCACCTTGCTGAAGTCCGGGTCGAACTGCTCGATGTGAGCGCCGAAGTCGTCGTCGTACTGGAAGTCGAATTCGTTCTGCCCGGACTTCTCCACGGGCATGCTCAGCAGGAGGCCGCGCTGCTTCGCCTCGCCCGGGATATTTCGCGGCGCGCCGAACTGCTCGTCCACCAGGACCCCCGTCACGCCGGGATCGGCGCCGGCCTCCACCGCGTTCAGCATCCCCTCGAATATCAGGTGCTTCGCGTCGGAGATCGTCTCGGTCTGCTCCGGGCTCGGGTCGCCCTCGATCCCGAACATCTTCTTCTGGAACGACCCGCGATGGTCGAACGCGAGGATGTAGAGCTTGCCGTCGTAGCCGAGAGTCATTGGTCCTCCGGGGGTTCTCCTAGTGGTCAGGCCCCTCTCTTATACCTGTTTGAGGTGGGACCCATCCGGCTACGATGGCCGCGTGGAGCACCGTTTCACGGGCCCGCCGTACACGATCGGCATCGAAGAGGAGCTGATGATCGTCGATCGGGAGACCCTCGACTTGGCCAGTTCGATCGAGGGGCTGCTCGAGGTCCTGGACGACACCGAGAAGGACGGCGAGGTCAAGCCCGAGCTGATGGAGTCGGTCTGCGAGATCGCCACGGAGCCCTGCCGCAACACACACGAGGCCGGCGAGCAGCTGGGATCGCTGCGCCGGCTGGTCCAGCAGGTCGCGGGCGAGCGCGGGCTGGCGATCGGCTCGGCGGGCACGCACCCGTTCGCACTCTGGGAGGACCAGCGCGTGGTCTCCCAGCCGCGCTACCGCGAGCTGATCGCCGACCTTCAGTTCGTGGCGCGCCAGGAGATCATCTTCGGCACCCATGTCCACGTAGGGCTCGACGACCCGGACAAGGCGATCCACGTCGTCAACGGCATGCGGGTGCACGTGCCGATCCTGCTCGCGCTGTCTGCGAACTCGCCGTTCTGGCGCGGGCAGCAGACCGGCCTCCAGTCCACCCGCACGCCGATCTTCCGTGCCTTCCCGCGCGTGGGCATCCCGCCGCGCTACGACGACTTCGAGGACTGGAGCCGGCGGATCGAGTTCATGAAGACGAGCCGGGTCGTGTCGGACTACACCTACCTCTGGTACGACGTGCGGCCGCACCCGAACTTCGGCACCGTGGAGATCCGCGTGATGGACTCCCAGACGCGGGTGGAGCACACGCTGGCGATCGCGGCGCTGATCCAGGCCATGGTCAAGGAGCTGGCCGAGCACTACGAGGCGGGCAAGTCGCTGTCCCGCTATCCCTACGAGATGCTCGACGAGAACAAGTGGCTCGCGGCGCGCCACGGCCTGGAGGGCGAGCTCGTTGACTTGCCGGCGACCGATCGCGTGCCCGCGGCCGAGCTCGCTCGGCGCCTGATGGACCGGCTGCGGCCGCACGCGGAGGAGCTCGGATCGGCCGACGACTTCGACGGCCTGGAGGACATCCTGGAGAACGGGACGGGGGCGGCGCGGCAGGCGCTCGTCTACGAAGCCAACCACGATCTCCACGAGGTGGTGCGCGATATCGTCGACGCCAGCGTGCCCGAAGCCGCCGAGACCCTCGGCGACTGACCTCTGCCGCCGGGTACTCTGAGGGGCACGTGTCACAGCCGGACCTGTTCGTCGTCTGCCGCAACTGCGGGTCGGAGGTAAGCCCGTACGTCACCGAATGCCCGTATTGCGGGCAGCGGGTGCGTAAGCGGGCGCCCAAGATCGACCGCTCCGGCGGCGAGCCGCAGCCCAAGAAGCGCCGCCGGCGCCGTCCGACGCTGCCTCGTCTGCGCGCAGAGGAGATCGCGGGCATCGCCCCGGACACGCGTCCCTATGCCACGTTCGCGCTGCTGCTGGCCTGCGTCCTGTCGATCCTGCTCTTCCAAGCCGACGACACCGTCGACCTCGGCTACCTCGGCGTACCGATCGCCGAGGAGGTGTGGCGCTTCTTCGCCGCGCCGTTCCTGTTCGCGGACCAGGTCGGCTACGCGTTCGTGAGCCTCGTTGCGGTGGGGATCTTCGGCACGCTGCTGGAGCGGCGCTTCGGGGCGCTGCCGGTGATCGCCATATTCGTGCTCTCAGGCGCCGCCGGAATGGCGCTGGTGGCCTACGCCGAGACGCCGCCGCTGTTCACGAACACCGAGGTCTTCGCCGCCTTCGGGGCCAACGGGGCGGCGCTGGGCCTGCTGTGCGCGTGGCTCGTGGACGACCGCCTGGCGGCCCGCAGAGGGGAGGAGCGCGAGAACGACTTGCTCGGCGTGTACGTGATCGCGATCGCGCTGCTGCTGCTCTCGCTGGCAGAGGAAGCGGCCAACATCGGCGCCGCGGTGGGCGGAGCGGTGGTGGGCACCCTCCTCGGGCTCGCCCTGCCGCTGTTCACGCGCAAGAGCGCGTACTGAGCGATTCCCGGCTTCTAGTATCCGCGGCGTGTTCTCGGACGAGCAGGTGGAGGCGGCCGTGCGAGCGCTCTCCGAACCGGAGCGCTTTGCCGGCGCCGAACGCACCCTGTCGGTGCTGGCGCCCCAGTTGCAGCGCGTGCTCGCGCACTCGCTCGAGGAGGGGGGCTGGTTCGGCGACGCCCACCGCTCGCAGGTGCGCTCAGCCCTTGCCGAGCCCGACGAAGCGCTCCGCGCGGAGCGGATCGAGACGCTGCTCGCCGAGGAGACCCGCATGGGGATGCTCGTGGGCGTGGCGGTTGGCTGGGAGCTCGCCCGGGAACTCGACGTGCAAGACGACCCTGAAGGAGACTGAATCGTGGAGATCCGCTTTCTCGGGCATTCGTGCTTCGAGCTCACGGAGGGCGACACGCGCGTCCTCATCGACCCGTTCCTGACCGGCAATCCGAAGGCAGCCACCGAGCCCGGCGAGCTCGAGCCCACCCACATCTTCCTCACCCACGGGCACGACGACCACTTCGGCGACATCGAGGACATCGCCAAGCGCACCAGCGCCCAGGTCGTCGCGATCATCGAGATCGCCCGCGAGCTGGCGGCCTCGGGCATCGAGAACGTGTCGGAACCGAACATCGGCGGCACCGTGAAGTTCGACTGGGGCTGGGTGAAGCTGACGCCGGCCTGGCACACCTCCACGACCCCGAAGGGCACCGCAAGCGTGCCCGCCGGGCTGCTGATCAAGATCGGCGGCAAGGTCGTCTACCACCTCGGCGACACCGGCCTGTTCTCCGATCTGAAGCTCGTGGCGGGCCGGGGCGACCCGATCGACGTCGCGCTGATCCCGATCGGCGGTCACTACACGATGGATCGCCACGACGCGGTCACCGCGGCCGAGTTCGTGGGCGCGAAGGTCGTGATCCCGTGCCACTACGACACCTTCCCGCCGGTCGAGACCGACGCCGAGGCCTACAAGGCCGACGTGGAGTCGCAGACCTCGTCGAAGGTCCAGATCCTGCAGCCGGGCGAGAGCTTCTCGCCGTGAGCGGCTAGGGCTGGTTCTGCCACCCGCGCTGGAACCAGACCGGGCGGTCCTTCCAGTCGTGGGCGATCAGGGCGGCGCCGAGCGCCGCGAGGAACAGACCCGTGGGGCCGTGGTGCAGGCGCTGACCGAAGACCCAGACACGCCGCCTGGCGGGGTCCACGCCGAGCACGCGATTACCGTGTGTCCATGGCCTCCCGGTCATAGAACTCCATGATTGTGTCGATTCGCTCCATCCGCAAATGCTTTTTCGCGCCTCTGTTGATCGCGTTCGCGATCGGTCTGCCGGCGTGCGGCGGCGATGACGAGGACCAGCCGCCCGCCGGCTCCGAGACCCAGCCCGCCCCGACGACCGAGACCACCACCGAGTCGGAGCCCGAAACCGAGGCCACCAGCCCCGATCCCGAGACCGAGACGCTGCCCGACGACGGCGACGGCAACGCCACCCCGGAGGGCGGCACCGGCGGGGCGGGCGACGAGGAGCCGGCTCGGACCCTGGCCCTGTTCACCGGCGTCAACGGGCGCATCCTTCCCCGGGTGATCCGCGTGCCGGCGTTCATCTCGGTCCGCGTGGAGCTGCGCTCCGGCGACGGCGCGAGCTACGGGCTTACCTTCGCCGGCAAGACGCTCCGCGCCGGCGGCGAGCTGAGCTCCCAAGCCACCACGCTCGACGGGCTGCGCCCGGGCGCGAGGGTGATCGGCAAGGCCACCGGCGGCGCCGGCGACGTGCTGATCGAGGCCACCGCGGAACCTGGTCCGTAACTGTCTGGCTGGCCAGCCAAAGCTGCGATACGCTGCGGCCCATGAGCGAGACAGCAACCCAGCGAACCGAGCGTGAGGACTTCCAGGCCACGAGCGACCCGGGGTTGCTCGAATCGGCGGATCGCGGCGAGGTGCACCTGCTCTCCTACGAGGAGCTCTACAACCTGTGGGAGCGCCAGCAGTGGGCGACTCAGGACATCGACTTCACCCAGGACCGCGTCGACTGGCACGAGCGCATCCCGGAGGAGGAGCGCTTCCAGCGCATGTACGGGCTCTCGTCGTTCTTCATCGGCGAGCAGAAGGTCGCCGAGGAGCTGGGCCCGATGATGCGCGCGGCGCCCACCGAGGAGATGCGCATCTTCCTCTGCACCCAGATCGCCGACGAGGCGCGCCACGTGCGCTTCTTCAACCGGTTCTACGACGAGGTCGGCGTGCTGGAGGCGAGCAACCTGCAGGACCGTCTCGCGGAGACCAGCTCGCACGTGAACCCCGAGTTCGACCAGCTCTTCGACGAGATGCTCAAGAGCCGCGTCGACCACCTGGCGCGCAGCCCCGAGGACCTGGTCGCGCTGACGGAGACGATCACGCTCTACCACATGGTCATCGAGGGCATGCTGGCCCTGACGGGGCAGCACTTCATCCTCCAGTACAACGAGGAGGTCGGGACGCTGCCGGGGTTCGTCGAGGGCTTCAACAAGATCGCCCGCGACGAGCATCGCCACGTGGCCTTCGGGGCACGCTTCCTGCGCGAGATGGCGCAGGCCGATCCCAAGTACGCCGACGCGATCACGCGGACGCTCACGGAGGTCGCCCCGATCGCCGACGGCGTGCTGCAACCGAAGTGGTACGTGGAGGGCGAGACCGAGGTGCTCGGCGCCACGATGGACGAGACGCGGGCCTTCGCGATGAAGGCGCTCGAGCGCCGGCTGAAGGTGATCGGGCTGGCGCCGGCGGCCAGCGCGTAGCGCCCGGCTCGGCTCGGCCGCCTAGAACATCCGCCCGCCGAGCGGGACGTCGGTGGTGGGGCGCAGCAGGATCACGTTGCCCTCCTCGTCGGGTACTCCGAGCACCAGCACCTCTGAGCGAACGGGCCCGATCTGGCGCGCCGGGAAGTTCACGACCGCGATGACAAGGCTCCCCTCCAGCTCCTCGCGCGTGTAGTTCGTTATCTGCGCGGAGGACTTGCGCTCGCCCAGCTCGGGGCCGAAGTCGAGCGTGAGCTTCCAAGCGGGCTTGCGCGCCTCCGGGAAGTCCTCCACGCGCACGATCCGCCCGACGCGGATGTCGACCTTGAGGAAGTCGTCGAAGTCGATCACGGGCGGCGCAGGCTACCGCCCGCGGCTACTGCAGCGGCGGCGGCGGGGGTGGCGGGGGCGTCTGGCCCGCGCCGGGTTCGCCGGCTGGTGGTGCGGGAGGCGGCGGGGGCGGCGGCACCGGCGTCGTGGTCTCCGGCTCAGGCGGGACGGTCGGGTCGACCGGCTCCTCCGCGGGGGGCACGACGGTCGTGCCGTCGTCCGCGCGCGGCGGCAGGACCACGGTCGAGCCCTCCTCCTGGGCCGGCGGGGCGACCGCCTCGGCCGGCGGTGTCGCGACCTGCTCGGCGGGGACCACGGGCACCGGGGCGGCGACGGGCGCCGGCTCGGGCTTCGGCTTGACCTCGACCTTGGCCACCTTGGCGGGCTTCTTCTCGGGCTTGGCGGGCGGCGCGACGGGCGCGGGTGCCACCACCGGCTCGACCGGGGCGACGGCCGCCTGCGTCACCGGAGCGACCTTCGGCTGGGCCACGTGCTTCACCTCGACTGCGCCGGCGGTAACGATCACCGCGGCCGCCATGCCGGCCGCCGCCTTCGAGGCGACCGTCGAGATGCCGGCCGACACGGCGCCGCCGGCGGTGATGCCGCCAGCGGCCGCGACGCCCGCGCCGGCAACCCCGGCGCCCGCGGCCGCGCCGCCGCCGGTCGTTGCGGCCGCCCCAGCGCCCGCGCCGACGCCGAGCTTGGCGATCCACAGCTTCTTCATCAGCAGCAGCGGGCCGACCGGATAGATGGCCGCCAGCGCGCGGTTGGTCTTGCGTAGCTCGCCGCGGAAGGTGCGACAGCGGTCGCAGCTCTTCACGTGACGTCGCAGCGGAGCTGAGGTACGCGCGACCCCCTCGGCCACCCGCCCCAGCTCCAGCCGCACCTCGGCGCACGTGAGCAGCCGCGCCTCGGCGGCCTCGGCGAGCGCGACCCTGGCGCGCACGAGCAGCGACTTGACGCTCGGCACCGTGGTCTCCATCGCCTCGGCGATCTGCTCGTAGGAGAGCGCGTCGAGCTCGCGCAGCAGCAGCGCGGTCCGCTGCGTCTCGGGCAGCTCCTGGACGTCGGCGACGATGTCGCGGAACTCCTCGCGCTTGTGGACGGTGTCGGCGGTGGAGAGCCCGCCGTCGCGCTCGAACACGTCCATCGAGTCCTGGCCGCTCGGCTGCGGGCGGCGCAGATGGTTGAGGCAGCGGTTGCGCGCGATCCGGTACAGCCACGGGCGGGCGTTGATCGGCCGGTCGTCGGCGCAGATCGCGTTGAACGAGGCTGCGAACACCTCCTGCAGCACGTCCTCGGCGTCCTCGGTGGAGCCGAGCATGTGGCGGCAGAAGGCGAGCAGGCGCGGCTGGTAGCGCTGCACAAGCGCCTCGAAGGCGCCATGGTGACCGCGGCGGATCAGGGCTACGAGCCGCTCGTCGCTCTGCAACCGAAGCAGCGGCGACCGCCCCGCGAGCGCAGGGAGCCGCGCCGTGTGTTGAAGAGCCGAAGCTTCCAAAGTCAGGTACCCGCCCCCTGCGACACCGTAGCAAGGCAAAAGTTGCGTTTCGGCCGGTTGATGCCCGGGGTGGGACTCGAACCCACAATGCCCCGAAGGGCAGCGCCTTTTAAGGGCGCCGGCTGTACCAGTTCGCCTACCCGGGCATCGGGTATACAAGCGTATGGCCAAGCTCCTGTTCATCCCCGTCAGCGTGGGCGGGGGACTGCTCGCCGGCTTCGTCTCGAAGAAGATCTTCGATCAGCTTTGGGGGCTCATCGACACCGAGGAGCCCCCGGACTCGAAGCACCGCGACATCGACTGGCGCAAACTGCTGCTCGCTGCGGCGGTTCAGGGCGCGATCTTCCGCGCGATGAAGGAGGCGTCGGATCACTACACCCGGCGCGCCTTCGAGCGCACGACCGGCTCGTGGCCGGGCAAGGAGCGACCCGAGGAGGAGTAGGACTCCGTCGGATCGTCCACAATTCGCGCATGCCGTTCCTCTTCGGGGCGCTCTACCGGAGGCTCGGACGCGCGTACTTCGTCCTCTACCTGATCTTCGAGTTCGTCTCGGCGTTCCTGGTCTGCCTGGGAACGATCGGGATCTTCGCCCTCTACACCGACACGACCGCGGGCGAGTTCTGGCGGGTCGTGGCGGTCGCGGAAGGCGCCACGCTGGTCGCCGTCACGTGGGGGCTCGCGCGCGCGTGGAAACTGACGCGGCCGATCCTCGCGTGGATGGAGGGAGGCGGCGACGGCGAAGACGCGCTAGTCGCTTGGCGGTGCGCGGCGGCCCTGCCGCGCCGGCTCCTGCTCGCCAACGGCTGGCGGCCGTTCGTCGTGATCGGCCTGCCGGTGTCGCTCTACGCGACATTCGAGTTCGACCTGCACGTGTACAGCGCGCTGGTCGTCTTCGCCGGCGCCGTCGTGGCCGTGGCCTATGCCGCGATCCTGCACTACCTCGCCTCCGAGGTGTTCATGCGCCCGGTGCTCGAGGACATCTCGCTGCAGCTGCCGCCCGCGTTCAGCTCGGCCCCGGTCGGCGTGCCGCTGCGATGGAAGCTGCTCGGCGTGCTCCCGGTGATCAACGTGGTAACGGGCGTGGTCGTGAGCGGGCTGTCCACGGACGGCACCGCGTCGCTCGAGGACCTCGGCCTCGACGTGCTCGTGGCGGTCCTCGTCGCGTTCACGGTCTCGCTCGAGCTGACCTTCCTGCTGACCAAGTCGATCCTCCAGCCGGTGGACGACCTGATCGCGGCCACGCACGCCGTCAAGCGCGGCGACTTGGACGCGCGCGTGCCGGTCGCGTCCGGCGACGAGCTGGGCGAGCTGGCCGGCAGCTTCAACGAGATGATGCAGGGGCTCTCCGAGCGCCAGCGGCTGCACGCCGCGTTCGGGTCGTACGTCGCCCCCGAGGTGGCCGAGCGGGTGCTCGCCGAGGGCGAGCTGCTGGAGGGCCAGGAGCGCGAGGTTACGGTCGCGTTCATCGACATGCGCGACTTCACGCCGCGGGCGGCCAGTTCGAGCGCGCGCGAGACGGTCGCGCTGCTGAACGAGTTCTTCGACGCGATCGTGCCGATCGTGCGCCGTCACGGCGGGCATGCCAACAAGTTTCTGGGCGATGGCTTGCTTGCGGTGTTCGGCGCTCCGGAACGCCTGCCGGACCACGCCGTGCGCGCCGTCGCGGCAGCGCGCGAGATCGTGCGAGCGGTCCGTGAGCGCTTCGGCGGGGAGGTGGAGGTGGGCATCGGAATCAGCTCTGGGACTGTGGTCGTGGGCTCTGTAGGCGGTGGTGGACGCCTCGAGTTCGCGGTCATCGGAGACCCCGTCAACGTGGCCGCTCGCGTGGAGGCGGTCACTCGCGACACGGGTGACCCGGTGCTGCTGACCGCGGCGACGCTCGAGCTGATCGGAGAAGCCGCGAGTGGCACAGAAGCCCGAGGTGAGGCAAAGTTGAGAGGGATCGTCGAGCTCGTACCGATCCACGCCCTCGATCCGGGCGTGGACGATCGTCCGACCCGCCCCCCGACAACCCTAATCACGGACGCGTGATCAGCCGACATAACTAGCGTGGCCCCCTCCCACTTCCTGCGCCAGCAGGCGCGGTTCCTCGCGGCTCGCGGCGGCACGGCAATTGCCGTCTTCTTCACGATCGCGATCGTGCTGCTGGCGGGCGGGTCGAGCGGGCCGCTGGCCAGCGCCGAGGCCGGCAACCCGGAGCCCCCTCAGAGCGAGCCGTCCCCGACGGCCGAGGAGCCGGTTCTCGGAGACCAGCAGGGCTTGGATCCGGGCGACGACGAAGTGGCCGACCTACCGCCGGCGACGGGGGAGCCGGTTGGCGAGGACCCGGTTGGCGAGGACCCGACCACGGACCCACCCGCTGAGGTCCCCGGCACCGGCGAGGACCCGGGCACCGGCGAGGACCCGGGCACCGGCGAGGACCCTGGTCTCGGTGAGGATCCCGGCGCGGGCGAGACCCCCGGCCTCGGTGAGGAGGAACCGGGCACGGGCGAGGAAGCTCCCGGCGATCCGGGCGAGGGCGAAGTCGAGGACCCGACCAGCGGCGGCGACAAGGGCGACGGCAACCGCACGACCGATCCCGACAACCCGCCGACCGACGACGCGGAGGGCGAGGACCTGACTCCGCCGAGCGGCGGCAGCAAGGGCGACGACCCGATCGACGACAGCGAGGTCGAGGAGCCGGCGCCCGACCCGAGCGGCCTCCCGCAGGTCACGCCGCCGGCGCCAGACACCGGGGGCGAGCCCGATCCGCTGAACCCGCCGGAGGTAGGTCCCGACGCACCCGACGCCCCGGTCGGCACCGGGCTCGGCAGCATGGAGGACACCATCGAGCCCGACGGCGGAGGCGGCCCGGACCGCACCGCCGAGTTCGGCGTCGCGGCCGGCAACAACGGCGGGGCGATCGCCAACGGCGGCACCGGTGCCGATGGCGCGGGCGGGCTGCCGGCCGGCACCGAGCTGGCCCAGGCCACGCCGGGCGACGAAGGCGCGGCCGGCGACGGCGGCGGTGGCGGCCAGGGCGACGGCGAGGGGAACGACGGCGGCGCCGGATCCGGCGACGAGGGCTCGAACGTCGTGACCAACACGGTCGACCGGCTGGTCGAGGTCGTGCCCGACGAGCTGAAGGCCGCGCTGGCCGCGCTCGCCGCGCTGTCGGTGATGCTCGGCATCGGCTACCTGTTGGCCGCGCTGCGCGCCCGGCGCCTCGCGCGCCAGCGCCGCGAGCTGCTCCAGGAGGTCGGACTGCTTCAGACGGCGCTGCTGCCGCCGGTGCCCGACAAGGTCGGCGCGCTGCTGACCTCGGTTGCCTACCGGCCGGCCGACGGTCCCGGCGCGGGCGGCGACTTCTACGACGTGCTCCCGCTGACGGGCGGGCGCGTCGGCTTCATCCTCGGCGACGTCTCCGGCCACGGGCGCGGCGCACTCGCCCGCACCGCATTCATGCGCTACACGCTGCGCGCCTACCTCGAGGCCGGCCTCGAGCCGCGGGTCGCGCTGCAGGTGGCGGGCCGCGTGATCGACGACAACCTCGGCGGCGACTTCGCCACGGTGCTGCTGGCAGTGCACGACCCCGAGACGGGCTCGCTCACGTACGCCAGCGCCGGCCATCCCTCGCCGATCGTCGTCGGGCCCGACCCGCACGATCCGATCACTGCCGCGTCCTCACCCCCGATCGGCGTGGGCGTCCGCACCGGCCTGCGCCAGACGACGGTGCCGCTGGTTCCGGGCGCGGTCGCCTGCCTGTTCACGGACGGCCTGGTGGAGGCGCGCACGCAGGACGGCATCCTCGGCCGCGAGCGTCTCACCGAGCTACTGGCGGAGATCGGCGACGACGCGACGGCGCGCCGCCTGATCGAGAGCGTGGCCGCAGAGGCCAACGTCCTGTCGGACGACATGGCCGCGGTGGTCGTCACGCCGACTGCCGGGGTCACCGCCGGCCTGTTCCGCACCGAGCAGCTCGAGCTGTCCACGCGCGAGCTCGAGGGGCCGATCGCACGGCGATTCCTGGAGGCGTGCGGGCTCCCCGAGCACGAGATCGAGGACGCCGAGCGCGACGCTCAGCTGCTCGCCGAGCGCTTCGGCGGCGTGGTCCTGCACGTCGTGTTCGGCAACCGCCTGCGCGTTGAGGTGCTGCCGCGCAACGTCGAGAGCATCGAAGCCGCCTCGCGGCGCGTCAGCGCAGGAAACCCTCAATAGCGGCGGTCACCGCGTCGGGCTCGTCCTCGACGAGGAAGTGAGACGCGTCGGCGACCTCGACCGTCTCGGCGTCCGGGAACAGCTCGCGCCACTGCTCGAGGAAGACGGGCTGGAAGACCGGGTCGCGCATTCCCCACACGAGCAGCACGGGCACCGCGAGCGACGGCAGCCGCTCCTGGATGGCCGCCATCGCCGGTGCGCTGCGGTCGCGCTCGGTGAGGGGGATGTCGCGCTGGAAGGCGAGCGTGCCCGCGCGTGACCAGTAGTCGGGGAACGGCGCCCGGTAGGCCTCCATCATCAGCGGGTCGGTATCGCGGCGGTGCATGCCGCCGGGGATCGATTCCACGAACAGGTTCCCCCCTAGCGCGAGGATCTCGCCGAGGCCCTCTGTCCGGAACTCCCGCAGGAACGGGGGCAGGAAGCTGGGGAGCTCCCAGGCCCAGGTGTTCATCAGCACCACGGCCTTGAGGCGGTCGGAGCGTTCGAGCAGGGCGCCGAGGCCGATCGGGCCGCCCCAGTCGTGTGCGATCAGCGTCACCTCCCGGAGATCCAGCGCCTCGATCAGCGCGACCATGTTGTCCACGTGTCGCTGCAGCGAGTAGGCCGACAGCTGGCGCGGCTTGTCCGAGCGCCCGAATCCCATGTGGTCGAACGCGATGCAGCGATGCCCCTTCGGGGCGAGCGCGGCGATCTGCCGCCGCCACAGGTAGCTCCAGGTCGGGTTGCCGTGCACGAACAGCAGCGGGGCGGCCTCGGCCGGGCCCTCGTCGACATAGTGCAGCCTCGTGTCGCCCGCCCTCACGTAGCGCGCGTCGAAGGGGAAGGTGCCGTGGAAGTCGCCGTCGAGGGACACCATTACTGAGGCCCGGTGTATACCCGATCGACTAGGCTCGCACCCGTCATGACTACGCCGGCGGAGACGGAGCAGGGCACCGAGTTGCACGGCGGCAGGCTGGTCGCGAAGCGCCTCAAGGCACACGGTGTGTCGAAGCTGTTCACCCTGTCTGGCGGGCATCTCTTCTCGATCTACGACGGCTGTCGCGAGGAGGGCGTGGACATCGTCGACGTTCGTCACGAGCAGTCGGCGGCGTTCGCGGCCGAAGGCTGGGCGAAGGCCACGCGCGAGCCCGGCGTAGCCGCGCTGACGGCCGGCCCGGGCGTGACCAACGGGATGAGCGGCATGGCATCGGCGCTGCAGAACGGATCGCCGATGATCGTGCTCGGTGGGCGCGCTCCCGCCTTCCGGTGGGGACAGGGCTCGCTTCAGGAGATCGACCACATCCCGTTCGTCGAGCCGGTGACCAAGCTCGCGCGCACCGCGCAGACCACCGCCGACATTCCGGCGCTGATCGACGAGGCGCTGGCCGCGGCGGTCGAGCCGCCGACCGGCCCGGCCTTCCTCGACTTCCCGCTCGACCAGGTCTTCATGGAGTCCGACGCCGACGCGAACGCCCCGGCGTCGCTGCCCGACCCGCTGCTGACTCCGGCGGCCGACGGCGACGCGCTCGACCGCGCGGCCGAGCTGTTGCGTGGTGCGAGCAAGCCGGTCGTGATGGCCGGCACCGGGCTCTACTGGTCGCGCGGCGAGCAGGCGCTCGTGCGCCTCTGCGAGGAGCTCTCGATCCCGGTGTTCCTGAACGGGCTCGCGCGCGGTTGCGTGCCGGCCGACCACCCGATGTTCTTCTCGCGCGCCCGCGGCGCGGGGCTCAAGGGCGCGGATCTGGCGTTGGTGGTCGGGGTGCCGATGGACTTCCGGCTCGGTTTCGGCGGTTCGTTCGGCGACGAGACCCAGGTCGTGGTGCTCGGCTCGGCGCCGCCGGAGCGCCCGCACCCGCGTGAGGTCGCAGCCGAGCTGTACGGCGGCGTCGCGGCGACGCTGGACGCGCTGCGCGAGGGGGCCGCCGGAGGCCCGGAGCGCAGCGCCTGGGCGAGCGAGCTGCGTGAGATCGAGAACGAGCGCCGGGCCGGCGAGCAGGCCGACCTGAACGACGACCGCGCGCCGCTGCACCCCCTGCGCGTGTACCACGAGCTCGGCCAGGTGCTGGACCGCGACGCGATCGTGATCGGCGACGGCGGCGACTTCGTCTCGTTCGCCGGCCGCGTGATCGAGACCTACGAGCCGGGCTGCTGGATGGACCCCGGTCCCTACGGGTGCCTCGGCTCCGGCCCGGGCTACGCGCTGGCGGCGAAGGTCGCGCACCCCGACCGGCAGGTTTGCCTGCTGCTTGGCGACGGCGCGTTCGGGTTCGCCGGGATGGAGTTCGACAGCTTCGTGCGCCACGGCCTGCCGATCGTGGGCGTGATGGGCAACAACGGGATCTGGGCGCTGGAGAAGCACCCGATGGAGTTCCTCTACGGGTACTCGGTGGCGGCCGAGCTGCAGCCAGGCTGCCGCTACGACGAGGTCGTGCGCGCGTTTGGCGGACACGGCGAGCTGGTCGAGCGGCCAGACCAACTGCGGCCGGCGCTGGAACGCGCCTTCGCATCTGGAAAGCCTGCGTTGGTCAACGTGCTGACCGACCCCGAGGTCGTGTATCCCCGCAAGGCCAACCTGGCCTAGCCCTTCTGTATACGCAGGTACCGCTACACCCTTTTCAAGCGCTACCAAAGGGGTTATAGTTGCGCGCGCTGGGTGATGTTTGCCGTGCGGCCAACCCGTCGGCCGTCACTCGGTACATAGGTTCGGGCGAAGCCGCATCGTATCGGCGCCTCCCGCCGTCCGAACCGCAAGGCCCTTTCAAGGCACGTACCCCTGCCCGTCCTGATGGGGCCGTTTTTGAAGGCGCCGGCATGATGCCGGCGCCTTCATCTTGAGGGGGCCAGTGCGGCGCCGTGCAGGATGTCGGTCTCGCTGACCTCGACCGAGTCCAGGCCGAAGGCGCGCAGCGACTCGAGCAGGATCACGGCGCCCGCCACGATCGTGGGCGCGCGGTCGGGATGCAGGCCGGTCGACCTCGCGACGCTCGGCGACGGTCAGCGCGGCCAGGCGCGCGACGATCCGCTCGCAGGTATCCAGGCTCACGCGGTGACCGTGGACGCGCTCGGGGTCGTAGGGGTCCAGCTCGAGGTCGATCGCGGCGAGCGAGGTGGCGGTACCGGCGACGGCGATGCCCTGCTCCACACGCTCGCGCACGCCGGCTGGCACGTCGGCGTCGATGATCGAGCGGGCATCGCCGGCCAGCGCGGCCAGCTCCGCGGGGCCGGGCGGGTCCCCGGGGAGGTGGCGCTCGGTGTGCCGCACCGAGCCCATACGCGTGGAGATGTGGAAATCCGGCTCGGCGCCCGGTTGGCCGACGACGTACTCGGTGCTGCCGCCGCCGATGTCGATCACGAGCGTCTCGGAGGCGTCGGCACGGCCGGCGGTGGCGCCGAGGAAGGTCAGTCGGGCCTCCTCGTCGCCGGAGATCGTGCGGGCGTCGATGTCGAAGCGAGCGCGGATCTCGTCGCGGAACGCGGGACCGTTGGCGGCGTCGCGCATCGCGCTGGTGGATACCGCGACGACGCGCTCGGCGCCGATGCTCGTCGAGCAGCCGGCGGTACTCGCCCAGCGCGTCGGAGACCCGCGCCATCGCGTCGTCGGACAGGCGACCGCTCTCCTCCAGGCCCTCGCCGAGCCGGGTCACCGTCGTGCGCCGCTCGAGCTCCTCGATCTGCTGGCCTTTCGCGTCGGCGATCAGGAGACGCGTGGAGTTGGTGCCGATGTCGACGACGCCGACCCTCATTCGAAGAGCTCGTTCACGCGCTCCACGGGTCGCGCCAGCACGGCGCGCTCGCCGCGCACGACAACCGGTCGCTGGAGCAGCTGGGGGTGGGTCGCCATCAGCCGAATCGCTTCGTCGTCGTCGACCTCGCGCTCGCCGAGACCCAGCTCGGAGTACACGGGCTCGCGGGCGCGGAACAGGGTCCGAGCCGGCACTCCGGCCTTGCGCACGAGCTCGCGCAGCTCAGCCTCGGGCAGCGGCTCGACGTGGAAGTCCACGCGCTCGAACTCGATCCCGCGGGCCTCGAGCAGCTCGGCGAGGTTGCGACAGGTCGTGCAGGTGCGTTTCTCGTAGACGGTCAGTTCGGCCATGGACGGGACCGTATCTGTGACGTAGCTCCAAGTGTGACGAGCGTCGCCTTGTGCGGATCCGCACGGGGTTAGAACTTCTCCATTCGATCTGGTCTCCCCGACGCGACTCGCACAGGTGGGGCCTTGGAGGTCACAAATGGAATATGCAGCGCGCCTTCCCCAGGTCCGTTCCCGCAAGACGATGGCGGCCCCCCTGGTCGCCCTCCTGGTCGGGGCCGGCATCGCGACCGGTGCCTACGCCCTGATCGACAACACGGACACGACGACGTCCTCGAGGGTCATCGTCGTCGAGCAGCCCAGCCCGAACGCCGCGGACATCCCCGGCAAGAACGAGTCGGCAACCGCCGCCGCGATCGCGCCGCCCACAGCGGCCACGATCCCCGGCAAGAACGAGTCCGCCACCGCAGCCGCGATCTCCCCCCAGACGGGCGTCGAGGCTCAGGGCGTGAACGAGGCGGCCACCGCCGCCGCGATCTCGCAGTCCAGCGGTCTCGAGCTGCGCGGCTCCAAGGCCAGCTCGTCCGATGAGGACGCGGCCGTCGCCCAGCGCACCGACCCGCACGGCCCGGCGAGCGCGCTGCGCAACCCGTAGTCCTCGAGCGTGGGGCCACTGGCCCTCCGGCACCACACCAGACGCCCCGCACCCCCTGCGGGGCGTCTGTGCGTCCGGGGTGAACGCCCGCGTTCCCGGCTTGACGCCCCAAAGCCGGCTGCTAGATTCGTCTGCCTACGGCGCGGGGTGGAGCAGTCAGGTAGCTCGTCGGGCTCATAACCCGAAGGTCGCGGGTTCGAATCCCGCCCCCGCTACTCACGGAAAGGCCCGCAAAGGCGGGTCTTTCTAGTTCCTAGGGGAGCTCCGCGGCCGAGGGCCGAGGTACCACGCGGGTACCAAAGCCGGGGCATCCAAGGCGCGCCATCGGGCCAGCACCGAGCAGTCGGTGCGTAGACGCGGAGGGGCCTGCTCTATGCAGGGTGCCGCTAGATGGCGTCCACGTTGGCGTCGGGTGGAGAGAGCAAGGGTGTGTCCGGGGAAGTCTGCGCAACTAGGCGTTGCACGGCTCCCTGCAACCGCCACGCTGTTAGTTGCCGCCTTCAGGGCGCGAGCGCAGGCGGTTCCTCGACGGCTTCTCCGTCGACGATCGGGCCTCCGGAGTTGATCCATGCTTCGGTCATGCGCTCGATCTCCTCAGGATCGATCGCCGGATCGAGGATCGTCATCTCATGGCGGTGCCGGCGCGGCGCCTCGATGCCGAGGAGCTTTGCCCGCCGCTCCGCAACCTTTAGGAGCCGGTCCACGGCCCCGAGGTGTCCAGCTAGCGCCTTCGGACGCAGCAGGGCCTCAAGTTCGTCGAGCCGCACCAGCTCGAGCTCGACTAGTTGCGCGGCGTTTCTGCTCGTCTCGGTGGCGAGCCTCTCTAGATATCGCGTCACGACTCTTCGGACCGTGGAGGAGCTGACCCCAAGCCGGCGGGCGATCTCGTCGTACGTGAGCCCCTGACTGCGGAGCCGCAGATATTCCTGGCGTCGGTGAGCCGCCGTCCACTTCCTGGCGCGGAGATTCGGTCGCTCCCCGCTTCGGGCATCCACCGGCGCGACAAGCCGTCTGGGCATCAATCGGATTTTCGACCTGTCGGTCGGATCGAGAAAGTCCGCAAACTCCGGCATTTTCGAAAAGTCTGCTAGGAGCGGGGGCACCCTGCATGGAGCAGACGGACAAGACGAAATGACGGGCGTTTCGCTCCGACTCAAGACCAAATCTGCTCGTCATGTCCAAGAACGAGCTGCACCCGTGCTTCGAGAAGCAAGGCTTCTCGGCCGACACAGTGGAAGCACTCGGCTGGCTCATCGACCAGCTCACGCCCCTAGCGGCCCGTCGCTACGGACTTCCGGAGGCGACGGGAACCGGCGTCTGGTTCATCCCGTACCGCGCCGCCGATCGAGTGGTCCTGTGCGAGCGCAGCCGCCTGATGGACGATGACGTCGAGCGCTTCAAGGGCGGCAAGTGCGGGCCGCCGGCCGATGAGCGGCTGGCGCCGTGCGACCCCGAACACCGCGCTGGCTGCGGCTGGCCGTCGACGGCGACCAGGTCTACCTCGTCGAGGACATCGAGGCGACCGTGAATCGCCTGGTCGACCAACTCGGCGCCGGGCCGTTCTTCCTCGTCGAGCGCGTGCCGCTGGAAAACGTCCTCTCGCGCGGTGAGCCGGCGGAATTCGTTCACGATTCCGCCTTTGGCTCCTGCGGCGGCGCCGCGATCGAGCTGATCGAAGTCGTCAGCCTCGCGCCCGCGCGTGTACAGAGGCGCTTCTTCGGTCCCCCGCCGGGATCCCCACGTCGGCTACGCCGTGCCGCCAACGGAGGTAGCCGATGTGCGCAGCTCGCTCGATGAGCGGGGCTTGTCGCAGTACCTGAGCGCTCAGCTCGGCGCAGTCGACATGACCCTCCACGACGCCTCCGGCGCCCTGGGCCACGACATCGAGATCCATGCCGATAGCGAGGGCCTGCGCGAGTTCTTCGGGATGGTGAGAGGCGGCGCCGAGGCTTGGGACGGTTCGGAACCGCTGCGCGCCGTCGAGAGCTGATGGCTGGCGCGGTGCTGCGAACTCTAGTCGCGGCGGCATCCTCGCCCCGCGAGCCCCTTCGACGTTTAGCGCCCAGGTGTCGTAGCGCTGCCCTTGACTTTCGGCAGTTGGGAGATTAGTTTGTTGGGCAGCCATACTAAGTCTTCCTGTCGGAACAACGGCGAATCGAGGCAAGCATGGGCCGAGCGGCTCGAGTCCTGACTTTCATTGCAACGCTGGTCGCCCTGTTGGGCGCGACCGTGGCGGTTGGATGCGGCGACGATGACGACGGCGGGAACAGCGGCGGTGGTAGCACCGCCGCCGTGCCGGAGCAGCACCGCATCCCCGAGACGACGGTGAAGTTCGGCAACGCCGAGTTCATCGACCACACCGACGCCATCCTCGGGGTCCAAAAGGGGTGGTTCGAGGACGTCGGCATCACGCTCGACCCGGAGCCGGCGGGCGGCCTCTACACGCCCGCCGACCACGCGTCGACGCTCCTGTCGAAGAAGGTCGACGTACTCAGCAGCAACTACCAGATCCTCCTGCCGGCACTGAACAAGACGGACGAGCTGAAAATGTTCGCCTACGGCGACTTCTTCATCGGCTTCGCCCTGATGGGCGACAAGAAGTTCAAGTCCTTCACCGAGATCAAGGAGGAGGGCAAGAGCGATGAGGACGCGCTGAAGGAGGCGGCCGCCCAGCTCGAGGGCGCGACCCTGACCTGGTCGCCGGACCCGGCCGTGCGCAACTTCGGCAAGACCGTCATGCAGGGCGCCGGGTTGTCGGAGTCGGACATCAAGCTCGAGAGCCTCAATGACGCCCAGGGCGTGCAGCTGATGCTCGCCGGTCGGGCCGACTTCCAGATCGGCGGCGCGCCGACGCGCATCACGCTCGAGAAGGAGGGCTTCAAGCCGATCGTCACGGCCGCCGACCTGACCGGGATCGTCGAGCCGCCCTACGAGTCCTCCGCCGAGCTGGCGGCCGTCTCGACCAACGGCTGGGGCACGACGCAGGACTTCTGGGAGTCCAATTCCGACACGATCATGCGGATGGCCAGCGTGAAGTGGCGCATCTCGCAGTTCATCGCGGACCATCCGGACGAGGCGGCCGAGCCGCACGTCCAGCAGCTGAACCGCGCCGCCGGCACCGACCTCACGCCGGAGGACGCGAAGATCATCTACCGCAGCATCGACCCGTACATCCCGTTCGACGAGCAGGGTGACCTGTGGTTCAACCCGGACAAGCCGACGTACGAGCGGACGATGATCCAGGCGGCGATCAACCAGGCTGAGGCGGGCGGCACGCTGGACAAGGGCCAGGCCAAGCCGGATGACGTCACGATCGCGCACCTGGTGTACACACGCGCGGTCGAGCTAAAGGCCGAGGCCGACGCTGCCATGAAGGCGACCGAGGATGGCCTGGACGGCGCCGGCGAGGAGGCGCGAGGCACCGCGGAGGCCTTGCTCGCCGCGGCCAAGGAGCAGTACGACGCGTTCAACTACCTGGACGCCGCGCGCCTGGCCAAGGCCGCGCAGAAGGAGGTCAGCGGGTGACCAACGGCTCGCGGATCGTGGATCTGACGGCGGTGCTCGAGGAGGGCACCCCCGTCAACCACCCGCATCATCCCCGCGGCCCGGTGGTACTGCCGAACCAGAAGTACGACTTCGTGCGCTGGTTCTACGCAGACACCTGGCGCCGCGGGGGTGGGCCCCCGGTGTACGACGGCATGCCCGAGGACTGGGCCCAGCCCGACACGGCCCGCGGCTGGCGCAACGAGGAGGTGCTGATCCACACCCACCTGGGCACGCACGTGGACGCGGCCCAGCACTTCAACCCGGACTCGACTCAGGACGCCGCCACCATCCCGCTCGAGACCTGCTTCGGGCGGGCGGTCATGCTCGACGTGCGTCACCTGGGCGAGGACGGCGAGGCCTTCCCGATCACGGTCGAGGACCTCGACGCGGCGGTGGCGCGCGCCGGGGCGATCGTGGGCGAGGGCGACATCGTGATCCTCCACACCGGCTGGCTGGCACGCTGGGGGGCGGGGCCGAACGCCGACCGCGAGCGCTATGGCGGCATCCCCAACCCGGGCCTGCACCGCGAGACGCCGCCCTGGTTTCTGGACCGAGGCGTGAAGCTGGTCGGGGGCGACATCCCCAACATCGACTACGACATGACCTCGTCCTGCCACGTCAACTTCCTTTGCCGCGAGGCGATCGGCAAGGAGCCGGTCCTGATCATCGAGAATCTGGCCAACCTGGAGCAGGTCCCGGTCTCGGAGTTCACGTTCGTCGGCCTACCGCTGCCGATCCGGGACGGGACCGGGTCCCCGATACGCGCGGTTGCGCTCATCGACGATGTCTGACAACGGCGACCTCGACCGGACAAAGATCGAGCTGCGCAGGGTCGGCAAGCGCTTTGAGCGCCACCGCCAGGAGCCCCTGACCGTGCTGGACTCGGTCGACCTGTCCGTCGCCGAGAAGGGCTTCCTGTCGATCGTCGGTCCCTCCGGCTCGGGCAAGAGCACCCTGCTGTTCATGATCGCTGGCCTTGAGGCGCCGACCAGCGGCGAGGTGCTCGTCGACGGCCAGCCGATTAAGGGCCCGAGCGCGGACCGCGGCGTCGTCTTCCAGGAGGACGCGATCTTTCCCTGGCGCACGGTGCGCCGCAACGTCGAGTACGGGTTAGCCCTGCGCGGCGTCCCCAAGCAGGAGCGCCGCGAGCGCGTCGACCGTTATCTCGAGCTGGTCAAGCTGACCGGCTTCGAGGACCTCTATCCGCGCCAGCTCTCGGGCGGGATGAAGAAGCGGGTCGCGATAGCGGAGGTGCTGGTCAACGAGCCGCAGATGCTGCTGCTCGACGAGCCATTCGGCGCGCTCGACTACGTGACCAAGATCTCCCTGCAGGAGGAGCTCGGCCGGATCTGGCAGCGCGCCCGCCTGACCACGGTCATGGTCACGCATGACATCGAGGAGGCGCTGTTCCTGTCCGACCGCGTGGTGGTGTTGCGCGACGGCGGGCTGCAGTACGACGTGACGGTCCCGTTCGAGCGGCCGCGCCCCCACGAGCTGCGCAACGAGCCGCGCTTCACGGAGCTGAAGGAGCGCCTGTGGAGCGAGATCGGCCCGGCCGCGCCCAGCGCGCCGGTCGTCGAGAACCAAGCATGACGGCCCCCCGTGTCTCGCGCCTGGCCTGGATGCTGGCTGGGGTGGCGCTGTTCTTCGCTGCGTGGGAACTGGCCGCGGTCTACATCGACTCGGTCAACCCGCGTGCCGAACGGATCTTCCCGCACTGGTCGAGCATCCTCACCGACTCGGTGCGCGAGCTGGAGGTATTCGTCCCATTCGGCGACACGGCGAGCGGCTACGGTGCGGCGCTGGATGTCCTGCTCGAGCACTCGCTTGTGACGATGCGGCGCGTCCTCCATAGGCACGTTCGCCGGGATCGCGGTCGGCGTCTTGGCCGGCCTGGCCATGGCGTATAGCCGCGTCGTCTTCCACCTGCTCAACCCGATCCTCAATCTCGTGCGCACAGCGCCCCTGCTTGCGCTGATCCCACTGTTCGTGCTCTGGTTCAGCGGGCGCGAGGTCGGCATCGTCCTGTTCATCGCGTTCGCGGTGTTCGTGATGATGTTCGTGGCCACCTATCACGCCGCTCAGAACGTCCCGCGCGCGCAGCGCTGGTTCGCGCTCACCATGGGCGCGAAGAAGCATCGAGATGTTCCGCTCGGTCGTGGTGCCAGGGATGATCCCGGAGCTGTTCGGCCAGATCCGGATCGTCTTCGCGCTGGCCTGGTCGTTCGCCCTCGGGGCCGAGTTCACCGGCGCCCAGAAGGGCCTCGGGTTCCTCATGATCCAGTCGGAACGCTTCGGGTTCCTCGGTCGCGTGATCGTCGTGGTGCTGCTGTTCACCATCTACGCGGTCATCGTCGACGTGATCCTGATGGCCGTGCGGCGGCGAACCCTGCGGTGGGCATCGGTCGATGCTTGAGCGCGAGCCAAGCCTGTTCGCGCGGGTGGCGCTGGGGGCGCTCGGGATCGCCCTCTTCGTTGCGGCATGGTTCGCGGCCGCGGCCTCGGTCGACCCGTTGCGCCTGCCGCCGCCTACGGACGTCGCCGAGGTGGTGTTCCCGATCCTGTTCGAGTCGCGGCCCCTCGCGAACCAGCTCGGGTCGGGCGATGGCGGCATCCTGCCTCATCTACTGGCCAGCCTCGGACGGCTACTGGCGGGCAGCGCCATCGGTGTCGTCGCCGGCCTCACCGTAGGCCTGCTGATGTCCTACAGCCGCCGCCTCGGCTGGCTGCTGGATCTGCCGACCCGGCTGCTGCGCGCCGTGCCGCCGCTGGGCGTGATCCCGTTCGTGCTGGTCTGGTTCGGCACCAGCTCGACTGCGCAGATCCTGCTGGTGGCGCTGTTCGTCTTCCTGCTGGTCGTCGTCAACACCACCAACGCGGTGCAGAACCTGAGTCCCGTCTACGCGCGCTTCGCCCGCACGATGGGCGCGAGCCGGCGGCGCACCTACCGCGACGTGGTGCTGCCCGGCATCCTGCCTAGCTTGGTCGGCGGCCTGCGCGCGGCGCTCGCGTTTGCCTGGGGTCTGCTGGTCGTGGCCGAGCTGGTCGGCGGTCGCTACGGCATTGGTCGGGTGCTCTCGCTGCTGGTGCCGCTGCTGCGCACGCCCGAGCTGATCGCCTGCATCCTCTGGATCGTCGTCGTCGCGGTGGCGCTCGACACCCTGCTGCTGGTCGTGCAGGCGCGCCTGTTGAGGTGGCACCATGCTTGAGCCCGCGGACATCCTGGTGCCGGAGGACGTGCCGCAGGACGATCCCGGGGCGTACCTGCGCCGGGTGGAGCGCCTGCGCGAGCAGCTAGTCGCCAACGACCTCACGCATGTGCTCGTCTATGGCGACCGCGAGCACTCGGCCAACCTCAAGTACCTCAGCGGGTTCGACCCGCGTTTCGAGGAAGCGCTGCTGTTGCTGGACGGGGCCGGGACCGTCACGGTGCTGGTGGGCAACGAGGGCAAGCCCTACGCGAGCGGCATGGCTCCCTTCGCCCGCGTCGTCAACGTTCGCGAGTTCAGCCTGCCCGGCCAGCCCTGGCACGACGCCGTCCCGCTCTCGCGCGCGCTTGCCGAGCTCGACCTGGGAGACGCGCGCGTGGGAGTGGTCGGCTGGAAGCACTTCGAGGACGGACCGCCGGACCGCTTCGACGCGCCGGCGTACGTCATCGAGGCCCTGCGCAGCGGCGGGGTGACGCTGCGCAACGTGACCGCCCTCCTGTCAGAGGCGCCCGGCGGGCTGCGCACGACCAACAGCGCGAACGAGATCGCGCAGTCCGAGTTCGCCGCCCGGCTCAGCACGGCCTGCGTCAGCCGCGGGATGGCGGCCGTGCGCCCCGGCGCACGCGAGCTCGACATCGCCGCCGCCATCGCGCCGCCGGCGCTGCCGCTCTCCATCCACCCGATCATCACCAGCGGCCCACGCGTGTCGCTCGGCATCGCGAGCGCCTCCGATCGCCGCATCGAGCACGGCGACCCGGTCATGATCGCGCTCGGCTTCAGGGGCGCCCTGACGGCCCGCGCCGGCATGCTGCTCACCGCTGAGGAGGCGGAGTCGGGCGTAGGCGCGGACTACCTCGCCCGCCTGGCAGTACCTTACTTTGAAGGCCTAGCGGCCTGGTACGGGCGCATCGGGATCGGCGTCACCGGCGGCGAGGTTCACGCTGCTGTGTGTGACGCCCTGAATGGAAGGTTCGAGCTCGCGCTCAACCCCGGGCACCTGATCCACCTCGAGGAGTGGGTCGACTCCCCGCTGCGTCCAAACTCGCCGGTCGCGCTGAGCTCCGGGATGGTGCTCCAGTGCGACATGATTCCCGTACCGCCCGTATCCGGGACCGTGATCAACGCGGAGGACACGGTCGCGCTGGCCGACGCCGAGCTGCGCGACGAGCTGGCACGCGACTATCCGGAGCTTTGGCAGCGTGTCGGGCTGCGCCGTAGGACGTTCGAGTCGACGATGGGCCTCACGCTCGCCGAGGAGGTGCTGCCCCTGTCTGACCTGGCCGGCCGGGTGGCGCCCTTCATCGCCTCGCCCGGGCATATTCTCACCCGGCGCAGCGGACAAGTGAAGCTCGCCCGCCTGCCATGAGCCACTTCCTCCGGCTTGTCCGCCCCGTCGATGGCTCGTGGATGCGGACGACGAACCTGTCGGTGGTGCTCGCCGCGATCGTCGATCACGGCGGTGTCTCGCGCGCGACGCTGGCGCGCGAGACCGGGCTCAACAAGGCGACGGTGAGCAGCCTCGCTGAGGAGCTCGGCGAGCTGGGCTGGGTCCGCGCCGGCGGCCAGGACCAGGGGGCGCTCGGCCGTCCCAGCGAGCTGCTCGAGCCGAACCCGGGCCGCGGCGTGATCATCGGCACCGAGATCAACGTCGACTATCTCGCCGTGCTGGTCAGTGACCCGGCTGGCGCGCAGCGCGCGCTCGTGATCGAGGAGCTGGACGTCGCCACCCTCAGCCCCGTGGACGCGATCGAACGGTTGGCGGAGCTCATGCGTGCCGGCTTGGAGCAGGCCGCGGTCGACTCCCTCGGAAGTGCTCGGGCTCGGGCTGGGCGTGCCCGGCGTCGTCGACGTGGACCGGCGGCTGCTGGTGGCGGCGAACCTCGGCTGGCGGAGCGTCGACGTCCGCGACATGCTGCGCCGCGCCGTCCACGGCTTCCTCGACGAGGATCTCCCGGTCCTAATCGAGAACGAGGCGAACCTGGGCGCGGTCGCGGAGCAGACCTACGGGATCGGCGCGCGCTTCGGGGACTTCGTCTACCTGTCGGGCGAGCTCGGCGTCGGCGCAGGTGTCGTCACGGCCGGCGAGCTGCTGCGAGGGACCCACGGCGCAGCGGGCGAGGTCGGCCACATCACCGTCGACCCGGCCGGTGCGCGCTGCCACTGCGGGAAGTACGGCTGCTGGCAGGTGTTCGTCAGCCAGGGCGCGGTGCTGGACCGTTTTCGCGAGGCTTTGGGCAACCGCGACGGCGCGCGCCCGGACCCCCGACCGGAGGACATCCTGGCGGCGGCTGAGACTGGCGACGCCGCGGCCGTCGAGACGCTGGCGACGCTCGACCGCTACCTCGCGATCGGCGTCGGCAATCTGGTCGAGATGTACGACCCTAACGCGGTCGTGCTGGGCGGCTTCTACTCCACGATGTACCGCGAGCGCGTCGACGAGCTGCGCACGGAGGTCGCCCGCTGGGTCATGGACGCGTTCGGCCGCGAGCTGTCGATCGAGCTGTCGACGCACGGACAGGACGCCTGCATCTGGGGCGCCACGGGCGGGATGCTGCGATCGCTGATCGCCAACCCGCGCCGCGCCGCGGCGCTTGACGGCATCCGACCGTGAGCACCGCGGAGCAGGACCGCATGGGTTGGCTGTCCAGCCCGGAGCAGGCGACCCTGGCCGCCGCCGTCGCCCGGATGCTCCCGCGCGACTCCGATCCCGGCGCGGTCGAGGTGGGCGTGCTCGACTACCTGGCCGGCTTCCTCGGCGGGGTCGACCACATCCACGTGCAGCCCGACGGGGCGCGATTCCACGAACTCGGGCTGCGCGAACGGCCCGCATGGGAGCAGCGCATCTCGATGCTGCGCGACAAGTACCGGGCTGGCCTGCGCGACCTCGAGCGGCGCGCCGACGAGCGTTTCCGCCAGTCGTTTGTCGAGCTCGGCGAGGACCAGCAGGACGCGCTGCTCGCGCAACTGGAGGAGGACAGCGGCGTGCGCGGCGGTCGTCCGCCGGCCAACCAGCCAGTGTCGAGCGACGGCGAGACGTTTTTCATCGCGCTCGCGATGCACGTGCGCCAGGGCTACTACTGCGACCCCGCCTACGGCGGCAATCGCGATCGCGCCGGCTGGCGCGCCATCGGATTCGATGGACCGGACAGCATGGGCGACGTTCGGTTGGGGCGCTACACCACCCGCGCCTATCTGGGCGCTTCGCGCCACGAGGAGCGCGCCGGCCAGACCGACCCGGAGGCGGAGCCGGCGCAGGTGGCGGCGCCGGCGGGCTGGGGGTTGGCTGCCGGCGACGAGGTCGACGTTTGCATCGTCGGGAGCGGCGCTGGGGGCGGCATGGCCGCGTACCTGCTCTGCCACGCCGGGCTGCGCGTCGCGATGCTCGAGCGCGGCCCGTGGATGCGCGCGGAGGACTTCGCCCCGGACGAGCTGGCCGCGTTCAACCGCTACCAGATCTGGCCCGACCCGCAGCTGCACCCGCGCACGTATCGGGCCGACGCGCAGGAGCCAGCTCGAATCCAGGAGTTCAGTCCGATGCCGGCGTTGGTCGGCGGCGGGACGATCCACTGGTCCGCCTGGACGCCGCGACCATTGGCCAGCGACTTCCGCCCGCGTTCGGAAGTGGGTGACCTGGTGGGCGCGTCGCTGGTCGACTGGCCGATCGGCTACGCGGACCTGGAGCCGTACTTGGACAGGGTCGAGCGCCTGCTCGGGGTGGGCGGTATCGCGGGTGCGAACCCGCACGAGGAGCCGCGCCGGAACCCCTTTCCGCTGCCGCCGCTGCCGCAGAGTCGCTACGGCGAGCGCTTCGAGCGCGGCTGCCGCGCGCTGGGTCTGAGCTCCTTCCCGATGCCGCAGGCGATCCCGGTGCGACCCTGGGCCGGGCGGCCGGCCAGCCGCGACAACGGTTTCGTGCAGCAGTACGGGGACTCCACCGACGCGAAGGCCTCCAGCCTTGAACGCGTGCATCGGGCCGGCGCTGGCGACGGGCCGGCTCGACCTGCGGTCCGGCTCGTTCGCCTGTCGCGTCGAGACGGACAGGGGCGGCCGCGCCACCGGCGTCGCCTACCTCGACGAGGCCGGTCGCGAGCGCGTCGTGCACGCCCGCGCGGTGATC
This sequence comes from uncultured Thermoleophilaceae bacterium, assembly GCA_963716215.1. Taxonomy (GTDB): domain Bacteria; phylum Actinomycetota; class Thermoleophilia; order Solirubrobacterales; family Thermoleophilaceae; genus JACVRW01. The sequence goes on along the minus strand of OY970298.1, from coordinate 4,013,484 downwards.
GTCGCGTGTGGCGCAATCGAAACCGCCCGCCTGCTCTTGATGTCGGCTACCCCAACCGCTCCGGACGGTCTGGCGGGCGGGTCGGGCCAGCTCGGCGCAAACCTGATGCTGCACGAGTACACATTTGCGATCGGCCTGTTCGAGGACGGCGACCCGATCTACGGCTGGGCGGGCTCGTACGAGGGCGGGTGCACATTCGACCTGTACCGACACGACGAGCGCCGCGGGCACGCCCTCGGCTGTCTGGTCTCGTGCTCGGGCCTGGGACACCCAATCAACTTCACCTACCCGGGCAAGCCGATCTGGGGCGGCCCCGCCAAGGATGCGGATCGCGCCTACTTCAATCACAGCCTCAAGGTTGGCGTCCTGGCCCAGGACCTGCCGCAGGAGTCCAACCGCGTCGACCTTGACCCGAGCGTGCGAGACGCTTGGGGCTTGCCGGTCGCGCGCGTCACCCACGCCGCCCATCCAAACGACCTCGAGCTCGCGAACTGGACGGTCGACCGCGCCGCCGAGATCGCGGAGGCAGCAGGCGCCGCGCGCGTGCTGCCGGTGCACATCGACAGGATCACCGGTAACTGCGCGCACCAGTACGGCACGGCGCGCATGGGGGTGGACCCGGACGCGTCGGTCGTAGACCCGGCGGGTCGCGCCCACGAGGTGGAGAACTTGCTCGTCCTCGACGGCGGCGTATTCCCCAGCTCGACCGGTGTCAATCCGACGCTGCTGATCATGGCCAATGCGTGGCGCTGCTGCGAGCTGCTCCTGCGCGAGGGCCAAGACGATGAGGAGCCGCCGACTTGGGAGGCGCGGCCCGGTGGTGTCCGCCATCGGCCTCGGCTGCATGGGAATGTCCGAGTTCTACGGACATGCCGACGAGGGGGAGGCCATCGCCACGCTGCACCGAGCGCTCGAGCTTGGGATCACGCTCTTCGACACGGCCGACGCATACGGCCCGCACACAAACGAGCGGCTGTTGGGCAAGGCTCTGGCCGGGCGCCGCGAGTACGCGCTGGTCGCCACCAAGTTTGGGCTGGTCCGAGGCAGCGCGGGCGAGTTCGTCGGGGTCGATGGGCGCCCTGACTACGCGCGCTCGGCCTGCGAGGCGTCGCTCGACCGGCTCGGCATGGACCACATCGATGTCTACTACCTGCACCGCGTCGATCCGAAGGTACCGATCGAGGAGAGCGTTGGCGCGATGGCGGAGCTGGTGCGCGAGGGCAAGGTCCGCTATCTCGGGCTCTCGGAGGTCTCGCCCGCCGAGCTGCGCCGGGCTCACGCCGTCCACCCGATCACGGCGGTGCAGACCGAGTATTCGCTCTGGAGCCGCGACCCGGAGGGCGAGCTGCTGAGCACGGTGCGCGAGCTGGGAGTTGGCTTCGTCGCCTACGCGCCGCTCGGACGAGGCTTCCTGGCGGGCAGTGTGAGCAGCCCCGACGACCTAGCCGACGACGACCTGCGCCGGGGCTCGCCGCGCTTCGCGGCGGAGAACATGGGCCGGAACGAGGGCATCGCGGCGAGGGTTCAGGGACTGGCCGCTCGGGCGGGCGTCACGCCGGCGCAGCTGGCCCTGGCCTGGCTGCTCGCGCAGGGCGACGACATCATCCCGGTGCCGGGGACCAAGCGCCGCCGCTACCTGGAACAGAACGTCGCGTCGGCAGAGGTCCAACTGACGCGGGCGGAGCTGGCCGACCTGGACGCCGCAGTGCCGCGCGGCGCGGCCGCCGGCGACCGCTATCAGGACATGCAGACGCGCGTCTGAGGCGCGCGGCGAGCGCACCTACGCCCGCATCGAAATCCGAGCACGTCGACCGATTGCGGAGGTGCGCGGTTGGGGCCACCCGCCCATGCCGGCGACCCAGCGGCGGTGTCCAACCGGAATCACCCACTTGACTTGAGCGGCCTCTTCTGAGAGGGTGAGAAATCGATTTATGAAATCGGTTTCTGACGCGCTGCCAGTGCGAGCGACGAGTGGGGATCTAGCCGCCGCGCCGGAGCGCTCTGAGGGGGTCCGGGAATGAACGATGGGTCAGGCAGCGCGCACCGGCCGGAGCGGCGAGAAGGCGGTCTACCGGGTCTGGGGGGCCGAGCGTTCAACCTGGAGTCGCCGATCTCGCGCCGGCGAGTCATCCAGGGCGGCCTGGTGGCCGGCCTCGGACTGGCGCTCGGGGCTTGCGGAGACGACGACGGCGGCGCCTCCTCGACCTCGACCAGCGCGTCGGGGGGAGCGAGCGTTCCGAAGACGAAGCCCGACAAGATCGTCGTGCGCGCGTGGGGCGACCCGTATTCGACGAACATCGAGAAGTACGCCGGCAAGGCGTTCACTGCCGAGACCGGGATCAAGGTCGAGTACGACCTCTCCGACGGCGGCGAGATCCAGGCGAAGGTCAAGCGGGCGATTGCCGCCGGCCGGCGCCCGCCGGTTGACGTCGTCTACACGATCGCGACCCAGGCCTACACGGCCGACGTCCAGAAGCTCCTGACGCCGCTGGACCCGGAGATCGTCACGAACTTCGACCTGATGACGGCGCCCGGCAAGCCCGTCAACGGCTCGACCTACGTGAACCTGTACTCGTACTCGATGCCGATGATCTTCAACCCCAAGGAGACGGACTGGCCCGAGGGCGCCTCGTGGGCCGAGCTCGCGGATCCGAAGTACAAGGGCGGGCTGTGCGCCGGCATCGGCTTCCAGGCGATGCTCTACCCGTACGCGAAGATGCTCGGCCTCGACCTGGCGACCGACGACCTCCAGCCCGTCTGGGACCAGATCGCCAAGGTCCAGCCGAACGTGAGCGTGGTGGGCGACGACACGGTCTTCATCGAGACGATGAAGAGCGGCGACTCGTTCATCGGCTCCGCCCTCGTGGGCGACGCGCTCGCGATCAGGGACGGGGGCACCGAGGTGAAGTGGCTGGTCCCGAAGGAGGGCGCGGGCCTGCTGGCGGACAGCATGTACGTCTGTGCCGGGCTGCCGGATGACGTCACGTACTACTCGCAGGTCTTCATCAACTACGTGATCGACGCGAAGATCCAGACGCAGTGGTGCGAGAAGATCGGCGCGGTGCCGACCAACAAGGACGCGAAGCCGGCTGAGTTCATGCTCGGCGACCCCGCCTTCCCGTTCACCGACGAGGAGATCGAGAAGTACGCGATCGTCGAGCCGGTCGCCCTCGCCGCCGAGAAGTTCGACGAGTGGAATACGGAGTACACGGCGGTCATCAAGGCGTGACGCCTGCGTCGACGGATTCGGAGCTGGGCGCGTCGCTTGCGACCGCCCAAGCCTCGGCCGCGGTTCGACTCGAAGGCGTGCACAAGCAGTTCGGCGAGATCCACGCGGTCCACTCGATGGACCTCCAGATCGAGCGCGGCGAGCTGCTGACCCTGCTCGGACCGTCGGGCTCCGGCAAGTCGACCCTGCTGCGGATGATCGCCGGCCTGGTGAAGCCCACCGCGGGCAAGATCTGGATCGGCGACGAGGAGGTGGGAGCGCGCCCGACGCACGAGCGCGACATCGCGATGGTGTTCCAGTCGCTGGCGCTGTTCCCGCACATGGACGTGTTCGGGAACGTCGCGTTCCCGCTTCGGATGCGGCGCCTCGGTCGCGAGGAGGTCGCGACTCGGGTCCGCGAGGCGCTGTCGGTCGTTCGGCTTCCGAACATCGAGAACCGCGCCGTGAGCGAGCTGTCCGGGGGCCAGCAGCAGCGGGTCGCGATCGCTCGCGCGCTCGTCTACCAGCCCCAGCTCCTGCTGCTCGACGAGCCGTTCGGCGCCCTGGACCGTCGCCTGCGCGAGGAGATGCAGCTCGAGATCGTGCGCCTGCACAACGCACTCGACGTCACGATCGTCAACGTCACGCACGACCAGCGCGAGGCCTTGATGCTGAGCGATCGGATCGCCGTGATGAACGACGGCCGCCTCGAGCAGCTCGGGACGAGTGAGGCGATCTACCGCCATCCGGGTACGCGCTTCGTCGCCGAGTTCCTCGGCGACGCGAACCTGATCGAGGGCGTCCTCGAGTCCAGGCCCGGCGCGGCGGCGCTGAAGACGGCGAGCGGGCGCTCGATTCCGGTCGACAGCGCTCCGGAGGCGCTGATCGGGACGAAGTGCGCGGTGGTGGTGAAGTCGGAGGCGGTCGACCTCGAGCGCCTGCCCGACGCCCCCGCCGCCGATGCCCTTGTCGGCGTCGTGCGCCTCGGCGTCTTCGAGGGCGGCGCGCGGTACTACGAGGTCGACGTCGACGAGCTCGGCATCCGGTTCAAGCTGTCGGTTCCGGCGAGCGGGGGACGGAACGCCTTCGACCTCGGCGATCAAGTCGGGCTCAGGTGGGACAGCTCCGACGCGCAGCTGGTGCCCATGGCGGCGGACGCGACCGAGCGCTAGGCGCCGTGTCCGTCGACACGAAACGGCGACCCGCCGACCTGGCGTTCGGCTGGCGGCTCGTCGACGGGCTGATCGCGATTCGGTCCAAGGTCGCGCCGGTGTTCAGTGGACCGTGGATCCCCTACGCGATGGTGCTTCCGGCGCTCGCTCTGGTCGCGATCCTGGTCTACGGGCTCGGCAACCTGGCCTGGCAGAGCTTCCACTCCTTCGATGCCTTCCGCGGCACCGAAGGCCCCTGGTCGCTCGAGCAGTACGAGAAGATCTACACCGGGCCGCTCTCCGATCACATCTTCACCACAGTCGTCAGGACGGTCGGCCTCTCGGTTGCCGCGACCGTCACGAACGTCGCGCTGAGCCTCCCGGTCGCGTACTTCATCGTCCGCATGCGGAGCAACGTGTGGCGCTTCGTGACCCTGCTGCTCCTGCTGGTGCCGTTCCTGATGGGCGACATCGTCCGAGCGTTCGGCTGGTACATCATCCTCGGCCGCCAGGGCGCGCTCACCTGGCTGCTCGGGCTGGTCGGCGTCGACGACGTGAGGGTCCTGGGAACCCTGTGGGCCGTGTGGCTCGGGATGATCCAGGTGGGCCTGCCGATCGCGGTGCTGGTGCTGCTGCCGGCCATGCGGCGGATCAACCCCGATCTCGAAAGCGCCGCCTCCACGCTGGGAGCGTCGCGCTGGAAGACCTGGACCCGAGTGATCGTGCCGCTCGCGCGGCCCGGCCTGGCGTCCGCGGCGATCATCGTGTGGGTCCTGAGCATGACCGAGTTCGCGATGCCGGCGGTGCTGGGCCTCGGCCGCGTGCCCTTCGTCGCGAACGAGCTGGACACGCTGTTCTTCTTCCAGAACAACTCCTACACCGGCTCGGCGCTGGCGCTCACCCTGCTCGTGATCGTGTTCGTCGGGCTCCTGCTGCTGACCCGGTTCGCCTACGGAAGGGCGAGGACCTGACGTGGGCCGGGTGGTGCGGACAGTTGCGATCACGGCGCTCGCGTTCGTGTGCCTGCCGACGCTGATCGTCCTGATCTCGTCGCTCGGAGGCACGGGGGCCCTCAACTTTCCGCCTGACACGCTCACGCTGTCGGCGTACGGCGACCTGCTGGGCGACTCGACCCTGCGCGAGGGCCTGTTCCGCAGCATCCTCTTGGGGCTGATGTGTGTCGCCTTCGCGGCGATTCCAGGCGTGCTCGCGGCGCTCGCGCTGTTTCGGCACCGGGTGCGCTTCCGCGGCCTGCTGTCCGGGATCCTGACGCTCGGACTTGCCACCCCGCTCGTGGTCTCGGGGATGGCGTTCCTCCTGGTCTACACGAAGTTCGGCGCGATCGGGCAGCTCTGGCCGATCGCGATCGCCATCACCACGGTCAACTTCCCGATCCTGCTGTTCGCGGTGGCGTCGTCGATCTCGAACCTGAATCCCGACCTCGAGGACGCGGCCGCGACGCTCGGGGCCGAGGAGGTCCAGCGCTTCCTGTTCGTGACCTTCCCGGCGATCCTGCCGGGGGTGCTCACCGGGCTGATGCTGATGTTCGTGTTCGGGATGGGCGAGTTCCTGATCACGATGATCCTGTCGACGGTGGACAACCAGACGCTTCCCGTGGTGATGTTCGGCTCGCTGCGGGGGGCGGTCTCGGGCACGCTCGCGGCGGGCGGCGGCATCTACATCGTGATCTCGCTCCTGGTGGTGTTTCTCGTCTCGCGGTGGCGTTCGATCGAGGACGTTCTGGCCCGGCCGGACCAGGGCTAGTGCCGACGGCGAGCGTCATCCACGTCGGATACCGCCTGACGCCCGCGGCGACCGGCTTCACCGTCGAGCCCATCCACTCGGACAAGCACCGCTCCGACCGGAGCCGGATCGAGGTGCGCGACCTCGGCTCGGTCCGCGTGGGGTTCGGGATCGCGCTCGTGCTCGCGGGCTCGATCGACGCGGGCGATCTCGCGGCGGCGGTGCGGTACGCGCTCCCCTACGCCGAGATCGTCGAGGACGGGGCCGCGACGTTCGTGCTGGGCAATCCGCCGACCGATCCCGCGAGGCCGATCCCGGCTCGGTCCGCGTGACGGTCACCGTCGATGGACGCGACGTGCCACTGGCAAGACCGTCGATCCCCGCCGACCCGCTCGCGAGCTTGGCGACCGACGCCACGGCGATGCCACCGGGGGCGTTCATCCTCACCGGCTGGCTTGCCGAGCTGACGACCCCAGAGCCGGGCTTCGTAGCGGCCGACCTGGCTGCGGTCGGCCGGGTGAGCTGCCGGATCGCGGAGCCCGGAGCGCCGATCGCCGACGACCGGCCGCCGTGGGGGGAGACGATCGGACCCGTGGGCGGCCAGTCCCCGATCTCGATCGAGCCGTTCGTGGAGGTCTACGACCCGGCCGACGGCGAGCGCGAGCCGTGGTGTCTCAACGACCATTGCTTCGCGAAGGGCCCGGACGGCCTCTGGCACGTGTTCGGCATCACCCATCTGAAGCCGTACAACCACGCGCTCGATCCGGGCACGCGGTTGGCGCACGCGACAGCCACCTCACTCGAGCAGCGCGGCTGGCACAAGCAGCCGTTCGCGCTCACCGCCGACCCCTCGCTCGACGAGCACCTCCTGTGGTCGCCGCACGTAGTCGAGCGCGACGGCACGTTCCACATGTTCGTCTGCGTGGGCGCTGCCTCAGGCGACCTGTTCTCGATCCGCCGCTACGAGTCCGACGACCTCTGGTCGTGGCGGCGAACCCACAGGCCGCCGGCGGTCGTGGACGGGGTGGAGGCCAGGGACCCGATGCTGCTCCGCGATGGCGACGGCTGGATCCTCTACTACACGGCCACCGAGCGGCCGGACGGGGGGCGGTTCGTGGTCGCGGCCGTCACGAGCGACAACCTCGTCAGCTGGAGCGCGCGCCGGGTCGTGTTCACGCATCCGCGCACAGGTGCCTTCGGCGGACCCACGGAATCGCCCTTCGTCGTGCAGCGCGGACCCGCGTACTACCTCTTCGTCACCGACGACGAGATCGTGCACGTCTACGCGAGCCGTGATCCGTTCAGCTGGTCGGTCGAGGACCACGTGTTCGCGTACCGGGGCCGCGCCTGCGAGCTGGTCCGCGATGAGGCGGGCGCGTGGTTCATCAGCCACGTCGGCTGGGAGCTCGGCGGCCTGGCGCTCGCGCCGCTGACGTGGCATGACGGGTTCGACGATGAACCGGCGTCGATCGAGCCGGCGAGGGCCTGATGGAGTGCGCGCTGATGGTCGAGGGGCAGGAAGGAGTGTCCTGGGAGGACTGGCTGGCACTGGCACGGACCTGCGAGCGCGCCGGCATCTCCGGCCTGTACCGATCGGACCACTACCTGTCGTTCACCCACCCTGACGAGCGGGGCGGGCTCGACGCCTGGGCGAGCCTCTCGGCGCTAGCCGCGGTCACGACCTCGCTGCGGCTCGGCACGCTGATCTCGCCCGTCGGCTTTCGCCCCGGCGGGATGCTGGCCAAGCTGGTCGCGAGTGCCGGCGAGATCTCTGGCGGTCGGGTGGAGCTGGGCCTCGGCGCGGGCTGGTTCGAGGACGAGTTCCGGGCGTTCGGCTTTCCCTTTCCAAGCCTGCGCGAGCGCTACACGGCTCTCGAGGAGACGCTCGAGGTCCTGGATTCGCTGCTCCGGAGACCGGCCGAGCCGACGACGTTCGCCGGCCGGTACGTGACCGTCACCGGCTGCCGGATCCTCCCTCCCGTCCAGCCTCCCCGCATCATCCTGGGCGGCGACGCGGGCCCAAGAAGCGCGTCGCTCGCCGCGCGCTGGGCCGACGAGTACAACGTGCTGGAGGTCAGCCCGGAGCTGGTGACGGTGCGACGCCGGGCGCTCGTGGAAGCATGTCGCGCCCACGACCGCGATCCCGACACGCTGGGTCTCTCGATGATGATCAACACCGTCATCGGCCGCGATCCGGGCGAGATCCGGGATCGGGTTGGTCGCCTCGTCGCACGGACCGGAGATGCCCGTAGCGCCGACGAGGTGCTCGCGGCCAGGGGCGATGACGTGTTGACCGGAACCCCCGACAACGTGCTCGAGCGGCTCCGGGACTATGCGGCCCGGGGAGTTCGGCGAGTGATGTTCCAACACCTCGATCACACCGATCTCGACATGGTGCGCTTGATCGGGGAGCGCGTCGCCCCGGAGGTGCGGAGCCTGTGACGCTGCTTGACTTGGACCACCACACATGACAGGCTGAGAAATCGATTCATGAAATCGATTTATCCAGCCCGTCGGGAGCGGGCGACGATTGGGGACGTAGCCGCTCGCGCCGAAGTGTCGCCGGCGACGGTCTCGCGCGTGCTCAACGGGGTCGAGAACGTCCAGGAGGAGTACCGGCGTCGCGTTCTGGCGGCCATCGAGGAGCTCGATTACGAGCCCAACCGGCTCGCCAGCAACCTGCGCCGGCGCCGGGTTGCCATGCTCGGCGTGGTCGTCTCGGACATCGAGAACCCGCACTTCACGGAGGCCGTGCGGGCGGTGGAGGACGCGGCGTTCGCTCGCGGGTACAGGGTGCTCGTCTGCAACACGGACGAGTCGGCTGACAAGCAGCGCGAGTACCTCAAGCTGCTCGCGGCGGAGCGAGTCGCCGGAGTCATCCTCTCTCCCTCGCAGGCGGACGCCCCCGAGGTGGAGCAGCTGCTGGATCTGGGGATGGCGGTGGTCGCCTTCGACCGCGCGGTGACCGACCCGCGGGCGGACCTGGTGGCGGCCAAGAACACCGAGGGGGTGGAGGCGGCCGTCGCGCACCTGGTGGAGCTCGGCCATCGATCGATCGGCCTCGTGGCCGGTCCGCCCGGCATCACCAGCGGCGACGAGCGCCGCGACGGCTACCTGCGCGGGCTCGCCGCGCTCGGCCTGGAGCCGGCGATCGCCGACGGCGGATTTCGCATCGACGGCGGCAGGTTGGCGGTCGCGGAGCTGCTCGACGCGCGCCCGGAGCTGACGGCGCTCATCTTCGCCAACAACCTGATGACCCTGGGCGGGCTGCACGGCCTCTCGGCGCGCGGCGTGCGGGTGCCGGAGGACCTGTCGGTGATCGGCGTGGACGATCCGTTCTGGGGTGCGCTCGTCAACCCGCCGCTGACGACGCTCGCTCAGCCCGTTCGCGAGATGGCCACCTCCGCGGTGGAGCTGCTCTTCCGCCGGATCGACGGCGACCGGTCGGAGCCCGAGCGGATCGCGCTCGACCTCGAGCTGAGGTCGCGCAGCTCCTGCGGGCCTCCGCGGAGCGAGGGAGGCTGAGCGTGGGGCGCGTGGCGGTGCTGAGCTTCTCGGACGGGCGGGAGGCCGTTCACAAGGACCTGGTGGGTCGCGTCACCTCCGCCGAGGAGGCTCTGACAACGGCGCTGCGCGAGGCCGGACACGAGGTGCTCGCGGGTGAGGACATCGTCACCACCAGCGAAGCCGCACTGGTGGAGGCCCGTCGCATCGCGGACTGGCGCCCCGATCTGATCGTCTTCCACTACAGCGTCTGGGCGTTCCCGCATTTCTCGGTGATCGCCGCGCGCGAGCTCGAGAACCATCCCGTGCTGCTGTTCTGCGGGCTCGACCCCACCTATCCCGGCATGGTCGGGATGCTCGCGGCCGGCGGCGCGCTCGACCAGATCGGTCGGCGCCATTCCCGCCTGTACGGCGACGCTGGCGACCCGGCGGTCGTCGCTGCGCTCGGTGTCGCGGTCGCCGGCGCGGGCGCCGCGCGGTCGCTGCGCGGGCTCACCTTCGGCCGCATCGGCGGACGCTCGATGGGGATGTACACCGCGGTCGCCTCGGGCGCACAGTGGATCGACCGCTTCGGCGTGGACGTGGAGGAGATCGACCAGTGGGAGATCGTCCGCCGCTCCGAAGCGGTGCCGGCGGCCCGGGCCGAGGCCGGACGGAAGTGGCTCGAGGAGCACGCTCGAGGGGTGCACTACGACGGCAAGCAGCTCACTCCTGAGCTGCTGGAGCGGCAGGTGCGCTCGTACTACGCGATGCGCGAGCTGATCGACGAGTGGAAGCTGGACTTCACCGGCATCAAGGCACAGCCCGAGCTCACCAACCACTTCGCGACGATGGACGTCACGGAGGCCTTCCTCAACGACCCCTACGACTGGGACGGCCCCAAGGAGACCCACGTCTGCGCCACCGAGGCGGACATGGACGGGGCCCTCACCATGCAGCTGCTCAAGTCGCTCTCGGGCACGCCGGTGCTGTTCGCCGACGTGCGGCACTACGACGCCGAGCACGGGGTCTGGGACCTGTGCAACTCCGGCCAGCACGCCACCTGGTTCGCCGAACGCAGCGACGACCCCGCCGAGAACCTGCGGCAGGTCGACCTGCACCCCGAGGGCTTCTACTTCCCCGCGGGCGGAGCTTCCATCCGTCACATCGCGGCTCCCGGCGAGTTCACCTTCGCGCGACTGTCGCGTCTGGACGGCGAGTACCGGATGCAGGTACTCGGCGGGACCGTCGAGCGCTTCGACGACGAGACGAACGAGCGCCTGGCGAGCGCGTCGACCTACGAGTGGCCGCACGCCTTCGCGCGTCTCGACGTGGCGCCGGACGAGTTCCTCTCGCGGTTCGCCTCGAACCACATCCATGCCGTGCCCGGAGACCACGTCGAGGCGCTTCGGGTCGCTTGCGGACACCTGGGCGTGGACTTCGTGCCGCTCGGTGTCGGCGCATGAGCGACCTCTTCCTCGGCATCGACATCGGCACGTCGAGCGCCAAGGCCGCCCTGACAACGGCGGACGGCGACGTGGTGGCGACCGCCACGCGACCGCACCGCCTGTCGATCCCCCGCCAGGGCTGGGCCGAGCACGATCCGGAGGGCATCTGGTGGGATGGCGTGGTCGCGCTCTGCCGGGAGCTGCTCGCCGACGGGTCACGCGTTCCGGCGGCGGTGTGCGTCAGCGGCATCGGGCCCTGCGTGCTGGCCGCCGACGAGGACTTTCGCCCGCTGCGGCCGGCGATCCTCTACGGGATCGACACGCGCGCCGCACGCGAGATCGCCGACCTCACCGAGGAGCTCGGGGCGGAGGCGATCCTCCAGCGCTGCGGCTCCGCGCTGTCGACCCAGGCGGTGGGGCCGAAGCTGCTCTGGCTGCGCCGCAACGAGCCAGAGGTCTGGGACGGGACCCGCCGTCTGCTGATGGCCAGCAGCTTCGCCGTGGCGCGGCTGACCGGTGAGTACGTGCTCGACCACCACTCGGCCAGTCAATGCGACCCGCTCTACGAGCTCGAGCGCCGCGACTGGATCGAGGAGTGGGCCGAGCAGATCGCCCCCGGCCTCGAGCTGCCGCGCCTGCTCTGGCCCGGCGAGCCCGCTGGCGTGGTCACGGCGGCGGCCGCGGCTGAGACGGGGATCCCCACCGGGACGCCCGTCATGGCTGGCACGATCGACGCCTGGGCCGAGTCCCTCGCCGCCGGCGTCCGGGAGGCCGGCGACCTGATGGTGATGTACGGGTCCACGCTCTTCTTGATCGCGGTCACGGCCGAGCCGCTGCGCGACGAATCCCTGTGGAGCACGGCGGGTGTGCGCGAGGACACCTACTCGCTGGCGGCCGGCCTTGCCACGTCAGGCACGCTCCTGGCCTGGCTACGCGACCTCACCGGCGCGTCCTTCGATGACCTCATGACGGAGGCCGAGCAGGCCGGGCCAGGCGCCGGCGGCCTGCTGGCCTTGCCCTACTTCTCTGGCGAGCGGACCCCGATCCTCGACCCCGCCGCGCGCGGCGTCTTCTGCGGGCTGGCGCTGGGACACGGCCGCGGGCACCTGGCGCGCGCGCTGGTGGAGGCGATTGCCTTCGCGGTGAGGCACAACCTCGAGACATTCGAGGACGCCGGCGCGGCGCCCGAGCGGCTGGTGGCGGTCGGGGGCGGAACGCAGGGCGCGGTGGCCCTGCAGGCGATGTCCGACGTGACGGGCCGTTCGCAGGAGGTCTGCGCGGCCGGCGTCGGCGCGTGCCACGGCGACGCGTTCCTGGCCGCCGTCGGCACCGGCGCGGCCGGCTGGGACGACGACTGGAGCGTGGTCGACCACGAGGTCGAGCCTCGCCGCGAGCACGCGGAGCTGTACGAGGAGCTGTACGCGCGCTACCGCGAGCTCTATCCCGCGACCAAAGACGTGATGCACGCGCTCGCCCGTGTCGGCGGCGCGGCGCTCAACGAACTAGAGGAGGTCTGAGGTGGAAGCATCAGGGATGAGCCCGGAGATTCGCAAGGACACCTGGTCCATGCCTCCGTTTCGCACCTTCCTGTCCTCGCCGATGTGCGAGCTGAGCGCGGACGCGATCCGGGAATCCGGGGCGGGGGCCGTGTACTTCGGCGCGCCGGTCGACAGCCAGGGCTTCCCGGACCGGCCGGGGGCGGTCCTCGGCCCCGACGCCTGCCGGCGCGAGTCGCTGGTCGACATGGGCGCGACCACGGTCGAGTTCCGGATCGACCTGCACGAGTTCTGGAAGCTGGTGGACTGCGGCAACGTGTCGGTCGCGGGCGGCAACCTGGCCCGCCAGCACGAGGCCATCTACGACGCGGCCACCGAGATCCTGCGCGGCGGCGCGATCCCGATGATGCTGGGCGGCGACCACTCGATACCGATCCCGGGTGTCAAGGCGCTCGCCGACCACACCGATGGTGCCGTCGGCTACCTGCACATCGACGCGCACCACGACACCGCGGACGAGATCAACGGCGAGCGCAACACGATGGTGTCGCCGGCACGGCGCGCTACCGACCACCCGAACGTCGACCCGAAGAACTGCGTCCTGTTCGGGGTCCGCGGCGCGGCCAACAACCCCGACGTGATCGAGGCCGCCTACGACCTCGGCTACAACGTGATGACCATGTTCGAGATCATCGACATGGGCATCGACGCGGCGATCCAGAAGGCGCTCGACCTCGTCCACGACGGCACCGACGCCCTCTACGTCACGTTCGACAACGACTCGATGGACTCGGGGCTCGTGCCCGGCACGACGGCGCCCGAGATCTGCGGGCTCACGTCCCGGGAGATGACCAAGCTCGCCGTCGAAGTCGGCAAGCGCGGCTTCTCCTTCCTCGACGTCGCCGAGCTGTCGCCGCTCTACGACTCGTCCAACATCACCGCGCGGCTGGACGTGTGGTGGCTCGTGTACTGCCTGAGCGGCTACGCCGACTCGCTCAACAAGGGCACCGCCCGCCTGGTGCCGGACGGGCGCTGACGCATGTACGGGTACCACGGCCGAATCCTGGACGTGGACCTCGGCAGCGGCGTCCTGCGCGTCGAGGACCGCGACGAGGATTGGTGGCGGCGCTACCCGGGCGGGGGCCTGCTCGCGGCGCACGAGCTGCTCGATCGCACGCCCGCCGGACTCGACCCGTTCGACCCGGACGCGGTCACCGTGCTGACGACGAGTGTCGTCGCCGGCAACGAGTACCCCGGGCTGGCGCGCTTCACGGCCGCCGCGAAGAGCCCGCTGACCGGCGGGATCGGCGAGGCGCGCTGCGAGGGACCGTTCGCGCGGGCGCTCAAGGGCGCCGGCGTGGACGCCGTGGTGATCCGCGGCCGCGCGGCCGCGCCGACGGTCCTGGTGATCGACAACGGCACCCCTCGACTGCTCGAGGCCGGCGATCTCTGGGGTCTGACGGTCGGTCAAGCGACCGACGAGCTCGAGGCCCAGCTCGGCCCGGGTGTCCACGCCGCGCTGATCGGGCCGGCCGGCGAGAACCTCGTGCGCTTCGCCAGCGTGGTGGCCGATCGCGGCTACCAGGCGGCCCGCATGGGCATCGGCGCCGTCTGGGGGTCGAAGGCGCTCAAGGGCATCGCGGTGCTCGGCTCGTCCCATCCCGAGGTGGCCCACCCCGAGCGCGGCGACGCGATCGCGGCCGCCTATGCCGCCGGCATGGAGGGCAACCCGCTGACGCGCTGGCAGCTCGAGCCGCCGGGGTTCGCGTGCTGGGTTCACCTGCACGGCACCGACGCCGCGCTCTGCACGCGCAACTACCGCGACAGTGTGTTCGAGCACGCGCAGGGCTACTCGGAGGAGCGCTTCATGGAGCGCTACCTCCACGCCGGCGTCTGTCCCGGCTGCCCGAACGAGTGCATCAAGTTCTTCGGGGTGGCCGGCGACGACCTCGACGTCCGCCAGGGGGGCATCCACCAGGAGGCCACCGGCGCGCTCGGCTCCAACCTGGGCATGCCGGACCCCGAGTTCGTGTTCCGGGCGAACATCCTTTGCAACGAGCTCGGGATGGATCCGAACAGCCTCGGCTTCACGCTGTCGATGGCGATGGAGTGCCTCGAGGAGGACGTCATCGACGAGCGCGAGGTGGGGTTGCCGCTGCGCTTCGGCGACGCGGAAGCCGCGGAGCAGGCGGTGCGGCTGATCGCGCGGCGGGAGGGCTTCGGGGACGTGCTCGCCGACGGCGTCCGCGCCGCGGCGGCCCAGATCGGCCGGGGCGCCGAGCGCTTCGCCCTGCACGTAAAGGGGCTGGAAATGGTGCCGTTCGAGCCGCGCACGCAGATCAACCTGGCGCTCGGCTACGCGACCGCGCCGGTCGGCCCCAGGTACGAGATCTGCGAGCACGATTGGGACTTCGACACCGAGGTCGGCTGGCCGCACAGCCTCAAGCTGGCGCGCACGCTCGGCGTGCTCGAGCGCTCTCCGATGCAGAAGCTGTCCTACGAGAAGGTCGCGCGCTACAAGGCGCTGAACACGATCTGGTCGGCGGCCGACGCGCTCGACATATCGATCTTCGCCATCGCACCGACGCGCCTGCTCGGCCTGCACGATCTCGCCGAGCTCGTCGGCGCCGTGACCGGCTGGGAGACCTCGTCCTACGAGCTGATGCGCTTGGGCGAGAAGCGCAACCACCTCATGCGCATCTACAACGTGCGCGAGGGCCTCGGCCCGGAGGACGACACCCTGCCGGACCGCTTCTTCGACGAGCCGCTCCGGCAGGGCAAGTGGGAGGGCCTGCGGATCGATCGCGACCACTTCCACGAGTGCATCGGCCTCTACTACTCGCTGATGGGCTGGGACGAGCAGGGCCAGCCAAGCCAGGCCACGCTCGTCGACCACGGGCTTCGTTGGACGAACTAAAGGAGACCGTGACGATGTCGCGCAGATTCGAGGACAGAACGGCGATCGTGACCGGCGCCGCCAGGGGTATGGGCGAAGCCGTCGCCGCCGGGCTACTGGCCGAGGGGGCCAGCGTGGTCATGCTCGACAGGGACGCCGGCGGCGTGGAGTCCGCCGCTGCCGCGCTCGACCCCGACGGCGGGCGCACGCTCGCCCGCGGCTGCGACGTCACCTCCGCCGCCGACGCCGACTCGGCGGTCGCCGCCGCCGTGGAGCGGTTCGGGTCTGTGGATTGCCTCGTCAACTGCGCCGGCGTGCTCAGCCTGGCGCCGTTCGCGGAGCTCACCGAGGAGCAGTGGGACACGGTGATGGACGTCAACGCCAAGGGCGTGTTCCTGATGATGCGGGCCGCGCTGCCGCCGCTGCAGGCGAGCGGTGTCGGGTCGATCGTCAACATCGCGAGCCAGTCGGGTAAGCGCGGCGAGGAGCTGCTGGCTCACTACTGCGCCTCCAAGGCCGCGGTCATCCTGCTGACGCGCGCCGCCGCGCTGGAGCTGGCGCCGGCGGTCCGGGTCAACTCGGTCTGCCCCGGCTACGTCGACACGGCCATGCAGGACCAGGCGGCCGCCTACATGGCGGCCGAGAGCGGCACGCCGCTGCCGGAGCTGATGGACGAGTGGATCAAGGAGGTCCCCATGGGCCGCTTCCAGCAGGCCGGCGACGTGGCCAAGCTCGTGCTCTTCCTTGCGTCAGACGACGCCTCGGAGATCACGGGCGAGGACGTGAACGTCACCGGCGGCCTGATGATGTTCTGATGCGCTGGGGCCTGCTTTCAACCGCGATGATCAACCGTGATCTCGCGGCGGCCGCCGAGCGCTCGCCCGAAGCCGAGGTGGTCGCGGTCGGCTCGCGCGAGCTCGGGCGCGCCGAGGCGCACGCGCGCGAGGTCGGGGCGGCGCGCGCGTACGGGTCGTACGAGGAGCTGCTCGCCGACCCCGATCTCGACGCGATCTACGTGAGCGTCCCGAACTCGCTGCACGTGGAGTGGACCATCCGGGCGCTGGATGCCGGCAAGCACGTCCTGTGCGAGAAGGCGTTCGCCTGCCGCGTCGCTGACGCGGAGTCGGCGTTCGACGCAGCCGAGCGCAACGGCCGGGTGCTGACCGAGGGGTTCATGTGGCGCCACCATCCGCAGGTCGCCAAGCTGCTGGACCTGGTCGGCGGCGGCGCGATCGGCCAGGTGCGCGCCGTGTGCGCCTCCTTCTCGGGGGCCGTATTCGGCCCGCATGACATCCGCCTGAAGCCCGAGCTGGACGGCGGCGCGCTGACCGACGTGGGCTGCTACTGCCTCCACGGCCTGCGCACGGTCGCCGGCGATCCCGAGCGCGTGTACGCCGAGCAGCGCGTCGGCCCGACCGGCGTGGACCTCGTCATGTCGGCGACGCTGCGCTTCGCGAACGGCGTGATCGGCACTTTCGACTGCGGGCTCGAGCTGCCCGAGCGCGCGCGGCTGGAGATCGTCGGCGATACCGGCGCGATCGTGCTGCCCGATCCGTGGCTGGCCGGCAAGCCGTCGCTCGAGCTCCACCGCGACGGCGGCGTGGAGCAGATCGAGGTCGAGGCAGCCAATTCCTACGGGCTGGAGCTCGAGGACTTCGCCCGCGCGGCGCGCGGCGAGAAGGAGCCGCTGATCGGGCGCGCCGACGTGGTCGGTCAGGCGCGCGTCATCGAGGCGCTGCTGGCCTCCGCCACCCGCGGCGAGCCCGTCGACCTGCGCTCAGTTTGACCCCGGGCGGTAGGTGAGCAGGACCACTCCGGAGTCGAACCGCTTCACGTCGTCGAGCTCCATCCGGATGGTTCCCCTGTCGCCTAGGACGTGGACGTTGCCCTGGCCCCAGACCAGTGGGTTCAGGTAGATCTCGTACTCGTCGATCAGGCCCTTCTCGGCGAGGGCGTAGGCGAACTCCCCGCTCCCGTGCATGAACAGGTCACCGTCGACCTCGTCCTTCACCTTCGGGATCGACTCCTCGAGGTCCCCCTCGAGCAGGGTCGCGTTCCACTCGAGCTCACCCGACAGGGTGTTGGACCCGACGTACTTCGGTATCGGGTTGACCATGTCGGCCCACGTGCCGGACTGGTTCGGCCAATATCCAGCGAGCCCCTCGTAGGTCTTGCGGCCCAGCACCAGCCCGCTGGCGCTCGCCTGACGCTCGAACGAGTAGTCGCCGTGGTCTCCGTCCGGCTGCACCCACTCGCCGACCGGGTCTATGACGCCGTCGAGGGTGGCCTGCGTGGTCGCGATCAGCTTTCCCATGTCGATTCTCCTTCTGGTAACGGGAACTCCTCTGAGGCCCTATACCCAAGAGACGAACCGGGGCAGCCCGCCAGACTAGAATCGCCCGATGCTGACCTTGGGCGACGTGCTCGCGCAGGGCGACCTTGGACTCAGCCTCGTCTCCGGCGAGGCGAGCGCGTCCGGGCGCCTGGTCGCGGGTGCCCACAGCATCGAGATCGACGACCCCGTGCGGTGGCTGGAGCCCGACTGGATCCTGCTCACAACCGGCCTTCGACTCCACGACAATCCGAGGCGCCAGCGCAAGCTCGTCGCGGACGCCGCCGACGGAGGCCTCGCCGCAATCGGGTTCGGACAGCACGACACGGACTCCGTGCCCCCGGCGATGTTGAAGGCGGCGCTAGCCGCGGACTTCCCGGTCTTCACCGTGCCGCACGCCGTTTCGCTGCGGCTCGTCGCAACGTTTGTGACCTCGGCGCTGGCGGACTCGCGCTTCCTGACGCTGCGGCGGTCGGAGGCCGCGCAGACCTACCTGATCGACGCGCTCTCCGAGGCTCGCCCGGCCCAGGTGCTCATCGAGCGCCTGGCGCGCCTGGTGGATGCACGCGCGGTGTTCTTCACACCGGACGGACAGGTCGATTTCGCGAGCGACGACGAGCCCTCTGACGCGATCTGGGAACTGCTCAAGACGCAGGAGCCTGACTTCCAGGAGGTACAGGCGCCGTCGGGAGAGACAGTGCTCGCCGGGCCCGTGAGAGGGGCCGAGTACACCTACGGCTGGCTTGCGGTCGTGCTCCCACCGGGCCAGGTCCCGATGCCGCTCGTTCGCCGAGTCGCTCGCAACGCGCAGCATCTACTAGCTGTCCCGTTTCAGGCGCGCTTGACGGCCGTCGAAGAAGAGCGGGCCGCGCGCGCCCGTCTGCTCTGGGCGGCAATCGACAACCGCGATCTCGCCTCGCACGATGAGATCGCTGGGAAAGCGGCCGCGCTCGGCCTCGACCTCGACGAGTCCGCTTGGCTCTGTGTGGCGCGTGATCAGATCCCGATCGCAAGTGTCGAGACGACGCTCCGCATCGCGCGGTTGCCGTACCTGCTGGGGGAGCGCGACGGTCTGGTCAGCGTTCTGGTCCAGGGCTCCCGGAAACGCGTGATCGACTGGGTCTCGTCGGCAGTGGACCAGCCGATCGGAATCGGGCGTCCGATGGCGGCCGTCAGCGACGCGCCGATGGCGTTCCGCGACGCGCAGCTCGCGCTCCTCAAGGCCGAACGCGCAGCCGACGACGAGCGCATCTGCGAATTCGAATCGCTCGGATTCGCGGAGCGCCTTCTGCTTGGACGTCCCTCGCACGAGCTCGCGCCGGACGTCGAAGGCAGGTTCGCGAAGATCCGCGAGCGACCAGACCTGCACGAGACGCTCGTGACCTACCTGATGTCGGACCTCGACGTCAACGCGACCGCCGAGCTGATGCATCTTCACCCGAACTCGGTGCGCTACCGGCTGCGGCGGATCGAGGAATCTGTCGGGGCTCCGCTTACCAAGGTCTCAGTGCTCGTGGATCTCTACCTGGAGGTGCTTGCCGACTCGCAAGGCGCGCTGACGCCGCCGAGTCGGACGCCGCGGTGACCGGAGGGCATTCCGGCGTTGTCGTGGTGGCCAATCCCCAGGTGGATCTTCGTCCGATGCTCCACTTGTGGGGGGTAGGGCGCGCCTACAAAGATCGCAGCCAGGCCTACTTTCGAGGCGGAGGTTGTGACCCATGAGTCGGAGCTCGGTACTGGAGACGATCGGCACGCTCGCACGCTCGCGCGCTCGAATCGTCGCGCTCGCCACGGCGGTCGTGCTGTCGATGGCGGTGATCGCATGCGGCGGCGACGATGACGGTGGGAGCGGTGACTCGGCAAAGGACTCCGGGGGCGGGGACGCGCCATTCAAGCTTGGACTCGCGATCGCCAAGTCCGGAACCGCCTCGTCGTTCGACGGGCCTCCGGTCCAGGGTCTCGAGTTGCGTGTCGACCAGCTCAACGAAGCCGGCGGCATCGATGGCCGGAAGATCGAGCTCATCACCGCGGACACCCAGTCGGACCCGGCGCGAGCCACAACCGCCGCGAACCAGCTGCTCGAGCGTGGCGCGGAGGCGCTGGCTGTGACCTGCGACTTCGACTTCGGCAGCCCGTCGGCGATAGCGGCTGCGGCGGCGAGCGTACCGGCCATCTCGCTGTGTGCCTCGGACCCCAAGTTCGCCGATACAAAGACGATCGGGCCGTTCGCTTTCACGATGGGCACAGGCACCGACGCCAAGGCCTCGATCGCCGCGGAATACGCCTACGAGGATCGCGGCTGGCGAACGGCGTATCTGCTCCAGGACACCTCCATCGAGTACACCAAGTCCCTCGGCAAGTACTTCGAGGCCAGGTGGACGGAGTTGGGGGGCAAGATCGTCGGTAAGGACAGCTTCAATGGTCTCGAGAGCGCGGAGGTACCGACCCAGGTCACCAAGCTCCGCAATCTGTCTGAGCAGCCGGATCTGATCTACCTCCCGGCGTTCATCCCACCAGCCGCGACCGTGATCAAGCAGATTCGCGACGCTGGGATCGAGACACCGATCATGTCCGCGGCGTCCCTGGACAACCCCCTGCTCCCAAAGGTCGTGAACAAGTCGAGCAACGTGTTCTCCGTGGCCTACGGCTGCCTCTCCTACTGCGACGGGGAGCACGACGACGAGCTGGTCAAGTTCGACGCCGACTTCAAGGCGAAGTTCGGCGAGGCCCCGATCACCGCTTATGCCCTCACCGGCTACGAGCTCGTGAACGTCCTGGCGGAGGCGCTGAAGGCGAAGCCGGGCGCGACTGGCGAGGAGCTGGTCAAGGCCCTTGAGGCGGTTCAGCCAGGGACGGGTGTGATGGAAGGCGTGGCCTTCGACGCGACCTGTCACAAGCCGACCAGCCGGGCAATGTCGATCCTCGAGCTGGTCAACGGGAAGTTCGTCGAGCGCGAGAGAAAGCAGGTGTCGGAGATTCCGGACGTCGGCGACGGGAACCCTTGCGCCGGCGGCTCCTAGCCAGGCATTCGAGCGCGCCGCTTGGCTCCGACCGGGACGATCGCGAGACACTCCGGTCAGAGGCGCTGTCGGCGCGGATAGGCGGCGTCCGCGCTGTCGATGGCGTCACCCTCGCGCTGAAGCGGGGGGAGGTGCTCGGCTTGATCGGCCCCAACGGGGCCGGCAAGACCACCCTGCTCAACCTGCTCAGCGGCTACGTGCGCCCTGCGAGCGGTCGTGCGTTCATCGGAACGCACGAGGTCACCGGCCACAGGCCCGAGGCGCTGGCGCGGCGTGGTCTCGTGCGCACGTTTCAGGGTGTGCGGCTGTTCGAGGACCTGACCGTCTTCGAGAACGTCGAGATGGCCGCGCTCGCGGGCGGCGGTCGGCGCTCTGTCGCCCGCGACCGAGCGGACGACGCCCTCGGCATGGTCGGTCTTTCAAGCCACGCGGGAATAGCGGCCGGCGCGCTTTCGTACGGTGCGAAGCGCCAGGCGGCGATCGCCCGCGCGGTAGCGATGGAGCCGCGATTCCTGCTGCTTGATGAGCCGGCGGCGGGCTTGAACGAGGAAGAGAGCGAGGATCTGGCTGGGACGATCCGCGCGTTGCGCCAGGACTCCGGCGTGGGTGTGCTGCTGGTGGAGCACGACATGCAGGTCGTCATGGGGGTGAGCGACCGGATCCATGTCCTCGACTCGGGTCGGACCATCAGTGAGGGCGCCCCCGAACGGGTGCGAGAGGATCCGAACGTCATCGCGGCCTATCTCGGGATGGAGCTCGATGCTTGAGCTCCAAGGTGTCTCCGTCCACTACGGCGGCCGACGAGCTGTCGCGGAGGTCGATCTGACGGTCGGAGCCGGCCAGCTGATCGCGATCATCGGTCCGAACGGAGCGGGGAAGACGAGCCTCCTCAGCGCGATCGCGGGCAGCGTGCCGACGAGTGCCGGGACGATCCGGCTCAACGGCCGGACGATCTCGAGCCTCCGACCCGAGCGAATCGCGAGGCTCGGGCTCTCGCTGGTGCCCGAGGGCCGGCACATCTTCGCACGGCTCACCGTGGAGGAGAACATTCTGCTGGCGGGCGCGGCGTGTGCCGGTCGCGCCACCAAACTCAGGTCGGCGAGAGACATCGCTGGTCGGTTCTCGGCTCTCAAGCCGCTCCTTGGACGCAAGGCCGGGACGCTGTCCGGTGGGGAGCAGCAGCAGCTCGCAATCGCTCGCGCGCTCGCGACCGAGCCGGAGCTCCTCCTGCTGGACGAGCCGTCCTTGGGGCTCGCGCCGCTGGCGATCGGCACGGTCTTCGAGATCATCAGCGAGCTGAAGGCGTCGGGGACCACGATCGTGCTGGTCGAGCAGGCCACCGCCCGAGCGCTCCAGGTAGCGGACGTGGCTTATCTGATGCGGGACGGGCGTCTCTATCCGGTCGAGGCCGACGATCGGCACCGGCTGGAACGCGCCTACCTGGAGGGTCGGTAGCGGTGGAGAACGTGATCCAGTACGGAGTGGACGCCATCAGCCAGGGCGCGCTCTACGCCCTGCTCGCGCTGTCGCTCGGGTTGCTTTTCAGCGTGATGAGGCTCGTGAACTTCGCGCATGGCGAGCTGATCATGATCGCCGGCTACACGATGTACCTCGGGCGCGACTCGCTCCCGTGGCCTGTGCTGATCGTCGCGGTTGTCGCTGTCGCCGCGGCTGGTGCCGTGCTCATGGAGCGGGTTGCGTTTCGCCCCGTCCGAAAGGCGTCTGCCACGACTCTGCTGGTGACCTCCGTAGCCGTGAGCATCGCGCTCCAGCACCTGGCGCGAATGATCTTCGGAACCCTGCCCAAGGGGGTGGAGCCGTACTCGGCGCTGAGTACGTCCATCAACATCGGCGAGGTGCGGATCCCGTGGCTCAACGTGGTGACGATCGCCGCCTGCGCGCTGATGGTCGCGCTGCTGGCGGCGCTCCTGACGCGCACGGAGCTCGGGATCCAGCTGCGAGCGGCAACGGAGGACTTCACGATGGCGCGGTTGCTAGGTGTCGATGCCAATCGCACCATCGCGGCGGCGTTCGCGATCACCGGCGCGATGGCGGGGGTGATCGGGATGGTGCTCGTGAGCCGCACCGGCACGGTCTCACCCACCATGGGGGCGCTGCCGGTGCTGATCGCCTTCGTGGGCGTTGTGATCGGTGGCATGGGCACGCTCACGGGACCGGCCATCGGAGGCTTTCTGCTGGGGGCGGCCGAGACCCTGATTCAGGGCTTGGCTCCCGCCGCTATCGCTCCGTTCACGACGGCGATCGCGTTCGCCGGGGTGATCGCGATTCTTGTCTTCCGCCCCGGCGGCCTCGTGTCGAGCCCGGATCACGTGCGCGTATGACGCGTCTGGGGTACCCACGGCTCGAGACGCGACCGGTCCTGCGCTCCGTGCGCGGTGGCATCGGGCTCGCGCTGATCGTGCTCGCCGTCGCGGCCCTCACCGAGTCGATGGCCTCGCTGAGTCTCAAGCAGACGGTGACGTACGCGTGCGTGGTGCTGATCTTGGTGCTCGCTCTGTACTGCTTTTCGGGCCTGACCGGTGTGGTGTCGTTCGGACACGTCGCCTTCGCGGCAATAGGCGCCTATGTCGGGGCCTTCCTGACGATCGAGCCTGCCCTGAAGACCTCGTTGTTCAGCGAGATGCCGGGTTGGCTCGATTGGGTCCTGGACATGAAGACGGGGCTGCTTGTCGCGGTGATCGCGGCGGGTGTGGTGGCGGCGGCGGTGGCGGCTCTGCTGTCGGTGCCACTTGCGAGGCTGGATGGCATGGCGGCGAGCATCTCGACGCTTGCCTTCCTCGAGATCGTCCAGAGCGTGCTGCTCCACTGGGACGAGGTCACGCGCGGTTCCAGCTCGGTCATCGGCGTCCCGAAGCAGACCACGGTGATGGTCGCGGGAGCATTCGCCGCGGCGGGATTCGTGCTTATCGCGCTGCTCCAAGGTTCTCGTCTTGGCCTACGTTTGCGCGCGGCGCGTGCGGATATCGCCGCGGCGCGCGCGTGTGGGGCGAATGTCGTGGCCGACCGTCGCAAGGCGCTGATCCTGAGCGCATTTGTGGCAGGGGCGGGAGGCTCGTTGTTCGCGCAGCTCAACACGACATTCTCGCCGAACACCTTCGAGCTCGGACTCACGTTCACCATCGTGGCCATGCTGGTCATCGGCGGGATGACACAACTTTCGGGCGTGCTGGTGGGGGTCGCGTTGGTTACCGTCGTGACAGAGCTTCTGCAGCACGTCCAGGACTTCGGCTTCGGCCCTGTCCACTCGCTGCCCGCCGGGGCTCCGCAGCTGGCCGTGGCGTTGCTGCTGATCGCGGTGCTGATCGCGCGCCCGGCCGGCATCATGGGCGGACCGGGCCCGCGCAGGTTCAAGCCCGGAGTCTGGCAAGCGCGCACCCGCCCGGTCGCGCAGGAGGACGGCTGACATGAACACGATCGACCTGAACGTCGACATGGGAGAGAGCTTCGGGAACTGGAGCCTCGGGGACGACGAGGGACTCCTCGAGATCGCCACATCAGCGAACATCGCCTGCGGCTTCCACGCTGGGGACCCGCTCACGATGCTCCGGACCGTCTCGCTGGCCAGCACGCGCGGTGTCGCGATCGGCGCCCATCCCGGCTTTCCGGATGTGCTCGGTTTCGGACGACGTCGGATGGACCTCAGCCCGGATGACGCGTACGCCTACCTCGTCTACCAGGCAGGTGCCCTCCAGGCTTCCGCTGCTCTGCACGGCGAGAGCCTCCACCATGTGAAGCCGCACGGAGCGCTCTGCGCGCTGCTGCGAGAGAGCGACGAAGTGGGGGACGCGTTCGCCCGGGCGATGGAGGAGGCCTTCCCCGGCACGTTCCTCTATTTCCCTGCCCCGGTGGAAACGGCGGCCGTCTGCGTGGCCGCCGAGCGCCGGGGTATCTCCGTGATCGGAGAGATCTACCCCGATCTCTCGTACCGCGAAGACGGCGACGTCATCGTGGAGCGCCGCAAGTCGGCCACCGACGCGGGGGAGGCGGCAGCCCAAGTGCTGCGGTTCCTCGAGTCCGGTGAGGTCCGCACGGTTGCGGGGACTACCCTCGCGCTGCGCGCCCAGAGCATCTGCATTCACGGTGACGGGCCCAACGCGACCGAGGTGGCAGATCGGATCCGTGGCGCGCTCGCAGAGGTGGGCGTTTCGCTCGTCGCGCCGCCCGGATGACGAACGCAATCCGCTACGAGGCCGCCGGCGACGAGTTCCTCGTGGCCGAGTTGGATGAGCAGATGAGCCTCGAGACGAACATCCGGGTCATGGGGCTCACCCGGGCAATCGCGGAACGCGACGTGCCCGGCATCGTCGACATCTGTCCCGCCAACGTCGCGTACATGGTCCGCTACGACCCCGAGCAGATCGAGTTTGCGGTGCTCGTCGCAGAGCTGCAGGCAGCGGAGGCCGGGCTCCCCGAGCCAGGCGATGTGCGCCTCTCGACGCGCTTGATCGAGCTGCCAGTCCTCTACGCCGACCCCTGGACGCACGAGGCCGTCGCTTCATCCCGCGACCTCCACCAGGACCCCAGCTCGACGGATCTCGAGTACGCGGCGCGGATCAACGGTCATCCGGGCGTAGCGGAGTTCATCGACGCCCATCGGTCCTCGCCATGGTTCGTGTCGATGACGGGCTTCGTTCCCGGAGCCGCGTGGTACTACCAGATGGTTCCGCGCTCCCGACAGATCGAGGTTCCGAAGTACCTGCGGCCGCGGACGCACACGCCCGCCCGCGCGGTCGGGCACGGCGGTGCCTTCGCGGCCGTCTATCCGGTCCCGGGCGCCGGGGGCTACCAGCTGTTCGGGATCAGCGCTGCCCCGGTTCTCGACGTCGACCGGTCCCTGCCGGACTTCGCCGACTCGATGACGCTCGTGCGCCCGGGGGACATCGTCAGCTTCCGTGCCATCGACCTCGACGAGTACGCGGCAATTCGGGCTGAGGTCGATGCCGGCTCGTTCCGTTTTTCGATTCGGGAGGCCGTCTTCGACCCGGGCGCGTTTCGGGGGGACCCCGACGGCTACAACGATTCCCTGCTCGCGGGCGGCGAGCTGTGATCGAGGTCCTGGCCCCTGGCGCCTTCACCACGGTTCAGGATCTGGGCCGCACCGGGATGTACGCGATCGGGGTCCCACCCGCCGGCGCTCTGGACGGCTTCTCGGCGAGGGCGGCGAACCTGGTCGTGGGCAACTCCGAGCGGGCAGCACTGCTGGAGATCACCTACCAAGGTCCGAAGCTGCTCTTTCACGGGGACGGGGTCGTGGCCGCGACCGGAGCCGACACGGTGATGACGGTCGACGGCGTGGAGCAACCGACGTGGGAGCGTGTGCCCGTCTCGGGAGACTCGGTGCTCGGCTTCGAACGCATGAGTCGGGGCGCGCGCGTGTACCTCGCGATCGCGGGTGGGGTGGACGTGGAGGAGGTGCTCGGCAGCCGGTCGACTTACCCGGCGATCGGGATCGGAGGGTTTCGGGGCCGGCCGCTTCGAAAGGGTGACCGCCTCTCGGTCGGTCTCCACGAGGGGGAGGCGGCGCGGTCTCCGGTCGCGCTGCCGGCGGCCTTGAGACCTCAGTGGACCGAAGTGCCCGACTTGAGGGTCGTCTTGGGCCCGCATGACCACCTCATCGAACCCGAATCGCTCGACCTGCTGCTCGGATCCGAGTGGACCGCAACCCCGGCAGCGAACCGAGTCGGATACCGCTTCAAGGGTCCGCGGCTGCAGTTCCGAAAGCGTCAGGCGCCGTTCGGTGCGGGCAGCGACCCCTCGAACGTCGTCGACGGCTGTTATCCGATAGGCGCCGTCCAGGCGCCGGCGGGGGAGGAGCTGATCGTGCTTCTGAACGACGGCGTGACAGCCGGCGGGTACGCGATCCTTGCGACTGTGATCAGCGCGGACCGCGATCGCGTCGCCCAGGTACGCGCCGGAGACAGGGTCCGGTTGCGAGCCGTGGACCTCGCGGGCGCGATGCAGGCCCGCCGTGACCGGACACTGAGGCTGGATCGCCTCCGGACCCACCTCTCAAGCTTGTCCTAGCGAACAACAGGGGGGTCCCTATTTGTATGTGGGCGCGCTTGTCGGGGCGCAGCCCCCGTGGAAGTGTCGAACGAATGCCTACTCGACTCCAGGATATGGCTCGGCGCCATCTCTGGCCCCATTTCACGAACCTGCGCCACCACGTCGAGCACGGGGTTCCGATCATGGTCGGGGGTGAGGGCTGTCACGTGGTCGACGAGACCGGCACCAGATATCTCGACGGAACCGCCGGACACATGTGCGTCAACGCGGGCCACGGAAGAGAGGAGTTCGCGGAGGTCGCAGCCGAGCAGCTCGCGCGGCTGGGCTACTGGTCGAATTGGGGCTACGCGAACCCGCCGTCCATTGAGCTCGCGGCTCGCCTGGCTGATCTGGCTCCCGCGGATCTCAATCGCGTGTTCTCTCACCTCCGGTGGTTCAGAGGCCGTCGAGACCGCGCTCAAGCTCGCGCGCAACTATCACCGGCTAAACGGCGACGGCGCCCGGACCAAGGTCATCGCCCGAGTGAACGCCTACCACGGGACCTCCTACGGAGCGCTCTCCGCGACTGGGGTTCCGTCAGCACGTGCTCAGTTCGAGCCGCTCGTGCCAGGTGGGCGGCACGTTCCGAACACAAAGCATTCGTTCGTGGGGACGGGGTCGAGCCCGCCCGCAGCAGAGGCGATCGAGGAACAGATCCTGTTTGAGGACCCCACGACCGTTTCATGCGTGCTGCTCGAACCGATCCAGAACGTAGGTGGCTGCCTGACCCCTCCCACGGGCTACTTCGAGCGCGTTCGGACGATCTGCGATCGTCATGGGGTGCTGCTCATCTCCGACGAGGTGATCTCCGGGTGGGGCCGCATAGGCAGCATCTTCGGCGGGGACCGTTACGGCGTCAGGCCCGACATGGTGACCATGGCCAAGGGGCTCGCGTCCGGCTACGCGCCGGTAGGCGCGCTGATTGCGTCAGACCGCATCGCGCAGGCTTTCATCGAGCAGGACCAGGTCTTCCAGCACGGCTTCACGTTCGGCGGCCATCCCCTTGCTTCGGCCATCGCTCTGGAGAACATCGACATCTTCGAGCGCGAGGACCTCTGCGGTCACGTGCGCGAACACGAGCACGACTTCCAGTCGGTGCTCAGCCGCCTCGGCGACATCCCGATCGTCGGCGAGATACGCGGAGACGGCTACTTCTGGGGTATCGAGCTCGTCCGCGATTCAGAGGCGGGCGCACGCCTCTCCGCCGACGAAGGGGGGCGGCTCGTGACATGGCTGCGGGCCAGCCTCCACCAGCGCGGCCTGATCTGCCGGGTGGACGACCGGGAGGAGCCGGTGATACAGCTGGCCCCGCCGTGCGTCGCCGGCCCGGACGAGTTCGCCGAGATGGAATCGATCCTCCGGTTGAGCCTCCGCGAAGCGGCGGACCAGATGGTTGGCGCCCTCGCGTGAGGGTCGCCGCGATCCAAATGCACAGCGGGCCCGACCCGGGGCAGAACGTCGCCACGGCGGTCGAGCGAACCGAAGCGGCAGCCGAGCTCGGTGCCGACCTGGTGGTGCTCCCGGAGTTCTTCAATCTCGAATATCTCTGGACCCGACACGACCCGTCGCTGGTGCGGCTTGCGGAGCCCGATGACGGGCCTTCCATACGGGCCGTTGCCGAGGTGGCGCGTACGGCCGGCGTCAATGTAGTCGCGACGATTCTCGAACTTCATTCGCCGGGTCATGTCTATGACACCGCGATGGTCATCGGTCGGACCGGCGAGATCGTCGGCAAGCATCGGAAGGTGCATCCGGCCGCGACGGAAAGCTTGGAGAAGATCTTCTTTCGGTATGGCTCCTACTTCGACCCGATCCCGGTTGACGACTGGCTCGTGGGGATCAACATCTGCTACGACAACGAGCTCCCCGAGTCGGGGCGATGCGCGGCGTTGAATGGGGCCGAGGTCCTGGTCGCGCCGTTCGCGACGCCCCTGCAGATGCCGCTGCGGGAGCTGCTTATCACTCGCGCGGCCGACAATGGGCTGTTCGTCGTCGCCGCCAACAAGGTCGGGCGTGAAGGAGGTCTCGAGTTCTGTGGGATGAGCATGATCATCGCCCCGAATGGCGTTGTGCTCGCCGAGGCCTCCACGTCGCGCGAGGAGATCATCGTGGCGGACCTGCACCACGATGAGGTCGCCGACGCGCGCCGCAGCCGGCCCCTGTATCGCGACAGGCGTCCAGAGCTGTACGGATCGATCGTGGCGGCGACGGAGGATCTACCTCGGCATCGTGTGCGTGCGCGCGCCGACTAGCCGGGGATCCGGATCTCCAACGCGAGCAGCGCGGCGCGCGCCTGCTCCGGTGGAGAACCCTCGGCGACTGCTGCCAACGCCGCTCGCCACGCCGCCGCCAGCACCCGCCCGAGCAGCGGGGACGCCGGGGCCGTGACTTCACCGAGCAGCTCGGCCAGCCTGTCGTGTTGCGACCCCGCGGGCGGGTCCCCCAGGATGCGGAGGAAACCCTCAGCCACGGCGAAGTCCAGTCCGACGAGCAGCGCCGTCTTCGCGGCCGCGGCACGATCCGACTGCTCCACGGCCGCCGCGACCGCGCCCTCCATGCGGTCCAGTAGACGCCGTTCGACATCGTCTCGGACGAACAGGTAGAGCCCCAGCTTGCTGCCGAAGTGGTGGTAGAGCGCGCCCGTGGTGACCTTGGCGGCGGCCGACAGCTCGCTCACCGTGACCTCGTCGAAAGGGCGTGACCCGAACTCGCTGACCGCGGCGAGCGCGAGCCTTCCCTTTGGAGAGGTCGAGACCGGAATCCAGTCGCGCATCCCTACATAATGGCGTTATGCTAAGACTGAATCCAGTTACGACCCGGAAGGATGAGCCATGAAGCTCGAGTTCCTACTCGCCCCGACCTCTGACCTGAACGCATCGCTCGCCATCTATCGCGACGCCCTCGGCTTCACGGAGGTGTGGCGCGAAGGCGACGCGACGGTCGCCCTGTCCTTGCCGGGCTCCGACGTGCAGCTGATGCTCGACGCCAACGACCCCAACGCCCCGTCCGGCCCGCTCTTCGTCGTCGACAGCGTCGAGGCATTCCACGCCGCCAAGCCGGAGGCTCTCAACGTGATCGCGGCGCCCGCGGAGATCCCCGGCGGCTTCCTGGCTACCTATCAGGACCCAGGCGGGACAATCATCTACATGATGGATCAGTCCACAGACGCCGCCGCCACGCAGTCATGAAGCCCCCTGAGCTGATCGACGCGAGAATCGAGGAGCTTGGGGACTGGCGCGGCGACATGCTGAGTCGGCTCCGTAGTTTGGTCAAGGATGCCGATCCCGAGGTCGTCGAGGAGTGGAAGTGGAGAGGGGTGCCGGTGTGGTCGCACGACGGAATGATCTGCACCGGTGAGACGTACAAGAAGGTCGTGAAGATGACCTTCGTCAAGGGCGCCTCGTTGGAGGATCCTGCGGGCCTCTTCAACTCAAGCCTCGAGGGCAACACCAGGCGTGCCATCGATTTCCATGAGGGCGACACGATCGATGAGAAGGCGTTGAAGGCGCTCATCCGCGCCGCCGTGGAATTGAACACCTCCTCAGCCGCTCGCCGTTCCTAGCCGACCGAGGGTGCAACATGCACTGACGGATGAGCTCCCTGGGCCAATCGGCACCGACCTCCGACGACGCCCCGGCCCGGCTCGGGATGCCGATCGTCATCTTCGCTTCGGCGCAGTTCGTGATGGTGCTCGACAGCAGCGTCATGAACGTGTCCATCTCGCAGATCGTGGCCGACCTGGACACGACGATCCAGGGCGTACAGCTGGCCATCACCGCGTACACCCTGGTGATGGCGGCGTTCATGCTCGCCGGGGCGAAGCTCGGCGACATCATCGGCCGCGACCGGACGTTCGCCATCGGCCTGGCGATCTACGGGCTCGGCTCCTTCATCACGGCTCTGAGCCCGAACCTGACCGTCCTGCTGCTCGGCTGGTCACTCGTGGAGGGACTGGGCGCGGCGCTGGTGATGCCGGCGATCGTGTCGCTGATCGCTCGGACCTATTCCGGGTCGCAGCGCGCGCTGGCCTTCGGCATCGTCGGCGGGGTGGCGGGGGCCGCGGTGGCGGCCGGGCCCCTGATCGGCGGCTGGGTGACGACGGAGTTCAGCTGGCGCTACGTCTTCGCTGGCGAGGTGGTGATCGTCGCCGGCATCCTCCTGCAACGCAGGAAGCTCGGGCGTTCGCCCGCGATCGAGCGCCCGCCCAAGCTCGACCCGGTCGGCATCGTGCTGTCGGCCGTCGGTCTCGGTCTGGTTGTCTTCGGCATCCTCAAGAGCAGTGAGTGGGGCTTGATCGAGCCTCGCGGCGCCCTCACGATCGACGGCCGCGAGATCACGCCGTTCGGGTTCTCGGTCGTGCCCTTCCTCATCCTGGGGGGCTTCGGCTTCCTGGCCGGCTTCGTCACGTGGGAGGAGCGGCGAGAACGCGAAGGCCGCGACACGCTGCTGGACCGGTCGCTGCTCAAGATCAGGCAGCTGCGGGCGGGTCTCACCACGCTGATGATGCAGCAGCTGATCCTGTTGGGAACCTTCTTCGTGCTGCCCGTCTACCTACAGGTCGTGCTGGGTCTGGACGCGTTCGAGACCGGCAAGCGCCTGTTCCCGATGTCGGTGGCCATGTTCATCGCGGCGATGGCCGGCCCGAAGCTCGCGGCCGGGATGGCACCCAAGCGGGTGGCACAGGTCGGGCTGGTCGCGCTCGGGGTGGCGGCCGTGGTCCTGCTCGCGACGATCGACGTCGAGCTGAACCGGACGGCGTTCTCGCTCGCGCTCGCGCTGTTCGGTGTGGGTGCCGGACTGCTCCTCTCCCAGCTGGGCAACGTGATCATGTCGTCGGTCGATCCCAGCAAGACCAACGAGGCCGGCGGTCTGCAGGGGACCGCCCAGAACCTCGGCGCGTCCCTCGGCACCGCCCTGATCGGCGCGGTGCTGATCGGGGCTCTGAGCACCGGCTTCGTCGACCGGATCGAGCAGAACCCGGCGGTGCCAGCGCCGGTGCGTGAGCGGGTCGCCGAGCTTGCGGAGAAGGGCATTCCCATCGTGCCGGTGGACGACGTCGAGAAGGCGGCGCTCGACGAAGGTGTTCCGGCGGACCAGGCCGAGGCGCTGGCCGGCGACTACGGCGACGCTCAGCTGCACGGCCTCAAGCTCGCCATCGGCGCCGTCGGAATCTTCGCGGTGCTGTCGTTGTGGTTCACGCGGGGACTGCCCGGGCGTGCTCTGCAGGCCTCAGAGAGCCCGTCGTAGGCGTCAGCCGCTCAGACCGTGAAGAACGCCTACACGGTGCGTCCTCGCTTCGGCCGTTGATCCCGTGACCACAGAGCGCGACTGTGGGACGGCAAGCGATGCCTAGGAGGACGCGATGCAGGTCCATCCCGAAGTCACCACAGCGCTGCTCGCCGAGCGCGAGCGTGAATTGCGCACGCGTGCGGAGCGGAGTCGAATGCTGCCCAGGCGCGAGCGGCCGCCGCGCGGTGCAGGCAAGCCGCGCGGCATTGGCGCCTGGCTCGCTCCTACGCGCTCGCCTGAGCGCCGCGGAGCACTTCCCGAGCGGTCCGGATAAAGGCGCGCAGCCTGGGGTCGCGCGCGCGGCGCCGCCAGACCAGCGCGCTTCGCGCGGGCGCCATGCCCGTGATCGGCACGCAGGCGAGCTCGTACTGACCCAGGCTCATGAGGGGCGCTGCAGACACGACCGTCGGGAATACGAGCTCCTGCCGCGCGACCCGGTGTGCGATCTCCAGGAGGTTGCGGTCGCCCACGGGAACCCGGGTGCTCGGGATCGGCCGACCGCCCGGCGTCGTCTTGGGGAACAGCGCCTCGCTCAGCTCGCGAGGCCACCCGTCGAACCGGGGGATCGTGTAGTCGGCCAGCTCCTCGACCGAGATCTCGGAGCGCTCCGCAAGCGGGTGCTCCTGTGCCACCGCGAGGGCCCGCCGCTCACGGGTCAGTGTCGGTCCAACCACGAGATCGGGCTGCTCGAGCGGGAGCCAGGACGCGATGATGTCCACGGTGCCATCGCGGAGCGGGGCCAACGGGTGGTCCCAGGAGAGCTGAATCACGTCGACCTCGGACTCCGGGTGGAGCGCGCCGAAGGTGTCGACGATCCGCACTAGGTGGGGCCCTTCGGCGGGTCCGCTGAACAGGCCGAGGCGCAGGGACCCCGCGAGGCTGCGCGCGGCGACCTGAGCGTCCTCGAGCGCGCGGACGAGGTCGTCGTACGCGGGCTCGAGCTCGTCGAGGAATCGCGCTCCGTCGGAGGTGAGCTGAACGCGGCGGCTCGTCCGGTGGACCAGCCGAGCGCCGAGCTTGTCCTCCAGCTCGCGCAGGCTCTGGCTCACACGTGACGGTGTCAGGCGGAGCCGCTCCGCCGTGCGGCCGAAGTGAAGCTCGTCGGCGAGCGTGAGGAACACCCTCAGTTCGCGGAGGTCGACCGCCTCCCACATGGTGAAGTCAAGCTACACGATGCCTTCGCGATCCGACCGTTGATCGCGCAAATCGGGAGCGCCAGCATCGGCCTCCTGATGAATCCTCAGACCGCATCCCTACCAAGCCCCCTCGCCAACGCCACCTATCGCCGGCTGTTCGGCGCCCAGGTCGTCGCGCTCGCGGGCACCGGGCTCACGACGATCGCGCTGACGTTGCTCGCCTACGATCTCGCCCGGGACCACGCCGGCGCGGTCGTCGGCATCGCGCTCGCTCTCAAGATGGTCGTGTACGTCTTCGGCGCCCCGGTCATCACCGCACTCGCGGGCCGGCTGCCCCGCCGCCGGTTGCTGGTCGCGCTCGACGTGCTGCGCGCCGGCAGCGTGGTGGGGATGCTCTTCGCCACCGAGGTCTGGCACGTGTACGTGCTGATCGTGCTCGTGAACGCCTGCTCGGCTGGTTTCACCCCGACTTTCCAGGCGACCGTGCCCGATGTGCTGCCCGATGAACCGACGTACACGCGGGCGCTCTCGCTCTCCCGTGTTGCCTACGAGTTGGAGGGCCTGCTGAGCCCGGTGCTCGCCGCGGGGATGCTCGTCGTCGTCAGCTACGACGGGCTGTTCGCAGCCAACGGGATGGCGTTCCTCTGCTCGGCGGCGCTCGTAGCGTCCACGAGGTTGCCAGCGCGTCAGGTGTCCCCGCCAGGCGAGTCGCGCTGGCGGCAGATCACGTTCGGGACCCGCCGGTACCTCGCCACCCGACGGCTGCGGGGGTTGCTCGCCCTCAACGTCGCCGTCGCGGCCGCCAGCGCGATGGTGATAGTCAACACCGTTGTCTATGTCCGCGACGGTTTCGGTCGCGACCCCGGTGACGTCGCATGGGCGCTTGGCGCAGCGGGCGCGGGCGCGATGCTCGCGGCGCTTCTGCTCCCGCGGCTGCTCGACCGCGCTCCCGACCGGCCCGTGATGCTCGCTGGCGGCCTGGTGCTCCCAACCGGTCTCGCGCTGGCCGCGGTCGTCGACGGCTTCCCCGCGCTGCTCGCCGTGTGGTTCGCGCTCGGCCTCGGCCTCTCGACCGTGCAGACGCCGATCGGCCGCATCATCACCCGCTCCGGCAGCCCCGAGGAGCGCCCGGCGCTGTTCGCAGCCCAGTTCTCGCTATCTCACGCATGCTGGCTCGCGACGTACCCGATCGCAGGCGTACTCGGATCCGTGCTCGGCCTGGCGGCGACCGCGTGGATCCTGGCAAGCGTCGCGGCCGCCGGGATGCTGGTCGCGGGGCGCGCCTGGCGAGCCGACGCCGTCGGTTCGGTCAGGCCGACGAGCGTCGCCGCGCAGCGCGCTTGACCGTGATCCCGCCGCGCAGCACCTCGCGGGCTACCCCGGCGAACGCACGGAGCTTCGGGTCGCGCGCGGGGCGGCGCCACACCAGCGCGCTGCGAAGGGGCGGTAGGCCGGTCATCGGGACGAAAACGAGGTCGAGCTGGCCCATGTAGGGAGGAGCGGACGCCACGGTGGGGTGGATCAACTCGCCTCGCGCGACTCGGACCGCGATGTCCAGGACGGCGCGCTCGCCGACCGGGACGCGTGTGCCCGCAGTTGGCCGGCCGCCGGGTGTGCGAAACGGCACCACGGCGTCGTGCATCTCCTCGGGCCAGTTGTCGAACCGCGCGACGGGGTAGTCGGCGAGCACCTCGACGTCCACGCTGTCGCGATCCGCCAACGGATGGTCTCGGGCCACCGCAAGCACGCGTGGCTCCTTGGCGAGGATCGGTCCGACGACCAGGTCCGGCTGTTCGACAGGGATCCAGGTCGCCATCAGCTCGACGTCGCCCTCCCGCAGCCGCCCGAAGGGGTCGTCCCAGGACATCTGGACCACCTCGACGGTGCTGTCGCGGTGTTGCGCCTCGAACGCTCGGATGATCTCGATGAGGTGCGGGCCACCGGCGGGGCCGCTCAGGAGTCCGAGCCGGAGCGTCCCCTCGGGCGCCCGTGCCGCGGTGCTCGTCCGCTCGAGCACGGCTGTGAGACGCGCGTAGGCCGGCTCGACCTCGCGCAGGAACAGCTCCCCGAACGGCGTGAGTTGGACGCGCCGGCTGGTGCGGTGCACGAGCTGGGCGCCGAGCCTCTCCTCGAGCCCTCGCAGGGTCTGGCTGACCCGCGAGGGCGTGATCCGCAATCGCTCGGCCGTGCGGCCGAAGTGCAGCTCCTCAGCGAGCGTCAGGAAGAGTCGCAGCTCCCGCAGCTCGACGGTCTGCCACATCGTTGAGGAATGCTACGTGATGCGTTCGCGTGTCCGCCGTTGATCGACGAGCACGCGCAGGGCACGCTGTCCTCATGACCGTTTCCATTCCTCTCGCCGAGCCCTACGCGACCAGGTCGATTCGCTGCCTGGACATCCTCAGCTTCGACGGGTGGCGACTGAAGCTGTACGGCATCGCCTACCAGCGCGAGCGCCCGGGCCAGGCGCTCGTCGATGCGGCCGTGGCCGCGGCGACGCAGCGGCTACCGCGCCCGGCGGTCGCCCGCGATCGGTACGGCGTGGGCTTCGCATGTGCGCACGACGGCCGCGGCGGCAACTTCGTGTTCGTGAACTGGTGGGCAAACGAGGACGAGCTGCACCACCACGCCTGGCGCTCTACCAACGAGGAGCCACAGCAGCTTCGGCCGACCGGCCCGGACGACTTCACCGCCTGTGCATGGGACCTCGCCGTGATCGGGCACGAGCGCAACGCCTGGGTCCGCCACGTTCTGGGCCGCGCGGACGGGCCGGACCTCGGCGCGTACCTGGACGACCAGCTCGACGGCCGGGTCTGACGAAGCGCGTGACGATCGATCTGATCGGAGTGCCGTACTCGTCGATGGCGAAGCCGGGTGGGATTGCAGACGCCATCCGGGTGCTGAGGGAGGCCGGTCTCGCCGAGCGCCTCGCCGCCCGGGGCGACGTGCGCGATGCGGGCGACCTGGCCCCGATCACGGGGGACGCCATCCGGGGGGCATCGGGGCTGCTGAAGGAGCGTGCGCTCGCGCGGCTGGTGGAAGCGACGCGCGAGGCGGTCCGCCGCAGCCTCGACCGAGGTCGGCTGCCCCTGCTGGTCGGCGGCGACTGCCCGGTCCTGCTCGGACCGCTGGCCGCGGGTAGGGATCGACACGGTCCCGTGGGGCTGCTGCTGATCGATGGTCACGAGGACGCCTGGCCACCGCGACAGTCGAAGACCGGCGAGGCGTCGGACAGCGAGGTTGCGATCGCTCTGGGATTCGTAGAGGCCCTCCCCGAGCCGGTCGCGCAGCTCACCCCGCTGCTCGACCGCCACGCTGTGGGAATGCTGGGGCCGCGCGACCGCGCGGAGCTCGCGGAGGCGAGCGTCAAGTCCCTGCGGGAGAGCGTGGCGCTGTCTCTCGACGACGAGGCGGTGCGCGCCACGGGGGCGTCGGAGTCGGCGCGCCAGGCGCTCGCCGCGCTTGGCCCAGGCTCGCCTACGTTCTGGGCTCACGTCGACCTAGACGTCCTGAGGACCGAGGACTTCCCCGCCGCCGACTACCTGCAGCCTGGCGGGCTCACCTGGGGCGAGCTTGCCGAGATCGTCGCGGTTGCGGTGACGGACGCGCGCTGCCTGGGTTGCAGCGTGGTGATCTACAACCCCGACCTGGACCCGGGCCGGACCTCCGCGGCACGGATCGTGCGCTTTCTGTCCGAGCTCGTCGCGGGCTACTCAGACGGGGTCGCGAGGGCCTCGCGGAGCCGCTGACGTTCCGCGTCACCGAGCGTCTCGACGTATGCCTCGATGCCCTCGCGGTGTGCCGCGTCCAGCCTGGCGACGAGCTCTCGCCCCTGCGGGCTGAGCGCGTACTGCCGCCGCTCCTCACGGACGTAGCCGCGACCCCGCAGACCGTGCATGGCGGGGTAGGCGACGTCGAGCGAGAAGCCGGCGAGGTCGGCTAGCTCGCTGATCGCGGCCGGGCCGTCGTCCACCTTCAGGGCGAGCGCGAGCAACAGGCGCAGATCCTCGAACGAGAGCTCGGACTCCTCCGCCCAGGTCGCGATGCGTTGCCAGCCGATCAGGTCCATCTGACGCAGCCGGGCAGCGAGCGCTTCCACCAGCGGATCGGTCGCATTCATGGGTGTGATCATCTCAGCCTTTCCTTCGGATCCGGTCAGACGGCCGCGTGTACCGCCGCGGCGTCCAGGATCTGGTGGGCGACGGCCTGGGGGTGCGAGACCGTGATCGCGTGCGAGCCGCCGGGGATCTCGAGCGTGCGGTGCGCGCCGGCGCGCTCGGCCATGTAGTGCTGGAGGGCGGCGGGGATGATGTGGTCCTCCTCGCCGATCACGAACCGCGAGGGCACCTCACGCCACAGCGGCCTGTCGCCGGACGGCTCGGTGAGCGCCTCCTGCGTGGCCGGACGCTGCGTCACGGCCATCCGCGCGGCCTGCGGCGCGGGCACGTCCTGGCAGAAGATGCCGTGGAAGCTGTCGGGAGCGACGTACAGGTCGGTTGTTCCGTCGCTGCGCGGCACCGGCCGCGACGTCTCCTCGCCGAGCATGCTGCCCGGGAACATGGCCGCGAGCTGGAAGCAGTGCTCGCCCGGCTCGGGCGCGAAGCCACAGGCGTATACGAGCCCGACGATCTCGCCGGCGTCCGCCGGAACGTTGGAGATCACCGCTCCGCCGTAGGAGTGGGCGGCGAGTACCACGGGCCCGTCGACTGAACGCACGACGTCGGCGACAGCCGCGGCGTCCGTGGCGAGGCTGCGCAGCGGGTTGGCGGCGGCGATCACCGGATGGCCCGCGTCGACCAGTGGATCGATGACGCCGTCCCAGCTCGAGGACTCGGCGAAGGCGCCGTGGACGAGAATGATGGTGGGCTTCATGAGAAGCTCCTTTCGGTTAGGGGGACAGGCCTACTTGGCCGACTGGCTGAGCCAGTCCTCGAAGCGGGTCGAGGCGATGCGTGCGTCGTCGCCAGGGGTGAGGGAACCGTCGTCCAGCTCGGCGCCGAAGTAGCGGGCGTGAACGTCGGCCGTCACCTGGCGCGGGTCGTTGCCTGCCTCGAGGACGCGGCGGGCGAGCTCGTCGAGGGGGAACGCCTCGGGGCCCGCCAGCTCGACGGTGTCGTTCAGCGGCGCGCCGACCGCGACGTCGGCCAGGGTGGCGGACACGTCAGCGGCTGCCTCGGGCTGAACGAGGGCGGAGGGCAGGCGGATCGTGTCGCCCTCGGCGGCCGAGTCGGCGATGCGGCCGATGAACTCGAAGAACTGCGTCGCGCGGACGATCGTGTACGGGACCGGCCCGGCCTTCACCAGATCCTCCTGCGCGACCTTGGCACGCATGTAGCCGCTCTCGGGAAGCCGCTCGGCGCCGACGACCGACAGCGCCACGTGGTGCCCGACGCCGGCGGCGGTCTCCGCGGCGAGCAGGTTGCCGGTGGCCGTCTGGAAGAAGTCGAGCACGGCCTGGTCCTCCCACGCGGGTGCGTTCGCCACGTCGACGACGACCTGGGCGCCTTCGAGCGCTTCGGCGAGCCCTTCACCCGTCAGCGCGTTGACGCCGGTGTTGGGCGCCGCCGCGAGCGGCTCGTGACCGTCACTGCGCAGCTTGTCGACGAGGCCCGATCCGATCAGTCCCGTTCCGCCGATGACAACGATCTTCATCTCAGTTCCTTTCGCGCGTGCGAGGGCAACGGCAGTGCGTTCGTCATGCAGCGAGAATCCCGGAGGCCGGGCCGGCTCGCATCCGCCAGGTGGCTAGTCCTGGCCTAGCTAGTCGAGCGAGGCGAGCTGCTCCTGGAAGCGACCCATCGCTTGGCCGTGCAGGAGGAGTCCCCAGCTCACCCGGGCCACGCCCAGCGCGGCCAGCTCCGCAAGCGACGGCGCCTGCGGTAGGCGTAGGACGTTCACCGGGCCGCGAACCTCCGCGGTGAAGCGGCGCAGCGCGTCGCGTCTCCCAGAGGATGATCGGGAACACGCAGTCGACGCCGGCCTCGAGGTACGCGTTAGCGCGCCGCAGCGCCTCGGGCACGAGCTCTTCCTGGGTACCGGGCTCGGCGCCGGCGAGGAAGGGGCCGAGGAAGACGTCGACCCGGGCGTTGATCACGAGCGGGTAGCCGTCGTCCGACGCGGCCTGGCGAACCGCCCGCAGCCACTCCGCGTGTCGGTCGGGATCCCGGAGGCTGCCGGCGGCGTGGTCCGAGTCCTCGAGGTTGCAGCCCGCGGCGCCCGCGCTGCGCAGCGCGGCCACCAGCTCGGCCGGGTCCATCCCGTAGCCGGCCTCGGCGTCGACCGTCACCGGCACCTCGACACCGTTTGCGATGCGGGTGGCCGCGGCGAGCATCTCGTCGGCCGGCGCACCCTCGTGGTCCGCGTAGCCGAGCGTTGCGGCTACGCCGCCGCTGGTGGTCGCGACCACGGGGAACCCCGCCGCGACCACCGCTCTCGCCGTGGCCACGTCCCAGGCGTTCGGCAGCAGCAGGGGGTCGCCAGGGCTGTGCAGGGACCGCAGCAGGTCGCACCGGCTCTGGAGGTCTGGTGTCTGTGAGAGAGCCATGGCCGGGAATGTACGCCGCCGCTGCGGTGTCGGTTAGCTTTGCCAGCCATGGCCACCACCCTTGCGTCCGGGTTCCTCGACCGGACCGGCGAGCGCAAGGTGCTCGACGGGCTCCTGGCTGACGCGCGCGAGGGCCAGAGCGCCGTCCTGGTCATGCGGGGCGAGGCGGGCATCGGAAAGACCGCGCTGCTCAGGCACGTCGCTCGGCATGCCTCGGGATTCCGGGTCGCGCAGGTCGCCGGGGTGGAGGCGGAGATGGAGCTGCCGTTCTCCGGGATCCACCAGCTCTGCGCGCCGGTGCTCGACCACCTCGACGCGCTCCCCAGCCCCAGCAGGACGCGCTGAACGTGGCCTTGGGCCTCGCGCCGGGGGACGTTCCGGACCGGTTCCTGGTCGGGCTCGCCGTGCTCGGCCTGCTGTCTGCCGCCGCCGAGGAGCGGCCGCTGCTCTGTCTCGTGGAGGATGCTCACTGGCTCGACGCCGCCTCGGGACTGATCCTCGGATTTGTCGCGCGACGGCTGCAGGCGGACTCGGTGGCGATCGTGGCCGCCGTCCGCGAGCCGAACGCCAGGCACGACTTCGACGGCCTGCCCGAGCTGCGGCTGCGCGGGCTCGCTGAGGACGATGCGCGCACCCTGCTGATGAGCGCCGTCCCAGGTCGGATCGACGACCGCGTCCGCGACCGCATCGTCGCGGAAACCCGCGGCAACCCGCTCGCTCTGCTCGACCTGCCGAGGAACATGAGCGCGGCCGAGCTGGCCGGCGGCTTCGAGCTCCTCGCCGCCACAGACCTCCCCAGCCATCTCGAGCAGCAGTACCACCAGCGCGCCGGTGAGCTGCCTGAGGCGACGCAGCGGCTGCTGCTGCTGGCGGCGGCCGAACCGTTGGGTGACGCGACGCTGATCTGGCGCGCGGCTGCGGCGCTCGGCATCGACAGGAGCTCGCTCGCCCCCGCGGAAGACGCGCAGCTCGTGGAGATCGGAGCCCGCGTTCGCTTCCGGCATCCACTGGTGCGATCCGCGGTCTACCGGGCGGCGGCCCCTTCCGAGCGGCGCGATGCGCATGGGGCGCTGGCGGAGACGACCGATCCGGAGACCGATCCCGATCGCAGGGCGTGGCATCGTGCTCACGCGGCGGTGGGTGTCGACGAGGCGGTGGCCGCCGAGCTGGAGCGCTCTGCCGACCGGGCCCGGTCCCGTGGCGGCGCCGCCGCGGCTGCGGCGTTCCTGGCGCGCGCGGCGGAGCTGACACCCGATCCGGCCGAGCGGGGCAGGCGCGCCCTGGCTGCCGCTCAGGCGAAGTTCGACGCGGCGGCAGGCGACGCGGCGCTCGACTTGCTGGCGACCGCCGAGCTCGCTCCGCTCGACGAGTTTCAGCGGGCGTGGCTGGAGCGGCTGCGCGCGGAGATCACGTTCGCCCGGACGCGCGGCAGGGACGCTCCGGCCCCCTTGCTCGATGCCGCCCGGCGCCTCGAACCACTCGACACGGCGATGGCTCGCGAGACGCATCTGGAGGCGATCGCGGCGGCGATGTTCGCCGGTGGCCTCGGTGAAGGGCCGGGCGTCCGCGAGGTCGCCGAGGCCGCCCGCGCCGCGCCGGCGGCCGAGCAGCCGCGCGCGCTCGACCTGCTCCTCGACGGCCTGGCGACGAGGTTCATCGAGGGCTACTCGGCCAGCCTGCCGCCGCTTCGGAGGGCGCTCGACGAGTTCCGCGACGTGGACGCGTTGACCGATCGGGACGTGCGTTGGATGGGGCTGGGTTGTCGCCTGGCCCAGGACCTGTGGGACTACGAGCTCTGGTACGTGCTCGCGACGGGCGGGCTGCGCGTCGCGAGGGAGACGGGCGCGCTCGGCGTGCTCCCGGTCGCGGCCACTTATCGCGCGGCCTTGCACGTCCACGCGGGAGAGTTCGGCGCCGCTTCGGCTCTGATCGCGGAGGTCGACGCGCTCACGCAGGCGACCGGCATGGCAACGTTCAGGTACGCGTCGCTGATGCTGGCCGCGTGGCGCGGCAACGAGGCCGAGGGGCTCGAGCTGATCGCGGCTGCGCGGGTCGATGGGGAGGCGCGGGGCGAGGGCATGGGGCTGCGCGCCCTGGGGTGGGTCACGGCACTGCTCTACAACGGCTGCGGCCGCTACGGCGAGGCACTCGATGCCGCTCAGCGAGGTTGCGACGAAGACGATGTCGCGGTGTTCGGGTGGTCCCTCGTGGAGCTGATCGAGGCGGGCATCCGGAGCGGCGCGACGGAGGCGTCCGCTGCAGCGCTCGAGCGCCTCAGCGAGCGCACGCAAGCGAGCGGCACCGATTGGGCGCTCGGCATCGAGGCCGGCTCGCGCGCGCTGATGAGCGAGGGACGGGATGCGGAGCCCCTCTACCGCGAGGCCATCGATCGGCTCGCGTCCACTCGTGGCCTGGTCCACCTCGCCCGCGCCCGGCTCCTGTACGGCGAATGGCTGAGGCGCGAGAACCGGCGCGTCGACGCGCGCGAGCAACTCCGAGCCGCCCATGAGCTGTTCAGCGACATGGGCGCCGAGGGGTTTTCCGAGCGCGCCCGGCACGAGCTCCAGGCCACGGGTGAGACCGCGCGGAAGCGCTCCGACGACGCCGCGCGCGCCGTGCTCACCTCCCAGGAGGCCCACATCGCTCGGCTCGCCAAGGACGGTCTCTCCAACCCAGAGATCGGCGCGCAGCTGTTCATCAGCCCCCGCACGGTGCAGTACCACCTGCGCAAGGTCTTCCAGAAGCTCGACATCACCTCGCGCAATCAGCTCAGCCGCGTCGCGGCCAGCGACCTCACCGCCTAGACCCTGCAGGCGACTAGCCAGTCAGGCTGGCGTGCTGGCCGATGCGAGGCGGTGCCGGCCACGGGATCCTCGCCTCATGACAGGTCCCCTCTCACCAGGAAGGTCGTGAAGCCATGAGGTATTCGTATGGGTTCGACTGGATCCCCGCAGCCGCTCTTCTGGGTGCGGCGCTGTTCCTCCTGTTCGTGCCGGGACTCGCTCTGATCGCGCTCCTGGTAGTCGCCCTCGCCGCGGTCGCGGCGCTGGTCGCACTGGCAGGGGCGATCATCGCGATGCCGTACCTGATCGTGCGCAGCCTGCGTCGGCGCCTCGCGGAGCGCCACTCAACGGAAGCCTCCGCACCGATCGCCGCCGCTGTCGCATCGTCATGACCTGCTCCAGGCGGAGCCCGGCGATCAGTCTCGAGTAGGAGCGGAAGACCATCCTCGTGCCCGATGTATATGCCGGGCCGAACGCCGATCCTGCTTGGCATGACTGCAATCAAGGCTTCGTTGGTAGTGCTCGTCGCGGTGGCAGGGCTGTTCGGTGCGCGTGTGGTTGCCGCGCCTGCGCAGGCGGTGGGCGCTGTGGAGCTGTTCGTGTCACCCAGCGGGCGGGATTCCTGGCCGGGGACGAAGAGCCGGCCGTTCGCGACGTTGAGACGCGCCCAGCGAGCGGTGCGGAGCCAGACGGCGGAGATGAGCTCGAACGGCATCGTGGTCAATCTGCGTGGTGGGACCTACAGGTTGCGCAAGCCGTTGCGCTTGTCGGCGGCGGCCGGCGACTCTGGCGAGAACGGCGGCACCGTGGTCTACCAGGCCTACGGCTACGGGACGGGCGCTCAGGAGCGGGTCGTACATCAGCGGCGGTCGCCGCATCACTGGCTGGCGGCGGGCCGAGAACGTCGCACGGCGGCCTGGCGTGCGAACGTCGGTGCCCTCGAGACCCGCCAGCTCTTCGTCGACGGCCGCCGCGCGAGGCGGACTGCGCTCGGCCGCGGCCTGCCTGGGAAGGCGATCAGGGTGCGGACCGGCTACGCCATCCGCAGCACCGTGCCGCAGTCCTGGCGACATGCCGAGGACCTCGAGCTCGTGTTCAACGGCGGCGATGGCGGGCTTCCGTACTCGGAGGCGCGCTGTGGCGTCGACCGCATCCGCGGCGACGCGAAATGGAGTTTGATCATCGTCGATCAGCCGTGCTGGAGCAATCTCAAGAAGGCTTACAACACGGAAGTTCGGGGTGCGAGACCCGCCCCGCCCACCGACGTCGAGAACAGCCTCAGCCTGCTTCGCAAGCGGGGCAGCTGGTACCTAGACCGTTCGCGGCCAGGCCGCCATGTTCTCTACTACCTGCCCCGCCGGCGAGAGGATCCACGGCGTGTTCCGGTCGTCGCACCCGTGCTGGAGCGACTGGTCGTGGGCGAAGGGACGGCCGACGCCCCGCTCCACAATCTGGCGTTCAGAGGGCTGACCTTCTCCCACGCGACCTGGCTGGCGCCGAACACGCGGGCCGGGTTCCCGCAGATAATCGGCAGCTGGTTTTCTCGCGGCGGCACGGTCCCCGAGCGGATGCCGGGCCAGGTCGCGTTCCACGCCGCCGAGCGGATCAGCATCGAGGGCAACCGCTTCACTCACCTGGGCGGGCTCGCGTTGGTCCTATCGAGGGTCGGCTCGAACAACACGGTGCGCGGCAACGTGGTCGACGACGTGTCCGGTGGCGGCGTGGAGGTGCGGGGACGCGGCGCCGGCAACCGCGTCGAGGACAACTGGGTCCATCACATCGGGATCGACTACCGCAGCTCGGTCGGCATCTCCCTCGAAGGCTCTCGGGGGGCGACGGTGGCCCACAACCAGGTCAACGACGTGCCGTACACGGGGATCTGGGGCGAGTCCCCAGGCGGTTTGCATGTGGAGGGCAACCTGGTGTTCGACGCCGTGGGGACCGTCCGCGACGGCGGCGGCATCTATCTCCCCTCGGCCCAAGGAACATCATTCGAAGACGGGGCCGTGGTACGCGGCAACGTGGTGCACCACGCGGGCGGAACCGGCATCTACCCCGACGTCGGCGCCGACTGGGTCACGCTGGAGCGCAACGTGCTCTACGGCAGCGACGACGCCGTGTCAGGCGTCCAACCGCGACGGATCAGGATCGCGAACAACTACTGGGATGACGCCAAGCCGTTCTGGTGGCCGAAGGACACGCCCACCGACGGGATCACGCTCGTGG
This sequence comes from uncultured Thermoleophilaceae bacterium, assembly GCA_963716215.1. Taxonomy (GTDB): domain Bacteria; phylum Actinomycetota; class Thermoleophilia; order Solirubrobacterales; family Thermoleophilaceae; genus JACVRW01. The sequence continues at coordinate 3,968,666 of OY970298.1, read as the reverse complement.
GCAACACGCTGCTGCGACGCACCAATCCGGCAGCGGCCTGCCGCGGCGACGCCACCTGCGCCCGCATTCTGGCCACGGCAGGACCGCGGAAGTAAGCCGGCTAGCGGGGCGCGCGAGGCTCAGAGAACGGGGTTCGCGCCCTCGGTCCGCACCCACACGCTCTTGAGCTTCGTGAAGCTCTCGGCCTGCTCGATTCCACCCTCGACTCCCAGCCCACTGGCTTTCCAGCCGGAGTACGGCGAGCCCGGGGAGAGCACGTTCATCGTGTTCACGTACACGAGCCCGGCCTCGACTGCGTCCGCCATGCGGTGCGCTCGATCCAGTCGGCTCGTCCACACCCCGGCGGCGAGCCCGTAGAGAACATCGTTGGCGAGAGTGACCGCCTCGGCCTCGTCGCGGAAGGGGATCACCGATAGAACCGGGCCGAAGATCTCCTCTTGCGCGATTCGATGCCCGCTGCGAACGCCGGCGAAGATCGTGGGGGAGTAGTAGGTGCCGTTCTCCCCGTTGGCGATCGTGGGTCGACCTTCGCCCAGCACCTTGGTCGCGCCGTCCTTCGCGCCGATGTCCACGTAGCGTTCGATCCGCTCGAGCTGCTCCGGAGTAATCACGGCGCCGAGCTGCGACTCGGGATCCGACGGCAGGCCGACGCGGAGCCGCTGCGCGCGTTCCACGAGCCGGGCGAGGAACTCGTCGTGCACCGCGTCTTCCACGAGCAGGCGGGAGCCGGCGCTGCACAGCTGACCCTGGTGCGTCGCGAAGGTGAACAGGGACGTGTCGGCCGCGGCGTCGAGGTCGGCGTCGGCGAAGACGATGTTGGGCGACTTCCCGCCGAGCTCGAGCGTGACCTTCTTCAGTCGCTGACCGGCGCGTGCGGCGATATCGCGCCCCACATCGGTGCTCCCCGTGAACGAGATCGCGTCGACGCCTGGGTGTTCGACCAGCGCGCGCCCCGCTGTCTCACCGAAGCCAGGCAGGACGTTCACCGCTCCGTCGGGCAGGCCGGCCTCGCGGCAGATGTCCGCGAGCGCCAGCGCAGTCAGCGGCGTCTGCTCGGCCGGCTTGAGGATCACCGCGTTGCCCATGGCAAGCGCGGCCGGCATCTTGATCCCGTACAGCGCGAGCGGGAAGTTCCACGGCACGATCAGGCCCACCACGCCCAGCGGCTTGCGCAGGGTGTAGTTGAAGTGCCCCGGCAGACCGGGGATCACCGAGGTGCGAGCGCGCTGGGCAATGTCCGCGAAGAAGCCGAACCACGCCGCCGCCACCCCGACCTGCGGTCTCGCGTCGCGGATCGGCTTGCCGCCGTCGAGCGACTCGAGCTCGGCGAGCTCTGCCGAGCGTTCCTCGATCAGGTCGGCGACCCTCCGCAACAGGGCCGCCCTGGTGCCTAGGTCAAGCGCGCCCCACTCTCCGTCGAGGGCTGCACGTGCCGCTCGGACGGCGAGGTCGACGTCCGCCTCAGCGGCCTCGGCCACCTCCCCGATGACCGCTCCCGTGCCCGGGGCGTGCGTCTGGAACGTGCGTCCGTCTTGGGCGGCCGTGAAGCGGCCGCCGATGAAGAGCTCGCGCTGCAGGCCTGGAATGGTGCTGTTCGACATCAGACCTCCTGGTGGGTGAGCAACGGGGCCAGCGCGCTCGCGGCACGGCTGGCGTCGTCAGCGACGTTGTAGAAGTGCGAGGAAACCCGGACGGAGCCCGCGCGCACGGACGCCCGCACGCCGGCCTCCTCCAGGGCTTCCCCGGCGCGCTCGGCGTCGGATATCCGGATGGACAGGATCGTGGAGGCCGGCACGGGCAGTCCCAAGGTCTCGGCCAGGTCGCGCACAGGGGCGTGCGCGAGCGCGAACCGTTCCTGCTCGCCGAGTGAGCAGATCAGCTCGAGTGACTGGCGAGCCCCGACCCAGCAGTGCCATGAGAGCGAGAGGTCGAAGGCCGCCGCCCCCTCGGCCAAGGTGAGCGGCCCGCCGTAGAAGCGCCCATACCTGTCGTCGGCCGCAAACCACGAGGCCGCGATCGGAGCGACATCGGCCTGACGCTCCGCGCGCACGTAGAAGAACCCCACCCCCCGCGGGCAGCAGAGGAACTTGTATCCGGCGCAGGCCACGAAGTCCACAGGCGGATCGTCGACGTCGAAGGGCACGGCGCCTAGGGCCTGGGTGGCGTCGACGAAGACCATTGCCCGCTGCTCGCGCGCGGCCGCGACGACGTCGGCATGCCGGGCCAGCTCGCCCGATGCGGACTGCACCAGGCTGTAGGCCACCAGCGCGGTCTCGGTGGTGATCTGCTCCGGGAGCTCGGAAAGCGGGGCGGTTCGAATCCGCACGAGCCCCCGCCGTTCGGCGACCAGCAGGGGGAACAGCACGGAGGTGAAGTCGCCCTCCGGAACGAGGACCTCACCTCCGTGCTGGACCGCCGTGGCCACCATCGCTGTCGCGACCGCGACCGTCGGCACGAGCGCGACATTCAGGGCATCGGCGTGCAGGAGTCCCGCGAAGAGATCCCGGGACACATCCGACTCGCGCTCCCACTCGGGCCAGTTACCCGTGCCTCGCGCCTGCTCGTCCAGCGACGCGTGCATGGCCTCGATCGTGGGTGTGGGCAGCAGCCCATAGCTGGCCGCGTCGAGATGCACGCCGTGAGCGCGCTCACGAAAGGCGCCGATCACCTCGGCGGCGGTCATCGCGTCCGCGGCACGAGACCGTCGGGGAATTCCAGGCGCTCGCCGAGGAAGTGCTCCTCGACCGACCCGAGGTGGTCGTCGATCGACGCGACCACGCGCTCGACGTCGCCGCTCTTGATCGCGTCGAGCGAGTGCTGCTGGTTGGCGATCCCCTGGTTGAGGTCGATCCGACCGACCGGATACTGGGCGCGTCGGTCGGCGAACCGGTTGATCGTTGTCGTGGTGTACTCGCTCAACAGGTCGTTGCCGGAGGCCTCCGAGATGCGGATGTGGAACTGGCAGTCGACCAGGATGAACTCGTCGGGATCCTCGAGCAGGTCGGGCAGGAGGTCGATCAGGCGCTGGAGGTCGGCAAAGTCCTCATCGGTGGCGCGTCGCGCAGCCAGCACCGCGGCATTGACCTCCAGGGCACGGCGAGTCTCGAGCAGCGACCGCATTCCGGCCGCCGTCTCGCCCTCCAGCGCCGCGATCAGATGCGGTGGAATCGAGCGCGACTCCACCAGCACGCCTCCGTTGTTCCCGCGCCGAACAGACACGATCCCGGCCTGCTCCAGGACGCGCACCGCCTCCCGCACCACCACGCGGCTCACCTCTAGGCGCGCGGCGAGGTCGCGCTCCCGGGGAAGCAGCGCGCCGGGTTGGAACAGCCCGCCCCGGATCGCGTCGATGATCACGGAGATGACCTCGTCGGCGGCCTTCCGCAGCCTGATCGGGCGGAATGACGACAGGTGTCGGTCGTCCACCCGGCGCTCCGCTGCGAGGTTGTCCGGCGCCGGGGTCACCCAGCTGGGCTCCCGGCCACGGGGGCCACACCCATGCGACGGGCCAGCGACACGGCCGCCTCGCTTGCCTGGGCGTATACCTCCGCCTCGTCCACACGGGTGGAGCGGCCGTCGCTGACGACGACCTCGCCCGCCACGACCACGGTGTGGATCGTGCTCTCTCGGCCCGCCAGCACGACGTTCTGGATGGGGTCCGTGTAAGGCGGCGCATACGGCTGGGCCTCTGGACGGTCGATCCGTCTCACGACGAGGTCGGCGCGCTTCCCCTCCTCGAGGGTCCCGAGCTGATCCTGCGCGCCGACGGCGCGCGCCCCGCACGTTGTGGCCATGCGCAGGACGTCGTAGGTGTCCAGCGCCGTGCGCGACTGCGTCTTGTCACGCGCGGTGAGCAGGGCGGCCATCGCGATGCTGCCGGGATCGAAGCGCCCGGCCCAGTTCGCCGAGTCGGAGCCGAGCGCGATGTTGACGCCCGCATGGTGCAGTTCGCAGTGGCGACCTCGGACCGTGCCACCCGCTCCCATCAGCATCGAGGCGATCGGGCACCACGCGATCGAAATCCCGCTCCCGGTGACCGGGTCGACCTCGTCGTCGCGGATGATGTTCATGTGCGCGAGCGTGGTTGCGTCGTCGAGGATGCCCAGCTCCGCCAGGTGAATCAACGGGTGTCGGCCGAGGCGCTGGTCGTCATCGGCCACGTCGGGCGGCGCGAACGACTGATGCTGATTGAAGACCACCCCATGTTCGCGCGCGAGCGTCTTAGCCGAGACGGTGAGCTCGTCGGAGGCGGAGGCCATCCCGATCAGCGAGACATGACCCTGGACGAGCGCGTCGGGATCGCTGTTGCGAGCCAGCTGGCCACCAAGCGCCTCGAGCGAGCGCTTGGTGGTCGGGGGTGCCCGATGGACGATCGGCGAGTCCGGCGTGAACCCGCCGATGTCCCACAGGAATGGGTCCGCCAACCACGCGCGGATCCCGACCTCGGACGCGGCGCGCGCCGCGGCGTCCGGGTCGAGCACGGTGCCGGCCTCGAGGAAGGCGGTCCCACCGTTGCGCACCAGCTCCAGACACGCGAGGCGCGCGCCGATGTACTCCTCTTCCGGCGTGACCTCGTTCCAGAAGTCGGCGTAGAACGAGACCGCGTCGTCCCACGAGAGCGTGTCCGGGAATACCCCGCGGGTCGTGTGGATCGTGATGTGCGTGTGCGTCTCGATGAAGCCGGGATGCACCGGGGCGCCGCCGGCGTCGATGGTCGTCGGCGCCGTCCAGGCTGACACGATCTCGTCGCGCGTGCCCAACGCCGCGATGCGGCCGCCGTCCACCGCGATCGCCCCGTCGTCGATGGTCGTTCGCTGTGCGTCCATCGTGATCACGTAGGCGTGGTCGATCAGCAGGTCGCAGCGCTTGCTGGCGGTCATGAGTCTCCTGTCTCGTGTTGAAGAAACCGGACGGCGATGCCGAGATAGAGGCGGAACGCGGCGACCAGCTCCTCGGTCTCGACGTACTCGTCTGGAGCGTGCGCGCGGATCAGGGCCCCGGGGCCGAGAGCGGGAAGCGAGGGCACGCCGAGGTCGCTCAGCACCCGTGCGTCGGTTCCACCGGGAAAGCCGGCGAGCGATGGGGAACAGCCGAAGACATCGGTCCAGCTGTCCTGCGCACAACGCACGACGAGCTCGTGGGGCGTAACACTCGATGGTCCAACCCAGCGCAGGCCGGAATCCGGAAATCGGAGCCGCGCGTCGATGCCCAACTCGCGGGCGGCCGACTCGACGGCCTCGCGCACGTCGGCCTCCGCGTCTTTCTGTTCGACCCCGGGGGCCACCCGTAGGTCGAAGCTCATCGACGCCCGTCCCGGGATCACGCCCCAGCCTTCGCCGCCCTCGCTGACTACCGGGACCAGCTCCGCCTGGCGGCCGTACCACTCGTCGGGGATCGAGAGGAGCTCGAGCCGATCTCCCAGCGCCTGTGTCACGCGTGTGAGGCTCTCTATGGCGTTGCTGACACCGTCGCGCGACGACAGGCTGGAGTGCGTGGCGGTGCCCTCGACCGACACGAGGAACCGACTAGCGCCGCGCGCCGCGACGTACAGATGCTCGAAGCCGTGCCTTACGCCACTCGGCTCGGCCACAACCGCAGCATCGGGACGCTCGTTCTCGCGCAGGTGCTCCCGTACTACGTCGATGCCGGCGGCGCCGCCAGCCTCCTCGTCGGCGTTCACGACCAAGATGAGCCGGCCATGCTCGCCCATCCCGCCCTCCACGAGCGTTCGGAAGGCCAGCGTCATCGCCGCGATGGCGCCCTTGTTGTCGCTGGCGCCAAGGCCGTACACGCGGGAGTCGTCCAAAGTGCCGTCGAAGGGATCCATGGTCCAGTCGCCGCGCACCGGCACGGTGTCCGCGTGGGCGGCCAGGACGAGCGTCTGGCGGTCCTCGCGACCGGCGGCGAAAACGAGGTTCGGTCGCTCGGGGTGCACGGACGGGGTTGCCAGGCTCAGCTCGGACAGGTCGCCGAGAGCGTCCCGAACCACCGCCGCGACGCCGCGCTCGTCACCCGGTGGGTTCTGGCTGGGGGCTGAGATCAGCGCGCGCGTGAGCTCTACGAGGGCGTACGACCGCTCGGATCCGATCGTGGCGATCCGAGCGGTGTCGAGGCCGTTTCCGTCATGGGCCGCCACCGTGCGTCAGGCGACCTTGAACTCTTCCCAGGCCTTCTTCCACTTCGCGACGCCGACGATGTCGCCGTCGTCCTCCAGCGGGGGGAGGATCCCCGGCGAAAGGGGCCCAACGCCCGGCTCGTTGCTCTCGACCTGGCCGGCGTAGTCGTAGAGGGCCACGATGGCCGGATCCATGAACTCGGGAGACTTGCTGTTCGTGGCGCCGGAGAAGAGCGCCTCGGCGAGCTTGGCGTTCATGCGCTTCGAGGCCATCAGGTTCGTGTATGCGTAAGCCGTCGCTTCGTTGGGGGCCCCCTTAGGGATCGAGTATCCGTCTGCCCAGAAGAAGCTCCCGTCGGTGGCCGGCTGGGCGAAGTCGAGGGTGGCTCCCTTGTCCTTCGCGAATACGGTCATGGCGGCCCATCCGTTGAACGCCATCGAGGCGTCGCCGCGCGCCAGGATGTCGGCCATGTCCCCGAACGATGCGGCCAGCGTTACGAGGTTCGGCTTGACCTCCTTGGCGGCGTCGAGGGTCGCGTCGAGCTGCGCTTGCGTGATGCGCGCGGGGTCGGAGTGGCCGAGGGACTTCGAGAACAGCCACAGGTTGGAGTAGGGATCGTCGAGGGTTGTCAGCGCTCCCTTGTAGCGGGACTCGGCCAGATCCGTGTAGCGCGGGGGGACCTCGTCCCAGACCTTGGGGTCGTACACGATCGGCTGGTCGCCCCAGATCAGCGGCACCACGAAGGTCTCGCCCTCGTCCTTGACCCAGGGTGCGTCTCTCATGGAGGGGTACTGCTCTTCGACGCTGGGCAGACGTTCGAGATCGAGCGGAGTCAGCAGGCCCAGCTCGATCGCGACTTTGAGGTAGTCCTTGTTTTGGGCCACGAGGTCGACGGTCCCCTCACCGCCGGATCGCAGCTTGGTGAGAACCTCATCCCCGCTGGCAACGTAGGAGGAGTTGAGCTTGACGTTGTTCTTCTTGAGGAAGGGCTTGGCGATGGCCTTGCCGTCCTCGCCATCCCACCCAACGTAGGTGAGCGTGCCGCCGATTTTCGCGCTGGCGGAGTCGCCCTCGTCGTCGTCGCTTCCGCACGCTGCCAGGAGCGAGCCTCCTGCTACAAGCCCCAGCAGGCCTGACGAGCGCTTCAGGAGCACTGCCCGCGTGATCGGGTCGTTGAGGCGATCGAAACCCGGTGAGGACCGATGGTCTTGACTCATGCCGACCTCCTGTTGCTTGTAGTCATAGGACTAATGTATGGTCCTACGCCAAGCGAAGTCAAGGCTTGAAGCTGAATACGGGGACACAGCCACGCTCCGCCGCGGCAGCCTTGAGCGCGCAGCTCGCCCCTGCGGCGGTTTTTTACGGCGCATTCTTGATCGCGCCGCTCGGGCTGCTGTTGGCCTACAGCTTCTTTCGGGCGGGCTTCTTCGAGACCGAGCCGGCCTTAACGCTCACGTCGTATCGGTCGGTGTTCGGGGAGGCGCTGTATCGAGACGTGCTCGTGAACACGGTCTGGGTGGCGGTGCTGGTCGCGGCGATCGTGGTGGCGCTGGCGTATCCGTTCGCCTATTTCGCGACCTTCGTGTTTCCGCTCCGGCGCGAGCTGCTGTTGTTCATCGTGCTGGTCTCGTTGTTCGCGGGCTACCTCGTCCGGATCTACGCGTGGCGCACGATCCTCGGCAGGGAGGGCGTGATCAACTCTGCGCTCACGTCACTGGGGGTGATCGACGAGCCGCTGTCATTTCTGCTCTACAGCCGCTTCGCGGTGATCGTCACGTTCGTCAGCATCCTGCTGCCGTTCGCGATCCTCCCGCTCTACGCCGCGATGCAGAACGTTCCGCGCGAGCTGCTCGAGTCGGCACGCGACCTTGGGGCCGGCAGGATCGCCCGCTTCCGGACGGTGGTCCTGCCGCTGACCCGCACCGGCGCGCGAACGGCGTTCGCCTTCGCGTTCCTGCTCAGCGCCGGCGACTACGTCACGCCCACGCTGCTGGGCGGGGCGAAGGGGTTGATGGTCGGGAACGTGATCGCCGACCAATTCGGGGCTTCGTCGAACCTGCCGCTCGGCGCGGCACTTGGGGTAGTGGTGATCCTGGTCGCCGGGCTGGTCATCCTGGTTGTCGACCGCGGCTTGAAGGTGGCCTGCGCGCGGTGACGCGCTCTGTCGCGCGGAGTCGACGTGGCCGCGGGCGGCCGTCACGGCTGCTGCCTGGTCTCTATGTGGCGGTAATCCTCGCCTTCCTGTTCCTGCCGGTGCTGGTGATCGTTCCGTTCTCGTTCAACACGGCGCCGCGGCTGAGCTTCCCGATTTCGGGCCTCACGCTCGATTGGTATGACAGCGCGCTGACCGACGAGTTCTTCGCCGACGCCGTGCGAAACACGGCTGTGGCGGCGGTGTGTACCGCGCTGCTCGCAGGCGCGCTGGGCAGCCTGATCGCATTCGGCGCGACTCGCTTGCGCGCTGGTGCTGGGGAGACCGTCGTTGCCATTGCGCTGCTGCCGGCGATCGTCCCGGTCCTACTGCTCGGCGTCGCGCTCAACAATCTGCTGCGCGGCCTTGACGTTCCGCTTAACCTGACGACCGTCGTGATCGGGCACACGCTGGTGGCTACCCCGTTTGTGACACTGGCCATGATGTCGCGACTCGCCGAGCTCGATCGGTCTGTGCTCGAAGCCGCGCGCGATCTCGGGGCGTCTCCCGCGCGCGCCTTTCTCGACGTGATGTTGCCGCTGGTCCGTGCGGCGTTGGTCGGCGCGATGCTGCTCGCTGCGGCGCTGTCGCTGGACGAGTTCGTGGCGACGTTCTTCCTGCGCGGTACCGAGAACACGGTGCCCACCCTGATCTGGGGGCTGTTGCGCCGCGGGGTCGACCCGACCATCAACGCGCTCGCGTCGATGATCCTGCTGGTGACCGTCTCGTTCGCGATCGTCGCCACTCGCCTGACCCGGGTGCGGCTGTGACAGGCACCCCGTTCCTCGAGCTGCGCGGCATCAGGCGGACGTTCGGGTCCACCGTCGCGCTGGACGGCATAGACCTCGACGTGGGCCAGGGGGAGTTCGTCGCACTGCTGGGGCCCAGCGGCTGCGGCAAGACGACACTGCTGCGGATCGTCGCCGGGCTCGAATACGCCGACCAGGGACAAGTGCGCCTCGGTGGGCGCGAAATCGATCACCTGGCGCCCGAGCGCCGCCCGACCAACCTCGTGTTCCAGCGCGGCGCCCTGTTTCCCCACATGTCCGTGGTCGACAACATCTGCTACCCGCTTCGTCGCGCCGGCGAGGGAAAGCCCCAGATGCGGGAGCGCAGCGAAGAGCTGATCGAGCTGGTCGGGCTCACGGGGCTGGCGGACCGCCGTCCCAGCGAGCTCTCCGGCGGTCAAGCCCAGCGCGTTGCGCTCGCCCGTGCGCTCGCGGCGGCACCCGAGGTCCTGCTGTTGGACGAGCCGCTCGCGGCGCTCGACCTCAAGCTCCGTAAGCGGCTGCAGCTAGAGCTTCGCGCGCTCCAGCGGCGCCTCGGCACCACGTTCGTGCTGGTCACCCACGACCAGGAGGAGAGCCTGGTGGTGTCGGATCGCATCGTCGTGATGGACCAGGGCCGGATCGAGCAGATCGGGACGCCGGAGGAGATCTACAGGACCCCAGGCAGCGCGTTCGTCTCCCAGTTCATCGGCGAGACCAACCTCCTTACGGGTGTTTCCGGCGAGGGGCCGGGGCAGGTTCGGATTGGACGGGTGAACCTCGCCGTCGACAGCGGCGGATCGTTCGACGGCGGCGAGGTCGAGCTCTCGATCCGACCCGAGGACATCGTGATCCTGGACCCGGGTCGGAGGCCCCAGGCCGCGAACGAGCTCGCGGGGGTGGTGGCCGAGCGGGTCTTCCTGGGCAACCGCGTGCGCTTGCGAGTCGCGTCGGACCTGCAGACGGAGCTGTGGGTGGAGGTACCGGCATCGGGGGTGGCAGGTCAGGCGGAACTGGACGCCGCGGTGGTCGTGTTGCTGCCCCCTGAGCGGTTGCGGGTGGTTCGGACTTAGGCGGGCGCCGCAGGTGAGCACGCCGCCTCGGCTCGTCCATGGTGTACGTGGTCGGCGCGGTGGCGCTGCGAACCGACCGGCGCGCGCTGTTGGCCGTTGTCGCCTGCGTTGAGCTGGTGGGCGTGGTCGGCGTCGGCGTCTTCACCCTCGCCGATCCGTCGGCCTTCCCCGACGAGACGGTGTGGTCGCGCTTCGGGCAGGGGTACGGCTTCCTCCCGCTCGTGCTCCCGATCGCCGCGCTCGCCTGGCTGGGCGGGACCCGGGCCGCGGCGCGGTAGCGCCAAAAACCCAGGGTGGGTACCCCGTCGCGATCCGCTCGGGGCGCGGCTACGTTGCTTGCGTCCATCCCAGAAAGGCGCTTCCCATGCATCGTTCCCGTCTAGCAACGGCAGTCGTGGTGGCCGCGGTCTCCGTCTTCGGCCTGGCGGCTCTACCGGCGGTCGCCCAGACCCCGACGACCCTCACGTTCAAGGAGCTCGGCAAGGGGTCGACCTTCAAGGTCGTCGACATCCCGCCGCGCCAGACGCGCAAGCGTCCCTCCTTCTCGACCGGCGACCAGGTCGTGCTCACCAACCCGCTGAAGAAGTCCGCCACGACCACCGCCGGGAAGCTGCACGTGAGCTGCGTCGTGACCTCGGGGGCCAAGACGCTCAAGGACGTGCGGGCGATGTGCCACGGCGCCTACGTCTTCGCCAAGGGCACGATCTACGCGGCGGCGCTCACGGGGTTCAACCTGAAGACCTTCGGCATCGTCACCGGTGGAACCGGGGCCTACGCCAACGCACGCGGCACGTTCGAGACGACCCAGCTAAGGAACGGGGCCATCACGAGCATCAGCTTGACCCCGTAGTCAGCCTTCGGCCAGGGCGCGATAGGACCCGCGGTAGAACACCAGCGGGGCGCCCTGGTCGTGCTCCAGCTCGACTACCTCGGCGATGCCGACCGTGTGGTCGCCGGCCGGCACCAGCTCCGTCAGCTCGCAGGTGAGCCAGGCGAGCGCTCCGTCGAGCACGGGAACGCCGCTGCGTTCGGCCCACAGCACCCCCTCGAACTTCAGCGCCTCAGGGGTCTTGGAGGCGAACAGGGTGGACAGCTCGAGCTGCTCCGCGCACAGCATGTTGATCCCGAAGCGGCGGGTGTCGCGGATCACCGGAAGCGTGCGCGCGGCGTTGTCGAAGCACACCAGCACGAGCGGAGGATGCAGGGACACGGAGCAGATCGAGTTGACCGTCAGACCGCGCGGCCCCTCCGGTCCCAGGCAGGTCACGATCGCCACCCCCGTGGGGAAGTGGCCGAAGACGGCACGGAGGCGCAGCGAGCGCTCTTCCTCCGGTTGACAACGGTCAGCGCGCGTCGATAGTTTGACTGGATGATCAGTCAGACTTTCGAGTTTAGGCGATAGCTTGATCGTTCGCACGGTGTCGGGGGACATCGCGCCCGAGGAGCTCGGCGCCACCCTTGTCCACGAGCACGTCCTGACGAATCTCGACGGCGTGTTCACGGAACCGTCGCCGGCCTACGCGCACATGGCCGACCGGCCGGTCGCGATGGAGGACCTCGGCTGGATCCGGCTCAACTACGCGAGCAACCGCGCGAACATCGGTCTCGACGACGAGGAGCTGGCGGCGTCCGAGCTGCTGCGCTACCGCGAAGCCGGTGGCGACACGATCGTCGAGCTGTCCGGTCAGGACGTGGGCCGCGACCCCGAGGCGCTGCTGCGCCTGGCCGAGCGGACCGGCGTGCGGCTGGTGATGGGGACCGGCTTCTACGTGGAGCCGTTCCACCCGGAGTCGCTGGCGGCGCAGGGCGAGGACGAGATCGCCGCGATCTTCGTGAACGACCTGCTGCGCGGCGTGGAGCCTCACGGCATCCGCTCCGGGATCATCGGCGAGATCGGGTGCTCGTGGCCGCTCCGCGACTCCGAGGCGAAGGTGCTCCGCGCGGCGGGGATCGCGCAGGCCGCGACCGGCGCCGCCATCACGATCCACCCCGGCCGCGACCCCTCCGCCCCGGCCGAGATCCTCTCGATCGTTGCGGGCGCCGGGGGCGACGTGACCAGGACCGTCATCGACCACGTGGACCGCACGATGTTCACCGCGGACGATCTGCTGGCGCTGGCCGACACCGGCTGCTACGTCGAGTACGACATGTTCGGTAACGAGTCCGCGCACTATCCGTTCGCGCCGATCGACCTGCCCAATGACGCCGGCCGGATCGAGTGGATCCAGCTGCTCATCGAGCACGGCCACATCGACCAGGTGCTGATCTCGCACGACGTCGGGTTCAAGTGCTTCCTCAGCGCGTTCGGCGGCTACGGCTACACGCACATCCTCCAGACGGTGGTGCCGAAGATGCTCTCGAAGGGACTGAGCCAGGATCAGATCGACACGATCCTGATCGCCAACCCGCGGGCTCTGCTCGCGTTCGACCCCGAGGGAGCCGGCTCGTGAGGCTCCCGCCGCGGGCCGAGGTCGTGGGCAGCCTCGTGCGGCCGCCCACCCTGCGCCGCGCCCTCGACGCGCTCTACGGGACCAACGGGGACCGGCGGACGCCCGCCCCGGAGGAGCAGAAGGCGGTGGCGTCGCTGAGCGGCGTCGTGGACCGCGCGATCGCCGAAGTGGTGGCCAAGCAGCTGGACGTCGGCCTCGACGTGGTGACCGACGGTGAGTTCCGGCGTTACAGCTTCGACAACTCGCTGCTCGGCGCGGTGGAGGGCTTCGAGAGCGACACGGAGCCGCTCGACTTCCGCAACGCCGCGGGCGAGCAGGCGCTCTGGTACGCGTCCAAGATCACCCGTCGCCTGCGCAAGGTGGCCAGTCCGGCTGCGGCCGACGCTCGCTACCTGGCCTCGATCACGGACGAGCTGTTCAAGGTGACCTTCCCGGCGGGGTCCTACGAGCTGCTCGCATACGGGATGCAGGGCCCCGACGCCTATGGCCGTGAGGCCTACGACAGCTCGAGCGAGGCGCTCGACCACATCGTCGAGATCGAGACCACGCTGGTGGGGGACGCCGTGCGTTCGGGCGCTCGCTACGTGCAGTTCGACTACCCGGTCTATCCCCACCTCGTCGACCCGGTCTGGATCGAGGCCTACCAGGCGCGCGGACTGGATCGCGACGCTCTGCTCGACCAGGCGATCCGCATGGACAACGCCGTGCTGGCGGAGATCCCCGACGACGTGCTCGTGGCGATGCACATCTGCAGGGGCAATCTGGCCGACAAGTGGATCGCGGAGGGATCGCTCGAGCCGATCGTGGAACGGATGTTCAGCGGCCTCGACCACCGCACCTTCCTGCTGGAGTGGGACGATCCCAGCCGGCAAGGGGACTTCAGCCCCCTTCGCTACGCGCCGAAGGACGTGCGCATCGTCCTGGGGCTCGTCAGCACGAAACGCAAGGAAGTGGAGGCTGAGGACGAGTTGATGCGGAGGATCGAGGAGGCCGCGCAGTACGTAGACGTGTCGCAGCTGGCGATCTCGAGCCAGTGCGGATTCTCCTCGTCGGCTCTGGACAACCAGCTCGACGAGGCCACGCAGTGGGAGAAGCTGGAGCTGATCGCCCGGGTGGCGTCGCGCGTGTGGGGCGATGCCTGACGCCGAGCCCGTACTGTCGCTGAGCGCGATCAGCAAGCGCTTCGACGACGTCCTGGCCAACGACGACGTCGACTTGGACCTCTACCCGGGCGAGGTTCACGCCGTGGTGGGGGAGAACGGCGCCGGCAAGAGCACGCTCATGAACATCGTGAGCGGCGTCTACGTCCCCGACGAGGGCACGATCCGGGTGCACGGGCGCGAGACGCTGTTCGCGAGCCCGGCCGATGCGGTCCGCTGCGGCATCGGGATGGTCCATCAGCACTTCCGCCTGATCCCCCGCTTCACGGTGGCCGAGAACGTGCACCTCGGGCTGCCCGAGACCCCGCGGCGCGTCTCGAGCGAGCAGCTCGAGACCCGCACGCGCGAGCTGGGCGAACGCTACGGGATCGACGTGAACCCCACGGCGCGCGTCGTGCACCTGTCGGTGGGCGAGCAGCAGCGGGTCGAGATCCTGCGCACGCTCGCGCGCGACCCCGAGGTGCTGATCCTCGACGAGCCCACGGCGGTGCTGACCCCGCAAGAGGTCGAGAGCCTGTTCGACGTGATCCGGCTGACGCGCGGCCGCGGCACCACCGTCGTGCTGATCGCGCACAAGCTCGACGAGGTGATGGCGATCGCCGACCGCGTCACCGTCCTGCGCAGGGGCCGCCGGATCGCGACGCTCCCGCGGGCCGAATGCGACCGCGACACGCTGGTGTCCCACATGCTCGGCGAGCAGGCGCCGCCGCGCAGCGTCCTCGACCCGATGCGTCCCGGCGCGCCGGTCCTGAGGGCGGAGAACGTCTCCGCGCTGGGCGATCGCGGCAATCTGGCGCTCGCAGACATCGAGCTCGCCGTGCACGCTCACGAGATCGTGGGCGTCGCCGGGATCGCCGGCAACGGCCAGCCCGAGCTGTCCGAGGTGCTGACCGGCTTGCGCAGGGCGTCATCGGGCCGGGTGGTGGTGGGCGACAAGGACGTCTCGTCGGGCAGTCCGCTGGACTTCATCCGAGCCGGCGTGGGCCACATCCCCGAGGATCGCCGCTCCACCGGCCTCGTGCTGGGCCAGCCGGTCTGGGCGAACGCGGTGTTGAAGGCCTACCGGTCGAGCGAGCTGCGCCACGGTCCGCTGCTGAGCCGCAGCCGCGCGCACGACATGGCCGGGTCGCTGACCGAGGGGGCGAAGGTCTCGATCCCGAGCCTGGACGCCCCGGTCGATCACCTCTCCGGCGGCAACGCCCAGCGGCTGATCGTGGCGCGCGAGAACCGCATCGCAACGCACGCCCTCGTGGCCGTGCACCCGACCCGTGGCCTGGACCTGGCCGCGACGGAGCAGGTGCGCTCCGCGATCCTCGAGGCGCGCCGCCAGGGGCTCGGGATCCTGCTGATCTCGGAGGACCTCGACGAGGTGATGACGATCGCCGACCGCATCCTCGTGCTCTGCGGGGGCCGGCTGATGGGCGAGTTCGATCGGGCCAGCGCGGATCGCCAGCGCATCGGCATGTTGATGAGCGGGGTGGCCGATGGCGACTGAGGCGCCACCCGAAGCGGCCGGGACGGTCGAGCGGCCCCGGCGGCGGCTGGCGCCCAGGTGGCGGAT
This sequence comes from uncultured Thermoleophilaceae bacterium, assembly GCA_963716215.1. GTDB lineage: Bacteria > Actinomycetota > Thermoleophilia > Solirubrobacterales > Thermoleophilaceae > JACVRW01. Next base: position 3,953,348 of record OY970298.1, on the reverse strand, counting down.
CGAGCAGCGCAGCTCGCCGGCGAACACCACGTGGCTGCGCCTCGGAGCGATCGCGATCGGTCTCGGCCTCGGCGCCCTGGTCGTGGCGGTCAGCGTGGACGAGCCGTCGCTGGCGTACGGCGACGCGTGGCTCGGGACGTTCGGCAGCGCAACCGGCTGGTCCAACGTCCTGACGCTCGCGGCGACGCTGATCCTAACCGGCCTGGCCGCGGCGATCCCCTATCGCATGGGGCTGTGGAACATCGGCGCCGAGGGGCAGCTGTTCATCGGCGCGTGGGCCGCCGCGGGCGTCGGCTTCCTGGCTCCAGACCTGTCGAGCGGGCTGCTGATCCCGCTGATGCTCGTGGCGGCCGCGCTCGGCGGGGCCTTCTGGATCCTGATCCCGGCCCTCGCGCGCGCGTATCTGCAGGTCAACGAGATCATCACCACCCTGCTGCTCAACTTCGTCGGCTTCCTGTGGCTGGCCTACTGGGTCACGGGGCCGTGGCGGGAGTCGTCGTCGCAGGGCGGGATCAGCTCGAAGTCGATCCCAGAGCAGTCGGAGCTGGCCCACATCCAGATCGGCTCGATCGACGTCCACTGGGGGATCCTGCTCGCGATCGGGATCGCGGTCGTGCTGTGGCTCGCGCTGCGGTCGACCACGCTCGGCTTCGAGCTGCGCATGCTCGGAAGCAGCCTCCAGGCGGGGCGCTACGCCGGGATGCCGAGCCGGCGCAGGATCGTCGGCGTGATGCTCACCGGCGGGGCGCTCGGTGGCCTCGCCGGCTCCGTGGAGATGATGGGCAACATCCACCGGTATTCGGACACGCTGTCGAACGACACCGGGTACTCGGGGATCGTCGTGGCGGTGCTGGCCGGGGGGTCGGAGATCGGCGTCGTGGTCGCGGGGATCTTCTTCGCCGGCCTGCTGGCCGCTGGCAACGCGCTGAGGGTCGCGGGGCTGTCGTCCAACGCGGCGTTCGCGCTGCTCGGGACCATCCTGCTGCTCGCCGCCGTCGCCAACGGCCTGGCTCGCTACCGGGTGGCACGGGTGAGGCGCGGATGAGCAGCGGTCTGGTCGTCTCGTCGATCGCCACCGCCCTGCTGGGCGGGACCGCGGTCCTGATCGCGGCCGCGGGCGAGCTGCTCGTGGAGAAGACGGGCATCTACAACATCGGGCTCGAGGGCGTGATGCTGCTCGGCGGACTGGGCGGCTACGCCACGATGTCGGAGACCGGCAACGTCTGGCTGGGGATGCTCGGCGGGATCGCCGCGGGGGCGCTGTTCGTGATCCCGTTCGCGCTTGCCACGGTCATCTTCCGCGCCGACATGCTGATGGCGGGCCTGGCGCTGGTACTGATCGGCACCGGCCTGTCGGGGCAGCTGGGAGAGCGCTGGCTCGGCACCAAGGCGGAGGCCACCTTGCCGCGCTGGGAGATCCCGCTGCTGAAGGACATCCCGTACGTGGGCGACGCCCTCTTCCACCAAGTCTCCCTCGTATATGTGGCCTTCCTGCTGCCGTTCGCGGTCGGCTATCTGCTCAACCGCACGCGCCATGGCCTGAGGCTGCAAGCGGTGGGCGAGGACCCGGTCACGGCCGACATCGCGGGCATCCCGGTCGATCGCATCCGCTTCGGCTACGTAGTAGTGGGCGGCGCGTTCGCGGGTGCGGCCGGCGCCTTTGTCACGCTCGGCGTGATCGAGGGCTGGGTCGATCTCGCGACGGCCGGGCAGGGCTGGATCGCGCTGGCGATCGTGATCTTCGCCGGCTGGCGCGCGCTGCCGCTGATCGCCGGCGCGTACCTGTTCGGCGCGCTCGGGACGCTCGGCAACGTCGGCCAGGCGCTCGGCTGGGACGTGCCCTCCCAGGTCTTCTCGGCCCTGCCCTATCTGGGCACGCTGACGGTGTTGCTGGCGGCGGGCCTGATACGCCATTATCGGCGCGGGCTGGCACCCTGGCCGGAGGGCCTCGGACAGGCGTTCTTCCGGGGGGCGGGCTGAAAATCTCTGATAAGGTCGCTAACTGATCATTCAGTCAAACCGGGGGCAAGGATGAGCATCATTCGCACTGTTCGTGGCGACGTCTCGCCGGAGGGCGCCGGCGCCTGCCTGATGCACGAGCACATGATCGCCTCGTGGCCTGGTGCCGAGTTCGATCACCGCGCCGTCTTCGACTGGGACGAGGTGGCCGACCAGGTCGCGTCCGAGTTGACCGTCGCGCGCGAGAAGTACGACTTCAAGACGATCGTGGACATCACCCCGGCCGAGCTGGGACGGGATCCGAACTTCCTGAAGGAGGTCTCCACGCGGGGCGACGTGAACCTCGTGTCGGTGACCGGCTTCTTCTGCCAGAGCATGGGTCTCCCGTACCACTGGCGTCGCCAGAGCATCGACGAGATCGCCGGCTTCCTGGTCAGGGACGTCAACGAGGGCATGGTCTTCAACAACGAGCAGACGGACATCCGCTGCGGGATCATCAAGATCGCCACCGGACCCGACGACCTGCACCCGTCCCCCACGCCGCCCGGGCCGTCCGGCCGTCACATCGGCGACTTCGAGGAGATGGCGATCCGCGGCGCGGCCCGCGCCCACCTCGAGACCGGCGCGCCGCTCACGACCCACACCGATCCGGAGGACTGGACGGTCTGCAACATCGGCGCGGAGCACCTCGACGTGCTCGAGGAGGAGGGCGTCGACCCCCACAACGTGATCACGGGCCACTGCTTCGTGAACCCGAACATCGAGTACCTGAACGAGCTGCTCGAGCGCGGGTCGAGCCTCCAGGTAGACAACATGGGCACCGGCTGGCGCGACCTCGACGATGAGCACATCTCGAACGCCGTGGCCGGGCTGTGCGAGGCGGGCTGGGACGATCAGCTCGTGATCTCGTTCGACCGCTTCTTCTACCAGCGGCGCGGTCCGATGACCGAGGACGACCCGCTGGTGGCCGAGAAGATGGACATCGACTACATGCACGGGACGTTCCTGCCGCTGCTACGCGAGAAGGGCGTGCCGGAGGAGTCGATCCACAAGATGCTCTACGTGAACCCGGTCCGCCACCTGGCGTTCGAGCCCGGCGTCCCCAACTCGCCGGCGACCGCCAGCGGCTCCGCGTCGAGCTGAGCATGGCCCTCGAGATCATCGACTCGCCCCACCTGCCGGACGTCCGCGACATCGGCATAGCCCACGCCGTCAAGTACGGCGACCTGGTCCATGTCTCGGGCATGGTCTCGTTCGATGCCGAGGGGACGCTGATCGGCAAGGGCGACATCGAGACCCAGACGCGGCAGACCTACGAGTGCATCCGGGTGATCCTGGACGGGCTCGGGGCCACGCTGAGCGACGTCGTGAAGATCACGACGTTCCTGCTGGACGTGGACGACTTCCCGGCGGTCTGCGCCGTCCGCCGTGAGCTGTTCGGTGCCGACCACCGGCCGGCCAGCAGCGCCGTGGTCGTGAAGGAGCTGGTGGTGCCCGACGCGCTGATCGAGATCGAGGCCGTGGCGGTCGTCCCCGGATAGTCGTCAGCGGTGGCCTCGGGAATACCCACGGTCACGCTCGACGAGGACGTGCCGGTCCCGATGCGGGACGGCACCGTCCTGCGTGCGGACGTGTGGCGGCCGGTCGGGCAGGCGGACCTGCCCGTGGTCCTGCTGCGCACTCCGTACGGGAAGACCCGCGCGGACAGCATCTGCCACCTCCATCCGAGCTGGCTGGCCCGGCGCGGATACATCGTCGCCGTCCAGGACTGCCGCGGTCGCTACGCGTCGGAGGGCGACTTCACGCCGTTCTTCGCGGAGGCCGACGACACCGAGGACACGATCCTCTGGGCGGGCGAGCTGCCCGGGGGCAACGGGCGCGTGGGCATGTACGGCTTCTCCTACGCGGGCGCGGTGCAGCTGCAGGGCGCGGTGCGCCGGCCCGAGCCGCTGCGGGCGATCTGCCCCGCGATGACGAGCGCCGACTTCTACGAGGGGTGGACCTATGTCCACGGCGCGCTGTCGCTGGCGTTCACGGCCTCGTGGGCGACGGCGCTCGGTGAGGACGCCGCGAGGCGACGCGGCGAAGGGCCGCTCGCGGACGAGTACCTGCTGCGCTCGGCGGCGCCGGAGGAGCTCTACTGGAGGCTCCCGCTGACCGGGCTGCGCGGGCTGGGGGCCGAGGACCCTGCGGGCTTCTTCGCCGACTGGGTCGCGCACCAGACCTACGACGACTACTGGCGAGCGATCGACGTGAGCGACGGGCTGGCCGGCATCGACGCGGCGACGATGGTGGTCGGCGGGCTGTTCGACAGCTTCCTCGAGGGCAACGTCAACCTGTTCGAATCGATGAAGGGTGGCGCCGCCCCGGCCTCCAGCTTCCTGCTCGGCCCCTGGCACCACATGCCGTGGACCGCCGCGTTCGGCGACTCCGACTTCGGCACGCAGGCAGGCAATCGCGTCAACGAGGCGCAGGTGGCCTTCCTCGACCAGTGGCTGCGCGACGGCGACCCGGCCGAGGACGGCGTGCGGGCGTTCCTCACCGGGCGGAACACCTGGGAGCGCTTCGAGACCTGGCCGCCCCCGTCGGATCCCTGGACGCTGCACCTCGGTGCGAGCTCCCGGGCGAACTCGGTCTACGGCGACGGCCGCCTGACCGAGGAGGAGCCCGGCGCCGAGCCCCCCGACGTGTTCTCCTACGACCCCGCGGATCCGGTGCCGAGCCGCGGCGGGCACTCCTGCTGCGCCGCCGAGCTGGCGCCGATGGGGCCCGCCGACCAGCGGCCGGTCGAGTCGCTCAACGAGGTGCTCGTGTACACGTCGGACCCGCTGCCCGCCGATCGCTGTGTGGCCGGGATGATCGAAGCCACCCTGTACGCCGCGACGTCGGCGCCCGACACGGACTGGACGATCAAGGTCTGCGACGTCGACCCGGACGGGCGCAGCGTCAACGTCCAGGAGTCGATTCAACGGGCGCGGCATCACGCGAGCGGCGCGCCCATCTCGCCGGGTGAGGTGACCCGCTTCGACGTCGAGGTCGGGACCTGCTCGCACGTCTTCCGCGCCGGCCAGCGGGTGCGCGTCCAGGTCTCGTCGAGCGACTTCCCGCAGTGGGACCGCAACCTCAACACCGGCAACGCCATCGGCGTGGACGGCGTGGGCGACCGGATCGTCGCCACCCAGACCGTGCTCCACGAGGCCGGGATGGCCAGCGCGGTCACGCTGCCGCTCCTGGGCGAGTAGCCAAAACCCGCCAAGGGCATTGACCCGGTCGTCAGCACGGGTTAAGGTAACTAATCAATCAGTCAGTTCGAGGGTCGAAACGGGAGTGGTCTATGCCGGCAGCGCGTGGTTTGGGGTTCACCGTCGTCTTGTGTCTGGTCGCGGTGCTGGGGGTCAGCGCGTGCGGCAGCTCGTCCGATGACGACGACTCGAACGGGTCGAGTGGTGAGACCACCTCGGGCGACGCCGCGAAGAAGCCCGCGAAGGCTGCCTGGCTGGGCTTCGGTCCCAAGAACGACAACGGTTTCGCGGAGGTCCACTGGAAGGCCTTCCAGGCCGTCGACGAAGCGCTCGGCGACCAGGTCGACCAGGTCTGGACGGACAACGTCCCGTTCAGCGAGGAGGCGACCCAGATCACTGAGAACCACGTGGCCGATGGGCGCAACCTGATCATCGACACCGGCGCGATCGGCGACCTCTTCCTCGACGTCTGCGGCGACAACCCCGACCTGCACTGCATCGAGCAGTACTACGTCGGCGAGCTGCCCGAGAACGTCAGCACCTACTACACGAAGTTCTGGGATCAGCAGTACCTGCTCGGCATCGCGGCGGGCAAGCTCACCAAGAGCGGAACGCTCGGGTACGCCGCGCCGTTCAAGATCCCGCTCGTCAAGTCGGCCATCAACGCGTGGACGCTGGGCTGCCAGAGCGTGAGGCCCGACTGCGAGACCCGCATCATCTACATCAACACTTGGTACGACCCGCCGAAGTCCAACCAGGCGACCAACTCGCTGATCGACGCCGGCGCCGACGTGGTCAACTCGATGGTCAGCGACCCGGGTTACTGCGGCGTTGCCGAGAAGCGTGGCGTGTGGGCGGCCGCCCTGTACCGCGACTGGTCCGACATCTGCCCGAACGCCTACTACAACACGATGTGGTGGGACTTCAACGACTACTTCATCGACGAGATGACGCTCGAGCTCAACGGCAAGTGGACGGGCGGGCGCCGCGTGCTGCTCGGGATCAACGAGGGCGCAGGCCTGGGTCCGTGGGGCAAGAACGTGCCCGAGGACGTGAAGGCGCCGGTCGAGGAGGTCGAGCAGAAGATCAAGGACGGGGAGAACGTGTTCGTCGGCCCGATCAAGGATCAGAACGGGAAGGTGCGCATCGCGGAGGGCGAAGAGGCCTCCGAGGACTTCCTGTACTCGGGCTGGGACTGGCTGGTCGAGGGTGTGGTCGGCGGAAGCTGATCGCCACGGCCATCAGCCCGATGCCCGACGTATAGTGTCGTGCAGAGCACTTTGAGCACTGGCCGAATGCGCAGCAAGTCCGCGGCGGCGTCTGCCGCCGCGGCCCTTGACCCTCGGGAGCGCATTCTCGCCGCGGCTTTCCGGGTGATCGCGCGGGACACGATCAGCGGCACCCGCATGCCGGCGATCGCGCGGGAGGCGGGCCTCAGCCAGGGCGCGCTGCACTACTACTGGGAGTCCAAGGACAACCTCCTGGTCAACCTGCTCGACTGGCTGCTCGATGCCTTCCGCGAGGGTCGCGGGGTGATGTCTGGGCAGGCGGTGCCGCCGTCTGCGCCGGGGGACCTGGCGGCGGGGCTCGAGCGCCAGATCGCGCTGATCCGGCTCCTGGTCAACAAGGAGCCCGAGATGACCCGGGTCTACTACGACTTCTGGGTCCAGGCAGCATCGGGCGCGGAGCCGCTGGATCGCTCGATGGCCCAGCAGTTCAACCTCTATCGCGCCGAGCTCAAGCGGGGGATGCTGCCCGCGAAGACCAAGTCGTACGACCTCAACGTGCTGGCCGGCGTGGTCGTCGGCCTGCTCGAGGGCCCGGTGATCCAGCTAGCGCTCGACAAGCGCGCGTTCGAGCTCGAGGAGTACCTCTCGCTGACGCAGAGCATGCTCACCGAGATGATCGAGCGCTACAGCGACGACTAGCGCCTCCGCCCACGCGGCCTCGACCTGCGCTAAACTGATCAATCAGTCAGACGACGCAGCGCGAGAGGAGCCAGATGAAGGTCTCGATGTTCCACTTCATGCCGCACCGGGATCTTCCGGCGGACTTCGAGAAGCGCTACCGCTCGGCGTACGTGGACGTGGATTGGCGGGAGCTCGGCGACTCCGTGGACATCGGGCGTTACTACAACGAGAGCCTCGACGAGCTGATCTTCGCCGCCGAGGCCGGCCTGGACGGCGTGTGCACGAACGAGCACCACCAGAATGTCTACGGCCTGATGCCGAACCCCAACCTCTGGGGTGCGGTGCTGGCACGCGCGACGAGTCATCTGGACACCGCGATCGTGCAGCTGGGCTGCTCGCTGCCGTTGACGCGGCCGCCGGTCCGGATCGCCGAGGAGTACGCGATGATCGACTGCGTCAGCGGGGGGCGCCTCGTGGCCGGCATGCCGATCGGCATCGCGATGGACGCGAACATGAACTACGGCATCCCGCCGATCGAGCAGCGCGACCGCTACTACGAGGCCCACGACCTGATCAAGCGCGCGTGGACGGAGGAGGAGGTCTTCTCCTTCAACGGCAAGTACACGCAGCTCCCGTACGTGAACGTCTGGCCCAAGCCGATCCAGAAGCCCCACCCGCCGATCTGGATCCCCGGCGCCGGTAGCGCCAGCACCTGGAAGTTCGCGGCCGAGAACGACTACGCCTACCAGTTCCTCAGCTACTACGGCTGGATGAACTCGAAGGCGATGATGGACGGGTTCTGGAACTTCGTCGACAAGGCGGGCTACGACACGAACCCCTTCAGGGCGGGCTTCCTACAGCTCGTGGTCGTCTCCGAGACCGACGAGCAGGCGCAGAGCGACTACGAGGAGCACATCCGCTACTTCTACAACAAGCTCCAGCACCTCCCGCCCCACGACTTGTTCCCGCCCGGTCACCAGGACTTCTCCAGCCTGGAGAAGGGGATCCGCAGCGGCCTGACGGCCAACATCGCCGCCCAGCACGAGACGGTGAAGAACATGTCCTACGCGGAGCTGGTCGAGCGCCAGTTCGTGATCGCGGGAAGCCCGGCGACGGTCAGGGACCAGCTGCGCGAGGCGGTCAAGTCGCTGCGGATCGGCAACCTCATGGTCCTGCTGCACATCGGATCCATGCCGCACGAGCTGACGCTGAAGAACATCGAGCTGTTCGCGAACGAGGTGCAGCCCCACCTGAGCGACCTCTGGGAGGACGAGTGGGAGAACCGGTGGTGGCCCAGCCGGCTCGGGGGACGGCGCGAGGAAGTCGCCGGGGCGGACACCAGCTCGACCGCAGCGCCGGTCGCATGACCACGGCCACGACGACAGGCATCGAGGAGACCGAGGTCACCACCTGGAACGGGCGCGTGACCGTGCGGGTGCTCACGGCAGGGTCGGGGGCGCCCGTGGTCTACCTCCACGGAGCCACTGGACCAGCCTGGAATCCCCTGCTGGATCGCCTGGCGCGCGACGGCCGCGTCCTCGCGCCCGAGCATCCCGGGACCACGGCGGGACACGACCAGGACATCAAGGCGCTCGACGAGCTCTGGGACCTGGTCCTGCACTACTACGACCTCTTCGATGAGCTGGGCCTAGAGGCGCCGCACCTCGTTGGTGAGTCGTTTGGCGCGATGGTCGCCGCTGAGCTGGCGGCCACCAACCCCGGGCGCGTCGGCAGGCTGGTGCTGCTGTCGCCGCTGGGACTGTGGGAGGCCGACGACCCGGTGGCCCACTACCAGATGATGACCCGCGAGGAGCTCGCCGACGCGATGGTCGCCGAGTCCGGCAGCGAGGCGGCGAAGGCGCTCGCCGCGCTGCCCGAGGACGAAGTCGGTCGCCAAGACGCCGAGATCGCCTGGATGTGGTCGATGGGCTGCGCCGGCAAGTTCACCTGGCCGATCCCGGAGCGGGGGCTGCACAAGCGGCTGCATCGCATCACGGCGCCGACCCTGATCGTGTGGGGAGACGGGGACCGGATCGCGCCGGTCTCGTACGCGCAACGCTGGAGCGACCGACTGCCGGCGGCGTCCGTGCAGATCGTTAGCGGCGCCGGGCATGCCCTGGCGGCGGAGCGTCCCGACGAGGTCCACGCGCTCGTGGCCGGCTTCCTGGCCGAGGAGTAGCGCGCTCGCCCATGGCAGAGCGGGTCACGAGGCTCGCGGTGCTCAACGAGGGCCTGCGCGAGCTCGAGTTCCTGGAGCGCCCCGTGCCCGCGCCGCCGCCGGGCGGGGTCGTGCTGCGGGTGGAGCTGGCGGGGGTCTGCGGCACCGACGTCCACTTCTGGAACGGCGCGGCACCGTTCCCGGCACCGATGGTGCTGGGGCACGAGGGCGTGGGGGTGATCGTCGAGCTCGGGTCCGGCGCCGTCACCGACCACGCGGGCGTGCCGGTTCGCGAGGGCGACCGGGTGGTCTGGGTCCCGTTGCGCGTGTGCGACCGCTGCTATGCCTGCACCGTTGCGGCCGACCCCACCGCCTGCGCCAACGTCGAGTATTACTGCGGACCCGACGAGCCGAACTGGGCGGCCTTCGCGGATCTCGTTTGGCTGACACCGGACATCCGCTTCTACCGGATCCCGGACGACACGCCCTCCGAGGCGGTCGCCGCGTTCGGCTGCGCGCTCCCCACCATGCTGGAGGCGCTCGAGCGAGCCGGCGGCATCCGCCCGCACGAGTCGGTGGTGGTGCAGGGGAGCGGTCCGGTGGGGCTGGCGGCCACCTTCCTCGCCAGCGTGTCCGGCGCGGCGCGCGTGGTCACGATCGGAGCTCCGCCGCACCGCCTGGAAGCCGCCCGCGCGTTCGGCGCGGACCACACGATCGACATCGCCGAGACCACCTCGCCCGACGAGCGCGTGGAGCTCGCGCGCGGCTGGCTCGACGGACGCGGTGCCGACGTGGTGATCGAGGCCACGGGCGTGTTGCAGGCATTCGACGAGGGGTTGAGCCTGGTGGCGAAGGGCGGCCGCTACATAGTCGTCGGCCTGTGGAGCGCCGACGGGAACGTGACGCTGTCGCCCAGCAGGCTCAACAACGACAACCTGAAGATCGTCGGGTCGAGCCTCGCGCACCCGAAGCAGTACCACCGTGCGGTGCTGCTCACGCAACGCCACCATCGCTCGTACCCCCTGGCGGAGGCCGTGACGGGGCACTATCCGCTCGAGCGCACGGCCGACGCGCTCGACGCCGCGGCGCGGATGGAGTCGATCAAGGCGGTCATTGCGCCGTAGGCGCGCCGCGAACGATGACCGGGCCGGCCTCCATCGAAGCGGCCGTCGACGAGCTTGGGGGTGGTCGGATGCTCGTGGTCTGCGACGACCAGGACGAGGCCGGCGGGCATCTGGCGGTGGCGGCCGAGCACGTGTCGCATCAGGCGCTCACGTTCATGGCGAGCAGCGCCCTCGGGACCGCCCGCCTCGCGCTGCCCAGCGAGCGCTATGCGGCGCTGGGCCTCCAGGCCGTCGCAGTGACCGATCGGCACGTGCGGCGGCCATCGTTCACCGTGGCCGTGGACGCTCGCGACGCGGCGATGGCGCCCACGTCCGTGGCCGGGCGCGCGCACACGATCCGGGTGGCGATCGCCCCGCAGACTCGGCCCGGCGACCTCCTGCAAGGTGGACACGTACTCACCGTCAGCACGCATTCGGCCGGCGTTCTGGGACGCCGGGCCGCGCCCGAGGCGTCCGTGGACCTCGCGCGGCTCGCCGGGCTCGCGCCGGCGGCGGTCATCTGCGACATCAACGACCTGGACGGGAGACCGCTGTCGGCCGGGCAGCTGCGTGAGTTCGGACAGCGGCACGGATTGCGGACGGTGAGGATCGACGACGTGGTCGAATGCCGGCGCACGTCCGACCTCGTCGTGGAGCGCGTGGTTGCCACCGAGCTCCCCACGCGGTTCGGCTGCTTCACCGCGATCGGCTATCGCACGCCCGACGACGGTGCTCACTACCTCGCCCTGGTCAAGGCGGACGTCACCGGCCCGGTGTCACCGCTGGTGAGCCTGCACGCTCAGTGCCTATACGGGCACGCGTTGGGTTCGCTGCTGTGCCCCTGCGGCGCCGAGCTCGATCGCGCCATGGAGGAGATCGAGCGGGAGGGGCGCGGCGTGCTGATCTATCTGCCGGAGCCCGAGAGGGACATCGCGGTGGGGATCCTCGCCGACCTCGGAGCTGGCTCGGCCCGCCTGCGGGAGGTCTCGGGCGGTTGCGGTGGCGTGGTCAGCTCGGCCGCTCGGTGAGCTCCAGCCGGTAGTCGTCCGGGTCGCGGATGAAGGCGATCAGGGCGGAGCCCTCCCGGACTTGAAAGGGAGGCTTCTCGGGCTGGATGCCGTGCTGCTCGAGCCGCTCGAGCTCGGCGTGGATGTCCGGCACGTGGATGGCGATGTGGGCGTACGCGTCGCCGTGGTCGTAGGAGCTCACGCCGAAGTTGTGGGTCAGCTCGAGCTGGTCGTCCTGACCCGGCAGGCCGAGGAAGATGTTCTCCGCCTCGTCGCGGACGGGGAAGCGTCCACGCACCTCGAAGCCGACCGCTTCGTAGAACGCGACCGAGCGGTCGGGGTCCGTGATTCTGTAGCAGGTGTGGAGTACGCGCTTTTCGCCCATGAGGGCGAGATCCTACCGTAACTGATTGATCAGTTAGTCCACTCGTGAGAGGGGTGGCAGCGGGCTCGCCCAGCGCGTGCTGCCGCTCCGGATCGTCAGCGCTGCCGCGGCGCACAGGACTGCGAGGAGCGTGTAGACGACGGCGTCGGACGTCAGGTCGGCGATCGCCGAACCCCCACCTCCGCCGATGATGTGACCGAACGCCCAGCCGAGGTTTCCGAGGGCGAAGGCGATCCCCTGCTGGAGCCCGGCTCGCTCGCACGCGTCCGACACCAGGGCCATCGCGGGAGCCCACACGATCCCCAGCGCCGCGACCGTTGCGACGAGGGCGGCGGACAGGATCAGGGTCGTATCCGGCAGTGGCATCACGACGCCCATCACGGCTGCCCCGATCAGTCCGATCCGGATCGCGGGCAGCCTGCCGTGCCGGTCCGACCAGCGCCCGCTGAGCGGGCTGAGCGCGATCTCGCACACCGAGCCGGCGAGGAAGGCGGCGCCGATCACCAGACCGCTGGCTCCCAACTCGCCGAGCTCGAGCGGTACGAGCACCTCGAGGGCGCCCGCGAACAGGGCGGGCAGGGAGAACACCCACAGCCCGGCCAGGACCTGCCTGTGCTTGAACGCGGTCAGCAGCTCGGTCGGCCCGCCGCCGGGGACGCGCGGCGGCGCCGGCACCGACCACGCCCAGAGCGACACGATCCCGGCCAGGGCGGACACGCCGCAGAACACCGCCACATCGCCCAGCTCGGTGGCCAGCCCGCCGATCATCGGGCCCAGCAGCAGTCCAGCCACCGCCGCGCCCATCGCCGCGCCGATCAGCTGACCGCGGCGCTCCGGTGGAGACATGCCTACGAGCCACGCCATGCCGGCAGCCCACGTGAACGCCCCACCGATCCCCTGCACGAAGCGGGCCGCGTCCAGCAGCACGACCGTGTGCGCGAACGCGAAGGCCAGGCTGGCGACGATGAGCAGGCCGAGACCGAGGAGGACGGTGGGCTTGGGGCCCAGGCGCCCGACGAGCCAGCCACCGGGCAGCGACCCGGCGACCGTGCCGATCGCGTAGGAGGTGGCCAGCAGGCCGGCCTCCGCCTTCGACAGTCCGAACTCCTCCACGTACTGCGGCAGCAGCGGCGAGACCGCGGCGTAGAAGGCCATGTCCAGCAGCACGACCACTCCCACGAGCCAGAGGATTCGCCGCATCGCGGCGATGCTACGGGCAACTAAGCGGTGGGGCCGGCCGGGGCGGCGCGCACGTAGAGATCGCCGAAGCGATCGACGTGGGTCTTCATGGCGAGGCGGGCGCCTTCCGCGTCATGGTCGCCGATGGCTTGGGCGATGGCCGTCAGGTGCTTGCCGACCAGCTTGTGCAGCTGCACATCGGCGAGGTCCGTGATCGTCAGCTCCACGCGCTCGATGGCGCGCAGCAGCCCGAGCATGACGGCGACCCGCACCCGGTTCTTGGACGCCTGCGCGACCGCCTCGTGGAAGGCGACGTCGAGCGGCACGATCTCGGCCCAGCGGGTGTCCGCCAGCTGCGCCAGGGCGGACACGTCCCTGGCGATCTCAGCCAATCGCTCGACGTCTTCGGGGTCCGCGCGCCGCGCGGCCCACGCGGCCGTCTCCCCCTCGAAGCTCTCCCGGAACTCGTTGAGCTCAGTTGGCGTGGCGCCGCGGAGGTGGATCAGAGCGGCGAGTGCGGACCCGACCCCTTCGCCGGTCGGCTCGGCTACGAAGATCCCGCCCCCCTTGCCCGCGCGGATCTCGAGCACACCGAGCACCTCGAGCGCGCGCAGCGCCTCGCGCAGCGTAGGGCGGCTGACCTCGAACGTCTCCGAGAGCGCGCGCTCGCTGGGAAGGCGCTCGCCGGGCTCGAAGCGGCGCGTCATCACCGCGTCCTGGACCTGCATGACCACCTCGTCGAAGGAGCGGGTACGGCGGATCGCGGTGAACGGATCCGGCAGGGTCATCGGCGTAGGGTACCCGCGCCCCAACGCGCCTCCGGCGCGCCGAGGCCGCCGCGCCGGCGGTTGTAGACCACGGCCATGTTCGCGGCCCAGCCGCCCGCGGGGAAGCCCTCCGCCTTCTCGAATCGGACGAGCCAGTCGTCCGCGTCGCCGTCGACCACCACGAGGAACGCCTCCTCCTGCTCGACCACGGACAGCTCCCCGGCGACCGGGTCGGAGGTCACTGCGGCGCGCGGCGTCGCTGGGCGAGCCGGACGACTATCCGGCCGTCCTCCTGGCGCACGTCGTAGCGGCGCAGGCGGATGTGCGGATAGGCGAGGCACTGTCCGGTCGGCACGTGGTACTCGAGGCCGTGCCACGGGCAGACGATCACCTCGCCGTCGTGCACCCACTGCGGCTTCCACCGACTCTCCTCGGTCGCCCGCAGGGACCCGGTCACGATGCGCCCCTCGCAGACCGGGCCGGTCTGGTGCGGGCAGATGTTCGGCAGCGCGAAGAGGTCGCCGCCGATGTTGAAGATGCCGATCTGGCGCCCGTCGACCTCCACGACGCGATGCGAGCCCTCGGGGAACTCGCCGACGTCGCCGACCACGTGATCCACCTGCGGTGACGGAGCCACTAGAGGCTCAGACGCCGCCCGGCGGCGTCGATGTTGAGGAAGCGCAGGGCGTTCTCGCCGAACACCTGCCGCCGCTGCTCCGCGGTCATCGGGATCTGGTCGATCTTCATCGGGTGGTCGAAGTCGTGGTGCGGCCAGTCGGACGCGAACAGCGTCGTGTCCCAGCCGTCGAACAGGTCGATCACCGTGGCCACGTCGGCCATGTCCTCGGGTTCCTCGATCGGCTGGGTCGCGACGAACCACTTCTTCAGGTAGTGGCTCGGGCGCTCCTCGAGGAACGGCACGTCGCGGCGGCGCTCGAGGTACTCCTTGTCGAGCCGCTGCATGATGAACGGCATCCAGCCGACGCCGGCCTCGGTCAGGGCGATCCGCAGCTTCGGGAAGCGCACCGGCACGCCCGTGGTGATCATGTGGACCACGTTGGCCATGATCGAGAAGGTGTGGCTGCACGTGTGACGGCCCATCTCGGTGTCGAAGCCGTGGTTGTTGAACGGGAACACGGGATGGGTCACGGTCACGCTGTGGAGTAGCACCGGCAGGTCGGCTGCCTCCGCGGCGGCGAAGATCGGGTCGTAGCGGCGGTGTCCCCACAGCGGGTCGATCCCAGCGCAGGGCAGGTAGACGCCCGCCACGTCGGGATGGCTCGCGTACCGCTCGATCTCGCGCGCTCCCTCCTCGGGGTCGTGGTTGCAGGCGATGACGCAGCCGAGCAGCCCGTGCTCGGCCGACGCCCAGTTGTCCACGAGCCACGCGTTGTACGCGCGCGCGAGCGCGGCGGCGTACTCGGTCTGCGTGAGCACGGGCAGCTTGAGGAGGTGGTCGGGGAACAGGATCCCGATGTCAACGTGGAGCTCGTCGAGCTCGCTGCGCATCTGCTCGCGCGTGTGGACCATGCGCTTGCCTTCATGGGCCGTGGGGAACTTCGCCTGGTAGCTCCCGTCCGAGACCCCGGGCGAGAACGCCGGGATGTCCAGGTAGGACTCCGGCGCGTCGGCGATGTTCTCCAGTGCGACGCTCCATGGCATGTCGCAGTAGGGCGCGAGCTCACCGGGCGACTCGTGGACGTGCACGTCCACGTCGACGATCAGGAGATCGGACAGCGGCTCCCGCGGAGCGGTCTGCTGTTCCTCGGTGGCTGACTGGCATTGGCATGTCTCCTTGTTCGGATCAGGCGAGTCGTTCGACGTTGATTGCCGCGGTGGGGCACGACCGCGCGGCGCGCAGCAGGTCCTCCTCCGACGCGGCGGGCGGCTCGATCGGGAAGGCCACGCCGTCGTCGTCTAGCTCGAAGCTCCCGGGCGCGATATGGACGCAGGTGCCCGACCCGATGCACAGGTCCGGGTCGACGCTCACCCGCACGGTCATGCGACCGCCGCCTGCTGGTGACTCCGCGCGGACGCCAGCTCGCGCCGCGCCGCGGCGAGCTCGCGCGGGCGATCGACCGCGAGCACGCCGGCGAGCTTGCCGCCGACGCGGTAGCGGGCGAGGAAGCCTGGCCCTTCGCTGTCGTCGATCTCGACCTCGTCCCAGCGTGGCGCGTA
Source organism: uncultured Thermoleophilaceae bacterium (assembly GCA_963716215.1). GTDB lineage: Bacteria > Actinomycetota > Thermoleophilia > Solirubrobacterales > Thermoleophilaceae > JACVRW01. The sequence goes on along the minus strand of OY970298.1, from coordinate 3,937,460 downwards.
GCCCACCCATTGGAGCTTGGAGCCGTGCTGGTCGGACCAGAAGAACGGCAGTGGCGCGAACGGCTCGTCGCCGCCGAGTGCGCCGGCGGCCGCGGCCGCGCCATGGCGGGCCGCGGTGTCCCAGTGCTCGACTCGGATCCGAACTCCGTAGTCCGGATGTAGCCAGCGCGCACAGTCGCCGGCCGCGAGCACGCCCGGGACGGCGGTGCGGCAGGCCGAGTCCGTCACGATGCCATCCTCGAGCGTCAACGGGGTGTCGCGCAGCCAGTCCACGGCGGGCGTCATCCCCACACCCGCGACGACCGCGTCGGCGCGCAGGACCCGCCCGTCGGCGAGCGCGACGCGGAAGCCGTCGCGGTCACGATCGAGCCGCGACACCGGCGATCCGCACTCCAGTCGGACCCCGGCCGCGCGATGGATCTCGGCGATCCGCTCGCCGACTTGAGTGCCGAGGACCGAGGCGTACGGCGCCGCCTCCGCCTCGACGAGGGTCACGGGCGCATGGCGCGCTACCGCCGCGGACGCCAACTCGCAGCCGATGAACCCGCCGCCGATCACGATCAGGTGGCGTACTCGAGCGAGCGCGTCGTGCACGCGCATGACGTCATCGGCCTCCCGCAGGGTGAGCACGCCCGGGCACCGCAGCGCCGGCGGCAGCACGGCCCGCCCGCCCGTGCAGATCACGAGCCTCGAGTACGGCAGCAGGGTGCCGTCCGACAGCGTGACCTGCCTCGCCGCCGTGTCGAGCGAAACGGCCCGCGTGCCCAACCTCGGGGCGATGCCCGCGTCGGCGTAGTCGGCGGGCGATCGCAGCGTGACGCAGGCGGCCGGCTCGTCCGCGGTCAGCATGTCCTTCGAGAGCAGCGTCCGGTCGTACGGGGGCTCTCGCTCGGCGCTCACCAGCTCGACGGAGCCCTCGAATCCCAGGGCACGCAGCTCGAATGCGCACCGCTGCGCGGCGACGCTCCCGCCCACGACCACGATCCGCTCCACCCGCTCGGACATCTCAGTAGACCTCGCGGTAGAGGTCGACGATCTCGGCGTGCGACGGGATACGCGGGTTGAAGCCCGGACTGCCGCTCTCGAGCGCCGCCGCGGCCATCGGATCGAGGGCGTCTTCGAAGCTCTCCCGCGACACGCCGAGCTCGCTGAGGCTCGGGATCTCGAGAGCTTCGACCAGGCGGGCGAGCTCCACCAGCAGGGCCTCGCACGCCTCGTCGTCCGGGCAGTCGGGCGGAACCATGTCCACGCCACGCGCAAGGTCGGCGTACCGGTGCTCCGCCCCGGCGAGGCTGAAGCGGGTCACCGAGAGCAGCAGGAGCGCGTTGCTGAGACCGTGCGGGATGTGAAACCAGGCGCCGATCGGTCGGCTCATGCCGTGGATCAGGCACACCGAGGCGTTGCTGAACGCCGCGCCCGCCAGCGACGCGCCGTACATCGTCGCGGCGCGCGCCGGCTCTTGGTCCGGCTGGTCGCAGGCGAGCTCCAGGTTGGGCCAGACGAGGCGAGCGGCGGCTAGCGCCAGCATGTCGCTGAACGGTGTCGCGAGACGCGAGACGTGGGCCTCGAGCGCGTGCACGAGGGCGTCGAGACCGACGTGCGCGGCCAGGTCTCGCGGTTGTGTGGCCGCGAGGCGGTGGTCCACCAGCGCGACGGCGGGCAGCAGGACGTCGTCGTAGATCGCGAGCTTGACGTCGCGGTCGGGATCGGCGATCACCGTCGCGCGCGTCTGCTCGCTCCCCGACCCGGCTGTCGTGGGGATCGCGATCAGCGGCAGCGTCGTGCCGCCGAGTCGGTCGTAGCCGGCGGCGTCGGCGATCTCGTAGCCGTCGCGCGTGGCGAGCGCGGCGATCGCCTTGGCCGCGTCGATCGGGCTTCCACCCCCGATCGCCACGACGCCGTCCGCCGCATGCGCCCGAGACTCCTCGAGCCCGGCGCGTACGTCGTGAACGGTTGGATCGGTCTGGACGTCGCCGTGGATCGCCACCTTGGCCCCGGTCTGCTCCAGCGCTCGCACCAGCTCGTCCACGGGCCCATGCGCCCGCAGCCAGGGGTCCGTGACCACGAGCGGGCGCTCGACTCCGAGCCGCCGAGCATGGTCGGCGACGTGCTGAGCGACGCCGCCCCCGACCTCCACGACCCCCGGGAGCCGGGCGTCGAAAGGCGGAGGTAGAGCCGTCGTAGAAGTCACGGACAAACGGTCTGACCAGATGGTGGTCAGACTCTACACCCTGTCAGCCGGTATTCCGCAGCCCGGCCGCGATCCCGTTGACCGTCAGCAGCAGGCCGCGCGCCGCGTGCTGGTCCGCCTGTCCGCCGGCCGCCCGCCAGCGCTCGGTCAGCTCCACCTGGAGGTAGTGCAGCGGGGTCAGGTAGGCATCGCGGATCTCGAGCGAGCGGGCCAGCAGTGGGTTCGCCCCGAGCAGCTCGCCCTCCCCGGTGATGCGCAGCACCTCTGACACGGTCAGCTGGTACTCGGCTCGGATGACGCCGAACAGGCGGGCGTGCTCGGGGGCGCCGAGCCGCTCCACGTAGAGCGAGGCGAGCTCGAGGTCGGTCTTCGCCAGCGTCATCGCCACGTTGGAGAGGAAGTTGCGGAAGAACTGCCAGTCGGAGTGCATCTCCGGGAGCCGGTCCCCGAGCCCGGCCGCCCGCCCGGCGGCGAGCCCGCTGCCGACTCCGAACCAGCCGGGCACGATCTGCCGCGACTGGGTCCAGCCGAACACCCATGGGATCGCGCGCAGGCCTTCCACGCCGCCACCGGAGTCCGGCCTTCTCGAAGGGCGCGACCCGAGATGCAGGTCCGCCAGCAGCTCGGCCGGCGTGGTGGCGAGGTAATAGCTCGTCAAGTCGGCGTCCTCCGCGAGCGCCCGGTATGCCTCGTAGGCGGCGCCGGACACGCACTCCATGGCCTCGACCCAGGTAGCCAGCGTCTCGGGCGACATGCGCGGCCGGCGATGCAGCACCGTCGACTCGAGCACGGCGGCCACCATCAGCTCGAGGTTCTCGCGGGCGAGCGTGGGCAGCAGGTACTTGTCCGAGATCACCTCTCCCTGCTCGGTGAGCTTGACCTCGCCGTCCAGGGTGCCCGGTGGCTGGGCGAGGATGGCGTCGTGGGTGGGACCGCCACCGCGACCGACGGTGCCGCCCCGCCCATGGAAGAGCCGCAGGCGCACCCCGTGCGAGCGGGCGGTGTCGCGCAGCCGCTGCTGGGCGCGGTGGATCTCCCACTGGCTGGTGGTGATGCCCGCTGCCTTGTTCGAGTCGGAGTAGCCGAGCATGACCTCCTGCAGGTCGCCGCGCAGCGACACGATGCGGCGGTAGCAGGGGTCCCTGAGCATGTCGTCCAGCACCGTGCCCGCATGCCGGAGCTCGTCGATCGTTTCGAGCAGGGGCACGAAGCCGATCGCCGCGACGCCGGCGTGGACGTCGACCAGGCCTGCCTCGCGCGCGAGCAGCACCGCCGCGAACAGGTCGTCCGCTCCCTTGCACATCGACACGATGTACGACTCGATCACCTGCGGCCCATAGCGCTCGTGGAGCTCGCGGATCGCGGTGAAGGCGGCGAACGTCCGGGCGCCGGGGGCGTCGAGCGGTGGCGGGTTGGGCGCGAGGGGGCGCCGCGAGCCCAGCTCGGAGGCCAACACCCCACGGCGCCCGGCCGCGTCCAGCTCCTCGTAGCGTTGCCCCTCGCCTTCGAGGCGATCGAACAGCTGAGCCACCACCGCGTGGTGAGCGGCCGCGTGCTCGCGGATATCCAGGGTGGCCATCTCCAGCCCGAAGGCGGCCAGCGTTCGGATGGCGCGCTCCAGCTGTCCGCGCGCGATCAGCTCGCCACGATGGGCCATCAGCGAGTCGCGCAGCAGGCGCAGCTCGGCGAGCAGCTCCCCAACGTCCAAGTAGTCGCGGCTCTCCTCGTGGGCGCGGCCCCCAGCCACCCGTTGGCGCGTGTTGACGAGCTTCTGGCGCATGCAGGTGAGCTTGAGCCGGTAGGGCTCGTCGGCGTTGAGGCGCCGGTAGCGATCCTCCACCTCCGGGAGCGCCTCCAGGTCGCGCGCCAGCGAGTCGCGCAGGGCGTCCGAGACGCCCGCGATCCGCACCGAGGGGGACAGCGTCACCCGCAGCTCGTCGACCACCGCAAGCGCACGCCGGAAGCCGTGCTCGTGCTGGAGGTCGAGCACGCGCCTGGTGCTGACGTCGCTCACGTTGGGGTTACCGTCGCGGTCGCCGCCGATCCAGGAGCCGAACCGCAGCGGTCGTGCGGTCACCGGAAGCTCCAGCCCGAGCCGCTCGAAGCCGGCGGCCAGGCCGGCCAGGACATGTGGCACCGCATCGCGGTGCAGCTCGTCGAAGTAGTAGACCGCGTTGCGGGCCTCGTCCACCACGTCCGGTCGAGCGATGCGGAGCTCGTCCGTCTGCCAGAGCAGGTCGATCAGCTCCTCCAGGCGGTCGCGGGCGGCCTCGCCGCGCTCCAGGATGTCCCCGACCTGGCGCAGCTTGGACAGCACCGTGCGGCGGGCCGCCTCGGTCGGATGGGCCGTGAACACCGGCCGGACCGACAGCCGGCCCAGCTCGTCCGCGAGCTCGTCGTGCGGGATCTCCGCCGCGTGGATGCGGTCCACCGCCTGCACCAGCCACGACCCCCGGCTCGCGCGCGCACGTGTGAACTCACGCCCGCGGTGGACCTGCTCGGCGACGTTGGCGAGATGGAAGTACGTGGTGAACGCACGGACGAGGTTCGTCGCCGTCTCCGCGTCGACCGTGCCGATCACGGCGGCGGCCGCCTCCCGGTCCGAGCGGACCAGGGCGCGGATCCGCTCGACGAGCTCGAGCAGCTCGGGGCCCTCCTGGCGCACCAGCGTCCTGCCCAGCAGCGACCCGAGCTCGCGGATGTCCGCGCGCAGCTCGACCTGGGTGTCGGGCTCGCCTGTGAACGAGTCGGCGACGGTCGTCATCGCCGGAAGGTACGCGTTCGGCCCGTGCCGTGAGTTTCGGCGCTAGATTCGTCGGGCTCATGGACGGCGACAACCACCTGCCGACGAACGAGGAGATCGAGGGCGCGCTGAGGCGGGCGTGGTTTCCGGTTGCGCGGATCGTCGACCTGCAGCAGCCGTTGCGCGTCGAGCTGCTCGGCGAGACGCTGGCGGTCTATCTCACCGATCGAGGTGAGCCGCGCGTGGTGGCCGATCGTTGTGGGCATCGCGGGGCGTCGCTGTCCGGCGGCCATGTGGACGGCGAGCAGATCGTGTGCCCGTACCACGGGTGGCACTGGGACGGCACCGGCAGGTGTGCGCACATCCCTTCGATCGGGGAGTCAGCCGGCATCCCGTCGAAGGCGGTCATCGGGGCGCACCACAGCGTGGAGCGCTGGGGGCTGGTCTGGTGCTGCCTCGACGATCCCGCCGTCCCGCTGCCGGCACCGCCGGCGCTCGACGGCGTGGAGTGGACGCACGGCGTCGGGCACCCCATGACGGTGCGGACGGGCTTGCGCACCGCCACCGAGAACTTCCGCGACGTCGCGCACTTCCCCTTCGTCCATCACAGGACGATGGGGCATCTGCCCAGGGAGGTGGAGCCGCTGCAGGTCGAACGCCGCGGCGCATCCGTCTTCCTGACCCGTCGCTACAACGCGAGCGGCGGGGACACCGGGATGTGGCAGGAGGAGATGACGTTCTCCTACCACGCGATCGCGCCCAGCTTCGTGTGCCTGCGCATGGCGTACGCGAGCGGCGGCGCCCGCTTCCTGCTCAACGCGCCCTCACCCCGCACCGCGCCCACGGCCCCGGGGCGCCCGGAGACGACGATCTTCTGGGTCGAGGGCATCACGCCGGACTACTCCGAGATGACGCTCGACGAGGTACTCGATGCCGAGGCGCAGGTCTATCAGGAGGACAACCCGATCCTCGAGAGCATCGAGCCCGGCGAGGCCCCGCTCGACGTCGACGCCCAGGTGCACACCCCGGCCGACCGCTACACGCTCGAGTACCGGCGCGCCTTCGTCGAGTTCGTGCGCGAGGTCAGCCGGGCCGGCCAGCCAGCTCCGTCGCCCGCCGCAGCGACTCGAGTATGAGGTCGCGGTACCGGGTCGCGGTCGCGGCGTCGCCGTCGGTGATCGCGTCCTCCACGGCCGGCAGGAACTGCGCCGCGTAGCCGGTGAGCTTGCCGGGGGCGTAGATCATGTGCTTGAACCACGGTCGCCCCGCCAGCCCCTCGGACTGGGTGAGGGCACGCTCCTGGCGCTTCAGCGAGCGATTGATCTTCGCCAGCAGGCGCCGGCCGCTGCGGGTGTCCGCCTCGTCGGAGAGCACCAGGTCGGCCGCCCGCCCTTCGAGCGCGGCCGCTGCCGCGCCCCAGGCGCGCGCCTGGCCGACGAGCGGCTCGAGGTCCACGATCGCCGCGCCCTCCATGGCCTGCAGGTCGCGCACGTAGCCCTCCACCGCCGCGGCGTACTCGGAATAGCGGAAGGGCAGGGCGTCGGCGTTGGCGAGGCGCAGGGCGATCGTTCCGCTCATGCGCGACGCAGCCTGGTGACCCAGGTAGCCCGGATCGAGGAACCGCTCCATCATCTGGCTGTCGTCGTATGAGGTGTGGTACTCGCCACCGGGCGTCGAGAAGCCCACCTCCAGCGAGGGCACGCCCACGTGGTCGAGGAAGGCCGTGTAGTCGGAGCCGCTGCCGAGCCGGTCCACCGCGGGCTCGCCGGCGGCCGTCCAGGAGTCGTACACGGTCCCGGCCACACCCGGCGCGGGCACCGTCTGGGACACGTCCTTGATCACCTGATCGAGCGAGGGCACCGCGCCGGCGCCGAACTCACGTCCGCCGACCCCGTCCATGTTGATGTAGGCGATCGCGTTGCGGCGCAGGTCGGGCCGCAGCTGCTCGACCCACTCCGTCGAGCCGAGCAGCCCGTACTCCTCGCCGTCCCAGCCCACGAGCGCGATCGTGCGGTCGGGGCGCCAGCCGCGGCGCAGGAGGTGGCTGATCCCGCGTCCTACCTGGACGATGGCCGACCAGGCGCTCGTGTTGTCGTCGGTGCCGTAGGTCCACCCGTCGAAGTGCCCGCCCAGCACCACCTTCTCCTCCGGGTGCTTGGCGCCGGGGATCTCGACCACCACGTTGTTCACCCGCTCCTGCTCGTAGGCGATGTCGAGGTTGAGCCGGATCTCCGTGGGGCCCGGTCCCACGCGGTACTTGAACGGCAGCCCACCCTGGAACTCCTCCGGGGCCTCGGGCCCGGTAAGCGCCTGCAGCATCGGCTTGGCCTCGCCGTAGGAGAGCGGCGTGGTGGGGATCTTGGGCAGGTTGGTCGCCTCGGCCGGGTCGAGCCGCGGTGTGTCGGGCGTGGAAGGGGCGCCCGGCGTGAGCGGGTCGCCGGGGTACTGGAAGATGTACTCGATGCTCCCTCGCTGGATGCCGTTGGCGTCCTTCCAGGGACCATTCGGGAAGACCGGGCCTCTGACGTAGCCGTCGTCCTCCGGGTCCGAATAGATGATCAGGCCCTTTGCGCCGTGATCCTCGGCGACCTTGGCCTTGACCCCGCGGAAGCTCTCGCCGTAGCGAACCATCACGATCTTGCCGCGCACGTCCACGCCGAGCTGTTCCAGCGCCGCGTAGTCGGCCGGCAGGCCGTAGTTCGCGTACACGACCTGGCCCTTCACGTCTCCCTTGGGCGAATAGGCGTTGTAGCCGACCACGACCTCGTCGTAGTAGCGCTGCCAGGGGAAGCGCGGCTCCTTGACCCGGGCCTCGTGCCGGTAGGGCTTGGTCATCGTCACCTGGATCTTCTTGGGGCGCGAGATGTAGACGTCGTAGGACGCCCGCCGGACGCGGAGCCCGTACCCGCGCAGGGTCCGCACGGAGTGATCGAACGCGGCCCGGTTGCCGGGCGAGCCGATCAGCTGCGGGCGCTTGCTGACCGTGCGGCTGAAGCGGCCGATGCTGCTCGTGGAGATCGAGCGCTGGAAGCGCTGCTCGGCCTGTTGCTGCTCGGCCGAGTGACCGGGGGTGAAGCCCGCGATGGGCTCGTCGGCGTGCGCGACCGTCGCCCCGGAGGCGAGTGACGCCGCTCCGATCGCGATGAGCGCCGTCAGCCTGCGTGCTTGCGTCCGCATCTCTCGACCTTCTCCGGGACCGGCGAGGACGAACCGTCGACGGTTAGGCTGTCGAAGCGCCCGACACGACTCACACCAAGGTTGGTGCCGGCGTCACGCCATTCCAGACCGACGGCGAGGCGACGATTCGCCTCGCCGTGGCGGCCGAGGAGCTCGGCTACGCCCGTTTCGGTACCGCCGAGGGATGGACGCACGACGCCGTCGTCCTGCTCGCGCGGATTGCCGGGGTCACCTCGCGGATCGGGCTGGCCACGACGGTGCTCCCGGTCTGGAGCCGCACGCCGGCGGCGATCGCCATGGCCGCGGCCGGCCTGCAGCGGGCGTCCGACGGCCGCTTCGCGCTCGGCCTCGGCGCCAGCAGCCCGCCGCTCGTCGAGGGCCTGCACGGACTCACCTGGCAGCGGCCGGTCACCCGGATGCGAACCACGCTGGTCGCCGTGCGGGCCCTGCTGGAGGGTGCTCGGGTGCCGCTCGACCGAGCGGACGTCAGACCGCTTCGGCTTGGGGTCCCACCCGAGCAGCCCGTCCCGATTCTGCTCGCGGCGCTCGCCCCGTCGTCGGTCCGCCTGGCGGGTGAGCTCGCGGACGAGTGGCTGCCGTTCCTCTGGGCGCGCTCGCGGCTCGCCGACGGCCGGGCACTGCTAGCCGAGGGCGAGGCGGCCGCCGAGCGCCCGACAGCGACACGGGTCGCCGCCAGCGTCCCGCTCGCCATCGGTGAGGACGAGGAGACGGCCAGGCAGGTCGCCGCCGGCTGGCTGCTCGCCTACCTGACGCGCATGGGTCCGCTCTATCCGCGCGTGCTCCGGGATCACTTCGGCTACGCGCGCGAGGCCGACGCGCTGCTCGACGCCAACGACGGCGACGGACCGCCACGCCTGCCCGCGGCGGCGGAGCCCCTGGCCCGAGACGTCACCCTGATGGGCACCTACGCGGAGGCGCCGGACAGGGTCCGCGCGTGGCTGGAGGCGGGGGCCGATAGCGTGGACCTCGTCCTGCCGCTCGGGTTGCCCGAGGCGCAGCTTCGCGAGATGCTCGAGGCTGCCGCGCCCGCGTAGCATCCAAGACGTGAAGGAGGCGGTCATGGGAATTTACGGCGAGCAGGTCCTCCCGCGGATCACCAACGTCCTGTGCGGGATGAAGAGCGCGCAGCCGTTGCGACGCCGCGTCTGCGATGGGCTCGAGGGTGACGTCGTGGAGATCGGCTTCGGGACGGGACACAACGTCCCCTTCTACCCGGCGGCCGTGACTCGCGTGGCCGCGGTGGAGCCGGCGGACCTGGGCTGGAAGCTGGCCGGGAAGCGGTTGGCGGCGAGCAGCGTCCCCGTGCAGCGCTCCGGTCTGGACGGCCAGTCGCTGCCGTTCGCGGACAACAGCTTCGACACCGCGTTGTCCACCTGGACCATGTGCACGATCCCGGACGTCGCGATGGCCCTGTCCGAGGTGCGGCGCGTGCTCAAGCCCGGAGCCACGCTGCGCTTCGTCGAGCACGGGCTGGCCCCCGACGAGTCCGTGCGGCGCTGGCAGCATCGCTTCGAGCCGCTGCAGAAACGGATGTTCGGCGGCTGCCACCTGACCCGGCCAGTCGTAGACCTGCTGACGGCCGCGGGCTTTACGATCACCGACCTCGACGTCTTCTACGAGGAAGGCGCGCCCAAGCCCCTGGGCGCCAACTCCCTCGGCGTCGCCGTCTCGCCCTAGCCGAGATCGCAGTAGTGTCGGCGCCGTGCCCGCCTGGATAACGAAGCTGCTTCCCCTGATCATGAAGACCCCGTGGACGCGGGTCCTCGCCGTCGCGAGCTGGCTCTACACCATCGGAAAGCTGCGACTCGAGAAGAACCTCACCAAGAAGGAACGCGGTGAGCTGACCAAGCTGATGACCAAGTCGAAGGGGAAGCCCTCCAACCTCACGGAGCGCCAGCGGACTCGGTTTCGGCGGCTGGTCTACAAGGGCGCGACGGGCAACTTCCCGGCTTAGCGTCTCGCGCTAGGGCGCTGGCATCGTCAGCCGCACCGCACGCCCGGCGAGCGTGCCGCGCAGCGTCGCGACGGCGCGGGTGGCGCGCGTGTCCCATCCGATCCGCAGCGTGCCGGCGGTGGCGCCGCTCAGACGCAGCCGCGCGCGCACCGTGCCCGCGCGCCGATCCCAGTCCACGGTCCCGTGCACGGCCACGTCGGAGACGAAGCGCACCCCGCGCAGCTCGAGCTGAACGGTGGAGTAGGCGAGGTAGTCGCCGCTGGCCACGAAGCTCCCGCCGCGCAGGCCGTGGCCGCGCGACCCCGACATCAGCCACCAGCGGGCCAGCGCGTCGCCCACCACCCAGCTCGCAGCCCACGCGGCGCGCCGCTCGCGCGACCTCGACCGGTCGCCCCCGCCCGCGGACTCGGCCGCCGGCGCGTCGGCCACCGAGCGCGGGAACTCGGGCACGACGTGCACCTCGGGAGTGCGCGCGGCACAGCTCGTGTCGCCGGGTGAGAGCGTGCGCAGGAAGCGGCGCACGATGCCGGCGGCGCAGTCGGCGTAGTCGGCCAGCGCCGTGACGTGGCCGACGTTGGGCACCTCCACGAGCGTGGAGCGCGGGAACAGGCCGGCGGCGCGCCGCGCGTCGCCCAGCGGGGTGATCACGTCCAGGTCACCGTCCAGCACCAATACGGGCACGCCTGGGTAGGCCGTACCGGGAGGCACCGGCGGGTCCGGATACCGCGGCGCAGGCCAGCGCAGGCAGCCGGTGACCAGCTGGTTCACGTACAGCGAGCGCAGCCAGATGTCGTTGGGGAACGGCGCGAAGGCGTCCGGCGCGAGCGCCGCGCGGGCCGCTGCGAGCTGGGCCCGGCGCTGCGACAGGGGCACCGCGGGATCCCAGAGCGCCGGGTAGTCGTGGCAGGCGACCGCAGCGTACGCCCCCTCCGAGTAGCTCTTGACCGGGCCGCCACCCGTGAACGGCAGGTCCTCGGCGGCCAGGCGCAGCAGCGGAGCCCGATCGCCGCGCCCGAGCGCGCGCAGCGCCGCCGGGAGGTCGCGGTAGAGCGAGTAGTAGTAGGAGGCGTCGCCGGTCATCTGGGCCAGGGCGCCGCCGTCGACCTCGAGGCGGTGGCGGCCGCCGTCCGCGTCCCGGCCGACGCCCACCAGCGGCCGTTTCTCGAGGCGCAGCGCCCAGCGCCGCAGCTGAGCGAGGACGTCGCCGCCGCACCCGGTCGATCGCTGGCACACCTGCGGCCAAGCGAAGCGCAGCGCGACCGACTCCTCGCGTCCCCAGGGGTCGAAGCCGTCCACGGCGAACGCGGCGTCGAGCACGACAGCCCGCACGCGCTCGGGGTGCCGGACGGCGAAGGCCTGGGCGAAGTAGGTGCCGTAGGAGTCGCCGTAGATGTCGACAACCGGCACCCGGAGCTTGTCCAGCACCAGCGCGAGGTCGTCCACCGCGGCGCCCGTCCCGTAGGCGTTGGCGGCGCGTCCGAGCCGTTTCGCGCAGCGGCCAACCTCGCGCGCGTACACGCCGGTGCCGGCTTGCAGCCGCGGGCAGTCGATCGCGCCGGAGCGGCCGGTGCCGCGGCTGTCGACGACGATCAGGGCATGCCGGCGGCGCAGCGAGCCGAGCATGAACAGATAGGACTCGGCCGAGTCGATCGAGGGGTACCCCGGGCCGCCCTCGGCGGCGACGATCGGCTCGAGCGGCGGCTTGGACCGATCGGTCCGCGGGAACACCCGGAAGTGCACCCGCAGCTTGCGCCCCCCGCCGTCGGGAGCGCCGCGCAGCAGCGGCACGGCCACCGAGCCGCAGCGGGCCGAATGGTCGTCGGGACAGGGCTTCGTCGGCGCCGCGCCTGCAGCGGCCGGCAGGCAGAGGAGCAGGGCCGCAACCCCCGTGGCCACCGTCAGGCGCATTGGGGGGCGAGCCTACCGCGGGGCGCCCGGCTCGAGGGCGCGAGCTAGCTCAGCCCGCGACCTCCGCGCGCAGACCGGCCACCGCGTGCCGGTGGAGCTCGGTGGCCAGCTCGCGCGCTCGCTCGACGCGGATGCGCTCGAGCATCCAGTCGAGCTTCCCGACGGCCTTGTCGAGGTCGCACTCGCCGCGCTCCACCCAGCGCGCGGCCAGCGGAGCGTTGATCTCGAGCCACGACAGCGAGTCGGCGGCCTGCGCGAGGTTGCCCTCGGGACTGCCGCCGAACTCGTGCTCGCGGATCGGTGTCGCCACGCCCTCCACGAAGCGGTCCGAGGCGCCGCGGTCGCGCAGCCACGCGGCCACGACCTCCGCCGAGCGCTCGCAGTGGCGGTGGTTGTAGTCGGGGTCGTCCCATTCGGTGTTGGCCTTGTCGAGCACCGGTCCGCCCGGGACGGTGCGCTCCATGTCGTGCGTCAGCACTCCGATCACGAGCGGCTCGGAGGCGTCTGGGTCGAGCGCGATCACCCAGTCGGCCGAGCGCGCCAGGTGCTCCCCGTCGTAGTACGGCGCGATCCAGGCGAGGGCATCGGCGCGCAGGCTGTGGAACTCCGCGCTGAAGGGCCGGTCGGGCAGCCAGCCCGGGGGAGGCGCCCCGGCAAGCGACGCAGCGGTCACGCGGCGGGCGAGGGCGCCGGCTCGGGCAGCCCCGCGACGTACTCGAGCGCCTCGTCGAGCCCGATCACGTCGGCGTACTTTGCCTGCATGTCGAACAGGTTTGCCTCGTGGGGGCCGGCCGCGCGGTCGCCGACGCAGTCGCGCACCACGAGCGTCTGAAAGCCGTACTGCATGCTGTCGACCACGCTCGCCCGCACGCATCCGCTGGTCGTCGCGCCGCAGATGATCACGGTGTCCACGTCGTGTGCCGCGAGCACGGCCGGGAGGTTGGTCCCGAAGAACGCCGAGGCGCCCTTCTTGACGATCAGGACGTCCTGCTCGCCGACCGTGAGTCGCGGGTCGACATCCACGGCTGGCGTGCCCTCCACGAGTGCGGCCGCGCCAGGAAACTTGGTCGGCCATGCGCCAGCGTCACTCAGGCTCTTGTGGAACGCGATCACCGTGAACACGACCGGCCTGCCCTTCGCGCGCACCGCCTCGGCCAGCTGCGCCGTTCGGCCGACCTCGCCACTCAGGTCCGAGCCGGTGGGGAACTCGGGCTCGGTAAAGCCGCGGCTGAAATCGACGATCACGAGCGCCGGCCGGGCGCCGCGGACGACCGCGTGGCCGAACCCGGCGCGTTCGTAGACGTCATCTGTCTGGGTCAATGCTCCTCCGTCGGCCGAGTTGCATACAGCATGCACAATAATATTCACGGATGGGCCGGCGGCGTCATCGCCGGGCAACGACATAGTCTGAAGGCACCGGTGAGCATTTTTTCCCCTAACGAGCGCCAGGTTTCGGAGAAGACCAGCGTCGTCCTCGCGAGGACCATTCGAGCGGCGATCCTCGACGGGCGCCTCGAGCCCTACCAGGCCCTCCCGGAGGTCGAGCTGTCCAAGCAGCTGGGCACCAGCCGCACTCCGATCAGGGAGGCGCTGCTCCTGCTCGAGCGCGAGGGGCTTGTGGAGGGCGCTCCCAACCGCGGCTCGACCGTGAAGGGCTACGAGGAGACCGAGCTCGAGGAGCTGTACACGCTGCGTGCGCTGCTCGAGGGACACGCCGCACGCATCGCCGCGGAGCGCATCGACGAGCGTGACCTCGTGCGCCTCGACGAGAGCTGCGACCGCTTCGCGAAGCTGCGCACCTCAGGGGATCGACGTCAGCTCGCCGACGAGAACTTCACGTTCCACGAGGTGATCCTGCGCGCCGCCAACGTGGAGAAGCTCACGCGCATGGTGCGTGAGGTGACCGCCGTCCCGCCCATTTATCGCTCCTACATGGCGTACTCCGACGACAACCGCAAGGCGGTCGAACGGGCCCATCGAGCGATAACCAAGGCGCTCAGGCAAGGCGACGCCGAACGCGCCGCCGAGCAGATGCAGGCGCACGTGATCTGGGCCCGGGACCTGGCGATGAAGCACTTCCCGCAGACCAGCTGAGCGGGCCACGGGGCGGGCCCAAGGCCTTTCTTAAGAGATTGTGTGCTGTGCGGGAGTGGGGTTGCATACAGCATGCAGTCCAGTGATATGGTCGGCCCAAGCAACCGACCGCTTCGGGTTCGAAGCGACAGCGAGGGGACTTGGGGATGCGGAGATCCGGTATCCGCGGCAGCCTGATTGCGCTGCTGCTCGTGCTGTTCACGCTGGGAATCGCGGCCTGTGGCGGCGACGACGATGAGGGCAGCGGTGGTGGTGGCGGAGGCGACGCCGCGAGCGACACCGGCGGCGGGGGCCCTGAGCCCATCAAGACCGCCGTGCTGCTCAACGGCAAGGCCGACGACCAGACGTGGAACACCAGCATGACCGACTCGGTCGAGCGGGTTAAGGACGCCGCGGGCCTGGACGTCATCAACACGCTCGAGTCGGTAACCCCGGCGGACGGCGCGCGCGCAATGCGCGAGGTGATCGAGCAGGGCGGCGCCGAGTTCGTCGTTCTGCACGCCTCGGCGCTCGACCAGGCGACCAAGGAGGTCGCGGCCGAGCATCCGGAGGTCTGTTACCTGCAGGCGTTCGGCACGGATGAGCCCGGCCCGAGCACGACCTACTACTTCGACGACGCCAGCGGGGCCAACTACCTGGCCGGCATGGCGGCCGCGAGCGTGTCCAAGTCGGGCACGATCGGAGTCGTCGGCGGCGTGGACCTCGACGAGATCGTCGAGACCGTGGAGGCGTTCGAGAACGGCGCCAAGGTGATCAACCCCGATGCCAAGGTGCTCGTCACCTGGGTCGGCGACTTCGAGGACCCGCTGAAGGGCAAGGAGGCCGGCCTCGCGCAGATCCAGCGCGGCGCGGACGTGCTGTACGCCTACGGCGACGGCACGGGCCTCGGCACGGTGGAGGCGGCGAAGGAGAAGAACGTGCCGCTGATCGGCGCGTGGTTCGACCAGTACGAGCTGGCTCCCGATCTCATGATCACGAGCTTCGTGACCGACTGGGGCCCGATCCTCACGCAGGTCGCGGACAAGATCCGCTCCGACGGTGCCGACGCTTGTAGCCTCGGGGCCTACGTGGGCGACCTGAAGAACAAGGGAGTCCTGCTGGCGCCGTACCACGACTACGAGGACAAGCTCGACGCTGAGGTGAAGACCCAGATCGAGGAGGCGGAGGCGGCGATCGTCGACGGATCGCTCGACCCCGTCACAGGCAAGCAGAAGTAGGACCGCGGCGGGCACAGACGCCGTGAGTCCGGAGGACATGCCGCAGGCAGCGCAGGCGGGGACGGATGCGTCCGTCCCCGCCCTGCGGCTGTCCGGGGTGTCCAAGGCCTTCGGCGACCTGCTGGCCAACGACGACGTCGGAATCGAGCTCTTCCCGGGCGAGATCCACGCGTTGCTGGGCGAGAACGGCGCCGGCAAGAGCACGCTGATGCACATCGTCTTCGGCTCCGTCGCTCCCGACGCGGGGACGATGGAGATCGACGGCGAGGAGGTGCCCTGGCTCTCCACGCGCGAGGCGATCGAGCAGGGCATCGGGATGGTCCACCAGCACTTCATGCTGGTCCCGACGCTGACGGTGGCGGAGAACGTCCTGCTCAACGTCATGTGGACCGAGCGCGGCCGCCAGATGTCCCTGCGCGACGTGTCCGGCCAGATCAGGCAGCTCGGCGAGCGCTACGACCTGGCGCTGGACCCGAACACCTTGATCGACGATCTCGCCGTGGGCGAGAAGCTGCGCCTGGAGATCGTCAAGGCCCTGATCCAGGGCGAGCTACGCGGTGGCCTGAAGCTGTTCATCCTGGACGAGCCGACCGCGCTCCTGACGCGCCAGGAGATCGAGCGCCTGTTCGCGATCATGCGCGAGCTGGCGGCGGACGGGACCGCGATCGTGATCATCACCCACAAGCTCGACGAGGTGATGGAGGTGTCGGACCGCGTGACCGTCCTGCGCGACGGGCGGGTGGTGAGCTCGGTGTCCACCGCGCAGACCTCCTCCGGGGAGCTCGGCCAGCAGATGGTCGGCCGCGCTTTGCCGGAGCGCCGGGTCACGCACGGCGAGCAGGTCGGCGAAGAGGTGCTCGCCGTCTCCGACCTGTCGGTGCTCGACGACGACCACGCGCTCGTGGACGGCGTGTCCTTCAGCGTCCGCTCGGGGGAGATCCTCGGGGTGGCGGGCGTGGCCGGCAACGGACAGGACGTGCTGGCCGAGTGCATCACAGGTCTCCGCCCCGCCGCAGCGGGTGAGATCCGGCTGCACGGCAAGGACGTGACCAACGCAGGCCGCCGCAGCCTGATCGAACGCGAGGTGGCCCACGTGCCCGAGGACCGGCGCGCGAACGGCCTGGTGGGATCGGCGCCGCTGCGACACAACTTCATCCTCGGCCTGCAGCGCTGGCACGACTTCCAGCGGCGCGGGTGGCTGCGCCGGCGCCGCATTGCCGAGCACGGCAAGCGTCTGACTTCGGAGCTCGACGTGCGCTCGGTCGGGCTCGACCAGCACATCGACGCGCTGTCGGGCGGCAACCAGCAGCGGGTGCTGCTCGGGCGCGAGCTGCACAAGCAGGCTCGCTTCCTGGTCGCGTGCGGCCCCACGCGCGGGCTCGACATCGCCGGGACGGCGTACGTGCAGAACCGGTTGGTCGAGCAACGCGACCAGGGCGCGGCGATCCTGCTGCTCAGCCTCGACCTGGACGAGCTGCTGAAGCTCAGCGATCGCGTGATCGTCATGTACCGCGGCCGCGTCGTCGGGGAGCTCGACTCGAACGAGGCCGACACCTCCAAGCTCGGCCTGATGATGGGCGGGGGCACCGTCTCCTCGAGCGGAGCCGAGCTGTGAGCGCGAACGACCCGGTCCTCGACCCGCCCGGCGCCGGCCCGGTGCAGGTCTCGTCGTGGAAGGCGCGGCTCGTCTCGTCAGTCGTCGAGTCGACAGCGTGGGGGCGGGTGGCAGCGGTTGTGCTGGCGCTGCTCGTCGCGATCCCGGTGATCATTGCCGCGGGCGCCGACCCGGGCGAGGCCTACAGCGCGATGTTCGACGGCTCCCTCGGATCGGGGCGCGCGCTCGGCGACGTGCTCAACCGGGCGGACACGTTCGTGCTGCTCGGGCTCGGGATCGCGATCTCGATCCGGGCCGGCTTCTTCAACGTCGGGGCCGAGGGCCAGCTGTGGCTCGGAGCGCTCGGCGCCACGATCGTCACGCTCTACGTGGACGGGCCCGGCCTGCTCGTGGTGTCACTCGCGCTGATCGCCGGCTTCGTGTTCGGTGCACTGTGGTCGGCGCTGGTGGCGATGCTGAAGATCTTCTTCCGCGTCGACGAGCTGATCGGCTCGCTGATGCTCAACTACATCGCGATCCTTCTGATCGGCTGGCTCACCTTCGGTCCGATGAAGGCCTATCGCGCCGGCCAGACCGAGCGGATCCCGGCCAACCACGACCTGCCGCTGCCCTTCGAGCCCGACTCGCGCCTGCACATAGGCTTCCTGATCACGCTGGTCGCGGTCGTGGGCATCTGGCTGTTGCTCACGCGCACGACGTTCGGCTACGAGATCCGCACCGTGGGCGGCAACCCCGACGCGGCTCGCTTCGCCGGCATCAGGATCAACTGGCTGATCACCCGGGTAGCGCTCCTGGGCGGCGGCCTGTGCGGCCTGGCGGGCGCCAACGCGATCCTCGGCGTGCAGCACGTCCTGCTGTCGAACTTCTCTCCGGGCTGGGGGTACACCGCGATCGCGGTGGCGCTGCTCGGGGGGCTGATGCCGTTCGGTGTGCTGTTCGCGGGGATCCTGTTCGGCGTGCTGGAGATCGGGGCGACGAACATGCAGTACGCGGCGGGCGTACCCACCTCGGTCGGCGGGCTGATCGAGGGCCTGATCCTGATCTTCTTCCTGCTGAGCATCCCGATCACGCTGTCGCGCCGGCGCAAGTCGGGGTCGGGCCGGCTCCAGGCCCTTCGGGCCAGACGAAGAGCGGAGAGCTGAGGCGTGTCCGAGATCTTCACGGAGGCGTTCATCCTCGGCCTGCTGGGCACGACCGTGCGGGCCGCGACCCCCCTGATCCTCGCCGCGATCGGCGAGTCGTTCAGCCAGCTCTCCGGCGTGATCAACGTGGGCCTCGAGGGCTATCTGCTGATGGGCGCCTTCTGCGGCTACATCGTGTCCCACTACACCGACAGCGCCTGGCTCGGCGTCCTCGGAGGCATGGCGGGCGGCGGGCTGATCGCCCTGCTGGCGGCGTTCGTGATGATCACGCGCAAGGCCGACCAGATCGTCACCGGCCTGGCCATCTGGATCTTCGCGACCGGGCTGGTCGGCGTGCTCTACCGGATCATCTTCAGCAGCGGCAACGCTCTGCAGCCCACGCGCGTGCCGGTAGAGGCCTTCAACTCGTGGGCGGTGCCGGGGCTGTCCGACATCCCCTGGATCGGCGAGATCTTCTTCGACCACGTGGTGCTCGTGTACTTCGCGCTGTTGCTGGTGCCGGCCGCCTGGCTCCTGCTGCGCAGCCGCGAGGGGCTGAAGGTGCGCGCGGCGGGCGAGCACCCCGAGGCGCTCGAGAGCGCCGGCGGCAACGTGATCCGGATCCGCTACACGTGCGTGGTCGCGACCGGCGTGCTCGCCGGGCTCGGCGGCGTCTACCTCTCGATCGGCCAGACCGACACCTTCGAGGAGGGCCTCGTGGGAGGGCGCGGGTTCATCGCGCTCGGTGTGGCGATCGTGGGACGCCGCCATCCGTTCGGCGTGCTCGCGGCCGCGCTCGTGTTCGCGCTCGCCGAGTCGCTCCAGCTCTGGCTCCCGACGGCAGACGTGGACATCCCGCGCCACCTGCTGGCGATGCTGCCCTACGTGGTCACGATCATCGCGCTGGCCGGGATCCTCGGCCGCGTGCGGCACCCGCGGGCGTTCCTCAAGCCGTTCGCCCGGCAGGCATGAGGCTGGGTGTCGCGATCGGCGCGGCCGCGCTGGCGGGCATGGCCCTGGCCGGGGGCGTGGCCACCGGGATCGCCAGCCAGGACGATGCGCCGCAGGCGCCGGTGCCGCGCGTGTGCTGGTACAGCGACTACGAGAACGCCAAGCTCTCGAACAAGTGCGACTACCGCTCGGACGAGCGGCGCTGGTACATGGAAGTCGACGGGAAGACCGTCCCGGCGGACACCCAGAAGCTGCCGCCGGCGAACCTCTGCCTCTACTTCAGCGGCACCAAGTGCCCGGAGCGCGACCGATGACCGCCGATGCGCTCGGGTCGCTGCGGGTCCTGGAGGTGGGCTCGCTGATCGCCGGTCCGTTCGCCGGCCGCCTGATGGCCGACTTCGGCGCCGACGTGATCAAGATCGAGGCGCCCGGCAAGCCCGACGGCCTGCGCGAGTGGGGCAACGGCGAGTACAACGGGCGCAAGCTGTGGTGGCCGGTCCAGGCCCGCGGTAAGCGCTGCATCACGCTGGACCTGCGTCAGGCCCGCGGTCAGGCGCTGATGCTCGACCTGGTGCGCGACGCCGACGTGGTGATCGAGAACATGAGGCCCGGCACCTTCGAGCGCTGGAACCTCGGCTACGAGGCACTGGCCGAGGTCAACCCGGGCGTCATCCTCGCGCGCGTCTCCGGGTACGGGCAGACCGGCCCGCTGGCCAGCAGGGCCGGGTTCGCGTCCGTGGCCGAGGCGGCGGGCGGCCTGCGCCATCTGAACGGCTTCGCGGACCGGCCACCGCCGCGGCTGGGGATCTCGCTCGGCGATTCGCTCGCCGCGATGTTCGCCCTGCAGGGAGTGCTGCTCGCGCTGGTATGGAGAGCCGGCCCCGGGAACGGACGTGGGCAGGTGGTGGATGTCGCGCTGACCGAGTCCTGCTTCGCGATGCTCGAGAGCATCGTGCCCGAGTACGACCGGGCGGGCCTCACCCGCGGACCCTCGGGCACCAGCCTCGCCGGCATCGTGCCCTCCAACCTCTTCCGCAGCGCGGACGGGCGCTGGGTGATCATCTCGGCCAACCTCGACAACGTGTTCCGCCGGCTGGTCGCGGCGATGGACCGCCCCGAGCTGGCCGACGACGAGCGGTTCGCGACCCACGCCGCCCGCGCCGCGAACCAGGCCGAGATCGAGGGGCTGATCTCCGACTGGGCCGGCGCGCGCGACGCCGCCGAGATCGACCGTGTGCTCAACGACGCGGGTGTGCCGGCCGGGGTGGTCGCGTCGATCGCCGACATCTTCGAGGACCCGCAGTTCGCCGCGCGCGAGATGCTGCTGGACGCCCACGACGACGAGATCGGCACCTACAAGACGCCGGGGATAGTGCCCAAGCTGTCGGAGTCGCCGGGCCGGCTGCGCTGGTCGGGACGTTCGCAGCCGGGCGCCGACAACGACGAGGTCTACGGAGACCTGCTCGGGCTGTCGCGCGCCGAGCTCGATGACCTGCGCGCCGAGGCGGTCATATGAGCACCGTGCGGATCTGCGACGTCGCCCCGCGCGACGGCCTCCAGAACGAGCCTCAGGTGCTGCCGCCCGACACGCGCGCCGAGTTGTGCGGGCGCTTGCTGCGCACGGGCCTGCCCGCGATCGAGGCGGCCAGCCTCGTCCGCCCCGACTTGGTGCCCCAGATGGCGGACGGCGAGCAGGTGCTGGCCGCGCTGGATCCCGCCGAGCGCGGTCGTTGCGCGGCGCTGGTGCTGAACGAGCGCGGCCTCGAACGAGTGCTCACGAGCGGCGTGGGCGAAGTGCACCTCGCGGTCATGGCGACCGAGAGCTTCAGCCGGCGCAACCTGAACGCCGGCGTCGACGCGTCGGTGGACGGCGTCGCAGCGATGGCGGCGCGTGCGCGAGCGGCCGGCCTGAGCGTATCCGCCGCGATCAGCGTTGCCTTCGGCTGTCCGTTCGAAGGTGACGTGGATGCGGCCCGTGTGGTGGCACTGGCCGAGCGGCTGTTGGCCGCCGAGGTCGACGAGCTGATGCTGGCCGACACGATCGGCGTGGCGGTGCCGGGCGCCGTGGACCGGCTGTGCTCCGCGGTCGCCGGCCTGGGCCTGCCGTTCGGGGTCCACCTACACAACACGCGCAACACCGGCTACGCCAACGCTTGGGCCGCGCTCGGAGCGGGCGCCACGATCTTCGAGGCATCGGCCGGCGGCATCGGCGGCTGCCCGTTCGCGCCGAACGCCACCGGCAACATCGCGACCGAGGATCTCGTCTACCTGCTGGAAGGCGAGGGAGTCGCGACCGGGGTGGACCTCGACGCCCTGCTCGGGGTGGTCGCCTGGCTCGAGCGATTGCTCGGGCGCGAGCTGCCCGGGCACCTCCTGCGCGCCGGCCCGAGCGTTGCTGCATGAACACGTCCCACAGTCAGAAGGAGTGAGGTTGAGATGAGTTCGTCGTCGTTCTTTGACATGTGCCGTGCGGAGCTCGAGCTCTGCGGGGTCGAGGAGGGCACCACCGTTGCCGTGCTCTCGCAGGGGCAGCAGCGGATGCAGTACGTGGACACGTTCATGCGCGCCTCGGAGTCGCTCGGCGCCACGACGTACAACGTGCGGCTTGCCCAGGAGAGCACCAGCCTGGACGGTGAGGTCGGCGTCTGGGAGGTGGGCGCGACTCCGCTGGCGACCAACCAACCGGCGATCGAGGCGCTCAAGGGCGCCGACATCGTGATCGACACGATCTTCCTGCTGTTCTCCAAGGAGCAGCTGGAGATCCAGGCTTCCGGCACGCGCATCCTGCTCTGCATCGAGCCGGTCGAGCACCTGCGCGACATGTTTCCCCCGCCGGGCATCCGCGAGCGAGTGGAGTACGGCGAGCAGTTGCTGTCGAACGCGTCGGAGCTGCGCTTCACGAACTCGTTCGGGACGGACGTGACCTACCAGCTGGGCGCGTACCCGGTGATCACGCAGTACGGGTTCACCGACACGCCCGGCCGCTGGGATCACTGGCCGTCCGGGTTCCTGTTCACCGGCGGCAAGGACGACGGCGTGGACGGCAAGGTCGTGCTCGCGCCAGGCGACATCATCTTCCCGTTCAAGGACTACGTCCGCAGCCCGATCGAGCTGACCATCGAGAACGGGCTGATCCAGGACATCAGCGGCGACTTCGACGCCGACCTGCTGCGCGACTACATGGCCGGCTTCGACGACGAGAAGGCCTACGGGATCGCGCACATCGGCTGGGGCCTGCTGGAGACCGCCAAGTGGGGGATCCTCGCGACCGACCGCCGCGGAATCGGCATGCACGGCCGCTCCTTCTACGGAAACGTCCTGTTCTCCACCGGCCCGAACGGCGAGCTCGGGGGCACCAACGACACGCTCTGCCACGTTGACATCCCGATGCGCAATTGCTCGCTCTTCCTGGACGACCAGCCGATCGTCGTGGACGGCGACATCGTCGTCGACGAGATGAAGTCCCGCACGCTCAGCAAAGCCTAAGGAGGCGTCTTGGCTACGAAGGAACGCACCTTTCCCAGCCCCTTCTCGGTCCCCACGCCCCCGGGCGCGGAGGGCTGGGAGGAGCTCTACCCCTACTACCTGCAGTTCCGCGAGGACGAGCAGGAGCTCGAGGAGAGCCGCTTCTGGTTCTTCGACGGCATGCACAACCCGCAGCCGATCTACCCCTTCGACACGATCATGGTCGAGAACTGGTGGGTCTCCTGCAACCTGCAGACGACTCGCCGGTGGCAGGTGCCGCCGGCGCTGGGCATCGACCAGCGCATCCGCAACGGCTACATCTACTGCAGCCCGACGGCCATCACGGACCCGGAGGAGATCGGAGCGCGCGTGCCGGTGTTCGAGCGGCGCGTGGGCTACTTCTTCGAGCACTGGGACGAGATCTACGCGGACTGGATCAAGAAGGCCGAGGACTGCATCGAGCGTCTGAAGGCGATCGAGTTCGCGCCGCTTCCCGAGCTGGAGCCCGAGAGCGCGGTGACGGAGCATCCAGGCGTGTACAGCAGCTGGCACATGATCCGGCGCTACGACGAGCTGCTGGAGAACATGTTCGAGATGGGCTCGTACCACTTCGAGATGCTCAACCTCGGGTACGGCGCCTACAACACGTTCCGGGAGTTCTGTCAGGAGGCGTTCCCGGGCATCACCGACCAGACCGTGGCCCGGATGGTCGCGGGGATCGACATCCTGCTGTTCCGTCCCGACGACGAGCTGCGCAAGCTCGCCCGCAAGGCGGTGGAGCTGGACCTCGGCTCGGTCCTGGGGCAGGACAAGGAGGCGGAGGAGGTGCTCGAGGCCATGGCGTCCGCGCCGCGCGGCGACGAGTGGCTCGCCGCCTTCGAGGAGGCCAAGGAGCCGTGGTTCTGGTACTCCACGGGCGTCGGCTACACGCACACCGACCGTGCCTGGATGGACGACCTGCGCCTGCCGTTCACGGCGATGCGCGGGTACGTGGCCAAGCTGGAGGCCGGTGAGGAGATCGAGCGGCCGCTGGAGCGCATCCTCGAGGAGCGCGGCCGCATCACCGACGAGTACGCGGCGGTGATCGCGGACGATGACGACCGGGCCGCCTTCCTCGAGCTCGTGGGTCTCGCGCGTCAGGTCTACCCCTACGTCGAGAACCACAACTTCTACGTCGAGCACTGGCACCACTCGATCTTCTGGAACAAGGTGCGCGAGCTCGGTGCGGTCTTCGCCGAGGCCGGCTTCTTCGCCGACGGCGACGACATCTTCTACCTGCACCGCAACGAGGTCCACGGGGCGCTCTACGACATGTGCGGCGCCTGGGCGACCGGCTGCTCCGCCCGCGGGCCGAGCTACTGGCCGCCGATCGTCGAGCGGCGCAAGGGCATCCTCGAGGCGCTGCGGACGGCCGTGCCCGAGCCCGCGCTCGGGACGCCGCCGGAGCACATCACAGACCCGATCGGCGTGATGCTCTGGGGCATCACGGCCGAGATGGTCGACGACTGGCTCGGCGACGACGGCGCGTCGGCCAACGGCGACGCCGAGCTGAAGGGGGTGGCCGCCTCGCCGGGGGTGGTGCGCGGCCCGGCGCGCGTGGTCAACTCGCCCGAGCAGCTGCACGATGTGGAGCCCGGCGATGTGCTGGTGTGCCGGATCACGGCGCCCAGCTGGGCGCCGGTGTTCTCGCGCATCGCCGCCGCCGTGTCGGACATCGGCGGGATCATGGCCCACACGGCGATCGTCTCGCGCGAGTACGGCCTGCCGGCCGTGGTCGGGACCGGGTTCGCGACGCAGCGGATCCAGAACGGCCAGCTCGTCGAGGTGGACGGCGACGCCGGGGTGGTGCGCCTCGTCAAGCCGGCGGACGCATGAGTAGTGGCGACCCGCTGATCGTCTGGCTCGAGGAGGAGCGAGCCGACCCGAGCCTGCTCGGGGGCAAGTTCGGCAGCTTGGCCGAGTTCGTCCAGGCCGGCTTCGCGGTGCCGCCCGGCTTCGGGATCACCACAGCGGGCTACCGCGAGTTCGTGGACCACGAGGGCCTGATCGACCGCATCGGGGAGGCCCGCGCGGGGGCCGACGCCGACGACCTCGAGTCGATCGAGCGGGCCAGCGCGGCGATCGCCGGGCTGGTCGCCGAGGCCCCGATGCCGGAGCGGCTGGACGCGTCGATCCGGGCCGCGTACGCAGAGCTCGAGGAGCGCACCGGCGCGCAGGCGCCGCCGGTGGCGGTGCGCTCGAGTGGAATCCTGGAGGACACCGCCGGAGCGAGCTTCGCCGGCCAATACGACACGTTCCTTTGGATCCAGGGTGCCGATGCCGTGCTGGAGCACGTGCGCCGGTGTTGGGCCGGCCTGTTCGGCCCGGCGGTGCTGACCTACGACCCGCACGGGCAGGGCGTGGCGACCGTGGAGCGCACCGCCATGTGCGTCGGCGTCCAGCAGATGGTCCCGGCCCGCGCGGCCGGGGTCGCGTTCACGCTCGACCCGGTGACCGGCGACCGCTCGAAGATCGTGATCGAGGCGGTCTGGGGGCTCGGCGAGGGCGTGGTCAGCGGAGACATCACGCCCGACCGCTTCCGCGTCGACAAGATCACGCTCGAGATACTCGCCCGCGAGATCGCCGACAAGGAGGTCGAGCACCGGCTCGACCCGGGTAGCGGGGCGGTGGCGCTGCTGACGGTGGAGGAGGAGCGCCGCGGCGAGCCGTGCCTGCTCGACGACCAGATCTTGGCGCTCGCGACCGAGGCGAAGAAGGTCGAGCGCCACCGCGGGGCGCCCCAGGACATCGAGTGGGCGGTCGACGCCGAGGGCCACGTCCACGTCTTGCAGGTGCGGCCCGAGACGGTCTGGAGCCAGCGCGCGCCCAAGCGCATCGGCCAGCCCGGCAAGACGGGCGTGCAGCGCATCGTCGGCACCTACATACCCAAGTCCGCACGACCCCAGGAGAGGACCGACACATGACGATCGAGGCCACCGGTGGGGCAGCCGTGCTGCTCGACGGCGCCCAGTTCAAGGCGTCCCTGCGCGACGGGCGGGCCGTCTGGATAGGCGGGCGCAAGGTCGAGGACGTGACCGAGGAGCCCAGCCTCGGGCCCGGGATCGACCTGCTCGCGGAGATGTTCGACGCGCAGCACGACCCGGCCCACCAGGAGGCCACGACCTACGTGGACGAGTCAGGGCAGCGGGTCACTCGTGCCTGGCAGGTGCCGCGGACGATCGAGGACCTGCGCGAGCGGCGCAAGCTGATCGAGTTCACGACGCTCAAGACCGTCGGGACGTTCGGTCGTCCGCCCGACCTGGCCCCGCTGATCGGGATCGGCCTGCTGGCCCGCAAGCCGCTGTTCGAGGCGTCCGACCCGCCCTTCTTCCGCAACGACGCGGCGTTCGCCGACAACATCGACCGCTACGTCGAGTTCGGACGCGCCACGAACGTGATCGCGGCCGAGGTGCTGGCCGACCCGCAGACCAACCGCGGGGGCGCGGCCGGCGATTCGCCCGGCCTGCTGCGTGTGGTGCGCCAGGACGACGACGGGGTCTACATCCGCGGCGCCAAGTCCGTCGGGTCGATCGCCGCCCAGGCCAACGAGATCATCTTCACCAACCTGCTGCGCCCCGACTTCCCGCCGGAGGCGTGCATCTGGGCGGCGGTGCCGGTGGCGACCGAGGGCCTGAAGCTCGTGTGCCGCGAGGGGGTCTCGAAGCCAGGCGCCGATCCGTTCGATCACCCGATCGCCCACAAGGGCGAGGAGTCGGACCAGTTCCTCATCTTCGAGGACGTCTTCCTCCCCAACGACCGGCTCTTCAACGTCGGCGATCCGGAGCTGCTGAAGCTCTACGGGCCGGTCACGGTGTGGGCGCACTGGCACATCCTCACCCGCCTCTGGGTGAAGGCCGAGCTGTTCGTGGGAACGGCCCAGCTCGTGATCGACGCGCTCGGCACGGCGAAGTTCCCCCAGGTGCGCTCCTACATGGCCGACCTGATGCAGTACGCGCACACGCTCAAGGCGTTCGTGCTCGCCGCGGAGAACTTGGCCGCGCCGACCGAGGGCGGGGTGATGGCGCCGGAGGTCACGCTGCTGACGGCGGGCCGGCTGCACTCGATCGAGCAGTACCCGCGCATCATTCACATCCTTCAGGAGCTCTGCGGGCAGGGCCTGGTCATGCGCTTTCAGAAGGCCGACTTCGACAACCCGGACATCGGGCCACTGCTCGAGGAGCTGCTGCCCGGCAACGAGATCACGGCTCGCGACAAGAACCGGCTAATGAACTTCGTCTGGGACCTGACGACGGATTCGCTCGCGGGGCGCACGGAGCTGTTCGAGAACGTCAACGCCACGCCGGCCCCGTTCCTCAAGGAGCGGCTCTTCGGCGAGTACCCGCGCGCCGGCCTCGTCGACACCGTTCGGGACTTGGCCGGCCTTGCCTGAATGGAGTCAACCGAGCTCCGAGCAGGTCGGCGCGGGCGGATGGTATACATGTATGCAATGAAGGGAACGCGATGAGGATTGCCTGTCTTCCGGGCGACGGTGTCGGCTCGGAGGTGATGCGGGAGGCCGTGCGGGCGCTGGAGGTGCTGCTGCCCACCGCGACCACCGAGGAGCATCTGCTGGGCGCGGTCGCGATCGACGCATGCGGCGATCCGCTCCCGCCCGAGACGCTCGAGGCGTGCCGCGCGGCCGACGGTGTGCTGATGGGCGCGGTCGGCTCCGATCGCTACACGTGGGAGGACGAGAACAACCCCGAGGACGGGATGTTCCGGCTGCGCTACGAGCTCGACGTGTACGCCAACCTGCGGCCCTCGATCGGTGCGGACATCGACCTGCTGATCGTGCGCGAGCTGGTCGGCGGTCTCTACTTCGGCCAGCGCGGGGTCGACCCCGACGGCACGGTCTGGGACCGGCTCGAGTACCACCCGCGGCAGATCGAGCGGCTGGTGCGGCGCGGCTTCGAGCTGGCGGGCACCCGCAGCGGCCAGCTCACTTCGGTCGACAAGGCCAACGTGCTCGCGACCTCCCGGCTCTGGCGCAAGATCGTGGACGAGGTGGCCGGTGACTACCCGGACGTCGAGGTGAGTCATCTGCTGATCGACACCGCGGGCATGCGCCTGGTCGAGAACCCAGCCGAGTTCGACGTGGTGGTGACCGAGAACACCTTCGGGGACATCCTCTCCGACGTCGCCGCGGCGCTGTCCGGAGGGATCGGGGTCGCGGCGTCCGCCTGCATCGGGGACGGCAACGTCGGGCTCTTCGAGCCGGTCCACGGCACCGCCCCCGACCTCGCGGGACGCGGGGTCGCAAACCCCACCGCGATGATCCTCTCCGCGGCTCTGATGCTGCGCTACGGGCTCGACCGCCCCGCCGAGGCGGACGCGCTCGAGCGGGCGGTGGCATCCGCGCGCGCTGCGTGCCCGACGGCGGACGCGGGCGGCAGCTCCACAACCGCGGAGTTCGGCGATCACGTGGTCGCGCAGCTCAGCGAGGGGCAGGTCGCGGCTTGACCACGCTGCCGGCCGATCTGCGCGCCGACCTCGACGCCTCGGGCGCCGAGAGTCGCGTGGTCGACGCGAACGGCCTGTCGCTGCACGCGCTCGACTTCGGCGGCGACCGGCCGCCGCTCTTCGTGCTGCCTGGCATCACGAGCCCGGCGATCAGCTGGGAGTTCGTCGCGCGCGAGCTGGCCGGTGTCGCGCGGCCGGTGGTGGCGGACCTGCGCGGGCGCGGCCTGTCCGGGAAGCCGGAGGACGGCTCCTATGCGACCGAGGACTACGCCGACGACGCCGCGGCCCTGATCCAGGGGCTCGGACTGAGCCGCCCGATGGTGCTCGGTCACTCGCTCGGCGCGCGCATCGCCGCCGCCCTCACGGTGCGCCATCCCGGTGTCGCGGGTCCGGTGGTGCTGGTCGACCCGCCCCTGAGCGGCCCAGGACGCGATCCCTACCCCACCACCCTGGAGGCGTTCCTGGGCCAGCTGGCCGAGGCGCAGGCCGGCACAACGGCGGACGCCGTGGCGGCACACTGGCCGACCTGGCCGCGGCGCGAGCAGGAGCTGCGCGCTCGCTGGCTGGCCACCTGCGACGAAACCGCTGTGGCGGCCACGCACGGCTTCTTCCAGACCGAGGACTTCCTCGACTGGTGGAAGGCGGTCCCTACGCCGGCGCTGTTCGTACGCGGTGCCGACAGCCCGGTCGTGAGCGACGCCGGCGCGGAAGAGCTGGCACGCCTGCGCCCAGACGTTCCGATCGTGGTCGTCCCGGACGCTGGGCACATGGTGCCCTGGGACAACCTGCCCGGCTTCGTCGCCGCCGTCGACGGCTTCCTGCGCGAGCACGGTGAGGGCGCGGGGTGAAGGCGGCCCCGTTCACCTACAGCCGGCCGGCGAGCGTCGCCGATGCCGTGCGCGAGCTGTCGGAGCACGCCGGGATGGCGCGCGTGCTGGCCGGCGGGCAGAGCCTCGTGCCGATGCTGCACATGCGGCTGATGCGCCCCGAGGTGGTGGTGGACATCAACCGGCTCCACGCCGAGCTCGGCGGGATCGAGACCCAGGGCTCGGACACGGTCATCGGCGCGCTGGTCCGCTACAAGGAGCTGGAGGCATCCCCCCTGATCGCCGAGCGGGTGCCGCTGCTGCCGGTGGCGGTGCGCTACGTCGGGGACCGGCAGGTGCGCAACCGCGGGACGATCGGAGGAGCGCTCGCGCAAGCCGACCCCACCGGCGAGATGGCCCTGGCTTGCCTCGCGCTGGGGGCGCAGGTGGTCGCGCGCAGCGCGAGCGGCGAGCGCACGATCCCGATCGGCGAGTTCTTCGACGGCTCGTACGCGAGCGTGCTCGAGCCCGAGGAGCTGCTGGTGTCGATCCGCCTGCCGCTGAGCCCAACGCGCTTCCGCTTCTTCGAGCGGGGCCGCAAGCACAACGACTTCGCCCTGATCAGCATGGTCGCGCTGGGCAGCCGCGACCCAGACGGGACCTGGCGCTCGGTGCGGATCGCACTCGGCGGCGTGAACGATCGGCCGGTGCTGGCCACGGCGGCGGAGCAACGCCTGGAGGGGCGGATCTGGGACGACGCGGCCATCGATGAGGCGGCCACGCTGGCCCTCGACGCGGTCGATCCGCCCGACGACGTGCGCGCGAGCGCGGACTATCGCCGGCATCTGGTGCCGGTCCACCTGGCGCGACTGCTGCGCCAGCTGAGGGACGACGACTGACATGGACGAGACGCACGAGATCACCGTCACCGTGAACGGGGACGTCCACCGCGCCGGCGTGGAGGGCCGGATGCACGCCGCGGACTTCCTGCGCCACGAGCTCGGCCTGACGGGCACCCACGTGGGGTGCGAGCAAGGCGTGTGCGGCATGTGCACAGTGCTGGTAGACGGCGAGGCGGTCAAGTCCTGTCTGATGCTGGCCGTCCAGCTCGACGGGAGCGACGTGCAAACCGTGGAGAGCCTGGCCGAGGACGACGAGCTGTCGCCGCTCCAGCAGGCCTTCAAGGAGGCCCACGCCCTGCAGTGCGGCTTCTGCACGCCGGGCTTCCTGATGACGGCGACCGCTCTCGCGCGCCAGGGTCGCACCCTCACGCGCGACGAGGTTCAAGACGAGCTGTCCGGCGTCCTCTGCCGCTGCACCGGGTACAAGGGCGTGATCGACGCCGTGGAGCGGCATCTCGCCGGTGAGCGCGATGGCTGAGACGATCGAGCGCACAGACCCCGTCGTTCGCCCGGGTGGCATCGGCGCGCGGGTGCTGCGCAAGGAGGACGACCGCCTGCTGCGCGGCGAGGGCCAGTTCACCGACGACGTCGATCCGGCTCACGCGCTCCACATGGCGGTCGGGCGCTGCCCGTTCCCGCGCGCGCGTATCGAGGCGCTCGACATCTCCCCAGCGCTCGAGCTGGAGGGTGTGCGCCACGTGCTGGTGGGCGCGGACGTGCGCGAGCTGACCCGGCCGATCAACGTGATCCGCCCCGTGCCGGGCGCGGCGGACGTGCCCTACTACGCGCTCGCGCAGGGCACGGCCGAGTACGAGGGCCAGCCGATCGTGAGCGTGGCAGCCACCAGCCGGCACGTGGCCGAGGACGCGGTCGAGCTGATCGAGATCGACTACGACCCGCTGCCGCACGTGCCCGACGTGATCTCCGCGCAGCAGCCGGACTCCGTGCTGCTGCACCCGGACGTGATCTCCACCAACCTGCTCGCCTCCAACCCGGAGCGCATGGGGGACTCCGACGCGGCGTTCGAGCGAGCCGAGACCGTCGTCGAGGGCCGCTTCACGATCAACCGGGTCACCGGCCTGCCGATGGAGGGGCGCGGGGTGGTCGCCGAGTGGAGGGCGGGCGCGCGCGAGCTGACCGTCCACACCTCGACCCAGACCCCGCACCTCGTGCGCAACCAGCTCGCCCACTGCCTGCGCGTGGACGAGGGCGGCGTGCGCGTGATCGCCTCGGACATCGGCGGCGCCTTCGGCCTCAAGCTCGGGGTCTACCCGGAGGACCTGCTCGCGTGTCTCCACGCGATGGCGCTCGGCCGTCCCGTGAAGTGGATCGAGGACCGGCTGGAGCACTTCCGAGCCACGACGCACGCTCGCGAGGCCGTGCACGACTTCCGCATCGGGGTGGACCGCGACGGACAGATCGTGGCCATCGAGGACGTCTACGCCACCGACCTGGGCGCCTACAACGGACCGTACGGGTCGGCTCAGCTGTCCAGCGTCACGTTCACCGGGCCGTACCGGGTGGCCGACGCCTCGGTCGAGCGCCGCGTGGTGATGACGAGCAAGACCCCGATCGGGGCCTATCGCGGCTACGGCCAGCCCGAGGTGAACTTCGCGCGCGAGGTGCTGTTCGACCGCCTGGCGCGCCGGCTCGGACGGGACCCGCTGGAGCTGCGCGCGGACAACATGTGGCGTCCCGACGAGCTGCCCTGGCGCAACCCGAGCGGCGCCTGGTACGACAGCGGCGACTACGAGCGCTGCCTGCGCATGGCGGCCGACGCAATCGGCTACGACGACGTGCGCGCGGCCGGCCGCGGCCCGCGCGCGGACGGTCGCTACGTGGGCGTGGGCCTGTCCTCGTTCGTCGAGCGCACCGGCTACGCGAGCGGGAAGTTCCTCGCCGGCCGCGGCTCGCAGTACGGCGCCCACGAGGCGGTCACGCTGCGCGCCAACCGCTCGGGCGGCGTCGATCTCTACACGGGCGTGTCCACCTTCGGGCAGAGCACCGAGACCGCGTTCGCCCAGGTCTGCAGCGACGTGCTCGGCATCGACTTCGACGCGATCCGGGTGCACGCGGGGGACACCTCCGGGACGCCGGTGAACACCGGGGCCTTCGCCTCGCGCACGATGATCGCGGGAGCGGGGGCGGTCGAGAAGGCCGCTCGTAAGCTGCGCGACAAGATCCTCCGCCTGGGCGCCTGGCGGCTGGACGTCGCCGACCCGAAGGAGGTCGAGGTGGCCGGCTCCGTGGTCCGGTGCGTGGATGATCACGACCGCTCCGTGTCGCTGGCGGCGGTTCACGAGGCCGCGATCCTCGGGCAGGGGATCCCGGAGGGCGAGACGCCCGGGCTCGAGGTCACCGCGCACTACGAGCCGGCTGCCGCCGCGTTCGGGTTCGGCACGGCCGCCGCGATCGTCTCCGTGGACGCCGAGACCGGCGACTTCGACATCGAGCGCTTCGTGCTGGTCCACGACTGCGGCACGCCGGTCAACCCGACCGCGATCGACGGCCAGCTCCGCGGAGCGCTCGCCCAGGGCTTCGGGGCCGCGCTCGCGGAGGAGCTGCGCTACGACCACGAGACGGGTCAGCTCGTGAACGGCACGATGCTCGACTACTTCGTTCCGACGGCCTCGGATCTGCCGCCCGTCGAGCTGCTGCACACCGAGGTGCCGTCGCCGGTCACCCCGTTCGGCATCCGCGGCGTCGGCGAGGCGGGGACGATCCCGCCGGGGGCGGCGATCGCGAACGGCGTCTGCGACGCCCTCGCGGACTTCGGCGTGGAGATCGCGCGCCTGCCCGTGACCCCCGAGCTCGTGTGGAGCGCGATCGCCCAAGCCCAATCCGAAAGGGGGCTCGCGTGAGAGTCCAGGAGTCGTTTGTGATCGCCGAGCCGCGCGAGCGGCTCTGGGAGTTCTTCGACCAGGTCGAGCAGGTGGCCCGCTGCGTGCCGGGCGTGGAGTCGGTCGAGGTGATCGACGCCGAGAACTCCAGGATCCGGGTGACCCAGGCTGTCGGGCCGATGACGGCGACCTTCGACCTCAAGATGCGCGTGACCGAGCGCCGGCCGCAGGAGCACATGCAGTTCACCGCCGTCGGTCGGGCGGTGAAGGGCGCAGCGGGGAACGTGCGGACCACCAACACGGTGCGACTGGCGGAGGTGGCCGAGGGCACCCGCGTGGACCTCGAGTCCGACCTCGCCATGGGCGGCGTGCTCGGGTCGGTCGGGCAGAAGGTGGTGGCCAAGCAGGCGGGTGAGGTGACCAAGCAGTTCTCGGACGCGCTGGAGCGCGCGATCAAGGGCGAGCAGGCCCCCGCGGAAGGGGATGGCGAGCAGCCCCTCCCGCCCCTCGTGCCGCCGGACGCCGGACCGCAGCCTCTGGCGCGACGGGCAGTCGGCGCCGGCCTTGCCGTCGCGACGCTGCTCGTGCTGTGGCGGGTCGTCCGCGGGGTGCGGAACCGATGACCGAGCCGAGGAGAGATCCCGTGGAGGTCACGCGCATCGGCCTGCTGGTCCCGAGCTCGAACACGACGATCGAGACCGAGCTGCCGGAGATGCTCTTCAACCGCGCGCGCCAGACCGGCGAGCGCTTCACCTTCCACTCCAGCCGGGCCGAGCTGCTCCAGGTGGACAAGGACTCGCTCGACCGGATGGTGGCCGACGCGGACCGCTGTGTCAGAGAGCTGACCGACGCTCACGTGGACGTGCTGGCGTATGCCTGCCTGGTCGCGATCATGGCCCAGGGGCAGGGCGCGCACGTCGAGGCTGAGGAGCGCTTGGCGCGGGGGGCCGAGGCGAACGGGGCGCCCGCTCCGGTCGTGAGCAGCGCCGGTGCGCTGGTCCGCGGCATCGAGGCCCTCGGCCTCAGGCGCGTGGCGATCGTGACCCCGTACGAGGAGTCGCTGACCCGGCTGGTGGCCGACTACATCGAGGGATGCGGCATCACGGTCGTCGACGCGTGCTCGCTCAGCGTCACCGAGAACGTGGCCGTGGGCCGCCTCGACCCGATGAACCTGGTCGGCATCGCCCGCGAGCTCGACCTGTCCACGGCCGACGGAGTCGTCCTGTCTGCCTGCGTGCAGATGCCCTCGCTGCCGGCGATCTCGCTGGCGGAGCGGGAGCTGGGGCTGCCCGTGCTCTCGGCCGCGACCGCCACCACGTACGAGATCCTGAGCGCCCTCGGACGCGACCCGGTCGTGCCCGACGCAGGGGCCCTGTTGTCCAGCGACCGAGTAGGGAGTGTGCAATGAGCCTGCCGACCACCCTCGTGGGGTCCTACGCCCAGCCGAGTTGGCTGATCGACCGCGAGCGGTTGCGCGATCGCTTCCCGCCGCGGGTGCGCGCGCGCGAGCTGTGGCGCGTGGATCCCGCCTATATCGAGGAGGCGCAGGACGACGCCACCCTGCTCGCCATACGCGACCAGGAGCGCGCGGGTATCGACATCCTCACCGACGGCGAGATGCGCCGCGAGAGCTATTCGAACCGGTTCGCGACCGCGCTCGAGGGGGTGGACATCGACAACCCCGGCACCGCGCTCGACCGCAGCGGCCACCCCAACCCGGTCCCGCGTGTCGTGGGCCCGATCAGCCGGCCCGAGCCGGTGCAGGTGCGCGACCTCGAGTTCCTCAAGGCGAACACCTCCAGGCCGGTCAAGCTCACCGTCCCCGGGCCGTTCACGATGTCGCAGCAGGCCCAGAACGACTTCTACGAGAGCGACGAGGAGCTGGCGCTCGCCTACGCCGCGGCGATCAACGACGAGATCGCCGACCTCGCAGCCGCCGGGGCCGACATCGTGCAGATCGACGAGCCCTACCTGCAGGCGAGGCCGGAGGCCGCCCGGCGCTTCGGGGTGCGCGCCGTCGACCGGGCGCTGGAGGGCATCGAGGTGACGACGGCCCTGCACATCTGCTTCGGCTATGCCGCGATCATCCACGAACGGCCAGAGGGCTACTCGTTCCTCTCGGAGCTCAGCGAGTGCTCCTGCCAGCAGGTCTCGATCGAGACCGCCCAGTCGGGGCTGGAGCTGGACGTGCTCGACACGCTCCCCGACAAGACCGTGATCCTCGGCGTGCTCGACCTCAGCGACGAGCAGGTCGAGACCCCGGCGACCGTCGCCGAGCGGATCCGGAGGGCGCTGCCTCACAAGTCCCCCGAGGACCTGGTCGCCGCGCCCGACTGCGGGATGAAGTACCTGCCGCGCGCCAGCGCGTATGGCAAGCTCGAGTCGCTGGTGGCCGGCGCCGAGCTGGTGCGGGCAGAGCTCTAGGGCTGACCGGGGCTCAGCCGAGCAGCGGGGCTCAACTCGTCGCCGTCGGTCAGCGGCGCGTCGGTCTCGCTCGGGCCGAGCGCCGCGGCGCGCTTGCGCGCGTCCTTCTTGGCCTTCTTCTCCAGCCGCCGTTCGAGCAGGCGGCGTTCGCGGTTGAGCTTCGCCATGGTGGTCTTTCGCTTGCCGGTTGAGGCCATGCCTCTCCCCTCAGTCGTGTGCGGGCGAGTCGGCGGGGACCCGTTGGAGCCCCCGCCGCTCGACGAAGTCCGTCCGCCTTAGAGCGTCTGGACGTTCGCGGCCGCCGGGCCCTTGGCGCCCTGCTCGGCGTCGTAGCTCACCTTCGCGCCCTCGGCGAGCGACTTGAAGCCGCTGCCCTGGATCGCGTTGTGATGCACGAACAGGTCCTTGCCGGGCTCGTCCGGCGTAATGAAGCCGAAGCCCTTGTCGTCACTGAACCACTTCACGGTTCCTGTAGCCATCTTGTTCCCCTCCGGGGTATGTGCACTGCGAAACGCGGAGGGTGCACGAAGGCAACAACTGCGGAAACGCGGGGCACTGCTTTGTCGAGCGGATACTCGACCTGTAGCCGTAAGGCTAGCGCCCGATCAGGCGGGTGTATGGCAGACGGCCTCGACGTTGTTGCCGTCCGGGTCCAGCACGAACGCCCCGTAGTAGTCGGGGTGGTAGATCTCGCGCGGTCCCGGCCCGCCGTTGTCCTCCCCGCCGGCCGCGAGCGCGGCGGCGTGGAACGCGTCCACGGTGTCGCGGCTCTCGGTCCTGAACGCCACGTGCACGCCGCTGTCGGGACCGCGGTTGCGCTGGGCGATCCAGAAGAACGGGAAGTCGGCACCGAATCCGCCCACCTTGGCGACAGGCTCCATCATCAGCCTCACTCCCAGCGGCGCGAGCGCCTGCTCGTAGAAGGCCTTGCTGGCCTCGTAGTCGCTCACATCGAGTCCGACGTGGTCAAGGCTCGGGTTCATGGGGCGATCCTACGCCGGGGAGAGCGACCGTGGATAGGCTGGACGCCTGGACGGTCAAGGCCGATCCGTGACCAGTACCACTGCGACGTGTCCGCAGTGCGGCACCGCGGCGGCGAGCGGGGCGGCGCGGTGCGATCGGTGCGGTTTCGTCTTCTTCGAGGAGCCGCCGCGGCCGTCGCTGCCCCGACCGTCGCCGCTCTGGATCGCGCTGGCCCTGCTCGTGCTGGCCGGCGGTGTGGCGGTCGCTCTCGTGCTCACGCGCGACTCGCCTCCCAAGCCGCTCGAGCCCGTGTCTGCGGATACCGCCGAGCAGCGGCTCGAGAGCCAGCTCCGAGCCGGCGGCGGACCGTCCGGGTCGGTGCGCTGCCCGGGCTCGATCCGCCCCGACCGCCCCACCCGGTGCGAGTTCGTCTACGCCGACGGTGACACGCAGCTGATGGTCGTGAGCCTCAGGGTCGGCGGCGAGCTGGATATCGAGGTCCCGTACCCCGCGCAGCGGCGGCCCGGGGGCTAGGGGGCACAAAATGCGCGCCCACCCCGGGCTTCCGCGGCGCGTGGACGGGCTCTCGCGAGCTCGCGGACCAGAAGATGATCCACCCACCTAATCTCTGACCCGGGTGGGCGAAATTGAGATGCGCCGAGACTGCGAATACCGACCACCCCCGCCGCGGCTGTGGGGTGTGCTGCCTTCTAGGCCCCGATCGAGAACATCGACTCGAGGTCGTGCTGCGAGAAGGCCTCGAACGCCACCATCGTGTAGGTCTCGGCGATCCCGTCCATCCGCGCGAGGGTGCCGGTGACGAGCTCGGCAAGCTCGTCGTGCTCGCGCAGGCGCAGGATCGCGACGAAGTCCCACTTGCCGGTCACCGAGTAGGCCTCGGCAACGCCCTCGACATCGGCCAGCCGGCCGCCGAGCTCCGGCATGGCGTCGCGCTCGGCCTTGATCAACACCACCGCGTGCGTCATGGGCCGTACCGTACTCGCGCGGTTGACCGGCCGCCGCGCCGGTGGGAACCTGAGCGATTCCCATGCGCGACGCCATCGTCATCGGGGCCCGCTGCGCCGGGGCGACCACGGCGATGTTGCTGGCCCGCGCCGGCCACGACGTGCTGCTGGTGGATCGGGCGCGCTTCCCGAGCGAGATCCCGCACGGGCACTTCATCCACCGACACGGGCCGCAGCGTCTGCAGCGTTGGGGACTGCTCGACCGGGTGCTCGACACGGGTTGCCCACCGGTCAGGGCGATCACGATGGACCTCGGCGATTTCCCGCTCGCGGGCTCGGACCTCGGCGTGAACGGGGTGCCGGTGGGGCTCGGACCGCGCCGCGCCGCGTTGGACCAGGTGCTCGTTGACGCCGCGGTCGAGGCTGGGGCCGAGTTCCGCGAGGGCTTCGCCGTCGACGGCCTGTCGTTCGACGACTCCGGCCGCGTGACCGGCATCCGCGGACGTGGGGGGAACCGCACCGTCAGCGAGTCAGCGCGTCTCGTGATCGGTGCCGACGGGCGCAACTCGGCCGTCGCCAAGTGGGTGCAGGCGCCCGCCGTGGAATCGATCCCCACGCTCACCTGCTGGTACTTCTCGTACTGGAGCGGGGTTGCTGGCGACGCGCTGGAGATCTACATCCGCGACCGCCGCGTGATCTTCGCGTTTCCCACGAACGACTCGCTGTTCGCGGTCTTCGTTGCGTGGCCGGCCGACGAGTTGGCGGCCGTGCGCGCCGATCCCGAGCGCGAGCTGCTCCGAGCACTCGAGCGGGTACCGGATCTGGCCGAGCGCGTGCGCGGCGGCCGGCGCGAGGAGCGGATCCTCGGCGCGACCCAGCTGCCCAACCACCTGCGCACGCCGGGCGGGCCGGGTTGGGCGCTCGTGGGTGACGCCGGGTGCCACAAGGACCCCTACCTGGCGCTGGGCGTGTGCGATGCCTTCCGCGACGCCGAGCTGCTCACGGAGGCGGTCGGCGAGGCCCGCTCAGGCGAGCCGACCGAGGCCGAGGCGCTGGGCGGCTACGAGCGCCGACGCAACGAGGCGACACTGCCCGACTTCCACCAGAACGTGTGGCTCGCCCGGTTCAACGCGCTGCCGCCCGACCTGATGGAGCGCCGGGCGGCCGTGCGGGGAAATCAGGAGGCCACCAACCAGTTCTTCCTGGTCGGCGAAGGCCTCGCCTAGGCGGCCTGCGAGTAGATCGGCTCCGTGTCGATCCGCTCGGGCTCGGCCTGCGCCTCGGCCGGCTCGTCCGCGCGCAGCACCACCACGGCCACCAGGATCGCGAGCATCACCAGCGCGGCTCCGATCACGTAGGCGAGGTGGTAGCCCGAGTTGAGCGCCAAGGCGTTCGAGGCGCCATCGGCGAGCAGCCCTTCGGTCCGCTGGGTGGCGACGCGTGGCCAGCACGGCGAGACCGATCGCGCCGCCCACCTGCACGGTCGTGTTGACCAGGCCCGAGGCCAAGTCCCGCGTCGCTGGGGGTGGCGCCCGACATCGCGAGCGTCATCAGCGCCGGGAAGGCCAGGCCCGCGCCGGCGCCGAGCAGCAGCATCACCGGCAGCACGTCGATCGCCCAGGTCCCGTCTACGGGGGCGCGCGCGAACAGCAGCAGCCCGAGGCCGGCGAACGCCAGGCCCGTGACCAGCGTGGTGCGCGGGCCGATGCCCATCATCAGGCGCTCCGCGAAGCCCAGCGACAGCGTGCCCATCACGATCGAGGAGGGCAGGAACGCCAGGCCCACCTCGAGCGCGTCGTAGCCCAGGATGACCTGCAGGTAGAGGGCGCCGAGGAAGAACATCCCGAAGAACCCGACCACCAGGAGCGCCATCACGAGGTTGGCCCCGGCGACGTTGCGGGAGCGGAACAGGCGCAGCGGCATCAGCGGGTTGGTCACGCGGTCCTGGCGCACGACGAACGCCGCCAGCAGCGCCAGCGAGATCGCGCCCAGGCCGACCGTCTGGGTCGAGCCGAAGCCCTGCTCGCCGGCCTCGAGCAGCGTGTACACGCCGAGCATCAGGCCACCGGTGATCAGCGCCGCGCCGGGCACGTCCGCGCCCTGCTTGAGGCCGATCCCCTCGCCGCCTTCCACCAGCCGCAGCGCCAGCAGCGCCGTGGCGACCCCGACTGGCAGGTTGATGACGAAGATCCAGTGCCAGTTGATGGCCTCGGTCAGCACGCCGCCCGCCAGCAAGCCGATCGATGCGCCGGCCGAGGCGACGAAGCTGTAGACCCCGATCGCCTTCGCCTGCTCCCGCGGCTCCGGGAACATCGTGACGATCATGCCGAGGATGACGGCGGACGCGATCGCGCCGCCGGCGCCCTGCACGAACCGCGCCCCGATCAGCGTGGCCTGGCTCGGAGCGACCGCGCACACCAGCGACGCGACGGTGAAGATCGCGAGGCCGATCAAGAAGACACGCCGCTGCCCGATCAGGTCACCGAGGCGTCCGGCCAACAGCAGGAGGCCGCCGAAGGCGATCAGATAGGCGTTCACGACCCAGGCGAGGTTGCTCTGAGAAAAGCCGAGGTCCGCCTGGATCGAGGGGAGGGCGACGTTCACGATCGTGGCGTCGAGCACGATCATGAGCATTCCTCCGCACAGCACATAGAGGGCCAGCCAGCGAGTGCGGTCGTTATGGGTCTCTGCGGTGGTCATGCAGGTATAGACCCGCACGCCGCCGCAATCTCATCGCCGCGCTATGTGACTGTGCGCACCTTCGACCACTCGGCCTTGTGGGCCCGCTTCGCGGCCTGGTAGTCGGCCAGCGCCTGCGGCGAGTCCACGTCGCCGAGGGTGGGATGCCACGGCACCAGGCCCTGTGCGGCGTCCACGCCGAAGCGCTTCGCCAGCACCGAGCCGAGCGCCTTCACCTTCATCTCGCCGAAGCCGGGGAGACCCTGGAGGTTGGCGCGCAGGGCATCGGAGTCGGCCGCGTCGGTCCAAACGCGCGCGGCGTCCCCGTCGTAGCGGTCGCGCACGTGCACCGCCAGGGCCTGCACCTTGCGCGCCATCGACCCGGGGAAGCGGTGGATCGCAGGCCTCGTGCGGAAGATCGGCTCCAGCTCGGCCGCCGCGATCGCCGCGGCATCCAGCGTGCCGAGCCGCTCGCGCAGGACCAGCGGACCCTCGAACGCCTTCTGCACCGTTACCTGCTGGTCGAGCGCGAAGCCCACGAGCAGCGCCATCGGGTCGGAGGCGATCAGCTCGTTGGCCTCGTCGGACTCCGTGAAGTACAGGCGTTCGGGCACCCGGGGATCGTACCCGGGCGGTAGGGTCGGCAGCGATGCCTCAACTCCGGATCGCCCTGACGATCCCGGGTGCCATCTCGCTCGGGGCGTACGAGGGCGGGGTACTGGCGGCGCTGCTCGTGGGCGTCCAGGAGGTGAACCGCGGCGCTCCCGGTGAGCTCACCGTCGACGCGATCGCGGGGGCGTCCGCCGGCTCGATCACCGGGGTGGTGGCGGCGCGCGTGCTGCTGGAGGGGCAGGACCCCGTGGAGATCATGCGGCGCCTGTGGGTCGAGACTCCGTCGCTCGGCGCCATGCGCGCACGCGGACGGAGCGCGCCACTGTCGCCCGAGGTCCTGCGCCGGGAGACGATCGAGCTGCTGGGCGTGCTGGGAGAGCGGAAGGTGGCCCAGGAGGAGCACGTGCACGTGCACGTGGCGCTCGGCGCCCTGCGCGGCATGGAGTACGCGCTGGGGCGCCACGACGAGCCGCCGCTCACGGCCAGCACCTACCTCGACTGGGCGACGGAGGAGCTGGTCAGCCGTGCCCCGGTGAGCTCGTACGACCGGATCGCCCTGTTCGCGGAGGCCTCGGGCGCGAACGCCGCGGCGTTCCCGCCGGTGAAGGCCGACCGCACCGCGGAGAAGGGCAAGTACGAACGCAACCGCGTCACGAACTTCCCGCCTTCCGGCTGGTTCTGGTACACGGACGGCGGGACGCTCGACAACGAGCCGCTAGGCCGGGCACTGGAGCTGACCGGCGATCTGGACATCGATGACGCGAGCCGGCTGCATCTGCTGATCAGCCCGGCGCCCGAGACGCCGGCGCCGCCCAACAGCGACGACCAGTGGTCCGACCCGGACTCCCAGCCGGAGTGGACCGGCACCGCGACCCGGACGCTGAAGCTGCTCAAGTCGCAGAGCCTGTACGACGACCTCAGGCATCTGGAGAAGACGAACTCGCGCCTGGCCTGGACGCGCGAGCTGGAGGCCACGCTGGAGCAGCTGTTGGGGGCCGGCGACGCGCAGGCCGCGGCGGCGGTGCTCAAGCAGAGGGCCGACTGGGTGGAGGCGCAGCGCGCGATCGTCAAGGGTCAGGCCCCGCCGCCTCCCGCGTCCGAGGTCGCGGGGCTGGGGGCCGAGCTGCGGCGCGCGCTCGGCCTGGCGACCGGTCTCGGCGGCAAGCGGCAAGTGGCGGTGGAGATCGTGTCGCCGCTCCTGCTGGGCGAGGTGAAGGACGGCAGCAAGCGCATCGACGAGGTGCTGGCCGGCGACCTGGTCGGGCATTTCGGCGGCTTCCTCGACGAGCGCTACCGCTACAACGACTTCGCGGCCGGATACCGCACGATGTGCACCTGGCTGGAGGACGGGGGCCTCGCGCGGAGGGGTCTCGAGGAGCGGCTCTCCGCGGCGGCGGCCGGCGCCGCGCGGGGACGCTACGACGCGGGCTGGGACACGCGCACCGGAGGGATGACATGGGGGCGGCTGCCGCTGCGGCACAAGCTGAGGCTCGGGCGGCTGGCGCTCCGGGCCGCGGTCATCGTGCTGCGGGATGTGCGCCGCCGCTGAGCTCGTCGACCGCCGCCACCGCGGCATCGCGATCCGCGAACGTGTGCACCTCGACGGCGCGCTGGTCGCGCCAGCGCTGGACCTGGTAGATGCGGCCGATGAAGCCGGCGCCGCTGCGCACGCCCTGCCCCACCAGCTCGAGCTCGGCGAGCGTCAGGTCGCCGTACTCCTCGAGGCTCGCGATCTCGAAGTGCCAGTGCCCGATGGCCGCGATCATCTCCTCGATGCGGGCCTCGACCGCGGCACGTCCCCGGATCGTCAAGGGGTCGGGCAGGTCCGGCAGATCGCACCAGAGGATGTCGTCCGCCCACCATCCGTCCGAGATGGCGCGCAGAC
The DNA here is from genome assembly GCA_963716215.1 of uncultured Thermoleophilaceae bacterium. Lineage (GTDB taxonomy): Bacteria > Actinomycetota > Thermoleophilia > Solirubrobacterales > Thermoleophilaceae > JACVRW01. The sequence continues at coordinate 3,895,428 of OY970298.1, read as the reverse complement.
CGCCCTCGTTCCACGCCGTCAGCGCGCCGCGCAGGCACGCGGCGTTGTGGGCCATGGGGAGAGCGTATTTCGTTCAGCCGCGGGCTGCCACCCACGGGGCGAAGGCGTTGTCGCGCCCGCGCAGTGCCGGTCGCAGCTGGGGATAGTGGCGCAGTAGGACGGTCTTCAGCGTGTTGTCCGCGATCCAGGCCATGCCCTCGGGCGTGTAGATCTCGGGCCGGAAGTCGTCGGTGAAGAAGCGGTCGGAGTTGAGACGGCGCGATGCCATCAGCACGAACACGCGCAGCGCGGTGTCGCTGAAGGCGAAGCCGCGCGGCCGGCGCTCGGCGTACATGCCCACCAACAAGTCCACGCGCTCGATGTCGTCGTCGTAGACGCGCCTGATCTCCTCGGCCCAGAGCGGGTTGTCGGAGATGTCCTCGAAGCGCTGCACCGGCTCCAGGTGCATCAGGCGACGGAACTCGTTGTAGCGCGGCACGCCGACCTCGCGCGAGCGCATGATGTCCACGGCGGCCAGGTCCATCAGCTGCCCGTCGGGGCGCTCGAACTGCTGCAGCGTGCGGGGGTAGTTGTGCAGGCAGATCACGCCCGGGTTGAGCGTGCCGAACGAGTAGAGGAGGTCGGCCAGGTCGAGGCGGTCCAGCAGCCGCAGCCCGGCCGGACCGGCGAGCTGGGGGAAGGTCAGCTCGGCGATCGGCCCGTTGTCGGCGGCTGACCGGATGCTCCAGTCGTCGCGGATCATCGGGTGCATGCGGTAGACGGCCACGAACTCCTCGGTCAGGGAGAAGGGCACGCCGAAGTGGTCCGTGGGGGAGCCGACGATTCCGCTCACCACCTCGTTGCGGCTGATGCGCCCGAAGCGCCGGTTGAAGCGCTCGCCGAACAGCCCCCACCAGTTGGCCCGCAGCGCGAACACCGTGGTGGGGTGGCTGATCACCGCGGGCGTCCATTCGACGGTGTGGATCTTCGCGAGCAGCGCCGCGGTGATCAGCCGCGCACGGTCGAAGAGTTGGTCGTCGCTCCAGTCGGGATATGCCTCCTCCAGGCGGTCGCAGATCGCGTTGTGCTCGCGCACGAAGAGCGTGTGCATGAGCGCCAGCCCGACCCAGAAGCCGGGCTCCTCCCGCACCGATGGATGGTCGAAGACGGGCGGGCGTCGATCCCCGATGGCGAGCCGACCGCGCTCGCCACGGACCAGGGCCTGCTCGCGCTCGTCCTTGCCGTAGATCGAGGAGGCGTCCCACCAGTGGGTCAGCTCGTTGAGGTAGCTCGGCGGTGCCGGGTCACTCGGAGGCCGCGTGGGGTCCTGCGGGGTGCGCATGATCGGCATCGGACGGTCGCCCGGCCACTCGTCGTCGGGCGCGACCTCCACCCGCCACGGGTCTTCCTTCGAGCTGCGACCGTGCCGGAACCAGTCGCGGATCATGAACTGCAGCCAGGCCGCCGCAAGCGAGTTGATCGTTGTCGCCGCCTTGAGGTGATCGCGTCCGAGCAGGTCCGTGCTGACCCTGCGCGGGCTCGGCTCCAGGATCCCGGGGTCGGCCTCCGGCCAGCTGCTGGCCAGCCCGACGTTGCGCCCGAAGCGCGAGTTGGCCATCCCCATGCGCGGCTTGGCGAGGTCGTTGTAGGTGCCGTCAGGGGAGCGAGCGGTGAGCCAGCGCGGATCATCCGGCCCGACTGGCGGCTCGTCCTGCGACGGCTCGCCGGCGGTGTCGACCAGGTTCTCGCGGCGCAGCACGTTGCGCACGCCGATCAGCACCAGGATCCCGAGCGGCCGGGGCAGGCGATCCCAGCCCCAGCGGTGGTCGGCCATGCGGGCCAGCCCGTTGAAGACCTTCCACGGGACGGAGTCGCGGTACCCGCGGCTCACGATTCGGCCACGCTCGCCAGCGCCTCCTGAGCCCCTTGGGTGATCGGCTCGCCGTGGCCCACGCCGACCGCTTCCACGGACAGCTCGGCCAGCCGGCGCAGCGACGCCCGGTGCTGGGGCTCGTTGAGGTTGAAGCCGGGCCACCCGGGCCGCGGGCCAGGGCCCGGCCAGGTCGCGATCGCGTCGCCGGCCACCAGCACCCGTCGGTCGGGGGAGTACAGGGCCAGGTGACCGGGGGTGTGGCCCGGAATGTGGACCACCTGCAGTGGCCCGACCTCGTCGTCGTCGCCCACGGCGCGGTCGACCGGGCAGGGACGGTGCGGGTAGAGGCCCAGGGCCAGCCCGATGCGGAACTTGTAGATGTTCGGCGGCCGCAGCGTGCGCATGGTCACCGGCTGAGCGGCGCGGTGGCCCTGGACGATGTCCGCCTCCCATTCGTGGGCGTGCACCGTCGCGCCGCTCACGTTCTTGAGCGCCGCCAGCCCGCCCAGGTGCGAGCGGTGCCCGTGGGTGACGACGATGTGCTTGAGGTCGGTCGGCGACCGGCCCAGCACGCCCAGATAGTCGAGCACGACGCGGCCGTCGGCGTCCCACAGCGTGTCCACCAGGGTCAGGTCCCGACCGTGCTCGAAGAGAAACGCGTGAACGTTCCCGCCCTGCGTCTGGCTGAGGCTGTGAACCCCGGGGGCGATCCGCATGGTGAGACCCGTGGGGCGACTGTAGGCGCGCGCGACCGGGCGAGTCAAGTGGACGAAGCTCCCGCCCCGGACGTAGACTCGCCGCCGCAGATGATCGACCTGACCGATCGCGTGGTGCTGGTGACGGGCGCCGCCGGCGGCATCGGCGCCGCCACGGCGCGCACGCTCGCCGGCGCCGGTGCTCACGTAGTGCTCCACGACCTCGAGGGCCGCGCCGATGCGCTGGCCGGCGAGCTGGGCGAGCGCGCCCTGCCACTTGGGGCCGACCTGTCTGACGCGCACGCCGCGCCGGGGCTGTGGGCCGAAGCGGTGGCGTGGCGCGGGCGGGTGGACGTGCTCGTCAACAACGCCGGCGTCTACGAGGCGGCCGATCCCGGCGGCGACTTCGAGCCCTGGCTCGACTCCTGGCAGCGGACCCTGGCGATCTGCCTCGTGGCGCCGGCAGCGCTCTGCCGCGAGGCGGTCGGGACGTTCCGCGATCAGGACGACGGCGGGATCATCGTCAACCTCGCCAGCCGCGCCGCCTTCCGCGGGGAGGATGCCGAGTACTGGCACTACGCGGCCGCAAAGGCGGGCGTCGTGGCGATGACGCGGACGATCGCGCGGCAGTACGGCCGCGACGGGGTGACGGCCTTCGCCGTGGCGCCCGGGTTCGTGAACACCGCTTTCAACGACCCGGCGGTGGCCAAGCACGGGCTCGACTTCTTCGCCGCCGACACCGGCCTGGGGGAGGTCGCCGAGCCCGCCGACGTGGCCGGCGTGATCGCCTTCCTGGCCAGCGGGCTGGCGCGGCACGCAACCGGCACGACGATCGACGTCAACGGCGCCAGCTACGTCCGCTGACCCGCTTGCCCCGAAAGCAGCTAGGTTGAATAGATGGGTTTGATTCGCCGCGGATTCGCGCTGCTCGTCGCTGCCGTACTACCGCTCCTGAGCGCGTCCGCCGCGCAAGCTCACGACGTCGCGCCTCGTCAGGCCGGCGAGCGCCTGTGGCCCGGGGCCGCTAAGACCAAGGCCGAGCGGCTGTTGCGCGCCGAGGAGTCCGCGGCCCTCGGCAGCGAGCACGCAGCCGAGCACGCCCGCCTGCGGGCCTACGCGCTCGATCCGCGCTGGCAGCGCGCGCGGCGGATCGCCACCGCCAAGGCCGCCGGCGCGCGGGCGCGCCTCGCAGCGACGGGACCGCTGGACAAGTTCGGTCGCTGGCCGGCCGAGGGCGAGTTCGACATGCGCTCGCCGAACGGCACGACCACCTTCGGCACCCACGCGATCATGCTGCCGACCGGGAAGGTGCTCTGGTACTCGATCCCGAGCCATCCCGATCGCCCCACGGGGCCCCGCCGCCTCTCGATCGCGCTGCTGTGGGACCCCGCCAAGGGCACGGGCACGAACGCCTTCAAGGTGGTCAACCCGCCCGTGGACCCCACCACCGGGCAGCCGGTCAACATCTGGTGCAGCGGTAACTCGCTGCTGTCCGACGGGCGCGTGCTGGTCACCGGCGGCAACGTGCTCTACACCGTCGAGTCACCGGGCGGCAAGTTCGCCGGGCTCAACCACGTCTACACCTTCGATCCGTTCTCCGAGCGCTGGACGCGCCAGCCGAACATGCAGCACGGGCGCTGGTATCCCACCCAGATGCTGATGCCGGACGGCCGCACGTTCATCATGGGCGGCCTCGACGAACGCGGCTACGGGGACAAGAACGAGGACATCGAGCTGTTCACGCCGTCGCGCTCGCGCTCCGGGCGCGGCCGCCTGCGCCTGGTCGGCGGCAGCAGCGTGCTCGGCAACCCCGGCCAGCCCCCCGCGGGCGACTACTACCCGCACCTGTTCTGGATGCCGAGCGGCCGCGGCTTGGTGGCCGGCCCGTGGACGAGCGACACCTGGTCGTTCTCCCCGTTCGGGAGATCGCCGCGGCTGCGCTGGCGCGACATCCCGAACTCCACGCAGAGCCGCGTCTGGGGCACCGCCGTGCTCGTGCCCGCGGGTCCGGGCGGCTCGCATCAGGTGATGCAGCTGGGCGGCTCCGACAAGCCCAAGGCGGACTCGTTCGAGCCGGACGCCGACGCGCTCGCCACGAACAGCACCTCGCTGTTCGACGAGCGCAAGGCGGACGCCGGCTGGAACGACACCGCCAGCGCCGCCCGGGGGGCGCTCAACCGGCCGCGCTCGCACGCCAACACCGTGCTGCTGCCCGACGGCTCGATGGTCACGGTCGGCGGCGGCTGGGGCGACAAGAAGAGTGCCGGCGAGAACGGCGCCCCCGGGCAGTGGGCCGCCACCACGTTCCACCTCACGACCGAGCTGTGGAATCCGCGGACCAAGCGGTGGCGCGTGGGTCCGCCGCAGCGCGAGTTCCGCGCCTACCACTCGAGCGCGCTGCTGCTGCCCGACGGCCGCGTGGTGTCGGCCGGCGACGACTACAACGGCCGCTTCACCGGGGCGGAGTCCGCCCGCAACTTCCTCCAGGACAGCGCGGAGATCTACGAGCCGCCGTACCTCTTCGACGGCAACAGCAAGGCCCCGCGGCCGCGACTGCTGGGCGCGCCCAAGCGCACCAAGTGGAACCGTACGGTCAGCCTGCGGGTGCGCGCCGCGCGCCGCAACCGGCCGGTGACGCGCGCGGTGCTGGTGGCGCCCGGCGCCACCACGCACGCGGTGGACATGAACCAGCGCTACTTGCCGCTGCGCGTGAGCAAGACGCGCCGCGGCAAGCTCACGGTGCGCATGCCGGCGAACAAGAACATCGCGCTGCCGGGCTACTACATGGTGTTCGTGCTCGACCGCAGCGGCACGCCCTCCGTGGCGCGCTGGGTGCGGCTGGGCTAGCGCTTGATCCGGAACCGGATCCGCTTCACGACCGACTTGTTGCCGGCGGCGTCGCGGGCGATCAGCGTCAGGCGGTAGCGACCCGGGGCAAGCTTGCGCCCGGCGAACTTGCGCTTGATCGTGATCCGGTTCACGCCGCGAACCCCGTTGAACGTGGCCTTGCGCTTGACCTTGACGTAGCGGATGCAGCGCCGTGCGGCCGCGTTGCGGCGGTTCGGCTTGACGCACTTGCCCCGCACGCGCTTGCCCGTGGAGCGCTTCTCCACCCCGATCGTCAGCCTCGCGGCCTCGGTCAGGTTGACCGTCAGCACGCTCGAGCCGCTGAAGGCCGACGGCGACAGCTTGGTCCCGCTCAGCTGGGGGTCGGACGTGTCGTCGCACGGTGCGACCGTCTTGTCCGGGTTGGTCGGGCACTCGTCCTGCGTCTCGTCGCCGGCGCCGTCCCGGTCGGCGTCGGGCTCGATCACGGCCTGGACCAGCAGCTCCCCGGTCGGCTCACCGGCCGAGGCGCGGGCGGCCTGGCCCACGACGAGCGGCGGGCCGTACAGATAGGTGAACGGGTTGCCGCCCTGGTTGTAGACCATCTGCGTCGACGGAGCGTCGAGCGCCACGTGCGCACCCTTGGGGACCGCGACGCGGGCGTTGAACTCCTCGATCGCGCCGGTGCCGGCGGTCGTGACGGTGGGACCGTTGACGAGCGCTTGCGCGGAGGCGACGTCGTTCTGCGGCTGGGTGATCGAGGCGAAGCGGAACGTGACGGACTCCGCCGCGGTCGTGCGGATGCGCAGCTTGACCACCACGCCGTCGATCGGCGCGGGCGCGGGGACGGGATCGCCGGCGTCGTTCGGGTTGATGTAGCCCACCAGCGTGCAGCGGCCGGGCGCGGCTTCCACACAGGGGCTCGGGCCCGGTGCCGGCGAGTTCTTCAGCAGGCTCCCGAAGGTCTGGGCGGCACTGCCGGTGGCCGGGAGCGCGAGCAGGCCCGCGACGGCGACGACGATTGCGGTCAGCTTGGTCATCCGCCGACCTTCTCACACCGGCGCCCCCCGGCGTCACCCGACCTGGCGCGGGCCTAGGCGGTAGCTTCGGCTCATGACCGCGCAGAGCTCCCACAGGCCGCCGCCCGCTGCGATCCTCGTCGTACCGCTGGTGGTCGGGGTCGTGCTCACCCTGTTCGCGTGGCCGAGCGCACGGCTGGAGCCGCGGGACCTGCCGATTGGGGTGGCCGGGGCACCCGCCGCGGCCACGGCGATCGAGCGCCAGCTCGAGCGCGGCGGCGGCTCATTCGACGTCCATCGCTACGGGGACGAGGGCGCTGCCCGCGAAGCGATCGAGGATCGCGAGGTCTACGGCGCGTTCGTGGCGGGCCCCGGTGGCGTGAAGGTGCTGACAGCGTCGGCCGCGAGCGCGGTTGTCGCGCAGCTGATCACCAACGCGGCCACTGAGAGCGGTGCGCGGGTGGTGGAAGACGTCATGCCGGTCGCGCCGTCCGCGGCCGCCTTGCCGTCCTCGGTGCTGCCCATGGTGATCGCCGGGATCCTCACCGGCGTGGCCGCGTCGCTGATGGCCTCGAGCGCGCTCGGGCAGATCGGGCTGCTGGCCGCGGGCTCGATCCTCGGCGGGCTCGTGTCGACGCTGATCGTGCAGAGCTGGCTGGACGTGGTGACCGGCAGCTGGGCGGCCAACGCCGCGGCGCTGAGCCTCACGATCGCGGCCATTGCCGCGACGGTAGCCGGGCTCAGGGCGTTGCTGGGCGACGCGGCGGCGATCGCCGGTGCGCTGGTGATGATCCTGATCGGCAATCCGTTCTCGGGCGTCGGATCGGCACCGGAGCTGCTGCCCGAGCCGGTGGGCGGCATCGGCCAGCTGCTGCCGCCGGGGGCTGGCGGGAACCTGCTGCGCAGCACCGGATTCTTCGACGGCGCGGCGGCCGGCGGCCATGTGCTGGTGCTCCTCGCCTGGGTGCTCGCGGGGGTGGCGATGCTGGTCGTCGCCGGAATCCGTGCGCGGGGCCCGGCTACTCCTCCAGCCCCGCGGCCTTGAGGGCCTGATCGCGGTCGAGGAAGATGCGGACGCGACTGATCTTGCCTTCGATGAAGTCGTAGACGTTCACGCTTTCAGCGCCGGTCACGATCCCGCTGGCGCGGCCAGTCGATCTGACCCGTACAAAGGCGATCGCATTGCTGTCGCCTAGCGCCTGCACGCGCTGCACCTCGATCCGAAAGTCAGGGCCTGCGTCCTCGATGTCGGTGAGGAAACGCCTGATCCCGTCAGGCCCCAGATAGTCGGCCCCGACGAATGGCGTCAACAGCTCCACGTTCTCGGTACAGCAGGCGAGATAGGCATCTACGTCTCGCGCATTGATCGCCGCGATCGCCCGCCCGACCGTCTCCACGTTCTCCTGCGACATCGCCTACCGAGTATCCCGCAGCGGGGTACGCCGCGAGCGGTACTAAGCGGCGGGCACCGGCACGGGCTGCCAGGCCGGGGCCTTGACCGGCTCGGCGTGGCCCCAGCTCGTGATCGTCTTGCGCAGGCCGCCGAGCGCGGCGAGGCCGATCGGCGCCGGCAGCCAGATCGCCACGGAGCGGTAGGCCAGCACCGCGGCGAGCGCGAGGTCGGCCTCGACGCCGAATGCCAGCAGCACTCCGACCATCCCGCCGCTCGCGGCGCCGGGGAGCGGGATCGTGTTGGCAACCTGGCCGAGGAAGTAGGCGAGCACCACGACGGCCAGCGACGGGGGCGCGCCGAGCGCGTGCAGCATCGCCCAGAGCACCGCGGCGTCGAAGGTCCACCAGGCGAGGGCGCCCAGCAGGCGGACGTCGCCGGAGCGCACGAGCGCGATGGCGTCGCGCACCGAGGCGCCGAGGAGGCCCGGGGCCGTGCGCAGGACGCGAGCGGCGCGTGAACCCTCGGCCTCCGGCTGCTCGCCGGCGGGGCGGCGGGCGGCGAGCACGAGCGCGACGCCGATGGCCAGCGCGGCGGCGACGGCGGGCACCGCGCTCAGGGCCAGCGGACCGGCACCGGGCACGGCCCCCAGCGCGATCAGGCCGCCGGCCACCGCGATGGAGCCGAGGAAGACCGAATAGAGCAGCACCAGGAAGGTCAGCAGCGTGCGGGTGGCGTCGCGCATGCCCATGCCGGCGCGCCTGAACGCCCAGATCGTCACGGCCGCGCCGCCGGCGCCGCCGGTGGGCAGCAGGCGGGTGGCCGCCGCGCCGCCGAGCGTGAGCTCGGTGCTGGCGCGCAGTCCCAGCCGCTCGCTGGCGCGGCCGCCGACCAGCCACAGCAGCGCGACGTAGCCGGCGAACGAGAGCAGTTCGAACGCGGCTCCGGCGGCGACCCAGCGCGGGTCCGCGTCGAGCGCCCGGCTGAATGCATCGGCGAAGGCCTGCAGCGGCCCACCACCGAGCGTGATGGCCACGGCGGCCGCGGCGAGCAGCGCCACGGGCAGCGCGGCTCGGCGTGCCAGCGCCTTCAGGTCCAGAGTGGGAAGGGCGTTCTCGGAAGCGGTGTCTGGCGACATGCGATCACCCTCCCGCCTCGCGCGCCTCGGAACATCGGTGCGAAGCCCTGAACCGGCACCCTCGATAGCGGTCGCCACTCACGATGGAAGCAGCATCCCGCTCGCGGCCTGCCGCGAACAGGCGGTCAGCCCGTCGGTGGTGGTGCGGTTAACCGCCCTACCCGAGCGCGGCGATCAGGGCCAGCTTGTCCCGGCGCGAGAGTCGCTTGATGCGAGCCTCCTCGCGGCGGGCGCTCGAGGCGTCCGGCAGCGGGATCACGGCGGCGATCTCCACCGGCAACCGGCTGCGGGTGTAACGGGCGCCGCGCCCGGCCCGGTGGGCATCGAGGCGCTCGTGCACGTCGAAGGTCCATCCGCAGTAGAGGCTCGTGTCGGAGCAGCGCAGCAGGTAGACGAACGCGGGGCGCTCGCTCATGTGCGCGTTGACGGGCGGCTAGGCCAGCGGGCCGACCGGGGCGACTGCCCCGTTCGAGGAGTGCTGACCGACGAATGCGTTCGCGTGGACCAGCTCGGCTCGGTCGAGCTCAACGACCAGGACGTCGGGTAGCCGTCGCTGATGTACGAGGCTGCCGCCGCAGAAGCCGCAGTCCGCTCGGCTGGTGGGGTCGAGGAACCTGCCGCTGGACCAAATCTGACCGCATCCGTCGCACACGCGCGTTGGGAGGTCGTTAGCCATCTGTGTACCACTCTGCAACCGATCGTCGAATTATGCGAGCTTGGGGAGGTTGTCTGGAGCTTTTTCAGCCCCAACCCCCCGCGGGAGGCGCGGCGAGATCGCGTCCGCGGCCCCGGTGGCGGGGTCGATCGAGCTCGATCTCGCGGTCGAGCGGCTCTGGGACACCTTTCTCGACGTGCCGCGCTGGGCCGCCTGGAACCCGTGCATCTGGCGCGCGCGCGTGAGCGGGGGTGAGCTGCGCGAGGGCGCCCGGCTGATCTGGGCCTTCAATCCGATCCAGCCCCGCTACCTCTACAAGCTGCCGGCGGTCGCGGAGATCGTCGAGGTGGTGCCGCACGACCGGATTACATGGGAGGTGAGCATGCCGGGCTTCCACGCCGTGCACTCCTACCGCTTCGCGGCGCTCGCGGAGCACCGGTGTCGCTTCGGCTCCTGGGAGGTCGCCGAAGGCCCCGCCTACCGGGCGCTGCGGCGCTTCTGGACGGCGCATTTCCGCTACGTGTGCCGCGAGTCGCTGGCTGGGGCGCAGACGCTCCCGCCCACAGGCCCCTAGCCGCCGCTACTCGCCCTCGCGGGGCTGGGCGCCCGGGTGCGAACGTGCCACACCCTTGGATGCGGCGGCGGGGAGGCTGGCTGTTGCTGCGCTATCAGGACAAATCGCGCCCAGCCCGGGAGGTACGGCTCCTATGGGTCGCTTTCTGATGCGCCGGCGGAGCTAAGGCAGCGCACCCCGGCCCCAGCCGTGACGAGTGGCACGTTTGTCGGCCCCTAGCCGCCCACCACCAGCTTCAGGGTGCCGGTTCAGGGTGCGCGCCCGATGTGCACAGAGCGCTGCGGCGACAGGATCGGGACATGCCGCAGTTCCTCCTCCACCACACCCACCAAGCCAATGAGTGCGACGCCGCGTTCGCCGCCTGGCAGGGCTTTCGCAGCCCGCTCAGGCACAGCCACGTGGCCTCGAGCTGCCTCGCCGGAGACCACGGCGTCTGGTGGCGCGTCGAGGCGCCCCACAGCCACGCCGCTCTCGCGCTCCTCCCCAGGTTCGTGGCCGAGCGCACCAACCCGATCCAGGTCAGAGAGGTCGAGATCCCATGAGCGCCCAAGAGGCCCAGTCGATCTACGTCGAGACCACCATTCCGCCCGGCATGACGATGAGCGAGTACCGCAGCTCACGCCCGAGCCGCCCGAGCCTGCGGGCCCGGTTGATGCTCCACCTGCGCGGCACCCGATGATCCGCTCTCGCGAGCACGGGATCTTCCTGGCGGCCGTCGGCGCCATTGCCCTCCACGTGGTCGATGACTCCTTTCTGCAGCCCCAGCCCGGCACGTCGGCCGCCGACCACCTGCTCAGCGGCTTGCTGCCGCTGGCCGTGCTCGCCGTGGCCGCGGCCGCCTACCCGCGGCTCAGGCGCGGCGGGCGGGCCGCGCTCGCCCTCCTGCTCGGCCCACTTGGCCTGATCGCCGGGGCGGAGGCCATCCATTACATGAGCGGACCTGGGCTCTCGGGCGACGACTACAGCGGGTTGCTGGCCATGTTCGCCGGTGCCGTGCTGCTCGCCCTCGGCGCTGTGACGCTCTGGAGATCGCGCCGGGTCGACGATTCACACCTGCGGCGATACGCCCGGCGGGGCGGACTCGTGCTCGTGGGCGCCCTGGCCTTCGTCTGGGTGGTGGGTCCGCTGATGCTCTCTTACGGCGTCACCCACATCGGGCGCACCGGACCGGTAGCCGAGCTCGGCGTCCCGCACGAGCGCGTGACGCTCACCACCAGCGACGACCTCGAGCTCGAGGGCATGTACATCCCCTCGCAGAACCGCGCCGCCGTGATCGCATTCCCGGGCCGCAACGGCCCGCAGAAGCACGCACGCATGCTCGCCCGCCACGGTTACGGCGTGCTGCTGCTCGATCGCCGCGGCGAGGGCGCCAGCGAGGGCGATCCGCACGGCTTCGGCTGGTCCTTCGACAAGGACATCCTCGCCGCGATCGAGTTCCTGAAAGGGCGCTCCGACGTCGACCCTGGCCGGATCGGCGGGCTCGGGCTCTCTGTCGGCGGCGAAATGATGCTGCACACCGCCGCCCAGACGGACGACCTCGCCGCCGTCGTGTCCGAGGGCGCCGGGGCCCGGGTCATCTCCGAGGAGCTCGACGACGTCTCAGGCGCCGAGAAATGGCTGATGGCCCCCCATTTTGCGGTCAAGACTGCCGCGCTCAGCGTCTTTTCAAACCACGAGCCGCCCGCGAACTTGACCAAGCTGATCCCGCGCATTGCGCCGCGGCCCGTGTTCCTGATCAACGCAGCACACGGCGAGGTCGACGACAAGACGCCCGAGTACTACCGCGCCGCTGGCGAGCCGAAGCTGACCTGGGCGGTGCCTGAGGGGCGGCACACCGGTGGGATCTCGGCACGCCCGAGGCAATACGAGCGCAAGGTCGTGGGATTCTTCGACGAAGCCCTGCTGTGAGCCCGTCCGCAACAACCCTGAGCACCCACGCCTCCGCCACCGGCCTGCTGGCCATCGGGGCCCTGCACGTGGTGTGGGCGACCGGGTCGCCCTGGCCGATGCGGGACCGGCGGCTGCTGACCGACGCCGTGGTCGGAAGCGAGGGTGACCGCCCCCCGCCGCCGTCCGCGTGCCTGACCGTGGCGGGCCTGCTAGGCACCGCGGCGGCGCTCGTGGCGGGCCGCCCACGCTCGGCGCCCGGCTTGAGCCGGGTCGGGGCCGGGGCAGTGGTGGCCGTGCTGACCGCGCGCGGCGCTCTCGGGCTGGCCGGCCGCACCGACGTCGTCTCGCCCGGATCGTCCTCGGAGCGCTTCCGGCGCCTCGACCGGCGCTACTACTCGCCGCTCTGCCTGGGGCTGGCGGCGCTGGCCACGCCCGCGCTGCGAGGCGTCACGGCGTCCCCGTAATCCCCTCGCGCTCGCGCCGGTCGCGCTCCACGATACGCGCCACCTCCACCCGTGACGACGCGTCCAGCTTGAGGAACAGGTTGCGGATGTGCGACTCGATCGTCTTCTTCGAGAGGAACAGCTTCTCCGCGATCTGCGGGTTGGTGAGGCGGTCGGTGATCAGCTCGGCGATCTCCATCTCCCGCTTGGTCAGCGCGCCGATGCCCGAGTCGTCCGCCGTCGCCGGGCCGCGCACCTCGGCGCGCGCGCCCAGCTTGCGCAGCTCGCGCCGGACCTCGTCGCGCACCCGCACCGACCCGCACTCGTCGAGCGTCCGCTCCGCCGCGCGCAGCACCTCGATCGCCTGCTTGCGCTCGCCGGCCGCCGCCAGCGCACGTCCCTGCAGCTCGCGCGCGTAGGCCGCCGGCAGCTGAGCCCCGATCGCGTCGAAGTCGCCCGCTGCAGCCTCCGCCGCCGTGGCCGCCGCGGCCGCGTCACCGGCCGCCAGCAGCAGCGCCGCGCGACCGCGCCCGGTGATCCCGGACGGCAGTCGCAGGTCCAGCTGCGCCGCCTGCGCCTCGGCCCTTCCCACGAAGTCCTCGGCGGCTGCCGCGTCGCCGCGGGTCAGCTCCGCCAGGGCGAGGATCTCCCAGTAGAAGCAGCGCTCCACCGGGATCGCGTGCTCGAGGTCGCCGCCTCCGATCGCCTGCATCGTCTCGAAGCCCCGGTCCAGGTCGCCCCGCTCGAACAGCGACGCGGCCAGCGGCCACCCCGGGCCGCCGCTCGCCGCCGGCATCGTGGCCCCGGACAGGCGCCCGCCGGCGCGGAAGCTGTCCTCGCACGCCCCGACCGCGGCATCGAGATCGCCCAGGTAGTAGTTCGCCCAGCCCAGCTCGAACAGCGCCCAGAACAGGTAGTGGGGATTTTCCGACAGGCGCGCGCTCTCGACGGCCGCCTCGCTGAGCCGGAGCGCCTCGCCGATGCGCCCCTGGATCTCCAGGGGGTAGCCCATCACCAGCATCATCGGGATCAGGAGCCGCCCCTCGCCGGTTGCGCGCGCGATGCCGATACCGCGCTCGGTGTGGGCGATCGCCTGGTCGTAGTACTCGAGATAGTTCTCGGCCCAGCCGAGGTAGAAGAGCGCCTCGAGCCGCGGCGCCAGCTCCGCGTCGGTGAGCCGGTCGATCTGGGCCAGCGCCAGCTCGCGGTGCTCGCGCGCGTCCGCGATCTCACCGGCGACGGCCTCCCCGAGGCACAGTGCCGAGGCCGCCGCCGCGATCAACGCCCGGTCACCCAGGGCGGTGGCGCTCTCGAGCGCTCCGGTGCCCATCGCGATCGTCTTCCCGTAGTCGAGCGCGTACAGCCCGTCCACCGCCGTCTCGATCTGCAGCGAGGTCGCGGCGGCACTGGAGCGGTCGGAGACCTCCTCCCAGGCGTGGGTGAGCCGCTGGTGGGCCTCCTCGTGGCGCCCCTGCCAGTGCTCGACCGCCGCGCACAGGCTGGTCAGCTCGACCCGGCGGTCGCTCGACTCCGGCGGCAGCAGGGCCATCGCCTCGAGCAGCACGGCGCGGCATGGCTCGAGCTTGCCGACGGAGCGCAGCGCGGACGCCAGCTCCACCCGCACCGACACCTGACTCTCCGTGTCGCCGCTCGGCAGCAGGCGCAGCGCGGCCTCGAACCAGCGCGTGGCCGCGCCGGGGGCGCGCGGCGCGGCTGCGCGGCCCGCCTCCAGCAGCACCGCCACCGCTTCCTCGTCGCCCTGTCCTGCCGACTGCTCGACGTGGTGGGCGCGCTCGGCGGGCGCGGCGCCGCGGGCCTCCAGCGCGGCGGCTGCCCGGGCGTGCGCCGCCAGCCGCCAGCCGCCGGGGGCGGACTCATAGACCGCGCGGCGCACAAGCGGATGGCGGAAGATGAAGCGGCGCGGCACCTCGGTGGGCCGGACCAGGTCGAGCGCGAGCAGGCCGTCGAGGGCGTCCAGGGCCTCCGCGTCCGGCAGCTCGCCGATGGCCGCGGCCAGATCCGGCTCGAACGGCTCGCCGGCCACCGCCGCCGCGTCGAGGAACGTGCGCGAGCCGGCGGCGAGCGACGCCAGCTCCCCACCGATCGCGCCAACCACCGCCGCCGGCACGCCGAGGTCCTCGTATCCGGCCGAGCCCGTGAGGGCGCCCGACAGCGTGCCGCTCTCTGCGGCCCGGCTGAGCTGCTCCAGGTAGAACGGGTTGCCGCCGCCGTGGCGGTAGATGGCGCTCACGGAAGCGGGATCGACCGCGTCGAGCAGCTGAGCGGCGTCGGCCTCGCTGAGCTGCTCGAGCTCCAGGCGGCGGACGCCCGGCTGGGCCATCGCCGTGCTCAGGCGCTCGGACGCCTGACCCGGGCGAAAGCCCAGCGCGAGGAGCACCGGCGCGGAAGGCTCGCGCCGCACCAGCGAGGCGATCAACTCGATCGACGCGCCGTCGCTCCAGTGCAGGTCGTCCAGCACCAGCACGAGCGGCTGCGAGTCGGCGATCAGAGCGAGGAGGCGGCTCACGGCACGGTGCGCGCGGTAGCGCTCGTCCGCCACCGCTCCCACACCGCCGTTGGAGCGGTGCAGGGAGGGGAGCACCTGTCCGAGCTCCGCGGCCAGGTCGTCGTCGAGCGCTTCGGGCTTGGCCAGGTCCTGTGAGATCACGTACGCGTCGAGCGCGTCGACCCACACGCTGAACGGCATCTCGCGCTCGAACTCGGCCGAGGCGCCCGACAGGACCACATGGCCGCGATCCTCCGCGCGCGCCCGCAACTCGCCCAGCAGCCGCGTCTTGCCGATGCCCGGCTCGCCCTCGAGCGTGACGCACGCGGCGCTGCCCTCGTCGAGGGCGTCCAGAACCGCCTCGAGCTCCCCGAGTTCCGCTTCACGCCCGACGATCGCACTGGGAGACGAGTCCACAGGTGCCGCCGAGCATACGCGGGTTAAGGGTGCCGGTTCAGGGTGGCGGCCCGATGTTCAGGGGGCGTCCAGGCCGCAGGCTGCACCCATGCAGTCGAACCCCAACCGAAGGAGCCCCATGCAGAAGTCACGGAACATCGCAGCGAGCGCCGGGCGCTGGAGCGCCCGGCATCGTAAGACCGCCATTCTCGGCTGGATCCTGTTCGTGGTCCTGGCCTTCATGGCGGGCAAGAACATCGGTACCGAGACCCTCACCACGGAGCAGTCGGGCGTGGGCGATTCGGGCCGCGCCTCCAAGATCACCTCGGAGGCTTTCCCCGACAAGAGCGAAGAGTCCGTCCTGATCCAGAGCAAGTCGCTCGAGGCCGGTGCTCCCGAGTACCGGGCCGTGGTAGCCGACGTAGAGAAGCGGCTCGACGGCACGAAGGGCGTCTCAGAGGTCCATGGCCCGTACGGCAAGGGCCAGGACGCAAGCCCCACCTCTGACGATGGCCATTCGGTCCTGGTCAGCTTCGAGGTCAAGGGTGACCCGAAGGCGGTTCACCAGAAGGAGATCGTCGCCGCGACGGTCGCCGGCACGGCGGCCGACCAGCGGGCCCACCCCGGCTTCAACATCGAGCAGTTCGGTTCAGCCAGCTCGGAGGACGCCATCATGGACGTCTTCGAGGGCGACCTGAAGAAGGCCACGACCACCTCGTTGCCGATCACGCTGCTCCTGCTGGTGCTCGCATTCGGAACGCTGGTGGCGGCTGGTGTGCCGCTGCTGCTCGCGATCACCGGCGTGCTGGGCACGCTCGGGCTCATCGGCCCGCTCAGCCAGCTGTCACCGGTCGAGAGCTCCATCAACCACGTGGTCCTGCTCATCGGCCTGGCCGTTGGCGTGGACTACGCACTGTTCTACCTGCGCCGCGTCCGCGAGGAACGTGCCGCCGGTCGCAGCAAGGAGGCGGCCATCGAGGCGGCCGCAGCCACATCAGGACGCGCCGTGCTGGTCTCGGGCGTGACGGTCATGATCGCGATGGCGGGGATGTACTTCGCCGGAGCGGCCACGTTCACGTCCTTCGCCACGGGCACGATCGTGGTGGTAGCAGTCGCCATGCTCGGGTCGCTGACCGTGCTCCCCGCCGTGCTCTCGGTGCTCGGCGACCGCACGGAGAAGGGTCGCATCCCCGGCCTCGGCCGGCTGCGCAACCGGGTTGCCCGTGTGGGCATCTGGTCGCGCATCGTCGACCGGGTGCTGCGGCGCCCGCTGCTCTCGGCCGTCCTGGCAACAGGGCTGCTGGTGGCGCTGGCGATCCCGGCGATCGGGATGGACACCGGTACCCCGAACACCTCGGCCTCGTTGCCGCAGGATCAGCCGGTCGTCCAGACGTTCAACCACGTACAGGAAGCGTTCCCCCAGGAGAACTCGTACCTGGACGTGGTCATCAAGGCAGACGACGTGAGCTCGCCGGAAGTCACGGCCGGCATTGAGAAGCTCGAGCACGCCGCTTCCCAGCACAGTGCGCTGCTTCCCAGTCACGACGACTACCTGAACATCAGCCCGGACGGAACCGTCGGGACGCTCTCGGTCGAGATCGCCGGCGACGGAACGGACGAGCTGTCGGGTCAGGCGCTCGAGGTGCTGCGCAACGACGTGGTCGCCCCGACGCTCGGTTCGGTCGAGGGGGTCGAGGCCTACGTTGGCGGCCCGACCGCACAGGACACCGACTTCAACGACACGCTGAAGTCGAACCTCCCCTACGTGTTCGGGTTCGTGCTCTCGGCAGCGTTCCTGCTGCTCCTGGTCACGTTCCGCTCGATAGTGGTGCCGATCAAGGCGATCGCCCTCAACCTGCTCTCGGTGGCTGCGGCCTACGGGGCGATGGTGCTGGTGTTCCAGCACGGTTGGGGCAAGAGCCTGCTCGGGTTCAGCGAGACCGGGCCGATCACCTCATGGGTCCCGCTGTTCATGTTCGTGGTCCTGTTCGGCCTCTCCATGGACTACCACGTGTTCATCCTGTCGCGGGTCCGTGAGGCCTACGACAAGGGCATGAAGACGGAGGACGCCGTGTCCTACGCGATCAAGAACACCGCCGGCGTCGTGACGAGCGCAGCGCTCGTGATGGTGGCAGTGTTCGCGGTCTTCGGCAGCCTCTCGTTCATCATGTTCAAGCAGATGGGCGTTGGCCTCGCGGTCGCCGTCCTGATCGACGCGACGCTGATCCGCGGCGTGCTGCTGCCGGCGACGATGAAGCTCCTGGGCGACCGCAACTGGTGGCTGCCCAAGCGCCTCGGCTGGCTCCCCGAGATCAAGCACGAGGGTGAGGTGGCGCCCGCGACCGCGTAACCCCTACACCCACATGCAGGACCCCGGCGCCCGCCACTCGGCGGGCGCCGGTCGTTGTGCCTAGGGCGCGGGCAGCGTCAGGATCGACGCACCCACGCGCGCGCGGGCCGTCAGCGAGCGCTGGCTCCAGCGCAGCTCGACCCGGACCACGTCGTCGTCCGGGAGCGTCACCGAGAGGGTGCCGCGCGCCGCACCGTCGGCCGGCCGCCAGGTGCCGGTGCCGCTGACGAAGGCGTCCGTGACGAAGCGGATGCGCCGCAGCCGCAGGCGCAGGACCCTCGTCCCCCTCGCGGTGAAGGTGCCGCCGCGCAGGCCCGGGCCGCGTCGCGCTCCCGAGTAGAACTGGCGGATCGGGGCATCGGCCAGCGCGTTGGCCGCGACCGTCACCGCGCGGCGCGCGTCGAGGCCAGGATCGGGCCCGAAGGTCACCTCGGCCGGCGCCGCGCCGGCGAGGCGGCGCGGATACGAGCCAGGCGTGTGGACGTGCGGGATGGAGCTCGCACAGCCCGCGTCGAGCGTCGCCATCCGCTCCGGCGCGACGACGAAGCGGCGGATGATCTTGCGCGTGCAGCGGGTGCCCACCAGCAGCGGCGTGAATCCCTGCGACGTGACGTGGGTCGTGTTCGGCAGCTCGACCACCCGCACGTTCGCCCCGAGCGTCGGACCGAACACCTTCGCGTCGGAGAACGGCGTGAGCGAGTCGAGGTCGCCGCCGATGACCAGCAGCGGGACCGACGCCGGCAGCGGCGCTGCGTCGGGAGGCACGAGCGGCGCCTCGTGGCGCGGTCGCGGCCAGTCGAGACAGCCGCTGTAGGGCTGGGAGTAGTTGTCGATCGTCACCCACTCGCGCGCCGTGAACGGGTCGAACGCACCGGGAGGCGGCGCGAGCAGACGCGCGGCAAGCTGGGCGCGCCGGCGCTTCGGCGAGGAGCGCATCGAGAACAGCTGGGGGTAGTCCAGGCACGCGACCGCCCAGTAGAGACCGTCGGAGTAGTACGTGGAGTCCCCGCCCGACGAGTGCAGGTAGCTGCGCGACTGGCCGACCAGCCGCACGAGCGGCGCCTTGTCGCCGGCGAGCGCGGCGCGCACGGCCGCGTCCAGCTCGCGGTAGATGATCGGCTCGGACCCCGCGTCCTGCACCATGTCGGCGATCTCGCGCACCCCGAAGCGCACCCGCAGCGGGCTGCCGTCGGCGTCGCGCGTGCGGCCGCTGATCGGCTGCCGGCGCAGGCGCTCCAGCAGCTGTGCGAGCCGGGCCGTCGCGCTGCCGGGCGCCGCGGCGGCGCAGCCCGGGTCACGGGCGCAGACCGCGTCGAGCGCGGCGCGCCCCACCGTCATCGACGACACGTACCAGGGATCCAGGTCGCGCACCGGGTACGAGGAGTCGAGCAGCACCGAGTGCAGCATCCGCGGGTAGCGCGAGATGAACGACTGCACGAAGAAGGTCCCGTACGAGTCGCC
The DNA here is from genome assembly GCA_963716215.1 of uncultured Thermoleophilaceae bacterium. Classification (GTDB taxonomy): domain Bacteria; phylum Actinomycetota; class Thermoleophilia; order Solirubrobacterales; family Thermoleophilaceae; genus JACVRW01. The sequence goes on along the minus strand of OY970298.1, from coordinate 3,876,233 downwards.
GAACAGATCCACCCGGCCGAGACGCAGCGCCCTGATCACCGCGGCCATGTCGCGGGTCGCGTATGCGGTCGCGAACAGGTCGGCCGAGCCGTACTTGCGCTCGATCGTGCGGGCACAGCCCGCCACGACTCGCGCCAGCTTGGGCCCGAACGTGACGCCCGAGTAGCTCTGCACCCGCTTGCAGTCGATCAGCGCCGACCCGCCCGTGCCGCGGTTGTCCACGAGCAGCAGGCCGCGGTCACGCAGCAGGCGGCCGTAGATGCTCGTGAACTCCACGTAGCTCCCGGTCGAGGGGTAGCCGGGACCGCCCTCCACCGCCACCAGCGCGGGATGACCCCCACCGGCCCGGCGCGGCGCCAGCCAGCGGAAGGCGATGTCGATCTGGCGCCCGCCCGGCTTCGCCGGGTCGAGCGGACGCGGGAGCGTGCCGCACAACCAGCGCGGCACGTCGCCGCAAGGCTGCAGCGTGAGCGTGCCCAGCCGTTTCTGCGCCGCGGCCGGGCTCGCTGACAGCAGCGCGGCGACCAGCGCCGCAGCGAAGGCGATCAGGAGGGCCCCGCCGCGGCGGGGCCCTCCAATCGAGCGTTCACGCATCGAGCGCCTGGTCTACGGGAGCCAGGTGTCGACCGTGTCGCTGTTCTCCTCCACCCAGTCGGATCCAGCCTGCTCGGGGTCGACCTTGTCCCCCGCGATCGCCTTGGCGACCGCTTCCTGGTCTTCGTTTGTGAGCTCCATCTTGCTCAGCACGTCGAACGCGGGCGAGCCGCTGTCGGCGAACTTCTTGCTGAACAGCTTGTTGATGATCGTCACGTCGTACGCGCACTTGTACTGCTCGGGGTCGCCGCCGGCCTTGGCGTCGTCCTTGCAGTCCTTGTTCGCGTCGGTGCGCGGCGGCAGCTTGACCTCGGCCAGGTCGTACTCCTGGTTGAGGTACTGCGGCGTGTACCAGTAGAAGAGGACCGGCTCCTCCTGCTTGTAGGCCTGGCTCCAGCGCGCCACCTGCGCCGGCTCCGCGCCGGCCGTCACGTGCTTGAGATTCAGCCCGAGCGCCTCGATCAGCTCCTTGTCCTTCTGGACGTAGCTGGGGTCGCCGCCGAGGAACATGCCCTGGTCGCCGGACTCGGCGGTCTTGAACAGGTCCTCCTTGCCCTTCAGGCCTTCCCAGGTCTCGAACTCGGGGTTCTCGTCCATCACGTACTTGGGAATGAACCAGCCGATGTGGCCCTCCACGCCAAGCGGCCCGCCCTGGACGACGGTGCCGGCCTTGTCGATGTACTGCGCGTACTCGTCGACGTGCTGCCAGTCCTCGAGCACGGCGTCGACCTTGCCGTCGGCCATCGCCTGGAAGACCGGGATCTCGGCGATCTTGGTGATCTCGACCTGACAGCCGAGCTTGTCCTCCAGCACCGCCTTCGCGATGTAGGTGTTGGCGGTCGAGCCGGCCCAGGCCTGCTCGTTGAGCACGACCTTGCCGCAGTCCTCGGCACCGACCGTCTCGCCGCCGCTGCCGCTGTCGGACGCTGCGTCGTCCTTCTCCTCTCCGCATGCCGCCGCGAACAGCGCCAGCATCAGAGCTGCCGCGACGGCGAGCAGCCACCTCGACCGCCTTGCGAGCCCGTTTGTCATGAAAGAACCCCCCTCATCGTGGTTGAACCCTTCGCTGTCCCTGCGTGACCCTGTCGAGCGCGATGCCGAGGGCGAGGATTGCGAGCGAAGCCACGACCCCCTCGCCGAACTCGTTGCGCTGCAGCCCACGGGCGATCATGTCGCCCAGCGCGCCGGACCCCACCAGGCCGCCGATCACGACGACCGCGAGGACCAAGATGATCCCCTGGTTGACGCCCAGCATGATGCTCTCGCGGGCGAGTGGAATCTTGACCTTCACCAGCACCTGCATCCGCGACGCGCCGAACGCCGCCGCCGCTTCCACGGCTGCCGGCTGCACGTTGCGCACACCGCTCGTGACGAGCCTGATCACGACCGGAATCGCGTACAGCACCGACGCCACCACCCCGGGAATGCGGGATACCGGCATCAAGTAGATGAACGGAATGATGTAGACGAGCTGCGGCAGCGTCTGGAGCGTGTCGAGTAGCGGGCGCAGCGCTCGCTCGACGCGCGGGCTCTCCGCCGCCCAGATGCCGATCGCGAGGCCGATCGCCACGGCCAGCGCGGTGGCCACCAGCACCTGGGATGCCGTGTCCATGGCCGGCTCCCACACGCCCATGACGCCGATCGCGGCGAGCATCAGGAGCGCGGTGACCGCCGGCCGCATGCCGCTCAGGACGAAGGCGATCGCGCTCAGCCCGGCGAGCACCACGAACCAGGGCGTCTCAACCAGCACCACTCGCAGCGGCTCGAGCAGGTACTCGAGCAGGAAGTTTCCGATCGGCTCGGTGATCCCGAAGATGAACGAGTCCGGGTCCTGGACGTAGTCGAGCGCCGAGTCGATCCAGCGCAGCAGGTCGGCGTCGATCGTGGAGGTGTAGACGGTGGTAGCGGTCTCGAACTCGTCCGGATAGAGCGAGTCCACACCCAGCGCGCGAGCCACCAGCACGGTCGCCGCGATCCCGCCGAACGTGGCGAGCGTGAGGATGCGCGCGCGCCGCTTGCCCTCCTCGGTGAGGTGGGCGCGAGTGGGATCGGTGCGGTCGGCGATGGCGGCCGTGGCACGGTCGAGCGCGATCGCCATGATCACGATCGCGATGCCGGCGAGGATCGCCAGCGCGGGGTTCGAGTAGAGGCCGTTGGTCACGACATCGCCGAGCCCGCGGCCGCCGATCAGGCCCGCGATCACCACCAGCGACAGCGCGAACATGATCGTCTGGTTGACCGACAGCAGCAGCTGGCGGCGGGCGAGCGGCAGCTGCACCTTGAAGAGCGTCTGCGACGTGGTCGAGCCGAACGCGCGGGCGGCCTCCACCGAGTCGGCGGTCACGCCGCGGATGCCGAGCGCGGTGATCCGCACCGCCGGCGGGATCGCGTAGATCATCGTGCAGATCACGGCGGCCGCCGGCCCCACCGAGAACAGGATCACCACCGGCATCAGGTAGGCGAACGCCGGGACGATCTGCATCGCGTCCAGCGCCGGCGTGACCGTGCGGTGGATGCGGTCGGAACGGCCGGCGAGCACTCCCACAGGGATTCCGATCGCCAGCGACAGCAGCACCGCGGCGGACATCAGCGAGAGCGTCTGGATGCTCTCCTCCCACAGGCCCATCAACGCGAACGAGACGAAGGCGCCGAACACGATCAGGGCCGGGCGCCAGCCGCCGAAGCGCAGCACGATCAGGACCGACGCGGCGATCGTGCCGATCCAGGTGAGCCACAGCAGCACGTCGTTGACGGCGGTCACCAGCCAGTCCGCGAGCGCGCGGAACCCGTCGAGGATGGCGAAGATGATGTTCGGGTTCTCGGCCGTGCGCTCGTCGAGCAGCCAGCCCTGGGCGCTGTCTAGCCGCTCGGGCAGCTCCACCCAGGTGAGCGACGTGGGCCAGGGGAACTCGTCCTTGAGTAGGAAGTAGGCCACCAGCATCAGGGCCACGATGGCCCCGACCTGGGTGGGACGGCCGCGCCAGCGCGAGCTCGGCGTGAACGCCGCCGGTGCGGCGACCCTGCCGCTAGCTACTGCCACCGGCAGCGCCGTGGTCGGCTTCGGCGGGGCCTTCCGCCATCGCCTGGAGGATCGACACGCGGTCGACGATGCCGACGCAGCGGCCGTTCTCGACGGCCCGCACCGGCCCGTCGTGGGCGGCGGCCATCGGCACCGCGTCCTTGACCTTGGTGCTCACATCCAGCTCGGGCCCGCCGGTCTCCTCGCCGGGCTTGGGGTCGCGCATGATCCAGCGCAGCGTGAGCACATGGGTGCGCGGGATGTCGCGCACGAAGTTGGTGACGTAGTCGTCGGCCGGGGACCCGACGAGCTCCTCGGGCGTGCCCAGCTGCACGATCGCGCCGTCGCGCATGATCGCGATGCGGTCGCCCAGGCGCAGCGCCTCGGGCAGATCGTGGGTGATGAACAGCATCGTCTTGCCGGTCTCCACCTGCAGCCGCGCCACCTCGTCCTGCATGTCGCGGCGGATCAGCGGATCGAGCGCACTGAAGGGCTCGTCGTAGAGCATCAGCGCGGGGTCGACCGCGAACGCGCGCGCCAGCCCGACGCGCTGCTGCATACCGCCGGAGAGCTGGTCGGGGAACTGGTCGGCGGCGTCCTCGAGGCCCACCAGCGTGAGCACCTCGCTCGCGCGCGACAGGCGCTCTGCCTTGGGCACGCCCTGGATCTCCAGGCCGAAGGCGACGTTGTCGATCACGCGGCGGTGCGCGAGCAGGCCGAAGTGCTGGAACACCATCGACACGCTGTGGCGGCGCAGCTCGCGCAGCTCGTTCGCGTCGGCCCGCATGACGTCCCGGCCGGCGATCGAGATCTGGCCGGCCGTCGGCTCGATCAGCCGGATCAGCGTTCGGACGAGCGTCGACTTGCCCGAGCCGGACAGCCCCATGACGACGAAGACCTCACCCGGCTTGATGTCGAGCGACACGTCGCGCACGGCGATGACGCAGCCGGTCTTGCGCTGCAGGTCGGAGCGCGACAGCTCCGCGTCCGGCGAGTCCATGATCTTGTCGGCGCCGGGACCGAAGACCTTCCAGACGCCCTCGACGCGGACGAGCGGCTCACCGTTCGTTCCGCCCGTGGGCGGGGCCTCCTCAATGGTCTCAACGGCAGCGACGCCGTCCGAGTCAGTCACTGAGCGCGATGATATATCAGGCTTCAGGGGCGTTGCCAGCGTCTGGCAAGCGCACAATCAGCCCTTAAAGAGGACCGTCTGCAGCTCCGTGAGGCTGTCCATCGGGTGGGCGCCGCCCACCCGTCCGATGCCGCTCTCCGATCGCGCGCGCCCGCCCCAGGGCAGGTGGGGCTCCCAGTAGTTCGTGGTTTCGTTGATGTTGACCAGCCCCATGGCAACGGAATCGGCGTAGCGCAGCCCGGCCGCCAGGTCGCTGGTGAAGATCGCCGCCATCAGTCCGTAGCGCTGGGCGTTGGTCTGCTCGATGGCCTGCTCGAGCGAATCGATGCCCACGATTGGCGCAATTGGACCGAAGGTCTCCTCCGTGACGGCGATCGAATCGGACGGCACGTCGTCCAGCACCGTCGGCTGCCAGTAGAGGCCGGTCGGGAAGCCGTCGGCGCGGCTGCCGCCCGTGACCACGGTGGCGCCGCGCTCCACGGCGTCCGCCACGTGGCGGTCCATCTTCTCGGCGCCGGGCTCGTTGTTCACTGGGCCCATCGTGGTCGCCTCGTCGAGCGGGTCGCCGAGGCGCACCTCGTCCCGCACCTGCGCGGCGAGCAGCTCCACGAACTGCTCGCGCACGGCGTCGTGCACCAGCAGCCGCTCGGCGGCCGAGCAGCTCTGGCCGGCGCCCAAAAAAGCGCCAACTCGCGCGGCCTCCGCGGCGGCCGGCAGGTCGGCGTCCTGCATGACGACGAACGGGCCGTTGCCACCCATCTCGAGCAGCTGTGCCTTGCCGGCGGCGCGCCGCGCGACCGTAAGCCCGGTCTCGGTGGAGCCGGTGAACGCGACCGCGCGCGTACCGGGGTTCGCGGCCAGCTCGTCGCCCACCTCCGGGCCCGGGCCCAGCACCATGTTGAAGACCCCGGGGGGCAGGTCGGCCTCGGCCACGCACTCGGCGAGCACCCCCGAGCAGACCGCGGTCGAGGGCGCCGGCGTCCACACCACCGTGTTCCCGCACGCCAGTGCCGGGGCCATCACCTCGGCGGGCATCGTGTAGGGCCAGTTCCAGGGCGTGATCAGACCGAGCACGCCGAGCGGACGGCGCAGCAGCAGCACGCGGCGCCCCGGCGCGGCGCTTTCGGGGATCGAGCCCTCCAGGCGCTTGCCGTCCTCGGCGGCCATCCGCCAGAACTCGATCAGCTCGCCCACCTCGCCCTCTGCCTCCGCCTTGAGCGGCTTGCCCTGGTCGAGCGTGAGCACGCGGGCCAGGTCGTCCCGGCGGCGCTCGCACACGTCGGCCACCCGGTGCATCAGCGCGGCGCGCTCGAAGCCGGTCCGCGCAGCCCATGATCCGAAGGCGGCGTTGGCGGCCGCGATCGCCCGGCGGGCGTCGTCGCGGTCGCCCTCGGCCACGGCGCCGAGCGACTCTCCGGTGGCCGGGCTGGTGGCCTCGACGGTCGCTCCGCCCGCGGCGTCGCACCACTCCCCGTCGATGAACATGCGCGTGGCCAAGGCTCAGGACCGGCTGAAGGCGGCGAGGATCTCGCGCTGGAAGTCGCGTACGTGCTCGCGCATGATCTCGCGGGCGCGCTCGCCCTCGCCGGCGAGCAGGGCCTCGAGCAGATGCGTCTGGTCGTGCACGGCGTGCTCGAGGCCGGGCAGGCGCTCCAGCACGAGGTACCAGATGCGCAGCGAGTGGGTGAAGTAGCGCTCCAGTGTCTCGGTCAGGAAGGGGTTGCCGGCGGCCTCCCAGGTGAACCTGTGGATGCGCTGGTCGAAGCGCATCAGCCAGTCCTGGTCGTCGGGCTCGCCGAGCTCCTCGACTTCGTGCAGCAGTGCCTCCGCGGCGGCGCGGGCGCCGGTGTCCATGCGCTGTGCCGCCAGCTCGGCCGCGTAGCCCTCGAGCTCCACGCGCACCTCGGTGATGTTCACGATGTCCGCCGCCTCGACCGCCGCGACGAACGTCCCGCGCCGCGGCTGCACCGACAGCAGGTTCTCGAGCGCCAGGCGCTTGACCGCCTCGCGCAGCGGCGTCCTCCCGATGTCAAGCTCGCGCATCAGCTCGTCCTCGCGCAGCACGGTGCCGGGGGCCAGGCGCAGGGTCACGATGCGGTCGCGCAGCTCGACGTAGGCACGCTCAGCCACGAGCGTGGTGGAGGGCGCGGCGTCGGCGGCCGGAGGCCCGTCCGCAGGGGTGCTCGGGCTCGTCGGCGTGGCGGCCATCGAGTCAGATATATCAATTGGCGGGTACTGGTAGCCTGATATATCAGCGATGACGGCGTCGCGAGCGGAAACCCGACCGGGAGCCTTGAGGGACCTGCTGCGCAACGCCCGCTTCGAGGTGCTGCCGCTGGACGGCATCGAGGAGGAGGTGCTGGCGCACCTGGGAACGGACGTGAAGGTGACCGTGACCGCCTCGCCCAGCAAGGGCTTGGAGGCCACGTTCGATCTCACCGAGCGCCTGACACGTGCGGGCTACACCGCGGTCCCGCACCTGTCCGCGCGCCTGGTGCGCGACAGCGCCCACCTCGATGAGGTGCTCAGCCGCCTGCTGAGCGCGGGCGTGACCGAGCTGTTCGTGCTCGCCGGCGACACCACCGACCCGGCCGGGGAATTCACGGGCGCCGCCGAGCTGCTGGAGGCGATGGGCCCGCGCCGGGCGGAGTTCGCGGCGATCGGGATCACCGGCTACCCGGAGAGCCACCACCTGATCAGCGACGAGGAGACGATCAGGGCGATGTTCGTGAAGGCCCCGATGGCCACCCACATCGTCAGCCAGATCTGCTTCGACGCCGATGTGATCGCTGCGTGGATCGCCGAGGTGCGCCGGCGCGGCACAGACCTGCCGATCTGGATCGGCCTGCCGGGAAACGTCGACTACACGAAGCTGATCCGGGTCTCGATGAAGATCGGCCTGGGCGAGTCGGCGCGCTTCCTCGGCCACCACCGCAACTGGGTGGCGCGCCTGGTCGCGCGCCAGTTCAAGCCCGACCGGCTGGTGCGTGAGCTGGCGTCGTCGGTGACCGACCCGGCCGCCCGCGTGGGGGGACTGCACTTCTACACGTTCAACGAGGTGGGTCGGACGGAGCGCTGGCGCCGGGCGGCGCTGGAGCGCCTGCGCGACGAGTGAGCGTGCGTGCCAGCAGCATCGCGCGACGGTGGTATCCGACGAGGTCGGTGTGCACCCCGTCGCTTGTCAGGAGTCGCTTGGCGTGCGCCAGTGAGTGCCAATCGACGAGGGTGACGTCGTGAGCAGTGGCGGCGAACCGGCGGATGGCCTTGTTGAACGTTCCCACGCCGGGCTTGTTGATCGTGAAGACGATCATCAAACGGTGCCCGCTGATCCGCCGAGCCCGCCGCAGGTTGCGCGCCAGCTTAGGTGCGCTGTAGTCGTTTGTGCCTAGGTCGAAAACCACCACCCGGTGACCGCGGCGCAGCCGCGAGCGCAGCACTCCCAGTCCCTGCGCCGAGGTCCGGCCGACGCGCGTGTCGGCGTCGAGGTGAGGGAGTCGTAGCTGGGGAGTCGTTCCGACCCCGAGGCTGTCGCCGACGTAGAGGACTTTCGCCGACGCCTGCGAGGCGGGGAGGCACAGGAGGGCCGCGGCGAGCAGCGCGGCGGCGATTCGCGAGAGCTGCATGCCGGGTCAATGGAGCCCGGCTGCGCTGTCGCCCCCGCTAGAAGGCGTACCCCGTGTCCCCCACCTCGAGGATGGGCTCGGGTGCGGGGGTCTCGTGACGCGCGCGGTCGGGCTCCTCGGCGAGCTCGCGCTCGTTGTGGAACCAGTACTGCGCGGCGAGGGCGTCCGTGAACTTATCCCCGTTCTGCTCGACCCAGCGATCGGGGTGGTCGGGATGCTCTGCGAGCACGTCGAGCTCCCGCCAAACCCCCTTGAGCTGCTCGCGGCGCTGCTGGTTTGCGACCTCCTGTTCGGCTGCCAGCACGCGGAGGCTTTCGAAGTCGGGATCCTCCGGATCGAGATCCGGCACGTAGATGTCCCCCCGCTGGGCCTCCTCCAACTGCTCGACCAGCTCGTCGCGCGAGCTCTCCAGGCTTGTCACACGCGTGCTCAGATCGACGTTCAGTGCCCGGCCAGCTGCCGCCAACTGCCTGGCCTGTGCTGACAGGTCCTCGTGGCTTGGGTGCGACCACGCGAAGGTGAGCAGTCGGTCCTCGACTTGCCACGCGAGGCGTTCCGAACGGTTGTGTCCCAGCGCCGACACGTACCGATCTGGAAGTCGCTGACGCTCAATCCCATCGCGTTCAAGGGCTGAAGCTCTGCGGTAGTCCTGTACGAAATCCTCGTAGCTGAGCGGGCCGGAATAGGTCTCGAACGCCTGGTCGGGCAACAAAAAGTCTTCGATGACTTCGGCGTCGAGCTCGCCCCATTCCCGGTATGCCTGACTCTCGGCCTCGTCCCGCGCGGGCAGTCCGGCTCGGTACCGCTTGAGCGGGTCGTCCCCTGTGGTGCTCACCCCCTAGGGATTGATCAGCGCGCCTCGTCCGCCCCCTCGACCGCTTCGGCCAGCAGCGTCGACACGTCCGCCACCCGCATCTCCGACCCGTTGGCCTTCACGCCGTCGTCGAGCATCACCGTGCAAAACGGGCACGCGACCGCGAGCGTGCTCGCCCCGGTCTCCGCCGCCTCGCGGGCGCGTTCTTCGTTGATCAGGCCGGCGCGCTCCTCCATCCACATGTGGGCGCCGCCGGCGCCGCAGCAGAAGGTGCGCTTCTCGCTGCGCTCCATCTCGATCGGATCGCCGACCGCCTCGATCAGGGAGCGCGGCTCGGCCATCACGTCGTTGTGCCGCGCCAGGTAGCACGAGTCGTGGTAGGTGATCGTCTCGCGGCCCGCCGCAGGGCGCAGGCGGCCGTCGGCCACGAGCTCCGACAGCAGCTCGCTGTGGTGCAGGACCTCGTACTCGCCGCCGAAGTCGCCGTATTCGTTGCCGAGCGTGTTGAAGCAGTGCGGGCACGACGCGACGATCTTGGTCACGCCCGACTCGTTGAGCGTGCTCACGTTCTGCTCGGCGTGCGCCTGGAAGAGGTACTCGTTGCCCATGCGTCGCGCCGGGTCGCCCGTGCAGGACTCGCGCGGGCCGAGGATCGCGAAGTCCACGCCCGCGGCCTGCAGGAGCTTGGCGGTCGACTCCGCCGCCGTGCGGGCCCGCTCGTCGAACGACGCCGCGCAGCCCACCCAGTAGAGGTACTCCGGCGCCGGGTCGCCCGGCTCCAGCACCCGCACCCCGAGCCGCTCGGCCCAGTCGGCGCGCTCGGTCTGCGGCTTCCCCCACGGGTTGCCGGCCCGCTCCACGTCGCGCAGCATCGGCTCGGCCTCCGCCGGGAAACGCGCCTCCATCATCACAAGGTGGCGGCGCAGGTCGATGATGTGGTCCACGTGCTCGATCGACACCGGGCACTCGCGCACGCAGGCGCCACAGGTCACGCAGTCCCAGACGACGTTGTCGGTCACGGCGCCCGGCACCAGCGGCTGCGCCTCGAAGCCCTCGGCACCGCGGAGCAGCGGCGGACCCTCCTCGAAGACCATGTCGCGCAGCGCCATGATCAGCAGCTTCGGCGACAGCTCCTTGCCGGTGGTCCAGGCGGGGCACACGTCCTGGCAGCGGCCGCACTCCGTGCACGAGAAGGTGTCGAGCGTCTGCTTCCAGGTCAGGTCCGCCACGGTGCCCGCGCCGAAGCGCATTTCCTCCTCCGGGCCGTCGAAGCGCAGCGGCTCGATCCGTCCCCTCGCGCGCGTGCGCGTGAAAAAGACGTTCGCGGCGGCGGTGGCGATGTGCAGGTGCTTGGAGTGGGGGAGGTAGGCGAGGAAGGTCAGGATGATCAGCACGTGCGCCCAGACGAAGATGCGCTCCAGCGCCTCGGTCGCCGAGCCGTCGCCGAACAGACCCGACAGCGCATCCGACACCGGCGACCACCCCGCCGGCCACTCGTTCAGGTCGAGCGCGATCCGCGACGCGTGCCACAGCAGCAGCGTGGTCACGATCCCCGCGATCATCGCCAGGATCAGGTCGGCCTCGCCCAGATGGCTGCCCTCGAAGCGCGCCGGCCGCTGGATCTTGCGGATCGCCAGGGCGCCGATCACCCCGGCCAGCACCAGCACGGCGAACACGTCGACCATCAGCGCGAACCAGCCCTGGTGGCCAAGCCACGGGAACGTCGCCTCGCGGTCGACGGCGCCGATCATCGCGATCACGATCGTCGGGAAGAGGACCAGGAAGCCCCAGAAGATCGCGGCGTGGATCAGGCCGGGCACGAGCCGCTGCAGCAGCTTGCTCTGCCCGAGCACGATCTCGGCCTCGTTGCGCACCCGCTGGGGGACGTCGTCGAAGCGGTCGGTGGGCTTGCCCATCCGGACCAGTCCGACCAGGAGCTGCGCGCGGCGCGCGAACAGCCCGCCGCAGACGGCCAGCGCCGCTGCCAGCGCGAGCGCTCCGGCCAGCACGTCTATGGCGAGCGCGCCTTCCGGAGCTCGGCGGTGATCGCCGGGACGATCTCCGTCAGGTCGCCGATCACCGCGTAGTCGGCGCTGGCCAGGATCGGCGCCTCGGCGTCGGAGTTGATCGCCAGGATCTTCTTCGCGCCCTTGCAGCCGGCGATGTGCTGGGTTGCGCCGCTGATGCCGCAGGCGATGTAGAGGTCGGGCGACACCTTGGTGCCGGTCTGGCCGACCTGGTCGGTGTGCGGGCGCCAGCCGGCGCTGGTCACGACCCGCGAGCAGCCCACGGCGGCGTCCAGCTGCGCGGCCAGCTCCTCGAGGATGCCGAACCCGTCGGCCGAGCCCACGCCGCGCCCGCCGCTGACCACCACCTTGGCCTCGGCCAGCGACACGCCGGCCGACACCTCGTCCACGTGCTCGGACACCTGCACGACCAGGTCGGCCTCGTCCAGGCTTGGCGTGAACGTCTCGATCGCGGGCTCGCCCGCGCCGTCCGCCGCGGGCAGCGCGTGCGGCGCGACCGACAGCAGCGGAAGCGGCGAGTGCAGGCGCGCCTCCTCGAGCAGGCTCCCGCCCCAGCGCACGCGCGTCACGGTGTCGCCGTCGACCGCGGTGCAGTTTGCGGCGAGCGGCAGGTCGCGGCGCGCCGCCAGGTGCGCGAGCACCTCGTTGCCACGGTCGGTGCCGGGTGCCACGACCGCGCTCGGCTGGAGGCGATCGACCAGCTCGCCAAGCGCCGTCGCCCATGCGCCCGGCGCGTAGGCGTCGATTCCCTCGGCCACGTGTAGTCGCTCGACCGGCCAGGCCCCCGGGGCTCCGACCGCGAGCGCCTCGAGCGGCCCGAGCCCGGCGGCGAGCGTAATCGCCTGGCGGGACAGCTCCTCCTCCTGCGGGTCGATCAGCAGCAGCACGCTCATCGCGCCACCCCCAGCTCGCGCATCACCTCGACGACCGCAGGCGCCGCGTCGGGCCCCTCGCCGAGGATCTCGGCCTGCTTGCCCTGCCCCTCCGGCACCATCAGTCGCAGCCGCTCGAGCCGCGCGTCGGGGCGCTGCGGCGTGAGCGTCTCGATGGGCTTCTGCCGCGCGCGCAACTTCGCCGGCACCGACGGGTAGCGCGGCAGGTTGATGCCCTCGAGCACCGACACCACGGCCGGCAACGGGACCACGTACACGTCGCGGCCGCCGGCCACCTCCCGCTCGCAGCGCGCCCGGCCGTCCTCCACCGAGAGCCCCTTGAGGCCGCTCACGATCGGCCGCCCGAGCGCGTACGCCACGCGAATGCCGACCTGGTAGCCGCCCGAGTCCGCCGACTCGTTCCCGAAGATCACGAGGTCGTAATCGGCGGCGTGCTCGACGATCGCGGCGGCGGTGGCCTGGGCGTCCCACTCCTCGCCGTCGGTGGCGAGCAGGATGCCGCGGTCGGCACCGGTCGCGAGCGTCTCGCGGATCTGCTCCTCGGCCTCGGCCGGGCCGAGCGTGAGCACCACCACCTCGCCGCCGTGGTGCTCCACCAGCCGCACCGCCTCCTCCACGCCGCACTCCTCGTGGGGGCTGATCGTGAAGCCCAGGTGGCGCGTCTCGAGCGCCTGCTCGTCGGCGGTGAGCACCATCTTGCCGCCGGTGAGCGGCACGCGCTTGACGCAGACCAGGATCCTCATGCCGGCACCGCGCCGGCCGCCTTGACCCGCTCGTTGTCCGGGTCGAACAGCGGTGTGGAGCCGGCCACCGCGACGGTGACCGGGAACAGCTCGTTCATGTAGAGCACGGCCAGCTCCTCGCCGACGGTGGCGTGCTCGGGCGGCAGGTACGACATCAGGACGTGCTTGCCCACCGAGGGCGCTGCCCCGGCGCTGGTCACGAACGACCGCCGACCCTTGCTGTCGGTCAGCGGCTTGCCGTCGCGCGTCTGGATCGCCTCGCCGCCGAGCATGTAGCGCTTGCGGCCGTCGGCAGCGGTGTGGTCGTCCACGGTGAGCGTGCACATGACCGCCGCGGGGTCGGTCTCGCGGTGGCGCACGTGTGCCTCCTTGCCCACGAAGTCCTCGTCCTTGACCTTGCCCCAGGCCATGCCGGCTTCGACCACGTCGTACTCGCCGTCGAGCTCGAAGCCGAAGGCGCGGTAGGACTTCTCGAGCCGGCCGGTGGTGCCGTACACGCCGATGCCGGCCGGTATGACCCCGTGCGGCTCGCCGGCCTCCCAGATCGTGTCCCAGAGCCGGGCGCCCTGCTCGATGGGCACGTACAGCTCCCAGCCGAGGTCCCCGACGTAGGAGATACGCGACGCCAGCGCCCGCAGCGGCCCGACCTCGATCGTGCGACACGAGGCGAACGGGAAGCCCTCGTGGGACACGTCGTCGCTGGTGGTGGAGGCGAGGATGTCGCGCGCCCGCGGCCCCCACAGGCCGAGCGTGCACCAGCTGGAGGTGAGGTCGAAGACCTGGGCGGTCCCGTCCTCGACGAGGTGGTCGGCGAACCACTTCAGGTCGGCCATGCCGTGAGCGCCGCCGGTGACGACTCGGAACTGGTCGTGGGCCAGGCGCATGATCGTCAGGTCGGAGCGGAAGCCGCCGCGCGGCGTGAGCACCGGCGTGTAGACGACCTTCCCGATCTTCACGTCCATCTGGCGCATCGACACGCGCTGCACCGACTCGAGCGCGCCGGGGCCGACGACGTCGAACACGCAGAAGGCGGTCAGGTCGAAGATCGCCGCTCGGTCGCGCATCGCCAGGTGCTCCGCGTTGATGATCGGCGACCACCAGCGGGAGTCCCACTCGGCCTCGCGGTCGGCGACGTCGAACTCCTCGACGAGCGGGCGGTTGGACTCGTAGAAGTGCGGGCGCTCCCAGCCGACGGCCTCGTAGAAGACCGCGTCCAGCGCGCGCTCGCGCTCGTTGAAGGGCGACAGCCGCACGTCGCGGTTGGAGGCCCACTGCTCGCCGGGGTGGACGATGCCGTAGGTCTTGTTGAAGCCCTCCGCCGCGCGCGCCCGAACGTGCTCGACGCTGCGCTGGTGCTCGTGGAAGCGGGCGATGTCCGACGCCTGCAGGTCGATCTCGGGCTCGCCCTCGACCATCCACTCGGCCAGCGCCTTGCCCACGCCGGGGCCCTCCTTGACCCACACGGCGGCGGCCGACCACAGGCCCTTCACCTCGGGCGTCTCGCCGAGCAGCGGCAGGCCGTCGGGGGTCAGCGAGAGCAGGCCGTTGATCGCGTACTTGATGCCCACCGACTCGTCGCCCACGATCTCCGGCATCAGCTCCAGCGCGTGCTCCATCTGCTGGACGAAGTCGTCCTCGGTGAACGGCAGCTCGGTGGGGGAGAGCGCGGCCTCATCGATCGAGGGGATCTCGTCGGGGTCGTGCAGGATCGGGCGGTGGGCGTAGGAGCCGACCTCGAGCCCGCTGCCATCCTGGCGCTCGTACATGTTGGTGTCCATGTCGCGGACGATCGGGTGCTCGATGGCGCTCTTGGCACCGGCGAACCGCGGCACAGGGCCGATGTCGATCATCTGGTGCACGGCCGGGGTGAGCGGGATCTCGGCGCCAGCCATGCGCGCCAGCCGCGGGCTCCAGACGCCGCACGCGATCACGACGAGCTCGGCCTGGATGTCGCCGCGGGACGTTCGGACCCGCTCGACGCGGCCCTCCTCGACGTCGATTCCGAGCACCTCGGTGTTGGCCGACACCACCAGCGCGCCGGCCCCCTGGGCCTCCTCGCGCAGCAGCGTGCCGGCGCGCAGCGAGTCGACGACGCTGACCGTCGGGCAGTAGAAGCCGCCGACGATCACGGACTCGTCGATGTAGGGCACCAGCTCCTTGACCTCGGCGGGAGTGACCAGCGAGACCGGCTCGACGCCCCACGACGCCGCCGACGACATGCGCCGGCGCAGCTCCTCCATGCGCTCCTCGGTGCGGGCCACCTCCAGCCCGCCGCACTCGATGCGCACGCCGAGCTCCTCGTACTGGGCCATGCTGTCCAGCGTCAGCGCGGTCATCTCGCGCGAGTGGTCGACCGGGTAGATGAAGTTGGAGGCGTGGCCGGTCGATCCGCCCGGGTTGGGCAGCGGCCCCTTGTCGATCAGGACCAGGTCGCTCCAACCCAGCCGCCCCAGGTGACCGACCAGGCTGTTGCCGACGATGCCGGCGCCGATGACGACGGCTCTTGCGGAGGTCGGCAGGGAGCTCGCTGCTCCAGTGGGGTCGGTCACGGGGTCACCTTGCGTTTTGGGGGATTGCGTTTGGGGACGGTCTCGCGGCCTGATATATCACACCTGTGCACTCGGCAAGTGAGCTCCGGAGCGAGATGTTCCAGATCGAGGTCGGCGGACGGCCGGCGCTGATGGGGGAGCTCTTCGAGGCTTTCACCGAGCACGATCGGCTCGGGCTCGTGGTGCGGCGGCCCTGCGGGGCCGTGGGGGCGAGCGCCCTGATCGCCGCGACGATCACGGCGTTCTACGACGTGCAGCGTTCGCGCGGCGGGCGGTTCTTCATCTACCCCGACTACTACCTGTTCCACGTCGGCGCCGCCCTGGGCGATCACGCCCGCCTCGACATTTGGCCCCCGCGCAAGGAGGTGGTCGTGGAGGACGATCCCGAGCGGATCCTGGAGGCGATCGACGACCGGGCGATCACGCGGCTCGGGGTGGAGGACGGGCCGGTTCGCGACCTTGACCTCGACGCTGAGCTGCTCGCCAGCGCCCGCGCGCGCATCTCCAGCTGCTTCGCCTACTCGGCCACGGGGCGCGTGGAGAGCGCCGACGTCCGGATTGCGAGCAACGAGGTCGTCGAGGGCTACGTGGAGGCGATCCTCGAGCCGGAGGAGCGCATGGCCAGGCTGCGCGCGGAGGGGGGCGGGGGCGAAGAGTGGGCGGACCAGATCGCCGTGCGAGCCGGCGAGGTGGCGCGCGAGGTGCGCCGCGAGATACGGCGCTCGCGTAGGGAGCTCGTCGAGGACGCGGTGCCGGTGGAGACCTATCGGCGCATTGACCTGGCCGAGGCGCTCTCCCTCCTTGGTTGACCGCTCACCCTCGGCGGTGATATATCAGTGCTCGGCCGTCCACGACACCACGTCTCTTGAAGCGGAGGAACACCCTTGCCACAGGTGAACGAGCACCCCGGAGTCATGCTCTACTCGCGGATCCGGAAGTCGCCGTACTTCTACGCGTCGCGCAAGCACGGGGTGCAGCTGTACAGCACCTACAACCACATGTACCACGCGCGCCACTACGGCGACCCGGTGGAGGAGTACTGGCACCTCCTCAACGGTGTGACGCTCTGGGACGTCGGCGTGGAGCGGCAGATCGAGATCTCCGGCCCGGACGCCTTCGACTTCACCCAGCTGCTCGTGGCGCGTGACCTCAACAAGTGCGCCGTCGAGCAGTGCAAGTACGTCTTCCTCTGCCTCCCCGACGGCGGGATCATCAACGACCCGGTGCTGCTCCGCGTGGAGGAGAACCGCTTCTGGCTCTCGCTCGCGGACAGCGACGTGGAGCTGTGGGCGCGCGGCGTGGCCTACAACAACAACTACGACGTGACGATCAAGGAGCTCGACGTGGGCCCCCTGCAGGTGCAGGGCCCCAAGTCGAAGGACGTGATGGCGGATCTGTTCGGGGACAGCGTCCTCGACATCCCCTACTACTACATGCGCGCCTACGAGCTCGACGGCCTCAAGGTGCTGGTGTCGCGGACGGGCTACACGTCGGAGCTGGGCTTCGAGATCTACCTCTACGACGCGAGCAAGCACGGCGTGCAGCTGTGGGAGAAGGTGCTCGAGGCCGGCAAGCCACATGGCCTTGAGGTGATCGGCCCGTGCCACATCCGGCGGATCGAGGGCGGCATCCTCGCGCTCGGGCCGGGCTGCGACATGTGGTACGACACGAACCCCTACGAGGTCGGCATGGGATACGACTGGATGGTCGACCTCGAGCAGGCGTCCGACTTCATCGGCAAGGAGGCGCTCGCCAAGATCAAGGCCGAGGGGCCGAAGCGTCAGCTCGTGGGCGTCGAGATCGGGGGCAGCGGGGTCGGCTCCTACAACGACGGCGCGATGATCGACGTGTTCCCCGTGCTCAAGGGCGGCACCCGCATCGGGGAGATCACGTCCGCGTGCTACTCGCCGCGGCTCGAGAAGAACATCGGCTACGCGATGGTGCCGACGGAGCACTCCGAGCTCGGCACCGAGTTCGAGGTCGAGCGGCCCGGCGAGACCGTCTCCGCGGTCGTGGTCCCGAAGCCGTTCATCGACCCGGAGAAGGAGACCCCGAAGCAGGAGCTCACGGCGGCGGAGTCGTAGGCTCCCAGCCGCTGGCGTGCCCGAGCACTACGACTTCGTAATCGTCGGCGGCGGGTCGGCGGGCAGCGTGCTCGCCAACCGGCTGTCCGAGGATCCGGGCACGAAGGTGCTCGTGCTCGAGGCGGGCCGGCCCGACTGGTGGTGGGACGTGTTCATCCACATGCCGGCGGCCCTCGCGTTCCCGATCGGCAGCCGCTTCTACGACTGGCGGTACGAGTCCGAGCCCGAGCCCCATATGGGCGGGCGGCGCGTGTACCACGCGCGCGGGAAGGTGCTGGGCGGGTCGAGCAGCGTCAACGGGATGATCTTCCAGCGCGGCAACCCGCTCGACTTCGAGCGCTGGGCCACGGGCGCGGGGATGGAGACCTGGGACCACGCGCACTGCCTGCCGTACTTCAAGCGCATGGAGAACTGCCTCGCGGCGGCCGCCGACGACCCGTTCCGCGGGCACGACGGGCCGCTCGTGCTCGAGCGGGGGCCGGCGCAGGGACCGCTGTTCGACGCGTTCTTCACCGCGGTGCAGGAGGCGGGCTACCCGCTGACCGACGACGTCAACGGGTACCGCCAGGAGGGCTTCGCGGCCTTCGACCGCAACGTGCACGACGGGCGGCGCCTGTCGGCGGCGCGGGCGTACCTGCACCCGGTGATGAAGCGACCCAACCTGCGCGTGGAGACGTTCGCGTTCGTGCGGCGGATCCTGTTCGAGGGCGAGCGCGCGGTCGGGGTGGAGTACGGGCGCCGCGGCCGTCGCGTGACCGCCGGCGAGGTGCTGCTGTGCGGCGGGGCGATCAACTCACCGCAGCTGCTCCAGGTCTCCGGGGTGGGGGCGGCGGGCGAGCTGAGCTCGCTGAGGATCGACGCCGTGCACGACCTGCCGGGCGTCGGGGAGAACCTGCAGGACCATCTCGAGGTCTACGTTCAGCACTCGTGCACGCAGCCGGTGTCGATGGCGCCCTACTTCGCGATGCGTCGGCGACCGGCCGTGGGGTTGCAGTGGCTGCTGCGCAAGAGCGGGCCGGGGGCCACCAACCACTTCGAGGCCGGCGGGTTCGTGCGCAGCAACGACGAGGTGGCCTACCCGAACCTGATGTACCACTTCCTGCCGATCGCGGTGCGCTACGACGGGACGTTGCCGCCGGGCGGGGGCGGCCACGGCTACCAGGTGCACGTCGGGCCGATGTATTCCGACGTGCGCGGCAGCGTGAAGGCCGTGTCGGCGGATCCGCGCGTGAAGCCGGCGCTGCGCTTCAACTACCTGTCGACCGAGAACGACCGGCGCGAGTGGATCGAGGCGATCCGGGTGACGCGCAAGATCCTGGCGCAGCCGGCGTGGGCCGATCTGGACGGCGGTGAGCTGTCGCCGGGAGCGGCGGTCGAGACGGACGAGCAGATCCTCGACTGGGTCGCCAAGGACGCCGAGACGGCACTGCATCCGTCGTGCACATGCCGCATGGGGACGGACGAGCTGGCCGTCACCGACCCGCTCACGATGAAGGTCCGCGGGCTCGAAGGCCTGCGCGTCGTGGACGCCTCGGTGTTCCCCTACGTGACCAACGGGAACATCTACGCGCCGGTGATGATGACCGCCGAGAAGGCCGCCGACCTGGTCCTGGGCAACACCCCCCTGCCGGCCGAGCCGGTGGACTTCTACCGGCATGGCGCGGTGAGTGGCACAATCTGAGCCGCAAATGGCCAAGTTTGCAGGATGCATCTGGCTCTTCGGGGCGCTCATGCTTGTGCTGGCCGGAACGGCCTACGCACAGGGCGCCTCCTTCACGTACACACCGACCGCGCCCTTGAGCGGACAGGCGATTACGTTCAGCTCCACGAGCGGGCCCGGAACGGTCACGTGGGATCTCGATGGCGATGACGCTTGCGACGACGGCATGGGGAGCCCAGTCTTTCGAGCGTTTCCCGCTTCGGGCAGCTACGCGGTGACGATCTGTCTCAACGGACTCGGCTCGACCCAGAAGCAGACCATCATGGTCCGCAACCGCCCGCCCACCGCCACCTTCACAGCCGTGCCCGGCGCGCCCGTCGTCCGCGAGCAGCTCGTCTTCTCCTCGACGGCCGCTGATCCCGATGGGCCGATCGTCAAGCAGGAGTGGGACCTCGACGGCGACGGCGCCTTCGATGACGCCACCGGCGAGACGGCGCTGCACGTGTTCGGCCGCGCCGGCACCCATCCCGTCGCGCTGCGCGTGACCGATCGCGACGGGGCGCAGGTCATCGGCCGGGCGTCGATCATCGTGTCGCCCCGACCCCTCGGCGCGCTGAACCCGGCGCCGCTGGTGCGGGTCGTGGGCGTGCCGACGGCGAGGGGCTCGCAGCTGAGCCTGATCTCGGTGCTGGCGCCCAAGGGCGCGCACGTTGGCGTGCGCTGCAAGGGCGGGGCGTGCCCCTACAAGCACAAGCGCTTCACGTCCAAGGGCAAGCGCGTGGTCCTGCGCGCGCTGAGCGGCAGCTACGTCGAAGGCAACGTGATCGAGATCCGGGTGACGAGGTTCGAGACGATGGGCAAGATCACCCGCCTGCGCGTCCGTGCGGGCAAGCGCCCCGCTCGACTCGACCGCTGCATCGTCCCCGGCCGGCCGAACAAGCCGGTCCGCTGCCCGTCCGGCTGAGAGCGACTCAGGCGGAGGGAGTGCGGCCGAGGAACTCGTCCAAGCCGGCGCGCGCCCGCTTGCGCACGGGCCCCTGGACGATCGGCGACCAGCCCAGCAGCAGTCCCGAAGGGCCGAGCGCCTGGCGCGCCCAAGCGTGGAAGCCGAACGAGTCGTCGTGCTCGGCGATCAGGCCGTCGGCGAACCGGAAGCGCGCTCGCACGTCGTTGTGCACCTTGCGGCCGGTCTGCGTGAACGTGTAGTCGGCCAGCCAGTGCGCGGATCCGGTGGTGTCGTCGGCCTCGTGCTCGACCAGCTCGATGCTCAGGTCCTCAGCGCGGCTGGTGAGCATCCGCCACATCCCGCCCGGCTCCTCGCCGCTCAGCTCCTGGAACACGGGGTCCGAGAAACGCGCCCCGGGCGCGTAGCAGGCCGCCATCGCGTCGCCGTCGTGGCGGTTGAAGGCGTCGTAGAAGCGCTCGATCAGCCGCTTGTTGGCCTCCGCTTGCTCGGACACGCGGCGAGTATCCCATGCGCCCCGCCCGACCGCGGGACAGAATCGCGTCTTGAGCGCACACCGCCGTGTCCGGGATCTTGGCCGCGTGCCCACCTCGCCCACCACGACGCTGCCCCTAGCGGGCGGCGCGCCCTCGTCACCGGCGGCGCCGCCGGAATCGGCGCGGCGATCGCCGGTCGCTTCGCAGCGGACGGCGCGAACGTCGTGGTGCTCGATGCCGTGGAGGCGCCCGCCTCCCAGGGCGTGGTCGGCGACGTTACGGATCCCGCGCAGGTCGCCGAAGCGGTTCGCCTGGCCGCGGGAGCTGAGGGCCTCGACATCTGCGTCGCGAACGCCGGGGTGTCGCTGATGGAGGACTTCCTCTCCGAGCCGCCGGACCGCTGGGAGCTGGTGCTGCGGGTGAACCTGCTCGGCGTGATGATCACCCTGCAGGCCGCGGCCGCGGCGATGGCCTCGACGGGACGCGGCGGCCGGTTGTTGGCCACGGCGTCGATCGCCGGCCTGCACGGTGAGCCGGGCAGCGCCGCCTACTGCGCCAGCAAGGCCGGGGTGATCGCGCTGATCAAGACGCTCGCGATCGAGCTGGCCCCGCTTGGGATAACCGCGAACGCCGTGGCCCCCGGGCAGATCGACACTGCCATGAACGCCCGGGACCTCGACACCGTCGGCAGCCGCTCCGGCCGTACCGCCGCGAGCCTCCTGCGGGAGCACCTCGACCGGCGCGTCCCGGCCGGGCGGCTTGGAACGCCCGACGAGGTGGCCGGGCTGTTCGCGTTCCTGGCCTCCGACGCCGCGGCCTTCATCAACGGCGAGGTGCTGCGCATCGACGGCGGCGAGCTGGCCTCGTGAGGGGGAGCTCACTCCAGCAAGCCGCGCCGCATGGCCTGCGCGACCGCCGCCGCCCGCTCTCCCACACCCAGCTTCTCGTAGACGTGCTGCAGATGGCTCTTGATCGTGGCTGTGCTCAGGTGCAGGGTGCGCCCGATCTGCGGAGCGCTCAACCCCTCCGCCACCAGCCTGAGGATCTCGCGTTCGCGGTCGCTCAGGAACGGCCGCTCGTCGACTGCCCTCAGGCGGATCTCCCCGGCAACGCCGGCCTGGAGTTGTGGCGAGAGGACCGTGTTCCCGCGGGCGACCGCCGCGATCGCGTCGCACAGCTCGCGGGCGTCGGCCTCCTTGGTGAGATAGCCGGCTGCGCCGTTCGCGATCGCGCTGTACACCAGCCCCGGGTCCGGCTCGGCGGCGATCATCACGACGCGCGTGCGCAGGCCGTCGCGACCGACTGCGTTGAGGATCTGCTCGCCGCTCAACCCGGTGAGCGTCCGGTCGAGCACGGCGACGTCCGGTCGCTCACTCCCGATCGCGTCGAGGGCCTCGCGCCCGTCGCGGGCCTGACCCACGAGCTCGAGCTCCGGTCGCTCCCGGATCGCGCGGATCAGGGCCTCGCGGTAGAGCGGATGGCCGTCCGCCGCGAGCACGCGCACACGCCGCTGGCCCGAACCCATCGTGGACCTCCTGTCTCAGGTGAGTACGACCCTTGCGAGTGGCTCCCGCTCCGCGACAAGTCGCTTGCTGAGCGAGATTCTCGAGTTGTATCACCCCACGACGCGTTTGCATAGGGAATCTTTAGCAATCGCGGCGCGGACCCCTGAGCTAGGAACCCTCCTCGGTCTCGCCAGCCTCGAAATGCATCAGCACGAGCCGGGTCTCGATGCTGTCGTCGGACGAGCCGGCCAGCCGCTTCGCGCTCTGCTTGTCGATGCGCTCCGCCTCCTTCAGGAGGCGGCCGAGCAGCTTGTTCAGCTCCGCCCAGCCCTGCTCGTCGAGCACGAGCGGGCTACGGGTGAGGTACCGATCGGGCCGGGCCTCGAAGGTGTCCTGCTCGATTGCCGCGGTCACGTCCTCCCACACCATCTGGAGGGCCACGTCCGACATGGCCTGGCGGGCGGATCGGGGGAGTCGCTTCCAGTCTTTGTCACTGAAGAACGGGCGTTTCACGGCGCGGTAGTAGTGCTCGATCGCGCCGCGCCGCTGTGCCGTACGGACGAGCTCCACGCAGTCGAGGTCGTGCAGCGCCCGCACGTGGTAGCTCACGTTCGGCAGCCGCTCATCCAGCAGCTCCGAAAGCTCGTTGGGGCTCGCCACCCGCTCGTTGAGGATGCCGAGAATGTGTGCTCGCATCGGATGGGACAGCGCCTTGGCGAGCCGCTCATCCACGAGACCAGCCTGTCTCTTGGCCATGCCTGGGGCGACCTTAGTGGATCGGGCGTCGCGGCTCGCCGCGTGTGTTCGCTGTGAGAAACACTCCGGGCGTCGAAGGCTCCTACGACGCGTTCGCTCCCTACTACGACGCGTTCACCGCGGCGTCGGACTACGACGCGTGGACGAAGCACGTGCTCGCGCTCGCGGACAGGCTCGGACTCAGTGGCCGCACGCTGCTCGATCTCGCGTGCGGCACCGGTAAGAGCTTCGTCCCGTTTCTCCGGTCCGACTTTCGCGTAACGGGCTGCGACATCTCGGCGGCGATGCTCGCCAAGGCCGCCCGGAAGGCCCCCGACGCGACCCTGGTCCACGCAGACGTACGCGGTCTCGCGTCCCTCGACCGCTTCCACCTCGTCACCTGCTTTGACGATTCGTTCAACTATCTGAGCGAGGAACCGGACCTGGCCTCGGCACTCGGGTCGATCGCGGCGAACCTGCATCGCGACGGAATCGCGATGTTCGACCTCAACACACTGCTCGCCTACCGCACCACCTTCGCCGTCGACCGGGTGTCGACGCACGAGGGCACGTTCTTCGCTTGGCGAGGCGGCTCCGACCGAGACGCCCAGCCGGGCTGTCGTGCGCAGGCTCGGATCGAGGTGTTCGCGCCACAGGAGTCCGGGCTCTACGAACGGATCACCACCGTCCACGCCCAGCGCCACTTCCCCCGCCCGCTCGTCGTCGATCTGCTCGGCAGAGCGGGGCTCCGGTGCATCGGCGTCTACGGCGTCCGCGCCGATGGCTCGCTCGTGCCGAAGGCGGACGAGCTTCGCCAGCTCAAGGTCCTGTACGTCGCGCGACTCGCGAAAGGGGGTGTTGCAGAGTGAAGATCAAGAAGACCGACAAGCCGGTCCTGCCGGCGCTGTCGGTGACGAAGATCTCGTAGTGCTACGCGGCACGGCCCGGCGCCAGGTCGGCGCCGGGCCCGCCAGCGACCGAAAGGAGGCCAGGAGTTGCTGAAGCCGCGTCTCAAGCGCACCGTCGACGCCGTCGAGTCCGCCGCCGGCGACATCTACATCCTGCGTCCGGGTGCCGACTCGGATCTCGTGATCGAGCGGCCCGACCGGGCGGCGCGGCTGCTGCTCGATGCGCTGGACGGCACGCGCACCGCGAGCCAGCTCGAGAGCGAGTTCGGTGTCGGCCGCGTGCGCGCGGCCCTAGGTGACCTGGCGGAGGCGGCGCTGCTCGAGGACGCGGCCGACGAGGAGCTGATCCCGGTCGCCGACCGCGAACGCTACGACCGCCAGCTGCGCTACTTCGGCGATCTCGCCTCCGCCCCGACGCCGGCCTCGGAGTACCACCGCCGCGTCCGCGAGGCGCGCGTGGCGCTGCTCGGGGTCGGCGGGCTCGGCAGCTGGGCCGCCTTCGCGCTCGCGTGCTGCGGTGTCGGCGAGCTGGTGCTGGTGGACGGCGACCGCGTCGAGGAGAGCAACTTCAACCGCCAGATCCTCTACCGCGAGCGCGACATCGGGCGCCTCAAGACCGAGGCCGCGGCGGAGGCGCTCGCGGCGTTCAACTCGGCGTGCGCGCTCACGCCCGTGGCGCGCCGGCTGGACAGCGTGGCCGCGATCGGCGAGGTGATCGAGGGCGCCGACTTCGTCGTGAACGCCGCCGACTGGCCGGCCCACGACATCGAGCGCTGGACGAACGCTGCGTGCGTGGCGGCCGGGCTCCCGTTCATCACGATGAGTCACTCCCCGCCGGTTGCCCGCGTCGGTCCGCTCTACTGCCCGCCGACGACCGGTTGCTATGCCTGCCAGGAGTCCGCCTACCGCGACTCTCACCCGCTCTACGACGAGCTCGTGGAGCAGCGCCGCGGGCGCCCGTCGCCGGCCCCGACGCTCGGGCCGGTGTGCGCCTTCGTTGGCGGGCAGGTGGCCCTCGAGGTGCTCCACCACGTGACCGGCCTGTGCCCGCCGGCCACGCTCGGCACCGCGCACATCTACGACCTGCGCACGATGCAGGTCACGCGCGAGGCCGTGCCGCGGCTCCCGTCCTGCGAGGTCTGCGCCGCCAGCTGACGGAGCGCGACCAGTCCCGTGCGGCGCGGTGCCGCGTGCGTGGCCCGGCGCACGCCTCGGGCCCGAAGCACGGGACGTGGTCGCGCTCTCCTAGAAGGGGAGGCGGTGGGACTCTCTCCCCGGGGTCGTTCCGTCCGCGGGCGAACGTAGGTTCGGGTACGACCAGCTAAGCGCCCCGGCGACGCGACCACGTCCCGGGGCATGGCACCGAAGGGTCGAGCTTCGGCACAGCACCCACGATACGCCCCCTCGCAACCGCTGAACCGAGCATCGGCCGGCTTCGCGTGCCTCCGACGAAAGGAACGCGATGGCGCAGGTTGCCGTTCCGGCCGGACTCGTGCGATGCGTGCGTGAGACCGGCCTGCTGTTGTACGGCGCGACCGCAGAAGCGCTGCAGCTCGCGATCGGCGGCGACGCGGCCGTCGAGGAGCTGCGGCGCCACCGGGAGCGCCTGACCGGGCTCGGGGCGTTGCTCGACCAGCTCGGCTGGGAGGACGAGGTGGCGCAGCGCGGCGTGGAGTTGGTGGCCCCGCCGGACGTGCTCGGAGACGTGCTCCACGGCGCCTTGATCGACGCCGGCGAGCGGCTGGCGGCCGCCTGCGGCGCCGGCTGGCGGGGAGACGACGACGCCGCCAGCGTTCGGGCGGCGGCGCGCGAGGTGATCGCGCTGGACCGCCTGCTGCGGGAGCTGGAGGCCGGCGCTTAGGTTGCGACCGTGCGGCGGAACAGCAGGAGGCACACGACCGCCACGACCGCGGCGACCAGCGGCACCGCCCAGCCGAACACGCCGGCGATGGCCAGCACCGCGCCGATGACGGCGACCGCGCCGGCCACGCCGCCGGTCACCACCAAGCGGTACGCCCGTTGCTCGCGTCCGCGCCGCGAGGGCGGTCCGCCTGACCCTGAAACGAGATCGCTCACGGAGCGAACGGTAGCGCCCAGGACGACTCCACCAGTGCCTGACGGCGCCGGTGGAGTCGACTTGGAGGGAGGAATACCGACCCCATCGGCAGGCGCGGTTTGGCAAAACCTGCGGGCCCAAACACACAGTGGCTCGCTACGCCTACCCTTGAGAGGGTCAGTGCCGGCTAGTATACAAGTGCGTTCGGCGGCGGTGTCGTGCCCTTCCAGTCGCTTGCGCCGCGAGCGTTCGCGGGTCTAGGGTGCGCCGGGTGAGGAGGGCGACCATCCAGCGAGCACGGTTGGCGATTGGGTGTGCGGCGGTCGCCCTGGTGGCCGCGATCGCGCCAACAGCCACGGCGGCCCCGGTCGGGTGCAACGGCGACTGGCGGCTGTGCGATCGCCCGCTCGACCGCGTGGTGCTGCCGGCCACGCACAACTCGATGTCGTCGGCGGCGCTGGGCTGGCAGATACCCAACCAGCAGGTCGGCATCCCCGAGCAGCTGAACGCGGGGGTGCGCGGCTTCCTGATCGACACCTACTACGCCCACCGCGGGCCGAACGGCACGCTCGTGACCGACCCCGCGCCGACGCCGACCAGCGGGCTCTACCTCTGTCACGTCGCCTGCAGCCTCGGGGCGACGCCGCTGATCGAGACCCTGCGCGCGATCCGCAGGTTCCTGCGGGCCCACCCCAGGAACGTGCTCGTGATCATCAACGAGGACTACACCCGCCCGGGAGACTTCGCGCGCGAGATGCGGCTGAGCGGATTGCGGAAGCGTGTGTACGGCGGCCCGCTCGGACCGCGCTGGCCGACGCTGCGCGAGCTGATCCGGCTCCGCCGCCAGGTGGTGGTGCTCACGCAGGGCGACGGCGGGCCCTTCCGCTGGTACCGCGAGGGCTACCAGGGGCTGCTGCAGGAGACGCCCTACAACTGGACGACGCCCAACCTCCTGACCGACCAGGCCAACTGGGCCACGAGCTGTCAGCCGAACCGCGGCGGCACCACCGGCGGGCTGTTCCTGCTCAACCACTGGTCGCCGCCGGTGGCGCCCAACCCGGCCACCTCGGCGGTGGTCAATGCCACCTCGACGCTCGTCGGCCGCGCCAGCATCTGCCGGATCGTGCGCGGTCGCTGGCCCACACTGATCGCGGTGGACATGTTCCAGAGCGGTGGCCTGTTCGAGGCGGTGCGCCGGCTCAACGCCTCGTCCGCGCCCGCGCGCTGACGACTCAATCGCCCGCCGCCAGCCCGGACACGTCCTCCTTGAAGGCCACCCGTGACGCCCAGTCGACCGGCGGCGCCGGCGCCTCGAAGAGCGCTCGGCCGAGAACGTCCGCGCTCGCGGCAAGCGTGTCGTCCGGCGCCAGGAACGGGTCCTCGCACTCGATGCTCAGCGTGCCGGCGTACCCGACTCGGCGCAGGGCCACCACCAGCTGCCGCCAGAACAGCTCGGAGTGCCCGTAGCCCGGCGTGCTGAACGTCCACGGCCGGTCGTCCCAGCGGTCGTAGCTCACCGGTGACAGCGCGCCGTCGCGGGCGATGCGGGCGTCGTCGACGCAGCGCGTCCTTGATGTGACAGGTGGCGATCGTCTCGCCGACCGCCTCCACCACGGCCAGCGGATCGGTGCCCTGCCACCAGAGATGCGAGGGGTCGAAGTTCATGGCGATCGTCGGGCCGATCGCCGCTCGCAGCCGCAGGAAGGTGGGCACGTTGTAGACCACGTCCGCGGAGTGCGGCTCGATGCACAGCACCACGCCATGGGCGTCGGCGACCTTCGCGGCTTCGGTCCAATAGGGCAGCACGCGCTCCTCCCACTGCCAGCGGTACGTCTCACCGAGCCCGGGAAACGCCGAGTTGATCACCCAGTTGGGAGTCACGTCGCGCGGCCCGCCGGCGGGCAGGCCGGCCAGCAGGCTCACGTGTCGTACGCCGAGCTGCGCGGCCAGCCGGCACGTCGCCACGAAGTCCTCGTGGTCGGAGGCGGCGCGGGCCGGCTCCGGGTGCAGCGGGTTGCCGTGGCACGAGAACGAGCAGAGCCGCAGCTCGCGTTCCTCGAGGGTGGCGTTGAAGCGCTGCGCCGCGTCCCTGTCGTCGACGAGTCGGATCGGGTCGTAGTGCAGCGTGGGAATGTGCCCGCCGGCGCACGCCTCGATCTGGCGGATGCCGCGGGCCACGGCGGCGTCCAGCATCGCCTCCCACGACCGGTCCAGCATGCTCGCGGACATCAGGGCCAGCTCCACCCGCAGCAGTCTCGGGCCGCCGCCTAGGTGGCGCGAGGACGTGTTGTGTCCGTCCGACCGCGTGCCGAGTTTCGTCCCCACGGTCGTGCGATCGGCCGATGCGCTCGCCCGGCGCCGCGCACACGCTCCTCACACTGGTGGCGCGCCGACCATCCAATCCTCCGCTGGGCGTGGCGGTCGCGGGTCTCGGCGAGATCGGCAGGCTGCATGCGCGCAACCTGGCGGCGCACGTGCCGGGAGCTCGGTTGGCGCTGCTCGTCGATCAGGTGCCCTCCGCCGCTGAGCGCCTCGCGGCCGAGCTGAGTGTGCCGTGGTCCACCTCCTACGCGGACGCCCTGGCGGATCCCGCGGTGGATGCCGTGGTGATCGCGACTCCCACGCCGCTGCACGCGCGGATGGTCGGCGAGGCCGCGGCGGGCGGCGTCCACGTCTTCTGCGAGAAGCCGCTCGCGCTCGACGTGACCGACGCTCGCACGGCCGCCGACCTGATGCACGCGGCCGGCCGGTGCCTGCAGGTGGGCTTCCAGCGTCGCTTCGACCCCGACTGGCTCGCGGCCAAGCGGTGCCTCGACGCCGGCGAGGTCGGCCGGGTCGAGCTGTTCCGGGTCTCTCACCGCAACCGCGGCCATCCGCACGGCGGCGCCACCGACAGTCTCGGCAGCCTCTTCGTCGACATGACCGTCCACGACATGGACAGCGCCCGCTGGCTGGTCGGCGAGGTCTCGTCGGTGGACGCCTTCGCCACGCGGCGTGCCGGCGGAGCGGACGTGGAGACCGCCGTGGTCGTGCTGCGCTTCGAGAACGGCGCGCTCGGTGTGATCGACAACACGCGCGTGGCCGGGTACGGGTTCGAGTGCTCCGCCGAGCTCATGGGCGCCGAGTCGACGCTGCGGATCGGGACCCACCACTGCTCGCCGGACATCCAGCGCCTGACCGCGGCGGGTCTGTCGACCGAGCTGCCCGGCGATCACATCCAGCGTCACCGTGCCGCATACCGGGCCGAGCTGCGGCATTTCGCCGAGTGCGCACGGTCCGGGCGCCCCTCCGGCGTCGGCGGCGAGGCGGCCCTGGCGGCCCTCGAGTTGGCGCTCGCGGCGGAGCGATCGCTGCGCGGCGAGCGGTGATGCGGCGCGCGGCGGTCGTGACCGGGGCCACCAGCGGCATCGGACTCGCGTGCGCGGAGGCGTTCGCGGCCGACGGCTGGGCACTCGTCCTGGTCGCCAGAAGGCGCGCCGCCCTGCGGGCGCTGGCCGGCCGGCTCGGCTCGGCCGCCGTGCCGGTGCCCGGCGACGTGGCGGTGCCCGCCACCAGCCACCGCGCGGTCGCGGCCGCGCTCGATCGCTTCGGCCGCGTGGACGCCGTGGTCGCCAACGCCGGCGTCACGCTCGCCAAGAACGTGGACGATACGACCGACCACGAGCTGGGTCACCTGATCGACGTGAACGTGAAGGGGATCGTCTACCTGGCTCAGGCGGCCCATGCCGCCCTGGCGCGGAGCCGCGGGTCGTTCGTCGTGATGGCCTCCAACAAGGGTCTCGTGGCGCAGCGCGACTCCCCGATCTACGTCGCGACCAAGGGCGCCGCGATCCAGCTGGCGCGGGCGCTCGCGCTCGACTGGGCGCCCGAGGGAATCCGCGTGAACGCGGTCTGCCCCGGCCTGGTCGACACGCCGATGCTGCGGTCGTTCGCCGGCGGCCACCCGGATCCGCGACGCGCCATGGGTGAGCTGGCGGTCCAGCAGCCGCTCGGCCGCCTCGCCCGGCCCTCCGAATGCGCGGCCGTCGCCCTGTTCCTGGCGTCACCCGCCGCGTCGTTCGTCTCCGGCGTCGCGCTCCCGGTGGACGGGGGGTTCACCGCGCAGTGATCGCGACCCCGAGGGACAGGACGAGGTCTTGTAGCGGCAATCGCCACTGAATAGCTCTGTATCCCGCGGCATCGCGCTTGCTCGAAGCCGCCCCAACCCCGGATGCAGAGGAGAGCTGGATGAAACGTCTAACGGTGATCGCGATCGCCGCATTGGCAGGGCTCGGAACCACCGCCTGCGGCGACGACCCGGACTCGGAGAAACAGAGCTCGCCGGGCGGAAGTCCCGACTACGAGCTGGTCTTCATCCCGGGCGCGGCGGGAGACGACTTCTTCCACACGATCTGGCTGGGCGCACGCGCGCAGGCCGAGCAGCTCGGCGTCTCGATCGAGCAGCAGGCGCCGCCCAAGTACGAGCCCGCCTCGCAGATCCCGGTCGTGAACGCGGCGATCGCCAAGCGACCCGACGCGATCATCGTCGCCGCGACCGACGCGGAGGCGCTCCAGGCTCCGCTCCAGCAGGCCGCCGACCGCGGGATCAAGGTGGTCACGTTCGACACCACGACCACGGACCCGAGCTTCGCCGTGACGCACGTGTCGAGCGACATCGTGGAGGCCGGTCGCAAGGTCGGCCGCCAGCTGGTCCGCCTCACCGACGGGACCGGCAAGGTCATGTACCTCGACCACGCGCCGGGCGTCGGGTTCGCGCGTCAGCTGCGCTCGGGCTTCGAGCGCGAAATCGACAGCCAGAGCGACATGGAGCTGCTGCCGATCCAGTACTTCGACCTCGAGCCCCAGAAGGCGAACTCGATCACCCGCACGACGATCACCCGGAACCCCGACCTGGCTGGTGCTTTCGTGGGCGTGGGGTTCGGCAGCCAGGGCGCCATCCCGGCGCTGGAGGCGGCCGGCAAGCTCGGGAAGGTCAAGACGGTCGGCTTCGACGCGTTCATCCAGAACATCAAGTCGCTGCGCGCCGGCAAGCTCGATGCGGTGGTCTCGGTGGCGGCGCGGGACTACGGAATCGACACGGTGAAGGCAGCCGTCGATGCGCTGAACGGCAAGCGGGTGGCGAGCTCGATCCAGCCGAAGATCTGCGTCCTGACCGCGGACAACGTGGATGACCCGTCCAACCAGCCCTGCCTCTACTCGGGTGCGCCCCAGTAGCGAGCCGGAGCTCGGCGGCGCCGGAAGCGCGGTGCTCGAGCTCCGGGACATCAAGAAGTCGTTCGGACGGGTGGAGGCGCTGCGCGGGGTGGACCTGACCCTGAGGCGGGGCGAGGTCCACGCGGTCATGGGCGACAACGGGGCGGGCAAGTCGACCCTGCTCAAGGTGGCGGCCGGGGTCATCAAGCCGGACGCCGGCGAGGTCAGGGCAGAGGGCGCGACCGTCGAGCTCTCGTCGCCGCTCGACGCCCGCAGGCTCGGGATCGAGACCGTCTACCAGGACCTCGCGCTGGCCGACCACCGCTCCTGCGTCTCCAATGTCTACATCGGCCGCGAGGTTCGACGGGCAGGACTGCTCGGACGCCTTGGGGTGCTCGACCGAGCCACGATGAAGCAGCGCACCGGTGAGGCCTTCGCTCAGCTGGCGGTGCCGGTGAGCGACGTAGGGCGCCCGGTGCGCATGCTGTCGGGCGGGCAGCGGCAGGGGGTGGCGATCGCGCGTGCGGCGATCTGGGCGAAGACAATCGTGCTGTTGGACGAGCCGACCGCCGCGCTCGGCGTACGCCAGCGCACGGCCGTTGACGAGCTGATCAACAACCTCCGCAGCCGGGAGTACGGCGTGTTGCTGATCTCGCACGACGTGCCGCAGGTGCTTGACATCTCCGACCGGGTGACCGTGCTGCGGCTGGGGCGCAATGCCGGCACCCGGGACACCACCGAGGTCGACGCCGCGTGGATCGTGACGGCGATGGTGGGAGGCTCCTGATGGGCGAGCACGTCCTCCGCACGAGCAGGCTCGCCGCGGCGGCCCGCGGCGTGCCCGCGACGGGGATGTTCTGGATCCTCGTGGTGCTCGTCGGGCTGATCGTCTCCTGCGCGGTTCTGCTCCCACCGGGCACGTTCCTCACGACGTTCAACGCGCAGACGGTGGCCGGCGACGCATCGACGCTTCTGGTGCTGGCGGCCGGCGCGACGGCCGTGATCGTCAGCGGCGGTCTGGATCTCTCGATCGGCTCGGTGATGACGTTCTCGGCGGTTGCCTCCGCGCTGGCCATGAAGGAGGTCACCGGGGGCTCGACCGACCACCAGCTCGCTGCCGCGCTGGTGGGCGCGGGTGTCGGGCTAGGGAGCGGCATGGCATGGGGCGCGATCAACGGGTGGCTGATCGCCTACGCGCGCCTGCCCCCGTTCGTCGTGACGCTGGGCTCCCTCGGAGCGGCACTCGGGGCAGCCCGGCTGCTGAGCGGCGGCTCCAACGTGAGCGGCACGCCTCCGCGCATCCAGGAGGAGGTGGGGCTGGCCACCGTGCTGGGGGTGCCGGTGCCGTTCCTCGCGGCGGGTGTGCTGGTGGCGGCGTGCGGGTTCCTACTGTCGCGCACGAGGTGGGGCGAGCACAACTACCTGATCGGCTCGAACGAGGAAGCCGCACGACGGGGCGGCATCGCGATCGGAAGGCACCTGTTCGGGCTGTACGTCCTGTCGGGAGCGCTCGCGGGCTGCGCCGGCCTGCTCGAGGTGGCGCGCTTCGCCGTGGCCAGCGTCTCGACCGGTCACACCACCGAGCTGATCGCGGCGCTGGCGGCGGTGGTGATCGGAGGGGCGAGCCTGACCGGCGGCGTGGGCCTGATCTCGGCGACCGTGGTCGGCGTGTTCATCCCCGTCGTGCTCGCCAACGGTCTGCTGATCGGCGGGGTAGAGCGGTTCTGGCAGGACGTGGTAGTCGGCGTGATCCTGGTCGCCGCCGTCGGCTTCGACCAGTGGCGACGCGCCAGAGAAACCCGGGAGCGCTAGATCGGGCCGGTTGCCGTTAGCCCCGCTTTAGGAGGTCGGCTACGTTGGTGTCATGGATCGTCGCGCCCAGAAGCTGCTGGCCATGGCCGCCGGCTGCGCCGCCCTGTTCGCGCTGGTCGTGGTGGCCGCCTACTGGTGGGGCCCCGGCCGTTCGCTCGACCTGCAGGGCCTGACCGGATTCGTCTCGCTCAACGACGGCTGGGTCGCCGAGCTCACGATCCGGCTCACCCAGCTCGGCAACCCGCCCGAGGTCGCCGTCATGACGCTCGTCTTCGCGGCGCTCGCGCTGGTGCGCGGTCGCCCGCGGGTCGCGGTGACGGTGCTCGCGCTGGTCGCGGCCACGAGCGTCTCCAGCCAGCTGCTCAAGGTGCTGCTCGCCCACCCGCGCTACGCGCCGGTCCTGGGCTGGGTCGTCGGACCCGAAGCGCTGCCCAGCGGCCACGCCACTGCGGCGATGTCCCTGACGCTGGCGGCGGTGCTCGCCGCTCCGCGGCGCGCTCGTCTGGCGGCCGCGCTCGTCGGCTCGCTGCTCGCGCTCGGCGTGGGCGGTGCGGTCGTGGCCTGGGGCTGGCACTACCCGAGCGACGTACTTGCCGGCTACCTGCTCGCGACCGGCTGGGCGCTGGCGCTCGTAGCCGCGCTCTACGAGGCGGACGCGCGCGCACCGGCCGCCGAGCGCTGGGCCGGCAGCGCGGTCGCTCGTGCGAGCGACCGGATCGCCACCGGCGGCCTGGCTCTCGCGGCGGGCGGGATCGCGCTCGTCGTGGTGCTCGCGGGCGCGGCCGTGGCGCTGGCCGACCCGAGCGGCGCGACCTGCTTCGCGCGCGAGAACACGGCCTTCGTCGTCGTGGCCGGCGGGATCGCGTCGGCCGCCGTGGCGCTGCCGGTCACGATGGCCGCGGTCGCGCGGCGCGGCTGACGGTCGAGCGCGGCGCGCAGCGCCTGCTCGGCCGCCTCCAGCGCGTGGTCGACGTCGGCGTCGGTGTGGCTGTACATGAGGTGGCTGCGTCCGAGGTTCTCGGGGATCTCGAAGACGCCGCGACGCGCTAGCTCGCGGCGATAGGTCACGAACAGCTCTTCGTCGTTGCGCAGCAGGTCGTCGTAGGTGGCGACCGGCTCGTCCAGGAAGCAGAGGGCGAACACCGACCCGTAGCCGGTGACCGTGGCCGGCACCGAGGCGCGCGCGGCGATCTCGCGCAGGCCGGCGCGCATGCGGTCGCCGAGCCGAAACAGGTGAGCGTGCACGTCGTTGCGCTCGAGGAAGTCGATGCTGGCCAAGGCCGCGGCCACTCCCGGGACGTTGCCGTTGTACGTGCCCGCGTACCAGACGTCGCCGCCGTCGTACGTGTTGAAGCGCTCCATGTGCTCGCGCCTGCCCCCGAGCGCGGCAATCGGGAAGCCGTTGGCCAGCGCCTTCGCCAGCGTGGTCAGATCCGGCAGCACGCCCGAAAGTGCCTGGAACCCGCCCAGGTGGTGGCGGAAGCCGGTGATGACCTCGTCGAAGATCAGCAGCGGCGCCGTCGCGGTCGCACAGCGCGCGCAGACCCTCGAGGAAGCCCGGCCCGGGAGCGATGCTCGCGGCGTTGTGGACGATCGGCTCGGCGATCACCGCGGCCACCTGACCAGGCTCGTGCGCGAAGGCGCCGCTCGACGGAGTCGAGGTCGTTGAAGGGGCAGACGAGCGTGTTGTCCACGGCCGCGTCGAGCAGCCCGGCCGAGAACGGGTCGCGTCGCCCGACCGCTTGCCGCGGTGCTCAGGTCAGTTGCGGGCCACGTAGTCGTGGAAGCCGTGGTAGGCGCCCTGGAACTTCACGATCCGCGGGCGGCCGGTCGACCGCACGCAGCCAACCGGATCGCGTGGAGCGTGGCCTCCGACCCGCTTCCGCAGAGCAGCACCTGCTCGACGGACGGCACGTGGCGGACGATCTTCTCCGCCAGCGCGATCTCGCCCTCGGTCACGCCGAGGCCGAACAGCACCCCCGTTCGACCGCGTCGGCTACCGGTCGGACCACCGCGGGATGGGCGTGGCCGAGCAGCACCGCGCCGTAGGCGGCGTGAAAGTCGATCAGGTGCGTCCCGTCGACGGTCTCGATCCGGCCGCCGGCGCCGGAGCGGACGCAGATCGGGCGGCTGGACTCGCCGCTTCGCGGTGTTCACTCCGCCGGGAACCGAGCGCCGGGCGCGGTCGAGCATCCGCTGCGACGCGCCCACCTCAGGCCTCCCTGTTCGCGTAGGTGCGCTCGTGGCTGTGCGAGTACAGCTCGATCACGTTTCCAAACGGGTCCTCGCAGTAGCAGGTCCGGTAGGGCTCGCCGGGGAAGATCTCCCAGATCGCGGGAGGTCCGCCGGCCCCCTGCTGTAGCGATGCGCTCAGCGAGTCTGCTCGATCGCCGGGTTGGGAAGCAGAGGTGGAAGATGCCCGTCTTCCATGGCGGATGCCTGAACTCGAACAGCTCGATCGCGACCCCGTTCGCGCAAGCCAGGTGGGCCTGGCGGAAGGACGCCGGCGGCGAGCCGAACACGTCCGCCGCGACCATGCCAGCATGACCGCGTGCGCCCTCACCTCCACGGGGCCGATCGGCTCGAGCCCGATGACATCTCCATACCAGCGAGTGGCGCGGTCGAGGTCGGTCACGGTCAGGCCCACGTGGGCGACGGTGGTCATCCGCCCACGCCGATGCCGCAGAGCCCGAGCGCCGCATGCAGCTCAGGTGGAGTGACGTCATCGGCGATCACGGTCTCGCCGAGGTCCACCGGCAGCACGAAGCGGAAGCCGCCGCCCCGGATCAGGCGAATCCGCTCGATCGCGGCCAGCAGCCGGTCGCCGTCGACGCTGGCCGGCAGCTCCGCGGCGGTCGTTGGCAGGCCGACCCGCCGCAGGAGGCTCAGGATCCGTTCCAACGTGCCTGGTGAGAGCAGGCCGCGCGCGGCGGCCATTCGTGCCTCGACGACCATCCCGAGCGCAACGGCCTCGCCGTGCAGGACGCCGTCGTACCGGGTGACCGTCTCGAGCGGATGGGCGAGCGCGTGGCCGAACCCGAGCGTGCGGCGCGAGTCCTCCTCGTAGGGATCCCGGGCGATCAGCTCGGCCTTGATCACGCTCGCTCCGTGCACGAGCCGCTCGAGCGCGTCGAGGTCGCTCGCGAGGATCTGCTCGGCGCCAGCCCTCGATCAGGTCCCAGTAGGCGGGCGAGGCGATGATCGCCTTCTTGATCGACTCGGCGAGGCCGGCTCGCAGCTGGCGGCGGTCGAGCGTCCGCAGGCAGGGAGACGTCGGAGAGCACACCGCCGGGCTGGGCGAAGCCGCCGATCAGGTTCTTGGCGACGGGGTGGTTCACGGCCAGCTTGCCGCCGATGCCCGCGTCGACCTGGCCGACCAGCGTGGTGGGCAGGTTCACGTACGGCACGCCGCGCATGTACGCGCTGGCGACCCAGCCGCCCATGTCGATCACCACGCCGCCTCCGAACGTCACGATCACGTCGGTGCGGGCCAGCTGGGTGCCGGTCAGCCAGTCGAGCAGCTCGAGTGCCTGGTGCGGCGTCTTGTGCGTTCCCCGACCGGGATCGCGATCACCTCCGGGCTGACGCCCGCGCCTCTCAAGCGCCTTCAGCAGCGCCGGGCCGTGGAGCTCGGCGACCGTCTGATCGGTGATCAACGCGACGTTTGCGCCCGCGATCAGCTTCAGCAGGTGGTCGAGCGTTTCGGTCGGCGAGCGCGTCACGACGATCGTGTAGCGGTCGTGGCGCGACGCTTCGGCCTCCACCGGAACACCGGGTGAGGGCAGCTCGATCGCGTCGCTGGTGTGGAGCAGGTCGCGGGTGAGCGGCTGTATCGACATCGGGCGAGTGTCCGCGCGCCCTCGCGTGCGGGACATCGTCCGATCGGCTGGTCAGCCGGCGCGTCGCGGCACGCGATCGCGCACCGGGCGGGAGACGGTCAGCGCCAGCGGGTTGAGCAGGTTAGCCGGACGCTCGGCCGGCGAGCAGCGCCTGAACGTCACGTGCGAGCGAGCTGGAAGACCTGCTCGTTCCAGCGCGACGTGAGGCCGATCGTGTGGGGAGTGCAGATCGTGCGCGGATCCGAGTACAAGCCGGTGACTGCAGGTCGGGCGGCTCGCGTGCGAAGACGTCGAGCGCGACCGCCGACAGTAGACCGCCCGCGAGCGCGTCGGCCAGCACGTCCTCGCTTTCCACGATCTCGACCGCGAGCGACGTTGACCAGGATCGCGCCGCGGCTTGACCTGGGCCAGAGCAGGCTCGCTGTCGACCAGGCCGCGCGTCGAATCGGTCAGGGCGCAGTGCAGGCGTGATCACGTCCGCACGCTCGAGCAGCTCCGCCAGCGGCACGCATCTCCGCGTGCGCCTCGGCTCAGTGCCGTCCGAGCGCCGGGTCGCAGGCGATCACCTCCATCCCGAGCCCGGCGCACAGCCGCGCCACGTGCCGGCCGATCGATCCGAACCCGACGATGCCGAGGCACGCGCCATCGATGTCCAGGCCCGGCGCGTCGTAGCGCGCGCTCCAGCGCGCGTCGCTGCACCAGACGCGCCGAGCTCGCGCAGGCGCTTCGCGGCGGCGAGCATCGAGGCTACCGCGCCCTCGGCCACCGGCTGGCTCCCGATCGCCGGGTGCGTAGACGATCGGGATGCCGCGCCGCGTGGCGGCGTCGACGTCCAGCTTGTCGTAGCCGGCGCCGGTTCGGGCCACCACTCGCAGTCGCGGAGGCTCGCGCGAGCGCCGCGTGCGTCGAGCGCGCGTCCCGCGAACGATCAGCACCTCGGCGAGCGACGGTCCGTCGGGCGCCGTCGACCACGATCTCGCCCAGCGCGCGCGAATGCCCGACGCGCGATCGGCGGGCACCTCGGCGGTGGCGACGATCCTCACGGCGCCCGCAGGTGGACGCCGCTGGAACGCCCGCCCGCGCGCGTGCTCGGCCTCGCAGCTCCCGCGTCTCGGGCGCGCTCGGAGACCTGGGCCACGCCGACGTCCCACCAGCACTCGGAGTCGAGCAGCAGCCGGTGCGGCTCGACCCGCGCGACGATCACCGCCGGGCCCGGCTCCGCCGCGGGCCGCGGCGAGCGCGCCGCGGAACTGCGTCGATGCGTCGGCGCGCGAAGGCCGCGCAGCCCAAGCTGCGCGCGTTGGCGGCGTAGTCGACCTCGACGTAGTCGCCCTCGAGCGCTCCGTTCGGCGGCGCTCACGGAACTCCAGGCCGAAGCTGCGCCCGATGCGGCCGCGCTGGAGGGCGTGGATCGACTGGTAGCCGCCGTTCTCGAACAGCACCACCGTGACCTTCAGCCCCTCCTGGACGCGCCGTGACCAGCTCCCCGGTGCTGGCCCATCAGGTAGGTGCCGTCGCCGATCACCGCGTAGACCTCGTCCACGTCCGGGTCTGGCCATCCGCACCCCGAGCGCCGGCCGGGATCTCGTCGCCCATGCAGGAGAAGCCGACCTCCATCAGGCATCGCTCGCCGCCGCTCGGCGTCCCAGAGCTTGTGGACGTCCACGTGCGGCGTGCCGGACGCGACCACCACC
The DNA here is from genome assembly GCA_963716215.1 of uncultured Thermoleophilaceae bacterium. Taxonomy (GTDB): domain Bacteria; phylum Actinomycetota; class Thermoleophilia; order Solirubrobacterales; family Thermoleophilaceae; genus JACVRW01. Next base: position 3,837,913 of record OY970298.1, on the reverse strand, counting down.
CAGTCGCGCGGGCCGCGCGCTCTCGTTGAGCGCGCGCAGCGCCTGGCCCTGCGACATGACGCTCGCCCGCGCGCGGCCTGCAGGTCGTCGTTCGAGCTCGCCCTCCCATTCGCTCGCGCTCGGCGACGGCCCGGTCGCGCCACTCGGCTGGGCGCTCGCCAGTCGGCTCGCGCGAGCGCCGCGGTGAGCGCTCGCAGCCCGAGCTTCGCGTCGGCCACCAGCGGCAGCGCGCCGAGCTTGTAGGCGTCGCGTGCCGCGACGTTGACGCCCTACGAAGCGGACGTCCGGATCCTCGGAACAGCGAGTTCGAGCCCGTGGTGAGGTCGATCAGGCGAGTGCCGACGCACAGCACCAGGTCGGCCTCGCGGGCGAGCCGGTTGGCCGCCCTGGTGCCGGTGACCCCGATCCCGCCCAGCGCGAGCGGCGCCGCCGGCCAGCGCGCCCTTGCCCGCCGACGTCTCGGCCACCGGAACCCCGTGGCGCTCGGCCAGCTCGGCCAGCTCAGCGCAGCGCCTCGGAGTAGTGAACGCCGCCGCCGGCGATCATCAGCGGGCGCTCGCGATGCGCGCAGCGCCTCCACGGCCGCGCGGCCAGCTCAGCGGCGCGCCGGCGGCCGGCGCGCGACCGTGCCAGGTGCGCGGCTCGAAGAACGCCGCCGGGAAGTCGTAGGCCTCGGCCTGGACGTCCTGGTGGAGGGAGACCGTGACGGCGCCCGTCTCCGCGGGGTCGAGCAGCACGCGCATCGCCTCGGGCAGCGCGGCCAGCAGCTGCTCGGGTCGCGTGATCCGGTCGAAGAAGGCGCTCAGCGGGCGGAACGCGTCGTTGACGGTCAGGTCGGCCTCGGCGCGGGTGGTCCAGCGCCTGCATCGCCGGATCCCTGGCGGCCGGTGCGCGAACGTGTCGGAGGGGAGCAGCAGCACCGGCACGCGGTTGACGGTCGCGGTTGCCGCGCCCGGTGAGCATGTTGGTCGACCCCGGGCCGATCGAGGCGCGTGCACGCGAGCGTCGAGAGCAGGTGGCTGGCGCGCGCGTACCCGATCGCGGCGTGCACCATCGCCTGCTCGTTCTTCGGCTGGTGGAAGGCGAGATCGCGCCCGGCGTCCTCCTCCAGCGCCTGGCCCGATCCCGCAGACGTTGCCGTGCCCGAAGATCCCGAAGATGCCGGGGACGGCCCGCCGCCGGCCGCCGTCCCGCTCGCTCCATTGGGCTGCCAGAAAGCGCACGACCGCTTGTGCGGCCGTGACGCGGATCGGAGGCTGCATCGCGGCGATGCTAGACCCGCCCTGGGGGCGCCACAGGGCCAGATCGGTCCCGACGACGCGCTTGACCGGCCTGGTGCCCCACTGGTTAACTCAGCCGATGTCTTCGCTCCACCGCGAGGTGATGGGCGTGCTGCTCGGTGACATCGCCGCCGGCGCCGTCGCGGAGGGCGACAAGCTCGCGAGCCTGACCGAGCTGGCCTCCCAGTTCGGGGTCAGCACGGGCGTCATGCGCGAGTGCCAGCGCGCCCTGGAGGAGCGCGGTGTCGTGTCGGTCCGCCATGGGCGCCGCGCGGTGGTCAGGCCGGAGCAGGACTGGGACGTGCTCGACGGCGACGTGCTCGCCGCGCTGGTCGGCGGCGGCCGGGGCGCGCACGTGCTGGCCGAGTACCTCGAGTCGCGGCGCATCCTGGAGGTCGAGGCTGCCGGGCTAGCCGCCGAGCGCGCCACGCCGGCCGCGGTGAAGGAGCTCGCGCAGACCTTTGGGTACATGCTGGCCGCCGCGGAGCGGGCAAGCGGAAACGTGGCCGCGGAACCGCTCTACCACCGCGCCGACATCGCCTTCCACCGGGCGATCATCGCCGCCGCCGGCAACCGCCCGCTCGCGCGCATGGCCGAGCCGATTCACAGCGCGCTCAGCGCGACGTTCGCGGCGCTGGCCCGTCCGCGCGCGCGCTTCGAGCGCGGCCTGCCCGAGCACGAGCGGATCCTCGCCGCGATCAGCGCCGGGGACGGCACGGCCGCGCGCAGCGCGATGCGGGAGCACCTGCTGACTGTCGAGGGCTATCTGCGCGAGCGCTACCGGGACGAATCTGTCCCTCCGCGGGCTTTGGACTGAACAAGCGCCCTCGGCAGCCCACGAGGGAAGTCATCGTATGACTCGCACTCTTGGACCCCGAGGCTTCACTTCGATTTGCTGCCCGGCTACGTGGCCGTCACCGGCTGCTGGGCACCGTGCTCACCCTCCCGGCCGTCGCCTCGGCCGAGCTGCTGGCGGAGTCGTTCGACTTCGTCTGGATCGACTTGGAGCACGGCGCGCTCAGACGTCGCCGACGTGCAGCCGCTGGCCGTGGCCACCCGTGCGGCCGGCAGCGCCGCGCTCGTGCGCCTCCACCGATCGGACGACCCCCGCATCGGGGCGATCCTCGACGCCGGCGTCGATGGTGTGGTGGCGCCGCGGGTGGAGTCGGCCGATCAAGCACGGAGCCTCGTCGATCGCCTCCGACACGCGCCGCGCGGCTCGCGCGGGTTCGCGGCTCGCAGGGCATCGGGCTACGGGCGCCGGCCCTCCTCGAGCGACCCACTGTGCATGGCGCAGATCGAGTCGGGCCCCGGCGTCCAGGCGGCACCTGCGATCGCCGCGGTCGACGGTGTCGACGCGCTCGTGGTCGGCTGCGCCGACCTCGCGCTGGCGTCACGGGCGTGGTCGCGCTCTCGGGGCACGTGCGCGAGGCGATCGGGCAGGTCCAGCGCGCCGCTAAGGCCGCGGGGATCGCCTCGGGCGTCGCCGGGCCCGACGACGCCGAGCTGCTGCTCGACCTCGCCGCGCCGAGCTCGACGGTGCTGGTCCACTCGGCGGACGTCCGGATCTACGCGCGGGCGGCGGACGAGGCGGCGGCCGGACTGCGCGTGCCCGAGCGAGAGGGCTCCGGTGTCGGCGCCTGAGGCGTGGCACGTTACGCGCACGCTGCGGGCGATGGAGCTGCTCGCGGTCGCGCCGCGGTCGGCGCCCGAGCTGGCTGACGGGCTCGGCGTGCACGTGCGGACCGCGCGGCGTGTGCTCAAGCGCCTGGAGTCCGAGGGGTACGTGGTCCTGGGCGAGGATCGGCGCCGGCGCTACCGGCCCACCATGCGCATCGTCGCGCTCGCGGGGCAGGTCGTGGAACGCGCGGAGCTGACGCAGACTGCGGCCCCGTACGTGGCCGCCCTGCGAGAGCAGCTCGGCCGCGGATGCCACCTGTGCGTACCCAGCTATCTGTCGGCGCTCTGCCTGGTCCACGACGAGGGCCACACCGGTACCGGCTGCCGGCCGCACCTGCGCGAGCTGGTGCCGTGTCACTGCAGCGCCGCCGGCAAGGCGCTGCTCGCCTGGCGCGAGGGCTGGCGCGAAGCGGTGCTGGCTCAGCCGCTCGAATCGTTCACCGACCGCACCACCACCGGCCCGGACTCGCTGCGGCGGGAGCTCGCGCGGACCGTCGCACGCGGGTATTCGGTCGAGGACCGCGAGTACGAACCGGACACCCGCGGCCTGGCCGCGCCCGTGTTCGCCAAGACGGGTGAGGCGGCCGCGGCGCTGGCGGTGGTCGCGCCGACCGGCGATCTCCCGGCCGATCGGTACGGCGAGCTGGGTGGCGCCGTGATGGAGGCCGCGGCGGCGCTCTCGCGCGAGCTCGGGTTCGTGCCCGCCCACGCGCGAGCGGCGTAGCCGGGTGAGCGACCTCGCCGGGATGCGCGTACTCGTCACGGGTGCGGCGGTTGGGATCGGGCAGGGCATCGCAGTCGAGCTGGCGCGCCGCGGCGCGGCCGTCGGCGTCCACTCCGCGCACACGCCGCCCGACGAGACGCTCGCGCTGGCGCGCCGGTGCGGCTCGGCAGCAGTGGCGGTGTCGGGCGACCTCTCGCGGTGACGAGTGCCTGCGCGTGGTAGACGAGGCCGCCGCGGCGCTCGGCGGGCTGGACGGCCTCGTGAACAACGCGGCCGTCACCCGGGAGGTCCCCTTCGAGGAAACGGACGCGGCGGCGTTCGCCGCGCTCTTCGACCTCAACGTGCGCGGCTATTTCTTCTGCGCGCAGCGGGCGCTGGGGCACTTCGCAGACGGGGGCTCGGTCGTGAGCATCAGCTCCATCCACGCGCACGGCGGCTTCCCCGGTCACGTCGCGTACGCCGCGACAAGGGCGCCATCACCGCGTTCACGCGCTCGCTAGCCGTGGAGCTGGCAGGGCGCGGCGTGAGGGTCAACGCGGTCGCGCCGGGCGTGGTCGAGGTGCCGCGGATCCGGGCGCGGGCCGGGTACGAGCGCGCGGCGTACGACCGGCTGATCCCAGCCGGACGCGTGGGTCAGCCGCGGGACGTGGCGCCGCTGGTGGCGTTCCTGCTATCCCCCGCGGCGGCTTTCGTCACCGGCCAGACGATCTACGCGGACGGGGGCACCACCGCGCGACTCAGCTTCTTCCGCGACCCGCTCTAACCAGCCGTCTCGAGCAGCTCGACCAGGCCCGCGAGCACAGCCAGTCGGGCGCGCAGGTCGCCCACGGATCCCTCGCCGCGCAGGAGCCGCGTGCTCGCCCTGGCCACCGCCTCGCCAGCCTCGTCGATGGCCACGGCCAGCAGCTCCCGCAGCACCTCGCGCGAGGCCGTCAGCGTGAGCGTTCCGTCGGACTGGCGCTCGCTCGGGGGCGGGCTCTCGAGGTGCTCCAGGGCATCGACGAGTCCCGGCACCAGGTCGGCCGGCACTGTGAGCATGAGGACGTCCGGGCGCGCCTTCGTAGCCAGAAAGCCTAGAGCCAATAGCTCAACATGTGTGTACCATTCTTGTCCTTGCCGCCCCTACGCGCCAAGGATCAGCGGATGCCGGCCACCAAATGCTCCACGTTCACGTCGAGCCCGCGCGCCAGTCGGACGATCGTGCCGAGGCGCGGCTCGCGCACCGCCCTCTCGAGTCTCGAGATCTCGGTCGGGTGGAGGCCCGTGCGGCCGGCGAGCTGCTCCTGTGAGAGCCCCGCCGCCTTGCGCAGCCGGCGCAGGTTCGACGCGAAGCGCTGCTCGGGCGGTGGCACTCACGGGATCCTGGATGAGCTAAGCCAATGAGTACAGAGCCAATAGCTCATCCAGAACGTCTGCGACTGCTGCTCCACCGCGTGGAGCTGGCCGGCCAGTATCAGCGCGCCGCGCGGGCCCGCCAGGCCGGTGTCCACCAGGTTGAGCTGGCCGCGCTCGAGCACCTGTCCGTGCTCGGCGGTCTGACGCCCGGCGAGCTCGGCCACCGGCTTGGGCTGACGTCCGGCGGGGTCACCGCATTGGCGGGTCGCCTCATCGAAGCGGGCTACGTAGCTCGGGCTCAGCACCAACACGACAAGCGGATGCGCATCCTCACGGCCACACCGGAGGGGAACGCCCACCTCGCCGAGCACATCGAGCCCGTGCTCGCTCCCTCGGACCGGCTGCTCGCCTGGCTGTCGGACGACGACGCGGCCCTGCTGCAGCGGTTCCTCGATTCGCTGGCGGCGCAAAAGGAGCACGCGGCCGCCTCCACGCCCGGCCCCGAGCCGGACCATTCCAGCGAGCCCTACTCGCCCGCGCTGTTGATGTAGCCGGCGCGGACCGCCGGGTAGGGTCGCGCCTGTGACGGGGGCGACCGATCTTCCGATTCGCCGCAACACGGTGCTGCTCGCGGCGGCCCTGGCGGCCAACTCGGCGATGCTGCAGCTCTCCTCGGCGGTGGCCTCGCTGACGCTCGTGCTGGTGGTGGACGTGGAGGGCCTGCTCGGCCTCGGCCCCGCGATCGTGCTGGCCTGCGGCGCGCTCGCCGCGCTTCCAGCCGGGCGCGCCATGGATCGCGTCGGGCGTGTGCCGGTGCTGGCCTCCGGATATGTGTTCGGCGCGATCGGCTGCGGATTTGCGGCCCTCGGCAGCACCACGGAGTTCGCCCCGGCCGTGCTCGGCGGCCTCGTGTTCGTTGGCGCCGCCAGCGGCATCGCCCTGCTGGCCCGCACGGCCGCCGGCGACATGTACCCGCCCGAGCGGCGCGCCCGCGGCATCTCCCTCGTGCTGTTCGGTGCGGTGTTCGGCGCGATCCTCGGTCCGGCCGTGTTCAGCCCGCTGCTGGCGGGACAGGAGCTCGACGGGGAGGCGCTCGCGCCGCTCTGGCTCGCGGCCGGGGCCTTCATGATCGTCGGGCTGGTGCTGGTGCTGGCGGTGCGTCCCGACCCGCGGGATATCGCGATCGCCCTAACCGGTCAAGAGGGCAAGGACGACGGGCCCGCGGCCCCGCTCGGCGAGCTGCTGGGCCGGCCCGGAGTGATCCCGGCGATGGTGGCGGCGCAGGCCAGCTTCGCGGTGATGGTCTCCGTCATGACCCTGACCGGCGCGGTGGTAGTCGACCATCACCACCACGAGGGCCACAACGTGTTCCCGATCATCGGCGCGCACGTGGTCGGGATGTACGCGCTGGTGATCGTGGTGGGCGACCTGGTCGACAAGATCGGGCGCAGGCCCTCGCTGGCCGGCGGCCTGTTCGTGATGGCCGTGTCGGTCGTCAGCCTCGCGTGGATCGAGAGCGTGCCGGCCACGGCCGTCGCGCTGTTCGGCCTGGGCCTCGGCTGGAACCTCTCGTTCGTCGCCGCGACGGCCGAGCTGGCCGACAGCACTAGACCGTCGGAGCGCGGCAAGCTGCTCGGCTTCAACGACCTGCTCTCGGGGATGACGGGCGCCACCCTGGCGCTCGCCGGCGGTCTGGCTCTGACCGAGCTGGGTGTGGTCGCCCTGGCGGTCGGCGCCACCACGCTGGTGGTGGCGCCGGCCCTGTGGATCCTGCGCGCTACTGCGCTGGGGGCTTCTCGCGCTCCCACCACTCGTTGATCGCCGCGATCGCGGGGCCCATGATCAGCACCTTCTGGAAGGTGTCCACGTCGTTCACGTGCGGCAGCGGCTCGCTGGGCACGTCGACCTCCAGGAACTCGCAGAGCGGCTCCCAGCCCTCCTTGGGGTTCCACACGAGGAGGCGCTCCGCCGGCACACCGTCGATGACGTCCTGGTTCCAGCGCTCCATGCCGGCGGCCATCTCGTCGGGGTCGCCCCCGCTTCCGATCATGATGTCGGCCTTGACCCACATGTCGCGCATGACGTCGAGCCACGCGGCGTACTTCGGGTCGACCTGGTACTGCGCCTGGGCGAGGTGGTACATGACGCCGTCGCCCACGAAGATCTCGGCGATCGTGTTCTGCATGCTCGCGACCCAGCTCTCGGCTGAGCGGACGCTAAGCAGCACCTTGGCGTCGGGGTAGACGTCCATCAGCTCGCGCCAGTGGTACGAGCCCGGCCAGTCGACGATCGACTCCTTGCCGGCGAACAGCTCGTCCCACGGCCCGTTGCCCTCCAAGGCCTGCCGCCACTGCGGGACGCTGGTGGCGGGGTCGGCCATCATGTCGCGCATGTGGTAGCAGGGCATCCCGAGCATCTCGAGGGCGATCATCTGGGTCGTAGTGGCTGTACGCGGCAGGCCAGCGCCGATCAGCTTCATGGGTCTCCTATTCGTGGCGGGCTGGTGATCTTATGGCGGCGCGGGTCAGGCCCGTCGTCCGCGCACCTGGTAGATGGAGGTGAAGCCGCTCTCGAATCCGCGGCGCGCGGCGCGCAGATACAGCCGCCAGACGCGAAGGCGCTCGGGGCCCGCGAGGCGCAGCGCCTCGGGGAGCTGCTCGTCGAGGTTGGCGGCCCAGTGCTGGAGCGTCGTGGCGTAGTCGCTGGCGAGGCCCTCCACGTGCTCGGTCACGATCCCCGCGCGTTCGAGCGCGAGCTGGATCCGGGACAGGTGCAGCGGCGCGGCGTCGGGGAACACGTAGCGCTCGGAGAACGGCCCGGCCTCGGGGTCGCTGTGGCGCAGCCGCGCGATGCCGTGGTTCAGGATGCGACCGCCCGGGCGCACCAGCCGCGCGACCTGCTGCGCGTAGACGTCGATCTGGTTGGCGCCCACGTGCTCGACCATCCCGATGCTGGCGATCGCGTCGAACGGCTCGTCGGTCAGCTCGCGGTAGTCCGCGACGCGGATGTCGACGCTGTCGCCGAGCCCGAGCTCGTTGGCGCGGCGCTGCCCCAGCTCGGCCTGCGGGGGCGAGAGGGTGATGCCCACCACCTTCACGCCGTGCCGTGACGCCGCGTGGATGGCGAAGCTGCCCCAGCCGCAGCCGATGTCGAGCACGCGCTGGCCGGGCTTGAGGTCGAGCTTGGTGGCGACCATCTCGAGCTTGGTCTCCTGCGCCTCCTCGAGAGTGGTCGCGCCACGTGAGAAGACCGCGCAGCTATAGGTCATCGAGGGGCCGAGGAAGATCGCGAAGAACTCCGGCGGCAGGTCGTAGTGGTGGCGCACCGCACGCGCGTCGCGTTCGCGGGAGTGGCGCTTGCCGCGCGGTCGCAGCTCGGCCTGCGGTGGGCGCGGGGGCAGCTGCAGGCCGGACGCCCGCGCGGCGGCGAGCGCCAGCCGGGCGCGCGCGGCCCCGTCGATGGCGGGCGGCTGCCACGAGTCGAGCAGGTCGAGCACGGCGTCGACATCGTCTACCTCGAGCTCGCCCGACACGTAGGCGCGCCCGAGCCCGAGCTGACCGGGCGCGCGCAGCGCGTGCGCGAATGCCGCCGGCGAGCGCACGGAGAAGCGCGGGCCGCCGCCGTTGGTCGACGGCAGCTGCGAGCCGTCCCAGAACTCGACTGTGAAAGGGCGGTCGGGGAGAGCCCGGGTGAGCTCCTCCCGGATCGGTTGGGTGGTGGCCAGCAAGGCGGCGAGATTATGGCAGGGCGACGGCGTAGCCTGCTGGCCATGCAGAGCATCTATCCGGTCCTCAAGTACTCAGACGCCCACGCCGCGATCGACTTCCTCGAGCGGGCCTTCGGCTTCGAGCGCCACGAGATCCACGAGGGCGACGGCGGCAAGGTCGTGCACGCCGAGCTGAGCTTCCGCGGCGAGGCAGTGATGATCAGCGAGGCCGGCGCGGGCGACCCGGTGTACGACCAGGGCCTCGGGAAGACCACGATCTACGTGGTGGTCGACGAGGTCGATTCGCTGTACGAGCAAGCGAAGGGCGCCGGCGCCGAGATCGTCCTCGAGCCGACGGATCAGGACTACGGGTCGCGTGACTTCTCGGCGCGCGACCCCGAGGGCAACATCTGGAGCTTCGGGACCTACCAGCCGAGCCTGGACGATTAGGTCAGCGCGGGAGCGCGCTCGCGCGCACGCGCGCGAAGGACGGTCGCCGCGCTGCGGCGCGGGCTGAGCGTGATCGCACGCCGCCTGCTGCCCTCGGTCGAATCCCGCGCGGGGGCGGGCTCGGCCCGCGACAGCACCGCGCGCAGCACGATCTTCATCTCGAGTTGCGCGAAGCTCGCGCCCAGGCACCGCCGCCGCCCGCCGCCGAACGGGATCCAGGTGTAGGTGCCCGGCGTCTGCTCGAGGAAGCGCTCGGGGCGGAATGCGTACGGGTCGGGGTAGATCTCGGGGTCGTGATGGATCAGGTGGGCGTTGGGGATCAGGCAGATGCCCTCGGGGTAGCTCCAGCCGCCGATCTCGACCGGCTGCTTGGTCAGCCGCGGCGCGGCGTTCGGGATCACCGGCCGGCGGCGCAGCGTCTCGTGCACTGTCGCGGTCAGGTAGGCGTCGCCATCGCCCGAGTCGATCTCGGACAGCAGCGGCCGCAACGCGCTCGGCGTGCGCGCGAGCCGCTCGAACGCCCACGCCAGCTCGGACGCCGTGGTCTCGTGGCCGGCCACCAGCAGCGTCATCAGCTCGTCGCGAAGCTCCTGCTTGGACATCGGCGAGCCGTCCTCGTGGCGCGCAGCCAGCAGCATGGCGAGCACGTCGTCGCGCTCGGCGTCCGCCTCGGCCCGTCGCTCGTCGATCAGCTCGAAGATCAGCGCGTCGGTCTCGTCGCGGCGGCGTACGAACTCCTCCCAGCGCCGGCCACGCTGGAGGAAGGGGAGCATGGAGGCCGGGTTCGCGCCCATCTCCAGGTTCTTGGTCAGGCGCTCGCGGATCGAGTCGAGGCGCGAGCCCGGGTCCAGGCCGAACACCGCGCGCAGGATCACCTCCATCGTCAGCCCCTGGAGGCGCGGATGCAGGGCGACCGGCTCGTCGAGCGGCCAGGAGGCCACCTCGCGCTCGGTCAGCTCCTCGAGCAGCCCGGTCAGCGCCTCCATCCGCTCGCCGTGGAACGCCGGCAGCATCAGCTTGCGCTGGGAGAGGTGCGCCTGCTCGTCGAGCAGGATCACGGAGTTGGCGCCAACGATCGGCTCGAGCACCTGCGCTCCCTCACCCGGGTGCAGCACCTCGGGCGGAGCGGTGAACACCTCCTTGACCTCGGCCGGGTCGGACAGGTGGACCGACGCGGGGGCCTGCAGGAGGCGAAGCGTGAAGCGCTTGCCGTAGCGCGCCCGACAGCGCTCGTAGAGCGGAACGCTGCGTGTCCACCACGCGAGCGTCTGCACAGCGCGCGGGGCCTTCGGACCGGGGGGCAGCTCGGTCACGGTGCGCGGCAGGGTATCGCCGCGACACCGCGCCTTGTGTGAGCTAGCGCACAGTCGGGGGCTGCTCTAGAGCAGGATGACCAGCACGATGAGGATCAGGATCAGGGTTCCGATTCCGATGTACACGGGCTCTCCTTTCGCGGGTACGCCGCGCTATTGCCCCGAAGGGAGGGCTCCGAACCTCGCAATTCGCCGAAAGGTGCGAGCGCTTGGGCGCTCACGGCGCGCGAGCGTGACCGGATCGAACGAGAAGAAGCCGAAGCGCGGGTAGTAGCCAGCCGCCCATTCGAAGTTGTCGACCAGCGACCAGGCGAAGTACCCCTTGACGCGCGCCAGCCGATCGCGCATCGCCCCCCGCATCGCACGCAGGTGGTCCAGCAGGTAGTCGCGCCGCAGATCGTCGTCGGCGTCGGCCAGGCCGTTCTCCGTCACGTACACGGGCAGCCCGTAGCCGCCGGCCGTGCGCAAGACGTCGCGGAAGCCCCGCGGGTAGATCTCGGCGCCGAACTCCGTGCAGGTCGTGGGGCAGGTCGGGGCGTCCGGGCGCTGCGGGTGCCGGTAGGTGTTGGTCGGCAGGAAGTCGAACAGCGAGACCGTGGAGCTGGCCGGGGCGGGCAGCCCCGTGACGCGGCTGCGGAAGTAGTAGTTGACACCGAGGAAGTCGGCGCGGCCGCGCAGGTCGCGCCGGCGCTCGCGCGCCTCGATGCGCCCGTCGACGTCACTGTCGTCCACGCCCTTGACCACGGCGTTGAGGAACACGCGGTTGAACACGTAGTCGGCGTGACGGGCTCCCCTGCGGTCGCTCGCGTTGGCCGGGTCGGCGGGGGTGAACGCGATCATGTTGTGCACCGGTCCGACGCGGGCGCGCCGATCCTGGCGGTGGACGGCGTCGTAGGCCAGCGCGTTCGCCTTGGCGAGGTTGCGCACGACCCGCACGGCGGCCGGGAACGAGTACACACCGGGCGGGAACCAGCCGGCGAACGCCCCCGCCGCGTTCACGTAGCCGTTCACGGCCACCACCATCGGCTCGTTGATCGTGACCCACAGATCCACCTGCTGCCCGTAGCGCCAGGCGGCCCACGCGGCAAACGCGCCGAACTCGCGGACCGTGCGGCGCGACAGCCACCCACCGCGCTCGACGGGCGGGACCGGATCGTCGGGCCCGGTGCCCGCGAAGGCGTCGCGCACGCCGATCGGGTCGTGCAGCCAGGTCGGCAGCGTGAAGTGGTTGAGGGTCAGCACGGGGGTCATCCCGCGCCGACGGATCGCGCGCAGCTCCGCCGCGTAGTGGCGCGCGGCGGTCTGATCGGCCAGACGGTCGAGCGCCTGCGGCGTGCGCGCGCCGCGGGTCGAGCGCGGAAAGACACGGCTCCACTCGATCGAGAGCCGGAACGCGTTGGCGCCGAGGCGGCGGCGCGCCAGCGCGGTGTCGCGCCGGTACAGGCGCCAGTGGCCCGGCCCGCGCTCGACGAGGTCGCCGCTCACGTGCCCCTGGCCGATCTCCGCCGCGTCGTGGCTCCAGGCCCACCAGTCGCTGCGGGTGTCCGAGTTGGCCGGCCGGCCGCCGGCCTCGGTCTGAAAGCCGGCGATCGCGGTCCCCCAAAGGAAGTCCTTGGGGAAGTCGCGCGCCGACCCGCTGGCGGGCGCGAGCAGCGCCAGGACCAGGGAGAGCAGCGCGGCACGGCGCACGATGGCGGCAGTGTACGGCGGGTCATCCGTCCAATGAGGTGCACGGCGACTAGCCGCTCGCCGTGGCGCTGCCGATGGCAACGAGGTGTGGACCTTTCCTGCAAGGGCTCTGCTCGCCCTCGCTGCGTCGCTGCTGGCGCTGCTCGCCGTCGCCGCTCCCGCGGGCGCGCACCACACCATCGAGGGCACCCTGCAGGGCGTGCACGCCGACTACTTCGACGCGGGCGCCTCGGTCACCGACTGGCGGCTCGACACCGGTTCGCGCACGATCGACGTGCTGCCCACGCGCCTGCCCTCGCTCAGCCCCGGCGCCGATCGCGTCGCCGTGGACGACAAGGACCCGGGCGCCGGCGTGGTCGGCCCGGTCACGGCAGCGGCGCCCCAAGCGGCGCCGGCGCTCGGCGGCCGCACGACCGCGGTGATCGCCTTCAACTTCGCGACCGATCTGCGCACCCCGTGGACACCCGCGCAGATTCGCTCGAGCGTCTTCGAAGCGGGCAACTCCACGAGCGCGTTCTTCCGCGAGGAGACCAACAACCAGCTCTGGCTCGCGGGCAAGGCGGGCAACCTCGACGGCGACGTCTTCGGCTGGTTCACGCTCCCGGTGTTGCCGGCGGGCTGCAACTACCTGCAGTGGGCCGACCTGGCGATGACCGCCGCGATGACGGCCGGCTTCGACCCCACCGGCTACCAGCACATCATGTACCTGTTCCCCGCTCAGTCGAGCTGCGCCTGGGCAGGGCTCGCCTACATGCCGGGCACGGAATCCTGGATCAACGGCGAGCTGAGCGTGCGCGTGACCGGCCACGAGCTGAGCCACAACCTGGGGCTCCACCACGCCGGCGCCTGGCTCTGCACCGGCGCCAGCGGCCAGCCGGTGTCGATCTCGGGCGCTTGCTCGCTGCAGGAGTACAACGACCCGTTCGACGTGATGGGGTCGGCAGGCAGCCGCCACAGCCACGCCTGGAACCTGCAGCGCCTGGGTGTGCTTCAGCCCGAGAACGTCCAGACCGTCTCGACCTCGGGGACCTACTCGATGACGTCGAACCCGATCGCCCCCGTGACCGGTCCGACCACGTTGCGGATCCCGCGCACTCGCAACTCGAGCGGGGTCGTCGAGGACTGGTACTACCTCGAGATCCGCAAGCCCGGCGGCGTGTTCGACAACTTCGGCGCGAACGACTTCGTGGTCAAGGGCGTGAGCATCCGCGTGGACGACGACCCGTCTCGGACGACCCGCTCACGGCTGGTCGACACCCACCCCGGGGGGACGATCTACGACGCCGCGCTCCAGCCCGGCGAGACCTTCAGCGACGGCACGATCAGCGTGACCACCGTCTCCGCGGGCAGCGGGGCCGCCAGCGTGGCGGTGAACCTGTCCGCGCCGCCGCTCGACCAGCAGGCGCCCGCGGCGCCGGTCAGCCTCTCGCACGCGTTCACTGGCGCGCGGCTGCGGCTCTCGTGGAGCTCGGGCGGCGACAACGTGGGCGTCACCTCCTACCCGGTGTACCGCGACGGCGTGGAGATCGGCAGCTCGACCTCCACCTCCTACGAGGACCTGACCGTGCTGCCGGGCGAGCACGTGTACACGGTCTACGCGCAGGACGCGGCCGGCAACCGCAGCCCCGCGTCCGCTCCGCATACGGTCAACGTGCCGTCGGCCAGGGTCTCCAGCCTCAGGACGGGCCAAGCGGACCGCACCGCGCCGCGGGTCCGGCTGGTCCGGCGCCGCCTGCCGGGCGGCCGCATCCGGCTTACCGCCAAGGCACGCGACAGCGGGGGCATCGCGCGGCTCGAGCTGCGCATCGACGGCCGCAAGGTGCTCGCGCGGCGCTACAGCCGTGTCAGCTACCGCTGGCGGCTGCGGCCCGGTCGCCATCGCGTGGTCGCGCTGGCATTTGACCGGAGCGGCAACCGCGGGACGTATCGCCTGCATCTGCGCATTCCGCGGGCGTAGGATGCCGCTGTGACGCGCGGCACCTGGCTTGCGCTGGGGGCGATGGCGATCTCGGTGTTCGTGATCGCCAACGACGTCACGGCGCTCAGCGTGGCGCTCCCCGAGATCGAGAAGGAATTCGACGCGGACGTGTCGACCGTGCAGTGGGTGATCAACGCCTACGCGCTCGTGTTCGGCGTGCTGATCGTGACCGGCGGGCGGCTGGCCGACATGCTCGGGCGCCGGCGCGTGTTCTTCATCGGCTCGGCGATCTTCGCGACCTTCTCGGTGCTGGGCGGCGCCGCGCAGGACGAGCTCTGGCTGATCGCGTGCCGCGCGCTGATGGGCATCGGCGGGGCGCTGATGTGGCCCGCCGTGCTCGGCATGACCTACGACATCCTGCCCGAGGAGAAAGCGGCGCTGGCCGGGGCGCTGATCATCGGCTCGGCGGGCTTCGGGAACGCCGCCGGCCCTTTGCTCGGCGGCGTGCTCACCGACGCGCTGAGCTGGCGCTGGATCCTGTTCGCCAACCTGCCGATCGCTGCGCTCGCCTGCTTCGTCACCTGGCGCAGCGTGCGCGAGAGCCGCGGGGCGGGCGAAGAGGAGGGCATCGACGTGCCCGGTGTGGTGACGCTCTCGGTCGGCTTGGTGGCGCTGCTGGTCGGACTCGACCAGGTGACCGACTGGGGCTGGAGCGACCCGCGCATCCTCGGCCTGTTCGCGCTCTGCGCGGTGATGCTGGCCGCGTTCGCGGTGATCGAGCGTCGCGGCGGCGCCCGCGCGCTGATTCCGCGCGACGTGATGTCCAACCCGGCGTTTCGGGCCGCGTGCCTGGCGACGCTGCTGATGTCGGCGACCTTCTTCGCGGCGCTGATGTTCCTACCGCAGTTCATGCAAAAGATCCTCGGCTGGGATCCGCTCGAGGCCGGCACCGGCCTGCTGCCGATGATGGCCGTGTTCGCCGGCATCTCGTTCGCCGCCGCCCCGCTCTACGAGCGCTTCGGGGCGAAGGTCGTGGTCAGCGCGGGCGGTGCCTGCCTGGCGCTCGGCACCTTCCTGATCTCGCTAGCCGGGCGCGACTCGGCCTGGGGCGACCTGGTACCCGGCATGATCGTGCTCGGCCTCGGCGTCGGGCTGTTCTACTCCTCGATCACCACGGCGGCCGTGACCGCGCTCGACCCGTCGCGCTCGAGCCTCGCCGGTGGGATCGTCTACATGTTCCAGATCGCCGGCGGTTCGGTGGGGTTGGGGCTGACCACGACCGTGTTCACGACTGCGTCGCAGGACAAGCTCCAGGCGAGCACCGAGGGCCTGCGCGAGTCCGAGATCCAGGACGTGCAGGGGGTGCTGGCCGGCACCGAGTCGGCCGCCGAGGTGCTGGCGCGGCTGGGTGGCGGCGCTGCGGAGCGCGTCACGGAGCTGGTGCGCGAGGCATTCATGTCGGGGATGACCTGGTCGTTCCGGCTGGTCGCCGTGCTGGCGCTATGCGGTGTGGCGGTCTGCGTCCTGTTCGTGGGCGGCTCGCTGCTCGGCCGGCGAGGCGAGGAAGCGCCGGCCACCGCGCCGGAGGCCGGCTGACCGGACCGCTACGGGTCCAGCAACCCCAGCGCCGCCTCGCGTGTCGCCCGGATGCGCGCCAGCGTCTCGGTGTCCGGCTCGGCTGGCGGTTCCACGAGCCTTCCGGCGCGCTTGTCCCAGCGGCCTGCGATCGCCTCGGGTGGCTCGCCGGTGAGCACCGCGGCCGCCTGGGCGGCCGCGCCGAGCGCCACCAACTCCTCGGTGTCCGGTATCTGAACGGCGCGGCCCGACAGGCGCGCGACCGTGTCCTGCCAGACGCCGCCGCGCGCCCCGCCCCCGATCAGGACGACAGGGGCGTCCGGATCGACGCCAGACCCGACACCTGAGAGCAGCTCGAGCGCCTCAACCAACGAAGCGACCGCGCCCTCGTAGGCCGCGAGCAGGATCTGCCCGGGCTCAGTGTCGTGGCGCAGCCCGGCGATCGTGCCGCTGGCGCGTGGCAGGTTCGGGGTGCGCTCGCCGTCGAGGTAGGGGAGGACCGTGACCTCGGTGCGCTGTCCCACCGCTTCGCGCTCGAGCCCGAGCCAGGTCGCCACTCGGTCCACGGCGAGGGTGCAGTTGAGCGTCGCCGCGAGCGGCAGGAACCCGCCCGTGGCGTCGGCGAAGCCGGCGATCAGCCCGCTCGGGTCCACGGCCCGCTCGCTCATCGCCGCGTACGCGGTGCCGGAGGTGCCGAGGCTGATCGCGGCCTCACCCGGGCGCAGGCCGAGCCCCAGCGCCGCGCCCATGTTGTCGCCGGTGCCCGGGCCCACCGCCGCGCCGGCGGGCAGGCCCAGCTCGGCGGCAGCGTTCGCGTGGACGGCACCGGCCGCCTCCCGCGGGCCGAGCACGTCCGGCAGGAGTGAGCGGTCCAGCTCGACGGCGGACAGCTCGAGCACGTCGGCCAGGTAGTCCTCGTCGCGCGTGGACCACCAGCCGGTGCCGGAGGCGTCGCCGCGGTCGGTTGCGCCGCGGCCGCAGAGGCGCTCGCCGAGCCAGTCGTGCGGGAGCCGCACCGCGCGCGCCGCGGCCGCGACCTCCGGCTCGGTGCGCCGCAGCCAGGCCCAGCGCGTGACCGTGAACGACGGCACCGGCACGACGCCCACGCGCTCCGCCCAGGCTTCGGGGCCCAGCTCGTCACGCAGCGCGGCCGCGTCGGGCGCCGAGCGGGTGTCGTTCCAGAGCACCGCCGGGCGCAGCGGCCGCCCGTCGGCGTCGGTGACCACCAGTCCGTGCTGCTGCCCCGCCACCGAGATCGCGCCCACTTCGGCGGCGCGGCCGGTCTCCGCCAGCGCCACGCGCAGCGCCTCCCACCAGACGGCCGGGTCTGTCTCGCGCGCTCCGTCGCTGCCGGTCACCTCGTGCGGCGCCCTGCCGGTGGCGACCACGCGGCCGTCGTCGGGATCCACGACCAGCACCTTGGTGGCCTGGGTGGAGCAGTCCACCCCGGCTGCGAATTGACCGGTCGCGGCCACGCGGCTAGTTTGTTGGCTGCCCCAACTAATTGCAAGGAGAGCGCGTGGTAGAGCTGACCCCCAAGCCGGAGCACAAGTTCACGTTCGGGCTCTGGACCGTGGGCCACAAGGGCAACGACCCGTTCGGCGTCGAGACGCGGCCCGGGCTCAAGCCGCCCGACACCGTGCGCAAGCTCGCCGAGCTGGGCGCCTACGGGGTCTGCTTCCACGACGACGACCTGCTGCCGCCCGATGCTGACGATGCCGAGCGCGAGCGCATCAAGGCGGAGTTCGTGAAGGCGCTCGACGAGACCGGCATGAAGGTCTCCATGGCCACCACCAACCTCTTTACGCACCCGGTGTTCAAGGACGGCGCGTTCACCGCCAACGACCGCGAGGTGCGCCGCTACGCCCTGCGGAAGGTGATGCGCCAGATCGACGTCGGCGCCGAGCTGGGCGCGCCGGTGTTCGTGTTCTGGGGCGGGCGCGAGGGCGTGGAGGCCGATGCCGCCAAGCCGGCCCGCGACGCGCTCGAGCGCTATCGGGAGGCGATCGACTTCCTCTGCGGCTACGTGCGCGACCGCGGCTACGACATGCGCTTCGCGCTCGAGCCGAAGCCGAACGAGCCGCGCGGCGACATCTTCCTGCCCACGGTCGGCCACGCGCTGGCCTTCATCGAGCGCCTCGAGCACCCCGAGATGGTCGGCGTGAACCCGGAGGTGGCGCACGAGACGATGGCCGGGCTGTCGTTCCTGCACGGAGTGGCTCAGGCGCTCTGGGCCGGCAAGCTCTTCCACATCGACCTCAACGCCCAGCGGATCGGGCGCTACGACCAGGACTTCCGCTTCGGCGCCGTGGGCCTCAAGGACGCCTTCTTCCTCGTCAAGCTGCTCGAGGACTCGGGCTACGACGGCGCCCGCCACTTCGACGCCCGGCCGCTGCGGGTGGAGTCGCACGAGGGCGTGTGGGACTTCGCCTCCGGCTGCATGCGCACCTACCTCGCGCTGAAGGAGCGCGCCGCGCAGTGGGCGAGCGACCCCGAGATCGCCCAGGCGGAGGCCGACGCGAAGGTGGCGGAGCTGGCCGTGGACACGGTCGGCCCCTACTCCGCGGCGGCGGTCGACGAGCTGCTGGCCGAGCGGCATGACCTGGATGCGCTGGGCGCGCGCGAGTGCCGCAACGAGCGGCTCGACCAGCTGGCCGTCGACCTGATCCTGGGGCTGCGATGAGACCGGTCCGCGAGTACAACCTCGCGCTGGTCCTGCGCCAGGTGGCCGACAACGGCCCGCGCTCGCGGTCCACGCTCGCCCTCGAGACCGGGCTCAACAAGAGCACCGTGTCGAGCCTGGTCGCCGACCTGATCGACACGGGGCTGCTGCGCGACTCGCCCGACGGGGAGCGCCCGGGCACCGTCGGTCGCCCGGCCCAGAACGTCGAGCTCGACCCGAGCGGCCCGTTCGTGCTGGGCCTCGAGATCAACGTCGACTACCTCGCGGTGTGGGCGACCGACCTGGCCGGCGACGTGCGCCATCGCGCGTTCGTGGCGAACGACAACCGCGCGGCGTCGCCGGAGGACGTGATCGCGGCGCTCGCGCGCCTGGTCGAGCAGGCGGTCGAGGCGCCGTTCGCGGTCGGGCGGCGCCCGATGCTGGCCACGGTCGCGGTTCCCGGTCTCGTGGACCCGCGGGGCGAGCTGGCGGTGGCCCCGAACCTGGGCTGGGCGGACGTGCCGGTGGCGAGTCTGCTCAACGAGGCCCTGGAGGATCCGTCCTACGAGGTGCGCGTGGAGAACGAGGCCAACCTCGGCGCGGTCGCCGAGCTGTTCGAAGGCGCCGGGCGCGGCCTGCGCGATTTCGTCTACGTGTCCGGTGAGATCGGGATCGGTGCCGGCGTCGTCCTGCGCGGCGAGTTGTTCCGGGGGGCCTCCGGGTTCGCGGGGGAGTTCGGACATCTCACGATCGACCCGTACGGGCCACCCTGCGGGTGCGGCGGCCGCGGCTGCCTCGAGCGCTTGGCCGGGCAGGACGCCCTCCTGCGGCTGGCCGGATGGGACGCGCGCATGCGCTGCGAGGGCACGCGGCCGGAGTGGCCGGGCGCAATGCTCGCCGAGAGCGCCCGGGCGGGACACGCGCGGACACTCGAGGCGCTCAGCCAGGTCGGCCACACGCTCGGGATCGCGATCGCGTCGCTGGCCAACCTGCTCGATCCCGAGGCGGTCCTGCTGGGCGGCTACCTGGCGCCGCTGTCGGAGTGGCTGCGGGTCCCGATCGAGGGCGAGCTCGAGACGCGCGCGCTGGCGGGCCGCCGGATGCGCTGCCGCGTGCTGCCCGCCCGGCTCGGCGGCGAGGCCGCCGTGCGCGGCGCTGTGGCGCTGAGTCGCCGGGCCGCGCTCGAGCAGGCGGTCGCCCTGCCTGCCGCGGTCTGATAACCACCTAACTCGTTTAGACGGTATCCGAGCTGGGCAGACTTCGGCCATGTCCGCCTTGACGATCCTCGGAGTTCCCACGAGCGCCGGCTCCTTCACGCCCGGGCAGGAGCTGGCGCCGGCCGCCCTGCGCGAGGCCGGTCTCGGCCAGGCGCTGCGCGAGCGCGGCATCGACGTGCACGACCTGGGCGACTCGCCGGTGTGGCGCTGGCGCGTGGACCGCGAGCGTCCGCGCGCGCAGAACCTCGACGCCGTCGTGGACATCGTCCGCGAGACCGCCGGGCGCGTGGAGCGAGCGCTCGCCGACGCCGCCGGACCGTTGCTCGTGCTCGGCGGCGACTGCTCGATCGAGCTGGGAGTGATTGCGGGCCACCTCGCGCACGGCGAGCGCATCGGGCTCGTCTACTTCGACATGCATCCGGACCTCAACACGCCCGCGAGCGTCACCGAGGGCACCTTCGACTGGATGGGGATGGCGCACGCGCTGGGGGTCGACGGCGCCGCGCCGGAGCTGGCTGCAATCGGCCCGAGCGTGCCGCTCCTGGATGATGCTCAAGTGCTGTTTCTGTCCTACGGGCCCGAAAGGACACGTCCGTTCGAGTTCGACGTGATGGTGCGCCGCGGCCTGGCGGGGGTCCCGATGGACGCGGTCGCCGGCGACCCGGAGGGCGTGGCGCGACGTGTGCTGGACGGCTTCGCCATGCGCTTCGACCGCCTGCTCGTGCACTTCGACGTCGACGTCGTGGACTTCAACGACGCCCAGCTCTCGGAGGACGCCGTCCGCGGCGACGGGCTCACGCTCGAGGCCGCCATGCGGGCGCTCAGGACCCTGCTGGGCAGCGAGCGGTTGAGCGCCCTGACCGTGACGGAGCTGAACCCGCTGCACGGCGACGAGGAGGGGCACATGCTCGGGCGCTTCGCGTCCCTGCTCGCCGACTCCCTCGCTGCTTCGCCCCGCCTGCGCGCCGCATGAGCGGGGCCGGTGAGGTCGCGGAGCCCAACAGGCTCGAGGCGTATCGCCCGGGCCTGCGTGCCGGCATAGGCTTCGCGGCCGCCGGCGGCATCATGGGCGTCTCGTTCGGCGTGATCGCCGAGCCCTTGATGGGCACCTGGGCGCCGATCGTGATGTCGGCGTTCGTGTTCGCGGGAGCGGCGCAGTTCGGGGCCACGGCGGTGCTCGCGGCCGGCGGCGATCCCGTCACGGCGATCGCGACGGGGACGATGCTGAACCTGCGCTACCTCCCGATGGGGGTCGCGGCCGCGCCGGCCCTGCGGGGAGGCGCAATGCGCCGCGCGGCCGAGGGGCAGGCCATGGTCGACGCCTCCTGGGCGCTGGCCGCGCGCGGCCCCGGCGGCTTCGACCGCGAGGCGATGCTCGGCGCCACCCTGCCGCAGTACGTGACGTGGGTGGGGGGCACGGCGCTGGGAGTGTTCTTCGGCGACGCGCTCGGCGACCCGGCCGCGCTCGGCCTCGACGCAATCTTCCCGGCCTTCTTCCTCGGCCTGCTCGCGCCCGAACTCGGCAGGCCGCACGCGGTAGCGACCGCGCTCCTGGCCGGCGTGATCGCGCTCGCGCTGACGCCCGTGCTGCCCCCGGGCGTGCCCGTGCTGCTCGCCTCGAGCGCCGCCCTGCTGGGGCTGTGGCGCTCATGACCGAGGTCTGGATCGCGATCGGCGGGCTCGTGGTGACCACGTTCCTCCTCAAGGCCGCCGGGCCGGCGATCGTCGGCGGGCGCGAGCTGCCGGCCGGCGCCGATGCCGTGATCGCTCTGCTCGCTCCAGCGCTGCTCACCGCGCTCATCCTCACCGGCACGTTCGCGCACGACCAGGAGCTGACCGTCGACGCGCGCGCAGCCGGCCTGGCCTGCGCGGGGGTGGCGGTGGTGTTGCGGGCGCCGCTGCTGGTGACCGTGCTGGCCGGTGCCGTTGGCGCAGCCGCGGTGCGCGCGATCACCTGAAATGCTGCGGCGGAGGTGAGCAGGCGAGTGCCAACCGTCGACGAGCTGTTCATCGCGGCCGCGCCGGAGGCGTGGGCCGCGGCGGGGTTCGCGGTGCGGGACGAACTGTGCGAGGTCGGCACGGTGCGGTTGTGCCTCCAGGGACCGGGGGAGCGCCGCGGGATCGTGGGTTGGTCGCTCCGCGACGCGGGCTCGCTCGACCTCGACGGCCTGGACACCGGGGCGTCGCAGGCCCCGCCCGTCTCCGCGCCGGCGCACCCGAACGGGACGGTCTCGATCGATCACCTCGTGGTCATCACGCCTGACCTCGATCGCACGACGGCCGTCCTGCGCGACGCCGGCTTCGACCTGCGCCGCGTGCGTGAGGGGGACACCCCTGGCGGGTCGCGGCGGCAGGCGTTCTTCCGGATGGGCGAGCTGATCCTCGAGGTGGTGCAGGCGCCGCCTGGAACCCGCATCGCGTCGGATGCGGGCGGTCCCGCGCGCCTGTGGGGCATCTCGTTCCTGGTGGAGGACCTCGACGCGCCCGCGGCCGTGTTGGGCGAGCGGCTGGGAACCGCCCGCGACGCCGTGCAGCCGGGGCGCCGCATCGCCACGGTGACCACGGACGCCGGGCTCGGCCCGGCGATCGCGTTCATGTCCCCCGGCGGAGGCGCGATCTGACCGCGCTCCCGCACCTGCGCCTCTACCGGCTCGGGACAGGCGCGGCGCTGATCGGCGCGCCGCTCGCCTTCCTGGCGGACAACCTGCTGCACCCGGAGGAGCTTGGGCGCGGCAACGAGGCGGAGCAGCTGGCCGCGATCGCCGACGACTACACACGGTGGCAGGCCGCCCACGCGCTCGGATTCCTGGCGATCCTGATGTTCGCCGCCGCCATCCTCGGGCTCGCCTTCCTGGTGCGCCGCCGCAGCCCGCGCCTCGGGCTGGTCGGCGGGGCGCTCGCGATGGCGGGGCTACTCGGGCTGGCCGCCGTGCTCACGATCGACGGCTACTCGTGGGCGATCGTGGCGGAGGCGTCGCGCCGGCCCGACGTGGGCGTGGAGGCCGGCTCCGCGGTACTGAAGGAGCTACAGAGCTCGGGCTGGTCGTACCTCTACTACCTGACTCCGGTCGGCTTCATCGCGGGCATGATCCTGCTCGCGGTCGGCGCGCAGCGCCAGGGAGCCGTGCCCGCGTGGGCGGGGTGGCTGCTCGTGCTCGCCACCCTGATGGTCGGGACCGAGACCACGATCGTCTCGAACGCGTACTTCGTCGCCGGCGCGGCGGTCTTCCTGGTCGCCGGCTTCGGCTGCGGGGTGGCGATCCTGCGGATGAGCGACGAGGAGTTCGCTCAGGGCAGCGCGTACTCACGCACCTCGTCCAGCGCCGAAGTCCCTCCCACCTCCACGTAGCCGTCCGCCAGCGGCCGGGCGAGCATGCGCGACCCGCGGCCCTGGCGGACCTCGATCGGGCGCCCCAGCCGGCCGCACAGGATCACGGTCGCGGCTCCGGTCGCCTCGTCCTCGGCGATCCCGTAGCGCACCGGGAAGACGCGTGCGCGGACGGTGCCGGCGAGCTCGTCCATCCATGCCCACGCCCCGAGATGGTCGTGCTCCCGCGGCGGCCCGGTCAGCGCCTCGACCGCGGCGGGGGAGTCGAGCTGATCCCACTCGAACGGTGGGGACCACTCCGGGCGCGCCGCGACGAAGGCCGCGCTGTCCTGGTAGCGCACGCGCAGCTCGCCGGCCGGCACTCGGAGGCTGCTCACCGCGCCGCGCTCGGCGGCCAGCAGCCACGCGGCTCCCACCGTTGGGTGGCCCGCGAACGGCATCTCGACCGCGGGCGTGAAGATGCGCAGGTCGCCGCGCTCGGGATCGTCGACGAACACCGTCTCACTCAGTCCCAGGTCGGCCGCGACGGCCTGGCGGGCGCCGGCCGGGACGCCGGCGCCGTCGAGGAAGATCCCCAGCGGGTTGCCTCCCTCGCCGTGCTCGTCGCAGAAGACGCGGAGGAGGTGCAGTCGCGGCATGGCGGTGAGGGTACGACTCACCCGCTCGTCGCGTGCTCCAAGCGGCTAGCCTGCTCATCCCGTGGACCAGATGCAGCTGCGCAACCGCCTCGTTATGGCAACTCAGATGTGGCGCCAGGCGACCGGCGACCCGCTGCCGCGGATGCCGCCCGGCAATCCCGTGGAGCAGCTCGAGGCCTTCGAGCTGAAGCTGGTCGACATGCTCTGGGACCACGCCACGCCGCAGACCGCGCGCGACGTGGCCGACAAGACCTGGGACCTGGTGCACGATCGCAGCGACGAAGATCCTGTCAAGCGCCGCGTCATCGAGTGTCACGAGGCGCTGGCCCGGCTCTCGGCGCGAAGTGGGGGCCTCGAAACCTGAGCTCGGGTTAGGCGGGGTGGTCCGGTGAAGGAGCTGCCGGAGCTATTCGACGTGCGCGTCAAGGCACGTTCGCTTGCCTACCTGTTCGCTGCCGGTGCCGCGCTGGGGATGCTCACCCTCGTGCTGCCGCACGACCCGGAGTTCAGGGTCGCGCAGCTGTGGGCGGTGGCCGGCGGCGCGCTGGTGCTGGCCGCGCTCGTCTACTGGCGCGCCGAGCGAATCGAGGAGTGGCAGCTCCACGTCGTGCTCGTGATCGGCACGACGCTGCTCTCGCTGGCGACCTACTACACCGGCACCGCCACGCTCTACGCGCTGCTCTACACGTGGGCGGGCCTCTACGCGTTCTACTTCTTCCCGACGCGGCTCGCGCTCGGCCACCTGGCGTACATCGGCGTGGCCTACGCGGTCGTGCTCGGCGTGCAGGAGCCGGCCAGCCCGGCGGTTCGCTGGCTGCTCGCGGTGGGCACCCCGCTGGTCGCCGGCCTGCTGATCTCGCGCATGCTCGAGCATCTGCGGGAGGGGGCGCGCGAGGCCGAGCAGCGCGCCCTCGAGCTGCACGAGAGCGAGGTCCGCACGCGCCTCGTGCTCGAGAGCGCGCCGGACGCGTTCGTCACGCTCGATGCCGACGGGATGATCCGCAGCTGGAACAGCGCGGCGGAGCGGCTGTTCGGCTGGTCGGAGGCCGAGGCGCGCGGCGAGCCGATGCGCACGCTCCTGGTCCCGCCCGAGTTCCGCGAGCGCCACGAGTCGCGTCGCCGGGAACTGATCGAGAGCAGCGAGCCCACTGCCACCGCGCACTTCGAGGCCGAGTTCCAGCGCCGGGACGGCACTCGCTTCCCGGCGGAGGCGACCGTGTCGAAGGTAGACGTGCGCGGCGAGATCCTGGTGGCCGGGTTCGTGCGCGACGTGACCGACCGAATCCGCCAAGAGGCCGAGCGCGAGGCGCTGATGCGCGAGCAGGCTGCGCGCGCCGAGGCCGAGCGCGTGGCGGAGCTGGTGAGCGGCATGCAGCTGCTCGTGGACGCCGCCCTCGCTCACCGGACGCTCGACGACATCCTGTTCGACCTGGTCACGCGGGTGCGCGCGGTGCTCGAGGCCGATGCCGCCGCGATCTTCCTCGCCGAGGACAAGACGCTGTCGCTGGCGGCAGTGTCGGGCGGGCCGCCGCTGGAGTCGGCCGCGGAGAAGCTGCCCTTCGGCGAGGGCTTCGCCGGCCGCGTGGCCACCGGGCGGGAGCCGATCCTGGTCCAGGATCCGGGCGCGGCGGAGCTGCCCTATCCGGCCCTGGAGGAGCTGGGCATCGACTCGCTGATCGGATTGCCCCTGCTGGCCGAGGGCGGGGTGACCGGAGTGCTCGTGGTGTGCGCGGCGGCGCCGCGCCACTTCACCTCGGAGGACATGAACCTGCTCCGCCTGGCCGCCGATCGCGTGGCGCTCGCGCTCGACCACGCGCGCGTGTACGAGCGCGAGCACCGGATCGCGGAGACCCTGCAGCGCAGCCTGCTGCCGGAGCGCCTGCCTCAGCTACCTGGATTGTCGGTCGCCGCGCGCTACCTGCCCGCCGCCGCGGAGGCCGAGGTGGGCGGCGACTGGTACGACGTGCTGCCCACACCGAACGGTGGCGTCGGCTTGGTCATGGGCGACGTGGCGGGCAAGGGCCTGGCGGCGGCCTCGATGGTCGGCCGGCTGCGTAGCGCGCTGCGAGCCTACGCGCTCGAGGGGCACTCGCCCGTGCGCGTGGTCGAGCAGCTCAACCGGCTGATCTGGACCGAGGAGGACGAGAGCCAGATGGCCACCCTCGTCTACGTGGTGGTGGACCCCGTCGCCGAGCAGCTCCACTGGGTCAACGCCGGCCACCCGCCGCCGCTCCTGCTGACAGAGGAGCGGCTGCCGCACTACCTCGAGAGCGGCGCGTCGGTCCCGCTCGGCGTGCTGCCGTTTCCCGAGTACCAGGAGGCTACGGTGCCGATCGATCCGGGCGCGACGGTGGTGCTCTACACGGACGGCCTCGTCGAGCGGCCGGGGGAGAACATCGACACCGGCCTCGACCGGCTCGCCGACATC
This sequence comes from uncultured Thermoleophilaceae bacterium, assembly GCA_963716215.1. Lineage (GTDB taxonomy): Bacteria > Actinomycetota > Thermoleophilia > Solirubrobacterales > Thermoleophilaceae > JACVRW01. The sequence goes on along the minus strand of OY970298.1, from coordinate 3,811,970 downwards.
GTCCGCGGCTCCACCACACAGCCGCAGCAACTCTGCGACCTCGTGTTGGGCGAGCTGGTGCCGGACGGCGGCGCGCTCGACGACGTGGCCCTGCTGACCCTGCGCACGATTCCGATGTCCGACCGCTTCCGCGTCGAACTGCCCACCGAGCCGGAGGCGCTCGCCTCGATGCGCTCCCTGCTGCGGCGCTGGCTGCGGCACGTGAGCGGAAGCGAGCAGGAGATCGCGGAGGTGGTGACCGCGTGTGGCGAGGCCGCGACCAACGCGATCGAGCACGCCGGCGTCGGCACGCCGTTCGAGGTGAGCGGCGAGGTCGAGGGCCGCCGGGTGGAGATCGCGGTGCGCGACCAGGGTGCCTGGCGTGCCCCCCGCGACGGTGACCGTGGCCGGGGCTTGTCGTTGATGCGGGCTCTGATGGATACCGTTGACGTCATGCCGACCCCTGAAGGGACTACGGTCCGGCTCGAACGCACGTTGTTGGACCCCAACGCGAACGGAGCGGCCAAGTGATGGATCTCGTTCAGCTCGAGATCGAGGAGCGCGATGAGATCGTGATCGCGCGCGTGACCGGGGAGCTCGACCTCGCGGGCGCCCCCAGCACCGGGGAGGCGATCGGCGAGGCCGTGCCCACGTCGGCGCGCGCCCTCGTGGTGGACTTCAGCGACCTGGAGTTCATCGACTCGAGCGGCATCGCGATGCTGTTCAGCCTGGCGCGGCGGCTCGGCAGCCGGCGTCAGGAGCTGCTGGTCGTGGCGCGCGACGGCGAGCCGGTGGCGCGGGTGCTCGAGATCGTCGAGTTCAGTCGTGCCGCGCCGATCCACCAGACGCTCGACGAGGCGCTCGCGCAGGCCTCCGCCGACGGCGCCTGAGCTCAGGCCGGAGCGGCAGCCCGCTCCGCGATGAAGTCCAGCACCGCGGCGTTGAACTCCGTGGCGCGCTCGATGTTGGCTCCGTGCGCCGCGCCGGGCAGCACCGTCAGCTTGGCGTCCGGGATCAGGTCGGCCAGGTCACGCGACTTCCAGACCGGCACGAGCAGGTCGCGCTCGGCGCCGATCACGTGGGTGGGCACCGACAGCCGGGGGAGCCGCTCCGTGGTGTCGTGGCGGCTGGAGGCGTCCAGCTGGCGCATGAACGCCTCCGGCGGCTGCGGATGCGGGTTCTGCAGCAGCATGTCGCGCATCCACGCGGCGCCCTCCTCGTTCTCGAAGAACTCCTCCGAGAAGGTCAGCAGCATCAGCTGGTCCACGTGGTTCTCGCGCGACAGCTTGCCCATGCGCTCGCCCCACACCTCGGTCAGCTTGCGGGCCCAGGCGCCGCCCGCCGGCCACGTGACCGCCAGCGTCAGCGTGCGGACGCGCTCGGGGGCCGCGAGCGCGACCTCCTGGGAGATGGCGCCGCCCATCGAGTAACCCAGCAGGTGGAACGTGTCCAGCTCGAGCGCGTCGGCGAGCGCGAGGGCGTCCCGGGCCATGTCGCCGATCTCGTACGGGCCCTCGGCCATCGACGACTGGCCCACGTCGCGGTTGTCGAAGATGACCGTGCGGTGCCGCGCGGAGAGCTCCGGCACCTGCAGCGTCCACGCGAGGCTGTCCACCGCCAGCCCCATCACGGCCAGCAGCGGCTCGCCGTCGCCGTGGACCTCGTAGTAGAGCGTCTGTCCGTTTGCCTCGATCGTGGGCATGGGTCACACGTCCTTTCTGGGGAAGATGGTGTAGCTGCCGATCGCGGTGCAGAGCAGCCGCCCCTCGGCGGTCGTGACCTCGCTGCGGAGCGTGGCCAGCCGCCGGTTGCGCCGGTCGAGCGTCGTGCGGCAGACGATCTCGCCCTCGGTTGCCGTGGAGACGTAGTTGATGGCGATCGAGACGGTCGCGATGCTCTCAGTCTCGGTCGTCTCCCTCCAGAGCGTCGATCCCATGCAGTAGTCGATCATCGCGTAGGTGACCGCCCCCGAGAGCAGGCCGGCGGCGTTGATCAGCTCGGGCCGGATCTCGAGGCGCACGGTGTCCGCGGCCTCCCAGCGCATGCCGATCCAGCGGCTGATGCCGTCGATGCCCTCGCGACTCGGTGCCCGTGAGCTCAAGCGGGTAGCAACCCTACCGGCGGGCATACTCAGCCTGTGAGCTACCGCGAGTATCGGGTCGACCGGGCGCTCGGCCGGTGGGTCGAGTGCGTCTGGATGCGTTCCGCCGGTCCGCGGCCGGACGGCTACGAGCGGATCGTGCCGGACGGCTGCATGGACGTGGTCTGGAGCGAGCGCATCGGTTTGACTGCCGTCGGGCCGAACACGACGGCCTTCCTGTCGCCGCTCGGCCCCGGCAGCTCCGTCCTCGGCGTGCGCATGCATCCGGGCGGCGCCCCTCCGCTGTTCGGAGTCCCGGCACCGGCGCTGCGCGACGGCCGCCTCCCGGTGACCGCGCTGTGGGGCGACGAGGGCGCGTCGCTGGAGGAGCGCGTCACGGTGGCCGGCAGCGCGCGCGAGCGCGCCGGGCTGCTGGTCGAGTTCCTCTCGGACCGGGCGCGGCGCGCGAGCGAGCCCGACGCCCTGGTCAGGGCCGCGACCGCCCTCCTCGACCGCAGCGGCGTGGCGACGGTGGCGCGCGAGCTGGCCGTGAGCGAGCGCCACCTGCGCCGGCTGGTCGACTCCGAGGTCGGCTACGGACCCAAGCGGCTGGGACGCGTGCTGCGGCTGAGGCGCGCCCTCGCGCGCGTGCGCGCGGGCGCGGAGCTGGCCGAGGCGGCCTTTGCGACCGGCTACGCGGACCAGGCGCACTTCGCGAACGAGTGCCGAGCGCTCGCGGGCGTGCCGCCTGGCCGTTTTCTCCAAGACGCGGTCGGCCTCGGCGCGTCAGCATCGCGGGCATGACAGAGACAGCGAAGCTTCAATGGGTGATCGTCTACGTGCCGGACGTGGAGGCCGCGATTGCGTTCTTCGAGCGGGCGTTCGGGCTCACACGCGCCTTCGTCGGCGAGGAGGGCGACTACGGAGAGCTCGACACCGGCCAGACCAAGCTCGCCTTCGCGTCCGAGGCGCTCGGCGACTCCCACTTCGAGCAGGGCTTCAGGCGCCCGAGCGCCGACCAGCCCGGCAACGTCGAGATCGCGTTCGTGTTCGACGACCCGGAGGCGGCCTTCGCCCGCGCGGTCGAGAACGGCGCGACGCCGCTCGCGGAGCCCAAGCGCCAGCCCTGGGGCCAGATCGTCGCGTACGTGCGCGACCCGTTCGGCACGCTGATCGAGCTCGCGTCGCCCACCGGCTGAGCAGGGCGCCGAAGCCCAACCGGTCTCAGCCATGATGGGCTGCGGTGGCCCTACTCGTCCTGTTCGCGTTCGTGGCCGGTGCCGGGACCGCGCTGACGCCTTGCGTCCTGCCGGTGCTGCCGGCCCTGCTCGCCTCGGCGGGCACAGGCGGGCGGCGGCGCCCGCTCGGCGTGATCTGCGGGCTGGTGGCCACGTTCACCGTGGCGATCGTGGCGCTGGCCTCGGTGATCGACGGCGTGGGCCTGCCCAACGGCACGGTCAGAACGCTCGCCGTGATCGTCCTGCTGGCGTTCGGCATCTCGCTGCTGGTGCCGTCGTTGACAGCGCGCGTCGAGGCGCCGCTGAGCCGGCTGGCGCGCTTCGGCCCGCGCGGCCGCGGTGACGGCTTCTGGTCGGGTGTGCTCGTAGGGGCGGGGCTGGGGTTCGTGTACGCCCCATGCGCCGGGCCGATCCTCGCCGCGGTGGTGTCGGTGTCCGCGACGCGCGGGGCGTCCGGCGAGCTGATCGCGGTGGCGCTGGCCTACGCCGCCGGCTCGGCCCTGGTCCTGCTGCTGATCGCCTACGGAGGGCGGCGCCTGCTCGACAAGCTGCGCGCGGCCGGGCGTGGCCCCGCCGTCCAGCGCACGCTCGGCGTGGTGATGGTGGCTACGGCGGTCGCCGTAGCGACCGACCTCGACGTGCGCTTCCAGACGGCGCTCGCGAACGACTTCCCCGCCTTCCTCACCAACCCCACGCGTGCGCTCGAGCGCTCCGACGCGGTCGAGGACCGACTCGCGCGCCTGCGCGGGCGGGCGCGCTTCTCGGAGACCGACAAGGCCCAGGCCGGCCTGCCGGTGCTGGGCAAGGCGCCTGAGTTCACGGACAACGACCGCTGGTTCAACACCCCCGCGGGGGCGCCGCTCGAGCTGCGGCAGCTGCGCGGCAAGGTCGTGCTGATCGACTTCTGGACCTACACCTGCATCAACTGCATCCGCACGCTGCCGTACCTGCGCGCCTGGGACGACCGCTACCGCAAGCGCGGCCTGACGATCGTGGGGGTGCACACGCCCGAGTTCGCCTTCGAGCGCGACGCCGACAACGTCCAGCGGGCGATCGGGCAGAACCAGCTGCGCTACGCGGTCGCCCAGGACAACGAGTACGGCACATGGGGTGCGTGGGGCAACCAGTACTGGCCGGCCAAGTACCTGATCGACTCGCGTGGGCGCGTGCGCTACGCGCACTTCGGCGAGGGGTCCTACGTAGAGACCGAGTCGGCGATTCGGGCGCTGCTGGCGGAGGCCGGCGCTTCCCGCCTCGGCAAGGCCGCCCGGGCCAAGGTGGAGACCGCGTCGGCCGACCTTGCCACGCCCGAGACCTACCTCGGCTACGAGCGCGCGATGAACTTCGACCCGCCGCTGCGCCCCGGGGTGGGCGAGTACGCCGGGACGGACGAGCTGCCGCCGGTGCATTTCGCGCTGTCGGGCACCTGGAACGTGTCCAAGGAGTCGGCCACCGCGGTGCGCGATTCCGCCCTCGACGCGCGCTTCACCGCGCGCAAGGTCTTCCTCGTGCTGGGGACCGACGACGCCCAGCCGCGCGACGTGCGGGTGCTGCTCGACGGGCGGCCGATCAGCGAGCAGGAGTCGGGCGAGGACGTGCGCGGCGGCCGGCTCACCGTGCGCGACCAGCGCCTGTACCGGATCGTGTCGCTGCCCAAGGTGGAGGATCGCCGGCTGAGCCTGGAGCTCCCCGCCGGCGTGAGCGGGTACGCCTTCACGTTCGGCTGAGCGGGGCCCCGTCGCGCTCTGCTTGGCTGGCCAGCCAGGTTGGTAGTCTCGGCCCACCGTGGCCAAGGTGTGCATCATCGGCGCGGGCTCGTCCGGCATCGCGGCTTGTCAGGTGCTCGCGGCGCGGGGCATCGAGTTCGACTGCTTCGAGAAGGGCTCGGGCGTCGGTGGCAACTGGCGCTACGGCAACGACAACGGCATGTCCTCGGCGTACCGCTCCCTGTTCATCAACACGTCGCGGCCGATGATGCAGTACGCCAGCTACCCGATGCCGGACGACTTCCCGGACTATCCGCACCACACGCAGATAGCCCAGTACTTCGACGACTACGTCGATCACTTCGGGTTCCGCGACCGGATCCGCTTTCGGACCGAGGTGACCGAAGTCACCCCTGCCGGCGAAGCATGGGACGTCCAGCTCGGCGACGGAGAGACGAACCGCTACGCCGCGGTGCTGGTGGCCAACGGGCATCACTGGGACCCCAAGTACCCCGAGCCGCCGTTCCCGGGCCAGGAGTCGTTCACGGGCGAGCAGTTCCACTCGCACTGGTACCGCGAGCCCGACGAGCGCTTCGTCGATCGCAACGTGCTGGTGCTGGGCATCGGCAACTCGGCCACCGACATCGCGTCGGAGACGTCGCGCCACTCGACCATGACCTTCCTCGCTATGCGCCGTGGCGCGTACGTGCTCCCCAAGTTCGTCGCGGGCGTTCCGCTCGATCAGCTCGCGCCGAGCTGGGTCACCCACCTGCCGTTCGCGCTCACGCGCGCGGGGCTGATGCGCGAGGTCAAGCGGGTGCAGGGGCCAATGGAGAACTACGGGCTCCCGACGCCCGACCACAAGCTCGGCGAAGCGCACCCGACCGTGTCGGCCGACCTGCTCACGCGCATCGGTCACGGCCGGGTCAAGGTCAAGCCCAACCTCGAGCGCATCGACGGCCCCACCGTCCATTTCCGCGACGGGAGCAGCGAACGCATCGACACGATCGTGTGGTGCACGGGCTACCGCATCACCTTCCCCTTCCTCGACGCGTCCGTGATGGGCACCGCCGGAAACCACGTGCCGCTCTACCGCCGGGTGGTGCACCCGGACCAGGCGGGGCTGTACTTCATCGGGCTGGTGCAGCCGCTCGGGGCCATCATGCCGATCGCGGAGCGGCAGGCCGAGTGGGTGGCCGATCTGCTCGAGGGTCGCGCGGCGCTCCCCGAGCCCAAGCGGATGGAGCGCGAGATCGAGCGCGAGGAGCGCGCCATGCGCAAGCGCTACGTCGCCTCGACGCGGCACACGATCCAGGTGGACTTCCACTCGTACATGCGCAGGATCGCCCGCGAGCGCCGGCGCACCCGCGGCGTCAAGCGCACGCTGCCGGCAGCCGTGCCGGTGCGCGTGGCCGCCTGATGGCCGGCGTGGCGGTGGTCACCGGGGCGGGTCGCGGCTTCGGGCGTGAGATCGCCCGGCAGTTGGCCGGCCGCTCCTACACCGTGTTGGCCACGGACATCGACGCGGAGGCGGCGGCGGAGACGGCGGAGCAGGTCGGCGGCTTTTCGATGCGCCTCGACGTGCGCGACCCGGCGGCCCACCGCGAGGCTGCCCGGGCAGCCGCGGAGCGGGGGGCGCTCGAGGTGTGGGTGAACAACGCCGGTGTCCTCCGCACGCGCAAGGTCTGGGACCACGAGGACGACGAGATCCGGCTGCTGGCCGACGTGAACCTGATGGGGGTGATCTGGGGAACGCGAGCCGCGATCGCGGCGATGAAGGAGCACGGCGGGCAGAACATGCACATCATCAACCTGGCCTCGATGTCCGCGCTCACGGCCGTGCCGGGGCTCGCCGTCTACGCGGCCACCAAGCACGCCGTGCTCGGGTTCACGACCTCGGTGCAGGGCGACCTGATCGCCTCGGGCTCGCCGATCACCGTCCACGCCGTCTGCCCCGACGGCGCCGACACCGACATGACGCGCGAGCGGGCCGCCGAGCCCGACTCGGCGATCATCTGGTCGGCCCCGAGGATGCTCAGCGCGGAGGAGGTCGGCAGCGCGGTCGTGGGCCTGCTCGACTCGAAGCGGCTCGTGCTCGTCATCCCGCGCTGGCGCGGCTGGGTGTCTCGGGCCACGGCGCTCGCCGGGCGCCACGCGCTGCGCGGCGCCGAGGTGCTGCGCCGCCAAGGCGAGCGCAGGCGGGCGCGCGGTTAGGGTTCATCAGATGACGACCACCGCCGCTCCTCCCGCTCACAAGATCGACGTCGAGAATCCGGCTACCGGTCAGATCGTCGCGAGCGTCGACGTCGTCAGTCCGGATGGGATCGCGGAGCTGGTCGCCCGCGCCCGCGCGGCGCAGCCGGGGTGGGAGGCGCTCGGGTTCGAGGGGCGAGCACATCTCCTGACCCGCTGCCAGAAGTGGGTGATCGACAACTCCGACCGCATCATCGAGACGATCGTGTCGGAGACGGGCAAGGCGTGGGAGGACGCCCAGATAGCCGAGGTCAGCTATGCGGCCACCGCCTTCGGCTTCTGGGCCAAGAACGCCGAGAAGTACCTGGCCGACGAGCGCGTGCGAACGGCGTCGCCGTTCATCAAGGGGCGCAAGCTGATCGTGCGCCACGTGCCGGTCGGCGTGGTCGGTGTGATCGGCCCCTGGAACTACCCGCTCACCAACTCGTTCGGCGACTGCATTCCCGCATTGGCCGCCGGCAACGCCGTGATCCTGAAGCCCAGCGAGGTCACGCCGCTCACGGCGCTGCTGATGGCCGAGTGCGTGCGCGAGTGCGGCGTGCCGGCTGGCGTCTACCAGGTCGCTCCGGGCTTCGGAGACACCGGCGGGGCGCTGGTCGACGCGGTCGACTTCCTGATGTTCACCGGGTCGACGGCGACCGGGAAGAAGGTGATGGAGCGCGCGGCACAGACGCTCACGCCGGTGGCGCTCGAGCTGGGCGGCAAGGACCCGATGCTGGTCTGCGCGGACGCCGATCTGGAGCGCGCCGCCAACGCCGCGGTGCACTACTCGATGCAGAACGCGGGGCAGACCTGCATCTCGACGGAACGCGTGTACGTGGAGGCGCCCGTCTACGACGAGTTCGTCTCGCTCGTGACCGCGAAGGTCGGCGCGCTGCGCCAGGGCCCGCCGCGCGGGCCGGGCAGCGTCGACGTCGGCGCGGTCATCCACCCGCCGCAGGCCGACATCGTCGAGGCGCACGTGCGCGACGCGGTCGACAAGGGCGCGCGGGTGGTGTCGGGCGGGCACCGCTCCGACTCCGGCGGGCACTTCTACGAGCCGACCCTGCTGGTGGACGTGGACCACTCGATGACCGCGATGCGGGACGAGACGTTCGGCCCGACGCTCCCGATCATGAAGGTGGCGGATGCCGACGAGGGCGTGCGGCTCTCGAACGACAGCCCCTACGGTCTTCAGGCGTCCGTCTGGACCAAGGACGTGGCGAAGGGCGAGCGGCTGGCGCGGCGTATCGAGGCCGGCGCCGTGACCGTGAACGACGCTCAGATCAACTACCTGGCGCTCGAGCTGCCGATGGGCGGTTGGAAGTCGTCGGGCCTGGGCTCGCGCCACGGCGCCGACGGGATCCGCAAGTACACGAAGAAGCAGGCGATCGTGGTCACGCGCTTCGCGCCCAAGCGGGACCTGCACATGCTGCCCTACTCGGCCAAGCGCACCAGGCTGCTTGGGCGGATCCTGAAGCTGGTGTACGGGCGCGGCAAGCGCAACTGATGGAGGGTCGCACCTGGACCAACCCGCGCACCGGGGCGTGGGTGACGTACACCTCGCGGGGCGCCGACGCGGTCCTCGAGCGCGTGATGAAGCCGCACACCGGGAAGGCGGACCGGCACGTCCACCTCGACTACGTGGAGCGCTTCGAGATCATCGCCGGCACGGCGACGATGGATGTGGACGGGCGGCAGGTCACCGCGGGACCGGGGGAGACCGTCGAGCTGCCAATCGGCACTCCGCACCGCAACCCCTACAACGCCACGGGCGCCGACCTGCGCCTGCGCCACATGGCATCTCCCGGCGGCCGCTTCGTCGAGGCGTTCGTGTCCTCCCTGGGCCACCACATGGAGAACGACACCGTCAACGACCAGGGCGAGTTCGGCAACCTGCAGCTGTTCGTCGTCCTCCACGGGACGCGCGCGCGGAGCTACCGCGCCGGGCTGCCGATCGCGCTGCAGAAGCCGGTGATCGCACTGGGCGCGGCGCTGGGACGGCGGAGCGGCCTGAAGTCGGTCTACGAGTAGGCGCCGGGCCGCTACGGGTACAGATCGCCCGCTTCCCCCACCACGAACACCGCCGCCACCGGGCAGTTCCCGGCGGCCTCGATCACATCGTCGAGCGTGGCTCCGTCGGGGTCCACGACGATCGCCTTGTCCTCGTCGTCCAGCTGGAAGACGTCCGGGGCCGTGTCCACGCAGTCGCCGGAGCCGATGCACAGCGCGCGGTCGACGGTGATCTCGATCCGGTTGACCGGGGACAGCGGCACGTCAGTCGCGTCGGCGGACCAGCAGGAATGCGATCAGCGCTGCGATCAGCACCAGCGGCACCAACGTGCGCGGATCGGGCCCGCTGGTCGCATCGCCGCGCGGCTCGCCGCCGGCCGGCATGGCGAACTCCTCCGCCGCCAGGATGTCGTGGGGCGGGTCGAAGCGGCTCGGATCGGGGGGCAGCCGCTCGTCGCGGGTGCCGATCCCGAACTCGTCGGCGGCCAGCACGTCGTGCGGCCTATCGATGCCGGTGGGATCTGACGGCACTTCTCGTTGCCAGGGTTCTCTGTTACTCATCGTCCCTATCGTTACCACACAGATGGACGAGGGCACACAGGTCGAGCTCGAGGCGGCGGCGTTCCGGCGGCTGGTTGAGCATCTGCGCGAACGAACCGATGTACAGAACATCGACCTGATGGAGCTGGCCGGCTTCTGCCGCAACTGCCTCTCGCGCTGGTATCGGGAGGCTGCCGAGGAGCGTGGATTGGAGCTGGCCGACCCGCAGGCGCGCGAGATCGTCTACGGAATGCCCTACGAAGAGTGGAAGTCACAGCACCAACAATGACCATCCGGGGGCTCACGCCCCCGGCCCCCCGCTGATGTCTGGCTGGGCGCGGTTCATCGTTGTCCTCGTAGTCGTGTGCGTCGCCGCCCTCCCGGGCTGCGGCCGCGGCGCCGCTGAGGACGCCGGTGGCAGCGGGCCGGCGGAAGTCGTGCTCACGCCCCAGGCTGGGGCGGAGGGCCGTGCCGCCGCCGTCGAGGACGCCGAGGCCGAGCAGGGCTCGAGCGCCCGGGCGGTCGAGCTGCGCGGCGCCGGCTCCGACCCCACGGCCCCGGCCGGCGCGGGCGCTGACGACGCCCCCAGCCCCGGTGCGCCCAGCGACGCCGAGGTGCGCGCCGAGCTGCGCGAAGCCCGCGCCGCGCTGGCCAGCTTCCGCGAGTACCTCAACACGACCGCCTTCCTGCCGACCGGGCCGCGGGCCCGCGTGATGCCGGACGGGTCGGCGATCGCCCCCGACAACGCGCCGGAGGTCATCAAGCGCGTGATCCTCGCCGCCAACGCGATCGCCAAGTTCCCCTACAAGTGGGGCGGCGGCCACGGCGCCTGGCGCGACGACGGCTACGACTGCTCGGGCTCCGTGTCGTTCGCGCTCGCCGCCGCCGGCCTGCTCAACCGCCCGCTCACATCGGGGCTGTTCGAGCGCTACGGCGAGGCCGGGCCGGGGGAGTGGGTCACGATCTACGCGAACGGCGGCCACGTGTTCATGGTCGTGGCCGGCCTGCGCTTCGACACCAGCGGCCAGGGCCGCGCCGGTACGCGCTGGCAGGCGGAAGCGCGACCGGTCGGCGGATTCGCGGTCCGCCACATCCCCGGGCTCTAGCTACTTCACGACGCGGTACCGCAGGTGGGTCGCGAGGTCCGACTCGACCACCCTGACCACCTCGAGCTGAGGCCGCCGCGCGCCGAGGTCCTCGAACAACCGCACGCCCCCGCCCAGCAGCACGGGCGCCACGTGGACCTGGAACTCGTCTACCAGTCCGGCCGCGAGGTACTGCTGCGCCACATCGGCGCCACCCGCGATCATCACGTCGCGGTCGCCGGCTGCCGCCGCCGCGCTCGAGAGCGCGGCCTCGATGCCCTCGGTCACGAAGGTGAAGGTCGTTCCGCCCTCCATGACCAGCGGCTCGCGCGCATGGTGGGTGAGCACGAACACCGGCACGTGGAACGGGGGCTCCTCGCCCCACCACCCCTTCCAGCTCTCGTCCCAGGGCCCCTCGCCGCCGCCGAACATCTTGCGGCCCATCACGAAGGCGCCGGTGTTGTCGAGCGTCTCTCGAATGACCGCGTCGTCGGCGTTGGTCTCGCCACCCTCGCGCCCGTGTTGCTCGCGCCAGGCGGCCGCCCGGATCGCCCAGTCGTGGAGCCCCTCACCGTCGTCGCCCAGTGGGACTTCGGGGCGCGGGTCAGGCCCAGTTACGAAGCCGTCCAGGGACACAGAGATGTCGAATGTGAGCTTGGTCATGCGGGGGTAGACCGCCTGCGCCGCCGAATCTAATCGCCGGGTAGGTACGGCGGCGCCTCGCCCCATCCCCAGCGCGGCACGGGTGCCTCCGGCGGCGGCTGCGCGTCCGGCTGCGAGTTGGCCAGCGCCAGCCGCGTGCCCCACTCGATGTACGCCACGAAGGCGGAGCGGAACTCGGGGTCGGCCGGCAGGCCGGCGTCGTCGGCGGCGTCGCAGATCAGGCTGACCCAGCGCCGGCGGTGGGCTTCGGTGAGCGCCAGGCCCTCGTGCTTTCGCAACATGTGCGGGTAGCCGCCGTGCTCCTCGGTGTAGAGCGACGGGCCGCCGAAAACCTCGGCCAGCCAGACCGCCACGTGCTGGGGGTGCTCGCGATCCATCCCGCGGAACACGGGCTCGAGCAACTCGTCCTCGTGGACCTTCGCGTAGAACGTCTCGGTCAGGCGCTCGAACGCCTCGGACCCGCCCGCCCACTCGTACAGCGTGGGCGCGCTCATCGTCCCGCCTCGAGCTCGACGGGCACCAGCTCCAGCTCCAGGGAGCGCCCGGCTCGTAGCACCCGCACGGGCACCGGCACCCCGATCAGCTCGGCGACCATCAGCCGCTGCAGGTCCTCGACGCGCGTGACCTGGGTGCCGTTCACAGCCAGGATCATGTCCTCTGCCTTCAACCCGGCGCGAGCTGCGGGGGTGCCGTCGACCACCTCCACCACCTCGACGCAGGTGGGGGCGCCGGCGGTCGCGCGCGCCTGCGGAGGCACCGGACGGGGTCCGCCGGCCACGCCGATGTACGCCCGGCGCACGCGGCCGTCGCGCATCAGCTGCGCCACCACCTGCTCGGTCGCCCCATTGATCGGCACCGCCAGCCCGAGCCCCACGCCGGCAACCGCGGTGTTGATGCCGATCACGCGGCCGTGCGAGTCGGCCAGCGCGCCGCCCGAGTTGCCCGGGTTGAGGGCGGCGTCGGTCTGGATCACGTTGTCGATGATGCGCCCGGCGCGCCGTGAGCGCGCGGGCAGCGAGCGGCCCAGGGCGGACACCACGCCGGCGGTCACGGACCCGCCCAGGCCGTTGGGGTTGCCGATCGCCACGACCAGCTGGCCCACCCGAAGCAGCTCGGCGTCGCCGAGCGTCGCGGGCGCGAGCTGCCCGTCGTCGGCTCGCAGCACGGCCAGGTCCGACAGCGGGTCGCGCCCGACCACCTCGAAGCGCGCTTCGCGCCCGTCGGCGAACGTCGCTCGCCCGCCGGTGGCGCTGCGGCCGACCACGTGGGCGTTGGTGAGCAGAAACCCGTCGGGGGTGAGCGCGACGGCGCTCCCGGCACCGGACGGGACTTGGCCGCCACGCACCCTCCGCATCACGCGCAGGCTCGCGACCGACGGCCCGACCTGCTCGGCCACCGCGATCACCGAGCGCGAATAGGCGTCGAGCGCCTCGGCCTCGGTCGGCGGGGGCACCGCCGCCACCGCGCTCACGCGGCGGCCTCCGCGGGCTCGAAGCGGACCGTGACCGTACGCTCCTCGGTGCCGCGCACCACGGTCACCTCCAGCGAGTCGGGGGCTCCGTCGAGCACCTCGTAGAGCGCGTCCACGCCGCCCAGCTCCGTCCCGCCGGCGGCCACGAGCAGGTCGCCGGCCTCGATGCCGGCCGCGCCCGCCGGGCTGCCGTCCTCCACCGCCCGCACCAGCAGGCCGGATCGCTCCGGCAGGCCCACCGCCCGGCGCATCCGGCGCGCCGCCCGCGGCGGGGCAACCGCCACCCCGAGCCGCGGCGACGAGGTCGCCTCGCCGCGCGCGAGCGCCTGGGCGCGCTCCTTGACCGCCGCGGTCGCGGGCACGGCGATGATCAGGCCGCCCTCGAGCCGCATCGCGTTGAGGCCCAGCAGCCGCCCCTCGACGTCCACGAGCGGCCCACCAGACGAGCCGCGCGGCAGCGGGGCCGTGTGCTCGATCGCGCCCCCGATGCGCCGCCCGCGCGGACCGCGGAAGCTGCGGCCATCCGAGGCCACGAACCCGAGCGTCGTGCGCAGCCCGCGCCCGCCGGGGTTGGCCAGCGCCAGCACCGGCGTGCCGACCCCGGGGGCCTCGCCGGGGTCCCACGCGACCGCGGGGGCGTCGCCGGTGTCGACCGAGATCACCGCCAGGTCGAGGTCGGCGTCGGCGGCGGTCCACTCGCCGGTCTCCCGGCGCCCGTCGGCGAACGCGACGGTCACCTGATCGCGACGCGCGTTGTGCGCGTTGGTGAGCACGTGGCCGGCGTCGATCACGACGCCGGAGCCGAGGCCCCAGCCGCGCCCGAGCCCGACGACCGAGGGCCCGACCCGCTGCGCCGCGCCCGCGATGGCCTCCTGCAAAGACGTCAGCACTTCCATATCGCTACTCCCTTGTGACTTGCGAATTGCAAGTGAGTACCGTAACAGGTGTGCAAAGTAGGCTTCCGACGGTGAGCGAACCCGCGCCCACACCGCTCGCGGCGGCGCTCGACAGCGTCGGCGACCGCTGGACGCTGCTGCTGGTGGAGGCGCTGCTCGACGGCCCCCGCCGCTTCGGCGACCTGCAGGAATCGCTCCCGGGGATCGCGCCCAACGTGCTCACGCAGCGGCTGCGTCGGCTCGAGGGTGAGGATCTCGTGGTCGCCCAGCCCTACTCCGAGCGCCCGCGGCGCTTCGTCTACGAGCTGAGCGCCTCGGGGCACGAGCTCGCCGGCGCGCTGCGCCTGCTCGCCGACTGGGGCGCGCGCAACCGCGAGGGCGGCGAGCCGCCTCGCCACGACGCCTGCGGGACCCCGGTCGAGGCACGCTGGTGGTGCCCAACCTGCGAGCGCCCGGTCGGGGACGACGAGACCGCGGACCTCCACTACGCCTGACCGAACCAGCGCGCGCCATCCCGCGCAACCCCTGCAATCCGCTACCTTGAGCCCTCTGGACGACCAGCCCACACGCCGTCTCGAGACTGAAGAGCGGCCGCCGGGCGGGCCGCCTCGCAGGCCAGGCCAGCGCGAGCCGGATTCCGTCTACATGCGCCGCCGCATGGTGGCCGCGGGTGCGGCCGTCGTCGCGCTGCTGCTTCTGATCGTGGTGATCGCCACCGCCGGAGGCGACGACGAGCCCAAGCCGTCGCCCGCGGACCTCGGCGTGCCGACCACGCCGGAGAACCTCGGCGACAGCAGCGACACCGACGAGACCGACACCGAGACGGACACCGACACCACCGAGACCACGCCGGTCGCGCCGGTGACGCCGCCCGACACCGGCGGCGGGACGGTCACGCCGACCACGCCGAGCCAGGGCGAGGGGGGCGGCGCTACCCCGCCGGCACCTACGCCCACCACGCCGCAGGGCGGCGAAGGCGGCGGTGCCGTGGCGCCGCCGGCCCCCTAGCCCTCCGGGTCCGGGCGCCGCCGCGCCCGCTTGGTGTCGCCGCGGCGTCGCTTGGCGTCCATGCGCCGGCGCCGCGAGGCGCCCGTCGGCTTCGTCGCACGCCGCGGCCGCTGGACCGCCAGCGCGGACGCGAGTCGCGAGCGCAGGCGCTCCAGCGCCAGCTCGCGGTTGCGCAGTTGGCTGCGCGTGTCCTGAGCGGTCGCCCTGACCACCGGGCCTAGGCGCGCCGCGACGCGCGCCTTCTGCTCCTCGTTCAGCGACCCCGACGCGGCCACGTCGAAGATCGCCTCCACCCGCGAGGCGGTGACGTTGGCGTGCTGGCCGCCGGGGCCGGACGAGCGGCTCGTCCTCAGCTCGACCTCCGAGAGCGGGATCGCCACCCCGCGGGCTACCTGGAGCGGACCGTCCATCGTCGCGGCAAGGTACCGAGACGCGCCAAACGCTCACGCCGCCGGTCGCGGAGGCGTACCATCGGAGGCAGAGCGAGATGGTGGAGATCGGACTGGCTCTCGTGCTGGTCGGGGCCGCGCTGCTGGTGGTCGAAGCACACGTGTCCGGGGGCGTCGTCGGGGTGCTCGGCGGGATCGCCCTGGCCGGCGGCGCCGCAGTCGCCATCGCGGGCGCCGGCGGCGGGCTGGGCCTGGTGCTGGCCGCGATCGTCGGCGCCGCTGGCGGTGACCGGCGCCTGGCTGGCGGTCGCCGCGCGCAAGTCGCTGGCCGCCGGCCGGCGGCGCGTCACCTCTGGCCGCGAGGCGCTCAGTGGGCGCACCGGCGTGGTGCGCACGTGGACGGGCGACGGCGGACAGGTGTTCGTCGACGGCGCGCTGTGGCGAGCACGGCGGAGCTGGATGGACGAAGAGGAGCAGCTCGACGCCGGCGATGCCGTCGTGGTCGAGCGCGTGAGCGGGCTGACGCTGGCGGTGCGGCGGGCCGAGGACTGGGAGGGACACCCTTGATCGAGATCGTGTTGATCGTCGTCGTCGTTGTGGCGCTGGCGGTGGCGGCGCTCGCGGCCGCGTCGGTGCGGGTGCTGCGCGAGTACGAGCGCGGCGTGGTGTTCCGGCTCGGGCGGGTGGTCGAGCTGAAGGGGCCGGGCGTGGCGCTGCTTGTGCCCGGCGTGGATCGCATGGTGCGCGTGAGCCTGCGCACGGTCACGCTGCGCATCCCGCCCCAGGAGGTGATCACGCGCGACAACGTGCCGGTGCGCGTGGCGGCGGTCGCCTACTTCCGGGTGATCGACCCGACCAACTCGGTGGTCGAGATCGAGGACTTTCGCGCCGCCACGCTGCAGATCGCGCAGACGACGCTGCGCTCGGTGCTCGGCAAGGCGGAGCTCGACGCGCTGCTGTCCGAGCGCGAGCGCCTCAACGAGAGCCTCCAGCAGATCATCGACGAGCAGACCGAGCCCTGGGGGATCAAGGTCACGATCGTGGAGATCAAGGACGTCGAGATCCCCGACTCGATGCAGCACGCGCTCGCGCGCCAGGCCGAGGCCGAGCGCAACCGGCGCGCCAAGGTGATCAACGCCGAGGGCGAGTTCCAGGCTGCCGACCGGCTGGCCGACGCCGCCGACGTGATCCGGCCGAACCCGGTGACGATCCAGCTGCGCTACCTGCAGGCGCTCTCCGACATCAGCGCCAACCAGGCGTCGACGATCGTGTTCCCGCTGCCGCTGGACCTGCTGCGGCCGCTGCTGGAGGCTGACAAGAAGGCAACGCCCGACGCTGTCGCGCAGCACGCGGGCGGGCACAACGGGCCCGCCTGAGACACTGCCCGTCGATGGGAGCAGCCGTCGTCGGGCACGTGGAGTGGATCGAGTTCGGGCGCGTGGACCACGTGCCCGCGCCCGGCGAGATCGTGCACGTGACCGACTCCTGGCAGGAGCCGGCCGGCGGCGGTGCCGTGGCCGCCGTGCAGCTCGCAAAGCTCGCCGGCCACGCCACCCTCTACACGGCCTTGGGCGACGACGAGGCCGGGCACCGCTCCAAGCGCGAGCTCGAGGCGCTCGGCCTGCGGGTCGAGGCCGTGTTCCGGCCGGAGCCGCAGCGGCGCGGCTTCGTACACGTGGACGCCGCCGGCGAGCGCACGATCACCGTGATCGGCGAGCGGCTCGGTCCGGTTGCGGACGACCCGCTGCCCTGGCACGAGCTGGCCGACGCCGACTCCGTCTACTTCACCGCCGGTGACGTCGGCGCGGTGCGGGCCGCGCGGGCCGCCGGCGCGCTGGTGTCGACCGCCCGCGGCCTCGAGACCCTGCGCGAGGCCGGCGTTCAGCTGGACGCGCTGGTGGCGAGCGCGCGCGATCCCGGCGAGCGCTACGAGGCCGGGGAGCTCGAGCCCGCGCCCCGCTTCGTGGTGTTGACCGCCGGGCGCGACGGCGGCGAGTTCACGGCCTTCGAGGGCAAGCACGGCCACTGGCAGGCGACCCCGCTGCCCGGCCCGGTCAGCGACATGTACGGCTGCGGCGACTCTTTCGCCGCCGGGCTGACCTACGGGCTCGGCGCTGGGATGGCGATCGAGCAGGCGCTGGAGCTGGCGGCGCGCTGCGGCGCGGCCTGCGCCACCGGGCGCGGACCGTACGAGGGCCAGCTGCGCTCGGCCTAGGCCACGTGCCCGCCGGCGGGCTCGATCGGCAGGCCGTCCGCGACCCAGGCCTTCAGGCCGCCGGTCAGGTTGTGCGTGGTGAAGCCCGCAGCGCCGAACGCCTGCGCGGCCAGCGCCGAGCGGCTGCCCGACCGGCAGTAGAAGACGATCGGATGCTCGCGGTCGAGTGAGTCGGCTGCCCCACCGAGGCTGTCGAGCTCGATGTGCACGTCGCCCGCGATCCGCCCGGCCTCGTGCTCGAAGGGCTCGCGCACGTCGATCAGCTGAACGCCGCCGCCGCCGATCAGGTCGGCCACCTGGCGCGGAGACAGCTCGAGCGGCAGATCGGACACGGAATCGAGGCTACTCACCCGGATCGCCCTGCGGTAGCGTCGGCGGCCGTGGCACGCGCACTCGTCGTGGTCCTCGCCCTGCTGTTCGCGGCCGCGGCGCCGGCGAGCGCCCGGCCCTGCACCGTCGACGTCGACGCCGGCAGCGTCACTGCCCGGCCGGGTCCGCCGCTGCGGTTCGGCATCGGGCCGCTGGTGCAGGCGGGCCAGGCCGGGGGAGGACCGGCCGCCGCCGTGCCCGAGCGGCCGCGCCGCACGCACGCCGCGCTCGATCGGCTGCGGGCGCCCGGGCGGCCGTTCGTACTGCGGCTCAACCGCTTCTTCTGGTCCGACCGCGAAGCCGGGTTCCGCCGCTACCTCCGCCTGGCGCGCCGCTTCACGCGGCGCGGCTTCCTAGTCGAGCTCCAGGTGCGCTACCACCCCGACGCCGCCCAAGAGGGCGACCTCGCGGCGTGGCGCGCGCACGTGCGTGAGGTGGTGCGCCGCTTCGGGGCGATCCGCGGGGTGATCGCGCTGCAGATCGCGAACGAGGTGAACCTCACGTTCTCGCCCGACTCCTCGGACGGCGCCTACGAGCGCGCCCCGGAGGCGGTGGTGCAGGGCGTGCTGGCCGCCAAGCGCGAGGTCCGCCGCATCCGCCTGGGCCGCCTGAAGATCGGCTTCAACTGGTTCTGGCGCCTGGATGCCGCTACCGAGCGGCGCTTCTGGGAGGCGCTGCGCGATCACGGCGGGCGCCGCTTCGCGACCGCGGTCGACTGGATCGGCTTGGACGCCTACCCCGGCACCGTGCACCCGCTCGTCGTGCCGCTCGGGGCCGAGCGCGATGCGATGGTCAGCGCCCTGCGCTCCCTGCGCTGCTTCGCGCGCGTGCCGGGCATCCCGCGCAGCACCCCGATCAAGGTCGAGGAGAACGGCTGGCCGACGGTCCCGCCGCTGCGTAGCTACGCCGAGCAGGCGGTGCGGCTCCGGCGCATGGCCCGGGCCGTGCACGACTACCGCGGCACGTTCGGCGTGACCGACTACCGCTGGTTCAACCTGCGCGACGCCGACACCGCCTCGCAGGTTCCGTTCCAGCGGCTCGGGCTGCTCGAGTCCGACTACGACCGCAAGCCGGCGTTCGCGGCATATCGCCGCCTGGTGCGCAGGCTCAGCGGTTAGGGTTCGGCCATGTCCTGGGATCTGCGCGGCAAGACGGTCTTCATCACCGGAGCGGCACGCGGCATCGGGGCGGAGACAGCGCGTCGCGTGGCCGCGGCGGGAGCGAACGTAGCGGTCGCCGGGCTCGAGCCCGAGGAGCTCGAGCGGGTCGCGGCGCAGTGCGGCCCGAACGCGGCCGCCTTCGAGTGCGACGTGACCGACTGGCAGGCACTCGAGCGCGCTGTGGAGGGCGCCGTCGAGCGTTTCGGCGGCATCGACATCGTGATGGCCAACGCCGGCATCGCGCCGGTCGGGATGGTGCGGTCGGTCGACCCGCGCGCGTTCGAGCGCACGCTCGAGATCAACCTGATGGGGATGTGGCGCACGGTGCGCTCCTGCCTCCCTCAGGTGATCGAGCGCCACGGCTACGTGCTGGTCGTGGCCTCGATGGCCGCTGCCGTCCACGGGCCCGGCCTGGCGGCCTACTCGGCCAGCAAGGCGGGCGCGGAGGCGTTCGCGGACTCCCTGCGGGTGGAGGTCAAGCACCTCGGGGTGGACGTGGGCGTGGCGTACTTCGCCTTCATCGACACCGACCTGGTGCGCGGCGCCGACTCGCATCCCGTCGGCAACATGCGCCGGAGCACGCGCGGGCCGGTGGGCAAGACGTATCCGGTCTCCGACGTCGGCAAGGCGGTGACCGAGGGGATGCAGAAGCGCAGCCGCTGGGTAACGGTGCCGAACTGGGTGCGCGGTCTCCTGGTCCTGCGCACCGCACTCGCGCCGCTGATCGACCGCGCTGGATACGGCCGCGCCGCGGAGGCCGACCGGCTATTCCAGGAGGACATCGAGGCGCGCGGAGTCGAGGCCGCGTCCGCTCCCGTCGGCCCCGGCGGGGAAGCGGCGGCCCAGCGCGAGTCCGCGGGCGCTCGGTAGCCACATGGCGAAGCGCGATCCCCGCATGGTCCCGCTCGGATACGGGAAGTTCGTGCGTGCCGACCGCGTCTTCGCGCTCGTGCCGCTCGAGGGAGGCGAGCGCCAGGACGGCCGCCGGACATACGTGCACGTGGAAGGGCTCAGCGAGCCGGTCGTGGCCTCGCGCTCGGAGCGGGCGATCCTCGCCGACGTGGAGGCCGCGCTAGCCGAGGCCGCGGGGTTGCCGCGCCGTCGGCGGGGCGCCGCGACCGGCCAGGAAAGCCTGCTCTAGAGCGGGTAAGGGCTCCGCCGGGGCGACTAAGGGGTCGGCCTCCAAAAGTCGCGGCATCCGTCCGATGTGTCGCACCTCGCTCAGCCCGATAGTTCACGGCATGAGCACATCGATCAGGATTCGCCCCAGCACCGATTCGGACAGCCCGATCCTGCGCCGCCTGGCCGAGCTGGACAGCGCGCCGCCGATCGACGGTCCGGTCCTGATGGCAGAGCTGGACGACCGGCCGGTGGCGGCGATCAGCCTGGACGGCATGCGCGAGATCGCCGACCCGTTCGTCCGCACGCGCGAGGTGGTCGCGCTCCTGCGGGCCGCACGCACCGGCTGAGCGGGGCGAACCGGCAGAAGCGGTCGCTGCGCGCCCGGCCGAGCCGGGCGCTTGCGCACTACAGCTCCTTGACTTCCGACAGCACGGCGGCCACCGACTCCTTGGCGTCGCCGAACAGCAGTGCGGTGTTCTCGTTGTAGAAGAGCGGGTTGTCGATGCCGGCAAACCCCGTGTTCATCGAGCGCTTGAGCACGATCACCTGGGCGGCCTTGTCCACGTCGAGGATCGGCATGCCGTAGATCGGCGAGCCCTCGTTCTCGCGCGCCGCCGGGTTGGTCACGTCGTTGGCGCCGATCACCAGCGCCACGTCCGTCTGCGCGAACTCCGGGTTGATCTCGTCCATCTCCTTGAGATGGTCGTAGGGCACGTCGGCCTCGGCCAGCAGCACGTTCATGTGGCCCGGCATGCGGCCCGCGACCGGATGGATCGCGAAGTCCACGCGGATGCCGCGCTTCTCGAGCTCGTCGGCCAGCTCACGCACGGTGTGCTGCGCCTGCGCCACGGCCATGCCGTACCCCGGTGCCACGACCACCTTCGACGCGTAGGCCAGCTGGATCGCCACGTCGGCCGCGTCGGTTGAGCGCACGGGCTTCTGCTCGCCGTCGCCGCTGGGGGCCACGCTGACGCCGCCGAAGCCGCCGGCGAAGATGTTGGCGATCGAGCGGTTCATCGCCTCGGCCATCTGGGCGGTGAGGATCGAGCCCGACGCCCCGACCAGCATGCCGGCCACGATCAGGGCGACGTTGTCGAGCGCCATGCCGGCCGCCGCCGCAGAGAGCCCGGTGAAGGCGTTGAGGAGCGAGATCACGACCGGCATGTCGGCGCCGCCGATCGGCAGGACGAACATGTTGCCGAGCACCGCCGCCGAGAGCAGGATCACCAGGAACAGAGCCTGCGACTCGGTGCCGGCCGCGATCGCGATAGCGCAGCCGATCGCGATCGCCAGCAGTGCGGTGTTGATGATCTGCTGGCCCGGGAGTGAGATCGGGCGGCCGGGGATGATCTCCTGGAGCTTGCCGAAGGCGATGTTCGAGCCCCAGAAGGAGACCGAGCCGACGATCGCGGCGAACAGGATCGGGATCAGCTGCTCGAGCACCGGGTTCCCGCCTCCGTGCTGGAGCGACTCGCGGTACTCCACGAACGAGATCAGCGCCACCGCGCCGCCGCCGACGCCGTTGAACAGCGCCACCATCTGCGGCATCGCGGTCATCTTCACGCTGCGCGCGGCGGGGACGCCGACGGCCGTGCCGACCGCGATGCCGACCGCGATCAGGAAGTAGTCGCCGACGAAGTCGTACAGCAGGGTGGCCACCACCGCGATCGCCATGCCCACCGCGGCCACGATGTTGCCCCGGCGCGCGCTGCGCGGGTGGTTGAGCAGGTGGAGCCCGAAGATGAAGCAGCCGAACGCGACGATGTAGAGGGCGCGGATGAAGTCCGGGTCGGTGAAGAAGCTGGCCGTGTACATCAGGCGGGCTTCTCGGCCTTGTCCTCGGGCGCCGCCTTCGGGTCGGGCCGCCGCTTGAACATCTCCAGCATGCGGTCGGTCACGAGGAACCCGCCGACGATGTTGATCGTGCCGAACGCGATCGCGATCACCAGCAGCAGCTCGTCGAGGAAGCCGCTGGCCTCGCCGATCAGCAGCAGGCCGCCCAGCAACACGATCCCGTGGATCGCGTTGGTGGCGGACATCAGCGGCGTGTGCAGCGTGTTCGGCACCTTCGAGATGACCTCGAAGCCGACGAAGGCGGCCAGCACCAGGATCGTGAGCTCGGTAAGAAGGTCCATCAGGCGGCCGCCGCCTGCTTGGCGCCCTCGTGCACGATCTCCCCGTCGCGCGTGATGCAGGCGCCCTTGATGATCTCGTCCTCGAAGTCGAGCTTCAGCTCGCCCTCGTCGACCATCAGGTCGAGCAGCGACTGCACGTTGCGTGCGTACAGCGACGAGGCGTGGTCGGGCATTGACGACGCGAGGTTCGCCGGGCCGACGATCGTCACGCCCTCGCGCACGACGGTCTCGCCGGGCTCCGTCAGCTCGCAGTTGCCGCCGGTCTCGGCGGCCAGGTCCACGACGATCGAGCCGGGCTTCATGTTCTTCACCGCCTGCTCGGTCACCAGTAGCGGCGCGCGACGGCCGGGCACGGCAGCCGTGGAGATGACCGCGTCCATCTTGCCGATCTCCACCGCCAGGAGCTCGCGCTGCTTCTGCTGCTCGTCCTCGGTGAGCTGGCGCGCGTAGCCACCGGCCGCCTCGGCGTCCTCGAGGCCCATGTCGAGCTCGAGGAAGCGGGCGCCGAGCGACTCGATCTGCTCCTTGACCGCGGAGCGGACGTCGAAGGCCTGCACGATCGCGCCGAGCCGGCGGGAGGTTGCGATCGCCTGGAGCCCGGCCACGCCGGCCCCCAGCACGAGCACCTTCGCCGGGCGCACCGTTCCGGCGGCCGTGGTGAGCATCGGGAAGAAGCGCGGCAGGCCCTGCGCGGCGATCAGCGCGGCGCGGTAGCCGCCGACGGTGGCCTGGGAGGAGAGCGCGTCCATCGACTGTGCCCGCGAGATGCGCGGGATCGCCTCCATCGCGAAGCTCGTGACGCCGGCGTCGGCGAGGGCGCGGACGGTGTCGGCGGCCGTGAGCGGCGCGAGGAAGCCGATCAGCACCGAGCCCTGCCCCAGGCGGCCGATCTCGTCGGCCGACGGCGCGGCCACCTTGGCCACGACCTGTCCGGAGTAGCCGTCGCCCAGCTTGGCGCCGGCCTGCTCGTAGTCGGCATCGGGGTAGTGGGCGCCCTCGCCGGCGCCGGCCTCGATGGTGACCTCGATGCCGCTGCGCCCGAGCCGGTCGACGACCTCTGGCACGAGCGCGACGCGTAGCTCACCGCTCGCGGTTTCCTTGGGTACGGAGACGTTCATGGACCCCCGGCCATCGGGGGCGCGGCATGCTAGCCGAGCCGCCCCGAAAACGCGGCGCCATCGCGAGCGGGGTGGGGGGTCCCTGAAGATGCGTCGCCATATCCGACGCTTCGTGCGCAACCCCCCGCTGGATAGGGTGCCGGCGTGCGTATTCGCGCGATCGTCGGAGCCCTCGTTGCCCTCGCTGCCGCAGTTCCAGCGGCCGGTAGCGCCACCGCGGCCCCGGCGAAGCCCAGCGTACCCGCCTGCGCCCTCGGCACCTCGGCGGCCGACCTCAGGGGCTTCTACGCCGCCCAGCTCGCCCGTGCCGAGCGCGGGGTCCCGAAGCGCCAGCGACCCGTCTTCGCCGCCGGCGTCGCGGCCTACGTCTACGGCCTCGCACCGATCTCGGTGAGCCAGACGACGCAGCGCTTCCCCGAGAACCAGCTGATCAGCATCGCCGCGCTGACCGACCCGACGGTGCGGACGGTGGTGCTGCCCAACCACGACACGACCTACACGGTCGGGCGCCTGCAGCTCGCCGGCGGCCCGCGCGTGCTCGACGTGCCCGACACGCACGGGCGCTACTACGTCATCCAGTTGCTCGACGCGTACTCCAACACGTTCAAGTACGTGGGCCGCCGCACCACCGGTACGCGCCCCGGCAGCTACGCGATCGTCCCGCCCGGCTTCAAGGGCAGCCTCCCCGCGGGCGTCCAGCGCATCCAGAGCCCCACCAACCTGGTCTGGGCTCTGGGACGCACGCTCGTTCAGGACGCCGCCGACATGCCGGCTGTCGCGGCCCTGATGGGTGGCTACCGGATCACGGCCCTGGATGCGTGGACCGCCGGCCAGCGCCAGAACCCGCTAGTGCTCGGCGCCTTCCCGACGGTTGCGACCGTCACGCTGCCACAGGGCCTGGCCTACTTCGCCGCGCTCGGCGACCTGCTGGCCACCGACCCGCCGCCGCGGCGGGATGCGTGTGCGCTGCGAGCGTTCGCACAGGCGGGTATCGAAGCCGGGGCCACGCCGCAGGCGCCAGCCTTGCTCGCTGCAGTTCGGGCGGCGAAGCGGATCGTGAGAAAGGCCGAGCAGCGCGCCAACCGCTTCGGCGCCCGCCGCAACAACGGCTGGGTGCTGCCGGGCCCCTACGTGGGCGCCTACGGCCGCAACTACCTCGGCCGGGCCGTGATCGCCACCGCGGCGCTCGGCGCCAACACGCGGCCCGAGACGGTCTACCCGCTGGCCGTGGACGACGCCAAGGGGCGGCGGCTGACCGGCCGCCACCGCTACGCGATCCGCTTCCCGCGCGGGGAGCTGCCGCCGGCTGGAGCGTTCTGGTCGCTCACGGTCTACGGCGAGGACCGCTACCTCGTGCCCAACGCGATCGACCGCTACGCCATCGGCGACCGCACCAAGGGGCTGCGCCGCGGCCGCGACGGGTCGCTCACGATCTACGTCCAGCACGGCCGCCCCACGGGCGCCAAGGCGGCCAACTGGCTGCCGGCTCCGAGCGGTCGCATGCGCCTTGCCCTGCGCATCTACGAGCCGCGTCGCAGCGTCCTCACAGAACGGTGGACGCCGCCGCCCATCCGGCGGCGCTGACCGAGCCGCCGCTGCGGGTACACTCGATGAGGGTTCGCCGCAGTAATGGAAGACAAGACTCTCGAGAAGCTTGACCGCGTAGTAGTGCGGTTTGCAGGGGATTCCGGGGACGGGATGCAGCTCACCGGAAGTCGCTTCACCGATGCCACCGCCGTCGTCGGGAACGACCTGGCGACGCTGCCGGACTTCCCCGCCGAGATCCGCGCGCCGGCCGGCACGCCGCACGGCGTGTCGGCGTTCCAGATCCACTTCGCCTCGCGCGACATCCTCACGCCCGGCGACCACCCCAACGTGCTGGTCGCGATGAACCCCGCGGCGCTGATCACCCAGCTCGGAGCGGTCGAGAAGGGCGGCACGGTGATCGTCAACGAGGACGGCTTCTCGGACCACAACCTGCGCAAGGCCGGCTACGAGTCGAACCCGCTCGAGGACGACTCGCTCGACGACTACCAGCTGTTTCGCGTGCCCATGACCTCGATGACCGTGCGCGCCACCGAGGGGATCGAGGACATCACCCCGCGCGACGCGGCGCGCTGCAAGAACCTGTTCGCGCTCGGGCTGGTCTCCTGGATGTACGGGCGCCCGACGGAGCCGTCGACCAACTGGATCGCGAAGAAGTTCGGCGACCAGCCGTCGCTGCGCGACGCGAACCTGGCCGCCTTCCGGGCCGGCTACAACTTCGGCGAGACGGCCGAGCTGATCGCCGTGCACTACGAGATCGAGGCCGCCCCCGCACCCCCGGGCACCTACCGCAACGTCAACGGCACGCAGGCGCTTGCCTACGGGCTGATCGCCGCCAGCGTCCGGTCGGGGCTGGGCCTGTTCCTCGCCTCCTACCCGATCACCCCTGCATCCGAGCTGCTGCACGCGCTGTCGCGCCACCGCCGCTTCGGTGTGCACACGATCCAGGCCGAGGACGAGATCGCCGCCGCCAACATGGCGCTCGGCGCCGCGTTCTCGGGTCGGCTCGCGGTAACGGCCACGAGCGGGCCGGGCATGGACCTGAAGGCGGAGACGATCGGCTTGGCCGTGGCGATGGAGCTGCCGCTGCTGGTGGTGGACATCCAGCGCGCCGGCCCGTCCACCGGCATGCCCACCAAGACCGAGGCTGCCGACCTGCTGATGGCCCTGTACGGGCGCCATGGCGAGTCGCCGCTGCCGGTGGTGGCCGCCAGCACCCCCTCCGACTGCTTCCACTCAGCCATCGAGGCGGCCCGCATCGCCGTGACGCACCGCACCCCGGTGATCCTGCTGACCGACACCTTCCTGGCCAACTCCTCGGAGCCGTGGAAGCTGCCCGACGTCCACTCGCTGCCCGAGATCGACCCGATGTTCGCCACGGCGCCCAACGACGGCGACCGCTTCATGCCATACCTCCGCGACGAGAAGCTCGCAAGGCCCTGGGCCGTGCCCGGCACGCCCGGCCTGCGCCATCGCATCGGCGGTCTCGAGAAGGAGGACGTGACCGGCAACATCTCCTACCAGCCCGAGAACCACGACTACATGACCCGCCTGCGCGCCGAGCGCATCGCGCGCGTCGACGTGCCCGACCTCGAGGTGGACGACCCGGACGGCGAAGCCACGCTGCTGGTGCTCGGCTGGGGCTCGAGCTACGGCGCCATCGAGGGCGCCGCCCGGCGCCTACGTCGCGAGCAGGGCCTGAAGCTCGCCACCGCGCACGTGCGCCACCTCAACCCGCTGCCCGGCAACATCGAGCAGGTGCTGCGCTCCTACGAGCGCGTCCTGGTGCCCGAGATGAACATGGGCCAGCTCTCCAAGCTGCTGCGCGCCGAGTTCCTGATCGACGTCGAGAGCTTCACCAAGGTCGACGGCCTGCCGATCTTCACGCGCGACGTGATGGAGCAGGTCGAGGAGCGGCTCGCGTGAGCGAGAACGGCCACAACGGCGGCGCACCCGAGCCGCTGAGCAAGGCGGACTTCTCCTCCGACCAGGAGACGCGCTGGTGCCCCGGCTGCGGGGACTACGCGATCCTGGCTTCCGTCCAGTCGTTCATGCCGGAGCTGGGCATCCCGCCGGAGAAG
Organism: uncultured Thermoleophilaceae bacterium; assembly: GCA_963716215.1. Taxonomy (GTDB): domain Bacteria; phylum Actinomycetota; class Thermoleophilia; order Solirubrobacterales; family Thermoleophilaceae; genus JACVRW01. The sequence goes on along the minus strand of OY970298.1, from coordinate 3,784,925 downwards.
ATCGTGTTCGTGACCGGCATCGGCTGTGCCGGGCGCTTCGTCTACTACATGGACACGTACGGGATGCACGGCATCCACGGCCGCGCGCCGGCACTGGCCACGGGCGTGGCCACGGCGCGGCCGGACCTGTCGGTCTGGGTGGTCAGCGGCGACGGCGACTCACTCTCGATCGGCGGCAACCACCTGATCCACGCGCTGCGCCGCAACGTGCCGCTCAAGATCCTCCTGTTCAACAACCAGATCTACGGGCTGACCAAGGGCCAGTACTCGCCCACGAGCGAGGAGGGCAAGGTCACCAAGTCCACGCCGTTCGGGTCCCAGGACCACCCGTTCAACCCGGTCTCGCTGGCGCTCGGCGCCGAGGCCAGCTTCGTGGCGCGCACCGTCGACACCGACAAGAAGCACGTGGCCGAGACGCTGCGGGCGGCGGCCGCCCACCAGGGCACGGCCTTCGTCGAGATCTACCAGAACTGCAACGTCTTCAACGACGGCGCCTTCGACGCGGTGCGCGCCAAGGGCGAGCGCGAGCGCAACCAGATCCGCCTCGAGCATGGCAAGCCGATCCGCTTCGGGGTGGAGGGCGAGCGCGGCGTGGCGCGCGGCGACGGTGGCCGCCTCGAGCTCGTCGACGTGGCGGACGTGGGCGAGGACGCCCTCGTGGTGCACGACGCCGAGCGGCGCGAGCCCAGCCTCGCGTTCGAGCTGGCCCACCTGGCCGCTCGCCCGACCGGGCCGACGCCGATCGGCATCTTCAGAGCGATCGACCGTCCGGTGTACGGCGCCGAGCTGTCGGCCTCGCTGGACGAGGCGCGCGCCGGCGTGGGCACGGCGGAGCTGGAGTCCCTGCTGCACTCAGGGGAAACCTGGACCGTCTCCTAGCTTCCCCGGTAGGCTCTTTCTTCCCGAACAGGGAGCTGGCAGTGGCCAGATCGCCCGACCTCCAGAACGCTGGCCCACAGCCCACCACCATGGTCGCCAAGGCGCGTGCCGCCTACGACGCGTGGGGGGCTCGTGACCTCAACGCCTTCGTGAGCGTCTTCTCCGAGGACGTGGAGCTGCGCCCGTTCCTCGGTCGCGGCCTCGGCTCCACGACCTATCGCGGCCACGAGGGCCTGCGGCGCTGGTACCAGGAGGCGAACGAGGAGTGGGAGGAGCTGCTGATCGAGCCGCTCGAGTTCCATGAGCGGGGCGACCACCTGATGATCGTCCTGCGGGCGATCGCGCGCGGCCGCGGCAGCCAGGTGCCGGTCGAGGCGGAGATCGTGCACGTGGCCGAGTACCGGGACGGCAAGTTCACCCGCCTCGACGGCTTCGGCGATCGCGAGCAGGGCCTGGAGGCACTGCGCCGGGTGGAGTAGTGGCGGACCGCCCCGGCACCGAGCTGCCCGAACGGGTCTCGCGGAGGCTTGCCTCCGCCACGTTCCCGTTCGAGGTGCGACTTCCGGGTGGTCGCGTCGAGTCGTTCGGCCCGGGTGAGCCGCAGCTGCGCGTAGACATCGAGAACCAGGCTGGCTTCGAAGCGCTGTGCTCGCTGCAGGAGCTGAAGCTGGTCGAGGCCTACATGCGCGGCGACCTCGACTTCGACGGCGACCTGTTCGCGGCGATGGACCTGCGCACGGTCCTGTCGGACCGGCAGCTGCTGGTCAAGGCCTGGACCTTTGTGCAGCCGCGCCTGTTCGATCGCAAGCGCCTCAACCCCGAGTGGATCGCGAAGCACTACGACAGCGAGAACATGCAGCTGTTCGCCGTCGACGAGACCTACCAGGTCTACACGCCTGGGATCTACCTCTCCGAGGACGACTCGCTCGAGGAGGGTGCCGAGCGCAAGCTCGAGTACGCCTTCGAGTCGCTCGGTCTGAAGCCCGGGGACACCGTGCTCGACGTCGGGTGCGGCTGGGGTGGGTTCGTGCGCTACTGCGCCCAGCGGGGCGTCGCCGCCACCGGTATTTCACTCTCGCGCCACCAGCTCGACTTCGCCCGCGGCAAGCTCGATGAGGAGGGGCTCGACGCCACGCTGCTCTACCAGGACTTCTTCACCTACGAGCCCACCGCGCGCTTCGACGCGATCAGCCTGATGGGCTCGATCGAGGACCTCTCCAACTACGGCGAGGTGCTGCGCCGGCTGACGGCCTGGCTGCGCCCAGGCGGCCGGGTCTACCTGGACTTCGCCTCCGTGGACCGTCGCTTCGGCATCGCCAGCTTCGTGACCAAGTACGTCTGGCCCGGCGCCTTCCGGATGGTCTACCTGCCGGCCTTCACGAGCGCGCTCGCGAAGCATCGCTTCGACATCCTCGAGATGCACAACGACCGCCGCAACTACTACCTCTGGGTGAAGGGCGGCTACCCGCGCTGGATGCGGCGCAAGCAGGAGGTCGTGGACTACGCGGGCGAGTCGACCTGGCGGATGATGCGGATCCTGATGGCCAGCACCGCCCATCTCATGAGCGAGCGCTCGGTGAGGGCGACCGCTTACCGGCTCGTGGTACAGCCGCGGTCATCGCCGCGGCGACCGGTCACAGACCGTGGTGAGGCCAGTCTGGCTTCAGGTTCCCGGCCTTGAACGCCGCCGCGCCGATCGTGTGCGAGTCGCGGCGCATGAACATCGACAGGGTCTGCTCCGCCTCGATGCGCAGCCGCTCCTCGAGCGTGCGCCCGACGCCGCGCAGCACGCTCTCCTTGTCGCTGCGGATCGCTCCCTGAGGCAGCGCCGCGATCTCGTGGGCCAGCTCCTGGGCCCGCTCGAGCGCCTTGCCCGCGCGGGACGATCTCGTTGACCAGGCCGATCTGCTGCGCCTCGTGGACGTCGATCGAACGGCCGGTGATGATCAGCTCCATCGCCTTTGCGAAGCCCACCACCAGCGGCAGGCGCACGGTCATGCCGTCGCCGCCGACGATGTTCCAGCGCCGCTCCAGGGCGCCGAACTCGGCGTTCTCGGCGGCGATCCGGATGTCGGCCAGCAGCGCGGTCTCGAGGCCGGCCGCGAACGCGTAGCCGTTCACCGCGGCGATCACGGGCTTGAAGATGTCGACCTTGCGGGTGTAGCCGCACTCGCCGGGCGAGTTGTAGAGGTCCACGCGGAACGCGTCGTAGTCGCCGAGCTCGCTCAGCTCAGCCGCGTCCGCGAGGTCCCAGCCGGCGCAGAAGCGTCGTGTCGCCCGCGCCGGTGATCACCAGCACGAAGGCCTCGTCGTCGTCGCGGAAGCGCTGCCACGCGTGGTGCAGCTCCCGGTTCATCGTCCGGCTGACGGCGTTGTGCTGCTCGGGACGGTTGTAGGTGAGCGTGACGACGTGGTCGTCCTGCTCGTAGAGGAGGGTCTCGTAGTCCACGCGGCCGAGTCTAAGCGGCCAGGTCGAGCACCAGCTCGGAAACGCCGCCACCGGTGTGGCGCTCTTCGAGGTGCTCGGTGAGCCGCCGCATCAGCTTGTGGGCCGGCACGTTGTCGCTGGCCATCGTGGCGGTGAAGCGGCGGATCCCGAGCTGGCGCGCTTCCGCTGCCAGTCGCTCGGCCAAGAGGGAGCCGACGCCGCGACGCTGCCAATCGTCGGCAACGACGATGGCCGCTTCGGCGGCGTCGGGGTCGTCCGCGAGGCGGACGAAGCGGCCGACCGCGATCAAGCGGCGAACCGGTTCGCCGGGGTACTCGGCTACCAGTGCCACGTGATCGCGACCGTCCACCTCAGTGAGGTATCGCAGCTCGGCCCGGCTGAAGCTGCGCTTGGGGGTGAGGAAGCGCCTGTGCACAGACTCGTCTGAGAGGTGCCGCAGCCCGTCCTCCAGGAACCGCTTGTCGTCCGCGCGGATCGGCCGGATGAGGATCGGAGCTCCGTCAGGAAGGCGCTCGAACATGTATCTAGGGTGGCGTTCGAGGGCTCCCGCTTGTGTGCGTCTGGTCACGCTCGTAGTCCAGCTCCGTGCGCACGCCGAGGCGATGCAGAGCGTCGTTCGCCGCCTCCAGGCCGGGGGCGTCGGCTACCGCAGCGGCCAGCCGCGCGGCCGAGGCCATCGCGGCGGTCGGGTCGAAGAAAGTCGTGAGCGACGCCGCGGCGGTCAGCTCCACCGTGCGCCGCCCGCCGCGGATCTTGACCGGACCCCGCTCGCCGCGGTAGGCCCGCACGGCCTGGGCGCTGGCCTCGGTCGGCACAGCCGCGACGGCCTCGTCCAGGCGCGCGGCGATCGCGTCGTCGAGCTCGAGCGGCGGCGCGGCGAGCCCGCCGGCGGCAGCGACCTCGGCGAGGCGGGCCTGCACCTCCGCGGGCGTCAGCTCGCCGTCGCAGCCGAGCCCGAACACGCCGCCCAGCACGGGCGGCCCTCCGCGTCGCTGCAGCGCCACCGCGGCGGCGAGCAGGATCGAATCGCAGAGCGGGCTGGCCAGCCCCGGCTCGTCGCCGTGCGCGAGCACGTCGCCGCCGACGTCCACGAACACGGCGAGGTCGCAGCCGAGCTCGGCCAGCGCGGCCTCGAGGCCGTCGGCCAGCACGGCCGCGCCGGGGTTGGGGTCGACCAGCACCGTCTCCTCGCCGAGCAGCTCGGCCATGCGCGCCTCGGCGAAGCGCACGCCACTCGCGCGGACGCGCGTGTCGGGGCCGGCGAGCAGCACGCCAGGGGCGAGCTCCCGGGCGTCGGCGATCTCCGCGGCGGCGCGCGGGCCCGGCTCGGGGTCGATCGGCCGCCGCTCCCAGGACACGCCGCCGAGCACGGGCCGGGCGCCGTGGCGCAGGCGCAGCGCCTCCGCGGTCGCGAGCGCTCCGACCACATCGCCGCCGCCGCCGATGCCGAGCACGAGCGGGCGCCGGCTGCGCGCGACCGGCGCCAGCAGGCCCCAAGCCTGCTCGGCCTCGCGCTCCACGCCGGCGCACACCGCCAGCGCCTGCTCCGGGGAGTCCCCGACGCCGAGCACGCCGTGGCTTCCGAGCAGCACGGCCTCGCGGTCCCCCAGCGCCGCCACCGCCGCGTTAGCGATCTCCTCCGACCCCGACGGCGCGAACGGCGCGGTCAGCACCTGGCCGAGCGGCTCGCCGAGGAAGCTCCAAGCCGTCGCGTGGGCGCTGTGCGTGTGCACCAGCGCACGGGCGTCGGGGCGGGCCGCGTACACCGCCAGGTGCACGAGCCGCTCGCTCGAGGGCTCCCTGTGGCCCGCCACCACCTCGCCGTCGGACGCGAGCGTCACCAGGTCCTCCTCTGTCATGTCCGTGTACTGCAGGGCGCTCGGCGTGATCAGCACGAGCTCCCCCTGGCGGGCGCTCACGTTGCCCGAGGTGCCCTCCACCAGGCCGCGCCGGAGCATCTCGCGCCCCGCCGCGAGGATGTCAGCGGCTGGTGACAGCCGCGATCGCCTCCTCGTAGGGCGCCTCGAGCACGCCGGCCTCGGTGAAGATCGCGGTGACCAGCGTGGCGGGCGTGACGTCGAACGCGAAGTTCAGCGCCGGCACTCCGTCGGCGATCTCGGCGGCGTCGCGCTCCTCGATCGGGATGTCCTCGCCGGTCGCCGTGAGCGGGTCGACGGTGGACAGCGGCGCCGCGACGTAGAAGGGGATCTCGTGCCGGGCGGCCAGCACCGCGAGCGGATAGGTGCCGACCTTGTTGGCCACGTCGCCGTTGGCGGCGATGCGGTCCGCGCCGACGACGATCCGGTCGACCATGCCGCGTGCCATCAGGGTGCCGGCGCTGGAGTCGGCGATCAGCCGGAACGGGATGCCGGCCCGCCCCAGCTCGTAGGTGGTCAGGCGCGCCCCCTGGAGCAGGGGTCGCGTCTCGTCCACCCACACCTGCTCGAGCCGGCCGCGCTCCCAGGCCGCGCGCAGCACGCCGCCGGCCGTCCCGTAGCCGGCGGTGGCCAGCGCGCCGGCGTTGCAGTGGGTCAGCGCGCGGTCGCCGGCGGCGAACCGCTCGGCCCCGAGCTCGGCGAGCCGCCGGTCGGCGGCATCCCGCGCGCCGTGCAGCTCACGGGCGCGCGCCAGCGGGTCCGGCGCGTCGAGCACCTCGCCGAGGGCCCACGCCAGATCCACCGCGGTCGGCCGCGTGGAGCGCAGCAGCTCGGCCGCGGCGGCGCGGTCTTCTCCGGCCATCGCCAGGCCGTAGGCGGCCGCGATGCCGATCGCGGGGGCGCCGCGCACCGCCAACGTGCGGATGCAGTCGGCCACCTCGGCCGGGGTCTCGCACCGCAGCCAGCGCTCCTCGCCGGGCAGCGCGCGCTGGTCCAGCACCAGCAGCCCACCATCCTCGAAGCGCAGCGGCTCGATCACCGGACGGAGGGTACGCGTGCCCCCGCCGCAGCGGGGGCACGCACCTCCCTCAGGCTCTACTGCACGAGCCCCGACTCCGACAGGTACTCGCCGGCCACCGCCTCCGGCGTCTTCTTGTCGAGGTCGACGCGGGCGTTCAGCTCCTGCATCACCTCGTCGGTCAGGCCCTCGTCCACCTGGCCAACGACCGTCTCGAGGTCCGCGCCGGCCTTCTCCACCACGTCGTCGCGTACGACGAACGTCGTGTTGTAGGGCGGGAACATCTGCTTGTCGTCCTCGAGCAGCACGAACTTCTCGCGTGCGATCTGCGGGTCGGTCGTGAACACGATCGACACGTCGGCCTGGCCCTTGCTCAGCACCTCGTGGCGCAGGTCGATCGCCACGGGCACGAACTTCTTGAACTTGAGCCCGTAGACCTCCTGCAGCCCGAGCAGGCAGTCGAGCCGCTGGCGGCACTCGGGGGTGCCGTACAGGGTCAGCTGGTCGGCCACCTCGGACAGGTCGGAGATCTTCTCGAGGCTGTACTTGTCGGCCGTCTCCTGCGTCACGGCCACCTCGTTCGAGTTCGTGTAAGGCGTCGGGCCGTAGGCGGTCATGCCCTTCTCGGCGTAGCCGGCTTTGGCGTCCTCGAACGCCTGCTGCGGATCGGTCGGCAGCTTGTCGGCCTTGACGCCGAACAGCGACAGCAGCGCCGTGCCCGTGTACTCGGGATAGGCGGTGATCTCGCCCGTCTCGATTGCCTTGAACGCGGTCTGCTCGTCGCCCAGGTTGAGTTGCTTCTCGACCGTGTAGCCGGCGGCCGCGAGCGCCTGCGCGTAGATCTCACCCAGCAGCTTCTGCTCGGTGAAGTTCTTCGAGCCGACCGTGATCGTGGTCGACGAGTTGTCGGGGTTCTTCTGGATACCCGCCGCGGGCGCCTCCTCGGCGGTCGACGCGCTGTCGTCGCCTCCGGAGTCGTCGTCGTCACTACCGCACGCGCCCAGCACGAGCGAGACGAGCAGCAGCATCAGCAGTGCGAGCCAGCGTGATTTCCTCATCGGGTCGCTTCCCTCCTAGTGATCGGGAATGCCAGCCGGCGGGTGCCGGCGGTGGTCAGCTTCAGGCCACGTGGGGTTACGGCGCGCTGCACCGCGCCGAGCGTGACCTCCGTTACGACTGCCAGGAGCGCCACGACGAGCGCCGCGGCGAGCCTCCCCTCGTCGCCGTAGGTGTTGACGTTGATGATCGGGTCGCCAAGCGTGATCACGCCCGCAAGCGGGGCGATCGTCGCGGTGGCCACCACGTTGACGGCCGAGATGCGGATGCCCCCGAAGATCAGCGGCAGCGCGAGCGGCAGCTCCACGCGCCGCACGATCTGGAGGCCGGTCATGCCCATCCCGCGGGCGGCGTCGACCGTGTCGCGATCCACCTGGCGGACGGCCGTATAGGCGTTGGTCAGGATCGGCGGGATCGCCAGCAGCACCAGCGCCAGCGTCAGGTTCGTGAACCCCACCCCGATGTAGGCGACGAAGAACGCGATCAGCGCAAGGCTCGGCACCGCGCGGCCGACGTTGGACGCGTTGATGGCCAGGAAGCCGCCCTTGCCGATGTGCCCGAGCCACAGCCCGAGCGGAATCGAGATCGCGCAGGCGATCGCCATCGAGACGATCGAGAGCCATAGGTGCTCGCGCATCAGCTCCCAGGTCTCCGCCAGGCCGCCGACCTGGGCACCGCCCGCGGGCGACTCGTGCTCGTTGAAGATGAACTCGACCGCGTCGCCGAACTGGCCGAGGAAGGCGTAGGTCGTGCTCATCGAGCCGCCACCGCCCGCGTCCAGGGCGTGATCGCGCGCTGGACCAAGAGGATCAGGCCGTCGAGCACGGCAGCGAGCAGCACCGCCAGCCCGCCAGCCACGACCACGTTCGACTTGAAGGTGATGTCGGCGAAGATCTGCTCACCCAGGCCGCCCGCGCCGGCGAAGAACGCCAGCGTCGCGAGCCCGACCGTGGTGGTGACCGCGATCCGCAGCCCGGCCATGATCTCCGGCAGCGCCAGCGGCACCTCCACGCGCCAGAGCAGCTGACGGTCCGTGAGGCCCATCCCGCGCCCTGCGTCCTTGGTCTCGTCGGGCACGTTGTCCAGGCCCGCGAGGACGTTGCGGAAGATGATCAGCAGCACGTATGCGACCAGCGCGACCAGCGCCGTGTCGTTGCCGCGCCCGGTGACGGGCAGCAGCAGGAAGAAGGCCGCGATGCTGGGGACGGTGTAGAGGATCCCGGTGACCTGCGTGACCGGGTTGATCAGCCAGCGCCGCCGGTAGGCGATCAGGGCGAGCGTGAACGAGATGCTGAAGCCGATCGCCACCGCCACGACCGTGAGGAAGACGTGCTGGAAGAAGGGATCCACGTAGCGGTCGAAGTTGTCCGCGATCCAGTCGGGGCAGAAGCCGTTGTTGGCCTCGCACGTGTCCGTGCGGTCGCGGATCTGGACCTGGGCCAGCTCGAGGATCATGCGGCGGCGTCAGCTCCGGAGGGAACCTCTTCGGGCGGGGTCTTCAGGGCGTGCGCCAGCAGCTCGATCGAGAGCACGCCGCAGACCTCGCCGCGCTCGTTGACAACCGGCCCGTACTGGGCCTCCTCGGCCAGCAGATCCGAGAGCGCGTCGCGCAGGATGTCGTCCAGGTCGACCACCGTCTCGGCCTTCGAGCTCAGCTCGGGCTGCACGCGCTCGCCGACGAGGCCACGCTCCGAGAGCCAGCCGAGCGGGCGCCCCTGGTCGTCCACCAGCAGCGGATAGGGCACCTCGCTGTCGGCGGCCTTGGCGCGCGCCTCCGCCACCGGCTCGCCCACGCGCACCAGCGGCGCCTTCCACAGGTCCACGTCGCGCACGCGCTGCAGCGACAGCCGCTTGAGCGCCCGGTCGGCCCCCACGAAGTCCTCCACGAAGCTGTTCGCCGGGTACATCAGCAGCTCCGCAGGGGCGGCGTACTGGGCCAGCTTGCCGCCGCGCTGCATGATCGCGATGCGGTCGCCCATCTTGATCGCCTCGTCGATGTCGTGGGTCACGAACACGATCGTCTTGCGGATCTCGCGCTGCAGGCGCAGGAACTCGTTCTGGAGCCGCTCCCGGTTGATCGGGTCGATGGCGCCGAACGGCTCGTCCATCAGCATCAGCGGCGGGTCCACCGCCAGCGCCCGGGCGACCCCGACACGCTGGCGCTGCCCGCCCGAGAGCTGGGCCGGGAAGCGATCGCGCGTCTCGTGCGGGTCGAGGCTGACCAGCTCGAGCAGCTCGTCCACGCGCGCCCGGATCCGGTCCTTGGGCCACCCCAGCAGGCGCGGGACGGTGGCGATGTTGTCGCTCACGCTCAGGTGCGGGAACAGCCCGATCTGCTGGATCGCGTACCCGATGTCGCGGCGCAGCTCGGCCGGCCGGCGTTCGCGCACGCTGCTGCCGTCGAGCAGGATGTCGCCCGACGTTATGTCGATCATGCGGTTGACCATCCGCATGGCCGTCGTCTTGCCGCAGCCGGACGGCCCGACCAGCACGCAGATCTCGCCGGAGGGGACCTCCAGCGAGAGCGAGTCGACGGCCGGGTCGGTCTGGCCCGGGTACCGCTTAGTCGCCTCACGGAACTCGAGGGTCGCGGCAGCGGGGCGTGACGACGGCCCCGGAGGCTGGGCGGAGTCTGGACTGTTCAAGGGCGGAGCTTCCCTGAGGAAGCTCGCAATGCTACCCGGGTGGGGGTGCCGGCTCGCGCCGGCTTCGCCAAGCCTTAATGTCGGCATTTGCGAGCCGTTCCAGCTCTCGGCGCAGGTCCTCGCGCAGCTCGTGGACCTCGTCCTGACCGACCTCCGGGTCGGCCTCCGCGGTCTCGACCAGCGCCGCCGCGAAGGTCTCGTTCGCGACGAGCAGATTGGCCTCTGCCTGGTCGCGGTCGGGCGCTCCGCGCACGGCGAACGCCTGCCCCTTCAGGTCCTCGGCGAGCGGCTCGATGCGGCGCCGGTCGGCCTCCGGCAGCAGGCGCCAGCGCGAGTAGAGCGAGCGCGCCACGCGGATACCGACGGCCGTGGTGGCCGCGGCACCGCCGATGACGACCTTTGCCGAAGGCATGCGGTCGCATCGTGGCGCGCGCAGTGGACGGAAACGGCTACATCACAGCCGTAGCCAGCTTCTCGACCTGTCCCGGGTCCGCGGACGACGGGAACAGGATCAGCTCGTCGCAGCCCTGCTCCTCGAACACGCGCACGCGCTCGCGGACCTCGCCCTCGCTCTTGGCCACGCTTGCCACGATCATGTCGGCGTACTCGCCGAGGAACGCGTAGTAGTCGCCGAGCGAGCGGCGCGCCTCTGCCTCCGGGTCGGAGTCGAGGGAGAAGTAGGCGAGCGCCATCGCCCGTGGCTTGTCGTCGCGACCCGCGTCCCGGAAGGCGGCCTCGAGCTTGTCGCGCGCGGGTGAGAACCCCTCGGGCGGTCCGCCGCCCATGATCCAACCGTCGCCGTACTCGGACGCGCGCCGGAAGGCCGCATCCACGTAGCCGCCGATGATCAGCTCCGGCGGGTCGGCCGAGACGTCGGGCCCGACACCGCCCGCGAATCCGACCTGTTCGCCCGCCCAGAGGCGCTTGATCTCGGCCAGCATCTCGTCCATGCGCCGCCCCCGCTGCGCGAGCGCGACGCCGCTGGCCTCGTAGTCGTCGGGCCGGGCGCCCACGGCGGCGCCGAGCACCATGCGTCCGTCGGAGAGGGCGTGCACCGTGGCGGCCTGCTTGGCCACCAGCGCGGCGTTGGCCCGCCACGGCAGCAACGCGATGGCCGTCATCAGGCGGGCGCGCTCCGTCACGGCAGCCGCCGCCGCCAGCGCCGTCAGCGGCTCGTAGTTCCCGTACACGAGCCGGTCGATCGTGGCGAGGCTGCTGAACCCGGCCGCGTCGGCACGCCTGGCCCAGTCCACGACCTGCGTGCCGGTGGCGCCGGGGATGATCGTCGGGAGTCCGATGGCGATTTCCAAGGCGGTTCCTCTCTAGAGTCGGCCCGTGACGTTAGAGCAGCTCCCCGAGTGGGCCCGCGGCATGCTGGAGGGCGCTCGCGTCGCGCGCCTCGCCCTACTCGACGAGGAGGACCTGCCGCGCGTGCTGCCGGTGACGTTCGCGCTCTGGGAGGGGGCGGTCTGGATCGCCATCGACAACAAGCCCAAGCGCCCCGGCGAGCCGGCGCGGGTGCGTCGGCTGCGGCGCCGGCCCGAGGCCGCGCTGCTCGTGGACCGCTACGACGACGACTGGTCGCGCCTGGCCTGGGTGGAGCTGCGCGGCGCCGTGTCGGTCCTGCCCCTCGGTCCCGCCCTGGACGCCCTGACAGAGAAATATCCGCAGTACCGCCGGGACCGCCCGCCAGGGCCGCTGTTGCGGCTGGAGCCGCACAGCAGCACGTGCTGGCGCGCCGAGGACTACCCCGGGTCGGTCGCGACAGGCCGGCCGCCCGCCGACCACTCGCTCCAAGAGCCCGGGTAGAGGCGCGCCTCGACGCCCGCCAGCTCGGCGGCCACCAGCAGAGTGCAGGCGGTCACGCCGGAGCCGCAGTAGGCCACGAACGGCTGCTCGCCGAGCTGCTCGCGCAGGCTGGCGGGGTCGAGGAAGCGTCCCTCCGGTGCCACGGTCGTCGACGGCAGGTTGTGCGCACCGGGGATGTGGCCGGCCACCGGGTCGATCGGCTCGGTCTCGCCGCGGAACCGCTCCGGGGCACGGGCGTCGAGCAGCCGCAGCCCGCCGCGCTCGATCTCCTCCGGCCCGGTCGTGTCGCCGGCGCCGGCGCGCGCGGCGAAGTCGCCGGCCGGCCGCTGCTCGGATCCCTCGTGGATCGCCCAGCCGCGCAGGCGCCAGGTCCGCAGGCCGCCGTCCAGGACCGCGACGTCTTCGTGGCCGAAGTGGCGCAGCAGCCACCAGAGTCGCGCGGCCCCGCCCTCTCCGGCCTCGTCGTAGGCCACCACTCGCACGTCGGTGCCGATGCCGGCCCGCCGGGCGGCGGCCTCGAAGCGCCCGATCGCGGGGAGCGGGTGCCTCCCGCCGGCCCCGGGCGGGTCGGACAGGTCGCGGTCGAGATCGAGGTGCGCTGCGCCGGGGACATGTCCCTCCCGCCACGCGCGTTCGCCCGCATCCGGGTCGCCGAGCGCGAAGCGGCAGTCCACGACCGCCAGGCCGGGCTCGCCGAGGTGGTCGCGCAGCCACTCGGGCTGCACCAGAGGGCCGAAGCGCGAGGGCACACGCGGAAGGCTACGGGCCTACACTCGCGGCCATGTCCGAGACCCCAGAGCTCCCGCTGACGGGCGGCTGCCTCTGCGGCGCGGTGCGCTTCGAGGTATCCGAGCCGCTGCTCGGCGCCGTCTATTGCCACTGCAAGCGCTGCCAGCGGCGCACGGGCAGCGCGTTCTCGGTCACCGCCGTGACGGTGCCGGGTACGTTCCGGCTCACCGCCGGCGAGGAGCTCGTCAGCTCCTGGCGACCGCCGGAGGCGGGGTGGGTGAAGTCGTTCTGCGGCGAGTGCGGCGGCCACGTGTACACGACCCATCGCGACAGCCCCGAGCTACAGGCGGTCCGCATGGGCGCCCTCGACGAGGATCCCGGGATCAGGCCCAGCGCCCATCAGTTCACCGACTACGCCCCGCCCTGGCATCCGGTCCCCGACGACGGCCTGCCCCGCTTCCCAGAACGCCTACCGAGCGGCGCGAAGCCACCCGAGTGAGCACGCTGCGCCGGCTGGCGAGCCTCGCGCGCCGCGCGGGGCTGCGGGTGTTCGAGCGGGCGCTCGGGATCGAGACCGACGGGATCGTCGAGCTGCGTGACGTGGACGTGCCCGAGTTCGAGCGCGAGGGCTACGAGGGGTCCGGCTGGCTCGACCTGCGGCGGATGCTGCGGCCGGGCGAGGTGGGCCGGGACGACGTGTTCGTCGACCTGGGGTCGGGCAAGGGCAGGGTCGTGCTGCTCGCCGCCCGCTACCCCTTCGCGCGCGTAATCGGCGTGGAGATCTCGGAGCAGCTCAACGCGATCGCGCGGCGCAACCTCGAGTCCGCGCGCCGCGGACGCCGCTGCGGACGTGTCGAGCTGGTCACGTCCGACGCACTTCACTATGAGCTCCCCGATGACGTCACGGTGGTCTACATGTACAACCCGTTCCGCGGGGCGACCTTCGACGAGGTGATCGCCAGGCTGATCGCCTCCGTCGACCGCAACCCGCGCACGGTGCGGCTGATCTACCTCAACCCGACCGAGCACGGCCGGCTGCTGGCCACCGGCCGCTTCAGGCTCGCGCGCACGGCGGGCCGCCTGCGCCTGCGCCGCAGCGAGGCCGCGCGCTCCTACCTGCGGATGTACGTGCTCGAGCCCGCCTAGGCGGCGATGCCCACGGTCTCGAGGCCGAGCTTGTCCCAGGTCGCTACGGCGGACGCGATCATGTGGTGGCCCCTGGCGACCTCGTCGCGGAAGCGCTGGCGGAGCCACTGAATGGCGGGCCGCAGGCACTCGCGACCAGACGCGCGCGACCAGTGCGCGAGCCCGATCGGGCTGTTGTCGAAGGCCTGTATGCGCGTGCGCTCGCACGCCCGGTCGGTCCAGCTGAGCTTGAAGGAGTCCTCCTGGCCGAGCAGCTCGAGGCACGAAACCCGCTCGGCGAAGCAGTGCCGCAGCTGCTCGCGCAGCAAGAGCGCGCCGGGGCCCGCCGCGCGGTAGGCCTCGTCGTAGCCGCTCTTGAGCGAGTACCACACCCCGTCGAACTCCAGCGAGTAGTCGCAGGCGATCGCGCGCCCGTCGAGCCGCAGCGTGGCGATCCGCAGCCAGCCGCGGTCCGCCGCCCAGCGCGCCACATCGGTGTAGAAGTCGGTCGTCTCGGCTCGGGAGGCGATCGCTGTGCCGCGCTTGCCCTTCCAGCCCGAGGCCTCAACCTGGAACATCTCCTCCAGCGCGTGCTCGACACCCTCGAAGCTCTCGTGGACGTCGAACGAGACGGTCCCGTGTGCCTCCAGCTGTCGCAGGCCCCGGCGCAGGCTGCGCCGGCGGTTGCGCGACAGGGCGCGCTCGTAGTCCTCGAACTCGCCGCTGATGTCCACGACCGGACAGGCCGCGATCGCCCGCTCCACCACGCGCCGGCCCGACTCGCGCGCGGCGCGGCCGATCGGGGCGAGCAGCTCGGCGTCGCAGTCGAGCAGGGACAGGTCGACGCTCGGGCGGCCGCTGTCGAAGAGGGCGTCGAGCAGCATGTCGCGAGCCTCCTCGTCGGCCGCGAGCGGCCCGAACACGGGGGAGTGCCAGTTCGCGACGGAGTACAGCCGGCCGCGCTTGCGCTGCATCGGCAGGATCGCGACGAGCTCGTCGTCCCGGCGGACGGTGATCGCCTCGGGCCTGCCCGTGCCGAAGGCGCGCAGCCAGGCAAGGATCCACCCCGGACGCAGGAAAGGAGAGCCGTCGATCCGCTCGGCAAGCTCCTCCCATTCGTACGCGAGGGAGTCAAGGTTGGTCGAAACGCTCACGCAACCCCGGAGCGCCGACTGAGTCAGAACCGCGCTCTGAGGCACGTCACCACATATACATGCGGTCTGGGTGGCGCGCCACAGCGCGCCGCTTTCGCGCTAGGCCACTCGCCTGAGGTTGCGCACTCGCTGCCGTTTTGCCGGCCGTCGCGGCGCTTCAGCCCGGCCGAAGCGATCGAGCGCCCCGGCCACGGCGCGCCACGCCGCGGGGCTGACGGCCATGCCGCAGTGGGAGGCGCGGATCTCGACGTGCTCGTCCGCGCACGGGTCCAGGCAGGCGTGCCAGTCGACCACGCCGTCGCTACGCGAGTACACGGCTACGAAGCCGACCCCGGTGGGCAGCGGTCCCGCGAGCGTCTCCCAGAAGGATGCGCAGCAGTCGCCCACCAGGCACGAACGCTTGAACAGCCCGGGCGCGCCGAGCGACCCGAGCCGGCCGACCGTCTCCACCTGTAGCCGGACAAGCGGATGCACCGCGAGCGGATCCACGTGCGGGGAGCCGAGCGTGACCAGCCCGCAGACCAGGTCGGGTCGACGGGCGGCGAGCACCTTGGCCATGCTGCCGCCGCGGCTCTGCCCGATCACCACCGCCCGCTGGCCCTGCTCCGCGACGACGCGCTCCAGCCGTTGCTCGAGCCGGTCGTGCGCCGCGCCCGAACAGGCGACGTTGGCGCGCATCCCCGCCTTGGCGGCGCGAAAGCCGGCGCGGCGGAGCCAGTCGGCCATCGGCGCCAGCGAGGTGTCACCGGCCAGGAACCCAGGCACGAGCAGCACCGGTCGCCCGCGACCGTCGCAGAGCCCCTCGCCGCGCAGGATCGGATCGCGCAGGAGGGCAGCGGCCTCTAGGCCGAAGCGGGCCTCCCGCCACAGCGGAGGGCGCGACCCGGGCGAGATGGCGGAGAGTGCCTTCATCGCGGCCAAGACAACCTAGTACCACGAGCGGAGGGAAAGCGCACGTTCCGCACTGGGTAGATTCCCGCCCGTGCGGGCCGTGACGATCCAGGACGAGCAGCTTGCGGTGGAGGAGCGGCCGGACCCCGAGCCCGGGCACGGAGAGCTGCTGGTGGCTGTGCGAGCCGCCGGCCTAAACGGCGCCGACATGCTCCAGCTGCGCGGCGCCTACCCGGCCCCGCCGGGCTCGCCGGCCGACATCCCCGGGCTCGAGCTGGCCGGGGAGGTCACAGGGCTCGGCCCCGGCGCCGGGCGCTTCCAGCTCGGCGACCGCGTGATGGCGGTCGTCGGCGGTGGTGGGCAGGCCGAGCTGGCCACCGTCCACGAGCGCGCCGCGATGCCCGTGCCCGCCGAGCTCGACTGGGCCGCCGCCGGCGGGGTCCCCGAGGTCTTCACCACTGCCCACGACGCGGTCTTCACCCAGGCGGGGCTGCGCCCGGGGGAGCATCTGCTCGTGCATGGCGCCGCCGGGGGGGTGGGTACGGCCGCCGTGCAACTCGGGCGCGCGGCCGGCGCGCGCGTGACCGCCACCGTGCGCAACGAGGAGCTCCGCGGTCAGGTCGAGGAGCTGGGCGCACGCGTGATCGCGCCAGAGGGGTTCGCCGAGCACGGGCCGTTCGACGTCGTGCTCGAGCTGGTCGGCGCCTCGAACCTGGCGGACAACCTGAAGGCGCTCGCGACCGGTGGGCGCATCTGCATCATCGGCGTGGGCGGGACGGGCCCGGTGACCGAGATCAACCTGGTGGCCTTGATGGGTAAGCGCGCCCGCATCCACGGCTCCACGCTGCGCGCCCGGCCACTCGAGGAGAAGGCGATCGCCGCGCGGCTCATGGAGAAGGAGGTGTTGCCGCTGTTCGAGGCGGGCCGCCTGACGGTGCCGATCGCCGCCAGCTTCCCGCTCGACGACGCCGAGCAGGCCTACGAGCGCTTCAAGGCCGGGGGGAAGCTGGGCAAGATCGTGCTGGTGCCCTGATGGGCGCGGCCGACTGGCGCTCCCCCGACCTCGGGCCGGCGCGGACGCTGCAGCTCGGCGGTGGGCGCCGCGTCCGCGCCCACGTGACCGGCGAGGGACCGCCGATCGTGTTCGTGCACGGCGCGCTCGTGAACGCCAACCTGTGGCGCAAGGTCGTGCCGCGCCTGCAGGGCTACACGCGCGTGACGCTCGACCTGCCGCTCGGCTCGCACCTCGAGCCGATGGCCAAGGACGCCGACCTGCGACCGCCGGCCCTGGTGGACCTGATCGCGGATTCGCTGGAGGAGCTCCGGCTGAGCGACGTGACGCTGGTGGGCAACGACACCGGCGGCGGCCTGTCCCAGATCCTGGCGGTCACGCGGCCGGAGCGGATCGGTGCGCTGGCGCTGACCTCGTGCGACGCGTTCGACAACTTCCCGCCGCGCTTCTTCCGCATCGTGCTGGCGCCGGCGCGCATCCCGGGCGCGATCCCGCTGGCGTTCGGCGCGCTGCGCTTGCCGGCGTTGCGCCGGCTACCGATCGCCTACGGCTGGCTCACCAACGGGCCAATCGACCGCGAGGCGGAGGACTCCTACGTGCTGCCGGTGCTCACCCGCGGCCCGATTCGTCGCGACGTGCGCAAGCTGCTCGGAGGCCTCGACCCGGCGTACACGCTCGACGCGGCGGCCAAGCTGGCCGCATGGGACCGGCCCGCGCTGATCGCGTGGTCTCAGAAGGACCGCTTCTTCCCGCCCGCGCACGGCGAGCGGCTGGCGCGGGTGATTCCGGGGGCGCGCTCGGCGCCGATCGAGGGGGCCCGTACGTTCTCGCCGGAGGACCAGCCGGAGCGGCTGGCCGAGGTGATCGGGGAGTTCGCGGCCCGCCCTAGTTGAGCCGCTCGACCAGCATGGCCTGGCCCTGCCCGCCGGCCACGCACATGGTCTCGAGGCCGATCGACTTGTCGTCGGTCTCCAGGCCGTTCAGGAGCGTCGTCATGATGCGCGCGCCCGTCATGCCGAAGGGGTGCCCGAGGGCGATCGCCCCGCCATGGGGGTTCATTTTCTCGAGCGGAATCTCGCACTCGGCCATGATCGGGATCACCTGGGCCGCGAACGCCTCGTTCAGCTCGACGGTGTCCACGTCGTCGATCTTCATGCCGGCCCGGTCCAGGACCTTCTGGATTGCGCCGATCGGCGCCACGCCCATGTACTCGGGCTCGATCGCGGCCGTGGCGGACGTGATCACGCGGGCGCGCGGCTTGAGCCCCAGCTCGGCGGCCTTGTCGGCGGACATCACGAGCACGGCGGCCGCGCCGTCGTTGAGCGGGCACGAGTTGCCCGCAGTGACCTTGCCGCCCTCGCGGAACGCGGGGTCGAGCTGGGAGAGCTTCTCCAGCGTCGAGCTGGCCCGCGGGCCGTCGTCCTTGGCGATCACGGTGCCGTCGGGCAGCGTGACCGGCACGATCTCGCGGTCGAAGTAGCCGTTCTCCTGCGACTCCACCGCCAGCTCCTGGGAGCGCTGGGCGTACTTGTCCATGTCGGCCCTGCTGACCTCGTAGCGGTCCGCCACGTTCTCCGCCGTCATCCCCATCGAGATGTAGGCGTCCGGCTGTCCGTTGCGGCCCTGGAGGTTCTCGTTCTGGTCCTGCGGGCGGGCGCCCTCGACCGCCTCGTTGTAGCGCGAGACCCACTCCACGCCGGCCGCGATGTAGGCGTCGCCCTGCCCGGCGACGACGGCGTTCGACGCCTGGCGGATCGTCTCGAGGCTCGACGCGCAGTAGCGCGACACGGTCGCGCCGTTGGCACCCATCGGCAGCCGCTCCGACAGCAGCGAGATGATGCGGCCGAGGTTGAAGCCCTGGAGGCCTTGGGGCAGCCCGACGCCGCAGTAGACGTCCTCGATCAGGCCGGGATCCACCTCGGCGTTGCGCTCCAGCAGGGCGTCGACCACGAAGGCGCCCATCTCGTCCGGGCGCAGCTGGGCGAGCGATCCCTTGAAGGCACGGCCGATCGGGGTGCGGACGGCGTCGACGATCACTGCTTCAGGCATTCGAGATCAGGCTCCTGGCGCTGGGGGACGGAAACCGAGGGAATCCGAAAGGCTACTCATCCATGAACGTCGCCGTACACGTTTCCCCGGAGGTCCGGGCGGCCTGGCCGGCCTACGAGGCCGCGGTGGTGATCGCCGACGGCGTCCGCAACGGCGCGAGCGACGCGGCCTCGGAGAGGGTGCTGGAGCGCGCCGAGCTGGCGGCCCGCGAGCTGGGCCTCGAGCGCGCCGCCGACGACCCGCGCATCGCTGCGTGGCGCGCCGCCTTCTCGCAGTTCGGGGCCAAGCCGAGCCGCTACCCGTCCTCGGCGGAGGCCCTGCTGGCGCGGGTGCTGAAGGGCGAGGGGTTGCCCCGCATCAACGCGCTCGTGGACACCTACAACGCGGTCAGCCTGTCCCACGTGATCCCCGTCGGCGGGGAGGATCTCGACGAGCTGCGCGGCGACCTGCGCCTGGTGCGGGCCGACGACGGCGAGGTCGTCTGGCGCGACGACCTCGGCGTGACGTGCCGGCGCTGGAACTGGCGCCAGGGCGAGCGCACGCGGCTGACCGAGGCCACCGAGCGCGCCTTCTTCGTGTTCGACCGGCTGCCGCCGCTCGCTCCGGAGGCGCTCGACGCCGCCGTGGACGAGCTGGTGGGGCACCTGCGCGCCCGCTCGCCGGACGTGCGGGTACGCGTGGAGCGACCTACTTCGGCGCCATCCTGATCGCGCCGTCCAGCCTGATCACCTCGCCGTTGAGCATCGTGTTCTCGGCGATGTGACAGGCCAGCGCTGCGTACTCCTCGGGGCGTCCGAGGCGCGGCGGGAACGGGATCTGGGCCCCCAGCGCCTGGCGCGCCTCCTCCGGGAGCCCGGCCAGCAGGGGCGTGTCGAACAGCCCCGGGGCGATCGTGCAGACCCGGATGCCACGACGGGCCAGGTCGCGCGCCGCCGGCAGCGTCAGCCCGACGACGCCTCCCTTGGAGGCCGAATAGGCCGTCTGCCCGATCTGGCCGTCGAACGCGGCCACCGAGGCCGTCATCACGACCGCGCCGCGCTCGCCCTCTGCATCGGGCTCGCCGGCGGCGATCGCGGCGGCGCTGAGTCGCAGCACGTTGTAGGTGCCGATCAGGTTCACCCGGATCACCGTCTCGAAGGGCTTCAGCGAGGCCGCGCCCTCCTTGCCGACGGTGCGCTCGGCCCAGCCGATGCCGGCGCACGACACCGCCAGCCGCAGCCCGTCCGCGGCCTCGACGGCGGCCTGCACCTGGGCCTCCTCGGTCACGTCGGCGGCCACGAAGGCGCCGCCCAGCTCCTCCGCCAGAGCGGTCCCGCGCTCCTCGTTCAGGTCGGCGAGGGTGACTCTCGCTCCACGCGCGGCA
The DNA here is from genome assembly GCA_963716215.1 of uncultured Thermoleophilaceae bacterium. Lineage (GTDB taxonomy): Bacteria > Actinomycetota > Thermoleophilia > Solirubrobacterales > Thermoleophilaceae > JACVRW01. The sequence continues at coordinate 3,764,869 of OY970298.1, read as the reverse complement.
AGCTCGCGCGCGGTGGCTTCGCCGAGGCCGGAGGCCCCGCCGGCGACAAGTGCTCCGATTCCGTCGAGCTGCATGGCGGGCCGGAGCCTATCGGCGGCGCTGGCTCCTCGCGCTCGCGGTGCACGGCCACGCCGGCGATCACCAGCGCCACCCCGAGCGCCTCGTTCCACGACGGGATCTGGGCCAGCACGATCACGCCGATCACCGTCGCCGTGGCGGGCAGCAAGGAGACCATCAGCGCGTACGTCGCGCGCGCCAGGCGCCGCATCGCGAGCTGGTCGCTGATGTAGGGGATCACCGACGACGAGATGCCCACGCCAACTCCCGCGAGCAGTGCCAGCGGGTCGGTCAGCGCCGGCACGGCCGCCCAGCCGGCCATCGGCGTGACGAACACCAGCGCGATCAGCATCGAGGCCGCCAGGCCGTCGATGCCGCTGAGCGCGTCGAGCCGGGCCACTCGGTGAGCCAGCACGATGTAGAGCGCGAACAGGCCCGCGTTGGCGAACGCCAGCGCCACGCCGAGCGCCTGGCCCTCGAGCTGCACGCCGGTGAGCAGGTACACGCCCGGCACTGCCAGCACGAGTGCGGCGAGGTTGCGCGGGGTGCGCGCCCCGAGCGCCGCCAGCGCCACCACCGGGAGGAACTCGATCGCCGCGACGGTCGCGAGCGGCAGACGGTCGATGGCGAGGTAGAAGCTGCAGTTCATCAGCGCGAGCACCGCTCCCCACCAGACCAGCAGGCGGCGGCCGGAGCGATCGATGCGCGCGAGCGTCCGCCACGGCCGGCGCCAGAGCGCGAACACCAGGGCCGCGGCCGCGATCCTCAGCCAGGCCACGCCCAGCACGTCGACGCGCACGAACAGCAGCACGGCGAACGCCGGGCCGAGGTAGTGGAACACGGCGCTGACGAGGAAGTAGGCGTGCGGAGGGACTCGCTCGCTCATGGCTATAGCTTCGCCGGCCATTGGGGTGGTCTCCATGCCGACTCGAAGCTATCCTGCGTTGCATGCCTTCGAATCGAAGGGAAAACGGCCTAGACGACGCCAATCTGCGCCTGCTTGCTGAGCTGCAGCAGGACGCCCGACTCTCGTTCGCCGAGCTGGGCCGGCGCGTCGGCCTGTCCTCGCCGGCAGTCGCGGAGCGACTAGCCCGTCTGGAGGCGGACGGCGTGATCACCGGCTATCGGGCCGACATCGACCCGCGCGCCGTCGGCTTCACGCTTGGTGTGGTGATCCGCATCCGGCCCGCCCCGCGCGAGCTGCACAAGGTCGCCGAGCTGGCGCGGCGCACGCCCGAGGTGGTCGAGTGCCACCGCATCACCGGCGAGGACTGCTACTTCATGAAGGCGTACGTGCGCGACGTGGAGCACCTCGAGGAGGTGATCGACCAGTTCGCGGTCTACGGACAGACCACCTCGTCGATCATGCAGACCTCGCCGGTGCCCGGCCGCGGCGTGCCGCTCGGGTGACGGCTAGAGCTACTCGCTGACCCGCTCGACGAGGAACGAGATGCGCACCAGCGCGCGCCACTCGTCGAGGTTCTCCCCGCGCAGACCCGTCGACACCACGTCAACGGCCTTGATGTTGCGCAGCGATTGCCGAGCATCCTCGAGCGCGGCCTTCACCGCACCGTCGGAGCTCTCCGGTGAGCTGCCAACCACCTCGATGATCTTGGTAACGGCCACGTGCTGCTCCCTTCGGGTCTGGGTTGTGCGCAGGCTACCGAGGCCTGTACCGTTGCGGCGGATGGAGGCCTCGCGCGCTGAGGGGGGCGGCTACCTCGACGTCTCGCGTCTGTCCCCAGGCGAGTACCTCGGCATGGCTGCCGGGGCGGTTCTGTTCATCTCGCTCTGGCTGCCCTGGTTCACGACCAGCGACGAAAACCCCAACTCGCGGCTCGGCGACGCGACCGGCGGGGACGGCATCAGCGCCTGGGGCGTGTTCAGCACGCTCGACATCCTGCTGGTGCTGGCCGCCACCGCGCCGTTCATCCTGTCCTGGATCATCGCCCGCGGGCACAAGCTCACCTGGAAGCCGGGCGAGGTGACGATGATCGTTGGGATCACCGCGTTCGTGCTGATCCTCTGCAACGGGATCATCCTCGGGCGGCCCGGCGACAGCGTCGACATCGGCCTGGGCATCGGCTACTTCGTGGGCCTGATCGCCTCCGCCGGGATGCTCGTCGCGGGCTACCTGCGCCAGTCCGTCTACGGCGACGCCCGCAAGCCGCCCGGGGTCATCTGAGTGCCGGCCGCCTCCGACGCAAGCCCCGACCGCAACCTCGCCATGGAGCTGGTGCGGACGACCGAGTACGCGGCGCTGGCCTGCGCGCGTTGGATCGGGCGCGGCGACAAGGAGGGCGCCGACGGGGCGGCGGTCGACGCGATGCGCATCCTGCTCGACACGGTCTCGATGGACGGCGTCGTCGTGATCGGGGAGGGGGAGAAGGACGAGGCCCCGATGCTCTACAACGGGGAGCAGATCGGCGACGGCTCGCAGCCGCAGGTGGACATCGCGGTCGACCCGCTCGAGGGCACCGAGCTGTGCGCCAAGGGCCTGCCCAACGCCATCGCCACGATCGCCCTCTCCTCGCGCGGCACGATGTTCGACCCCGGGCCGTGCGTCTACATGCTGAAGATGGCCACGTCGCGCGACCTGGCCCACCTGCTCGACCTGGACCGACCGCTCGCGGAGACGCTCCCGCTGATGGCCAAGGAGAAGGGCGTTGCGGTGGGCGACCTCGTGGTGATCATGCTCGACCGCCCGCGCCACGAGGACGCGATGAAGGAGATCCGCGACGTCGGCGCCCGCATCAGGCTGATCCCGCACGGGGACGTCTCGGCGGCGCTGGCCGCCGTCACCGAGGGCTCGCCGGTCGACCTGCTGTACGGGATCGGCGGCACCCCCGAGGGCGTGCTCGCCGCAGCCGCCATCAAGTGCACCGGCGGCCAGATCCTCGGCCGGCTGTGGCCGCGCTCCGACGAGGAGCGCAACGCGGCTCTGGAGGCCGGCTACGACCTGGACGAGGTGCTCGACCGCGACCGGCTCGTGTCAGGCGAGGACGTCTTCTTCGCCGCCACCGGCGTCACGGACGGCGAGATGCTCGACGGCGTCCACTACCACGGCGCGCAGGGGGCCACAACCGAGTCGATCTCGATGCGCGCCCGCTCGGGCACCGTGCGCACGATCACCGCTCGCCACGACCGGGCGAAGCTGCGGGAGATCGTGGGCGAGCGCCTCGGCTGAGCGCCCCCACCCGGGACGGCTCCAGCTCCAGGTTCGCCAGCGAGCGCAGGAAGGCGTTGGTCACGATCACGTGGATCCGCAGCTGCGTCTGGTTGTAGAGGAACCGCCCCACGCGGGCGAACCAGCCCCAGCCGGCGATCACGGCGTAGAAGTTCACGACCTCGGACGTCACGACCGCCGTGGCCTCGGTAGCGGTGTCCTCCGCCGGTAGGCGCCGCACGCCCAGCCGCAGGTAGCCGCGCCCGCGCCCGTTCGGAGCCACCAGCAGGCCGCGGTCGATCGGCCACGTGACCGTGCCGCCGTCCGGCTCGAGCTGGTACTCCGGCGCCTTGAAGCGCAGCAGCACGAACGGGCGGGTGACCAGCACCACCTCGCGGCTGCTGTCGGTGTAGAGCACCCGCAGCAGCCGCAGCGAGACCCGCGAGAGGAAGCGCCAGTACGTGCGCGCGAAGCGCTCCAGGGATTCCGGCGACCAGACCCGGTCGAGCTCCTCGCGCGGCAGCGTCACCTCCGCCACCTGCTTCGAGCCGATGCTCCCGTCCGGGGCGTACTCGGACCGTGGCTGGCGTACCAGGGTTACGCGGGCACGCGCACGGCGCCTGCGCGCGACTACGCGGCGCGGGTCCCGCTCCCTCACAGCAGCTCCACCTCCACGCGTTCGCCGGCGGGCGCCTCGCCCTGGCCGGGCATGACCATCGCCAGCGCGTCCGCGCCCAGCATCGAGGTGAGCACGTGCGAGCCCTGCGCTCCCCTGGTCGGCACGGCGCGCCAGCCGTTCTCGGTGGCCCTCAGCCGCACGCGTACCGCCTGCTCGCGATGCGGGTGGCGGGCAACCGGCTCGTCCAGCAGCGCCGTCGTGCGAATCACGGCGGGGTCGGCGCCCTGAAGGGCGGCCAGCGCGGGCCGGACGAACAGCTGGAAGGTCACCATCGCCGAGACGGGGTTGCCCGGCAGGCCGAAGGCCAGGGCCTCGCCGCGCGTGCCGAACCAGACGGGCTTGCCCGGGCGCAGGTTCACCCCCCAGAAGACCTCCTCGGCGCCCAGCGCTCGGAGCGCGCCCTTCACGTGGTCGTGCGGCCCGACCGAGACGCCGCCGGACACGACCACCACGTCCGCTCGCTCGAGCGCGTCGCCGATCGCCGCCCGCGTGGACTCGGCGTCGTCGCTCACGCGCTCGCGCGCCACCGTGGTGGCGCCGGCCCGCTCGACCAGCCCGACAAGGGCATAGCCGTTGGAGGTGTAGATGCCGCCCGGTGCGAGCGGCTCACCCGGCTCGGTCAGCTCGTCGCCGGTCAGCAGCACCGCCACGCGCGGGCGGCGCGAGCAGGAGAGCGAGGTACGACCGATCGAGGCGGCCACGCCCAGGGCGGCCGGCGCGAGCGCGACCCCGGCGCGCAGCACGACCTCGCCCGGCTCGATGTCCTCGCCCGCGCGGCGGATGTTGGCGTCCGGCTCGGTGGCGGCCACGCGCACGGCCGAGTCGCCGCTGCGCTCCGTGTGCTCGACCGCCACGACGGCCGTCGCGCCCTCCGGCAGGGCGGCGCCGGTGGAGATGGCGATCGCGGTGCCGGGTGTCACGGCGACCTGCGCCGGGTGCCCCGCCCGGGCCTCGGCGACCAGCTCCAGCTCGGCCGCCGGTCCAGCGACCACCGCGTAGCCGTCCATCGCCGAGCTGTCGAACGGCGGCACCGAGATCGAGCTCGCCACGTCCTCGGCCAGCACCCGCCCGAGCGCCTCGGAAACCGGCACCGACTCGGCCGGCAGGGGGCGCGCCGCGTCCAGTACGCGCCGGCGCGCCTCTTCGATCGCAAGCAGCTCCGCCATCGGCGGCATCTTGTCAGTGGGCGCGCGGTTGGTGAATGCGGGTCTACTCCGCCGTTTCCGGGAGTAGGATCGTAATGCTGGCATGACACCGATACGGGGTCCACTTGCGCGCCTCGACCGCTCGCGGGACGAGCTCGCCAAGGCGTGGCTCGTCCGGCTGATCGAGCGCGCCTCGCTCGAGGAGATCAGCGATCTCCCGACCGACCAGATCGCGCGGGAGCTCCCCGAGCTGATCAGCGACATCGTCAACACGGTCGCCAGCAGCAACGGCGACCCCTACGAGCTAACCGACAAGCAGACCGAGCGGGCCGCCGCTCTGGCGGGGTTGCGCAGCGGGCGCGAGACGAGCGCGGCCGACGTGGCGCGCGACATCGCGGCGCTGCAGGCGGTGCTCGTGCGTGCGCTGCGCGACGAGCTGAGCGAGAGCGAGCCCGAGCAGTTCGCCGACGCCGTCGAGCGCCTGGCCGATGCCACCGGCGCGATCCAGGCGGCGGCGGTCGAAGAGCTTGTGCGCACCCGCTCGCGCGAGCTGGAGTCGCAGGCGAACACCGACCCGCTGACCGGGCTGGGGAACCTGCGCCACCTCCAGACGGAGCTGTCGCACATGCTCGAGATCCAGAAGCGCTACGGGCATCCGTTCGCGGTGCTGCTGATGGACATCGATGGGCTCAAGCGAGTCAACGACTCGCAGGGGCATCAGGCCGGCGACCGGCTGCTGATGCAGGTTGCGATGGGGCTGCGGCGCTCGATCCGCAGCGTCGACGTGGCCGCCCGCCTGGGCGGCGACGAGTTCTGCGTGCTGGCGCCCGAGCAGGAGCCCGCCGCTGCCATCCAGCTGGCCGAGCGCCTCGCCACCGCGGTGGTCGACGAGGTGGCGGTCCCGGCCGACCCGCCGGTGGGCCTGTCGATCGGGGTCGTGTCGTGCCCGGCCCACGGCGAGGACGCCGAGACGCTGATCGACGGCGCCGACCGCGCCATGTACAGAGCGAAGGCGGCGGGGGACAACGTGGCACTGGGCGAGCCGCCGGCCGAGGTGGCCGAAGAGGCGAACAACGGGTCGCCGTAAGGCGGATGGCAGCCGGGGGCTCGCGCCCCCCGGGCCCCCGTGGCACGCTGGCCGGCTCGTGGCACTGCCGGCCCCGGCCCCGGCGGTCGCTTTCTCCGCCGGCCAACAGCGGCAAGTAGGGCGGCCCGCGGCGGCTGCTTCGGCGAGTGTGGGCCCCGATCCTCTCCATATGCGTGATCCCGGGGGCCCACACTCCACCCCGGAGCGCGAGCCCCGGATGCCATCCAACGCACCGAATCGTTTGCAGGCTTTTCCGTGCCATAGGCCGGACAAAGCTGCAAATGACCGTCCTGAGGGAGCGCCCTAGCGGGCCGGCCAGCGTGCCACGGGGTCTGGGGGCGGGAGCCCCCGGCTGCACTCACTCGATCAGGCCGTGCCGGATGCCGATCGCCACTGCCTGCGTACGTGTGGAAGCGTCGAGCTTCGCCAGGATCCGCTTCGTGTGTGTACGCACGGTCTCGGTCGAGAGGCCGAGCTTCTGGGCAACGGCGTCGGTCTGCATGCCGTCGGCGAGCATCTGCAGGATCTCGCGCTGGCGGGCGCTCAGGGTGCGGTCGCCCTCGTCGAGCACGATCGTCGAGGACAGGCCGGGGTCCACGTAGAACTCGCCGACGCGGGCGGCCTCGATCGCCCGGATCAGGTCCTCGGAGGGGGAGTCCTTGCGTACATAGCCCTTTACGCCGGCCTTCAGCGCCTCGCTCAGCAGGCGCGCGCCGCCGTCGGAGGTGAACACCACGATCGGCGCCTTGAGCTCGCCTCGCAGCCTCCCGACGACCTCGCCGACGTCCACGCCGACCCGCCACGGATCGACGATCACGACGTCCGGCGCCTGGCCGTTCAGTGTCGCGCTGGCCTCTTCGAGGGTCGCGGCGTCGGTGATGCTGGTTTCCCCGAATGCCTTCTCCAGCACGGCTCTGACGCCCGCCCGGACGACCGGGTGGTCGTCGACGATGAGGCAGCGAGGGGAGTCCTTCGCGCCGGGCATGGGTCGCGGAAGCATACTCCCGCTGCGTAACCGCTACGTACGGGGGAGACGGCGCGCCACTTCGCGCGCCATGCCCTGTGCGATCCGCGCGCCCGCGAAAGCGAGGCCGGCGGCGGCACGAACGGCGCCCCCGATCGGGTCCGCCGGGGCCGGATCGGAGGCCGGCGGGTCGGGCGGCGGCGGGGCCTTCGACGCGGCGCGCGGCTCGGCCGGCCGTTTGTCGCTCCGCCGTCCCGGTCGCGAGCGGGGCAGGTTTCCGAGGACGCTTTCGTCGTCCGCCATCAGGAAGAAGTCTAGTCGCCGGGGCTCCGGGTACAGGCGCCAGAGAAGGCGGTCGAGATGTTTGGTGACGTACCCGCTACGGGGACAAGCGGCGAAGTGCTCGATCTGGCGCGTATCCCCTCGCGCGTGTTGGAGTAGGTGTGTGTTGGTTGACTGGCTAGTCGGTGAAAACTCCGCTTTCCACCGCTTGACTTCACTATCTGTAGCGTTAGGGTGGATAGCGGTTGGAATTACTCGGCCAACGCCGGCCTGCTGTGCCATGCTTGACGCCAAGGAACGGAATGTCTGTAGCTGAACTGCAAGAACTTGAAGAGGTCAGGCTGCTTGTCGCCAAGGGACGCCAGACCGGTGTATTGACCTTCGCCGAGGTGGCGACCGCACTCGCCGAGGTCGAGCTCGACGAGGGCGATGTCGAGGAGCTGCACGGCTACCTCGAGAAGAGCGAGATCGAGCTCGTCGAGGACGATCCCACCGCCAGCGAGCCTCAGGTCGAGCGCGCGGTGGACCGCCGCAGCCGCCGCAAGAAGGCTTCGATCGACCTCAAGCCGGACATGACCACCGACTCCCTTCAGCTGTTCCTGAAGGACATCGGCAAGGTCAGGCTGCTCACCGCGCAGGAGGAGGTCGACCTCGCCAAGCGCATCGAGCGCGGCGACCTCGACGCGAAGCAGAAGATGGTCGAGTCCAACCTGCGGCTGGTCGTCTCGATCGCGAAGAACTACCGCAACCAGGGGCTGCCCTTCCTCGACCTGATCCAGGAGGGCACGCTCGGCCTGGTCCGCGCCGCCGAGAAGTTCGACTACCGCAAGGGCTTCAAGTTCTCGACCTACGCCACCTGGTGGATCCGCCAGGCGATCGCCCGCGCGCTCGCCGACAAGGCGCGCACGATCCGCATCCCGGTGCACGTCGTCGAGAAGCTCAACAAGATCGGCCGCGCCGAGCGCAAGCTGGTCACGGAGCTCGGCCGCGAGCCGACGCCGGAGGAGATCGCCGAGCACACGGGCATCGACCCGGAGGAGGTCGAGTCGATCAAGCGCTCGGCCCAGGCGCCGGTGTCGCTCGAGAAGCCGGTCGGCGACGAGGAGGAGTCGGAGTTCGGCCAGTTCATCGCCGACGAGCGGGCCGAGTCGCCCTACGAGCGGGCCGCGGAGATCCTCACCAAGGAGGCGCTGCGCGAGGCGCTCGAGAACCTCTCCTACCGGGAGCGGCGAGTGCTCGAGCTGCGCTACGGCCTCGGGGGCGAGCACCCCCGCACGCTCGACGAGGTGGGCCGCACGTTCAACGTCACGCGCGAGCGCATCCGCCAGATCGAGAACCAGTCGCTGAAGAAGCTGCAGTCGCTGGCCGAAGCGCAGAAGCTGCGCGACGTCGCCTAGCCGTTTTAGGCTCTAGCGCCGTTCGCAGGTCCAAATCCGGGCTGAAGGCTTCAGCGATGTAGTAACCGTGCCGATGCGGACTGCATGTTCGACATCGACGCCGCCCTGATGAAGGTCATCGAGGTGGACGGCTCCGACCTCCATCTCAAGGTGCCCTCGCGCCCTGTCATCCGCCGCCACGGCAAGCTGATGCCGATCCCGGATACCGATGCCCTGCGTCCCACCGACACAGAGCAGACGCTCTTCCACATGCTCACCGACGAGACCAAGCTCGAGTCCTTTCGGGCCGAGCGGGAGGTCGACTTCTCCTACTCGATCCCCGGGCTCGCCCGCTTCCGCGTCAACGCCTTCGTGCAGCGCGGCTCGGTCTCGCTCGTGTGCCGCGCGATCCCCTTTCAGATCAAGAGCGCCGAGGAGCTGCTGCTCCCGTCGGTGATCCCCGACATCGCGGAGGAGGAGCGCGGGCTGATCCTGCTGACCGGGACCACCGGCTCGGGTAAGTCCACGACGCTCGCGGCGATGATCGACCACATCAACTCCGGGCACGCAAAGCACATCGTCACGATCGAGGACCCGGTGGAGTTCCTGCACCGCGACAAGCTCTCGATCATCAACCAGCGCGAGGTCGGCGAGGACACCACCTCGTTCGCCCGCGCGCTGCGCCGCGTGCTGCGCCAGGACCCAGACGTGATCCTCGTCGGCGAGATGCGAGACGAGGAGACGGTACGGACCGCGCTGTCCGCGGCGGAGACCGGCCACCTCGTCCTCTCGACCATCCACACCGTCGACGCGGCCGAGTCCGTCAACCGCATCATCGACTTCTTCCCGCAGGCCGAGCAGCGCCAAGCGCGTGCCATGCTGGCCGGCACCCTGAAGGCGGTGGTGTCGCAGCGGCTCGTGCCGACCGCCGACCGCCAGGGCCGCATCGCCAGCTGCGAGATCCTGCGCATGACCGGGCGCGTCCGGGACATGATCGTCAACCCGGAGGAGACGGGGCGGCTGCACGAGGTGATCGGCGAGGGCGCGTACTACGGCATGCAGACCTTCGACCAGGCGCTGCTCGCGCACGTCCAGGCCGGCCGGGTGGCCATGGACGACGCGCTCAAGGCCTCGACCCATCCGCACGACTTCAAGCTGCTGGTCAGCTCCGACGGCCAGCGCCACACGTCCGTGGAGTCCGTCTTCCGCGAGGAGGACGCCGCTGTCAGCGGGGCGACTGGACGACCCGCAGCTTGACCCGCACGCGACCGTCGTAGCGAACGTCGTCGGAGCGCACCACCACGCGCGGTTCGCGCTTGCGGAAGCCCGCGGTGATGCCGAGCGGACGGCGCAGGGCCGCCACCGCGCGGGCCAGCTGCGCGGCGGACCGCGGCTCCGCCGCGACCGCTCGTGACGTGGTCCTCGCGCTGATCTCCTCCTCGAACTCGATCAGCAGATCGTCCTCGTCCTCCGGGAACCCGTTGCCCTCCAGCACCAGGGTGCGCACGCCGGGCCGCAGCCCTGCGGGGATCGGCACGCGCGCGGTGACCGAGCGGTTCCCGCCACCGCGCCGGCGCAGTGCGATCCGCACCTCCACCGTCGAGCCGGCTCGAACGCGAGTGGGCGCCCGCGCGCCAACCAGGACCTGGTCGCCGAAACCGCGGTCGGCGGCGATCGTGACCGCGGCGCCGCGGATGTGCAGCGCAGCCAGGTCGAACTCGTCGACGAGCGCCGAGGCCTCGGCCACGTGGCCGAACGCCTCGAAGCTGTCGAAGTAGGGGTTGCAGAAGCCGATCGGCTTGCGCAGCTCGCGCACGCGGAAACGCGTGCACACGGTCAGCCGTGCCGGCTCGAGCGAGTTGAGCAGCCGGTCGATCGCTGTCGAGGCGGCCAGCGGGGCGATCAGGGAGATGCCCGCGCCGAGGTCGAGGGAGCGCTCATCGGCGAGGCGCGACTCGAGCGTCACCCGCCGGGCGGTGCCGCGCAGGCGCGCGGTCACGCGCAGCGGGATCGACGGCGGGCCGGCGCCGAGCGTCCCGGCGATCGCCGAGAACGTGTCGTTGGACACGACGCCGAGCGGGTGGCCGCCGGACGAGGTGAGCTTGTAGCTGATGGCGCCCAGGTCGGGCACGCCGAGCGGGTTGCCGATCACCCCGAACACGTAGGCGTCCTGGAGGAACAGGGCGCGTCGCCCGAGGCCGTCGAGAGCATGGCCGAACGCGAAGACCTGGTCGCCGTCGCGGTAGGCGACGGTGCCGACCGCGCCGAGGGCGACGTCGCCGGTGGACAGCGACGCCGCGACCGCGGCGCCCGGGACCAGGTCTTGGGCCGGGTAGCCGCCGAGCGGACCGGGCGGGGCCGCGAGCACCGTGCGGTCGACCCGCGCGGCGGCGCGAGTCAGCAGGCGGCGCGTGCGCGGCGAGAGTCCCGACACGGTGAGCGGACCGACCAGCGAGCGGGCGGCGCGCAGCAGGTGCGGGGCCCGACGAGCCGTGCTCGCGGCGCGTGGTCGCGCCCCCAGGATCGCCTCGATCGGCGTGGCCAGGACCACCTTGTTGCCGTACTCGCCGATGGCCTCCGAGATCGCTCCGGCGTTGCGTCCGTTGCAGATGATCGGCGAGCCCGAGAAGCCTGGTCCCACGCCGGTCGCGTCCACGGCCGGGCCGGAGACGCGCACGAGCAGCCTGGCCCCGCCCGCCGCCGGATCGTCGGCGATCACGTCCAGTACCTCGACGTTGAACGAGGCGATCTCGGTGCCGCGGACCACCGACAGGCCGGTGCAGAGCATCCCGGCGCGCACGTCGGACAGCGGCATGATCGGGTCGGCCGCCTGGGCCACTCCCGTCGACGCCAGCACAGCGAGCACGGTCAGGAGGGCGCGGCGGTACAAGGCCGCTGAGCGTAGCGGGGCGTACGGTCCCTTGGACAGATAGCCCTTGACGGGTGCGCCGATTCCACGGATGGTTGGGCGCGTTCTCTATGACCATGACGAAGGAGTCGCATTGCAGAGCACCCTTGGCGAGTTTCAGGAGACGAAGTCCGAACAGCCCTTCGCCCTGCAGAACTCGAAGCTGCTGAAGGTCAGCCTCAACCAGATATCCATACAGGCGAAGGCCGGCTCGATGGTCGCCTACCAGGGCGAGGTCGCCTTCGAGCACGCCGGGTCCGGCGGCATGAGTCGCATGCTGAAGAAGGCCGTGTCCGGCGAGGGCACGACCTTGATGAAGATGTCCGGCACCGGCGAGGTCTTCCTGGCCGACACCGCGCAGGACATCCACCTGCTGTTCCTGGAGAACGACGCCATCACGGTGAACGGCGCGAACCTGCTGGCGTTCGACGCCGGCATCGACTGGGACATCAAGCGGGTCGAGGGCGTCAGCGGCATGCTCGGCGGCGGCCTCTTCAACACGGCGCTTCAGGGCTCCGGGTGGGTGGCGATCGTCTCCGATGGGCCGCCCGTGCTGCTGAACACCGCCGACGCGGCCACATTCGCGGATCCGCAGGCGGCGATCACCTGGGCGTCGAGCGTGCAGACCAGCATCAAGACCGACATCAAGCTGAAGAACTTCATCGGGCGCGGCTCGGGCGAGTCGGTGCAGATGGCGTTCAGCGGCCAGGGCTGGGTGCTCGTGCAGCCGAGCGAGGGCCGCGTGCAGGCGGCGGCAGCTGGAAGCGGAGGGAGCGGCGGCGGCCTGCTGGGCAACCTGGGCGGATAGCGCCGATCTCGACAGCGGAGTCCGGGGGCGCGGCCCCCGGACGCTCGCTTCAGTTTCTGAAGTCTTGCGATAACATCGGTCGCATGTCCGATCCCACATGCCCGGTATGCGCAACGGCGGACATCATCTGTGGCAAGTGGACGATCCTCGTCATCCGCGATCTCGCCGAGGGCCGTAGCCGCTTCTGCCAGCTCGAGCGCTCGCTCGCCGGCATCAGCCCCCGCACCCTCTCGCTGCGGCTGCGCGGCCTCGAGGAGCAGGGCATCGTCGAGCGCCACACGTACCCCGAGGTTCCGCCGCGGGTGGAGTACTCGCTGACGACCAAGGGCGAGGCGCTCGTGCCGCTGATCGACGACATGCGCCGCTACGGCAGCGAATGGCTGGGCGTGCGCGACTGCGTGCCCGCCGAAGCCGCGACAGCCGGTCCCGTCGGCGCCGCCGCGTAGCTCGGCGACGCCTGGTCGAGATACCAGCCGAAGGCACGCTCGACCCATCGTCCGCGGCCGAACGCGCGCAGCCCGAGCATCAACAGCCGGGGCGGCACCCGCGGGATCAGCCACTGCAGCCGCAGCGCCAGCCCGTAGGCGCGCGCGTGTGAGCCGCTGAAGGCCGCGTAGCGCCGCAGCGCGTCCGCGCGCGAGCGTCGGCCGTCGAGCACGCCGCGCAGCTCGCGCCCGCAGGCGATCCCGAAGTAGAAGGCCGTGCGGATGCCCTCGCCCGAGAGCGGGAAGCAGTGGCCGGCCGAGTCGCCGACGAAGAACACGCCCTCCTCGGCGGCCGGGCGCAACCGGTGGGGAAACCAGTTGCCCTGGTAGCGGACCGCCTCGCGGTCCAGCCGGCGGGCCAGGTCCACCGTCGGCTCGCGCACGTGGTCGCGCGGCTCGTACGACCCCACGCCCACGCGCTGCTCGCCCCCGGCCGGCACGCTCCAGCCGTAGCCGTGCCGCACCAGCGAGCGTTCGATCCACACGTCCAGATCGGCGCCGCCGCCGTGGGGGTGCACCTCCAGGCCGCGCGACAGCGGCGCGTCCGGAGGCTGATTGCCTAGGCTCGCGAGCACGCGCCGCCACCCCAGCGCGTCCACCACCAGCGGCGCGCTCAGCTCGCCGCGGTCGGTCACCACCAGGTCCCCGCGTCGCCCGGAGACCTTGGCGATCTCGAAGCGCGCGTCGCACTGGTCGAACAGCAGCCGGCACAACTCGGTGTAGTCGAACGCGGCCCAGCTCCAAGGCAGCCGGTAGCGCACCGACCCGTGGGGCGTGTGGAAGCCCATGCAAGGGAGCTCCTGGCGCACTGCGCCGGCCACTCCCATCGCCTCTAGCCACGGCAGCGGCGCCGCGCAGGCGGAGGTGGCACGCTCGCCGATCTCGTAGCGGTCGACGAGAAGGACGTCGGCGCCGCTCCCGGCCAGCTCGCGCGCCACGGCCAGCCCGGCGAAGCTGGCCCCGCACACCAGCACGTCCGCGGTGGTGTCGGTCAGCGGGCTGCGCTGCTCCCCGCGCAGAGTGGCCCGGCGCGTCACGCGCTCGCTCGCAGCCCTTGGGCCACCGCGCCGGCCAGCTCCCAAGGACGCAGGCTGGCCCGGCGCCGCAGCACGTCGAAGTCGAGTCGCTCCGTGCGGTCGAGCACGCCCAGGTAGACGCTGCGGGCCATGCTCATGCCGCGCCGCACACGCGGGGCGACCACGTCGCCCGCCGCCGCGCCCTCGCGGAACAGGTCCCGCGCTCGCTCCACCTCCACGCCGAGCAGCTGCCGGAAGCCCTCGGTCGGCTGGCGCCGCGCGATCTGCTCCGCCGAGACGCCGGGGAGGTAGACCCGATCGAGCTCCCAGTCCTCGCGGACGTCGCGGATGAAGTTGGTCAGCTGGAAGGCGAGCGCGAGGCTGGCGAAGGAGTCGTGGCGGTCGGCGGGGGCGCCCAGGAGCACCGCCAGGATGCGGCCGACCGCGCCGGCGCTGCCCTGCATGTAGCTCTCGAGCTCCTCCCACGAGGACATCCGCACCGGGGCGCAGTCGATGCGCATCGAGTCGAAGTAGGAGTCGAGCCGTTCGAGCGGCAGCTCGTGGCGGCGGCCGGCGTCGACGAGCGCGATGATCGCCGGGTCGCGCGAGGGCGCGCCGGCCAGTGTGTCGTGCAGGTGCTGCTCGTAGCGATCCAGCTCGGCTCGCCGCAGCGCGGGGTCGGCGGCGCGGCCCGGACCGTCGACGATCTCGTCGGCCTGGCGCACGAACGCATAGAGGGCGTGGACCGCGAGCCGCACGTCGTGGGGCAGCCGCCGCGTGGCCCAGTAGTACGTCGGATCGTGGCGACGGTGGACGCGGCGACAGTGGTCGTAGGCGGCGTGCATCAGGCGTTGGTACCCACCTGTACCACGTGGCGAGAGCGGACGCACCGGCAGGAAGGTGTACAGGAGAGGCGAATCCGCGCCTATGCGCAATCGTGCCCTGTATGGCGCGCTGCGGGATTTCGCGCTCGAAGCCGCGGCGCTGCTGACCGAGGACCTGCGCGCCGGAGCCGAGGTCGAGTTCGACGTGATCGACCAGGCGGGGCGCCGGGGTCCGGCCCTGTATCGCTACAAGCCCCGCACCGAGGCGTTCCTCGCCGAGCGCTGGCCGCGCCTGCGCGAGCTGGACACCCGCACGGTCGCCGCGGCCGAGCTGGGTAGCGGCGCCGCGCTGTGGCTGCGGGCCAACGGCGCCGCCACGACGATCAGCGGCGAGCAGGCCGAACCCGCGCTGCGCGCGATGCTCGAGCGGCTCTACGAGGACGCGACCAGCTTCGGCTTCCCCGAGGAGCGCTTCGAGCGCGTCTACCGCGAGGTGGAGTCCACGCTCTACCGCGACGCCCAGGCGGCGCGGGTCGTGGCGCCCCTGCGCGGGGTGGCGATCGAGGCGGATCGGATCGATTTGGGGCACGGCCTCGCGCTGGTGCGCGGCGAGCGTGCGGACGCGCCGGCGGAGGCCGTCTGGCCCGAGAACGGCGACGGCGAGCCGGCCGTGCTGTGCGTGCTCGAGCGTGACGTGACGGCCGACGACGGCATCTCCGCGACCGAGGCCGAGGAGCGCTTCACCGGCCTGGTCAGCACCCTGCGGCTGTGGGCGCCCGGGCGGGTCAGCCTCGGGGCGCCCGGCTGGCGGCGCACCGACGAAGGGCCGTGGCAGCCGCTGCCGTTCGGTGGCGGAGCGGGCGCACCGGCGGGCGACTGGTCGCTGCCGGCCGGCGACGAGGGCGGCCTGCGCGAGTTCTTCGGGGCGATTTCGCGGGCAGAGCCCCCGCAGCACGTGGCTTGGGCGTGGGCGCGCTTCGAGATGGGCTGCGAGCGCGGGTCCGTCGCCGACGCCCTGTCGGACTACCTGCTCGGCCTGCGGGCGCTGCTCGACGCGACCAGCGACGCCGGCGAGGCCAGCCTGGCGCTGAGGGTCGCGGCCCTGTGCGCCGAGGAGGGACGGCGCCGGCTGGTGCAGCGCCGCGTGGAGGCGGCGATCGCGCTGGAGCGCTTCGTGATGGGCGGCGGGCCGCGCACGTGGCCGGACGGCGACGCGCCGGCGGACCTGGTGGCCGAGGTCGAGGGGCACCTGCGCGCGCTGCTGCGCGACGTGCTCTGCGAGTACCTCGACAGCGACCTCAAGGGCGTGGCCGACGACATCTTGCTGGAGACGAAGGCCGAGCCGTTCGTAGAGATCCAGGCGCGCGACCTGAGGGTGCAGGAGCCGGTGGCGGCACCGCCCGCGCCACCTCCGCCGCCGCCGGAGCCCGAGCCCGAGCCCGAGCGGGAGCAGGACACCGCCGAGATGGAGGCCGTCGCGGTACAGCCGGAGCTCGAGGGCGTGACCCAGTCGGCCGACTGGGGCTTTGAGGATCCCGAGGACTACTCGGCGCCCGTCTAGCCGAACAGGTACTCGTCCATCCGCCCCAGCCCCTCCAGGTCGTGCACGTCGTCCTGTAGGTGCGGCACCTCGATCAGGGGCGTGCGCCCCAGCCGGCGTCGCAGCAGGGCGAGGTTGGCCTGGTCGCGCGCCGCCAGCCGCCGCGCCTCCTCGTAGCTCTCGTACACCGACCCTGCGAGGCTCTCGCCGAGCACGTCCACCAGCTCGCCTCGCCTGGCCCGGGGGCCGCCCGGCTGCACGCGGTTGGCGATCACGCCCGCGAAGGGGAGGCCGGAGTCCTTCAGCCGCCGGTGGAAATAGATGCCCTCCTCGATCGCCTCACGCCGCGGCGAGGTGACCAGCACGAACGCCGTGGTGCGCTGGCCGAGCAGCTCGTTGACCCGCCCGGCGCGCTCGCGGAAGCCGTCCGTCATGTCGCCGAACGAGCGGAAGAACTCGGCCAGGTCCTGCAGCAGGTCGATGCCGGTGGCGCGCTTCATCACCGAGAACGCGACGCTCGTGCCCCGCCCGAACACCTTCAACCCCAGTCGGCCGGGAGTCATCAGCAGCTGCAGCGAGCGCGAGTCGATGAACTCCGAGAGCCGCCGCGGGGCGTCGAGGAAGTCGAGCGCGTTGCGGGTCGGGGGCGTGTCGAGCACGAGCAGGTCGTAGCGGCCTTCCATGCTCAGCTCGTACAGCTTCTCCATCGCCATGTACTCCTGCGAGCCCGCCACCGCGTTCGACAGCTCCTGGTAGATGCGGTTGGACAGCACCGCGTCGCGAGTGCGCTCGTCGGGCGCGTGCCAGTCGATCAGCTCGTCGAAGGTGCGCTTGGCGTCGAGCATCATCGCCCACAGCTCGCCGTCCACGGGAGCCTCCACGCGGTGTTCCTCGTTGCCCAGCTCGGGCAGCCCGAGCGCGTTCGCCAGCCGCCGCGCGGGGTCGATCGTCAGCACCGCCACCTTCTTGCCGCGCGCGGCCATGCCGAGCGCGATCGCAGCGGACGCAGTCGTCTTGCCCACGCCCCCCGAGCCGGCGCAGATGCACACCTGCTTGCGCTCGAGCCAGTCTTCGATCACAGCGTCTCCTCGAGCAGGTCCGAGAGCAGCTCCAGCTCGCGCCGCCGCGGCTCGGGCTCGAACAGGTACGGGAGGGTCGCGATCGGCGCTCGCACCTCCGCGCGGAGCCGCTCGAGCTGCTCCTGCTGGCCGCCGGCACGCGCGTGCTCGGCGAGCGCTGCGGCCACGGCGGCCTGGACCGGGTTCGAGCCGCGCCCGTCGAGGCCGCCCAGGCGGCGCGCCTCGTCCGCGCTCAGGCGCTGCGGCAGCACGGCGTTGGCCACGACCTGGTCGATCTCCATGCCGAGCTGCTCGTCCAGCCGCGCCTCGAGGTCGATCGTCTCGTTCACTGGCATCTCCTCGGGCAGCGCGACGGCCACCACGCCGGTGGTCGACGAGTCGCGCAGGAAGGCGTCGATGGAGGACGCTTGGCGGGCGATCGGCCCCACGCGCGCGATGTTGGCGTAGGTGCGCGGCGCTCGCAGCAGCGCGAGGCCGTGGCCGGTGGCCGGCGCGTCCATGATCACCGTGTCGAACGACGAGCCGCCGGTGCGGCGCTTGGTCTGGGCGAGGTCCCAGACCTTGCCCATCGTCACGAGCTCGGTCACGCCCGGCGCCGCGGCCGTGAGGTAGCCGAACAGGCGGCTGTGCCCGAGCAGGCCGGCGAGCGCGCCGGACTTGAGCTGGTGGCGCAGCCACTCGTGCATGGCGCGCTCGGGCTGCACCGACACCGAGAACAGCCCTGGGGCCAGCTCCAGCTCGCTGTGTCCCACGTCGCGGGCCCCGAACAGCCCGGCGAGCCGCTCCTGCTGGGCCACCTCGCACACCACGGCGCGCTTGCCGCGCCGCGCCGCGAGCAGCCCGAGGGCGGCAGCGACGGTGGTCTTGCCGACCCCGCCCTTGCCCGTCACGACCACGAGCCGCCTGTCCAGAAGCGCCGGCATCCCGCTGACGCTAGCGTGACCCCGTTGACCGAGCTCGAAACCGCGATCCGCGCCCAGCCGGCCGAGCTCCGCCGCCTCGCCTCGCTCGACCTCCCGCCCGCCGTGAAGCGGCTGGCCGCGGGTGAGCGGGTGTGGCTGGTGGGCACCGGCACGAGCTGGCACGCGGCGGAGCTGGGCGCGGCGATGCTCGACCGCGCCGGCATCGACGCGCGCTTCTCCACCTCGATCGAGTTCGCCACGCGCGCCCCGCTGCGGGCCGGCGACGGCGTGATCGTGCTCTCGCACACCGGCCAGACCGCGTACGCCCGGGCCGCGCGGCAGCGCGCCCTCGACCTCGGCGCGACGACGGTCACGCTCACCGGTGCCGGCGTCGGCTGGCCCGAGGCGATCGAGACCGGCGCGCCGGAGCGCTCCGAGACCTACACCCGCAGCTACACGTCCGCGCTGGCCGTGCTGGCGCTGATCGCGGGCGAGCTGGGGGCCGAGGGGCTGGGCCCGGAGGCGGTCGCGGCCGCGGCCGATGCGACCGACGCCGCGCTCGCGGCGCCCGACGAGTTCCCAGAGCCGCCCCGCCTGACCGTGCTCGCGGGGCTCGGACCCGGCGCGGTCACGGCCCGCGAGGGCGCGCTGAAGCTGCGCGAGGCCGCGCGCCTGCCCGCCGAGGGCTTCGACGCCGAGTACCTGCTCCACGGCAACGCGGTGCCGCTCGACCACCGCGATGCGCTGATCGTCCTCGGCCGCGACCCCGACGGCTTCCTCGCCCAGCTGGCCGAGGCCGGGCGCGCCGCCGGCCTGGCCGTCCTCGAGCTCGACGAGCCCCAGCCGGCCGACGAGCTGATGGCGCAGATTCCGCTCACGGCCCGCCTGCAGCTGCTGGCGTCGCGCCGGGCCGACGCGGCCGGGCACGACCCCGACACGGTCATCACAGGCCCCTGGGCCGACGACGCGCTCTGGGCTACCGGCGCCCCATAGCGCCTCCGTCGGAAGGATTCACCTCTCCGCGTGCGAATACGCCTCTCGTAATGGGACTACCTCGGAGGCACGCGTGACGCCCACGGCCAAGGTCATAGCGTTCACCAACCAGAAGGGCGGCGTCGCCAAGACGACCACGACGCTCAACCTCGCCGCGGCATTCGCCGAGCGAGACCACCGCGTGCTCTGCATCGATCTCGATCCCCAGGGCAACCTCACCATGAGCCAGGGCATCGACCCCGACACGCTCGAGGTCTCGATGTACGACGTGCTGGTGCACCAGGTCTCGATCCGCGAGGTGATCCGCAAGCGCGAGGTCGACGTGGCCTGCGCCTCGATCGACCTGGCCGGAGCCGAGATCGCGATGTCCACGATGATCGGGCGCGAGCGGGCGCTGAAGAAGGCGCTGACCCCGATTCTCGACGACTACGACTACATGTTCATCGACACTCCGCCGAGCCTCGGACTGCTCACGATCAACGCCCTGACGGCCTCCCAGAAGGTGATCGTCCCCGTCCAGTGCGAATATCTCTCGATGCGTGGGCTGATTCAGCTCCAGAACACGCTGTCCATGGTTCGAGAAGAGCTCAACCCGGAAATCGAGATAGAGGGCATCCTGCCGACGCTGGTGGACAATCGCACCGTGCATGCGAAGGAGGCGATCGAGATCCTCGAGGAGAACTTCGGAGACCGCGTGTTCGCCTCGCGCATCAACAAGACCGTGCGCTTCGCCGAGGCTCCCGTGAAGGGAATGTCCGTGCTCAAGTACGACCCCGACGGCAAGGCGGCGTACGCCTACCGGCAATTGGCTGAGGAGGTCCTGGCGAATGGCAAGCGGTAAGAGGGCGAGCATGCGCGAGGGGCCCCTGGCCCAGCTCTTCCGCAAGACGGAGGACGACGCGCCGCCTGAGGCGCCGCGCGAGCAGCCTCCCGAGGAGTCCCAGGCGCCGCGCCAGCCGCGCACCGGGCGCCCCCTGCCCGAGGACGGCCCGGCGCCGCAGGCCACGCGCCAGGTGCCCGAGCCCCAAGCGCAGGAAGAGCACCACGACGGCGACCGCTCGTTCGAGCAGCGCGCCACCGAGGCCGCCCGCCGCGCCGAGGAGCGCGCGCGCCGGCGCGAGGAGGAGTCGCCCCGCGAGCGCGGTTGGAGTCGCTACGACGGCGTGCCCTCGCCCGAGGAGCGCCTGCGCTCCGTCTTCTCGTCGGACATCCCGGAGAACATCCTCGACAAGGGCTCCAGCCCGCCCCCGGCGCCGGTTCGCCACGATCCCGAGCCCGAGCGCTCGCCGTACGCCATGCCGTCGGGCACGAAGGTGACCGAGCCGGTGCTGCGCGTCGTCGGCGTCGGCGGTGCCGGCGTGAACGCCGTGAACCGCATGATCGAGGCCGAGGTCGAGGGCGTCGAGTTCCTCGCGGTCAACACGGACACGCAGTCGCTGGAGCAGTCCGCGGCCAACAACCGGCTGCACATCGGCAGCGACATCACGCGCGGGCTCGGCTCGGGATCGAATCCCGACCTCGGGCGCGCCGCCGCGATGGAGGACTACGACGAGCTGAAGAGCCTGCTCAAGGGCTCCGACATGGTGTTCATCACCGCCGGGGCCGGCGGTGGCACCGGCACTGGCGCGGCTCCGGTCGTCGCGCGCATCTCCCGCGAGGTGGGCGCGCTCACGGTGGGCATCGTCACCAAGCCGTTCTCGTTCGAGGGCGCGCGGCGCGGCGAGCAGGCCGACCAGGGCGTGGAGGACCTCGCCCGCGAGGTCGACACCCTGATCGTGATCCCGAACGCCCGCCTGCTGACGGTGCTCGACAAGTCGACCTCGATGGTCGACGCCTTCCGCGTGGCCGACGACGTGCTGCGCCAGGGCGTGCAGGGCATCTCCGACCTGATCACCCTGCCGGGGCTGATCAACCTCGACTTCGCCGACGTGCGCACGATCATGGCCGAGGCCGGGCAGGCGCTGCTCGGGATCGGCATGGGCACGGGCGAGCACCGGGCGATGGACGCGGTCGAGCACGCGATCGAGTCGCCGCTGCTCGAGACCTCCCTGGAGGGGGCTCGCTCGATCCTGCTGTCGGTGACCGGCGGCCGCGACCTGTCCCTGTGGGAGGTCAACGAGGCCGCCAAGGCTGTCGCGGAGGCGGCCCACCCGGACGCCAACATCATCTTCGGCGCGATGGTCGACGAGAAGGTGGAGGACCAGTGCTGGGTCACCGTGGTGGCCACCGGCTATGGCGACCGGCCGCAGCACCGGGCCACGCCGCGCGGCGAGGGCCGCGAGACGCGCATCCCGGCGGACGCCGAGCCGCGCGTGCGGCGCGCCCGTCAGGCCGAGGTGCTGGACGACATCGACGTGCCCGAGTTCATTCCGCGCTGACAACCGTCGCTTCGCGGCGTCCTCGGTCGCTCGCCTGCCAAGCAGGCTTCGCTCCCTGCGTCCTTGCGCTGCTCGGTTCTCAGCGCGGAATAGTGTCCGCCTCATGAGAGGGGTCGTCGCGGCAGGGCACCCGGTCACGGCGCGGGCCGGAGCCGACGTGCTGCGCGCCGGCGGCAACGCCGTGGACGCGGCGGTGGCCTGCGTGCTGATGTCCTGGGTGGCGGAATCGCCGCTGACCGGGCCGGGCGCCGGCGGCTTCATGCTGGTACACACCACGAGCGGTGAGGACCACCTGCTCGACTTCTTCGTCGCAGCGCCGGGGCGCGGGCTCGACGACCCGGAGCCGGCCGAGCTCACGCCGATCGACGTCCACTTCTCCGAGGACGCGATCCAGCGCTTCAACGTCGGGCCGTCGTCGTGCGGCGCGTACGGCAACCCGCTCGGCCTGGCGCAGGCGCTCGAGCGCTTCGGCAGCGTCCCGCTGATCGACCTGACCCGCGCGCCGGCGCAGGCGGCGCGGGAAGGGGTGGAGCTGGTGCCGATGCAGGCCTTCCTGTTCGAGATCCTCGCGCCGATCTTCCGCTCGACACCCGAGTGCTCCGAGCTGTACGCCCCGGGCGGCGACCTGCTGCGCGAGGGCGACCGCTTCCGCATGCCGGAGCTCGGTGATCTGCTGGACCGCCTCGGTGACGAGGGTCCGGCCTTCCTGTACGGCGGCGACGTAGCGGGGGCGTGCAGCGACTGGGTGCTCGAGCGCGGCGGGCTGCTCACGCGCGAGGACCTGGCGCGATACGAGGTGGTCGAGCGCGAGCCGGCGCGGGTGACCTACCAGGGCCGCGAGGTGCTGACCAACCCGCCGCCCTCGTCGGGCGGCATCCTGATCGCGGACGCGCTGGGCATCCTCGAGCGCCTGGAGCGCCCGCACGGGCCGGACGTGATCGCCGAGGTGATCGCCTCGACCAACCGCGCGCGCGACGAGGACTTCCTCGCCGGCCTCGGCCAGGAGGGGTACCTGGAGCGCTTCCTGCGCAAGGACGCGCTCGACCACGTTGCGACGGAGGTGCGCTCGCGCTTGGGGAACACGACGCACATCGCGGTGCTTGACGCCGACGGCGCGTGCGCCACGGTCACGTGCTCGAACGGGTCGTGCTCCGGCGTGGTGGTCCCCGGCACCGGCATGCACCTGAACAACATGCTGGGCGAGCAGGACCTCAACCCGCTCGGCTACCACCGTCACGAGCCCGGCGCCCGCGTGCCGAGCATGATGGCCCCCACGGTGGCGCTCCGCGACGGGCAGCCCGAGGTCGTGCTCGGCTCCGCCGGCTCGAACCGGATCCGCTCGGCGATCCTGCAGACGCTGCTCGCCGTGATCGACCACGGGCTGCCCGCCGAGGCGGCCGTGGCGCGCCCGCGCATCCACGTCGAGGGGCGCGAGGTAGAGGCCGAGCCGGGCGTGGACGAGGCCGCCCTGGCGCAGCTGGAGGGCGCCGGGTGGACGGTCCGCCGCTGGTCCGAGCAGAACCTCTTCTTCGGCGGGGTGCAGGCCGCCGCCCGCAACGCCGAGACCGGCGAGCTGAGCGGCGGCGGGGATCCGCGCCGCGGCGGTGCGGCGACCGTGGTGGCTTAGCAGCCCCCGCCGGCCGCCCGGCACAGGTTCACGCGGCCGAAGCCGAAGCTCGTGTCGCGGCCCGCGGGCCCCAGGTCGTCGACCGCGGCGTCCAGCCGGCCGCGGATTGCCGCGGCCGTGTCCGCGGGGAACACCTGCCGCAGCACCCCGGCCACGGCCGCCACGTGCGGCGTGGCCATCGAGGTGCCCGAGAAGCTGTCGTAGGCGCCGCCGCGCACCGTGGACAGCACGTTCACGCCGGGCGCCGCGATCTCCACGTCCGAGTTGGCGTTCGAGAAGCTCGCGCGGGCATCGCTGTTGTCGGTGGCCGCGACCGACACGACCTGCGCGTACGCGGCCGGGTAGTTGAGCGTGGCGTCGCCCTCGTTGCCGGCGGCCGCGACGATCACGGCGCCGTTGCCGTTGTTCCAGGCGTTGGCCACCGCGTTCTGGAGCGTCGTAGACGCCCCGCCGCCGAGGCTCATCGAGATAACCCGGGCGCCCTGCGAGCTGACCCAGTCGATGCAGTTGGCCACGTCGGCGGTCGAGCCGCTGCCGAGCGGGCCGCCGAGCGCCTTGCAGACCACCAGGTCCGCGTTGAACGCCACGCCGGCGACGCCCGTGCCGTTGTTGGCCTTGGCGGCGATCGTGCCGGCCACGTGGGTGCCGTGATCGTTGTCGTCGACGCAGGTGCCGACCTCGATCGAGCCCGACAGGATCGGCAGCAGGCCCTGCGAGCGCGCGCAGGCCACGGTCTGGCCGCTGAGGTCGGGGTGGGCCTGGTCGATGCCGGTGTCCACGATCCCGATCCGCACCCCGCCGGCGGCGGGGAACGCGCCGAGACCGGCCGCGTCCCACCCCTCGGGCGCGTCGATGTCGGCGTCGGCGCTGCCGCCCGTCTGCCCTGTGTTGTCGAGGCCGTAGAGCTCGCCGAAGCGGCTGTCGTTGGGGATCGCCTGCGTGCGCAGGATCAGGTTCGGCTCCGCGTAGCGCACCAGGCTGCTGCGGTTTAGCCGGGCCGCGACGGCGGCCGGATCTCCGGCCACCTTCACGACCTTCGCCCCCACGCCGGCCACGGGGCCGAGCGTCTTGGCGACGCCGGAGCGGTCGAACAGCGCCACCCGCTGCGCGGTCGAGACGCCGTCGGCGTAGCGGACGATCACCTCGTTCGAGTCGTAGCGGGCGCCCTGCGCCGTGGCGGCGCAGAACATGAGCAGTATGGCCGTGCAGCCGGCGATCGCGCGTCTCATGCACGGGGCTGTCCCCGAGCCCCGCGCGACCCAAACTAGGCTGAACGTCTAGCCCTTGAGGCTGCCGTTGCCCTGGGCGCGCTCCGCGGCGCGCTCGGCGTGGCGGATCCGGCCGAGCGCCTCCGCGAACAGGGCCTCGAGCTGCTCCAGGCGAGCCCGCTCGGAGCGCAGCTCGAGCAGCATCTGCTTGGCGTCGAGCGCCACGTCCAGCGTGGCGGCCATGCCGTAGGCGTCCAGATCGGCCAGCACGTCGGGTTCCGGACGCTCGTCGGTGACCTCGGCCACGAGGTCCGCGTAGCGTTTGCGGGCGGCCTCGATGGCGGCCGCGTCGCCCTCCTCCTCGCCGTCGTCCACGAGCGGCTCGACGTCGCCCGCCGGATAGGGGAGGTCGTCGATGCGGCGCAGCATCCGGAACGGGGTGGTGCCCTCCACGAGCACGTTCATGCGACCGTCCTCGAACGCCTCCAGCACCTTGCTGATGCGGGCCGAGCAGCCGATCTCCTTGAGGCCGTCGTCCGACAGCCAGACGATCCCGAACTCGCTCTGGCCCTCGATGCACTCGCCGATCATCAGCTTGTAGCGTTCCTCGAAGATGTGCAGCGGCACCAGCTCGTGCGGGATCAGCACGAGCCCGAGTGGGAACAGGGGAAAGCGCTCGATGGTCTCCGGCATCGTGACCTAGCCTAGTCCGCTCCGTGACCGCCCTCGTCTGGTTCACACGCGATCTCCGCGTCCACGATCACCCGGCGCTGCGGGCGGCGCTCGACTCGTCGGCGCGGATAGTGCCGGTCTTCTGCCTCGACGATCGCCTGCTGGCGGGGCGTCATGCATCCGGTCCGCGGACCCAGTTCATGCTCGAGTGCCTCGCCGACCTACGCGAGCGACTCGACGGGCGGCTCGTGATCCGCCGCGGCCCACCGGAGCGCGAGCTGCCCGACCTGGCAGGTGCCGCTGGTGCGTCCGAGCTCCACTTCAGCGCCGACTCGGGTCCCTTCGCACGCCGCCGGATCGAGCGGGTCCGCGGCGCGCTCGAGGCCGCCGGGGTGAGCTGCTTCGCCCACCCGGGGCTGCACGCCGTGGACGACCTGTCCGAGATCGAGACCCAGTCCGGCAAGCCGTACACCGTGTTCGGCCCGTTCCACCGCACCTGGCTGTCCGCGCCGCGTCGCGAGCTGATCGGGCGGCCGCGCTCGTTCGGGTCACTGCCCCGCGGCGTGCGCGTCGGTCGCCTGCCCTCGCTGGCGTCGCTGGGCCTGCGCGAGCGGGTGGAGGATCCGCTTCCGGGCGGAGAGGGACCGGCCAGGGAGCGGCTGGCGCGCTTCCTGCGCGCCGACGTGCGCGAGTACGCGGACAACCACGACGCGCTGGCCCGCGACCGGACGTCGCGGCTGTCGCCGTACCTTCATTTCGGGTGCCTGTCCCCGCGCGAGCTGGAGGAGCGCCTGCCCGGCGG
The DNA here is from genome assembly GCA_963716215.1 of uncultured Thermoleophilaceae bacterium. Classification (GTDB taxonomy): domain Bacteria; phylum Actinomycetota; class Thermoleophilia; order Solirubrobacterales; family Thermoleophilaceae; genus JACVRW01. Next base: position 3,738,871 of record OY970298.1, on the reverse strand, counting down.
CGCTGGGGCTGAGGCGTTCCGGCGCCAACTCTGCTGGCGCGACTTCCACCACCACGTGCTGCTGCACTTCCCGCGCAACGCCCGCTCGGAGTTCCAGGAGCGCTACCGCGGGGCGATCGCCTGGAGCCGAGCGCAGCGGGGCTTCGAGGCTTGGTGCGAGGGTCGAACGGGCTATCCGCTGGTGGACGCGGGCATGCGCCAGCTACGCACCGAGGGCTGGATGCACAACCGCGCGCGGCTGGTGGTCGGATCGTTCCTGACGAAGGACCTGGGCATCGACTGGCGCTGGGGCGAGCGCTGGTTCATGAGGCTGCTGATCGACGGCGACGAGGCGAACAACAACGGCAACTGGCAGTGGATAGCGTCGGTCGGTGTGGACCCGGCGCCGTTCTTCCGGCGCCTCTACAACCCGACGCTGCACATGGAGCGCTACGACCCGGACGGCGAGTATGTGCGCCGCTACGTGCCCGAGCTGCGCGGCGTGCCGGCCGAGCATCTGCGCGAGCCGTGGAAGATGCCGGAGGAGGCGCAGCGCCGGGCCGGCTGCGTTATCGGCAGCGACTATCCAGAGCCGATCGTGGACCACCGCGAGGCCCGGCTGGAAGCGATCGAGCGCTATCGCGTCTGACCGCCAGCCCGTGTCCCCCTCCGGGCCTGCGCACGTGACGGTCGTCTCGTTCCTCGCCGCGCGGGCGGCGCCGGCGGGTGGCTTCTGGATCGCGCTGGCTGGCGGCGTGGCGCTCGCCCGGGTCGCGGAGCGGCGCGGCGCACGACTCGGCTTCGGGGCGAGCGTGGCCGCGATGCTCGAGACGGTGGCGATCATCGGGCCGGCCCGGATCGGGATCCCCCTGACCCAGGCCGCCACCGCGCCGCTGCTCGGCCGCCTCCACGCGCGCGGCTGGCCCGCGCTCCCGCAGATCCTGGTCTGCGCCGCGATCCGCCTGGTCCACAACGCGGCCACCACCGCGTTCTTCATCTGGGTGATCACCGGCGGCCTTGACGCGTACGCCGGTACCTACGACGCGATCGGCCGCCGGCTGGGCCTGGAGGTAGGCACCGCCGACGCGCTCGCCCTGACGCTGGCCGGCCTGCTGGCGTGGTCGGCCTTCGCGAGCGTCGTGCAGGTGCTCGTGTACCGGCGCGGCATGGAGTCCTGGGACGCCCGCGAGAGCGGCGAGACTGAGGTTGATGACGTAATAGAGCGTCAAAGTCAGTCTCGTGAGGTCGGGGCGAGACGGAGCCGCCGCTTCGACCCGCGCGCCGTGGCCTGTGCCGCCGCCGTTGCCTTCGTGCTGCTGTTGGCCGGGACCGCCTGGGCGCTGCTGGGCGCGGTGGCGCTCTGGCTGACGATCGCGTGGCTCGTGGCTCGTCCCGACCCCGAGCCCCTCCCCGCCGGCCTGGTCTTCGCCGCCGTGCTCGCCGGCGGTGCCTTCGCCTTCGGGCTTGGCGGCGGTCTGGGGCTGGACGTTGCGGCCCGGCGCGCGGCCCGGGCCGGCCTGCTGGTGATGACGGCCACCTGGCTGCGCGGCGCCGCCGGCGCCGATGGCCTGCGCGAGGTGTCGCGGCGGATGCTCGGCCGCGTGCGGCGCCTGCCGGCGGCGCCCGAAGCGGCGCTGGTGCTGGATCAGATCGCGTCGGAGGGCCGGCTGGCGGCAGCCGCGCGGGCGCTCGAGCGGCAGATGAGGGGCGTGGACAAGGCACCGCTGCCGATCCTTGACGCCGTGCTGCAGTGGGTGGTCAGGGAATCCACCGCCTTCATCGCGCCGCCACCGAGACGGCCGCTGAGCCTGCGGCTACGGCTGGCGGACGTCCTGCTCTTCCTTGCTGCAGTTGTGCCGGCGCTTACGCTGGGGCTCTAGCCGAGACGAGCAGGTTGTAGAACAGCGCCGCCGGCAGGTGCGGCTCGAGCAGCGACCGATCGAGGCGCTGGAGCAGCAGGTAGCCCCGGTACGCGTAGACCCGCCATGCCCACGGCACCTCCGTGGGGTCCGCGGTGGCCTCCAGCGTGCGGTTGGCCCACCCGAACAGCGATGCCGCCAGTTCCTCGCCGCCCACCCGCACGTCCAGCAGCCCCGCAGCCGCGGCGTGCTCCGACAGGTCGCCCGGGGTGAACGCGTGCACGTCGACGACCTGCTCGAGCCGGTCCTCCTCGCCGGGCGGGCCGCCGTTGCCGTTGCGCGCGCTCGCGCCGACCAGCGCCCGCCACAGCGGCGCCACCGCCAGCGCGCCGCGCTTGGGGACCGACGAGAGGCGATCGCCGTAGCGCGAGGGCTCGCCGCAGAAGGCCACGACCCCGCCGGGCCGCAGGACGCGCCGGAACTCCACGAAGGCGCGCCCGAGGTCCGGCAGGTGGTGCAGGACGGCGTGGCCGAAGACGAGGTCGAAGCTGCCGTCATCGAACGGCAGCGCCGACGCCTCGCACGCCACGGTCTGGATCTCGAGGCCGAGCTCGTCGGCTGACTCCGAGAGCGCTTCGAGCATCCCGGGGGAGATGTCCGAGGCCACCGCCGAGCGAATCACCCCGGCGCGCATCAGGTTGAGGCTGAAGTAGCCGGTGCCCGCCCCGATCTCCAGCGCTCGCTCCCAGCCCCCGGCGGGTAGGCCGGCGGGACCGAGCGCCTTGCGCAGCTTCCCGGTCACCTGCGCCTGGCCGACCTCGTCGTAGCCGATGCCCCACTTGGAGTCGTAGTGCTCGGCGGCCAGGTCGTGGTAGCGGACGTTCGCCTCGCGGATGGTGTCGGCCTGCATGCGCGCAGGAGCCTAGATCACGGCTGTACCTAGACTCCCGGCCGATGCAGGAGACCGTCCAGCAGCACCAACCCGAGGGGGTGCCGCCGCTCGAGCTGACCGGCGAGCGCACGCTGCCGGACGTGCCGGCCGAGAACTACTGGTTCCGGCGCCACCTTGCGGTCTACGAGTGGATCGCGCAGCGCTGCGCCGGGATGGACGTGGTCGACATGGCCTGTGGCGAGGGGTACGGCACCGCGGTGTTGGCCAGCCGGGCGCGGCGGGTCACCGGCGTCGACGCCAACCCCGACGCCCACGAGCACGCCCGCGCCAAGTACGCCCGGCCCGGCGTGCGCTTCGTGCGGGACCTGATCGAGACCTACATCGAGCCGTGCGACGCCCTCGTGTTCCTCCAGACGATCGAGCACGTTCGCGATCCCGGGCAGGTGCTCGCCCACTTCAAGGCGATGGCGCCCACCGTGTACGTCTCCACGCCGAACCTGCTCACGCTCGCGCCGCCCGGCGCGGACAAGTCCGACAACCCGTGGCACCTGCGCGAATACCGGGCGCGCGAGTTCCGGGCGCTGTGCGAGAGCGTGTTCGAGCGCGTCGAGCTGTACGGGCTCTTCCACGCCCGCAAGCTGCGGGCGCACGAGCTGGCCCTGCGCGCCGGCTGGGACGGCGTGCACTCCGCGCTCGGCATCACCAAGCCGTTCTACGACCGCTTCACCCCGGCCATCTCGGCCCGTGACTTCGCGCTGCGCCCCGGCCCGCTCGACCGCGCGCTGGACTTCGTAGCGGTGCTGCGTTGAGCCACCGCCCCGGAGCACTGGCGCTGGTGCTGCACTCGCACATGCCGTACGTGGAGGGCTTCGGCACATGGCCGTTCGGCGAGGAGTGGCTCTGGGAGGCGGTGGCGTGCGTCTACCTGCCGCTGCTCGAGCTGATCGACGGCGCGCCCGTGACCGTCGGCCTTACGCCCGTGCTGTGCGACCAGCTCGAGGCGATGCGCGGCGACGCGGGCGAGCGCTACCTGCGCTTCCTGCGCGAGATCCGGGCTCCGATCCACACCGAGGACTCCGACGGGCTCGAACGGGCGGGCGAGGCGGAGCTCGCCGCCGAGGTGCGCCGCGCCGCGGCCGACTACAGCTTCGCCGAGCAGGCCTTCGAGCGCCGTGGCCGCGACCTCATCGGCGCGTTCGGCGACCTCGACCGCGTGGAGCTGTGGACCTCCGGGGCGACCCACGCGCTGCTGCCGATGCTCGCCACCGACGCGGGGCTGAGGCTGCAGCTGGCCACCGGGACCGCCTCGCACCAGCGCCGCTTCGGCGAGTGGGAAGGCGGCTTCTGGCTGCCGGAGTGCGCTTACGCCCCGGGCCTCGAGCTCGACCTGGCCGATCACGGCGTGAGGGCGTTCTGCACCGATCAGACCGGCGTGGCCGGCTTCGACCACCTGCGCCCGGTCGCGACCGAGGCTGGCCCGCTGGCCGTGCCGATCGACTGGCCGACAGTCGAGCTGGTGTGGGACGACCGCGACGGCTACCCCGTTGACGGTGCCTACCGCGACTATCACCGCCGCACGGTGCACGACCTGAAGCCCTGGGACAACGCAGGCCGCCCCTACGACCGCGAGGCCGCCCTGGCGCTGGCCCGCGAGCACGCGCGCGACTTCGTGGAGCGTGCCGGCGCGCGCGTGGCGGATGGCGGCCTGCTCTGTTGCGCGCTCGACACGGAGCTGCTGGGCCACTGGTGGTACGAGGGACCGGTGTGGCTGGCGGCGGTGCTGGAGGAGGCGCCGCGGCAGGGCCTCGAACTGGTGACGGTCAGCGAGGGGATCGCGCGAACCGAGCCGCAGCGCGCCCAGTTGGCGCCGTCCACGTGGGGCCGCGACAAGGATCTGTCGACCTGGGACTCGCCTCTCGTGGCCCCGATGGCGGTGGCCGCGCGCCGTGCCGAGCTGCGCACCGTGGCTGCCACCGCGGGCCACACCGCACCGCGTGCGGCGCTCGAGCGTGCTGCCCGTGAGCTGCTCGCCGTGCAGGCCAGCGATTGGGCCTTCATGGCCACGCGCGAGCTGGCCGGCGACTACCCACGCGAGCGCCTGGACGCGCACGGCGCCGACCTGGACGCCGCCCTGGACGCACTGGCCCAGAGCCCAGCGGAGGTAATCTCCTCGGCCGTGCCGGAGCCGTCTCTCCGCAGCCTCGCGCCCGATCTCGATCTCGCTGCGCTCACGTCGCCCTGATGCGGGCACTGATCCTGTCCTGGGAGTACCCGCCGCTGATCGAGGGCGGCCTCGCCCGCCACGTCCGCAAGCTGGCCGAGAACCTCGCCGCCCAGGACGTGGACGTGCACGTGCTGGCCCGCGGCCGCGAGGTCGACCTCCCCGAGGAAGAGCGGGGCGGCGTGGTCATCCACCGTGTGCGCGAGCCGGAGCGCCCGCGCGACCTGGGCGAGTTCGTCGCCTGGATCGAGCACATGAACTCGGACATGCTCGCCACCGGTGTCGAGGTGGGCGACCGCTACGACTTCGACGTGGTCCACGGCCACGACTGGCTGGTGGCCTCGGCCGGCCATCATCTGGCCAACCGCTTCCGCGCGCCGCTGGCGGTCACGATCCACGCCACCGAGTACGGACGCCACCAGGGCTGGGTCGACAAGCACCCCCAGTCCTACATCCACGGGGTGGAGGGCTGGATGGCCAACCGGGCCGAGCGGGTGATCACCTGCTCGGCCTACATGCGCGAGCACGTGGCGGACATCTACGGGCTGGAGGAATCCCGAGTGGCGGTGATCCCGAACGGGATCGACCCCGCGGAGCTGGTACCGGTGGACGACCTCGACACGCTCCGCGCTCGGTACGCGCAGCCGCACGAGAAGCTGGTCCTGCTGGTGGGCCGCCTGGTCTACGAGAAGGGCTTCCAGCTGGCGCTCGAGGCGCTGCCCGGCCTGATCGAGCGGGTCGGCGACGTGCGCTTCATCGTGGCCGGGTCGGGCACCGCCGAGCAGGAGCTGCGCAGCCAGGCCACCGCGCTCGGGCTCGACGAGCACGGCACGTTCCTCGGCTGGATCGGCGACGACGTGCTCCACTCGCTCTACCGGATCGCCGACCTGACGGTGGTGCCCTCGATCTACGAGCCCTTCGGCCTCGTCGCGCTCGAGGCGATGGCGTCCGGGTGCCCGTGCCTCGTGGCGGACACCGGCGGCCTGCGCGAGGTCGTGCCGAACGAGGACGTGGGCCTGCGCTTCCGCTCGCGCGACCCGGGGTCGCTGTCCACCATGGCCGAGCGGCTGCTCACCGACACCGAGCTGCGCGACCGGCTGGTGGCCGAGGCCAGCGAGCACGTGCTCACCTTCGACTGGGCCGACGTCGCGCGGCAGGTCGGGGAGGTCTACCGCGAGCTGGTCAGGCCGCCGAGCCTGCGCAGCGGGTAGCGCAGCACCACGGTCGAGATCCACAGCGCCTCGGCGATGTGCACGTTCAGGAAGGCGGCCGGCACCGAGAGCAGGAACACCGCGGTGAAGCCCAGCCCGACCGGCCGCGAAAACGCCTCGGTCTCTTGGCGGCGGTCCTCGTGCACGAAGCCGCGGCGCAGGACGTGCACGTTCATCGCCCAGTTCGTGAGCGCAGCCAGCCCGAGCGTGGCGCCCAGGACGGCCGCGGCGAGCGCCTCCTTCGTATAGGCGTCGTAGAGGTCGGTGGCGAACGGCACCAGCACGATCAGCGCGAGGAAGCAGAGGTTGAGCGTCATCAGCGTGCGGTCGAAGCCGCGCAGCTTCTCGAACAGGTTGTGGTGGATGACCCAGAACCGGCCCACGAGCGCGAACGCGAGCACGTAGGCGCCGAGGCTGGGGATCAGGTCCACGAGGGCGTCGCCGAGGCTCTGGCCGGGCGCGAGCGTCGGCACGTCGAGGTTGAGCACGAGCAGCGTGATCGCCACGGCCATGACGCCGTCGGTGAACGCGGCGATGCGTCCGAGGTCGCGTTCCTCGGCCGCGGTGAGGCCAGGCTGCGCCATTAGGGAGAGCTAAGCCGCTGGCCCGGATGGACGCCCGGTATCTTGCCGAGCGGATGAGCAACGGCGGCGGCAGTCGGCTGGTCCTGGCGGCGATGATCTTCGCGGTCGCGATGACGTTCATCGATCAGACGATCGTCGCGCTCGCCGTGCCGGAGCTGCAGCGCGACCTCGGGCTGTCGGCCACCGGCACGCAGTGGATCGTGAACGCCTACCTGCTGTCCCTGTCGGCACTGTTCGCGCTCGGCGGGCGTCTGGCCGACATCGCCGGGCATCGCCGCATGGTCACGATCGGCGTGATCGTGTTCGCCGGCGCGTCAGCACTGTGCGGCGCCACGCCCACCGGCGACATCGCCGAGGCCTGGATGATCTTCTTCCGAGTGATCCAGGGCGCCGGCGCCGCGATCATGTTCCCGGCCGCGCTGGCGATCGTCGTGGCGGCGTTCCCGCTCGCGGAGCGCGGCAAGGCGATGGCGATCTTCTTCGGCATCACCGGCGGGCTGACGGCGGTGGGCCCGCTGGCCGGCGGCTACCTGACCGAGTGGACGTGGCGCTCGATCTTCTGGATCAACGTGCCGGTGGCGATCATCGCGCTGATCCTGACCGCCCGTGCCAAGCCGCCCGAGGACCGCACACCCGGAACGATCGACTGGCCGGGCGCCGGACTGATCGCCGCCGGGATGGGCCTGGCGGTGCTCGGTCTGCAGCAGTCGAGCGCGTGGGGCTGGGGCGACCCGGCGACCTGGGGGTGCATCGTCGTCGGGCTGCTGCTGCTGGTGGCGTTCGTCCGGCGTCAGGTGGGACTGGAGCACCCGCTCATGCGAGTCCAGATCTTCAAGGACCGCGGCTTCGCGGCCGACAACGCGGTGCTGTTCCTGCTGATGATCGTGTTCGTCCCGGTGTTCTTCTTCACCAGCCTGTACGCGCAGATCTCCCTTGGCGACGACGCCTCCGGAGCCGCGCTCTACCTGCTGATCTTCTTCGGCGGGTTCGCGGCCGGCTCGCAGTGGGGCGGGCGCCTGCTCGACTCGCGCGGTGCCCGCGCGGCGGTGATCCCCGGCTGTGCGCTGGCGGCTGTCGGCTTCTTCCTGTGGGCCGGCAGCCTCACCGACTTCGAGCTCGGCGACCACTGGATCTACATCGCTATGGCCGGCGCCGGGGTGGGTCTGATCCTGGGCCCGGCGAGCACCGACGCGCTCAACCGGGCGCCGCGCACCGCGTACGGCGAGGCCACCGGCATCATCCAGACGCTGCGCAACTTCGGGTCGAGCCTCGGCTTGGCCGTGCTCGGCACGGTGCTGATCCTTCAGAACAAGTCCAACATCGAGTCGTCGCTCACCGGCCTGGGGATCCCGAAGCAGCGCGCCGACGCGATCGCGGACTCGCTCTCGCAGTCCGGGGGCGGTGGGGCCTCCGGCAGCTTCGGAGAAGCGGCCGGCCGCGGCGCCCGCCGGGCGTTCGAGGCGGTGCAGCACGACTTCGCGCAGTCGACCCAGGTGATCTTCTACGCGATGGCCGGGGTGATGGTGGTCTGCTTCGTGGTCGCGCACATCGGCATGCCGCGCGGCAGGGTGGAAGAGCCGAGCTAGGGCAGCAGCGAGCGCGCCGCGGCCTGGCCGCTGCGGATCGCGCCCTCCATCAGCGCCGCGAACGCGCCGCCCAGGTGCTCGCCGGCGAACGCCAGAGGGCCGACCGGCCGCTCGCTCGTCCCGGCCAGCTCGGGCGGCGGTGACGTGGAGTAGGCGGCGCCGGCCCACGGGTCGTCGGCCCAGGTGGACAGCAGGACCGAGTCGGGGTCGAGCTCGAGGTCCTGGCGCAGGCGCTCGACGGAGGCGAGCCAGCTCTGCGGACCGGCGGCCACGTCGAGCTGCTCGAGCGCGTCCGGCGAGCCCGCGAACGCGCTGACGACCGGCTGCGTGTCGGGTCCGTCGGCGGTGGCTGTCCAGGTCCAGTAGCGCTCGGGCACCGACATCACGGCGCTCGGCGCGACGGGACGGCGCAGCGGCACGAACAGCTTGGCCGCGTGGCCGTAGCGCACGGCCGCGAGCACGTCGGCGAGCGGGCCCGGCAGCGCGGGCTCGAAGGCGATCCGGCCCATGACGCCGGCTGGGACCGCAACGACGCAAGCGTCGGCTTCGAGCTGATCCCCGGCGGCGCTGACGCGCACGCCGTCGTCGCCCCAGGCGATCCGCTCGACGGGGGAGCTCAGCCGCACGGCCGCGCCCAGCTCCTCGGCCAGCCGCAGCGCCAGCCCCTGGTTGCCGCCGGCGATGCTCGGTGCCGGCTCGGCGTCGACGTGTGCGATGCCGGCGAGGTCGCGGGCCGCCACCACGTCGGCGCTGTTCGCGCTCGAGATCTCAACCCGGGCGAGCAGTGCCTCGCGGGCGCCGGGGGCCGCGTCGAGGTCGTCGAGGAAGCGGCGGGCGGTCACGTCGGGCGCACCACCGGCGAGCGCGCGACCCACGGCGCCGACGGCCTCGTCCAACTCCGCCGGCGTGACGCCGAGCCCGCCGCGCGGCTCGCGCTGCCCGTAGCGCATGCCCTTGTCCCACAGCCCCAGCCCCAGGCGCTGCGCCAGCTCGCGGATCGCGGTGTTGCCGGGCAGGATGAACTCGGCGCCCATCTCCACGACGGCGCCGTTGTCGAGCCGCCGCGACCAGACCCGACCGCCGACTCGATCGCGCGCCTCGAGCACTACGACCTGCACGCCCGCCCGGGCTAGCTCGTCGGCGGCGACCAAGCCGGCCAGGCCCGCGCCTACGACGGCGGCCCTCATCCGGCGCTCCGCGTTTGACCGAGGGTGGGCACTAGTTGCGGGGATATTCCTCGGTTCCGGGGCCCACGGTGGCCGGGGCGGCGCCCTGGACGGCCAGCGCGTCCACGATCGTCACGCCCTGCTCGTGCACCAGCACCGGGTTCAGCTCGATCAGATCGAGCTCGCCTTCCAGCAGCAGGTCTCCGGTGGCCGCCGCCAGCCGTGCGGCCGCCCCGACGTCGAGCGCCGGACGGCCGCGACCGCCGGTGAACAGCGGTGCGGCCCGCAACGACTGGATCGCCCGCTCCACCCGCTCCGCCGTCGCGGGGAGGGGCACGACCGCTGCGTCGGCCAGGAGCTCGGTCCACACGCCGCCGGCCGCGATCACCAGGTTCGGCACCACGCCCTCCACCCGCGCCGCCACCAGCAGCTCGGCGCCGGGCGGCGCCATGCGCTCCACCAACACGCCGGCGTCGGCGCGGCCGGCCACCTGCCGGTAGGCGGCCCGCAGCGCCTGCTCGCCGGCCACGTCCAGCACCAGCCCGCCGATGTCGGTCTTGTGGCGCACCGTCGGAGACGACAGCTTCACGGCCACCGGGCCGCCGAGCTCGTCCAGCGCCGCCACGGCGTCGTCCTCGTCGGACACCAGCCGCCCCTCCACGACCGGCAGGCGCGCCGCGTGCAGCAGGTGCTTGGCCTCGTGCTCGGCGAGCCAGCCCGCGTCCCCGTTGGCGCCGGCCGCCCGCCGCGCGGCGGCCGCCGCGCCGATCTCTCGCAGCCGGTCCGGGTCGCCGCCCGGCCGGCGCAGCGCCTCCACGCAGGTCAGCCCGGTGCGCAGCCCAGCCACCGCCGGGATGCCCGCCGCCGCGAAGCGCGCTGCCGCGGCGTCGTCCAGCAGCTCGGGCAGCGTGGCGGCCACCGCCACCGGAACCGGGCTCGCCGCGGCCCCCGCGTGGATACCCTCGCGGACGGCGGTCCACGACTGGTCGGGAGCGCCGTCGATGCCGACCGGCTGGTCGTAGAGCACGAGTACCTGGTCCACGCCGGGGTCGGCACCGGTCGCGGCGATGATGTCGCGCAGGGTCTCCACCTCGCCCCAGATCAGCGCGGTGTAGTCGAGCGGGTTGCCCACCGTCGCGGCGGAGGGCAGCAGCTCATCCAGCCGCGCCGCGGTGGCGGGAGCGAGCGGGGGCAGCCGTATGCCCATGCGCTCACACTCGTCGGCGGCCAGCGCCGAGTCGCCGCCGGAGCAGGTAAGGATCGCCAGCCCCTCCGCGCCTGCTGGCCGCGCCCCGGGCACGGCCAGTACCTTCGCCAGCTCGAGCAGCTCGTGCACGTCCTCCGCCCAGGCCGCGCCGGCCTCCTCCACCAGCGCGCGGAACACGCGCTGGTCGCCCGCGACGGCGCCGGTGTGCGCGGCGGCGGCGACCGCCCCGGCGGCCGAGGCGCCCACCTTCAGGACCGCAACGCCCACGCCGCGCTCGGCGCAGCGGGCTAGCGCCTCGCAGAGCCGCTCGCCATCGCCGTCGCCCTCCAGGTAGACGGCAATCGACCCGACCTCGTCCTCGCCGGCCAGCTCCGCGATCCACTCGGCCGGGTCCAGCCCGACCGCGTTCCCGCAGGAGATCACCGTGTGCAGGCGCAGCCCGCGGCGGGTGGCGAGCGCGTTGACCGCCACGTTGCCGCTCTGCGAGACCAGAGCCACCCGACCCGGCTCGAGCGGCTGCAGCCCGTCGCCCCAGAGCGCGGCCCGCTCGTGCAGCGCCACGATGCCGTTGCCGTTCGGCCCGCACAGGGGCAGCCCGTGTCGCGCGGCCGCCGCGGCCAGCTGGTGCTCGAGCTGCGCGCCCTCGGCCACCTCGCCGAACCCGGCGCCGTACACCACGGCGCCGCCGCAGCCGATCGCGCCAGCCTCCTCCACAGCGGCCGGCACGCCCGCCGCGGGGATCGCGACGACCACGGCGTCCGGCGCCTCCGGCAAATCGCCGAGCGTGGGGAAGCACGGCACACCGTGGGCGGACTCACGGCCGGGGTTGACGCCCCAGACCGTGCCGGCGTAGCCCAGCTTCGCCAGGTTCAGCAGCGTCTCGCCCGCGTACGACCCCTCGCGGTCGGTCGCGCCGACGACCGCGATCGTGCGCGGGTGGAGCAGGCGCGACAGGTCCACGGAGCTAGTGGAGCGTCCGCTCCACCCCGCGGCGCTCGAGCGCCCTCGCGACGATCAGCCGCTGGATCTCACTGGTGCCCTCCCAGATCCGGTCGACCCGCAGCTCGCGGTAGAAGCGCTCCGCCACGTTGGTGCGCATATAGCCGCGCCCGCCGAAGATCTGCACGCAGCGGTCGGCGCAGCGGCAGGCTGCCTCGGTCACGAACAGCTTGGCCATCGCCGCCTTCGCGTGCACGACCTTCGGGTCGGCGCCGGCGTCCGCCAGCCGGGCCACCTCGAGCGTCAACAGGCGCCCGGCCGCGGCGTCCGCGGCCGAGTCGGCCAGCGGGAACGACACGCCCTGGTAGTCGATGATCCGGTTGCCGCCCTGCTCGCGCTCGATCGCCCATGCGGTCGTGTCCTCGATCAGGCGCCACATCGAGCCGACGCCGCGCGCCGCGATCCCGATCCGCTCCTCGGTGAACCAGGCCCGCTGCAGGTCGTCGCCGCCGCCCAGGCCGCCGATCACGGCGTCCTCGGGTACCTCGACGCCGGTGAACCGGATCGTCGGGTGACCGTGCGGATAGGTGTGGGTGAAGGGTGGGTCGTCGACCATCTCGATGCCGCCGGCTTCGCGGTCGACCAGGAACAGCGTCGGCAGCCGCTCGCCGTCCACCAGCGCATTGGCCATGACGATGTAGACCGCCGCGACGTCGCCGTAGGTGACGAACCACTTCTCGCCGTCGATCACCCAGCCGGAGTCGGTCTTGCGGGCGGTGGTCTGGATGCGCGATGGGTCCGAGCCCGCCTCGGCCTCGGTGACTGCGTAGGCGTCGTGCAGCTCGCCCCGCAGCGCTGGCTTGAGGTAGCGCTCGATCTGCTCGGGCGTGCCGCTGGCCAGCACGTTGTAGGCGCCAGGCATGTGCCACGACAGGGCGTTGGTGGAACGTCCGAGCTGCTCGTCCACGAGGAACCACTCGGTCTTGGTCCAGCCCTGGCCGCCGTGCTCGGGCGCGTGCAGGCCGCCGGACAGGCGGGCGTCGATCGCCTCGCGCTTGATGCGCTGCTTGAGCTCGTCCGGGATCTTGCCGCCGCTGCGCTCGGCGAGCTCCTCGTTCGGGATCAGGATCTCGTCGACGAAGCGGCGGGCCCGCCCGCGAAGATCCTGCTGCTCGGGCGTGAAGTCGGCCGCGGTCGCCGGCGCGGGGGGCGCGGTGGTGGTGGTCATGGTGTGCGTCCTCCTGGAAGTCCGAGTCTCAGGTTGTCGTGGTTGTCGATCACGTCGAGCACGAGGTCACGTGCCTCGCTCGGCGGCGCGGCGCGGGCAGTGTCGGCGACCTCGGCCAGGTAGCGCGTCCAGGCCCGCCGGCTGCCGCGGGTCACGAGCCGCTCCACGCGGGCCCGCTCCGCCTCGATCAGGGCAGCGCTGGGAGGGCCGTCGGCGCGCAGCGCGGCGATCGCCGTCGGCAGCTCGCGCTCGGGTTCTGGAGTGATGGAAAGCCATGCGTGACGGGTCCGGGCCGGGCCCATTAGGCGATGGTATCATGCGACTGATCACAAAGTCAGGATGACCTCATGGCAAGCGTAGACACTGGATCGGCGGCGCTCTCGCCCACCTCCGAGGCACTCGCCCCGCACTACTACCGCGACCCCGAGGTGCTCGAGGCCGAGCAGCTGCGCATCTTCGCGCGCACCTGGCAGTTCGTGGGCCACGTGTCGCAGCTCCCGAGCGAGGGCAACTACATCACCGCCACGGCCGGCGTCGAGCCCGTGCTCGTGCTGCGCGACCAGGACGGCACGGTGCGTGCGTTCCGCAACGTCTGCCGCCACCGCGGCTCGCGGCTGCTCAGCGGCTCGGGCGAGTGCGGGAAGGCGATTCGCTGCCGCTACCACGGCTGGACCTACCGCTTCGACGGGCAGCTGATCGGCGTGCCCGAGGGCCGCGCGATCCCCGGTCTCGACAAGTCCAAGCTCGGGTTGTTCCCCGTGCGGGTGGAGACGCTGTGTGGCCTCGTGTTCGTGAACCTCGACGTGGACGCCGCGCCGCTCGCCGAGCAAATGGCCGGCCTGGCCGAGCGGCTCGACCGCTTCGGGCTCGAGCGGCTGCGGGCGCGGAAGGAAGAGGGAACCAGCCAGCCGGCCAACTGGAAGATCGTGGTGGACAACTACCTCGAGGGCTACCACGTGCCGATCGCCCACCCCGGACTGATGCGGCTGCTCGACTACAAGAACTACGACGTCGAGCTGCACGACAACTGGGTCTGGTTCGACGCTCCGCTGCGCGACAAGCCCTCCGGCAACCTGATGGAGCGCGTCTACCAGCGCATGGTCGAGCCGATGCCTGGCATGACCGAAGCGGACCGTGGCGTGTGGCGCTACATCCTGATCTACCCCAACACGACGATCGACCTGTATCCGGACCAGATCGGGATCTGGCGCATCAACCCGGACGGCCCGCTGCGGACCACCGACGTGAACCTGACGCTGCTGCCCGCGGAGAGTGGGCTGCGGACGCGCGCGGCGCAGTACGCGAACCGCAAGGTCAACCAACTGGTCAGCGACGAGGACAAGGACCTGGTGTCCAACCAGCAGGCCGGGCTGGAGACGCGCCCCTTCACGCCCGGGCCGCTGTCGCGGCGTGAGGCGGCGCTGGGCTGGTTCGCCGACCGCATCCGCGCCGACCTCGGCGAGGCGTCGTGAGCGGACCGGCCGCGGCTCCGGCCGTCAAGAGCGGTGCGCGCGAGCGCATCCTCGCCGCGGCGGTCGAGCGGATCGCCGTCGAGGGGATCGACGACATGCGCATCGCCCGCGTGGCCATGGACGCCGGGGTGTCGACGTCGCTCGTGCATTACCACTTCGAGACGCGCGAGGCCCTGCTGGCCGAGGCGCTGGAGTACTCCTACGAGATGGCGGCCGACGTTCGCCTCGGCGAGGCCGAGGGCGAGTACGCCGATCCCTCGCTGCGTCTGCTGGCCATGATCGACCAGTGCCTGCCGTATCCGGGCGCGCTGCGCCAGGACTGGGTGCTCTGGGTGGAGCTGTGGCTGCGCACGGTCCGCCACCCCGAGCTCCAGCCGACGGGCGTGCGGCTGTACGAGCGGATGCGCAGCTGGCTCGCCGACGGGATCGCCGCTTGCGGCTCGCCGAGCGATCTGCACCCCGCTGAGCTGGCCGACCGGGTGCTCGCGCTGTGCGACGGACTCGGGGTGCGGGTGCTGATCGGCGAGATGCCGATCGAGTACGCGCGCGGGCAGGTGTGGGACTTCGCCGCCCGCGAACTCGATCTTGACCGAGGCCTGGCCTCCGGCTAGGTTTCCTGAATCTCCGTTCAGGTTCCTCAGAGGGAGGCTTGACCGGGTGAGCCCGCGGCCGCGGTTGGACCACGTTCGCCGGCCCGCCATCCTCGCCGCGGCCGCCGAGGTGATCCGCGAGCGCGGCCTCGAGCGCGCCCGCGTGAGCGACGTGGCCGAGCGCGTGGGCACCAGCGCGCCCTCGATCCTCTACTACTTCGCCTCCAAGGCCGAGCTGGTCAACGAAGCGCTGACCTCCGCCGAGGAGCGCTACTACGAGGAGCTGGAGCGCGAGCTGATCGAGATCGAGAGTGCCCGTGAGCGCCTGGTCAAGATCGTCGGCGGTGGCGCCGGTGAGGGCGACTATGACGCCGCGCTGTGGATCCAGCTGTGGGGCAAGGCTCTGTTCGACCCCGAGCTGGCTGCCACGCGCGCGGAGCTGGACGGGCGCTGGCGCGAGACGATCGCCGGGATCGTCCGCTACGGCCAGGAGCGCGGCGAGTTCGGGCCGGCCGAGTCGGAGGGGTTCGCCCTCGCTCTCTCCGCCCTGCTGGACGGGCTAGCGGTGCAGATCGCCCTCAAGGACGTGGACGTGACCCCGGACCGCGCCGAGCAGCTGAGCCTGGCCTTCGTCGAGCGCGAGCTGAACTGTCAGATGAGGCCGGCGGTATGACTCTGAGGCGCGGCCTGAACCGGCGCGAGCTCCTGCAGGGTGGCGCCGGCCTGGCCATGGGCGTGGGGCTGGCCGGATGTGGCGTCGGCAACACCCCTCGCGGCAGCAAGGCGGAGACCGAGAAGCCGATCAAGAAGAAGGTCGACGGCGATCTCGTGTACTTCAACTACTCGGAGTACGTCGATCCGGCGCTGATCAAGGACTTCGAGAAGCTGCACGGGATCAAGGTGCGCGAGTCGTACTTCGACTCGATGTCGGCGATGACGGCCAAGCTGCGCGCCGGGATCGCCTACGACGTGATCTTCCCCAGCGCCGAGTACGTCCAGCGCCTGCTCACCGGCAACCTGCTGCGCAGGATCGATCGCGACAAGATCAAGAACATCGACACGGTCTACCGGCAGTTCGCCGACCCCTGGTACGACGCGGGCTCCGAGCACTCCACTCCGTACGGCATGTACGCGACCGGCCTGGGCTACCGCGCCGACAAGGTCGAGATGACCGGCTCGTGGCGCGACCTCGGCGAGGTCGACACCGACGACCACTCCTTCCTGCTGGACGACTACCAGGAGGCCATCGGCATGGCCAACCTGGTCAACGGCTTCGACCTCAACGAGGTCGAGGCGGACAAGCTCGAGGAGTCGCAGGACTACCTGATCGACCTCAAGTCGAGCCTGCGCGGCATCTCGGCGGACACGATCACCAACATGACGAGCGGCAACGCCTGGATCCAGCACCTCTGGAACGGCGACATCGTGAACATCCGCAACACGGTCGACAACCCCGAGGACTTCCGCTTCCAGAAGTGCAGCGAGGGAATCCCGGTCGGCAACGACAACTTCTGCATCCCGGTCAACGCGAAGCACCCGGGCACCGCGCTGCTGTTCATCGAGTACATGCTCGACCCAGAGCACGCCGCTCAGAACGTGGAGTGGATCGGCTATCCGATGCCCTACGACGGCGCTCCCACGGAGGCCTTCCAGGGCCTGGTCAAGGACGACCCGGAGATCAACGTCACCGTCGAGGACCTGGAGAACGGCCAGCAGTTCACGAACCTCAAGGGCGAGGGTCGGCTGGAGTGGGACAAGGTGTGGACCGAATTCCGGGTGGCCTAGCGATTCGATGAGCGAGAACCGCTTTGCCTCCTCGTTCCTGATACCCGGCGGACTGTGGCTGGTGGCGCTCTTCGTTACGCCGCTGATCTTCCTGCTGGCTCTCTCCTTCGGCTACACGGACGACTTGGGCGAGGCGATCTACGGCTTCGAGCTCGACAACTACAGGCGCGTCTTCGATCCCGACCTGCTGCCGGTGCTGTTCCGCTCGGTCGGCTTCGCGCTCGCCACCGTCGTCCTCTGCCTGCTGATCGGGTACCCGGTGGCGTACTACATCGCCATCTTCGGCGGGCGCTGGAAGAACCTGCTGCTGGCGCTGGTGGTGCTGCCCTTCTTCGTGAACTACCTGGTGCGCACCTACGCGTGGATCGCCATGCTCGGCGACGAGGGCCTGGTGAACGGGGCGCTGGGCGGGGACATCCGCTTCCTCAACACCCCGTACGCGGTCATCGGAGGGCTCACCTACGGGTTCCTGGCGTTCATGATCCTGCCCGTCTACGGCTCGCTCGACCGCATGGACCCGTCCCTGATCGAGGCCGGCAAGGACCTCTACGGCGGTCCCTGGCAGACGTTCCGGCACGTCACCTGGCCGCACACGATCCAGGGTGTGCTGGCCGGCTCGGTGCTGGTGTTCCTGCCGGCGGTGGGCGACTTCGTGGCCGCCACGCTGCTCGGCGGGCCGAACGAGGTGATGATCGGGAACCTGATCCAGCAGCAGTTCCAGGCGTCCGACAACTGGCCCTTCGGCGCGGCGTTGACCTTCGTGATGATGATCTTCCTGCTGATCTGGATGTCGCTCTACCTGCGCGCCGCCGCGCGCGAGGCCAAGGAGGCGCGGGCGTGAGCACGGTCGACGCGCAGCCCGCCGCCCGCCGCCCCGCTGACGGCGCCCGGGCCGAGCCGGGGCCCCGCAAGCCCCCGAAGCAGTTCGATCGCCCGCGCTTCCTCAAGGTCTTCACCGGTGTCTTCTTCGTGGTCCTGTTCGCGCCGATCGCGATGGTCATCCTGTTCTCGTTCAACTCGAGCCGGTCGCTCCAGGACTTCCAGGGCTTCAGCCTGCGGTGGTACGAGCAGTTCTTCGAGTCCGAGTCGCTGCGTGACTCCCTGCTCGCGAGCATCGAGATCGCCCTGATCACGATGGTCGTGTCCACGGTGCTCGGAACGATGCTTGCCTACGGGCTCGTACGGGCGCGGACGCGCTGGTCGGACACGGCCAACATCATGATGCTCATCCCGCTTGTCACGCCCGAGATCGTGGCGGGCGTCTCCGCCCTGCTGCTGTTCACCCAGATCGGCCTGCAGCTCTCCCTGACCACGATCGTCCTCGCCCACATCACCTTCTCGATCTCGTACGTCACCGTCGTCGTGCGAGCTCGTCTGGCCGCGCTCAACCGCGAGGTCGAGGACGCGTCGATGGACCTCGGCGCCACGCGCTGGGGGACCTTCCGGCTGGTCACGCTGCCCGCCCTGTGGCCGGCCGTGATCGCGGCCGGCCTGCTCGTGTTCGCGCTCTCCTTCGACGACTTCGTGCTCTCGTTCTTCACCACCGGCGAGTCGCCGCAGCCGCTGCCGGTGCGCATCTGGACGCAAATCCGCTTCGGCGTCAGGCCGACAATCAACGCGATCGGAACCTTCATGCTCGTCATCTCCACGTTGTCCATCGGGCTCGCGCTGCTGCTGCCGCGGCTGCTCGGGCGACGCGAGAGCGGGCTCGGGGTGCTGCTCGGGAGGGAGAACGCATGAGCGCGGAGCCGAGTGCTTCGGCAATCCGTTTCGAGGGCGTGGTCAAGCGGTTCGGCGAGGCCACGGCTGTGCGCGGCCTCGACCTCGAGATCCAGCAGGGGGAGTTCTTCTCGCTGCTTGGGCCGTCGGGCTGCGGCAAGACGACGACGCTGCGGATGGTCGCCGGCTTCGAGCAGCCGAGCGCCGGGCGCATCTACCTCGAAGGCGAGCCGGTCGAGACCGTGCCGCCCTACAAGCGCAACGTGAACACGGTGTTCCAGAGCTACGCCCTGTTCGAGCACCTGAGCGTGGAGCGCAACGTGGCCTTCGGCCTGGAGCGCCGCAAGGTAGCCAAGGACGAGATCCAGCGCCGCGTTGGCGAGGCGCTCGAGCTGGTGCAGCTGCGCGAGCGCGGCAACGCCAAGCCGCGTGAGCTCTCAGGCGGTCAGAAGCAGCGCGTGGCGCTGGCGCGGGCGCTGGTGAACCGGCCGTCGGTGCTGCTGCTCGACGAGCCGCTGGGCGCGCTCGACCTCAAGCTGCGCAAGCAGATGCAGGTCGAGCTGAAGGGCATCCAGCGCGAGGTGGGCATCACCTTCCTGTACGTCACGCACGACCAGGAAGAGGCGCTCGCCATGTCCGACCGCATCGCCGTGATGGAAAGCGGCGAGGTCAAGCAGTGCGGGTCGCCCGAGGACATCTACGAGCATCCCTCGGGCCCGTTCGTGGCCGGCTTCATCGGCGTCTCGAACCTGCTCGCGGGCGTGGCGGAGAACGGCGGTGTGCGGCTCACCTCCGGCGTACTCTGCGCGGCCCAGGTGCCGAGCGACTGCACCCAGGGCTCCGAGGTTCACCTGTCGGTGCGGCCCGAGAAGATCTGGATCGACGACCTCGAGCCGGGCATGGCCTCGGTCGACGGCACGATCGTCGAGCGCGTGTACGTGGGTACGACGACCCAGGTGATCGTGGAGCTGGCCCCCGGCGAGCGGATGGTGGCGCTGGAGCAGAACACGGCCCGCGCCCGCTCGGACGACCGCTGGTTGATCGGCGACAAGGTTCGGGTCGGGTGGCATCCAGAGCACTCGCTAGTGCTGCGCTGACGCTGCTCGCGACGCTGGCGTTCGCCGGCGCCGCGCGGGCGGAGCCGGTGACGGTGATGTCGTTCAACGTCTGGTACGGCGGCGTTCAGGTCGACTTCGACCAGATCGGCCGGGCCATCCGCCGCGCCGACGCGGACATCGTGGGGATCCAGGAGCCCGAGGGCAACCTGCGCCGCATCGCCCGCTCCGCCGGCATGCCCTACTTCGACGAGACCCTGCACCTGATCTCGCGCTACCCGCTGTTCGCCCGCGAGGTCCGGGGCGTGCGGATCGGCTATGCCGCGACCGACCTCGACCACGTCGTCGCGATCGCGAACGTCCACCTCACCGCCACGCCCTACGGGCCCGAGCTCGTGCGCGACGGCGGCTCGGCCGCCGAGGTGCTGAAGCTGGAGCGCGAGACGCGGCTGCCCGAGATCAGGCCGTACCTGCGGGCGCTGTCCGCGCTCGCGCGCCGCGGCGTGCCCGTGTACGTGGTGGGGGACATGAACTCGCCGTCGCATCTCGACTGGACGCCCGCGGTGGCAGCGGTGCGCTCGCAGGTCGCCTATCCGCTGACCTGGCCAGTGTCGAAGGCCTTCGCAGACGCGGGGTTCCGCGACTCCTACCGCGACGCGCACCCGGACCCGGTCGCCAGCCCGGGCTTCACCTGGACCGCCGGCACACCGCCGCCGCGGATCCGGCCGACGGAGACGCTCGACCGGATCGACTGGGTGATGGCGAGTGGCCCGTCCCCGACACTGTCGAGCCGGCTGGTCGGCGAGCTCGGCGGACCCGACGTGGAGGTGGGGTTGGCGCGCTGGGGATCCGACCACCGCGCCGTGGCATCGACCTTCGACGCCCAGCCCGGCCGGGCGCCGGCTTTGGTGAGCGCGGAGCCGCGCGTCGCACGCCGCGGGGAGACGGTGACGATTCGCTACACGACGACGCGGGGCGGCAGCGGACGGCGGATCGGGATCCTGCCCGAGCACGGCCGCCTGCCGCTCGTGACGCTGCCGATCGAGGACGCCTCCGACCACCTCGCCGCGTTCTTCGGCACCGGCGTGCTGCGGCCCGGTGCGTACCGCGCCGCCCTCCTCGACGGTCGCGGCCGGGCCCAGGCGACGTCGCCGTTCTGGGTGCTGCCGCGCGGCGCGCGGCCGGGCATCGCCGCCTCCAAGCAAAGCTACGCGCCCGGTGAGCCGATTCGAGTGCGCTGGCGCAACGCGCCGGGCAACAAGCTCGACTGGGTCGGGATCTTCCGCGCCGGGCCGCTGGACGTGTACGACTACCTCGGCTTCAGCTATCTCGGCGCCCTGCCGAACGGGCGCGTCAGCTTCGCGCCCGGGGATCTCTACGTGAAGCTCAAGCCGGGCCGCTACGTGGCCGGGCTGTTCCTCGACGACGGCTACTCGCTGCTCGCGCGCACCTCGTTCAGGGTGCGGGCACCCGGCTAGCTCGCGCCCGCGGCCAGCGACAGACCCGCCCCTGCGGCCGGGAGCGCCGCGACGCAGGCCACCGCGCCCGCCAGCCCGAGCGGCTCCGTGAGGCCGGCAACGGCCGCCGTGCCGACGGCGCCGCCGACCAGGAACACGAGGATGAACACACCGGTGGCGATGCTCCGGACCTCCGGCTCGAGCACCAGCGGAACCCGGTCGAGTAAGGCAACCTGGGCCGACATGAACCCGGCTAGGGCCATCCCCAATCCCAGCGTGGTGGCCACCGGGGCGCCGTCCTCGGCCCCCGCCAACAGCAGCCCCGCCGCGCTCACGACCGCGAGCACCGCCGTCAGCCGGAACGGGTCGTGCGTGACGATCAGCTGCGCCACGGCGCGTGCCGTGAGCGCCCCGAGGATCGCCGCCGGCAGCAGCACCAGCCCGATCTGGGTCGGCGACCAGTCGTGGTCCTGGAGCAGCAGCAGCGGCGCGGCGAAGAGCATCGCCAGGTACGCGCCGAAGAGGGCCAGCGCCGCCAGCGCGCCGAGCACGAAGCGCCGCGAGCGCACCACCACCGCGGGGATGAACCCGTCGGGCACCCGGCGCACGCGGCGGGCCAGCAGCCCGGCGGCACCCGCCGCGAGCAGCGCGAGCGCGACGAGCACCCCGGTCGCGAAGTCGATGCTCGGCGTCTCGAGCAGCAGCACGACGCACGAGGCCAGCACCACCACCAGCCCCGCGCCGACGGCGTCGAGCCGGCCGGTGCCTGCGCCCGTGCGCGTCGCGAGGTGCAGCGCCCCGACCGTGGCCGGCAGCGTGAGGGCCGGGACGGCGATCACCGCGCGCCAAGACAGCCCGTCGGTGAGCAGACCGCCGATCAGCGATCCCGATCCCGACAGGATCGCGAGCACCGCACTGATGACGCCCACGGCCTTGCCCCGGTCGGGGTCTTCGAACAACGAGGCGGCGATCGAGAAGCCCGCCACGGGCGATGCCCCGACGCCGGCCCCCTGAAGCATCCGCCCCGCCAGCAGGGGCGCGAACGCCTCGCTGAACACCGCCAGCAGCGTTCCCACGGCGATCAGCGCGCCGCCGGCCACGAGGATCGAGCGGGTGCCCCTGATGTCGGCCATCCGCCCGAACAGCGCAACCGCCGCCGCTTGGGCCAGCACGTAGCCGGCCAGCACCCAGGCGGCCTCGGGGTGGGAGAGCCCGAGGTCGGCGGACAGCGTGGGGAGGGCGACCGCGGTCGTGGAGACGCCGAGCGCCGACGGCGCGATCAGCAGGCCCAGCAACACCGCTGTCGGCGTGACGCTCCTAGGCGCGTGCGGCAATTCGTCTCTTGAGCGAGCGGCGGTCCTTCAGCACGCGCTGAGCCGCGTTGTGCCCGCAGGCCGCCATGACGCCCCCGCCGGGGTGGGTGCCCGCCCCGCACAGGTAGAGCCCGTCCACGGGCGTAGCGTATTGGGCGAGCATCGGCGACGGGCGCATGAAGGCCATCTGGTCGAGGCCCTGCTCGCCCTGGAAGATCGAGCCGCCGACGAGACCGAAGATGCGTTCCAGGTCGGGCGGCGCGAGCACCTCGTAGTGCACCATCGCGCCCCTCACGTTGGGGGCGTACTGGGCGACGATGTCGAGGCAGCGCTGGGCGTAGGCCTCGCGCGCGCCGTCGGGCCAGTCCGCCTCGCTGTGGGGCCCGTACTGGGTGAACATCGTCATCACCGTCGTGCCGTCGTCGGTGAGCGACGGGTCGACCGCGCTCGGCACCTCCAGCTCGACGTACGGGCCCTCGGCCGGCACCCCGCGCACCGCGTCCTGCCAGGCGCGCTCCAGGTAGTCGACGGAGGGGCACAGCGCGATGCCGGTGCGCAGCATGCGCTGGGCGTCGTCGGGCGAGACGTTCTCGTAGCGCGGCGGCTCGGACAGGATGCAGTTGATCTTCACTGAGCCGCCGCGGCTGCGGTAGCGGCGCATGTCCTGCACCACGTCCTCGGGGAAGTGCTCGGCGCCGACCATGTCCAGGACCGTCGTGCGCGGGTGGGCGCCCGACACGACCAGCGGCGCCGCGAGCTGCTCGCCGGTGTCGAGCGTGACGCCCGTTGTGCGCCCGCCGCTCACGTCGATCGAGCGCACCCCGGCGCCGGTTCGGACCGTGGCCCCGGAGGCCTCGGCGCTGCGCGCGAGCGCCTGCGAGATGCCGCCCATGCCGCCCTTGACGTGACCCCAGAGGCCGCTCACGCCGTCCAGCTCCCCGAGCGCGTGGTGCAGCAGGTTGTAGGCGGTGCCCGGCGTGCGCGGGCCGGCCCACACGCCGACTACCCCCGTCGAGGCGATTGAGCCCTTGATCGCGTCGGACTCGAACCACTCGTCGAGCAGGTCGCCCACGGACATGGTCATCACGCGGAAGAGCTCCTGCACGTCGCGCCGGCGCAGCCCGGCGGCGCGGGCCCCCTCGCGCAGCAGCGACAGCAGGTCGCCGGGGCGCTTGCTGCCGAGCGCGGGCGGCGGGCGCAGCATCAGCGGGCGCAGGAAGTCCGCCATGCGCGCGAGCAGCTCCTCGAACTGGGGGTAGGCGGCGGCGTCGCGCTCGGAGTGGGGGGCGATCGAGGCGCGGGTCGCGTCCGCGTCGTTGAAGAAGAAGATCGGCTTGCCGCCCGGGGCGATCGTCCCGAAGGCGGGGTCGAGCGGGATCGCCTGGTAGCCGAAGTCGCGCAGGCGCAGCTCCTCGACGACCTTGGGCTGGAGCATCGAGACGACGTAGGAGGCGCGCGACACACGGTGGCCGGGCCAGACCTCCTCGGTCACGCACGCGCCGCCGACGATGTCGCGGCGCTCGAGCACGCACACCCGCAGGCCGGCCTTGGCCAGGTAGCCGGCGCAGGTCAGCCCGTTGTGGCCGGCGCCGACGACGATCGCGTCGTAGCCCGAGCCGCCGTTGGCGGTCACGCCGTGGCGACCTTCATGCGCTCGCCCGCCTCCTCCAGTACCGCGCCGAGCGTGGACGCGATCTGCGCGAACTCCTCCGGCCCGGCCACGAGCGGCGGCGACAGCTGCACGACCGGGTCGCCGCGGTCGTCGGCGCGGCACAGCAGCCCGCGCTCGAACAGGGCGGGGGAGACGAAGCCGCGCAGCAGCTCGTCGCACTCCTCCTCGTCGAAGCTCTCCCGCGTCTGCTTGTCCTTGACCAGCTCGAGGGCGTAGAAGTAGCCGCAGCCGCGCAGGTCGCCGACGATGGGCAGCTCGAGCAGCGGCTCGAGCGCGGCGCGGAAGGCCGGCTCCTGCTCGCGCACCCGCTCGACGATGCGCTCGCGCCGCATGATCTCGATGTTCTTGAGCGCCACCGCCGCCTGCACCGGGTGACCGCCGAAGGTCATGCCGTGCATGTACATCGCGTCGGGCTTGCTGAACGGCTCCATCACGCGCTCGCTGGCGATCAGCGCGCCGATCGCGGCGTAGGCCGACGACAGGCCCTTGGCCGACGTGATCAGGTCGGGGCGGATGTCGAAGCGCTCGGAGGCGAACCAGTGGCCCACGCGGCCGAACCCGGTGATCACCTCGTCGGCGCAGAGCAGGATGCCGTGCTCGTCGCAGATCGCCCGCACGCCCTCGAAGTAGCCGGCCGGCGGCATGAACGAGCCGCCCGCGTTCTGCACCGGCTCCATGATCACCATGGCGACCGTGTCGGGGCCGGCCTGCTCGATCGTCGCCTCGAGCTCGGAGAGCAGCAGCTGGGTGAACTGCTCCTCGGTCTCCTCTGGCGGCCGGTGGTAGCGGTTGGTGTTCGACACGTGCAGCACGTCGGGCACGAGCGGCTCGAACGGGGTGCGCAGCTCGGTGGAGCCGGTGATCGAGAGCGCGCCCATCGTGGTGCCGTGGTAGGCCACGCGGCGGCCGATCGCCTTCCAGCGGCGCTCGCCGCGCGCGGAGTGGTACTGGCGGGCGAGCTTCCACGCGGCCTCGACGGCCTCAGAGCCGCCGGACACGAAGAAGGCGCGGCTGAGGTCGCCGGGCGCGAGCTCGGCCAGCTCGGCGGCGAGCTCGATCGAGCGCGGGTGGGCGAAGGTCCAGTTGATCGCGAACGGCAGCTCGCGCATCTGCGCGGCCGCCGCGTCGCCCATCTCGGCGCCGAAGCCGTAGCCGATGTTCACGCAGAACAGCCCGGCGAGCGCGTCGAGGTAGCGCCGGCCGGCGGAGTCCTCGAGGTAGCAGCCCTCGCCGCTGACGATCACCTGCAGGTCCGCAGGGTCCGAGTAGCCGCCCATCTCCGTGAAGTGGAGCCAGAGGTGGTCGAGGGCCGTGCGCTGAAGGTCCGCTTGGTGCGCCGCGTCCATGCGCGCCGATCATATCGTGCGACTGACTACAAAGTTAAAGCGCCCGAGCGCTTGTCGAGTTGTCCCCCCTAACGGTCGGCAACTCGACAAACCCCGTCGGCGGGGCGGGCCGACTAGGGTGATCGGCGTGCCAGCCGCCCTCCGCGTCGCCATTGTCGCTGCCGTTCTCACCGTCGGCGCCGCCGCCCCCGCCACCGCTGCAGCCGCCCCCCAGCTCCACGCTCACCGCGGCGGCACCGTCGTCGACGGCCGCGCCACCTTCGGCGAGGAGACGCTCGACGCCTACCGCCGCGCCGCGCGCGACGGCTTCGTGCTGGAGGTCGACGCCAAGCTGACCAGCGACCGCGTGCCGGTCGCCATCCACGACGCCACCCTCGACCGCACCACGGCCTGCACGGGTGAGGTGCGCGCCTTCACGCGGGCGGCCCTGCGCAGGTGCAAGGTCGACGTGCTCGGCAGCCCCGGCGGCGGAGTCGCCACGCGCAAGGTGCCACCTCGCGCCGCGATCCCAACGATCGCCGAGGTGCTGGAGCTGGCCCGCCTGACCGGGGCGAAGGTCAACCTCGAGATCAAGAACGTGCCGACCGACCCCGACTTCGACCCGACCCCCGCCTACGCGAACCGCGTCATGAGCGTGGTGCTAGCGTCGGGCCTGCCGCGCTCGCAGCTGCTGATCCAGAGCTTCGTCCCGGCCAACCTCGACGTGGCCAAGCAGCGCATGCCGCGCGTCCCGACGAGCCTGCTGAGTCTGGGTGCGTCCGGCCTCGAGTTCGCCCGCGACAACGGCTACGACTGGATCTCGCCGCAGTGGCCGGTCCCGCCGGCGTTCGTGCGCGACGCGCACCGGCTGCGGCTGCTCGTCGCCCCCTACACGCTCAACGAGCGCGCCCAGGTGCGCGCCGCGGGCCGCGCGGGCGTGGACGCCGTGATCACCGACGACCCGACGATGGCCGGCCGTGCCCTGGGCCTGCGGCCGGTCCGGGCGCTGCGCGTGCACCTGAGCCGCAAAGGCGGCACCGTCGAGGCGGACGGCCGGCTCGTGCCACCCGCACGGGTGGGCCGTAGCAAGGGGTGCCGCGGCGTGGTGACGCTGCGGGTGCTGGGCGCGAAGCGCACGCTCCATCGCCGCCGCGCCAGGCTGAAGCGCGACTGCCTGATCGCCCTGAAGGTGCCGGTGCCGCGCGGCGCGCCCACGCGGCTGATCGCCACCGTCGGCTTCGGCGGCAACGACCGGCTGCTGCCGCGCCTGGTCGGCCCGCGGCCGGTGCGCCTCGAGATTCCGCTGGCCGTTCCCCGGGGCTGAGAACGACCGGAGCCCGCCACCAGGGCGGGCTCCGATCTGCAACGGGTGTGGCCTAGGCCTAGGCCTACGCCTCGGCCGGCCTCGGGTCGGGCCGCACATGCGGCCGCTCCGGGGCGGGCGGCTCGGGCGAGCCCTCGAGCGCGGGGCCCTTGGGCAGCCACTCGAGCCACTTCGGCAGGTACCAGTTCCAGTCGCCGAGCAGCTTCATCGTCGCCGGCAGCAGCACGCCGCGCACTAGCGTGGCGTCGATCAGGATCGCGGCTGCCAGGCCGACTCCGAACTGCTTCATGTCGATGAACTGGAGCGTGGCGAAGATGCCGAACACGCCCACCATCACCACTGCCGCCGCGGTGACCACGCCGGCTGTGGACTTGATGCCGGTGCTGACGGCCTCCTCGGTCGACGCGCCGCGGTCCACCGCCTCCTTGATCCGGCTGAGGATGAACACGTGGTAGTCCATCGACAGGCCGAACAGGATCACGAACAGCATCAGCGGGAACCACGCCGTGATCGCTCCGGTCGAGTCGAAGTTGAGGAAGTCCTCAAAGTGACCGTCCTGGAACACGTACGTGACGATGCCGAGCGCCGCGGCCACCGACATCACGTTCAGCAGGATCGCCTTGATCGGGATGACGACCGAGCGGAACGTGACCAGCAGCAGCAGGAACGCGACCGCGAAGACGAACCCGAACACGTACCAGATGTTCGCGGCCATCACCTCGTTGAAGTCGAGCGAACCGGCGGTCAGGCCGGTGACGCCGACGACCTCGCCGCCGCTCAGGTTCGCGAACAGCTGCGGGACGACGTCGTCCCGCAGGTCCTTCACCGCCGTCATGGACGTGTCGTCCGTGCCGGACCCCGCGAGCGGGACCTCGATCACGGCGACCTGCTTGTCCGCGCTCACGTCGACCGTCACCGGCTCCTGGAACTGATCGGAGTCACGCGCGATCTGGCGCAGCTCCGCAGCAGCGGCCTGGATCTGGGACTGATCGAGGTTGCTTCCCTCGACCACGATGTCGGCCGTGAACTGCTCGCCTGGGAAGGCGGCCTGCATGCGGTCGTAGGTCTGCATGATCGGGATCGAGCGGGGCAGCCCGTCGACGCCCGAGTCCGCGGTGTGGATGTGGAGCACCGGGATCGCGAGCACGACCAGCACCGCGCCGGCGCCGAGCGCCGACACCAGCGGCCGCTTGAGCACGCGATCGAGCACCCACGACCACACGCGCGGGGTGCCCGTGCGCCGCTCCGGCTTGAGGAACGGCACGCGGCCCTTGTTGACGCGGTCGCCGAGCTTCGACAGCACCGCGGGCAGCACGGTCAGCGATCCGAGCACGGCGATCGCGACCACCATGATCGTGCCGGTGGCGAACGAGGTGAACGTCGGCGCGCCGCCGAAGTACATCCCGGCCATCGCCGCGATCACGGTGATGCCAGACACCAGCACAGCACGACCGGACGTGGCGGCGGCAGCCTGAAGGGCGGCCTCCTCCGTGCGTCCCGCTGCACGCTCCTCGCGCTCACGGCGGAGGTAGAACATCGAGTAGTCCACGCCCACCGCCAGGCCGATCAGAAGCACGACCGAGCTGATTGCCTCGTCGACGGGCCAGATCTGGCTGATCGGTCCGATCAGGCTGATCGCGGCCGCCACGGCGGTGATGGCGAGCAGTAGGGGCACGAACGCCGCCAGCAGCGCGCCAAAAGCAAGGATCAGGATGATCAGGGTGATCGGTAGCGAAGTGACCTCCGCCTTCTGGAAGTCGTCCTCGAACGCCTGGTCGAGCGCCTTGCCGGCGCTGCCGTCGCCGAACTCCTCGATCCGGAACCCGGTCTCGGCCTTGTCGAGCTTCGACACGGCGTCGAGCGCGGGACCGACCTTGTCGGAGGTGTCGTCGCCGGGTAGCTCGAACGTCACGAGTGCGGACTTGCCGTCCTCGGAGAGCGTGCCCTTGGCCTCTTCCGCGTAGGGCGACTGCAGGTTGCGCACGTTCTTCGTGCCCTCCAGCCGGTCCACGACCGTCGCGACGACCTGGCGGAACTCGGGATCACGATTGGTGACCCCGCTCTGACTTTGGATCAGGACGCTCTCGCTCTCCTTCTCGGGGAAGTGGTTCGAGACCGCCTTGTCGGCGCGGCCGGACTCGCCGATTCCATAGTCGGCGTCCGACAGCGTCTTGGTTCCGACGGAGCCGCCGATGAAGACGGCCAGGATCACGAAGGCGAGCCATCCGAAGATCGCCTTCTTTCTGTGCTGAGCGCTCCATCGACCGGCGCGGGCAGCGAGGTTGTCAGTGGCGTTGGTGTTGGAACGCGTGTTCATGGGAGCGAGTCTCGGTCCGCGGGAAGGGCGTTCCAATGCGGCCTACACCCCGGCGTCGGTGCGGATACCCACACCGGCGCACCCGCCCGGTCAGCTACAAAGGGTCTGTGAGACGTGCGCTGATCGCGATCGCCGTCGGGCTCGCGCTCGCCGATGCGGCCGTCGTGACGCTGGCGCTGCCGCCGCTCCTCCTCGAGCTCGACACGACCGTGGAGGGAGTGGCCGCGGTGATCGGCGTGTACACCGCTGTGCTGGCCGTGAGCCTGCCGCTGTCGGCGGCACTGCACAGTCGGGCCACCGGCGCCGCCGGCGCTTTGCTGTTCGCGGCGGCCTCGATCGGGTGCGCCAGCGCGGACTCGCTGGAGCTGCTGCTGGCGATGCGGGCGCTGCAGGCGCTCGGCGCGTCGGCGCTGCTGGCCGCCGCGTTCGACGCGCTCGATGGCGGCGGCGCCGGCAGGCGGCTGTGGGTGGGCGCCGCCGTGGCGGGCACCGCGGCTGGGCCGGCTCTGGGCGGAGCGCTGACGGAGCTGTTCGACTGGCGCGCGATCTTCATCGCCCAGGCGCCGATCGCGCTCGCGGCGGCCCCGGCGCTGGTGGCAAGCCCGATCGCCACCGTCCGCGAGGCGCTGCCGCGCCCGCCGCGCGACGTGCTCGCGGCGGCGGCGCTGGCCCTGATCTCGGGAGCGCTGACGGCGGTCGTGTTCCTGCTGGTGCTGCTGCTGATCAGCGGGTGGAGCGTGGAACCGCTCGCGGCCGCCGCTGCGGTGACCGTGCTGCCGCTGGCGGCGGTGGCGGGGTCGCTGGTGCGGGGGGCGCCCGCGGCCCGGGCAGTCGCGGGCTGCCTGCTGGTGGCGGGCGGGATCGCCGGGCTGGCGCTGCTGCCGCAGGCGTCCGCGCTGTGGACGCTGACGCCGCAGCTGCTGGCTGGCTTCGGGATGGGGATGGCGTTCCCGGCGCTCGCGGGCGAGCTGCTGCCAGAGCGCACGCGCGGCCAGGCGGCGGCGCTGCTCTCGCTGCGGCACGTGGGCATCACCCTGGCGCTGGCGGCGCTGGCCCCGATCGTGGCCGCGGAGCTGGACGACCAGGTGCAGCTCGCGCGCGAGCGCGGCACGGCGCTGGTGCTGGACGCGGCCCTGCCGCCCACCGACAAGCTCGAGCTGGCGCCGCGGCTGTTCGCGAACCTGGAGACCGAGGACCCGCGCGACGCGCTGGCGCACGCGCTCGCTCGCGAGCGCCGCCGGGTGACCACCGGGGACCGCGACCTGCTCAGCCGCCTCCAGCGCCTCGACCGCCAGCTCGGCGGCGGCGGCGAGCTGCTCGGGCGCCTCGAGCAGCTCGAGGACCAGTACGGCAGCACGCTCGACGAGGCCGCCCGCGGGCTCGACCAACTGCTCGGCACCGATCGCGCCGAGGGGCTGCTCGACGATCTGCGCGACGACGCCGGCGGCGAGTCCACCCCACAGCAGCTGGGGCGCGAGCTGGACAAGCTCGGCGAGGACCTGGACGACGTCGTGCTGGCGGCGGTGGACGCCGCGTTCAGCCCGGCGTTCGCGCTCACGGGCGCGATGGCGCTGCTGGCGACGCTGCTGCTGCTGTTCCGGCTGCGCGGCGACGCACGCCCCGTGCGCGGGCCGCCGCCAGCCGTCCTGATCGGGGGCGCCGCGGCGCTCGTGGTGGCCGTGACCGTCGGCTACGCGGTGGCGGAGTCGAGCCTCAAGACCGAGCCGGTGCAGGTGGCCGACCCCTGCGAGCCGCGCGAGCGAGACTCCGTCGGCGGCGTCGAGGGCGTGGTCGAGGGCCTGGCGCTGCGCGGGCTCGACCGCGCCGCGTGCCGCTTCGGCTCGTCGCGCGAGGAGCTGGTGCTGGCGCTGTTCGACGACCAGTCACGACGCGAGTACGAGCGTCAGCACGGAGTGGACCCGCGCGGGCTGGACGAGCTGCTGAAGGGCGCGCTCGGGCTCTAGGGGTACGCCGCGACCGTGAACTGGAACGGCGTGGCCGCCTGTGTCGCGCGCCCCGCCCCGTTGGGCGTGCCGGGCGGCTCGAAGTAGATCGTGCGGTTCGATCGCAGCGAGTTGAACGGGGCCGTGCGCGGGTCCGTGTTGGGCAGGGCGCCGTTGGCCCACGGGCCGCTGGAGCCGTACGCGGCCGCGTCGCCTGTGCACTGCGTCTGGGCACCGCCGCCCGGCGTCTTGTTATCGAGGTAGTACGAGCTGCTCGGGAGGTTCGGGATGTCCGAGACCAGCGAGTGCACCATCGACAACGCACCCTGGGGCCCGCGCACCGTCTCCCACGTGAGCCGCCCGGCCGCCGGGGTGTCCGGCGCTCCGTCGATCGTCACCCCGCCGGTGTTCACGTTGTTCGCGTAGACCATCCCGCTGGCCGCCGCGGAGTAGTCGAAGAAGTCGAGCGGCCCGGGGATCGAATGCACGCGCAGGAACGTGCGGACGTCCTCGCGCTGCTCGTAGAAGATGTGCTCGCGCTGGGTGAGCGGGCCGCTATTGGCGCCGATGTAGGAGCGGATCGCCCGCACCGGCCCCGCGCGGTTGGCGATGAACGCGCCCTCGGCGTCGTCGAAGGTGTCCTCCGAGCGGCCGCAGTTCCCGGGCACCAGCAGCGCCTTGGCGCGGTCGAGGATGTCCACCTCCGAGGCGGCGCCGGCCTTGATGCGGAGGCTGTCCTTGAGCCAGCGGTCGGCGAAGTGGACCTCGTAGAACGGGGTGCTGACCGTGGTGTTCTCCGGGTTCGGCCCGTCCTGCAGCTTGTAGGTCGTCTTGTAGGCGCCGGACAGCAGCTGGAAGCTGTAGGTCACGTAGCTCTCGCCGGCGCCCGGGCTGAGGCTGCCGCTGCGCTTGAACAGGTAGATGCGCCCGTCCCGCGCCGTACCACCGAGCGTGCTGGTGACCTTCACCTGCACGCCGCTGCCGGCCACGACTCCGGCGGGCGCGGCCGTGCCGGCCGGCGCCTGCAGCCCGACGTCCCTGGCCATGAAGGCCAGCTCGTCGTCGGGGTCGATCTCGGCGTCCGTATCCGCGCCGGTGAACGTGCCCGGGTCGGCGTAGACGATCGTCGCGAAGCCCATCGGGGTGCCGTTGTAGACGGTGCCGAGGTCGACCAGCTTGCGCTCGTCGACCTGGATCGGCACCTGGTCCCAGCCGTTGACCCAGCGGAACGCGACCACGTCACCGGCGGCCACGTTCTGGAGCGAGGGGAGCTGAGCGCCGGTCATGACGACCGGGTCCTCGGGGCGGTTCAGGGTGCAGCCGGTGGCAGTCAGGAGCGCCCCGGCCGCGGCCACCAGCAGTAGTCGTCGCGCGCTCACCCGAAGCGCAGACTATTGGGCGTGTCGCGCATGCGCAGCACTCGCGCCGGGACCCCGCCGACCACGGCGTTCGCCGGCACCTCCTTGGTCACGACCGCGTTGGTGCCGACGATCGCGTTGTCGCCAACGGTCACCCCGCGCAGGATGCACGCGCCGTAGCCGATCCACACGTTGTGGCCGACCACCACGTCGCGCTTGTAGATCCCCTGCAAGCGGATCGGGCGCTCGACCTCGGCGGTCCCGTGGTCGAAGTCGATCAGCATCACGCGGTCGGCGATCACGCACTCGCGCCCGATCGACACGCTCTGGTAGGCGGAGATCGTGCACTCCTGGCCCATCACGCTCTTGGCCCCGAGCGCCACCCGGCCCTCGTGGCAGCGGATCTTGCAGCCGTGGCCGAGCCACGACCAGCGCCCCAGCTCGAGCACGGCGTTCGGACCCACCTCCAGGCGGCAGCCCGGTCCGATGAAGGCCAGCCCGTCCAGGCGCAGGCGGCCGCGCAGGCGCAGCTTCCACGCCGCCAGGCGCAGCAGCAGTAGCCCGTACTTCCAGTTCAGCATGCCGTTGCCGCGCATGAAGCGCAGCAGGGCCGGCAGCCCGCCGTGGCGTGGCGGCGGCGGTCCGCGCAGCTCCGGGGGCACGTCCGAAGGGGGTGCCGCGATCGGCTCGGTGGAGCTCTCCATGGGCGGATCGCATCATACGATCGGGCCTGGTGTGGGTATCCGTATTGGCTAATTGCCCTCGTCACGCCACAATCAGCGGCAAATGGCCACCTCAGTCCTCATCGTGGACGACCACCCGAGCTTCCGGGCCAGCGCCCGGATGCTGCTCGAGTGCGAGGGCTTCGAGGTGATCGGGGAAGCCGAGGATGGCATCAGCGGTCTCGAGGCCGTGGCCCGTCTCGAGCCGGACGTCGTGCTGCTCGACGTTCAGCTGCCCGACATCAACGGCTTCGAGGTGGCCGCCCGCCTGACCGAGAACGGCAGATCGCCCGCGATCGTGCTGACCTCGAGCCGCGACGTCGACGACCTCGGATTCCTGGCCGGCCGCGACGGCGTGCGCGGCTTCATCCCAAAGTCGGAGCTCTCCGGAGCTGCTCTGGAGGCGCTCTTGTGAGCGTCGGATGAGGAGCCTGCGCGGCGCCCTCTGGGCGCTGGCGGTCGCGGGGGTAGTGCTGGGGCTGGCGGTCCTGGCGTTGATCCTCACGAGCGACCACATCGACGCGCCGGGGGCGTGGGCCGCGGGCGCGCTGGTCACAGGATGGGGCTTCATCGGGGTCGGCCTGTACTCATGGGGCCGGCGGCCGGACAACCGCGTCGGGATGCTGATGACAGCCACCGGCTTCGCCTGGTTCCTCGCGGCCAGCGGCTTCTCCGACCTGCCACTCGTGTTCACGCTCGGCCAGCTGCTCGGCGCCCTCTTCTTCGCCGTCGTGATCCATTTGCTGCTGGCGTTCCCGGGCGGGCAGCTCCAGAGCCGGGCCGAGGGCTTCATCGTGGGCGCCGCCTATGTGCTCACGGTGATCGGCCCGATCCCGCTCTGGCTGTTCGCCGATCCGGCGCAGCTCGACTGCGAGGGCTGCCCCGAGAACGTCATCCTGGTGCACTCGAACGAGTCGCTCGTCACCGCGCTCGGCGCGGCGCTGAACCTCGCCGGCGCGGTGCTCGTGGCCGCGGTGCTGGTGGTGCTGGTGAGGCGCTGGCGTCGCGCGAGCGCGGCCCAGCGCCGCTTCCTGGTGCCGGTCTACTCGGCCGGAGTGGCGGTGCTGATCCTCCTGATCGTGCTCGTGCTGTTGCAGGCGGGCGGGCTGCGCGACGACGCCCTCGAGGCCATCTGGGTGGCCTCAATGGTTCCGTTCGCGCTGGTGCCCTACGTGTTCCTGGGCACGCTCATCCGCACGCACATGATCCAGAGCGGGGCGGTGGGCGAGCTGATGGCGCGGCTGGGGGAGACGCCCCAGCGCGGCGAGCTGCGCGACGCCCTGGCGCGCGCCCTCGGCGACCCGTCGCTGGAGCTCGTTTACTGGCTGCCGGACGACGAGCGCTTCGTCGACGCCCGCGGTCGCCCTGTGGAGCTGCCGTCGGTCGACTCCGACCGGGCTGTGACCAAGGTGGAGCGCGAGGGCGGCTGCGTCGCCGCGCTCGTGTACGACTCGCTCGTCCACGACCAGCAGGGCGGCTACGTGGACGCCATCGGCGCCGCGGCCTCGCTCGCCCTCCAGAACGAGCGGCTCGAGGCGGAGCTGCGGTCGAAGGTCGAGGAGCTGCGCGCGTCGCGGCGCCGCATGCTGAGCATCGGTCTGGAGGAGCGCCGCCGGCTCGAGCGCGACCTGCACGACGGCGCCCAGCAGCGGCTCGTCTCGATGGCGCTCAACATGCGCCTGGCGCGGGCCCGCCTGCGCGACGACCCGGCGGCGGCGGAGCGGCTGCTCGATAGCGCCGGCGACGAGCTGGGGGCGGCGCTCGAGGAGCTGCGCGAGCTGGCGCGCGGCATCCACCCCGCCGTGCTGAGCGATCGCGGGCTGGACACGGCGCTCGAGACGCTCGCGCGGCGCGCCCCCGTGCCGGTCGAGCTGCACCGCATGCCGACCGCGCGTCTGCCCGAGGCCGTGGAGCTGGCCGCTTACTTCGTGGTCGCGGAGGCGCTCACGAATGTGGCCAAGTATGCGTCGGCTAGCCACGCGACCGTGGACGTGGAGCGCACCAACGGCCGAGTCGTCGTCAGGGTGGCGGATGACGGCATCGGCGGAGCCGACCCCAACACGGGCACGGGTCTGCGTGGCCTGGCCGATAGGCTCGCGGTCATCGAGGGCCGCCTGGAAATCGACTCGGAGCCTGGGAAGGGCACGACGATCACTGCCAGGATCCCGTGCGCGTAGTAGTCGCCGACGACTCGGTGTTGCTGCGCGAGGGCGTAGTGCGCCTGCTCGAGGAGTGGGGCTTCGACGTGGTCGGACAGGCCGGCGACGCGGATGACCTGCTGCGCAAGGTCAACGCTCACAAGCCCGACGTGGCGGTGGTGGACATCCGCATGCCGCCCACGAACACCGACGACGGTCTGCGTGCGGCGCTGCGAATCCGCTCCGAGCATCCGGAGACGAGCGTGCTGGTGCTGTCCCAGTACGTCGAGGAGGGCTACGCGCTGGAGCTGGTCGGCGACGCCGCCGGGGGCGTGGGGTACCTGCTCAAGGACCGGGTCGCCGACGTCGAGCGCTTCATCGACGCCGTCAAGCGGGTCGCCGAGGGCGGATCGGCGCTCGACCCCGAGGTGGTCTCCCAGCTGGTCGGTCGGGCGCGGCGCGAGGATCCCCTCCAGGAGCTCACCCCGCGCGAGCGCGAGGTGCTCGAGCTGATGGCCGAAGGCCGCTCCAACACCGCGATCGCGAGTCAGATGGTCGTCACCGAGCGGGCGGTCGAGAAGCACGTGACCTCGATCTTCGGAAAGCTCGGTCTGCCACCGGCTCAGCAGGACCATCGGCGGGTGCTCGCGGTGCTGACTTTCTTGCGCGCCTGAGCCCCAGCGTCCCAAAGACGTAGGCTTGCAGGACTTTTTATGCGCCGGCGCCGACGCCATCGAGCTCGCCTGGGCGGCCGCGACATCGCGATCGACCTGGGCACCGCCAACACGCTGGCCTATCTGAGGGGTGAGGGCATCCGTGTGTCCGAGCCCTCAGTGGTCGCGGTCGACACGCGCACGGGCGACGTGCACGCGGTCGGCGAGGAAGCGCAGCGCATGATCGGCCGTACGCCCGCGTCGATCTCGGCGGTGCGCCCGCTGCGCCACGGCGTGATCACGGACTTCGAGATCACGGAGGCGATGCTGCGCCACTTCATCGGGCGCGTGCACAAGAGCCGCTTCGCGCACCCGCGCCTGGTGATGTGCGCGCCGTCCGGCATCACGGACGTCGAGCGGCGGGCGCTCGAGGAGGCCTCCCTGGCCGCCGGCGCACGCTCGGTCCAGCTGATCGAGGAGCCGATGGCCGCGGCGATCGGCGCCGGCCTGCCGATCGGCGAGCCGCTCGCGAACGTGGTCGTGGACATCGGCGGCGGCACCAGCGAGGTGGCCGTGATCTCGCTCGGCGGGATCGTCGTGTCGCGCTCGCTGCGCGTCGGCGGCTACGACTTCGACGAGGCCCTGGCCGGCTTCATCCGCCGCCACCACCGCCTGGCGGTGGGGGAGACCACCTCGGAGGCGGTCAAGCTCGGGATCGGCTGCTGCTCGCCCGACCAGAGCGACGCGGTGACAGAGGTGCGCGGCCGCGACCCCGCCAGCGGGCTGCCGCGGGAGGCCAAGATCACTAGCGCCGAGGCGCGCGAGGCGCTCGAGCCGCTGGTGAGCGAGATCGTCGACGCGGTCAAGGACGCGCTCGAGAACACGCCGCCGGAGCTGGCGGCCGACCTGACCCGGCGCGGCATCCTGCTGGCCGGCGGCGGTGCGCTGCTGCGCGGGTTCGCCGAACGGCTGCAGATGGAGACCCACGTGCCGGTGGTGCTCGCCGACGACCCGCTCACCTGCGTGGTGCTGGGCGCGGGCCACGCGCTCGAGGAGATCGACGTGCTGGAGCGCGCGGCGCTGTAGGGCCCGCGCGCCCGGGCGCTTGTCGAGTTTCTCCCGCATACCGGAAGAAACTCGACGAGGTCCCCCTACCCGCTGCCGTTCGACGGCGCGACCGCCGGCGCTGGAACGCCCTACCCGGCGACCGACAGCAGGTACTCGCCGCGGTATCGGAACGAGCCGTCGCCTTCCTCGTTGACGCCCTTGGCCCAGGCGTGCATCGCCTCCTGCACGGCCTCCCCGAGCAGCTCGCGCGCGTTGATCAGCGGTCCGAAGCTGCTCAGCATGAACTCGGCGTACCACTCGGGGGAGGGCGCCGTCCACTCGACCTCGGCGCGCTCGAACTCCACGTCGTCCCCGAGCAGCTCGCGCACGTGATCCTCGGTGCCCCACAGCAGCGGTGACTGCACCTCGGGAGGCGGCGGCGGCCCGACTGCGGCGATCGC
This sequence comes from uncultured Thermoleophilaceae bacterium, assembly GCA_963716215.1. GTDB lineage: Bacteria > Actinomycetota > Thermoleophilia > Solirubrobacterales > Thermoleophilaceae > JACVRW01. Next base: position 3,701,648 of record OY970298.1, on the reverse strand, counting down.
CTTGAACATCCCGCCGATGTTCCCGACGGGTGTCCAGCACGCCACCGCGATCCGCCCATCCGGCCGGCACACGCGCCGCATCTCATCCGCGGTGCGGCGATGGTCCGGGGCGAACATCTGCCCGAAGCACGAGATCACCCGGTCGAAGCTGGCGTCCTCGAAGGGCGTGGCCTGGGCGTCGCCCTCGATCCAGTCGACCTCCACCATCGCGTCGGAGCCCAGCTCACGCGCCAGCGCGAGCAGGCCGGGCGCGAAGTCGAGTCCGGTCACGCGGGCCCCCAGCCGTGCCGCCGGGATCGTGGAGTTGCCCGTGCCGCAGGCCACGTCGAGCACGTCCATGCCCGGCTCGACGCCCGCTCGGTCCACGACCAGTTCGCCCGCCGAGGCGATCTTGTCGGCCACCGCCGCGTAGTCGCCCGTCCCCCATATCTCGCTCGGTTCCACGGCGGGGCATTCTCGCCGGTTATCCGTACTGCACGCAAGCCCGGAGCCTGCCACTCTGCGCGGCATGGATCCGATAGTCACCGCCACCGACGTCCACCGCCGCTACGGCGAAGGGGCCGCTGCCGTGGACGCGCTCGCTGGCGTGAGCGTGACCTTCGAGCGCGGTCGCTTCAGCGCGATCATGGGCCCCTCCGGGTCCGGCAAGTCGACGCTGATGCACATCCTCGCCGGGCTCGATCGCCCCACCGAGGGCTCTGTGGTGCTCGACGGGGTGGAGATCACCGGTCTCGACGACGGCGACCTCACCAAGCTGCGCCGCGACAAGCTCGGGTTCATCTTCCAGTTCTTCAACCTGATCCCGGTCCTGACGGCCGAGGAGAACATCGTGCTGCCGCTGTCGATCGCCGGCCACAAGGTTGACGACGAGTGGCTGCACCGCCTCGTCGAGACCGTCGGGCTGAGCGACCGGCTCACGCACCGGCCGGCCGAGCTGTCGGGTGGCCAGCAGCAGCGCGTCGCGGTAGCCCGCGCGCTGATCTCCAGGCCCGCCGTCGTGTTCGCCGACGAGCCGACCGGCAACCTCGACTCCAAGTCGAGCGAGGAGGTGCTGCGCATGCTGCGCGGGTCGGTGGACGACTTGGGCCAGTCCGTGGTGATGGTGACCCACGACCCCGAGGCCGCCTCGCACGCCGATCGGCTGATCGTGCTGCGCGACGGGCTGATCGTGCACGACGCGGCCGCCGGCACCGCCGACGACGTGATCGAGCTGATGAAGGCGGTCGCGTAGGGCATGCGCAAGGTCTCGCTTCGCGGACTCGCGCAGCGCAAGCTGCGCACCTCTGTCACGGTTCTCGCCGTACTGCTGGGCGTCGCGTTCATCGCCGGCAGCTACGTCCTCACCGACACGATCAACAAGTCGTTCGACGAGATCTTCGACGTGGCCTATGCGGGCACCGACGTCGCGGTTTCGGCGAACACCACCGGCCAGGCCAACCAGCCCACCGGGCCACCACCGTTCCCTGAGCGCTACCTCGACGAGGTGCGCGGAGTGGACGGCGTGGAGAAGGCCGAGGGCGGCATCTTCTCCGTCGCCCGGTTCGTGGACGCGAAGGGCGAGCAGCTCAGCAACAGCTTCGCGCCCGAGTTCGTCTCCTCCACCGCGGAGAAGCCGTTCGACACGCTCACCTACACCTCGGGCCACCCACCGGAGACCGCCGACGAGGCCTCGATCGACGAGGCGACGGCCGACCGTGAGAACTTCGAGCTCGGCGACACCCTGCGGATTGCAGGTGAGGCCGGGGTCAAGGACTACAAGATCGTCGGGCTGCAGCGCCTCGGCGAGACCTCGTCGGGCGGCTCGAGCACCGCCCAGCTGACGCTGCCCGAGGCGCAGCGCTTGACCAAGAAGGAGGGCCAGCTCGACGGCATCTCGGTGAAGGCCGCCCCCGGCGTCTCACCCCGGGAGCTCAGCCAGCGGCTCGACAGGATCCTCCCCGCGCGCATGCTCGTGGAGACCGGCCAACAGGCGGCCGCCCGCCAGGCCCAGGACATCAAGGACTCGCTCAGCTTCTTCCGCGTGATCCTGCTCGTCTTCGGCGGCGTGGCGCTGCTCGTGGGCAGCTTCCTGATCTTCAACACGTTCTCGATCACCGTCGCGCAGCGCATCCGCGAGCTCGGGATGCTGCGCACGCTCGGGGCCACTCGCGGGCAGATCCTGCGCGGCATGATCCTGGAGGCGACGATCATCGGCCTGCTCGGCGCGGTGCTCGGTGTGTTCGCGGGCATCGGATTCGCGGCCGGCCTGAACGCGCTCTTCAAGAGCTTCGGCATCGATCTGCCGAACACCGGCACGGTGATCGAGACGCGCACGATCATTCTCTCGATCGTGGTCGGGCTGGTGGTGACGCTCGCCGCCGCGCTGAGCCCGGCGCTGCGGGCCACGCGCGTGTCTCCGATGGCTGCGCTGCTCGAGGCGGAGCTGCCCGAGAGCCGCAGACGCGGGCGCATCTTCGCCGCGGTGGCGGCGCTGCTGACGCTCGGCGGCATCGGCATGACCCTCCTCGGGCTGCTCGGCTCGATCGACGACTCCAACGCCGCGGCCGCGCTGGTCGGCGGCGGTGCCGTCGCGACGCTGCTCGGCGTGTCGATGTTCAGCCCGCGCCTGGTGCGCCCGCTGGCGTCGTTCATCGGCTGGCCGCTGGAGCGGCTGCGCGGGCTCACCGGGCGGCTGGCGCGCGAGAACGCCGTGCGCAAGCCCGGCCGGACGGCCGTGACCGCCGGTGCCCTGATGATCGGGCTCGCGGTGGTCGTGTTCGTGACCGTGTTCGCGGCCGGCATCAGCGCCTCCGTGGGCAACGCGATCGACCGCAACTTCCAGGGTGACATCGTCCTCCAGAACACCGATGGCTTCTCGCCGATCAGCTCGGGAGCCGGCCGCGAGGCCGAGCAAGTGGACGGCGTGAAGACGGTCTCGTCGCTGAGCTTCACCGGCGCCGAGTACAAGGGCAAGGACATCCGCGTGTCGGCCGTCGACCCGGCCACCGTCTCCGACGTGCTGTCGCTCGACTGGAAGCAGGGCTCGCCCGCCACGCTGTCGTCGCTGCCCCGTGACGGCACGGTGCTGGACGACGCCTGGGCCAAGAGCAACGACATCGGAGTGGGCGACAAGGTCGTGGTGCGCACGCCGCTCGAGCGCGACGAGACGCTGACGGTCGAGGGCACGGTCAAGGACAACGCCGACCTGCTCGGCAACCTGGTCGTGCCCGAGCAGACGCTGCGCAGCCAGTTCGGCACGCGCGAGCCGAGCATGACGTTCATCCGGCTCGACAGCGGCGCCGACGCCACCCGGGTCAAGGACGAGATCTCGACGCGGGTCAAGCGCAGCTACGCGACCGTCGAGACGCTCAACCAGCAGGAGCTGAAGGACAACCAGGAGGAGCAGATCCAGCAGCTCGTGGGCTTCTTCTACGTGCTGCTGGCGCTGGCGATCGTGATCTCGCTGCTCGGCATCGTCACGACGCTTGCGCTGTCGATCCACGAGCGCACGCGCGAGCTCGGGATGCTGCGTGCGGTCGGGATGTCCCGGCGCCAGGTGCGGCGCCTGGTGCGCTACGAGGCGGTCATCACCGCCCTGATCGGGGCGATCCTGGGCACGGTCCTCGGCGTGATCTTCGCCGCGCTCGTCTCCCGCCCGCTGGCCGACGAGGGCTTCGAGCTGGCCTACCCGATCGGCACGCTGATCCTGCTGCTGGTGCTGGCCGCGCTGGCCGGCGTGCTGGCCGCGATCCTGCCCGCCCGGCGGGCGGCCCGCCTGGACGTGCTGCGCGCCCTGGCATACGAGTAGCGGTCAAGAACGGGCGGCGCGGGCCGAGAACACAAGGGTGCGCCGCGCCGCCGCTCTCACCTGTTTCGTGCTGCTCTTCGCCGTGGCGCCCGCCGCGGCTCGGGCGGCCACCGTCTCGGTGGACGGCGACGTGCTGCGCCTGGTCGCCGGTCCGGGCGAGTACAACAAGCTCACGATCGCCCCCGCCGGCGCGGCGGCCGTGTCGGTCGTCGACAGCGGCGCCCCGCTCACCTACGGCAGCGGCTGCGTGGCGCAGTTCTGCAGCGGTGCCACCCGCATGGAGGCCGACCTCGGCGACGGCGACGACGCGCTCACGCTGTCCGCCCCGCTGCCCTCCGTCCTGCAGGGTGGCCTCGGCAACGACGCGCTCACGCTGACGGCGCTCACGCCCGGGCTGGCCTCCACGCTCGACGGGGGCGAGGGCGACGACGCGCTGGCGTCCGCCGCGGGCGCCGACGTGCTGCTCGGCGGCCCCGGGTTCGACTCGCTCGTCGGCGCCGACGGCGACGACCGTCTCGACGGCGGCACCGGCGGCGACTCGGCCGACGGCGGCGCCGGCGCGGACTCGATCGTCCTGCGCGACCGCCTGCCCGACACGGCGGTGTGCGGCAGCGGGCGCGACACGGTCCGCGCCGAGGTGCTCGACCAACTCGACTTCGCGTGCGAGCGCGTGGACTACGGCCCGCCCGGCAGCGCCGGACGCCTGCGCCCGATCACCGGCGGCGGGCGCTTCGTCCCGATCCCGGGCCAGTCCTGGGCGCGCGTCGACCGGCGCATCCTCCCGGACGTGCTGTACCTGATCCGGCGCTACCACGTGCGCGTGGGCGACGGCTACGCCACCACCGGCCACGAGCCGCGCGGCGAGCACCCGCTCGGGCTGGCCGTGGACCTCTACCCCGGCCCGGGCGGGAGCTGGCGCAAGCTGGCCCGTTTGGCCAAGTGGGCCGAGCCGCGCCAGAATCGCACGCGGCCGCCGTTTCGGTGGGTCGGGTGGAACGGCGACTTCAACCACGGCGATCCCCAGCACTGCCGCGTTCGTCGGGGCTGCGCGCCGCACCTGCACCTCTCGTGGGCGCACTCACCCGGGAAGCCTCACCGCCCGGTGCGGCGCGTGTGGGTCTTCGACGTGCGCTAGTCAGTCTCCGGTCGTCCATAGCATTGGGCCAGCGATGTCGAGCCCAGGTCGCACCGCCGCGGATCTCGCCGAGCGCCTGCTCGCCGGCGACAAGCGCGCGCTCGCGCGGGCGATCTCGCTGGTCGAGAACGACGACCCCGAGGGCTGGGCGCTGGTGCGAGAGGTCTACCCGCAGACGGGCCGCGCCGCGGTGGTTGGCTTCACGGGCCCCCCCGGGGTCGGCAAGTCCACGCTGATCGGGCGCCTGGTCGAGCACGCGCGCGGGCGCGACCGCCAGGTGGCCGTGCTGTCGATCGACCCGAGCTCCCCGTTCACGCAGGGCGCGTTGCTGGGCGACCGCATCCGGCTCTCCGACCACTTCCTCGACCCGGGCGTGTTCATCCGCTCGATGGCCAGCCGCGGCTCGCTCGGCGGGCTGTCCGAGGCCACCCTCCAGGCGGCGCTGCTGATGGACGCCAGCGGCAAGGACGACGTGTTCCTCGAGACGGTCGGCGTCGGCCAGGCCGAGGTGGACATCATCGACCACGCCGACACGGTGGTGCTGGTGCTGATGCCCGGCTCGGGCGACTCCGTCCAGGCCCTCAAGGCCGGCGTGATGGAGATTCCCGACGTGATCGTCGTCAACAAGTCCGACCATCCGCTCACGGACACGATGGTCCGGGAGATCCGCGGCACGCTCTCGCTTGCCCCCCAGGAGGGCTGGCGGGTGCCGATCGTCAAGACCGAGGCCAGCCGCTCCGAGGGGGTCGAGGAGCTGGCCGAGAAGATCGCCGAGCACCGCGCCTTCATCGAGGAGCAGGGCACGCTCGCCGAGCGCCGCCGGCGCAACCTGATGAACGAGGTCCTGGCCCTGGCGGCCGCGCGCCTGCGGCGCCGGCTCGAGGATCAGGTGCGCGCTGACGAGTCGGTTCAGGAGCTGCTCGACGAGGTCGTCGCGCGAAGGCTCGATCCGGCCAGCGCGGCAGCAAAGTTGCTGGAACGCGAGCTTTAACACGCCTGCGGGTACGCTCGAAGGATGTCGTCGCGTGCGTTCCGCTTGACACCGGGCGAGCCGGTGCCGGACGAGGTCCGGCGCGTCGCCCTTGGGCGCATCGACCACGCGCTGGACGAGCTGCGCGGCCAGTCCGACAGCACGCGCGAGGAGGCCGTCCACGAGGCGCGCAAGGACATGAAGAAGCTGCGCGCAGTGCTGCGTCTGGTGCGCGGCGAGCTGGGCGACCGCGTCTACCAGGCCGAGAACGCCTGCTTCCGCGACACAGCCCGCCAGCTGGCCGGGGTGCGCGACGCCGACGTGATGCTGTCGACGCTCGGTGGTCTCGAGGAGCGCTACGGCGAGCTGCCGGGCGCCGCCGGCCGCTTGCGCCCGGCGTTGATCGCCCACCGCTTCCGTACGTCGGCCGGATCGATGAAGCCCGCCTCGAGAGCCGCCGTCGAGACGCTGGCCGAGGCGCGCGAGCGGGTGGTGGACTGGCCGCTCGACGCCGACGGCTTCGAGATGTTCGAGGAGGGGCTCGGGCGCATCTACCGCCAGGGCCGGCACAGCTACGAGGCGGCGCAGAAGCACCCGAGCGCCGAGCGCCTGCACGAGTGGCGCAAGCGGGTCAAGGACCACTGGCACCACTGCCAACTCCTACAGGACACCTGGAAGCCGGTGATGAGCGCGCTGGCCGACGAGGCCCACGAGCTGTCCGACCGGCTCGGCGACGACCACGACCTCGCGGTGCTGGTGGAGTGGGCCCACGTGCACGGCAGCGCGCTGGACGGCTCCGATCCGGTGCTGCGGGGGTTCGACGTGATCGTCGAGAGCCGCCGCCGGGAGCTGCAAGAGGAGGCGTTTGGATACGCCGCACGGCTGTATGCCGACAAGCCGAGCGCCTTCGTCGCGCGCCTCGAGGGCTGGTGGGACGCGCGCGTCCCGGAGCCGCGCTAGAGCGATCCGCCGCCCCACCGGGCGTCCGCGTACAGCCAGACCGAGATCACGACTGTCGCGAGCGCCAAGGCGACGCCCACGCGCGGCATGCGGCGCAGGCCGAGCGCCACGAGCGGGACGGCCAGCGGCAGCGCCGGGATCAGGTGGCGGGCCGCGAACCAGGGACCGGACGTGCTCGGCGCGAGTAGGGCGGCCACGACGAGCTGAACGCCGAGCACCGCCGCGCACAGCCCGGCGGCCAGCTCGATCCGGTGCAGCTCCCAGACCGCGCGGGCCAGTCGGTCGCGGCGCGAGCGCCACAGCCACCACAGGCCGGCGAAGACGAGCGCGAACACGGGCGCCCAGCGCAGCACGCCGAAGTCGGGGTCCACCAGCAGCGTGGCGAAGCGCGGGAGCCGCTCCAGGAAGTCGACGGGGGTGGAGGCGCCGGTGCCGGGCTCGCCGCCCGGGTTGGCGGAGTAGGGGGTGGGCCCGTCGTAGAGCGCCTCGTTGATGCCGACGCACAGCGCGACGCTGAACAGCGACACCTCCACGGCACCGATTGTGAGCGTCCGCTTGCGCGAGCGCCACAGCGCGCGGGCGGCCAGCACGCCGATCACCGCGCCGGCGGGCACGAAGCGCACGCCGAGCCAAGGCAGCGTGCCGAGCAGCGCGAAGCAGCCGAACGCCGGCCGCCAGCTCGGGCGCTCGTCGAGTTGGAGAGCGAGCAGCGCGGCCGCCGCGAGTACGGCGCCGGCGGTCAGGTCGGGGTAGACGGCGGTGCTGTAGGCCAGCAGCGGCGGGCTGAGCCCGGCGGCCACGGCGGCGCCGAGCGCCCAGGGGTCGGGCGCAACGCGCAGGGCCAGGCGATAGGCCAACGCCACCGCGAGTGCGGCGATCGCCGCGAGGAACAGCTCGACCCCGCGCGCCCCACCGAGCTCGTAGGCGGGGAGGATCAGCAGCGGGAAGCCGACGCCGAACGGCTCGTGGAGCCGGCCGTTGGTGCGCTCGCCGTAGGGCGCCAGCCGGCCGTCGTGGAAGTCCTCGTAAGCGCGGCTGGAGTACTCGTCGGCCACGTCCACGTCGCGGTCACTGGCGAGCGACTCGGTGGCGAGCAGGTAATGGGGCTCGTCACCGGCGTACTCGGAGCCGTCGACGGCGTCGAGCCCGAGCGTGGCCGCGTAGACGGCGAACAGCAGCAGCCAGAGGGCGGCGGCGCGGCGCATGGCGGGGCAGCCTAGGGCTCTGCCCCGCCGGTGCCGTCAGGTCAGACGAGCGCGCCGATCTGCTCCTGGTAGATCGACATCTGGCGGGCGATGCCCTCGCCCAGCGTCGCGCCGATCATCCCGAGGTTGTCCACGTGCAGGTCCGCGTGGGTCATGTGGCGCTGGAAGTCCTCGTCGGCGCGCACGGCGTCCATCTGCTCCACGCTGCCGCGCAGCAGCATGAAGCCGGCGAGGTCGCCGCCGTGGGGGTCGAGGAAGCAGATCTCGAAGTCCTCGATCCGTCCTGAGCCCTGCAGCTGACCGAAGAACTCGACCGTCTCGTTGAACCCGTCGATCGCAGGCCCCTCACGACCACGCACTACCTGGCCCCATCCGATGAACAAGCCAGCTTCCGCCATGGAGTCCTCCTCCGTTGGGGTTGCAAGTCCACGGGCGACGCTACGCCTATGGGAAGGCCACATCAAGGTGCGAGACTCGCGCGATGCTCGACGAGCGGCTGGTCGCCAACCTGCATGTGCACGAGCTCCGTCGCTCCGAGGCGCACGCCGACCGAGCGCCGCACGTGCTGTTCCAGGCTTCGACGATCGCGGCGCTGCTGGAAGGGGCCTACGAGGGCGACCTGACCTTCGCCGAGCTGGCCGAACACGGCGACCTCGGGCTCGGGACGCTGAACGGGCTCGACGGCGAGATGATCGCGTTGGACGGGCGCTTCTACCGAGCCGACGTGGACGGGATGGTGTCGGAGATCCCAGGCCACGCGCAGACGCCGTTCGCGGTGGTGGTGGAGTTCCACGCCGAGCTCGACCTGGTGGTCCAGGGCCGCGCCCTGGAGGACGAGGTCGACGCGCTGGTGGACGGCCCCGCGTGCGCGCTGCGCTTCGACGGCGAGCTCGAGCTGGTGCGCGCCCGCTCCGTGCCGCGCCAGGAGCCGCCCTACCGGCCGCTGGCCGAGGTGGCCGCCGAGCAGCACGTCTTCGAGTTCGAGGACGTGACCGGAACCGTGGTCGGCTTCCGCTTCCCCGACTACGCGTCCGGTCTGGAGGTGGCCGGCTACCACCTCCATTTCATCTCCGCGGACCGCACCCGCGGCGGCCACGTGCTGGAGTGCCGGCCGCGCTCCGGGCGACTGCGGATCGACCTGTCGAGCGACCTGCACGTGGAGCTGCCGCCCGGCGTAGAGCTGGGCGCGGGCCACGTGGACGAGGCGGAGGTGGCGCGGATCGAGGGCGGGGGCTAGCAGCCCAGCGCTCGCGCGATCACCATCTGCTGCACCTCGTCGGTGCCCTCGCCGATGGTGAGGATCTTCGCGTCGCGGTAGAAGCGGCACACGGGGTACTCCTCGATGTATCCGTAGCCGCCGTGGATCTGGACCGCCTCCTCGGCGGCGCGCACCGCGAGCCGGCCCGTCTTGAGCTTGGCCTGTGCCGCGGTGAGGCTGAACGGCCTGCCGGCCTCCTTCTCGAGCGCCGCCTTGTAGGTCAGCAGGCGCGCGGCCTCGACCTCGGTCGACATGTCGGCGAGCTTCGCCTGGATGGCCTGGTACTTCGAGATCGGCTGGCCGAAGGCGATCCGCTCCTTCGCGTAGCTGAGCGCCTCGTCGAGCGCTCCCTGGGCAAGGCCGAGGCCCATCGCGGCGACGCTGATCCGGCCGCCGTCGAGCGTCTGCAGGAACTGCCGGTAGCCCCCTCCGCGCGGGCCGAGCAGGTTGTCCTCCGGCACGCGGCAGTCCTCGAACGACAGGGGCCGCGTGTCTGAGGCGTTCCAGCCCATCTTGCGGTAGGCCTCGCCGATCTCGTAGCCGGGCGTCCCGTTCGGGATGAGCAGGTTCGAAATCTCGTCGTCCCCCGTGCGAGCGGTGATCGAGACGACGCCCGTGATGTCGGTGCCGGCGTTGGTGATGAACTGCTTCGCGCCGTTGATGACCCAGTCGCCGTTGTCGGCGACGGCGCGCGTGCGGGTGTTGCCGGCATCGGTGCCGGCCTCGGGCTCGGTCAGCCCGAACGCGGCCAGGCGCTCACCGCTGGTGAGGCTTGGCAGCCACTCCTGCTTCTGCTCCTCCGAGCCGAAGGCCGCGATCGGGTAGGTGCCGAGCGATGTGTGCGCCGCGACGGTGATCGCGACACTCGAGTCCACGCGTGCCAGCTCCTCGATCGCGAGCGCGTAGCTGAGCTGGTCCGCGCCGCCGCCGCCGTACTCCTCGGGGTACGGAATGCCCATCAGGCCGAGCTTGCCGAGCTGCTCGACGATCGCGTAAGGGAAGCTCTTGGTGCGGTCGAGCTCCTCGGCCACGGGCCTGACTTCGCCGTCGGCGAAGTCCCGCACCAGTCGCTGGATGTCGCGCTGCTCGTCGGCTAGATCGAGGTCCATACGGGGGCGGATCCTACCCGCGTGGGTTACGCTCGATCTGGGAGGACAGCCGTGGCGCAGCGACGAATCGATCTGAGCGAACTTGCCAGGCGCGTGCGGCGCCGCGGGCTGCTCCGCGCGCTCGCGGAGGGACCGCCGCCGTCCGCGCCGCCGAAGTCGCTCGGACGCCCGCCCGAGGCCCCGGCGGATCCCCCGGCGCCACACCAGCCGGCGCCACCTCTCCCGGCGCCACGCCCCCCGGCGCCGCCTCCCGAGCCGCCGGCCGTTGAGCCCGAGGTGCAGGACACGGTGGAGTTCGTGGTCGACCCGGAGATCGCCGAGCGCGTGCGGCAGTGCACGCTTTCGTGCAGCGCGGTGGTGACCGGTCTGGCCGACCTCCCCGCGATCGAGTCCGGGCGCCGCGAGCTCGAGGTCGGGCTGTTGCGGCTGCGGGTGCGACGGCCGGAGGGCGACGCGGAGTGCTGCGTGCGCCAGCACATCCCGCGCGAGATCCGCGCGATCCTCGCGCCCGGGTCGGGAGCGCTAGTGCTGGCCCACGAGCACGACCGCCTCCTGGCGATCGTCGACTGGACTGCGACGGGGGACTGGATCGGCTCCAAGCTCACGTTCCCGAGCGCGCACGAGCAGTACGGCTGGCCGGAGCCCGGCGAGTGGCCGGCGAGCGGTGAGATCGAGGTCCACGACGTCAACGGTCACCGCGCCGAGCTGGACGACCGCCGCGCCGACTGGAGGATCGCCTCGGCCGACCTGCTGGGGCTTGCGCCGCTGCGCTCGCGCGTCGACCAGCGCGACGAGTGGCGGGTGACGCTCGAGCTTCCCGACGGCAACACGATCGCGATCAAGGACCGCATCCCGCTGCTGGCTCTGGCGCGGCTGCGCCCGGCGACGCAGGATCGGATCGGGACCCGGATCGACGTGCTGGTGTCGCAGCGCGGCGACGTCGTCGTGGACTGGGAGTCCACCCTGCGCCAGCCCGAGCTGCGCCCGCCGCGCGGCTAGCGGTTGCGGTGAAAGCCGGTTGTGCGACGCAGGCAGACCAGACTGGTCTGCACGGCTGTCGCGCCCGCCGAGCTGGTGAACGACCACTCCGCGCGCCGAGCGCCGACGAGGCCGGTGCCGGCCAGTAGGACGTCGGGGGAGGCCGGGATCGAGACTCCGGTCGCGACGCTGTACTCGCGCGCCCGGCAGGAGCGGATCGTGGTGCCCGGTCCTTCGACCTGGTGGGTGTAGGAGGCCACGCGCGTCGAGAAGGTGTGGCGCTGGCCGCTGCTGGCCCGCTGCTCACGCTGGAGGCAGCGGGTGTTGAGCCTGCCGGCCGCGCCGACGGGCCCCGTGTTCTCCACGGCGAAGATCCAGGCGCCCCGCGTCGGGACCGCGGATGTGATCGAAAGGCCGTTGCCCTCGGTGCGGCGCTCGAGGCCCCAGCCGGTGGGCATCTCGCCGCTCGGGCACTTCACGCTGATGCGCTGGGTGCGGCCGGGTGGGATCTCGAACACGGGCTCGAAGACGGTGCCGACCACGACGCTGATGCCGTGCACGCGGTGCGGCAGGCGCAGGCGGATGCAGCGCAGGAGTGCGCCGGCGGAGCGGCCGCGCGCGCCCGCGGTGAAGCGGAAGGTCCAGCGGCGCGCGTTGTTGGCTGGGATGGAGCTGGTGGCGGCGAGCGCGGAGGTCGAGACGCCATTGAGGGCGACGGCGCGCGCGGGGCAGCGGAGCGTGAGCGAGCGGGTCTGGCCGGCGGGGACGGTGACCGAGCCGGTGACCGTGACGGGCTCGACCTTGGCCTCGGCGAGCGCCGGGAGCGCCGCGAGGGCCACGATGGCGAGTGCCGAAACGCGTCGGAAACGGCGTGTGGCGCCCTGCCTGCTCACAGTTTCCGAACCTAACATCGGTCTCCGGATCCCGCGACCGGTTCTGGTTGAAGTTCCCGTTATTTGGGGGCGTCCGGGGTCCCCCTAGCATGGGGCCGGTGATGGCCCGGCCGGCGCGCGCCCTCCTCGTTTGTGTCAGCGCGACCTGCGCCTGGATGACGCCGGCCTATTGCTGGGCGGCGTCGGCGTGGGCGCAGGCGGGCGGAGGCAGCTCGGGCTTCGGTGGGGGCGGGGGCGGCGGTGGAGGGTTCTCGGGTGGCGGTGGCTCCGGCACCGGGTCTGGCTCCGGCAATCCCATCGTGGCCGTGTTCGTATTCGGGCTGTTCGGCGTGTTCATCGTCTATCTCGCGATCCACAGCTGGCGTTACCGCGTGAAGGTCAGGGAGCGGGACGAGCGGGTACGCACGGCGTCTGCGGAGGCGGCCGAAGACGACGCCTACTTCGCGGCCGACGAGCTGGAGGCGCACGCGCGGGGCCTGTTCGTGGCTTGTCAGGAGGCTTGGGACGGGAGGGATGTGGGTCGCCTGGGCGGCCTGGTCGGGGACGACCTGATGGTGGAGTGGAAGCGCCGGCTGGACGACTTCGAGGCGAAGGGGTGGCACAACCGGGTGTCGGTGCTGGATTCGCCGCGCGTGGAGTACGTGGGGCTCGTGAACCGGGAGGACGACGCGGAGGACCGGGCGGTCGTGAGGATCACCGCGTCGCTGCGGGCGTACGTGGTCGATCGCGACGGCCGCAAGATGCTGCGCAAGGGCGCGAAGACGGAGAAGGTGACGCTGATCGAGTACTGGACGCTGGCGCGCTCCGGCGATGCGGCGTGGAAGGTCGTGTCGATCGAGCAGCGCGCGGAGGGGGATCACCACCTGGACGCCGAGATCGTGGCGTCGCCGTGGTCGGATGTCGCACGATTGGCGGACGAGTCACTGACGGAGCTGGCGGTGGCGGACGGGCTGCCACCGGGGTTCGTGACCGCGGACCTGGCGGTGGTGTCGTTCGACGGGACGGCCCGGGAGCAGGCGCTGGACCTGTCGCTGGCGGACGCGCGCTTCGCGCCCGACGTGCTGGAGGCGGCGGCACGCCGGGCGGTGGCGGCGTGGGCGGAGGCGGTGGACGGGGACGACGCGGAGCTACTCGAGGTCGCCTCTCCGGAGGCGGTGTCGTCGTTGCTCTACGGCGGCGACGAGTCGCGCCGGACGCGGCTGGTCGTGCGAGGCCCGCGGGTGCGAGGGATCCGGATCGTGGCGGTGGACGTGTCGACCGTGCCGGCGACGATGACCGTGCAGGTCGAGGTGGGCGGACGAAGGTATGTGGAGGACCGGGATACCGCGGCTGTGGTGGACGGGTCCAAGGACCGCGCGGAGGCGTTCGAGCTGAGCTGGGTGCTCGGCCTCGATGGCGCGCCGGAGGCGCCGTGGCGGGTGGTCGCGGCCTAGACCACCTGCTTCAACCTGCGCCCCATCGCCGCCCCCGACGCCCCGAACACCCGGCACAGCTCCGCAAAGGACCCCTTCGGATCGGTGCGGCGCAGTCGCTCGTAGTGGCGGCGCACCAGCTCCGCCGGCATCAGCAGGGCGGCCGCGAACTCGTTGGCCTCCGACTCCTCTGGCGGGTAGGCGGGGCGGGCGGCCCCAGCCGCAGCCTCCGGCGGATCGACCGCGTGCGCCCTGCACCAAACCGCCCCGCCGCTTCGGTGCAGGCACCAGTGCCCCAGCTCGTGTCCGATCGTGAACCGCCGTCGCGGTGGCCAGTCGCGGGCCTCGGCCGCGTTCACCCAGATCTCTCCGCTGGCCGGCAGCAGTAGTCCCGACAGCCCCTGCGAGGACGCGAGCACCGGCGCCCCCGGCGCGGTGCGCAGGTCCTCCACGTCGCGCACGTGCAGCCCGAAGTGCGAGTCCGCGATGTCCTCCACCGGTACCGGCAGTCGCTCCCCGTCCCAGACGAACCCCGGCACCTCCTCGAGCACTCGCTGCGCCCGCTCCTCGATTGCCGTCATCTCGGGAAGCCCCCGAGCCGTTCCATCAGTCTTCGCGCCGCCCGCTCGCCGGCCGCCGACCACCGCGCGGGTCCGCGCGGACGCTCGCGCAGTGCGGCGTCGGCCCGGTCGCGCAGCGCCGGGTGGCGGCGCAGGACGCGGACGAGCCGCTCCGCCAGCCGCCGGTCGCCCGACCGCAGCGCCGCCCGATGGGTGCCGATCAGTCGCTCAGGCATGTCGCCTCAGCCGCCACGGAAGAGCCGGTCGACTTCGTCCCACTCCGGGGCCGGCGCGGAGGCTGCCGGCTCATCCGGCGCCGCCTCGGCCGGGGTGGTTCGCGCGAACACCGGCCCGGACCCCGCGAGCGCACCGCCCGCAGCCGGCATCTGGCCCGCCTTTCGCAGTGCCTCCCGCGAGTACCCCACGATCCGCCCCAGCGCCTCCAGCACCGTGTCGGATACCCCGGCCTCCGGCAGCAGCCCCTGCTCCATCTGGTGGTAGTAGGAGGCCACCTTGTCCTGCTGTCCCTGGGCTCCCAGACGAGCCGCCAGCTCCGCGACCAGCTCCGCCCGTCTCAGCCGTGCCTGGTTTCGCAGCCGCGGCAGCAGCGTCGGCCACAGGCCCCCGGTCCCCGCCAGCGACCGCTGCACCGACTCCGCCACGACGGCGGCCGGTGAGTTGCGGAACGTCGCGGCATCGGCCTCCCGCCGCGGCGCCCGCGCGAGGTACGCGTCGATCAGCGCCGCGAGCTGCTCACGCTCGCCGCCCGAGGTGCGCGCCAAGAACGTGCGCGGATCCGCGTCGGCGCTCGCCCGGTGCGCCGCCTTGTACTCGCTGAGAAGTCGCTCCACGTCAGCCATCGGCCTCAGTATCGCCCTCCGCGAGCAGCTCACCGAACCGCTTCTGGAAGCGCGACGAGATCTGGTGCACGTTGGCCTCGGTCATCCCGTCGCCCACCTTGGCGACGGTGTCGCGGGCGGACAGAGGGCCGTACACGTACAGGTCGATGACCCGCCGGTGCAGCTGGCTCTCGATCTCCTCGTAGGCACGGTCGAGACACCCGGATGCGAAGAGCGCGTCGCCCTCGAACTCCACCGCCGGCTCGCGGCCCCAGACCTCGTCGTCGCCGAGGTGCTCGCTCGGCAGCTCCGTCGTCTGCGGCCGGCGCTTGCGCGCCTCGTGGTAGTCGGCGATGCGCCGGCTGAGGATGGTGTGCAGCCAGGACCGGAATTCGCCCACGGACTGCCCGTCGAACGCCGACGCGATCGCGCTCGTGACCGCCTCCGCGGCCACGTCCTCCGCGCTCGCCTGGGGGAGGCGCAGCCGAGCTCGGTTGACGAGCGTGTCCCAGTAGCCGAACACCAGAATCCCGATCGCCGGCTGCATCGCCGCCGCCTTCCCGGCCGCCCGAGCCCTGCGCATGTACGCGATCAGCCCCTCGTCGTCGAGGGTTTGCAGCAAGTGCTCGGGGAGCTCTTCGAACTCGTCCAATGAAGGGGTGGTCGGCTGTGCCGCCTGTATCTGACGCGGCACCGAAGGTAGTACCCGGAGCGGAGCGACCTCCTAATCCAGGTATTCCCGACCAGATTTATAGACAATACGCTAGAGTGCCCCACCCATGCGCGCCGTCGACGTCCACCAGCACCTCTGGCCCGAGCGCACGCTCAGGCGCGGCGACACGCTCACCATCGCCCACGAGGCCATTCACCGCGTCAGGCACGCCGGCACCGCGCGCGCCACCACCCTGCACGCCTACTCTCCGCCGCTGCAGCGGGTCGGCACCTATGAGATCGCGCACGACGGCGCCCTGCTGCGCCATCCGCGCCCTGCCGAGACGCCGCTCGAAGCGGCGGCCTAGCGACCGAAAGGACACGGCGGATGACCACCGTCACCGACACCCTCCTCGACAACAACAAGGCCTACGCGGCCAGCTTCGACAAGGGCGACCTGCCGCTCCCGCCCGGCGCCAGAGTCGCCGTGCTCGCCTGCATGGACGCGCGGCTCGACCCGGCCAAGGCGCTCGGTCTGACCGAGGGCGACGCCCACGTCATCCGCAACGCCGGCGGCGTGGCCTCCGACGACGCGATCAGGTCGCTCGCGATCTCCCAGAACCTGCTCGGCACCGAGGAGATCGTCCTCATCCATCACACCGACTGCGGCATGCTCACCTTCACCGACGACGAGCTCGCCGCGAAGCTCGAAGCCGAGACCGGGGAGCGGCCCGAGTGGCGCGCACACGCATTCGACGACCTCGAAGGTGACGTCCGGGCCTCGATCGAGAAGATCCGCAGCAGCCCGTTCGTGCCGCGCACAGACAGCGTGCGTGGCTTCGTCTACGAGGTCGAGACCGGCCGGCTGCGCGAGGTCAGCTGATCCGGAAAACGGGGTGGTCGGGCGCGATGCGCCGCAACTCCTCCTCCGGCGAGTCCGGCCCGACCCCCCCGAAGAACTGCCCGACCTCCCACTTCCACTTGTGCAGGTAGGCGCGCAGCAGGTCGGGCTTCTCCCCGTCGGGCAGCTCGACCGCCGAGAACTCCTCGGCGCGCCGGCCGATCAGCAGCCGGCCTGAGCCGCTCACCCGCAGGTTGCGTACCCATTGGGTGTGGCCGCGCGGCGCGACCAGGTAGCGCTGCCCCTCGAACGTCATCAGGTTCACGGGCGTGCGGCGCGGGCTGCCGCTCTTGCGTCCCGGCACCTCCAGCACCCGCGAGCCGGCCACGCTCACGCCGAGCCGCGTCAAGGCCGCCACCACACGGTTGAAGACGTTCCTCGTGAACCAGCCGGCCCGCTGATAGTGAGTCATGCGGCCATGGTCTCAGGCGGGCTCGGCCTCGCGCCGGCGAGCTCCCAGCGTCGCGTACGAAACGCCGGCGAGCACGATCGCCATGCCGCTCAGCTGAACCGGCGAGGGCGCCTCGGACAACAACACCGCGGCCAGCAGGACCGCAGCCAGCGGCTGGAGCATCAGGAGGATCGACGTGAGCACCGCCGGCAGCCGCGGCAGCGAAACGGAGATAAGCAGCCAGCCCAGCACCTGCGACGAGAGCGCGAGCAGCACCAGCCACGCCTGCGCCTCGAGCTCGGGCACCCAGTCGATGTCGCCGATCGCCACCCCGCCGATGGCGCAGCACACGGTGGCGGTCACGGTCGCGTCGAACAGCGGGCCGGCCGGGCCGCGCAGGTTGCCGCCCGACTGGCGCAGGATCAGGATGAACAGGGCGTACGTGACCGCCGTCAGCAGTCCGTAGGCCACCCCGAGCAGGGGGTCGTCCCCGTAGGCGCCGCTGCCGACCACGCCCGAGATCAGCACCACGCCCACGAACACGACCGGTATCGCGACTAGCGCTCGCGCTTCCGGGCGCTCGCCGAGGGCGGCCCACGCGATCACCGCCACGAACACCACCTGCACGTTGCCGAGCACCGTCGCCAGGCCCGCGCCCACCGCGTCGATCGAGTAGTGCCAACTGATCAGGTCGACCGCGAAGAACACGCCGGCCGTACACGCGAGCAGCCGATCGGAGCGCTCCCGCGGGCCGTGCCGGCGTTGCTCGAGCCAGGCGAGCAGCGCGAGCAAGGGCAGCGCGTACGCGCAGCGGAAGAACGCGGCGGTGGCCGGCGCCACCTCGGCCAGCCGCACCAGAATCCCCGAGAAGGCGATCACCAGGGCGCCCAGCACACCCGCGAGCACCGCGCGGTCGTTCACCGCCGCAGCGTACTCACGCGGGTATCGTCACCCGCCGTGGATCGCAACACGCTCCTCTGGACGCTCGTGGTCTTCTTCGGCGCGACCGTGCTGTTCGGCGCGATCGGCAACCTGACCGAGGACGAGGGCGACCTGCTCCGCATCGGTCTCCAGGCGCTCGCTGGCCTGGTCGTGGTCGTGGCGCTGGTGGTGTTCGTGCGCAGGAATCGGGGATGAGGCCCCTCGGCGAGCAGACCATCCTGATCACCGGCTCGACCGACGGCCTCGGCCGGGCGGTGGCCGAGGAGCTCGTCGCACGCGGGGCGGGCGTGCTGGTGCACGGTCGCGATCCGGAGAAGGTCGCGCGGGTGACCGCGGAGCTCGGGGCCGAGCGCGGTCTGGTCGCCGACCTGGGCAGCCTGTCCGAGGTGCGCGGGCTCGCAGACGAGGTCGAGCAGCTCGACACCTTGGTCAACAACGCCGGCGTGATCACCCCCGAGCGCCTCGAAAGCGCCGACGGCCACGAGCTGACCTTCGCCGTCAACCACCTATCGCACTTCCTGCTGACCGAGCTGCTGCTGCCCAAGCTGCGCGAGCCGGCGCGTGTGGTGAACGTCGCGTCGCTCGGCCAGCAGACGCTGGACTTCGACGACCTGATGTTCGAGCGCGGCTGGGAGGGCTATCCCGCCTACGCGAAGAGCAAGCTCGCGCAGATCCTGTTCACCGCCGAGCTAGCCGAGCGGCTCGCCGGTCGCGACGTGACGGTCAACGCCCTCCACCCGGCAACCATGATGAACACGAACATGGTGCGCGGAGCGCTCGGCCGGCCCATGAGCACGGTGGAGGAGGGTAAGCAGGCGACGGTGCGTCTGATCGCTGACCCCGAGCTCGACGGGGTCAGCGGTCGCTTCTACGACGGCATGCGCGAGTCGACGGCCGACGCGCAGGCTTCCGACGCCGACGCGCGCCGGCGGCTGTGGGAGGAGAGCGAGCGCCTCGCGGGGCTGTCGTGAAGCGCTGGATCGTCGACGGCATGAACGTGATCGGTTCGCGGCCGACGGGCTGGTGGCACGACCGGCCGGGCGCGATGCAGCAACTCGTGCATGAGCTGCAGACGCTGGACGAGCCGGTGACGGTGATCTTCGACGGGCGTCCCTTCGAGGTCCAGGACGCCGGCCCAGTCGACGTTCGCTTCGCCACTCGCCGGGGGCGCAACGCCGCGGATGACGACATCGCGGCCCTGGTGGCTGACGCGAGCGATCCCGGCAGCCTGCACGTGGTGACGTCAGACCGGGAGCTGGCCGAGCGGGTGCGCCGGCACGGCGCCGACGTGATCGGGGCGGGGCAGTTCCGCGCTCGCCTCGGGTTGGGCTAGCCGCTCCGTCACGACCACGCGTGCGCCGCGCGACGGCACGACCGTCACGTGGCGCACCCGCGCACGCTCCGGGCGCGGGGAGTCGGCCCGCAGCCTCACGCGGCGCAGCACCTCACGCAGCACGACGCGCATCTCCACCTGGGCGAACGACGCCCCGATGCAGCGCCGCACGCCGCCGCCGAACGGGATCCAGGCATAGGACTCGGTGCCCTCACCGTCCAGGAACCGCTCGGGCCGGAACCGTTCCGGCTCCGGGTACAGGTCCGGGCGCGCGTGGATCGCCGCGATCGCCGGCAGCACCAGCGTTCCGGCCGGCAGCCGCCACTCGCCGACCTGCGTGTCGCGCGTGAGCTTGCGCGCCACGTCCACGATCACCGGTCGCACGCGCAGGGTCTCCTTGACGACGGCGTCGAGGTGCTCGTCGTCGTCCAGCGACTCGATCAAATGCTCCAGGGCCGCCGGCGTGCGCAGCAGCCGCTCGAACGCCCACGACAGCCCGGTGGCCGTGGTCTCGTGCCCGGCGGTCAGCAGCGTCATCAGCTCGTCGCGCAGCTCCACGTCGCGCATCGGCGAGCCGTCCTCGTGGCGCGCGGCCAGCAGCAGCGTGAGCACGTCGTCGCGGTCGGCGCCCTCGCCCAGCGCGCGCCGCTCCGCGATCTCGGCGTAGATCAGCTCGTCCACCGCCGCCACCGCCGCTCGGAAGCGGGCGGCCGGTGTAAGCCCGCCCAGATCGCGCTGCATGAACGGCAGCCAGTCCAGCACGCTGGACAGGTTGCCCAGGCGCGGGATGCGCTCCCGGAACCGGTCCATGCGCTCGCCGTCGCGCACGCCGAACACCGCCCGCAGGATCACCTCGAGCGTGATCGCCTGCATGCGCGGCCGCAGCGCGAACGCGCGGCCGGTGGGCCAGGTGTCCACCTCGCGCGCCGTCGCAGCGGCGATCACGTCCACGTAGCGCTTCACCGCGGCACCGTGGAACGGCGGCAGCAGCAGCTTGCGCTGCGACATGTGCCGACCCTCGTCGAGCGTCAGCAGCGAGTTCTCGCCGAGCGCATCGCCGAGCACCGTCGCGTTCGCCTCACCGGCATGGAAGACCGCCGGATCGCCGGCGAAGACCTCCTTCACCAGCGCTGGGTCGGCCACGTAGACCACACGGCCGAAGAAGGGGAAATGCGAGCTGAACACGTCGCCGTAGCGTTCGCGGCGCTTGCGCATCCACGCGTACGGACCGGCCGTGACCATGGCGGCCTGGGCCAGCCGGGGGAGCCTGGGACCAGGGGGGAGGCTCACACGGAGGTTGTACCGTGTCCCGGCGGGTAGCGAAAGATCGTGCGAATCATCCTCATAGGCATCTTCCTGCTGCTCGTGGTGGCGGCTCCCGCTCGGGCCCAGGCGGTGCTCGACCACGCCGCCGACACGCTCAAGCTCGATCCGGTCTACGTGGACCCGGAAGCCGACCGCGCCCCCTCCGACGACGAGGCCGAGGACCTGCGCGCGCAGATCGAGGAGGACGACGCCGGCCCGCTCTACATCGCGGTGCTGCCCGCCTCCGCCGCCCGCGAGGCGGGCGGGAGCGCCGAGTCCGCGCTGGCGGAGCTCGCTCGCTCCGTCGACGAGCCGGGCGTGTACGCGACCGTGATCGGCGACCGCTTCCGGGCCGGCGCCACCGAGGGCATCCTGCCGCGCGGGCGCGCCGGCGAGCTCGCCCGGGAGGCGATCGACTCCAAGCGCGCAGACGGTACCGCGGCGGTGCTGAGCGACTTCGTGCGCCGCGTCGGTGCGGCGGACCGGGGGACGGCCGGGGACGGCGACGACGAGCGCGGCGCGGGCGGCGACGGAGGCGGGGGCTTCCCCTGGCTGCTGCTGGCGATCGTGGCCGTTCCGGTGGCCCTGATCGCCTGGTTGGGGCGCCGCCGCCGCCTCCGCGACGAGGCGGCCGAGTTCGCCAAGGTCCGCGATCTCGCTCGCGGCGACGTGATCAGGCTCGGCGACGAGATCCGCGCGCTCGACCTGGACATCGAGATGCCCGACGTGGACCCCGAGGCCAAGGAGCACTACGGCCTGGCGGTCGAGCGCTACCAGGGGGCCGAGCAGGCGCTCGAGGGGGCGCGCCGCCCCGAGGATCTGCAGCCCGTGTCGGAGCTGCTCGAGGAGGGGCGCTGGGCGATGGAGGCGACCCGCGCGCGGATGGAGGGCACCGCCGTGCCGGAGCGGCGCGCGCCGTGCTTCTTCGACCCGCGCCACGGGCCCTCGGTGGAGGACGTCGAGTGGGCGCCGCCCGGCGGCGAGCCGCGGCCGGTGCCCGCCTGCGCCGCTGATGCCGTGCGCGTGCGCGACGGCAACGACCCCGAGACCCGCCACGTCTCCGTCGGCGGCCGCGACGTCCCCTACTGGCAGGCCGGCCCCGCCTACGGGCCGTTCGCGGGCGGGTTCTTCGCCGGCGGCCTGGTTCCCGCCGTGTTCGTCGGCTCGCTGCTGGGCGGCGGGTTCGGGACGTTCGGCGGCGACGAAGCCGCCGCCGACCCGGGCGGGTTCGGCGACTTCGGTGACTTCGGCGGCGGAGGGGACTTCGGCGGTGGTGGCGGCGACTTCGGCGGTGGCGGCGGCGACTTCTGAGTCGTTGCGGGGGCGGCCCGCGCCTACTTCGTCGCCAGGAAGTCCAGCATCGCCGCGTGCGTCTCGCGCGGGCGCTCCAGCTGCGGCACGTGGCCGCACTCCAGCTCCACGTGGCGCGCCGACGGCAGCGCCCGCTCCACGTGCTTCATGAACGCGATCGGCACCAGCGAGTCGCGCCGGCCCCACACGAACAGCGCCTTCTGAGAGAGACTCGCCAGCCGGTTCCAGAAGCCGTCCTCGCCGTGCGGCTCGTCCAGGTAGATGTTCCGCGCCGCGGCGTAGAAGGCGGCGCGCCCGCGCGGCGTCATGTACGAGCGCAGGAACTCGTCCACGCCCGCCGCCGCCCAGCCCTTGCCGCCGCCGGGCACGATCCTGCGCACCACCCGCTCGACCACCGGCCTGGGCGTCATCTGAACCAGGCCGAGCTCCGGGCGCAGCAGGCGCACCACCGGCGCCCAGCGGCGGTCGCGCAGCCACGCCAGCGCCGGGCTCAGCAGCACCATGCCGCGCACGCGGTCGCGGTGCATCAGCCCGGCCTCGATCGCCACCCGGCCGCCCATGCTGTTCCCGACCAGGTGCGCGTCGCGCACGCCAAGCGCGTCGAGCGTGTCGAACGCCGTGCGCGCGAACCAGCGCGCGTCGTAGGCGGCGCCGATCGGCTTGTCGGACTCGCCGAAGCCGGGCAGGTCCATCGCCACCACGCGGTAGCGGCCGGCCAGCGCCGCGACGGTGGGGAGGAAGGAGGCCTTGGTGCCGCCCAGGCCGTGCAGGCACAGCAGCGTCTCCGGTCCGACGCCCGCCGACAGCACGGAGATCCGCCCCGAGCGGGTGCGCAGCGTCTCGAACGAGAGGCGCCCGGGGTCGTCGGATCCGCTGGTGGCCGCCAGCAGCCCCACGCCGAGGTGGAGGCTGCCGCGCATCCGCAGCCGGCCCTGCTGGAAGGCGGTCATCCCGCCGCGCACGTCCTGGGCCACGCGCTGCCAGGTCGCCGCGTCGGCGGCGATCTCGGCGTCGGGTGTCCCGTTGTCGCGGGCGGGGACCACGCGCATGCGGCGACCGCTGATGCGGGCGTCCCACTCCTCGCCGCCGCCCGCGCGCAGCCGTACGAGCGCGCGGCCGCCGGGGACGTCGATCACGTCCGGGTCGTAGCGCCTCGCCAGCGAGGTGATCCCCGCGGGCGGCTCGGCAGTCTTAGCAGTCGTGACCCCCATGCCCGTCCGCCTAGCCTATGCCCGGTCGCGCCGAGAGGCGAACAAATGGGTCTAAACAGCTACGCGGGTGCCGCTCGCTGCGCTCTCGTAGAGCGCCGCGATCGTGCGTGCCTGGCCCAGCGCGTCCTCACGCCCGAGCCGCGGCGGGCGCTCGCCCGCCACCGCCGCGGCGAGGTCGCGCAGCTCGCAGGCGTACGGGTTCTCGCGCTCTAGCTCCACGCGCTCCACGGACCCGTCCGCCGCGCGCAGCTCGATCACCGGCTCGAGCGCATGGAAGGGGTCTCCCAGCCACAGCGCTCCCTCGGAGCCGACCACCTCGAGCTCGGCCCGGTCGGTCGTGTCGACACCGCAGTCGAAGTGCGCGAGCACACCGCGGGGGAAGCTCAGCGTGCCGGCGAAGCGCAGGTCAACGTCGGCGGTCACGGCCTGGCCGGTCACCTCGATCGGCTCGCCGGCCACCAGCCTGGCGGCGCTCACGCAGTAACACCCCACGTCCATCAGCGCACCGCCCTCGAGCTCACCGGACAGGCGGATGTTGCTCGCGGCGTCGAGCGTGGCTGCGTCCAGCGCGAACGAGAACTGCGCCCGCACCACCCGCAGCTCGCCCACCCGTGGCAGCAGCTCGACCAGTCGCTCGGCCTGGGGGTGGTGGCGCCACATGAACGCCTCCGCCAGCACGCGGTCGGCACGCTCGGCGGCGTCGAAGGCCCGCTCGACCGGCTCGACGGCACGCGCGAGCGGTTTCTCGCAGAGCACGTGCTTGCCGGCCTCGAGCGCCCTGATCGACCAGTCCACGTGCATCGAGTTCGGCAGGGAGATGTAGACGGCGTCGACGTCCGCGTCCTCCAGCAGCGCCTCGTAGGAGCCCAGCGCGCGCTCGATCCCGAGCTCCGCCGCCTGCTCGGCGGCCCGGCCCGCGTCGCGCGACGCGACAGCCACCACCTCGACCTCGTCCACCAGCCGCGCCCCACCCATCAGCTTCTCGTTGATGTGGGCGGTGGAGAGGAGTCCCAGCCTCAGCCCCACGACTCCTCGATCATCGGTCGGAAGGCGACGGTCATCAGGCGCAGGTTGCGCGGCTGGTTGACGGCGAACAGCACCACGTCCGCCACCTCCTCGGCGCTCAGCATCCCCTCGGTGGAGCCGGGCTCGCGGCCCGTCCCCATCGCGAAGTCCGTGGCGATCCCGCCCGGCGCGATGCTCGTGACCCGCACCCCGTGCTCGCGCAGTTCGTGGTCGAGCGCGCGCGTGAAGCCGAGCTGCCCGAACTTCGACGCGTTGTAGACGGCCTCGCCCGGGAACGCGCGCAGCGCGGCCACGGACGAGAGGGCCACGAAGTCGCCCTTGCTCTCGATCAGGTGCGGGAGCGCGAAGCGCGCCGTGTAGAGCGTGCCCTTGAGGTTCACGTCGATCATCGCCTCGACGTGGTCCGGGTCCATCTCGAGGAACGGCCCGTACGCGGCGACGCCGGCGTTGGCGACGACCACGTCGAGCCGCCCGAACTCGGCGACCGCCGCGTCGACCGCGGCCGAGACCGCGCCCGGGTCACGCACGTCGCACTCGAGCCCGAGCCCGATGCCGAGGTCGTCGCCGCTGCGCGACGCGAGCGCCACGCGCATGCCGTCGGAGTGGAAGGCACGCGCCACAGCGGCGCCGACGCCCCGGCTGGCGCCGGTGATGAACGCGACTCTGTCCGTCACGCTCGTCCCGATGCCGCCTGGCGCCGGCGCGACAGCGAGTCGACCGAGACCGCGAGCAGCAGCACGCCGCCCGTGATCAGGAACTTCTCGCCCGAGCCGAGTCCGAGGAGGCCAAGCCCGTTGTCGATCGAGGCGATCACGAGCGCCCCGAGTAGGGCGCTCTTGATGTGCCCGATCCCGCCGAACAGCGAGGTGCCGCCGATCACCGCGGCGGCGATCGAGTAGAGCAGGATCTCGCCGCCGCCGGCGCCGGTGTCCACCGAGCGCAGCCGCGAGGCGAGCACCAGGCCGCCGACCGCCGCCATGAACGAGCAGATCGCGAACACCATGATCTTGATGCGGTCGACGTTGATGCCGGCGCGGCGGGCGGCCTCGGCGTTTCCGCCGACGGCGTAGACGTACCGCCCGAAGCGGGTGCGGCCGAGCACGAACCCCCAGAACAGCAGGAAGAACCCGACCACCAGGAACACGTAGGGGATGCCGCGGTCCTCGTTGGCGACCCATACGACGATCCCCAGCACCAGCGCGAGGAAGAACACACGCAACGCGATCAGCGAGAGCGCGTCGTGGGCAAGGTCGGCGCGCCGCCGCACCCTGACCTCGTTCAGCTGAATGCCCGCGAAGATCAGGACCGCGACCAGCCACAGGATCCACGAGGTGCTCTCCGCCAGGAAGTCGTTGGCCAGGCCGATCATGAAGTCGTCCTGCAGCACGACCGTGCCGCGGCTGCCGATCAAGAGCAGCACAACCCCGTTCCACGCGATCAGCCCGGCGAGCGTGACCACGAACGACGGGATTCCGATCTTGGTGATGATCAGCCCGTGGAACGTCCCGATCGCGATGCCGGACCCGAGCGCGAGCGCGATCGCGATCGCCGTGCCGACCTCGTTGCCGTCGGGGATCAGCAGGACCGCCGCGATCACGCCCGCCACGCCCGAGACGTAGCCGACCGACAGGTCGATCTCGCCCAGCAGCAGCACGAACACGATCCCCATCGCGATCGTCGTGTAGGCCGCTGACTGGACGATCAGGTTGACGAAGTTGCCGGCGGTGAGGAAGCGGTCGTTCTGGGACTGGAAGACGATCGCGATGATGATCAGGCCGACGATGATCGGCAGCGAGCCCAGCTGGCCGCCGCGCACGCCGGTCCACCAGTCGCGGGCCGCCTGGGCAAGGCTGCCTTCGGCCGACGGCGATGGGGCCCCCGGGGGCGCTGTCGGGGTAGCCGTGCTCACGCCACCACCTCCTCGTCCGCCAGGCCGGGCACCTTGCTCAGCTTCCCGGCGGTGATGGCGTGGACGACCTGTTCCTCGGTCACCTCGGTGCGCTTGAACTCGGCCACGTTCTGGCCCAGCCGCAGCACGCTGATGTTGTCGGCCACCTCGAAGATGTCGTGCAGGTTGTGGGAGATGATCACCACGCCGAGGCCCTGCTCGGCGAGCCGCTTGACCAGGTCGAGCACCTGGCGGGTCTGGGCGACGCCGAGGGCGGCGGTCGGCTCGTCGAGGATCACGAGCTTCGAGTTCCACATCACGGCCTTGGCCACCGCCACCGACTGGCGCTGGCCGCCCGACAACCCAGCGACGGTCTGGCGCACGCTGCGGATCGTCGTAACCGAAAGGCTCTTCAGCGTCTCCTGCGCCCGCGCCTCCATCTTGGTCTCGTCGAGCGTGTGCAGCGGCTCGAGCTCCTCGCGCCCCAGGAACATGTTCTGGACGACATCGAGGTTGTCGGCCAGCGCGAGGTCTTGGTAGACGACCTCGATGCCGAGGTCGGCGGCGTCGCGCGGCCCGCTGACGCTCACCGGCTTGCCGTCGTAGAGGATCTCCCCGCCATCGATGCGGTAGATGCCGGCCACGCACTTGATCAGCGTGGACTTGCCGGCGCCGTTGTCGCCCACGAGGGCGGTGACGCACCCGGGGTAGACGCTGAAGTCCACCTCGTGCAGCGCGATGACAGCGCCGAAGTGCTTGCTGACGCCACGCAGCTCAAGTAGCGGTGAGTCGCTCATCCAGCCCCTCTCTCCCCGAATTTCGGCACGACTCTACGACGCGCGGCCCCGGGGCACCAGTGATGCCCCGGGGCCTGCAACGTCAGGTGTTCGTCAGAGGCCCAGCTCCTGGCACTTGGCGGCCACCTTCCCGGCGCAGATGTCCTCCTTGGTCGGGAAGTCCGGCTCACCGAGGTACTCGGAGATGTTGTCCTTGTTCACCGCGACCGGCTCGAGCAGAACGCTCGGAACCTCTTCGGTCCCGTTGTCGATCGGGGTGGTCTCAGCGGTCGGCTCCTCGCCCTTCGCGAGCGCGATGGCGAGCTCTGCTGCCGCGTCGGCCTCCTTCTTGATCGCCTTGTAGACGGTCATGCACTGATCGCCGTTGACGATGTTCTGGATGCCCTCGAGCGTGGCGTCCTGACCGGTCACCGGGATCTGCGGCAGCTTGCGCTGCTTCAGAGCCGAGATCGCGGCGTTGCCGAGGCCGTCGTTGGCCGCGAGCACTCCGTCGACCTTGTTGTCGGCCTTCTGCAGGATCTGCTCGAAGATCGTCAGCGCCTGCTGGTTGTCCCAGTCGGGCACGGACTGATCGTCGACCTCGGTCCAGTCACCCGAGTCGAACTTGGGGTTGATGACCGAGTCGTAGCCGTTCTTGAACAGCGTCGCGTTGTTGTCCGTCGGCGAGCCGTTCAGGACCGCGATGCGGGCGCCCTGCTTGTCGCCGATGCAGTCGACGAGCCCTTCGCCCTGCAGCTTGCCGACCGCCTCGTTGTCGAACGAGACGTAGTAGTCGGTGGCGTCGGTGTCGAGCGTGAGGCGGTCGTAGTCGATCACCTTCACGTCCTGCGAGGCGGCATTCGCCGCAATCGCGGCACCGGAGCCCGAGTCGAGGTTCACCAGCAGCAGCACCTTCGCGCCGTTGGTGATCATCTGCTCGGCCTGCTGCTGCTGCGTGGACTTGTCGCCCTCGGCATTCTGGATGTCGGCATCGACGCCGGCGGCCTCGAACGCCTTCTGGAGGAACGGCCGGTCGACCGTCTCCCAGCGCACCGACGACTGCGAGTCCGGCAGGAGCACGCCGACCTTCGGCTTGCCGCCACTGTCGCCGCCGCCACCGCCGCCGTCGTCGCCACCGTCGTCGTCATCGCTGCCACAGGCAGCCACGCTGCTCATGGCAAGGACGCCGGCTGCCGCCAGCGCCCAGAACGTTCTGCGTCTTGACACGTTCCTCTCCTCCTGTTGCTTGGGGATTCGTTTGGGGGTTACTCGCCTACCGGTCATGCGGCCGCGCTCCCGGCCACGCGGGCGGCCACCTCGTGCTCGGACTGCATGAGCACGAGCGCGAGCGCGCCGAGCAGGTTGGCCCGCTCGCCGAGCTCTCCCGCTACCACCTTGAGCTCACTCGCCGCCGCCGGTAGCGCGTCCCTGCGCACGGCCTCTCGCAGCGAGTCGAGCAGTAGGTCACCTGCTTCCCCGAGATCTCCCCCGATAACGACCATCTCGGGACTGAACAGGTTGACCAGTCCGGCAACTACTCCTCCAACTACCTGCCCTGCGTCGGCGATCGCCCTCCTGCAGCCCGCGTCGCCCCCGCGGGCGAGCTCGATCACCTGCCTTACTGTCAGCTCCTCGTCGCGGCTCGCCTGAACCAGCCGCAACAGCGCCGGCGCGGAGGCCAGCGTCTCAAGGCAGCCGCGGTTGCCACAGCGGCAGATCGGTCCCTGCGGATCCACGACCACGTGCCCGATCTCGCCGGCGGTGCCGCGGTGGCCGCGGTAGGGGCGGCCGTCCACGATGATGCCGGCGCCGATTCCCGAGGAGATCGACACGTACGTGGCGAAGCGTGCGTTGCGCCCGGCTCCGAGCGTCACCTCGGCGAGCGCGCCGAGGTTGGCGTCGTTGTCGACGTACGCCGGCGTACCGAGCCGCTTCTCCAGCTCGTCGGCGGCGTCGACGCCGGCCCAGCCGGGCAGCACGTCCGAGGGGTGCAGCGTGCCGACGTCGTGGTCGATCGGGCCGGCCAGGGCAACGCCCACCCCGAGCAGGCGGTCGCGTTCCAGCTCGGCCTCCTGCATGACCTGCTCGATCAGCCGCGCGGCGAGGTCCAGCGACCCCTGCGCGTCGTGGTCGACGTCGAAGGGCTCGGTGGCCTCGGCGAGCACGGTGCGCGACAGGTCGGAGACCGCGACGCGCACCTTGTCGTGGTCGAAGTCCACGCCGACGGCGGCCGCGGCCGAGGGGTCGAGCTCGAGCAGCGCGGCCGGGCGGCCGGGCTGCCCCTCCCCGGCGAACTGGCCGGCGCGCTCGACGACCAGGCCCCGGCGCTGAAGGTCGGCCACGAGCGTGGAGACCGTGGAGCGCGAGAGCCCGGTGCGACGCGCCAGCTCCGCGCGGCTCGCGGTGCCGTTGATCCGCAGGAAGTCCACGATGCGCAAGCGGTTGAACTCACGCAGGGAGCTCAAAGAGCCGGAGCCAGACCCGGGGCTCGTCGCCACGCTCGGGACCCTCTCAGGACGGTGGGCTTTCTGTCAAGGCTCGGAGGAATAGGGGGCTGTTGAGCTTGGATTAAGTGCGTGTTAAGGCAAAACTCTGCGCTTGTTCGCCTTTGGGTGGCGGCTTGTCGCATTCGAGCCCCCACGCGTGCGCCGACGGTTCGTACGGTCGCCGCGATGTCTGATGGGAGCAGGGAAAGCGGGCAGGCGACGGTCGAGTGGATCGG
Organism: uncultured Thermoleophilaceae bacterium; assembly: GCA_963716215.1. Lineage (GTDB taxonomy): Bacteria > Actinomycetota > Thermoleophilia > Solirubrobacterales > Thermoleophilaceae > JACVRW01. The sequence continues at coordinate 3,672,085 of OY970298.1, read as the reverse complement.
CCTGGTTGCGGGCGTGGCGCTGGTGCTCGGGGCGCTGCTGGCGGGCGTCGGGGAGACGGCCAAGGGCGGGTCGGGGCTGGGCGAGGCGGTGGCGCACCGCATCACGTGCGCGGCGCGGGACCTGTGCGGCGGTGCGGAGGTGCGGCGGCGGCCGCGCGCCGTCAGACCGCCTGATGCTCGTCCGCGCGGCCCGCGCCTCGACAAGGCTGGGCTGGGCGCGCTGCCAAGGGGCGGCGGCCGCGTGGTGGGCATCGCCGAGCATGCGTGGATCGTCTGCCTCGGCTACCGGCGCTGGCGCTACGACCTGGAGCATCCGCTAACGCCGCGGGAGGCCCTGCCGGTCGACGAGGCGCTCGACATCGTCAACGAGTGCCTGAACCCGTGGGAGTTCTTCTTCGGGTGATCGGGCGGGTCAATCGACTGGCGGCGATCGCGTGGGGCGCGATCGCGGCAGGAGCGGGCCTCGGCTTCGTGGCCCGCGACCTGCTCGGCCTGCCGATGGCGCTGGTGGCGCTCGCCTGGACGGCGGGGGCGCTGGCGGTGGCGGCGCGGGCGCGCGCATGTCGAGTTTCTGCCGCTATCCGGAAGTTTCTCGACAAGCGTCCGGGCTGAGCCGGGCGCTTGTCGAGTTACCGACCCCCACGGGGTATTTCTCGACAAGCGACAGAGAGGTGGGCGGATGTGTCCCCCAGGCCGCCCCTAGTCGCTGCTGTTAAGCGAATGGCGCCCTCGCAGCGCGAAGAGGCCCCAACCCGGCGCTACGCGCCGCCCAACCCGGCGCTACGCGCCGCCCAACCCGGCGCTCCACGCCGCCCGCGCGAATAGGCTGGAAATCTCATGCACCGCGCGTGTAGGGCCCGCTGTGCGGGTAATCCGGTTCCCATGAACGTCGCGTCGAGGGCTGCCGCGTGAGGGTCGGCCTGGTGCTCGGCGCCGGTGGCGTGCTCGGTGGCGCCTGGCTCACCGGTGGCCTGCACGCCATCGCCGAGGAGACCGGCTGGGACCCCGGCAGCGCCGAGTTCATCGTCGGCACCTCCGCGGGCTCCATGATCGGCGTCCTGACCGCGGCCGGCGTTCCGCCCTGGTTCATGGTCGCCCACTCGGCCGGCGAGACCTTCGAGGGCGTCACCGCCGCCGACGGCAGCCCGGCCGGCGAGGCCGACCGCGCCGCCGGGGCCGTCTTCCGCGTGCACCGCGGCCTGCCTCCGCTCGGCCCGGGCTCGCTGCGAATGGCGCTCACCGCGCTATCCAACCCGCTCGGCCACACCCCGCTTCAGATCGTTGCCGGCTGGCTGCCGGCGGGGGTCGTCTCGACCGACTCGCTGCGGGACCTGGTCAGCCGCGCGGTGCCGGAGCGCTGGGTCGACCACCCCAACTACTGGGCGGTGGCCTGCGACTACCAGACCGGCCGCCGGATCCCGTTCGGACGGCTCGACGCGCCGAATGTCGAGATCGCCGACGCCGTGGCCGCCTCGTGCGCGATCCCCGGCTTCTACCGGCCGGTCCGGCTCGGGCGCCGCCGCTACGTCGACGGTGGCGTGTGCTCGGCCTCGAGCCTCGACCTGCTCGCCGGCCGCGGCCTCGACCTCGTGATCTGCCTCAACCCGCTCTCGTCGGGCACCGAGCTGCCGAAGGAGGATTCGGGCGGCTCGCTGCGCCTCGGCCCGCTCGATCCGCGCGACTGGCTCGGCACGCTCAGCCGCCAGGCCAACGGCCGGCGAGTGGCTCACGAGGCCGGCAAGGTGCGCCGGTTCGGCACCGAGGTCCTGCTGATCGAGCCGACACCCGAGGACCACAAGGCGATGGGCCGCAACCTGATGAGCGCGAGCCGTCGCCAGCAGGTGATCGAGACCGCCACGCGCACGGTGCGCGCCCAACTGCAACGGCCGCAGGTGCTCGAGCGGCTCGAAGGTCTCCCGCAGGGCGAGCCGCACAAGATCCGCCGCCCGGAGGGGCCGCCCTCGAGCTGGCCCGACCTGCGACCGGCGCGGCGCGCGGAGCGGGCGAAGGCGGCCTGACCGTGCCTGGGTCGGGGCCTGCGTGAGCATCCCGGGAGCGGACCTGCCCGCCCGCGCCCTCGCCGCGGTCGCCGAGCAGGCGCAGCGGCGCGTGCCCGCCGCCGACCTCGACGAACGCGATCCCGACTACATCCGCGAGACGCTGCCGCGGCTGTGGATCCTCGCCAGCCTCTACTTCCGCGCCGAGGTGCGCGGCCTCGAACGCATCCCGGAGGAGGGGGCGGCGCTGCTGGTGGGCAACCACTCGGGCGGCAACCTGACCCCGGATACGAGTGTGTTCACGCTCGCCTTCAGCACCTACTTCGGGGTCGAGCGGCGCTTCTACCAGCTCGCCCACAACCTCGTCCTGTCGATGCCCGGCCTCGGTTGGCTGCGCAAGTACGGCACCGTCGCCGCTACCCCGCGCAACGCCGAGCGCGCGCTCGACCGCGGGGCCGCGCTGCTCGTCTATCCCGGCGGCGACTACGAGGTGCACCGCCCCTCCTGGGAATCCGCGACCGTCGACTTCGGCGGCCGCAAGGGCTTCATCAGGCTGGCGCGCCAGAAGGGCGTGCCGATCGTGCCGGTGGTGTCGGTGGGCGGTCAGGAGACGGCCCTGTTCCTCAGCCGCGGCGAGGGGCTGGCGCGGCTGTTCGGCCTGGATCGCATGTTCCGCCTCAAGGTGCTGCCGATCTCCCTCTCCCTGCCCTGGATCGTCAACGTGGGTGACATGCTCGGCCACATCCCGCTGCCGGCGAAGATCACCGTCCAGGTGCTCGAGCCGATCGACGTCGCGGAGCTGGAGGTGGACGAGGCCTACGACATGATCGTCGACCGGATGCAGCGCACGCTCACCGCGCTGCAGGCCGAGCGGCGCCTGCCGGTGATCGGATGAGGGTCGAGAAGACCACCGTCATCGACGCCTCGCGCGACGAGCTCTGGGCGCTGATCTCCGACCCCTGCCTGTACCCGCGCTTCATGCACGGGGTGTCCCGGCTCGAGCGCCGCGGCGACAGCCCCGAGCGCGGGATCGGGGCGCGCTACTCGATCAACCTGAGGGTCGGGTCGGCCGATGTGGGCGGGCTGGTGGAGATCGTCGAGTTCGACGAGCCCGCCGACCTCGCCTGGACGAGCGTCACCGGCATCGACCAGCGCCTGCGATGGCGCCTGCGCGAGACCGACGACCAACGGACACGGGTCACGCTCCGCCTCGCCTACGACGCGCCCGGCGGCCTGCTCGGGAGCGTCTCGGAGCAGGTGTCCAAGCCGATGGTGGCTGGGAACCTCGAGCGGACCCTTCAGAATCTCAAGGCGGAGATCGAAGGAGGACCAGCAGAGATGAGCGAAGGCATGAGCATCCCGGGCCGGGTGGCGTACCAGCTCGGCAGCGTGAAGGTCCTGATCGACGCGGGCGTGGTGCGGCCGATGCGGCCGGACCGGCTCGTGAGGTTCCTGCAGACCATGATGCGCTGGGGGCGCAGCCCGGCGGCCGGCGCGATCGCCCTCGCGGAGCGGTTCCCCAACGAGCCCGCCGTGGTCGACGAGCTCGGCACGGTCACATTCGCGGAGATGCATACGCGCACCAACGCGCTGGCTCACTCGCTCTCCGACCTCGGCGTGGTGGAGGGCGACGGCGTGGGCATCATGTGCCGCAACCACCGGGGCTTCGTCGAGTCCACCTTCGCGACCTCGAAGCTGGGCGCCAACTCGCTCTATCTGAACACCGCGTTCGCCGGGCCGCAGCTGGCCGAGGTGGTCGAGCGCGAGGGCCCGCGGGCGATCATCTACGACGAGGAGTTCGCCGGCCTGCTGGCCGAGGCCGGCAAGGGGCGCAAACGCATCGTCGCCTGGCACGACTCCGACACCTGCGACGACCCGACGATCGACGAGCTGATCGCCGCCGGCGACCCGGGCGACGTGGTGCCGCCCTCCCAGGAAGGTCGCGCCGTGATCCTCACGAGCGGCACGACCGGCGCGCCCAAAGGGGCGTCGCGCTCCAACCCGCAGTCGCTTGACCCCGCCGTGTCGCTGCTCGAGCGGATCCCGCTCAAGGCGCGCCACACGGCCTACATCGCCGCGCCGCTGTTCCACTCCTGGGGCTTCGCCCACTTCACGCTCGGGCTGATCCTCGGCTCGACCTACGTGCTGCGGCGCAAGTTCGATCCCGAGCAGTGCCTGGCCGACATCGCGCGCTACCGCTGCGAGTCGCTCGTGGTGGTGCCGGTGATGATGCAGCGCATCATGGAGCTGCCCGAGGAGGTCCGCTCCAAGTACGACACGTCCTCGCTCAAGGTGGTCGCGGCCAGCGGCTCCGCGCTGCCGGGCGACCTGGCCAACGACTGGATGGACGCCTTCGGCGACACGCTCTACAACCTGTACGGCTCGACCGAGGTCGCCTGGGCCTCGATCGCCACACCGGCGGACATGCGCGCGGCGCCGGGCACGGCCGGCAAGCCGCCGCGCGGCACGGTGGTCAGGCTCTACGACGAGGCTGGCCTGGAGGTGCCCACAGGCAAGACCGGGCGCATCTTCGTCGGCAACGAGATGCTGTTCGAGGGCTACACGGGCGGCGGCACCAAGGACGTGATCGGGGCGCTGATGGCCACCGGCGACGTCGGCCGCTTCGACGAGGCCGGGCGCCTGTTCGTGGAGGGGCGCGACGACGAGATGATCGTGTCCGGCGGGGAGAACGTGTTCCCGAAGGAGGTCGAGGATCTGCTGGCCCGCCACGACGCCGTCTCCGAGGCGGCGGCGCTCGGCGTCGACGATCGCGACTTCGGCCAGCGCCTGCGCGCGTTCGTGGTGCTCGAGCGCGGCAGGGAGGTCAACGAGGACCAGCTCAAGGAGTACGTGAAGAAGAACCTCGCGCGGTACAAGGTGCCGCGCGAGATCGTCTTCCTGGACGAGCTGCCGCGCAACGCGACCGGAAAGGTGCTCAAGCGCGAGCTGAAGGAGCTGGACCCCGAGGAGAGCGCCGCCGGCTCGACGTAGGATCCGCCGCCCTCCATGGGTACGACGATCTTCACCGAGATGACGGAGCTGGCCCAGCGCACCGGGGCGATCAACCTCGGTCAGGGGTTCCCCGACGAGGACGGTTCCGCGGTGATCCTCGATGCCGCCTCGACGGCACTGCACGAGGGGCACAACCAGTACGCGCCGCTGTCCGGCGTGCCCGCGCTGCGCGAGGCGGTGGCCGCCCACCAGCGCCGCCGCTACGGGCTGGAGCCGGATCCCGCCACCGAGGTCCAGGTGACCTTCGGAGCCACCGAGGCCCTGGCCGCGGCGCTGCTCGCCCTCGTCGGCGCCGGCGACGAGGTGGTGGTGCTGGACCCCGCGTATGACTCCTACGCTCCGATCGCGCGGCTGGCCGGCGGGCACGTCAGCCCGGTGGTGCTAGAGCCGCCGGAGTGGCGGCTCGAAGAGTCGGCGCTGCGCGCGGCCCTGACCCCCGCAACGCGGGTGTTGCTGCTCAACAGTCCCCACAACCCGACCGGCCGCGTGCTGGACCCGGCCGAGCTGGAGCTGCTCGCGGAGGTCTGCCGCGACCACGACCTGATCGCCCTAACGGACGAGGTCTACGAGCACCTCGTCTACGACGGCCGGCACGTGCCGCTGGCCACGTTGCCGGGGATGTGGGAGCGCACGCTCACGGTGTCGTCGCTCGGCAAGACCCACTCGCTGACCGGCTGGAAGGTCGGCTGGGTCAGCGGCCCGGCGGAGCTGGTCGAGCGCGTGCGGGCCGTCAAGCAGTTCCTCACGTTCGCGGGCGGGACACCGCTGCAGCACGCCGCGGCCGTGGGCATGGCGCTGCCGGACGAGACCGTCGCCGCCCTCGCCACCGCATTGCGCGCCAAGCGCGACCGGCTGGCAGCCGGTCTGACGGCGATGGGGTTCGACGTGCTGCCAACGGCGGGCACCTACTTCCTCAACGCGGATGCCACCGCGCTCGGGGAGCCCGACGCGGCGACCCTCTGTCTGTCGCTCCCGCTGGACGCCGGCGTGGCGGCGATCCCACTGTCCGCGTTCAGCACCGTGCCCGACGGCCCGGTGCGCTCGATCGTGCGGTTCGCGTTCTGCAAGCGCGACGAGGTGCTCGACGAGGCAATCGAGCGGCTGAGCGCGTGGGCGGACAGAAAGTAGGGATATCGGCGCTCGCAGTGGGTAGCGATAGGCGAAGCGAGGAGAGGAGCAGGTATGGATGCCGGCGTGATCATCGCGATCGTCGTCGCTGCGCTGATAGTCGTCTTGCTGGTGGCGCTGCTCGGCCGGCGCGGCCGCGAGCGCAAGCTCGAGACGCGGCGCGCAGAGGCCGGTCAGATCAGACGCGAGGCCGAGGTGGGCAGTGCCCAGGCGGAGCGCGCCCGGGCAGAGGCCGACGAGCTGACAGCTCGCGCCCGCCGCGAGGACGCGACGGCGCGCGAGCGCCACGCCGAGGCGGATCGCATCGATCCCGACGTGGAGGAGCGCGAGGCGCTCGAGCGCCTGGAGCGCGAGGACACCGAGCAAAACCCGGGCGGCATCACCTCACACGGCCGCGAGACGTAGCGGGGCGCGTCGCATGCTCAGCCGCAGATGGGCCAGTGCCCGCTGCCGTGGCGGCTGAGCAGCAGCCACGCGCGCCAGGTCTGCTCGGCGCGTGAGGCCGCAGCCGGGTCCCCGGAACCGCCGACGACCGCCCAGGTGCTCACCGAGAACTGGTACATGCCTCGATAGGCGCCGCCGCCGCCGACGGCGTGCGGATCGTTCTTGGACTCGCACCACGCGATGCCGCGCAGCTGCGCGCGGCCCCAGCTCGGCACCTTGCGGCTCACCTTCCGCTGGAAGGCGACCGCACGCCCTTGCGGATCGTGGCGCAGCCAGCGTCCCCAGCGCCGCTGCATGCGGTGGATCGACCGCCGCAGCTCCCGCTTGGTCGGTCCCGCCGGCGCCTCCTCGGCGACGCGGGCCTCTCCGCTCGGAACGGCCAGCAGGTTGCGACCCACGTGCAGCCGATGGTGGCGCAAGCGGCTGCGCCAGCGCTGATAGGCGACGCGGAAGCGCCGCGGCGCCGGCTGGGCGGCCGGAGTGGCCGGAGCCACCTCCTGCGCCGCCGCTTGCGCCGCCCCGAGACCGGCCGGCCCGCTCTGCGGACCCGCCAGGGCCACGGCGGCCACGGCGCAGGCGCAGGCGATCAGCAGGACTGTCCGTGCCATGCGCCTCACGCTCCGCAGACCGGCCACTGGCCGGCTCCGTCGCGGGCGAGCAGTGCGGCTGCGCGCCGGTCCTGCTCGGCCTCGGGCGCGGCGGCCGGGTCACCGGTGCCGCCGACCGACTGCCAGGTGCCCACGCTGAACTGGTACTTGCCCCGGTAGAGGCCGCCGCCGCCGATCGCGGTCGGGTCTCCGCCCGACTCGCACTGGGCGATGGCCTCGAGTTGCGCGCTCGCCGCTCCGCCCGTGCCCGTAGCCGCCGCGGAGGACCGCTTCAGGATCGGGATCGAGCGACGCAGCTCGGCCCTGGTGGCCGAACGCACGCGACCGTCGTGGGTCGCGACGCCGTTGAGCAGGATGTTTCGCCCGGGGTGTCCACCCCGGCGCTTGGTTTTCTCGTACAGCTTCAAATACGCGTGCTGCAGGGCGGATCCGGGCAGCCGTGAGACCGACACGAACGCGTCGGTCTCGGATACGAACAGCTGCTCGCTTGGGCGCCCCTCGGCCGCGGGAGCGGCCAGGGCTGCGCCCGCCGCGCATGCGCACGCGACGATCGCTCTCCGTCGAAACAGAGAAGATCACCTCCGGGTGAGACTGCCCGGCATGACGCCACTGCGCCGCCAGGGCTTGCCGAGTTCGCGCGATCTCCCCTGCCGCGCGAACAGGGCCGGGTTTCCGAATTACGCCAGGACCGTAACCACCGGAACCCCTCTAAAAACCGTTGTGTGATCCATGTCACACAGCGTGAAACAGCACGAGAACGTGCGTGAAACCGTCAGGAAGCCGCGCTGCGAGCGAGCTCGATCAGCATCCGGGTGCCGAAACCGCTGGCTCCCTTACCGACGTAGTTGCGTGACATTCCCCAGGCCGTGCCGGCGATGTCGACATGCACCCAGGGGCGGTCGTCCACGAACTGCCGCAGGAACTCGGCGGCGTAGTTCGACTGAGCCACACGCGCGTCGGCAGCGTTCTGGAGGTCCGCGACAGTGCCCTTGGTCAGCTCGAAGTACTCGGGGTGGAGCGGCATGCGCCAGCCCACCTCGCCGCTCGCCGCGCCGGCGCCCTGCACCTGGTCGAGCCAGGGGTCGTCGTTGGACCACAGCCCCGCGTAGGTGTGCCCGAGCGCGAACAGCACGGCTCCCGTGAGCGTGGCGATGTCGAGGATGCGCTCGGCGCCCTGCTCGACCGCGTAGGCCAGCGCGTCGGCGAGGATCAGGCGCCCCTCGGCATCCGTGTTGTTCACCTCGATCGTCTTGCCGTTCATGGCGGTGACGATGTCGCCGGGCTTGACCGCCGTGCCGCTCGGCATGTTCTCGGTCGAGGGCACGATGGCGGTCAGCGTGACCGGCAGCCCGAGCCGCGCGATCGCGCCGGTGGCCTCGAGCACGGCGGCGCCGCCCGACATGTCGAACTTCATCTCCTGCATCTTCGCCGAGGGCTTGATCGAGATCCCGCCCGTGTCGAAGGTCACGGCCTTGCCCACGTAGCCCAGGTGGGGGCCGGTGGCCCCGGGGGGGCGGTAGCGAAGCACGATCAGGCGCGGCTCGGTGGCGGTGCCCTGGGCGACGGCCGCGAGCGCCCCCATGCCGTGGGCCACGATCGCCTCGCGGTCGAGCAGCTCGACCTCCAGCGCCTCGTGTTCCTCGGCGATCTCCACGGCCCGCTCGGCGAGGAACGACGGCGTCGCGAAGTTCGACGGCAGGTTCTGGAGATCGCGCGCGGCGTTGGCCGCCTCGGCTGACACGCGCGCACGCTCGACTTCGGCCGCGTCTGCGCCCGTCACCTCGAGTGACTCGACCCCGCCGGCGGCGTCGTCGTCGCGGGACGACTTGAAGCGGTCGAAGGAGTAGAGCTTCAGCAGCGTGCCCTCGACCAGCCCCGCGGCCGCTTCCTCTCCGCCCGGCGATTCCCAGGACAGCGACACCGCGCCGAGCTCGCGGGCGCGCGCCGCGACGGCGGCCGCCGCCACGCGGGCGCGCTCGGCGTCGAGCTCCTCGCGCTTGCCGAGGCCCGCGATCAGGACCCGGCGCTGGCCGCCGCCAGGGGCGTCCTCGTGCGCCACCGCCACCTTCTTCAGGCCGGGCTTGGCCTCGCCCAGGTCCACCAGGCGCTGGAGCTGTTCGTCGGCTAGCGACCCGCCCTCGAACAGGCCGACCACGCGCGTGTCGGCAGCAGTCGCCTCCGGGGCTCCGTCACGAGAGCTAACGCTGATCAAGGTCACGAGGCGGGCATCCTAAACGGCCGTCACGAGTATCGTTTCCGCCCATGCCCAAGACCGTGATCCTCGGCGCCGCCCGCACCCCGTTCGGCAAGATGGGAGGCACTCTGGCCTCCCTCGACGCCACCGACCTCGGTGGCACGGCCATCGCCGCCGCGCTGGAGCGGGCCGAGGTAGCGCCGGACCAGGTGCAGCAGGTCGTCTTCGGCCAGGTGCTCCAGGCGGGGCAGGGCCAGATCCCGAGTCGCCAGGCTCAGATCAAGGGAGGCATCCCCAAGGAGGTCCCCTCGGAGACGGTCAACAAGGTCTGCGCGTCTGGGCTGCGCTCGGCCGGGATCGTCGACCAGGCCGTTCGTAGCGGTGACCTCGACGTGGCCGTGGCGGGCGGCATGGAGTCGATGTCCCAAGCGCCCTATCTGCTCAAGCAGGCGCGCTTCGGCCACCGCATGGGCGACGGCGTGGCGCTGGACGCGATGGTCAACGACGGTCTGCGCAATCCCTTCACCGGCAAGCACATGGGCGAGGAGGCCGACGAGGTCGGCGACGAGCTCGAGATCACGCGCGCCGACATGGACAAGTTCGCGCTGCGCTCGCACGAGCTGGCAGTGCAGGCGACCGACGAGGGGCGCCTGCCGGAGGAGATCGTGGCCGTGACGATCTCTTCGCGCAAGGGCGACACGACCGTCGAGGTCGACGAGGCGCCGCGCCGCGAGTCCTCGCTCGAGTCGCTCTCCAAGCTGCGCGGGGCGTTCCACAAGGACGGCTCGCACACCGCCGGCAACGCGCCAGGCGTGAACGACGGCGCCGGCGCGCTGGTGCTGTCGAGCGACGACTGGGCCAGCCAGAACGGCCGGCCCGTGCTCGCCACGATCGTCGCCCAGGCGGCCGTGGCCGACGAGTTCCCCTACCTGGCCCGCACGCCGGCCAACGCCACGAAGGCGGCGCTCGAGAAGGCCGGCCTGTCGGTCGACGACATCGACCTGTTCGAGATCAACGAGGCGTTCGCCTCGGTCGCGCTCAACTCGATGCGGATGCTGGGCGTGGACGAGGCGAAGGTCAACGTCAACGGCGGAGCGATCGCGCTGGGTCACCCGATCGGCGCCAGCGGTGCCCGCATCCTGATGACGCTGGTCCACGAGCTCAAGCGTCGCGGCGGCGGCCTCGGCGTGGCCGCGATCTGCTCGGGCGGCGGCCAGGGCGACGCCGTGATCGTCGAAGTCAACGGCGCCTAGCTCAGCCCGACGGCGCGGCGGCCCTCCTCGACCGTCCGAAACCAGGCGAAGTCCACCACCTGCTGGTCGCGCAGGCGGAACATGTGCGCAAAGCGGCTCTCGAACGGCGCTCCGCTGCCCTTGCCGGTCGCCTCGGTGCGCACGATCGCGAGTACGCCGTCGGGCCCCTCGATCAGCTGCTCCACCTCGAATGCCGTGAAATCGAAGCCGTCGTGCAGCGCCTGGAAGCTCGCGCGCAGCTCCTCGCGCCCCTGGCGCACGCCGCCCTCGATCGCGTACTCGGGGTTCCGGAAGGTCGCCTCCGGGAGGAACTCGTCGAGCGCGGTGTCGACGTCCCCGCGCAGGAAGGCGGCGTAGGCGTCCCGGATGCGCTGCTCGAGGACCGGATCCATGCCGGCCATTGTCTCCTAGTCTCAGCGCCATGAAGGGTGCGGCCTTCTTCGACCTGGACAAGACCCTGATCGAGGGCTCCAGCGCGCTCCACTTCGGACGCGCGGCCTACAAGCACGGCCTGGTGTCGCGGCGCCAGCTGGCAAGGGACGCCTGGGCGAACATCAAGTTCCGCCTGAAAGGCAGCAACGACGCCGACACCGACGCGCTGCGCCAGCGCATCCTCGACGCCCTGGCCGGGCAGCGCGTGATCGACCTGCAGCGCCTCGGACCGGACGTGCTGGCGGGGATCCTGCCGCTGCTCTACCGCGACGTGCTGCGGGAGGCCTACGCCCACCAGGACGCCGGGCGGCCCGCGTACATCGTCACCGCCGCGTCCCAGGAGCTGGCCGAGGTGCTCGCTCACGTGCTCGTCCTCGACGGGGGCGTGGGCATGCGCTCCGAGGTGCGCGACGGCGTGTACACGGGCAAGCCGGCCGGTCCGTTCACCTATCGGGAGGGCAAGGCCCAGGCGATCCGCGAGCTTGCCGCCCGCGAGGGCATCGACCTGGCCGAGTCGTACGCGTACTCGGACTCCGAGTCCGACCTGCCGATGCTGCGCGCGGTCGGGCACCCGGTGGCCGTGAACCCCGACGGCGCGCTGGAGAAGGTCGCCCGCGCCGAGGGCTGGCGCATCATGCGCTTCGACCGGCTCGCGCCGATGCTGAAGATCGGCGCGGCCACGCTCGCCGTGGCGCTCGTGGGCGGGGGCGGGGGCTACGCGGTGGCCCGGCTGCGACCGCAGCGCAGGTTGCGCCTCCCGTTGCGCCGCTAGGACCGCACCTACACTGATCGCAGTGGCTGCACCCGCGCGACCCGTCACCGATGCCGAGCGCTGGTTCCGTGAGCGCTACGCCCGGACGCCCGAGCGCGACGCCCTGTTCTCGACGTTGAGCAGCGAGCCGGTGGAGCCGCTGTACGGCCCGGAGGACGTGGGGTCGTTCGAGGAGCGGATCGGCTTCCCGGGCGAGTTCCCGTTCACGCGCGGCGTGTACCCGTCGATGTATCGCGGGCGCTTGTGGACGATGCGGCAGTTCGCCGGGTTCGGGACCGCCGAGGAGACCAACGAGCGCTTCCGCTACCTGCTCGATCACGGCCAGACGGGGCTGTCGACCGCGTTCGACATGCCGTCGCTGATGGGTCACGACTCCGACCATGCGCGCAGCGAGGGCGAGGTAGGTCGCGAGGGTGTGGCGATCGACAGCCTCGACGACATGGAGACGCTGTTCGCCGGGATCGACATGGGCGAGGTGTCCACGTCGATGACGATCAACGCGCCGGCCGCGGTGATGCTGGCGTTCTACGTCGTCGCGGCGGAGCGCCAGGGCATCGGGCCGGAGCGGCTGGCGGGCACGATCCAGACGGACATCCTCAAGGAGTACATCGCGCAGAAGGAGTGGTGCTTCCCGATCGACCCGGCGATGCGGCTGGTGTGCGACATGGTCGAGTACTGCGCCAAGCGGATGCCGCGCTGGCACCCGATCTCGATCTCCGGCTACCACATCCGAGAGGCCGGCTCGACGGCCCAGCAGGAGCTGGCGTTCACGCTCAAGGACGGCTTCACCTACGTCGAGGACGCGCTGGAGCGCGGCCTTGCGGTGGACGAGTTCGCCCCGCGCCTGAGCTTCTTCTTCAACGCGCACATCGACTTCTTCGAGGAGATCGCGAAGTACCGCGCGGCGCGGCGGATCTGGGCGCGCGAGCTGCGCGACACCTATGGCGCGCGCGACGAGCGCTCCCTGCTGATGCGCTTCCACACGCAGACCGCCGGGGTCAGCCTGACGGCGCAGCAGCCGCTCAACAACGTCGTGCGCACGGCGCTGGAGGCGCTCTCGGCGGTGCTCGGCGGCACGCAGTCGCTGCACACCAACAGCTTCGACGAGGCGCTGGCCCTGCCGACCGAGGAGGCCGTCCGGCTGGCGCTGCGTACCCAGCAGATCATCGCCCACGAGACCGGGGTCACGAACACGATCGACCCCCTGGGCGGCGCCTACTTCATCGAGGCGCTGACCGACAGCATGGAGGAGGCCGCCTACGCCTACTTCGCCAAGATCGACGAGCTCGGCGGGATGGTCGAGGCGATCAAGCAGAACTACCCGCAGCGCGAGATCGCCGACGCCGCGTTCACGCTCCAGGAGGAGATCGAGCGCAAGGACCGCATCGTCGTGGGCGTCAACCGCTACGAGCAGGTCGAGGACCGCCAGCTGGAGCTCTTGCGGATCCCGCCCGAGCTCGAGCGCAAGCAGGTCGGCCGCGTCCAGGCGGTCCGCGCCGGTCGCGACGCGCAGGCCGTGGAGCGAGCACTCGCCGAGCTGCGCGCCTCCGCCGCCGCCGACCGCAACCTGATGGACCCGCTGCTCGACGCGGCGCGCGCCCACGCCACCGAGGGCGAGATCGTCCAATCGCTCCAACAGGTGTTCGGCACCTACACCGAGACGCCCGTCTTCTGAGACGCGACAGAACCATTTGCAGCCCAGCTGCGTATAGATAGGCTGATGGCCGCATGAGGCGACTCGGCGCAATCACCGGGCTCTACGCCGTGGTCGCGGTGCTCGCGATCGCGGCCCCGCTGTCCGCATCCGAGGAGCCCGTGCCCGCTCCGGAGCCGGTCCCGCCCGCCGAGGCCGCGCCCGAGCCGGCGCCCGCTCCGGTTGAGCCTGCGCCCGGCCCGGCCGAACCGGCGCCCGCCCCCGTCGAGCCGGCCCCCGCTCCGGTCGAGCCTGCGCCGCCCGCCGAGCCCGCTCCCGCGCCCCCCGCTCCCGAGCCCCAGGTCCTCCGCGACGACACCCCGGTGAAGCCGGAGAGGCGCAAGACGATCGCGATCGCTGCCGCGTCCACGAGCGTCACGATCAGCGACTTCCAGTTCGCCCCCGGCGGGGTGACAGTGAACGTGGGCGACACGGTGACCTGGACCAACGCCGGGCCGACGCCGCACTCGGCCACGGCCAACGACGGCAGCTTCGACACCGGCATCATGGACGAGGGCGGCAGCGGGTCGCACACGTTCACCGAGGCCGGCACGTTCAGCTACATCTGCACGCCCCACCCGAACATGAAGGGCACCGTGACCGTGCAGGCGGCGGCGGTGCAGGACGACGGCACCGACACGGGGACCACACCCGAGGGCACCACGGACACCCAGGTCGACGACGGTCCGGCTCTGCCCTCCACCGGCACGGACCTGGGCGGGCTCGCCCTGCTCGGCCTGGCCACCCTGGCGCTGGGCGTGTACCTGCGTCGGCGCACCGCGGGCTAATCTCCGCCGCGTGAGCAGTCGCAAGATCCGCGTCGTCGTGGCCAAGCCCGGCCTGGACGGGCACGACCGCGGCGCCAAGATCATCGCCCGCGCTCTGCGCGACGCCGGCATGGAGGTGATCTACACGGGGCTGCACCAGACGCCCGAGCAGATCGTGGAGACGGTGCTCCAGGAGGACGCCGACGCCGTGGGCCTCTCGATCCTGTCGGGCGCCCACATGACGCTCGTGCCGCGCATCGCCGCGCTGTTGAAAGACGAGGGCGCCGAGGACGTGGTGCTGGTGGTGGGCGGCACGATCCCCAGCGACGACATCCCGGAGCTGAAGGAGCTCGGGGTGGCCGAGGTGTTCACGCCCGGCGCTCCCGTTCAGGGGATCATCGACTACATCAAGGGCGCGGTACCGACCTAGGCCGCCCGGCGGCGCTCGCCGGCATTGGCCGTCGCGCCCTCCAGCTCGGCGATCTTGATCGCCGCTTCACGGAACTTCGCGACCAGCTCCGGGCCGAGCTGCTCGGCCCACTCCGCCTCGATCTGGGCGAACAGCCTGCGCCCCTTCACGCAGCCGTCCAGCCCCCACTCGGTGAGCTTGATGATCTTCGCCCGCTTGTCCAGCGGGTCCGGGACCCGTTCGACGTAACCCAGGCGCTCGAGCTCGGAGACGGCTTCGCCGACCGCCTGCTTGGTGAGCCCGGCCCGCTCCGCCAGGTCCGTCAGCCGGGAGCCGTTCTCCATGTCTATGAACCCGAAGACGCAGCCGTAGCCCTCGCGGATGCCGGGGTGTCCCGCCTCGGCCAGTCGGGCCAGCACCTTGCGCACGGCGGCCGTCTTGACCTCCGTGAGGAGGCCCGGCAATGGCCTGGGGGGTGGGCTGATCGGTTCGGTCGACATTCGTAAGGTAGCTTGACTTCTTAGTCAGGGTACTTTATAAAGCTGCCTGATCAGATTACCTGACGAATTGTAGACCCCGATGCAAGACGGAGACACAGATATGCACCGCAAGTGGTGGACATTGATCGCGGTCAGCGTCGCGACCTTCATGCTCCTCCTCGACATCACCGTCGTGAACACGGCGCTGCCGGCGATTCAGGAGGACCTCGGCGCCAGCTTCACCGAGCTCCAGTGGGTGATCGACGCCTACACGCTCTCCCTGGCCGCGCTCGTGCTGACGGCCGGCGTGCTCGCCGATCGTCTCGGCCGCCGCCGCGTCTTCGCGTTCGGGCTAGGCGTGTTCACCGTCGCGTCCCTGTTCGCGGGGTTGGCGACCGACCCGACCTTCCTCAACATCGCCAGGGCCATCCAGGGCATCGGCGGCGCGGTCATGTTCGCCGTCTCGCTGGCGCTGATCGCTCAGGAGTTCACCGCGGGCCGCGAGCGCGGCACCGCGATGGGCGTGTACGGCGCGACGATCGGCGTGGCAGTGGCCACCGGGCCGCTCGTTGGCGGCGCGCTGACCGACTCGCTCGGCTGGGAGTCGATCTTCTTCATCAACGTGCCGATCGGGATCGCGGCGATCGCCGTGACCTACGGCAAGCTGCGCGAGACGCGCGACCCCAACGCTTCGAGCATCGACTGGGGCGGGCTGGTCACGTTCTCCACCGCGCTGTTCCTGCTCGTGCTGGCGCTCCTGCGCGGCAACGAGGAGGGCTGGGGCTCGACTGGCATCGTGGCCCTGCTGGCCGGCTCGGGCGTGCTGCTCGCGGCTTTCATCGCGATCGAGTCGCGCGTGCGGCAGCCGATGCTCCCGCTGCACCTGTTCCGCAATCGCACGTTCACCGGGGTGCAGCTGGCCGCGGCCGGCGTCTCGGCGTCGATGTTCGCGTTGTTCCTGTACCTCACGTTCTACCTGCAGGGATTCCTCGGGCACGAGCCGCTCGAGGCCGGTCTGCGCTACCTGCCGCTGACCGTCATGACGTTCTTCGTCTCGGCGGCAGCGGGTGCGCTGATCACGAAGGTCCCCGCCCGGGTGCTTCTCTCGACCGGCCTCGCCCTGGTGGGCGTGGCGCTGGTGCTGATGGGCGGCCTCAGCGTGACCGACGAGTGGACGGCGCTGCTCGGCGGCTTCGTGCTGGCGGGCGTGGGCGTGGGCCTGATCAACCCGGTCATCGCCGACGTGGCCGTGTCGGTCGTGCCGAAGGAGCAGAGCGGCATGGCCGCCGGCATCAACGACACGTTCCGGCAGGTCGGGATCGCGATCGGCATCGCGGCGTGGGGGGCGATCTTCCTCGGGCGCGGCGCCGCCAAGGTCGAGGAGCTGACGGCCGGGACCCCCGCGGCCACCGGTGAGCGGCCGCGGCAACTGGTCGAGGCGGTCTCCTCGGGGAACCTCGACACGGCGCTGGCCAGCGTCCCCGCGGGATCCCGCGCTGGCGTGGCCGATGCGGCTCGGGAGGGCTTCCTCGCCGGAATGAACGAGATCCTCCTGCTCGGCGGGGTGCTGTCCCTGGCCGGGGCTGTGGCCGCTCTGTGGCTGGTGCGCGAGCGCGACATCGAGCGCGCGGAGCCGGTCGCCGACGAGCACCCGCGCCTGGCAGAGGGCATGCCCGAGCCGGTCGCGGCCTGACCCCTCGAAAGACGACGGTGTACAGGGCCGGCCCTCCGTGGGCCGGCCCTCGCCGTTCCAGGAGCGGTAGCGTGCGGCCCTCCGTGGCGCCCCAGCACAGGCGATTGACTCGTCAGTCAATGGGGTAACATAAGCCCCCGGCGGGCACGGAGCCGCCGTCCGCCGCACAGGATCACAAGAAGGAGAAAGCTTTCCCGTGAAGATCTGCGTCCTGGTGAAAGAGGTGCCCGACGCGGCAGTCGAGAAGCGCATGGACCAAGGTTCCAAGCGCCTCGACCGCTCGGGCGAGAAGAACCTGAACCCGTTCGACACGCACGCGATCGAGGCCGCCATGCAGATCCGCGAGGGTGGCGCGGCCGACGTCGACGAGATCGTCGCCGTGACCATGGGGCCGGAGTCGGCCTTCCGCGCGCTGCACAAGGCGGTCTCGCTTGGCGCCGACCGCTCGGTTCACCTGACCGACGAAGCGCTGTCCGGCTCGGATGTCTGCGCCACCGGGTACGCCCTGGCGAAGGTGCTGGAGTCCGAGTCGCCCGACCTGGTGCTACTCGGCCAGCAGTCGGACGACGGCGAGTGCTACACGATCGGTGCCGTGGTGGCCGACCACCTGAAGATGCCGTCGCTGACCCAGGTCATCAAGATCGACGTCGAGAGCGGCAAGCTGCGCTGCGAGCGCCAGGCCGAGTACGGCTACGACACCGTCGACGTCGAGCTGCCCGCCGTCATCTCCGTCGGCGACGCCATCAACGAGCCCCGCTACCCCTCGCTCAAGGCGATCATGGGGGCGAAGAAGAAGCCGCTCGACACCAAGGCCACCGGCGACGTCGGCATCGAGGCCGACAAGGTCGGCGAGCAGGGCTCGCGCACCCAGGTCCTCGCGGTCAACCCGCCCGCCGAGAAGGCCGGCGGCGAGATCATCGAGGACGAGGACACCAACGAGACCGTCGAGAAGATCGTCGCCTGGCTCGATGAAAGGAAGCTGCTCGCATGAGCATCCTCGTCTACGCACTTCACTATCAGGGCGAGTTCAACAAGAACTCGCTCGGCGCCGTCTCCGAGGGCGCGAAGCTGGCCAAGGAGCTCGGCGGCGAGGCCGCCGTCGTGGTGGTCGGCGAAGGTGACGACCTCACCGACGACCTCTGCGCCACGCTCGGCCAGTACGGCGCGAGCAAGGTGTACCGCGCCAAGGGCCCGGAGGGCCTCGCGCAGCCGGTCGTGGACGTGATGGCAAAGGTCATCGGCGAGAACGGGTTCACGTACGCGCTGTTCGGCGGGGGTCTGCTCGGGTTCGAGATCGGCGCCGGTCTGACCGCGCGCCTCGGCGCCGGCGTGACGATGGAGGTCACCTCCGTCAAGGCGCAGGACGGCAAGCTCGTGGCCGAGCGGCCGATCCTCCAGGACTCCGCGATCGTGGACGTGGGCTACGTCGGCGAGCCGGGCATCATCATCGGCCGCCTGAATGCCTTCGACATCGCCGAGGGCGGCGAGGGCTCGGCCGAGGTCATCGACGTGGACATCCAGCTGGAGGACCACTCGACCAAGGCGGTGATGGTCCAACGCGGGGAGCAGCGCGGGGCGGACGTGAACATCGAGGACGCCGACATCCTCGTGGCGGGCGGCCGCGGGCTGGGCAAGGCCGAAGGCTTCGAGTTGGCCGAGGCGCTCGCGGAGGCGCTCGGCGGGGCAGTCGCCGCCACGCGCGCCGTGGTCGACGCCGGCTGGTATCCGTACGCCGCTCAGATCGGCCAGACCGGCAAGACGGTCGCGCCGAAGCTGTACCTGGCGGCCGGCATCTCGGGGGCGATCCAGCACAAGGTCGGCATGCAGAACTCGGAGAACATCGTCGCGATCAACAAGGACCCGAACGCGCCGATCTTCGAGTTCTCGGACCTCGGCATCGTCGGCGACCTGAACAAGATCCTGCCGAAGCTCACCGACGCGGTGAAGGCGAAGAAGGGCTAGCCGAGGCATGTCCACCGCGCCGATCGAGTTCCCGCCGCCGGTCGACTCAGGCAAGGAGTTCGTCGGCGCGCCAACCGATCCGGAGGACGAGCGGATCGAGGTCGGGATCGCGATCGTGGGCGGCGGCCCCGCCGGGCTGGCCTGCGCGATCAGGCTGACGCAGCTGCTGGCCGAGGACGAGACGCTGCTCGAGTCGCTCGGCGAGGTGCCGATCGCGCTGGTGGAGAAGGGCAAGGGGCCGGGCTCGCACCTGCTGTCGGGGGCGATGATGAAGCCGTCGGCGATGCAGAAGCTGTTCCCCGACCTCGCCGAAGAGGACTGGCCGACCTACGGCCCGGTCGCCAAGGACACGGTCTACCTGCTGCCGAACGGCAAGCGGGCGATCCCGCTCAAGCCCACCCCGCCGCCGTTCCGCAACCACGGCAACCACGTCACCTCGGTGGCGCAGCTGGGCCGCTGGCTGTCCCAGCAGGCCGAGGACGCGGGCGTCTACATCCTGGGCGAGACCGCCGGGGCCAAGCTGCTCGTGGAGGACGGGCGCGTGGTGGGGGTGCGCTCGGGCGACAAGGGCCGCGGCCGCGACGGCCAGGAGCTGTCGAACTTCGAGCCCGGCTCCGATCTGGTCGCGAAGGCGACCGTGCTCTGCGAGGGCACCCAGGGCCACCTCACCGGGGCGGCCATCCGCCATTTCGAGCTCGGCTCCGAGGACCCCCAGCAGTGGGAGCTCGGCGTCAAGGAGGTCTGGGAGGTCCAGAAGCCGCTCGACCGCGTGATCCACACGATGGGCTGGCCGCTGCACTTCGCCGCCAAGTACCGCGAGTTCGGCGGATCGTTCATCTACCCGATGGGCGAGGACAAGATCTCCATGGGGCTGGTCGTCGGGCTCGACTACCGCGACGCTCGCTTCTCGGTGCACGACGCGCTCCAGCAGCTCAAGGGGCACCCGATGGTGGCCGGCCTGATCGAGGGCGGCAAGCGCGTCGGCTGGGGCGCCAAGACGCTGCCCTCGGGCGGCTACTGGGCACGCCCGCGACAGCTCTGGGTGCCGGGGATGGCGATCTGCGGCGACGGCGCCGGGATGGTCAACGTGCCGACGCTGAAGGGCGTCCACTACGCCATGCACGCGGGGATGTTCGCGGCCGAGGCGATCTACGAGCGCCTCAAAGCCGGCGGCTCCTGCGACGACCTGTCCAACTACACGGCCAAGGTGGAGGGCTCGGAGATCGAGAAGGACACCTACCGCTCGCGCAACATGCGCCAGCCGTTCGCGAGGGGCTTCCTGGTCGGTGGGGCGATCGCGAACATGATGGAGATCTCCGGCGGGCGCTTCCCGGGCGGCCGCTGGGCCACGCACGACGACGCCACCGTCGACGTTTTCCTGGGCAAGGAGCGCGACTACCCCAAGCCCGACGGCAAGCAGACCTTCGACAAGCTGTCATCGGTGTTCGCCACCGGCAACGCCACTCGCGACGATGCGCCCAACCACATCCGCATCCAGGACAAGGTGCCGCTCGAGGTCGCGCTGATGTGGCAGAACATGTGCCCCGCGCAGGTCTACGAGGTGCCCGAGGAGGAGCTGGAGGCCGCGGCCCAGAACGGCAACACCCAAGGGGGCGCAGGCGGCAAGCTCGACGCCAAGCACGAGGTCAAGCTCCAGATCACGCCCTCGAACTGCGTGCAGTGCGGAGCGATCACCGCCAAGGGTGGCCGGCTGACGCCGCCAGAAGGCGGCGACGGCCCGAACTACCAAGCCACTTAGGCGCGGCGCCCGCTAGCGGGCCAGCACCCGGCGCACCTCGGCCGAGTACGCGCCCTTGCGGCGCAGGTCGTGCCGCAGGACCCCGAAATAGGTCTCGCGGCTGTTGTTCGAGCGGGGTGGGCGCAGGTCGTGGGCCGAGTAGATCAGGAACAGCCGCAGTCGGCGGCCGATCCTCGGGTCGGAGCGCATGCCTCGGACCGCGCCGGCCAGCGCCGACGCCGCCTGCGCGTAGCTGAGGTTCACCGGCCAGTCGTAGTTGTCGGTGAGCGCCGCCCCGTTGTCGGTGCTGATGCCGTACTCGGTCACGTCGATGGGGATCTTCCGCGACGCTCCGTTGGCCCGTGTCTGCGCGATCAGGCGATACAGCTTCGGACGCCAACGTGCCGAGGGCCCGTACGGGTGGACCGTCCAGCCGCCGACGATCCGGCCGAGCCTCGGCACGGCGCGGAACATGTGGTTGACCCAGACGGGTGAGGCGGTGCCGCCGTCGTCGGCCTGCGCCAACAGGCCGACCCGCCGCCCGCTGGCCGCGATCGCGCGGTGCGCCTGGGCGAAGCGGACGGCGTAGAGCTCGGCGCGCTGTTGGTACGACACGTCGGTCCACGTGCCGCCGTACTGGTCGAGGTAGGAGGTCTCGTTGCCGAACTCGATCTGCCGCACCGGGAGTCGGTGCCTGCGCGCGAAGGCGCTGCCGCGGCCGAACGCGGCGGCCCAGCGCCCCAGGTTCTCCGCCTCCGCCTGGGTCGGCATGCGGCCGTGGAACCCCGCCAGCAGCAGCGGCCGCGAGCCCCGCCGCGCGATCGCCGCGACGGTCCCGCGCATCGCCGAGACCGGCGTACCGATGGCGAACTCCGCGCGGACCACGTCGGCACCCAGGCGCCGGGCCGCCAGCGACGACAGTCGGTAGTTGGCCGACCCGACCAGCCCAGGGGTGAACCGGCCCGCGCTCGGGACCGCCTCGGGCGCCGCGGCGCTCGACGTCACGACTCCCGACGCCGCCGTCAGGCACGCGAGGGCCAGCACGACGCGGATGAAGGCCGAAGAACGCAGAGCTTCCACTGTGGCAAACCCCTCGCGGCCTCGCCACAGCTTCGATTAGGGTCGCGCAACCACCGTGGGACCGATGTGAGTCGAGTCTCCGGGCTGCTGGCCCATGCCCGCCAGATTCGGGACGTGCTCGGCGCGGGGCTCGGCAGCTCCGATCTGCGGCGTCTCCAGCTGGCGTTCGCCGGCTTCAACGCGGCCGAATGGGGCGTCTGGATCGCCATGCTCGTGTACGCCTACGAGCAGGGCGGCGCCACCGAGGCCGGTCTCGTCGCGCTGATCCAGCTCGCCCCCTCCGCCCTCGCCGCGCCGTTCGCGGCCACGCTCGCCGACCGCCACGACCCCGGGCGGGTGCTGGCGCTCGGGTACGTCGCACAGGCGGTCACGATGGGCGCGACCGCCGTGGTAATGATCTCCGGGGCACCGCCGCTCGCCGCCTACCTGTTCGCCGCCCTGGCGGCCAGCGCCACCACCGTCACCCGCCCGGCGCAGGCCGTGCTCGTGCCGTCGCTGGTGCGCAGCGTCGACGAGCTGACGGCCACCAACGTCGTCTGCGGCTGGACCGAGAGCATGAGCGTGCTCGACGTGCTGTTCGTCGTGCTCGCGGTCGACGTACTGGACCTGGGCGGCTCGGGTGCCGGCTACGTGAACGCGGCGTTCGGCGCCGGCGGGGTGCTCGGCATCGTCGCGACGGTGGGCCTCGTCGGCCGCGCGCGGCTCGCCCCGGCCGTCGTGGCCTCGGCGCTGGTGTTGAGCGCCGCCTTCCTCGGCGTCGGGCTCGGCGCGGGCGTGGTCGTGGCTTTCCTGCTGCTGGCCCTTGCCGGCACCGCCCGGACCGTGCTCGACGTGGCGGCCCGCACGCTGCTCCAGCGCACGGCGCCGAGCGACGTGCTGGCCCGGGTCTTCGGCCTGCTCGAGACGCTCGACTCGATCGCGCTCGCCGGCGGCTCGCTGCTGGCCTCCGGGCTGGTCGTGCTGCTGGGACCCGACACGGCGATGGCGGGCCTCGCGGTCGTGCTGCCGCTGGTGCTGCTGGTCTCGTGGAACCGGCTCGGCCAGGTCGACGCCAACGCCGACGTACCGGTCGTGGAGTGCGCCCTACTGCGCTCGGTGTCGATCTTCGAGTCGCTCGGCGCGCCGACCCTCGAGGGGCTCGCCCGCGCGCTCACGCGCATGCCGCTCGGCCCCGGCCAGCGCATCATCGAAGAGGGCCAGACGGGCTCGCATTCCTACGTGATCGCCGACGGCACGCTGGAGGTCTCGCGCGCGTCGCTCGCGATCGCGACCGTCGGGCGCGGAGACGGCGTGGGGGAGATCTCGCTGCTTCGAGGGGTGCCGTGCACCGCCACCGTCACCGCCAACGATGCCGCGATCGTCTACGCGATCGAGGCGGAGCCGTTCATCGAGGTCGTGACCGGCCACGTGGGCAGCGGGCAGGCGGCAGATCGGCTGGTGCGGGAGCGGCTGCCCGCGCCGGCCGGCTCACCCTGACCGCAGCCGTTTCTCGAACCAGTGGTTGGCGTAGGGGTCGTCGTTGTAGCGGGCGATCTCCACATAGCCGTGGGCCCGATACATGGCCTTCGCCTCTCCCAGCGAGCGATTCGTGTAGAGCCGAACCTTCCGAAGTCCGAGGGCGCGCGCGTGCTGCTCCAGCTCTTCGAGGATGCGGGCACCGATCCCCAGGCCGCGGTGGGGCCGGTCCACCCACATGCGCATGATCTCGCCGACGTTCGGGCCCAGCGTCTTGAGCGCTCCGCACCCGGCGGGCTGCGAGTTGATGCGCGCGAGCAGGAACGCACCAACCGGTGGGATCAGGTCCGCGGCATCCGCCGGCAAGGTGCGCGCCGGCTCGAACGGCTCCTCGAAGCGCTCGGCGAGCTCGCCGAAATAGTGCGCCAGGCACCACCTCGCGTCGGCCGATGCCGGGTCCTCGGGAGCGATGCTGATCATCGAGATCGCAAGGAGTCGCCTCACCTCGCCCTGGGCACGGAGCAGCCGGGCGCGTTGCTCGTCGGAGAGGGGCTCCAGCGCCGACGCCGCCAGCTCATCCGAGATGCGGTCGAGCTCGCGCATCTCCGCGACCCCGGCCCGCGTGAGGGACAGGCGCTTGGTGCGCCCGTCGGCCGGATTCGGGCGCGTTTCGACCAAGCCATCGCGCTGGAGTGAGCGGAGCATGCGCGAGAGGTAGCCGGAGTCCAGCCCCAGCCGGGCCCGCACATCGCGAGGAGTCGCTCCGTCGGGCCCGATCTCGAACAGCACACGCGACTCCCCCAGAGGGCGGCGGCCGAGGTAGCGGTCGTTGAGCGCTCCGACCTGGCGGGTGACCAGCCGGTTGAAGGCGCGGACGGCGGCAATGTCCGGTTCTCTGACCACAGTCAGAGAAAATAGCCAAATCGGGCGGTGCGGGCCACGCAGGCGCCGGTCCCGTAGCCTGCCGCCATCCGCTACCCGGGTCAGCATCCCCGCCGCGCGACGGTCGTAGGCGCCGGCTCATTCGGCACCGCGGTCGCGGTGCTGCTCATGCGGGCCGGGCTGCGCACCTCCCTGCTGTGCCGCACCGAGCAGCAGGCCGACGCGCTCGGGCGCACTCGCATCAACGAGCGCTACCTGCCCGGCGTCGAGCTGCCGCGCGACCTCAGGATCCGGGCTCTGGCCGCCGCTCAGGACCAGCTGTCGCACTCCGACCTCGTGTTCCTGGCCGTTCCGTCGAAGACGCTGCCAGAGGCGCTCGTCGACCTCGGCGGGCTGAGCGTCTCGCCGCGCGCGGGCATCGTCTCGCTCGCCAAGGGCCTCGTGCCGCCGGACGGGCTGCCGGCCACGATCGCCCTGGAAGCCGTGTTCGGCGCGGAGCGGGTGGCGTGCGTGGGCGGGCCCGCCCACGCACGAGAGATGGTCGAGTCCGGCGCCGGCCTGGTGTGCGCCTCGCGCTCCGAGGCGCTCGCCCACGACGTGGCCGAGGCCTTCCAGCGCGCGGGGGTCGTGTGCGAGGTGTCCGACGATCCGGTGGGAGTGGAGCTGGCCGGCGTCGCGAAGAACGTGGCGGCGGTCGCGGTCGGGGCCACGCAGGCCCAAGGTCTCAACGCGGCCGGGATGGCGGCGGCGGACATCTTCCTCGAGGTGCTGGCGCTTGCGCGGGCCAGCGGGGGGCACGCGCGCACGTTCGTGGGCCGCGCGGGCACGGGCGACCTGGTCGCGACCGCGCTCGCGCCGACCTCGCGCAACCGCAGCGCCGGCGAGCTGCTCGCCGAGGGGGTGCCGGCCGATGAGATCCCCGGGCGGATCGGCCAGGCGGTCGAGGCGCTCGAGACCGTGCGCCTGCTCGCCCACGCGATCGAGGGGAAGCGGCTGGAGGCGCCGGTGGTGTCCGCGCTGGCACGCCTGATCGAGGGGTCGATGCCGCTCGACGAGTGGATCGCGATGGTGCGCGCCAAGCAGCCGGCACCGGCGCGCTTCTCGCGCCCCTCGACCTGGTGGGGGCGGCTTCGGGCTTGGTTGCGGCGTCGCTAGACTCGGAGAGGCGATGAAGACGGAAATCCACCCCGATTACGTGCCGGCCCACGTGCGCTGCACCTGCGGCAACGAGTTCTGGACTCGCTCCACCAAGCCCGAGCTGCACGTCGAGATCTGCTCCAACTGCCACCCGTTCTACACCGGGCGTCAGAAGCTGGTCGACACCGGCGGCCGGGTGGAGCGCTTCCGCCGCCGCGCCGCGCGCGCCGGCCGCTAGCCGACTGCGCAACTCGCGCCCCTACGACCTGTTCACACGGAGCATGCTCCGCAGGCTCCTGACAGCGTCGGTGCTCGTGGCCGCTCTCACAGCGGTCGCGACGGCCCCTGCGGCCGGCGGCGCACGCCTGCCCGCGACGGTGAAGGTGAGCGACTGCTCGGTGGAGGACTCCTCGGCGCTCTTCGTCGCGCGCATGCGCCAGATCGACGGCAGCGAGCGCATGTGGCTGCGCTTTCGCGCTGCTGGAGAAGTCCGCGGCGGGCTTCCACGCCGTCAAGGCACCCGGGCTGGGGCGCTGGCGCAGGTCGCGCTCCGGCGTGCCGGCGTTCGCGTACCGCCAGGTGGTGCGCGGGTTGGAGCAGGGCTCGCTCTACCGGGCCCAGGTCGACTTCCGCTGGTACGCCGCCGACGGCGAGCTGATCGAGACCGCCCGTCGCCGCTCCCCGCCGTGCCGCCAGTACGACGTGCTGCCCAACCTCACCGCCACGCCCGTGAGCAGCAAGGCGATCGGCCAGGGCGTCGTGCGCTACCGCGTGCTGGTGACCAACGAGGGCATCGCGCCCGCCACCGGCGTGCCGGTGCGGCTGCTCGTCGACGGGGTCGAGGTGGAGGGGGTGACGGTGCCCGTGCTGCCGCCGGCCCGCCGCCAGCTGCTCACCTTCCAGGGGCCCGCGTGCACTCGCTCCGTCGCCGCGGTTGCGGATCCCGACGGGGTGATCGTTGAGTCGTCCGAGGGCGACAACTCGCGCGAGGTCGCCTGCGCCGACTTGCGGCCGCGCTAAGGCGGCCCGGCGGGGCGCCGATACCATCGGGGAGGTGAGCGACGCCCCTGACCACCTGAGGGAGGCCACCAAGGACGCGCCGATCGGCGGCCAGGCCGTGCTCGAGGGCGTGATGATGCGTGGCATCTCGACCTGGGCGGTCGCGGTCCGCAAGCCGTCCGAGGAGCAGCTCGCCGCCGGCGGCCCCGACTCGAAGGAGGGCGCCAAGGGCGAGATCGAGGTGATCTCCGAGCCGCTCGTGTCGTGGAGCAAGCGCCACCGGCTGCTGCGGCTCCCGGTCGTGCGCGGCGTGGTCGCGCTCGGCGAGTCGCTCAAGATCGGCTTCCGCGCGCTCGGCATCTCCGCCAACGCGCAGGTGCCGCCCGGCGACGACGGCGACAAGCAGGAGATCGGCGGCGGCGCCTGGGTCGGCACGATCATCTTCGCGCTGCTGTTCGCGGTCGGGCTGTTCTTCCTGCTGCCGGCCGGGCTGACCAACCTGTTCGCGGACTCGATCCCCAACTCGGTCGTGTTCGTGATCATCGAGAAGCTCGTGCGCATCTCGATCTTCCTGGCCTACCTGTGGCTGATCTCGCGGATGCCGGACCTCCAGCGCGTCTTCCAGTACCACGGCGCCGAGCACAAGACGATCTCGTGCTACGAGGCGGGCGAGCCGCTGACTCCAGAGAACGCCCAGCGCTACTCGCGCTTCCACCCGCGCTGCGGGACCAGCTTCCTGCTGCTGGTGATGATCGTGGCCATCTTCGTGTTCGCCCCGCTCGGCAAGCTGGACTGGCCGATGCTGTTCGCCTCGCGCGTGCTCGGCATCCCGATCGTCGCGGGCCTGGCCTTCGAGCTGATCAAGTGGTTCGGCCGCAATCGCACCAAGCGCTGGGCGCGGGTGCTGATGTGGCCGGGCATGCAGCTGCAGCGCCTGACCACGCGCGAGCCGGACCTGTCGCAGCTGGCCGTGGCGATCGCGGCGCTCGAGGCAGTGCTGGCGGTGGAGAACCCCCGCGCCGCGTCCGAGGAGGACCTGGTCGGGATGGAGGTCGTGGCCTAGGTCGACGCCGGCGACGTCGGTCAGACGACGTCGTGCTCGTACGCCCAGGCCGTCGCTGCGGTGCGCGACGACACGCGCACCTTGGCGAAGATGTTGCTCACGTGGCGGTCGACGGTGCGCTCGCTCAGCACGAGCTCGGTGGCGATCGCCTTGTTGGTGGCACCGCCCGCCACCAGTCGCAGCACCTGCAGCTCGCGCCCGGTCAGCCCGTGGGCGGCTTCGGGGGTGGGGTTCAGCTCCTGGAGGCGGTCGAGGTCGGGGGCCGCGCCGAGCCGGTCGAACGTGGCGCCGGCGGCGTCCAGCTCCAGCGCCGCGGCGTCGTGATCGCCCAGGTCGCGGCACGCGAGCGCCACCAGCACGCGCGAGCGTGCGGCCTCGTAGGGGGCCTCGAGCTCGTGCCAGCTCTGACACGCCCGGCGCAGCGCCACCAGCGCGGCGGCGCCGTCGCCGCCCGCGAGCTCGAACGTGCCGCGCGCGTGCGCCGCCATCGCGTCGAGCATCGCGCTGCCGAAGTCGGCGGCGATGCGCTCCAGCTCGTCGGTGGCCGCGCGCGCCTCGCCCTCCTCGCCGGCGGCGAGCATGATCTCCACGGCGGCGGGCAGCAGCGCGGCTCGGGTCAGCGGTGCGCCGTGCTCAGCGAGCGCCCTGCGGATGGCGGCCGCCGACGACGCGGCGTTGCCCTGGGCCAGTCGCAGGAGCGCCATCCCGGGCTGGGGCTCGCGCCCGCTCAGGCTGGCCTCGCGGTAGGCCTCCTCGGCCTCGGCGGGTCTGCCCTGCAGGCGGTGGACCTCCCCCTGGCGGTAGAGCGCCTCGGCGGCCGCCGCCGAGTCGCGCAGCTGCTCGCAGCGCTCGCCGGCGCGCCGGGCCTCCTCGAGCGCATCCGGCCACGCGCCGTGCAGCTGCATGATCTCGGCGCGATGCACGAGGCAGGTGCCGGTGAAGGCCACCATCTCGGGCTGCCCTGCGCACCAGTGCGTCAGCGCTTGAGTCCACTCATGCGCCCGGCGCAGCGCGAACACCTCCTGGCATCCCGCGATCACGCTGCAATAGATCAGGCCGGTCGCGATCGGGGAGAGCTCACCGCTGGTCACGGACACCATCGCCTCGTCGAGCAGTGCCATCCCGTCCTCCACCCGGCCGAGCTTCACCAGCATGCTGCCCTGCTGGTGCATGGCGATCGCGAGCAGCTCCGCGTCCGCGAACCGCCCGGCGATCTCGGCCGCCTCGGACGCCGTGGCGTAGGCCGCCTCGAAGTCGCCGCTCGCGTCGCGCTGCGCGGCGACCGGCACCAGCAGGTAGCCCCGCTCGACGGACTCGCCCGGCTCGCGGTCGAGCAGGCGCTGCGCGCGGCCGAGCCACCCGCTCGCGCGCGCCGTCTGGCCTCGGAGCGCGTGGTTGAGGCACAGCCAGTACGCACAGCGCACAGCGCGCTGCGTGGCTGCGCCGTCGACGTGGGCCTGGTAGGCGCGCTCGAGTGCAAGCGCCCATTCGTCGTCGCGGCCGAGCATGTAGGCGGACGTCGCCAGCAGCTCGAGGTCGTCGGCTCCCAGCGCGGTCGAGCGATCGGCGCGGGACATGGACTCGTAGGCATCCAGCCACGCGCTGGTCGCAAAGGACTTGCGGCCACGTTCCAGGTCGATGGGAGTGAGCCTACCGTCGAGCCGATGTTTAGCCGGGGTGCCCACCAGGGACGGTTCCTAGATGGGGGAGGTCCTTCTCACCGGCGCGACCGGCTTCGTAGGCCAGGAGCTGCTCGCCCGCCTTCTCGAACGTGACGATCGCCACGTGCATGCGCTCGTGCGCGCCGAGGACGACGGCGCGGCCGCAGCACGCCTGCCGGATCACGAGCGCCTGAGCCCGCTGGCGGGCGACGTCGAGCGACCCGGCCTCGGCCTCGACGGCGCGCGCGCCGACGCGCTGGCCGAGCGCGTGACGACGGTCATCCACTGCGCCGCCTCGGTTTCGTTCTCGCTCGGTCTCGAGGAGTCGCGCAGCGTCAACGTGGAGGGCACGCGTCGGGTGACGGAGCTGGCCGAGCGCTGCGCGCAGCGTGGTGACGGGCTCGAGCGCCTCACCTATGTCTCCACCGCGTACGTCGCCGGGGCCCATCGCGGCCACTTCGCCGAGGACGCCCTCGACGTCGGCCAGAGCTTCCGCAACCCCTACGAGCGCTCCAAGTTCGAGGCGGAGCGCATGCTGCGCGAGCGCGCCGCCGGCCTGCCGTGCCAGGTGCTGCGGCCGAGCATCATCGTCGGCGACAGCCGGACGGGCTGGACCTCGTCCTTCAACGTGCTGTACGCGCCGCTGCGCGCCTTCGCGCGCGGGTCGATCCCAGCCCTCCCGGCTCGGCGCCGGGCGCCGGTCGACGTAGTCCCGGTCGACTACGTGGCCGACTCCGCCTACGACCTGGCCACACACGGCCCCGACGGCACCTTCCACCTCGTCGCCGGGCGCAACGCGACGACCGTCGGGCGGCTGATGGACCTCGCGTCGCGGCGCTTCGGCCGCTCCTCGCCGCCGGTGTTCCCGCCGCGCCTGTACCGCCGGCTGGTGCATCCCCTGCTGCTCAGGCGGCTGGGCCGCGCGAAGCGTGAGGCGCTGGCGCGCATGGAGGTCTTCTTCCCGTACTTCTCCATGAGGGTCCGGTTCGCGGACCGCCGCCACCCGCCCGCGCCGCCGGTCGAGCACTACTTCGATCGCCTGCTGGACTACGCCGAGCGCGCGAAGTGGGGACGCCGGGCCGTCGAGCGGCCGATGCCCGCCGCTCTCCCCGGCTGACGGGCCCGTACCCTTGTGTGAGTGATCGAGAGGCTCGTGGAGCAGATCGAGAGCCGCTTCGACGAGCTCTCGCAGCAGATGGCGGATCCCGAGGTGATCGGCGATCAGCGGCGCTACGCCGAGGTCGGCCGCGCCTACCGCACGCTCGAGCCTGCCCAGCGGCTCGCCCAGGAGTGGCGGCGCGCCACCGATGACGCAGCGGGCGCACGCGAGCTGCTGGCCGAGGACGGCGACGATGCCGAGCTGCGCGAGCTGCTGCGCGCCTCCGACGAGCGGCTCGGCGAGCTGGAGGAGGAGATCCGGCTGGCGATGGTCGAGCCGGACCCCAACGACGACAAGGACGTGATCGTCGAGGTCCGGCCGGGCACGGGCGGCGAGGAGGCCGGCCTGTTCGCGGCGGACCTCTACCGGATGCTGTCCCGCTACGCCGATCGGCGCGGCTTCAAGCAGGAGCCGCTCGAGCTCGGCGACGGGCACTACACCTTCGCCGTCAAGGGCCAGGGCGCGTACAGCGTCTTCAAGTACGAGGGCGGCACGCACCGCGTGCAGCGCGTGCCGGAGACGGAGTCGCAGGGGCGCATCCACACCTCAACGGCCACGATCGCGGTGCTGCCCGAGGCCGAGGAGGTCGACGTGCAGATCGACCCGGGCGACCTGCAGGTGGACGTCTACCGCTCGTCGGGACCGGGCGGGCAGTCGGTCAACACCACTGACTCCGCCGTGCGCATCACCCACAAGCCGACCGGCCTGGTGGTGTCGATGCAGGACGAGAAGTCGCAGCTGCAGAACCGCGACCGCGCGATGCGGGTGTTGCGCGCTCGGCTGCTCGAGCGCGAGCTGGCAGCCCAGCAGGCCGAGGAGGCGGCGCAGCGACTCGCGCAGGTCGGCTCGGGCGCGCGCGCCGAGAAGGTCCGCACGTACAACTTCCCCCAGGACCGCGTGACCGACCACCGCGTGGGGCTGACCAAGGGCAACCTGCCGGGCGTGCTGAGCGGCGAGCTCGAGGAGTTCACCGCAGCGCTCGAGGCGGAGGACAAGCGGCGGCAGCTCGAAGTCTCGGCGGTGTGACCGCTCGCGACGCGCTCGATGCCGCCGTCACGGCGCTGGCGGCGGCCGGCTGCGAGACACCCCGACTCGACGCCGAGCTGCTGATCGCCGACGCGCTCGGAGTGGACCGCGCCGCGCTGGCGATCGACCCCGGGCTGGCGGTGCCGGGCTCGGCGGCCCGGGTGATCGGCGAACGCGTGCGCCGCCGCGTGGCGCGCGAGCCGGTGGCCTACATCCTCGGCGTGAAGGGCTTTCGCCGACTCGACCTGCGCGTGGACTCGCGCGTGCTGATCCCGCGGCCCGAGACCGAGCTGCTGGTGGAGCTGGCGCTCGAGCTCCCGGCCGGGGCGCGCGTGCACGAGATCGGCACCGGGTCCGGCGCAGTGGCCCTGGCGCTACGCGACGAGCGACCGGACCTCGTGGTCAGCGCCTCGGACGCGTCGGCTGCCGCGGTCGACGTGGCGCGGGCGAACGGGCTCGACGCGGCCGTGGCCGCCGGGCTGCCACCCGGCGACTACGACATGGTCGTGGCGAACCTCCCGTACGTGCGCGATGACGAGTGGGCTTCGCTGGAGCCCGAGATCCGGCTCTACGAGCCACGCGAGGCGTTGCTGGCCGGCGCGGACGGTCTGGACGCGATCCGCGCGGTCGTCGGCGGTGCTCCGCGCGGCCTGCGGCTGGCCCTCGAGCACGCCCCCGGGCAGGCGGAGTCGGTGAGCGCGCTGTTGGCCGAGCCGCGCACCCACCCCGACCTCGCCGGCCACCCGCGCGTGACCGTCGGGCTGGCGCCGTGACCCACGAGGAGGTGCGGACGTTCGAGCGCTGCATCGCCGTGGGCGGCGTGGCGCTGTTCCCCGCCGACACGGTCTACGGGCTCGCGACCGAGCCGGATTCGAGCGAGGGCGTGGCGCGCCTCTACGGGCTCAAGGGACGCCGCCCCGACCGGCCCGCGGCGGTGATGTTCTTCCGCCGAGAGCTGGCGCTGGCGGCGCTGCCCGAGTTGCCGGGGGCCACGCGCGATGCCGCCGAGCGCCTGCTGCCGGGCGCCGTGACCCTGCTGGTGCCCAACCCGGCCCGCCGCTTCCCGCTGGCCTGTGCCGGGACGCCCGAGGTGCTCGGGCTGCGCGTCCCTCGCCTGGAGGGCGGGCTGGCGCCGCTCGCTTCGATGAGCTGGCCGGTGCTGCAGTCGAGCGCGAACCTCTCCGGGGCGCCGGAAGCGCGCCGCGTCGAGCGGGTCGACGCGCACGTGCGGGCCGGCGTGGATCTGATCCTGGACGGCGGCGAGCTGCCCGGCACCGCCTCGACGGTGGTCGACCTGACGGGGTACGACCGCGACGGCTCGTTCGAGATCTCGCGCGAGGGAGCCGTCCCGCGGGAACGTGTGGAGGCGGTGCTACGGTCCCGCCGATGAGTGAGCTGAGCCGCGATTACTTCACCAAGCCCGTCGCCGACGTCGATCCCGAGATCGCCGAAGTACTGGTAAACGAGGCTGGTCGCCAGGAGGCGACTCTCGAGATGATCGCGTCCGAGAACTTCGTGCCGCAGGCGATCCTCGACTGCCAGGGCTCGGTGCTCACCAACAAGTACGCCGAGGGCTATCCGGGCAAGCGCTACTACGGCGGCTGCGAGTTCGTCGACGTGGCCGAGCAGCTCGCCATCGACCGTGCCAAGGAGCTGTTCGGCGCTGACCACGTGAACGCGCAGCCGCACTCCGGCGCCCAGGCCAACTCGGCCGTCTACATGGCGCTGCTGGAGCCCGGCGACCGGATCCTCGGCATGCGCCTCGACCACGGCGGCCACCTCTCGCACGGGATGAAGATCAACTTCTCCGGGCTCTACTTCGACATCGTGTCCTACGGGGTGCGCGAGGAGGACTCGCGCCTCGACATGGACGAGCTGCAGCAGGTGGCCGAGGACTCGCGCCCGAAGCTGATCATCGCCGGCTGGTCCGCGTATCCGCGCCAGCTCGACTTCAAGCGCTTCCGCGAGATCGCCGACTCGGTCGGCGCGCTGCTGATGGCCGACATGGCGCACTTCGCCGGCCTGGTGGCGGCCGAGCAGCACCCCAGCCCGGTGCCCTACTGCGACGTGGTCACCACGACCACGCACAAGACGCTTGGCGGGCCCCGCGGCGGGATGATCATGTGCCGCGAGGAGTTCGCCAAGAAGATCAACTCGCGCGTGTTTCCGGGTCACCAGGGCGGTCCGCTCATGCACGCGATCGCCGGCAAGGCGGTGGCCATGAAGGTGGCGCAGTCCGAGCTGTTCCGCGAGCGCCAGGCGCGCACGGTCGAGGGCGCGGCGATCGTCGCCGAGGAGATGCTCTCCGCGGGCGTCAACGTGCTCACGGGCGGCACCGACGTGCACCTGGTGCTCGCCGATCTGCGCGACTCGGAGCTCGACGGCCAGCAGGCCGAGGACCGCCTCGACGAGATCGGGATCACGGTCAACCGCAACGCCGTGCCGTTCGACCCGCGCCCGCCGGCCGTGTCGTCGGGCCTGCGCATCGGCACGCCCGCGCTCGCCACCCGCGGCTTCCAGGCCGACGACTTCCGTGAGATCGGCAAGGTCGTGGGCGAGGCGCTCACCGGCGACTTCGGCGACGACAAGCGGTCCGAGCTGTCGCAGCGGACGCGCACGCTGGCGGAGCGCTACCCGTTGTATCCGCAGCTCGCGCCCGCCACCGTCTAGCCCCGCTGCGGGATACTGGGCGGGCGATGTCGCAGGAGAACGTCGAGGTGATACGGCGTGTCTATGAGGTGTGGAACGCCGGCGACATGAGCGCCCTCCGCGACCTCTGCGACCCCGATGTGGTCATGCACCACCCCGAGGGCTGGCCCGAGCCCGGTCCCTCGGTGGGCCGGGACGCGGTCATGCGCCAGTGGGAGCAGATTCGCGACGCTTGGACGGGCGACACGTTGGAGCCGGTCACGGGCTTCATCGACACCGCCGACCGCGTAGTCGTGCGGGATGCGTGGCATGGGACGGCCAGCCAAGGACCCGACGCGGACATGGAGTTCACTCGCGTCTTCACTCTGCGGGAGCGCAAGATCATCGACGTCGACATCTTCTGGGACCACGCCGAAGCCCTCGAAGCCGTGGGGCTGACCGAGTAGCAGCAGGATTCGCCGGGAGCGGCGGGTACCCTCACCCCGATGGACGAGCTCGATGCCCTTTGGGCGTTCCTCGTCGCGGCCGCGATCGCTTTCGCGGCAACGCCGCCAACCGCCCGCCTCGCCACCAGGCTGGGCGTACTCCACTATCCGCGCGAGCGCGACCTGCACGACCGGCCGGTGCCGGGCCTCGGGGGGCTGGCCATCCTCGTCGCCGCCGTCACCGCGGCGCTGATCTTCCTCCCCGCCAATCAGGAGACGCGCGGGATCGTCGGCGGCGCCGTCGCGATCGCGCTCGTCGGGGCGCTCGACGACGCCCGTCCTGGTGGGCTGCACCCGCTGGTGAAGCTGGCGGGCCAGTTCGCCGCCGCCGCGATCCCGGTTTGGTGCGACGTGCGCGTGACGAACATGACGCTGCCGTTCATCGATCCGATCGATCTCGGCGCCTGGGGCTATCCGCTCACGCTCGTCGGGATCGTCGCGGTGATGAATGTCGTGAACTTCACGGACGGCGCCGACGGCCTGGCGGCGGGCGTCTGCACGATCGCGGCGGCCACGTTCGCGGTGATCGCCCTGTCGCTGAACCGCGACGCCGCGGGCGTGCTCGCCGCGCTGACGGCGGGGGCGGCGGTCGGCTTCCTGTGGCACAACTTCCACCCCGCGTCGATCTTCATGGGCGACGCCGGCTCCAATTTGCTCGGGTTGCTCTTAGCGTGCGTCGCGATCCAGGGCGTCCTGAAGACGGCCGCCGTCGTGGCGCTGTTCTTCCCGCTGCTCATCCTCGCGGTGCCGGCGCTGGACGCCACCTTCGTGATCGCCAAGCGGATCAAGTACGGCCGGCCGGTCTACTCGGCGGACCGATGGCACTTCCACCACCGCTTCGCGAACATCGGCTTCTCGCAGCGGCGCACGGTGCTGTACCTGTACGGGTGGACGCTGTCGCTGGCCGCGCTCGCGCTGGCGATGCGCTTCGTGCCGTACTCGGACGACGACGGCACCCTCCACGTGGGCTGGACGCTCGTGATCGTCGCGTTCGCGCTGATCGCGATCGCGGCCAGCGTCTACCTGGTCGTTGTGCTGGAGATCCTCAAGTTCAAGCGCTTCCGCGAGCGCGAGCTGCGGCGCCAGGTGGAGACCGGAGAGATCGCCGCGCTGAGCGAGGCGGAGATCGACAGCGAGATCGAACGCGAGATGGAGACCGGCGAGTTCCAGGCAGTGCGGCCGCCGGAGACCGGCGAGTTCGAGTCGGTTTCGCGCGAGTAGATGCTCTTCCGAGTCCGGTCGCTCGAGGGCCTGCGGGCGGGCGAGATCACGCTCGCCTTCCGCCGCTGGGACCGCCCGCGAGCCAGGGCTGGGGGGCGCCAGCGCACGAGGATCGGGGTGCTGGCGATCGACTCGGTGGCCCCGGTCGAGCGCGGCGCGATCACGGCGGCGGACGCGGCGCGAGCCGGGCACGAGTCGCTGGACGAGCTGCTCGGCGAGCTCGACGCCCGTGGCGACGGTCAAATCTGGCGCATCGAGTTGCACTGGGCTGGCGAGGATCCGCGCGTGTCGCTGCGCGAGCTCGCGCGGCTGCAGCCCGCCGAGGTCGAGCGGCTGCGCGAGCGACTCGACCGCTTCGACCGCGCCAGCCCGCACGGCCCGTGGACGCGCGCGACGCTCGAGCTGATCGCCGCGCGGCCCGAGGTGCGGGCAGCCGACCTGGCCGAGTCGGTCGGGCGCGAGAAGCTGCCGTTCAAGCGCGATGTGCGCAAGCTGAAGGAGCTCGGGCTGACCGAGAGCCTGGAGCGCGGCTACCGCCTGTCGCCCCGCGGCCGGGCACTGCTGGAGCGCCTCGCGGAGTCGGGCGGGGGCTGAGCCCGGCGCGACGCCTGCTGGCCTCTGGCGGCCCGCCGGGCCCGCCGCTCAGAAAAGCGAGGGCTGCTCGGGCGGCGGAGTGGCCATTTGCGGCTCGGCGTCCTCTGCCGGGTCGCGGCGCAGCCCGGTCGCGCGCCGCCCGACGCGCACCAGCCGCGAGAGGCGCTCGCGCTCGGCCTTCGGTGCGTAGGCCCCGCGCGCGTAGAGGGTCTCGTAGCGCGGCACGAGGTCGGGGCGGTACGAGCGCAGCCAGTCCATGAAGACGTCGCGCACCTCGCCGCGCAGGTGCAGGCAGATGCCGCCGATCGAGACGACGCCGGCCTCGGCGCACAGCTCGAGGATCTCCTCCACCTGACGGGGCGAGTCGTTGATGCCCGGCATCAGCGGCGCGATCAGCACGCCCGTCGGGATGCCGGCGCGGTTGAGCTCGGCGACCGCCTCGATGCGCTTGCGCGGGTGCGGCGTGTGCGGCTCGCTGGCGCGCCAAGCCCGCTCGTCGAGAGTCGGGATCGAGAGGTTCGCGGCGAAGGAGGGGATCTGCTTGAACAGCTCGATGTCGCGCAGCAGCAGCGGCGACTTCGTGAGCACCGAGCTGGGCGTGCGCGAGTCGCGCATCGCCTCCCACACACCTGGCAGCAGCTCGTACTTCTTCTCGACCCACTGGTAGGGATCCGTGTTGGTCCCGAGCGCGACGTGCTCGCGCTTCCAGGTCGGCTTCATCAACTGAGCCCGCGCGACCTCGGGTGTGTTGACCTTCACGACGATCTCGCGCTCGAAGTCGCGGCCGGCGTCGAAGTCGAGGTACGTGTGGGTGGGGCGAGCGAAGCAGTTATGGCTGACAACCCCGTTCGCAATGAAGTCGCCTGTGCCGGTGGTGATGTCGTAAAGGCGGAAGCCCTTCCCGAGTGGCTCGATCTGCTCGACCTTGAGCTTCGCGGAGCTCTTGAGGGCAACGTCGTCGATCTGGCGCTTGCGCGTGATCGCCGGATCGATCGTGAGAAAGAAGCGCAGCTTCTCGGGCAGGCCGCCCAGCAATCGCACGTACTTGATTCCGTTTGGGCTAGACGGATCCTCGACCCTGTACTGGAACCCGAGCAGCCGAAGGGACCAGGTGATCCAGTCGATGATCTGCGGGTCCATGTTGCAGATCCGGACGACCTCGTTGCTCGACCCCTCGGCATCGAAGATGCCGGCGAGAAAGCCTTTGCACCACTCGGGCCTCGGGCCACGCGGCCAGGCGACGAGATCCATGATGTCCGTGACGTGATCTCGCGACTGCGCCGCGATTGCCCACATTGGATGCCCACGAGTCGGGAACCCGGACGCGCGCGTGCGGATGCCACGTTCCTCTTCGAGGTAGGTCCTCGCCCGAGCAAGTGCCTCCAGGTCGGTTAGGGCCAGTCGAAAGGCGTACCGCTGCTCGCGCCGTCCGTCGGAGCGTTCGATCTCTCGAGACGAGAGATGAGCATCCCCCCGGATCAGGCCGGCCAGGTAGCCGCGCCGGTAGTCGGGCCAATCGCTTGGCGCTGCGGCAAAGGCGCCGGTCCCGATGAGCTTGTCGTTGAGCGTGAGGTAGGGCCTCTGCAGAGGGCCGCCCATCGCTCCGATGACGTGCTTCCAGCCGCGCCGGGTGAGGAAGCGATGGTCACCGCTTGCTACGAGCTCCGTCCCATCCTCGAGCGTCAATCGGAACGCTGGTTTGATGGTCGACCAGTGGTCCAGGACCTCGGTCGCCACATAACGGCGATAGCGACCGTGGCGGACTGTCCCGTACACGGCGTCGCCCACTTGGATCTCGGCCAGGCGTTTGGTGCGCCCGTCCCACATCAGGACCGGCGTTTCCCCGGAGGCACAGTACTGGCACGCATGGGTGCATCCCCTGTACGGATTGATCGTCCACCGGAACGGCATGCGCGACGCCTTCGGCACGCGGTTGAGGACCGACTTGGCCTGCACCTCGTAGAAGCGAACGTCGAGCGCCTCGGGGGCGTCGAAGGTCCGGATGGCGGCCGGTTCGCGGTAGCCGGGGAGGGTGTGCTCCGCCTCGCTCTCGACCTTCAAATTGTCCCAGCGCACGAACACATGTTCGCACACTGTCAAGACGTGCTCAGGCCAGCTTGCGACCCAGCACGAACCCGGCCGCCGCGGCCGCGATCCCTCCGACCACCGAGGCCAGCAGGTACGCGCCCGCTCGCCACGGCTCCCCGGCGTCCACGTCCATCACGACCTGCGCGGAGAAGGTCGAGAACGTCGTGAACCCGCCCAGGAAGCCGACTCCGAGCCCCTCCCGCAGATCGCGCGAGAACCAGTCCTCGGCAACCAAGAGCCCGAGCAGGAACGAGCCGGCGATGTTGATCCCCACGGTCGACCAGATCAGCGCGTCCGAGTGCATGGTCGCCTTGCCGATGCCGTAGCGGGCGAGCACGCCGCAGACCCCGCCGACGCCCACGAGCAGTGCGGTCACGACTCGCCGAACGCGGTCACGACAACTCGCCGCGGTCCGCCGCTGTCGCGGTGCTCGCACAGGTAGATGCCCTGCCACGTGCCCAGCGCCAGCCGGCCGTCGCTCACGGGCAGCACCAGGGAGGCGTCGGTCAGCGACGCCTTGATGTGGGCCGGCATGTCGTCGTCGCCCTCGAGCGTGTGCGTGAAGTAGTCGGCGCCGTCGGGCACCGAACGGTCGAACCACGAGGCGAAATCCCGGCGCACGTCGGGCGACGCGTTCTCGTTCAGAGTCAGCGAAGCGGACGTGTGCTGCATGAAGACCACGGCCAGCCCGACGCGCAGCGAACGCAGGTCCGGAACCCCCTCCACGACCTCGTCGGTGACGAGGTGGAAGCCGCGCGGGCGCGGTCGCAGGGTGATCTGGGTCTGGATCCACATCGGTGCGCCCGGAAAGCTAGAGAAAACGCGCTGTGCAGCCGATAACAGATGGAAATGGCCCTCGCCTCGCTTGTCGTCCTCCTTGGGGTGTCGCTCGTCCTGTTCGCAGTGATCTACAGGCAACGCCTCCAGATCGCCGCCCTGGACGAGCGCCTATCAGCGGCCAGCCGGCTCGACCCGCTCACGGGCCTGTTCAATCGCCGCGCCTTCGAGGAGCTGCTCAACTTCGAGCTGGATCGGTCGCGGCGCACCGGCCGGCCCGTCGCGGTGATCGTGGGCGAGATCGACGGCATGGGGCGGCTCAACGCCGAGCGCGGCCATGGGGCGGGGGACGTGGCCATCGAGCAGGTGGCCTCCGACATGTCCAAGTGGAAGCGGCGGATCGACTCCGCGGGCCGGATCGGCGGCGAGAAGTTCGGCATCCTGCTGCCGGAGACCGACCAGCACGGCGCGTTTCTCGTTGCCGAGCGGCTGCGCCGCGCCGCGCGTCGCAGCCTGGCGCAGGACGCACTGCCGCTGACGATCTCGTTCGGGGTGGCTAGCTACCCCGAGCACGGCGAGCAGTTCGGCGTGCTGATGGGCGCCGCGACGCGGGCGGTGGACGTGGCCAAGGAGCTAGGGCGCGACCGCTCGGTCATCTACTGCGCCGACGTGGCGAGGATGCTCGAGGAGGCCCCGCAAGGTGACCTGCCCCAGCTCTCCCGGATCCTCGCCCTCGCGGAGGAGCTCGACATCAGGGACACCGGCACGACCGGGCACTCGGAGACGGTCGGGCGCTATGCCGAGATGATGGCCCGCGAGCTCGGGTTCGAGAAGCACCACGTGGAGCGCGTCCGCCTTGCCGGCCTGGTGCACGACGTTGGCAAGACGGGCGTGTCCGATCGGGTGGTGGCCAAGCCCGGCCCGCTCGACCCGAGCGAGTGGCGCACGATCCGCACCCACCCCGAGCTCGGCGCTCGGCTGCTCGCCCATCCGGACTTCGAGGACCTGCGCGCGTGGGTGCTCGCCCACCACGAGCGCCCGGACGGCCAGGGCTACCCGCACGGCCTGATCGGCGAGGAGATCCCGATCGAGGCCCGCATCCTCGCGGTGGCCGACGCCTACGAGGCGATGACCGCCGATCGCTCCTACCGCGCGGCGCTCGGCGAGGAGGGCGCCGGGGCGGAGCTCCGCGCGGGGGCCGGCACGCAGTTCGACGCCGAGGTGGTGGCGGCGTTCCTCGCGGCGGTGGCGCGCGAGCACACCACCACGTTGTCACGCGTGTCCTAGGGCGCCACGCCGCGGCGTACGGCACCATTGGGCCTGTGAGGCCGAGACGATCACCGATCGAAGGGCTGATCGTCTCGCTGGTGTCCGTGGCCGTCATCACCGGCGCCATCTACGGGCTGCGCGAGTTCGTGCCGGTGGTGTCGACCGGGGTTGTGTACATGCTTGCGGTGCTGCTCGTATCGAGCTACTGGGGCCTGCTCATGGGCCTCTTCACGGCTCTCACGAGCGCCGCGGCCTGGAACTTCTTCCACATCCCGCCGGCCGGCGAGTTCACGATCGCCGACGGGGAGAACTGGGTGGCGCTCGCCGTCTTCTTCGTCTCGGCGGTCGTGATCAGCGGCCTGGCGGGCGCCGCCCAAGCGCGCGCCGACGAGGCCGAGACCCGGCGGCGCGAGGCAGACCTCACCGCCGAGATGGCGCGGCTGCTGCTCGGGGGAGCGGTGCTGGACGACTCGCTGCGCTCAGCCGGCCAGCGGATCGCCGGGGCGTTCGGGCTCGCCTCGGTGCGGATCGAGCTGGCGTGGGCGGACTCCGACGAGCGCACGCGGGCGCTGCCGCTGCTCGTGGACGGCTCGCGGGCGGGGACCGTGATGGTGCCGCGCGACACCAGCGCGCAGGCGCTGGAGGCGCTGCAGGACCGGGTGGTGCCCGCGCTGGAGACGCTGGTCGCGGCCGCGCGCAAGCGCGACGAGCTCGAGACCCAGGTGATCGAGACCAAGGCGCTGCGACGCTCCAACGTCGTCAAGACCGCCGTGTTGCGGTCGGTGTCTCACGACCTCCGCTCGCCCCTCACGGCGATCACGACCGCCGCCGGTGGGCTGACCTCCGACACGCTCTCCGCCGAGGCCCGCGCGGAGCTGACCTCGGTGATCGCGCTGGAGAGCGCGCGCCTGGCGCGCCTCGTCGACGATCTGCTGGACCTGTCGCGGCTCCAGAGCGGGGCCGTCGAGCCGCGCGC
Organism: uncultured Thermoleophilaceae bacterium; assembly: GCA_963716215.1. GTDB lineage: Bacteria > Actinomycetota > Thermoleophilia > Solirubrobacterales > Thermoleophilaceae > JACVRW01. The sequence continues at coordinate 3,630,983 of OY970298.1, read as the reverse complement.
CGACTGGTGCGCGATCGACGAGCTGGTCCGCGCCGCGGCCGGATCGGTCACGGCGCCGCCGGACGGGTTCGACATCCAGATCGAGGCGGAGCTACCGCTGCTGCGCGCCGACGCCGCGCAGCTGGAGCGTGCGATCGCCAACGTGCTCGACAACGCCGTCCGCTACTCGGGCGACGCGCCCGTTTCCGTCCGCGCGCGGGTCGCCGGCAACCAGGTGCTGCTGCGGGTCGGGGATCGCGGTCCCGGCGTGGCGGCGGGCGAGCTCGAGCGCATCTTCGAGCCGTTCCACTCGGCGGGCGACGGGTCGGGAACCGGCCTCGGGCTCGCAATCGCCCGGGGCTTCGTCGAGGCCAACGGCGGGCGCATCCGCGCGGAGTCGCTGCCCGGCCAGGGGACGACGATCGCGCTCAGCCTGCCGGTGCCGGCTGAGCAGCCCGCCGGGGCGCATGCCCAGGCCGCCGAATGAGCCGCGTGCTCGTCTGCGACGACGAGGTCCAGATCCTGCGGGCGCTGCGTGTGATCCTGCGCGACGCGGGGTTCGAGGTGGTGACCGCCCAGACGGCACAGGAGGCCCTCGACGCCGCAGCGCTGCGCGCGCCCGACGCCGCGATCCTCGATCTGATCCTGCCCGACGGCAACGGCGTGGACGTCTGCCGCTCGATCCGCGAGTGGTCGCAGATGCCGATCCTGGTGCTGTCGGCGGTGGGGGAGGAACAGGACAAGGTGCGCGCGCTCGACGCCGGGGCCGACGACTACGTGACGAAGCCGTTCGGCCCGGGCGAGCTGGTCGCCCGGCTCAACGCGGCGCTGCGCAGGGCCGGGCGGCAGGAGGAGCCGACCGTGGCGGTCGACGGGCTGGAGATCGACATCGCCGCGCACCGGGTGCTGCGCGATGGCGAGGAGGTCCGCCTGACCCCGAAGGAGTTCGACCTGCTGCGTGTGCTGGTCCGCAACCGGGGGCGGCTGATGACACACCGCGCCCTGCTCGCCGACGTGTGGGGCCACGCCTACGAGGACGACACGCACACGCTGCGCGTGCACATCGCCAACCTGCGCGGCAAGATCGAGCCGGACCTGCGCGCGCCGCGGTACATCCGAACCGACACGGGCGTGGGCTACCGATTCATGCCTTGATGTGATCTTGACGGCGGGGCGGCGGTTCTTGACGCCGCCTTGCCGGGGGCGAGCCGACACTCGCCCCATGGACCTGCTGTCAATCGCCCTGGGGATCGCGCTCTTCGGCCTTGTCCTGGCTGTGGTCGAGGGGCTCGACCGGGTATGAGCGGCGCCGAGCTGTTCGGGCTCGTCACGTCGGTGCTGGTGTTCGCCTACCTGCTCTACGCCCTGCTGCGCGGGGAGCGGCTGTGACCGCGCAGGGGTGGCTCCAGATCGGTATCTACGTCGCCGTCCTGATCGCGCTGACGCCGCTGCTCGGCGGATACATGGCGCGGGTCTACCGGGGCGATCACGTGCTGCTCACGCCGGTGCTGGCGCCGCTCGAGCGGATCGTCTACCGGCTGCTGCGGGTCGACCCCACGGCGAGCCAGGACTGGAAGTCATACGCGCGCACGACGCTCGTGTTCAGCGCGCTGTTCTGGCTCGCGCTCTACCTGATCCTGCGCACGCAGGGCGTTCATCCCTTCAACCCCGAGGGCTTCCACTCGGCCCCATGGGACGTGACCTTCAACACCACGTCCTCGTTCATCTCGAACACGAACTGGCAGTACTACGGCGGCGAGACGACGATGACGTACTTCTCGCAGATGGCCGGCCTGGCCGTGCAGAACTTCGTCTCCGCCGGCGTCGGCATCGCCGTCGCGATCGCCGTCATCCGCGGCTTCGTGTCCCGCTCCGGCGCCGCGCTGGGCAACTTCTGGCAGGACCTGACGCGCACGCTGCTGTACGTGCTGCTGCCGATCTCGTTCGTCGCGGCGCTGGTGCTCGTCTCCCAGGGCGTGATCCAGAACCTGTCGGCGTACACCAGCGTCGGCGACCAGACGCTCGCGCTCGGGCCAGTGGCTTCTCAGGAGGTCATCAAGATGCTCGGGACCAACGGCGGCGGCTTCTTCAACGTCAACAGCGCGATGCCGTTCGAGAACCCCAGCGGCATCTCGAACTTCGTCGAGATGCTGCTGATCCTGCTGATCCCGGCATCACTGACCTCGGTCTTCGGGCGCTACGCCGGCAACCGGCGCCAGGGCTGGGCCCTGTTCGGCGCGATGCTCGCGATGTTCGTCGTGGCGGTGGCCGTCGTCTACGCCGCCGAGTCGGTCAGCTCGCCGGCCCAGCACGCCGCCGGTCTCGCCGGGGCCAACCTGGAGGGCAAGGAGGTCCGCTTCGGTACCGCGAACTCCGCGCTGTTCACGGCGATCACGACGGTCGCCTCGTGCGGGGCGGTCAACGCCGCCTTCGACTCGCTGACGGGCATCGGCGGGCTGGTGCCGCTGTTCAACATGTCGACCGGCGAGGTCGTGTTCGGCGGGGTCGGCTCAGGCCTCTACGGGATGCTGCTGTTCGTCGTGCTCGCGGTCTTCATCGCGGGCCTGATGGTGGGTCGGACGCCGGAGTACCTCGGCAAGAAGATCGAGGCGCGCGAGGTGAAGCTGGTGATGATCGGCACCCTGTTCGTGCCGCTCGCCGTGCTGACCGCGACCGCGCTGGCGATCTCCACGAAGTGGGGCGCACCGTCGATCTACAACGCGGGCCCGCAGGGCTTCTCCGAGACGCTCTACGCCTACGTCTCCCAGACGAACAACAACGGCTCGGCCTTCGCCGGATACACGGGCTACGTGCAGCCGGACGGCACCAACACGGGGGCCTTCGGCATCACGTTCGCGGACTTGCTCGGAGGCGCGAGCATGCTCGTCGGGCGCTTCGTGCCGCTGGTCGCCGCGCTCGCGGTTGCGGGCGCGATCGCGCCCAAGCGCGTCGCTCCGCTCGGCCCCGGCACGTTCCGTACCGACACCGGCATCTTCGTCGTGCTCCTGGTCGCGACGGTCGTGATCGTCGCGGCCCTGACCTTCTTCCCGGCCTTCCTGCTCGGCCCGATCGTCCAAGGACTCACCGACCAACTCTTCTGATGCGACGCGACCTGATCACCTCCGCACTGGCAATCCTCGTCTTCACCGTCCTGCTCGGGCTGGCGTATCCGCTCGCCACCACCGGGGTGGCCCAGCTGCTGTGGCCGAACAAGGCCGACGGCAGCGTGATCGAGCGAGATGGCGAGGCGGTCGGGTCGCGGCTGATCGGACAGGACTTCAAGGGCGCGCCGCGCTACTTCCAGTCGCGGCCGTCCGTGACCGGCTACGACCCGGCCGCCACCTACTTCAACAACCTGGGCCCGAACTCCGCGGCCCTGAGGAAGATGTTCGCCGAGAACCTGGCCGCCTACCTGAAGCGCGAGCGGCGCTTCAACCCGGGGCTCGGGCCAGCCGACGTGCCGCCCGACGCCGTGCAGACCACCGCGTCCGGGGTGGACCCCCACATCTCGATCGAGAACGCGGAGATCCAAGCGCGGCGCGTCGCGCGCGAGCGCGGCCTCGCGTTGGATCGGGTGCTGGCGCTGGTCGACGACAACACTGACGGCCGCGGCCTCGGCGTGCTTGGCGAGGCCGGCGTGAACGTGCTGACGCTCAACCTGGCGCTCGACGCGGGCGGTGCGCGATGAACGCGTTCGGCGGCGCGGTGCTGCGCCGGGCCCTCTTGGCCAGCCTGGTCAAGCTGGACCCGCGGGTGCAGGCGCGCAACCCGGTCATGTTCGTGGTGGAGCTCGGAGCCGCGATCACCACGGCGGGCTGGCTGATCCAGGCGTTCGGCGGCCAGCCGCTGGGGGGCGGCGACGAGCCGGCCTGGTTCACCTTCACCGTCGCGTTCTGGCTGTGGCTCACGGTTGTCTTCGCGAACCTCGCCGAGGCGCTGGCCGAGGGTCGCGGCAAGGCCCAGGCGGCGGCGTTGCGAGCGATGCGAACCGAGACGGTCGCGCGCCTACGGGACGGCACCGAGAAGCCCGCCTCCGAGCTCACGCGCGGCGACGTCGTGGTGGTGGACGCCGGCGAGCTGATCCCCGGCGACGGCACCGTCATCGAGGGCATCGCCTCGGTGGACGAGTCGGCCGTGACGGGCGAGTCGGCCCCGGTGATCCGCGAGTCGGGCGGCGATCGCAGCGCCGTCACCGGCGGGACCAAGGTGCTGTCCGACCGCATCGTCGTGGAGATCACTCAGCTACCGGGTGAGAGCTTCCTCGACCGCATGATCGCGCTCGTGGAGGGCGCGTCGCGGCGCAAGACACCGAACGAGATCGCGCTCGGCATCCTGCTCTCCGGCCTGACGCTGATCTTCCTCGTGGTGGTCGTCACCCTGCGGCCGTTCAGCGAGTTCGCCGACACGAGCGTGTCGATCGCGACCCTGATCGCGCTGCTGGTGGCGCTGATCCCCACGACGATCGGCGCCCTGCTGTCCGCGATCGGGATCGCGGGCATGGACCGACTGGTGCGCCGCAATGTGCTGGCGCTGTCGGGGCGCTCCGTGGAGGCGTCCGGCGACGTGGACGTGCTGCTGCTCGACAAGACCGGCACGATCACGCTCGGCAACCGGGAGGCCACCGAGTTCGTGCCGATGCCCGGTGTCGAGGAGGCCGTGCTCGCGGAGGCGGCCCAGATCGCCTCGCTGGCGGACGAGACTCCGGAGGGCCGCTCGATCGTGGTCCTGGCCAAGCAGTACGGGATCCGCGAGCACCACTTCGACGCCGCGGCTCGCTTCGTCCCGTTCACGGCGGAGACGCGCATGAGCGGGGTGGACCTCGACGGCTTCCGGCTGCGCAAGGGGGCCGGCGACGCAATCATCAACTTCGTCGCGGCCGAGGGCGGGCAGGCGCCGCCCGAGCTGAAGCGAGCGGTCGACCGGATCGCCGGCGAGGGCGGCACGCCGCTGGCGGTGGCGCGCGACGCCCAGGTGCTCGGGGTGGTCTACCTCAAGGACGTGGTCAAGGAGGGCATCCGCCACCGCTTCGAGGCGCTCCACGCGATGGGCATCCGCACCGTGATGGTCACCGGCGACAACCCCCTCACCGCCGCCAAGATCGCCGCCGAGTCGGGAGTCGACGACTTCCTCGCCGAAGCCACCCCGGAGCGCAAGCTCGAGCTGATCCGCGAGGAGCAGCGCGAGGGGCGGCTGGTCGCGATGACGGGCGACGGCACCAACGATGCGCCGGCGCTCGCCCAGGCCGACGTGGGCGTTGCGATGAACACAGGGACCCAGGCGGCGCGCGAGGCGGGCAACATGGTCGACCTCGACTCCAATCCGACGAAGCTCATCGAGATCGTCGAAATCGGCAAGCAGCTGCTGATCACGCGCGGCGCCCTCACGACCTTCTCGGTCGCGAATGACGTGGCCAAGTACTTCGCGATCCTGCCCGCGATGTTCGCGGCGACCTACGGGGGGCCGCTCGACCGGCTCAACATCATGGACCTCGGTACCCCGGAGTCGGCGATCATCTCCGCGATCGTCTTCAACGCGCTGATCATCCCGCTGCTGGTGCCGCTGGCACTGCGCGGCGTGCGCTACCGCGCGATCGGCGCGACCGCCCTGCTGCGGCGCAACCTCATCATCTACGGCCTGGGCGGCCTGATCGCCCCGTTCGTCGGGATCAAGCTCGTAGATCTGCTGGTCCACAATCTGCTCGGGGCGTAGATGTGCGCGGCCACTACAAGATCTTCCTGGGCATGGCGGCCGGGGTCGGCAAGACCTACCGGATGCTCCAGGAGGGGCGCGCCGAGCAGGCGGCCGGCAGGGACGTAGTGATCGGCTACCTCGAGCCGCACGCCCGCCAGGAGACCGAGGCGCAGGCCGTGGGGCTCGAGCGGCTACCGCGGCGCCAGGTCGACCACCGCGGCTCGGCCGTGGACGAGATGGACCTGCCGGCGATCTTCCAGCGCGCGCCCGACCTCTGCCTGATCGACGAGCTCGCGCACACCAACGCGCCCGGCTTGGAGCACGTGAAGCGCCACGAGGACATCGACGACGTTCTCGATGCCGGCATCGACGTGTTCTCGACGGTGAACGTCCAGCATCTGGAGTCGCTCAACGATCGGGTCGCCGAGCTGACCGGCGTGAGGGTGCGCGAGACGTTCCCTGACCAGGTGCTCGGCTCGGCCGACGAGGTGGTGCTGGTCGACCTCACACCGGAGGCGCTGATCGCCCGGATGCGCGCGGGCAAGGTGTACCCGCCCGAGCAGGTCGCGGCCGCTCTGAACCACTTCTTCCGGATCGAGAACCTGGCCGCGCTGCGCGAGGTGGTGCTGCGCCAGACGGCGGAGGAGGTGGAGCTGAAGCGCGTGGCGCCGGCCGCCGAGCTGCTCGGCACGCGCGAGGAGCTGCTCGCCGACGCGGCCCCGCAGGCGGTGGCCGAGCGGGTGCTCGCGCTGGTCACGCCGCGCACGCGATCGCAGCGGCTGGTGCGCCGCGCCTGGCGCTCGGCTCAGCGGCTGGGGGCCGAGCTCGACCTGCTCTACGTGTCCAAGCCGGGCGCGCCGCCGCGGGGGGACGAGCGGGAGCAGCTGGAGGCGCTGCGCGGCCTGGCGTCGGTGCTGGGCGCGCAGCTGCTGGTGGAGGAGGGGGACGACGTGGTGGAGACCGCCGCGCGGGTGGCGGCCGAGCGCGGCACCACCTACGTGCTGATCGGCCAGCCGCAGCCGCGCACCGGCCTGCGGCGCCTCGCCGAGTCGCTCCCGGATCGCCTGCTGCGCAAGCTTCCGGGCGTGGACGTGCGCGTGGTGGCGGACCGCGCGCGCCGGCGGTCGTGAGCTCGCCGCGTCCTCTTTCCCTTCGTCGGTGCGACCGTGTCGCGACCGACGCTCGACGCCGCGCTGGCGGCTGGCGAGGGCCCGCGACGCCACGCTCGTGCCCGACCTATCTCGTGGTCGTGCCCCCTCACCTGTCGCTCGAGTCGGCCGCGACCCTGCGCGAGGCCGAAACGGCGCTGCCGATGCTCGAGCTGATCGACCAGCTGGCCAGTCGTGCGGGGGTGCCCGTGGACTCGCGGATGGAGCGCGGGCGCTCCCACCGTCAGGCGCTGGCGAGCATTGTCGAGCGCGAGCGCTTCGACACGCTGGCGGTGCCAACTGGAGTGCTTCGGTGCCGCCGAGGTGGAGTGGCTGTTCGCGCACGTCCCGGGGGAGGTGCTGGTGCTGGCGCCGGAACCCGTCGTCAGGGCGCCACGCCGGTCAGGCGCGACCAGTTGACCGCCCTGCGCAGCGCGGCCCGGCTGGCCGGGTGGTTCTTCAGCGCGAACTCCGGCTTCAGCGACGCCGACTGGTAGTAGACGGCCATCCGCACCCGCGGGTGGGACTTCAGGAAGCCGAAGAACTGGCCCACGAAGCTCGGCACGTCGGCCCCCCAGATGCCCCACTCGGCGAACGCGAACGGCTTCGAGCGCCACAGCCGGTTGCTGTAGAAGGTGTGGAAGGCCGAGCTGTTGCGGTACATCGAGTACCAGGTGGTGCCGACCCAGTCCACGTAGCCCTTGCCCGGGCCAGAAGTGATTGGGGTGGTTCTTCTCGATCTCCGGGTTGCCGAACGAGAGCGGGACCCACATGAGCGCGACCTTCGGGCGGCCGAGCTCGTCGGCGCCGGTCTTCACCGGCGGCAGGCCGAGCCGGCGCAGCTTGCGGTTGATCTTCGCGACGTCGCCGCCGCGGACGACCAGCGCCAGCCGCCGCCAGGCCTTCTTGAACCACGCCGTCGTGAACGCCGGCCCGCGCGAGTTGCCCGAGTCGTCGTAGGCCGAGTACGGGTTGTTGGAGTTGTTCATCTCCGACAGCGGGCGCAGGTAGACCACCCGGCCGTGCTCGACGAGCAGGCGGTTGAGCCCGACCAGGAAGCCGTCGCCGCCGCCGCGGGCGAGGTCGCGCAGCGACAGCCCGGTCTCCTCGGTGCCGACCGAGAGCATCGCGTTCGAGTCGGCCCGCTCGGCGTCCGCCAACCGCAGCGCGAGCCAGTTGAAGTCGCCGCGCCAGTCGATGAAGTAGTTGAAGACGGCGGGGTGCTTGCCCGACTGCCGGCCGAACTCGCCGATCGACCCGGGCGTGTAGCCGCCCTGGCCGCCCCAGAGGACCTTGTTGCCGGGCGCGGTGTACGGAGCGGCGGCCGCGGCGGCGGGGAGCACGAGGGCGAGGGCGACGGTGAGGGCGATTAGGCGGATGCGCATGTTGAGGCGACCCTAACCGAGACTGGCTCAGACCCCGCGAGCCAACTGTCACAAAGTAGTCACAAAGTCGACGTGTGATGTACCGTTCCTGCCCCGCGGGGGAGCATCAAGACGCCGCCGGACCGTCGCCTCCCTGCGACACCCCTTGACGACGCACGCTCTGAAAGCATCCGATCCCATGCCGCTGCGCATGCTGCGATTCCTCGACCTCGCCGTGCTGGCGCTGGCGCTGCCCATTTTCGTGGCGGCCGGCCTGCCCATGCTCGGGTACGTCGGCGCGGCGTTCGGTTGGCTCGTGCAGCGCGGGGTACAGGCCCTCATCGAGAAGCGCGCCCGGGCATCCGATGATCCGCGCACGGTCGCGGGCCTGCTGACGGCCTCGATGATCGCCCGCGGCTGGATCGTCGCGGGCTCGATCTTCATCGTCGGGCTCGCGGAGCGCGAGGCCGGCCTGTCGGCGGCGATCCTCTCGGTCGCTCTCTTCACCGTGTACTTCAGTGGGCAGATGATCATTAGGCCGTTCGAGGCGGGCCGGCCGTGAGCACCCGCAACAAGTTCCTGATCGGCGTCGGCATCTGGCTGGCCATCGCCATCGCCCTCTTCGTGATGTTCGGCTCGGAGGGCGAGAACGACCACTTCAAGCCCCAGAACGAATTCAAGCTCGAGCCCTGGATCGAGATCAAGATCGGCGGCATCGACCTGTCGTTCAACAAGGCCGTCCTCTACCTGCTGATCGCGTGTGGCCTGACGATCGGGGCGATGGTGTTCGTCGCGAGGCGCATGCAGGACAAGCCGAACCGCACGCAGACCATCGTCGAGAGCGCCTACGAGCTCACGCACAACCAGATCGCCCGCAACAACATGCCCTCGGAGGCAGCGGCGAAGTGGTTCCCGCTCGTGGCCACGCTGTTCTTCTTCATCTGGTTCTCGAACATGCTCGGCTACATCCCGCTGCCGGTGAATACCGAGGAGACGATCGAGATAGCCGGGATCGACTTCCCAGCCTTCGCCCTCTACGCGGCCACCGCCAACCTCTCCATCCCGCTGGTGCTGACGCTGACCGTCTTCGTCCTCTACCAGGTCGAGGGCATCAGGGCCCACGGCCCGGTCAAGTACGTAAAGGGCTGGCTCCCCGCGGGCGTCAGCGGCCCCGCGGCGGTCCCGATCTTCTTCATCGAGGTGATCTCCCAGTTCATGCGGATCATCTCCCTGTCCGTCCGACTGTTCGCGAACATCCTGGCCGGCCACCTGCTGATCCTGTTCATGGGCGGCGGGCTGGCCGTGCTGCTCGGCGTGGCCGTGCTCGGGTGGATCACCCTGCCGGTCGCGATCGCGTTCTTCATGCTCGAGGTCGGCCTTATCGCAACGCTGCAGGCCTTCATCTTCGCCACGCTCACGTCTATTTACTTCGGCGAGGCAACCGCCGGGGGTCATTAAGGAGGACCCATGGATCTGGCACTACTGACACCCATTGCTCAGGCTGCGGACAACACCGACGGTCTGAGGGCGATCGCCCTCGGCGTCGGCGCCGGCCTGGGCACGATCGGCCCCGGCATCGGCGTCGGCTACATCTTCGGCAAGGTGATCGAGTCGGTCACCCGTCAGCCCGAGATGCGCGACGAGATCACGAGCATCCAGTGGCTCGGCTTCGCCCTCACCGAGGCGATCGTCTTCTACGCGTTCATCTTCGGCCTGATCGCGTTCTTCCTGTCCGCCTGAGATGGATCTCGTCGGCGACATCGCGAGCGTCCTGCTGTTCGCCCAGGAGGGCGGGGCCGCAGCCGAGGAGGAGAGCGGCAACTTCCTGGTCAGCCCCAACGTCGGGCTGATGATCTGGACGCTGCTCGCCTTCGGCGTCACCCTCTACCTGCTGAACAAGCTCGCGTTCCCCCGCATCGCGGAGGCGCTCGACAAGCGGCGCAAGGCGATCGAGGACTCGATTGAGGACGCGGCCCGCGCCAGGCGCGAGGCGGACGACCTGCTCGAGGAGTACCGCGCGCGGCTGCGGGAGGCACGTGAGCAGGCCGAGGACATCACCGTGCGGGCCCGCAAGGCCGCCGACTCGCTGGCCGACGAGACGAAGGCGCAGGCGACCCAGCAGCGCGAGGAGCTGATGGCAGCCACCCGCCGCGACATCGAGGCCGAGACGCGTCGGGCGCTGGACGAGATCCGCAAGGAGGTCGCCAACCTGACGGTGATCGCGACCGAGAAGGTCACGCGCAAGTCGCTGACCCCGGACGATCACCGGCGCCTGATCGAGGAGGCCCTCGGCGAGGTCGACTTCTCCACGCTGGCAGGCAAGGAGAGCAGGAACTAGGCATGGAGGAGATCGCCGAGGTCTACGCGCGTGCGCTGTTCGAGGTCGCCAAGGACAACGACGTCCTCGACCGCGTGCACGACGAGCTCGGCGAGTTCGGCGACGCCCTCGAGGAGGATCGCAACCTGCAACTGTTCCTGTTCTCGCCCTACTTCTCGAGCGAGGAGAAGAAGGACGGGGTGCGGCGGATCGTGAGCGACGCCGACGAGCGCTTCGTCAACTTCCTCGAGCTCCTGGCCGAGCGCCACCGGATGCCGGTGCTGTTCCGAATCCGGCGGACCTTCGACTCGCTCTGGGCCGAGGAGAACAAGCTGCTGCCGGTTACCGTGACGAGCGCCACCGAGCTCGACGAGGGCCTCGCCGAGGAGATCGGACAGCGGATCGAGGAGCAGACCGGTAGGCGCGTGGAGCTGTCCTCGAAGGTCGACCCGGACGTGCTCGGGGGGCTGATGGTTCGCGTGGGGAACATGGTGCTCGACGCGACGGTGCGCAACCGACTCGAACAACTTCGAAAGCAAGTCGCCAAGGCGGCGTAAGGAGTCTCCGAAGTGCAGATCAAGCCAGACGAGATCACGAGCATCCTCAAGGACCGCATCCAGGGTCTCGAGGACGGCGGCGCCGACCTCTCCGAGGTGGGCACGGTGCTGTCGGTCGCCGACGGCATCTCCCGCGTGCACGGCCTCGACAACGTCATGTCGATGGAGCTGCTCGAGCTGCCCCACGACGTCACCGGCCTGGCGCTGAACCTGGAGTCCGACAACGTCGGCGCCGTGCTGTTCGGCGAGTGGGACAAGATCGAGGAGGGCGACCAGGTCAAGCGCACCAAGCGCCTGCTCGAGGTGCCCGTGGGCGAGCAGCTGCTCGGCCGCATCGTCGACCCGCTCGGCCAGCCGCTCGACGGCAAGGGCGACATCGACACCTCCGAGACGCGCCCCGCCGAGTTCAAGGCGCCTGGCGTCGTCGCGCGTCAGCCGGTGAAGGAACCGCTGATGACCGGCATCAAGCCGATCGACGCCATGACGAACATCGGCCGCGGCCAGCGCGAGCTGATCATCGGCGACCGCCAGACCGGCAAGACGTCGATCTGCATCGACACGATCATCAACCAGAAGGGCAAGGACGTTAAGTGCGTCTACGTCGCGGTCGGGCAGCGCATGTCCACCGTCGTGGACGTGGCGCAGCAGCTCGAGGACCACGGCGCCCTCGAGCACACGATCATCGTCGCCGCCCCCGCCGACGAGGCCGCCCCGATCAAGTTCCTCGCCCCCTACGCGGGCGCCGCGATGGCGGAGCACTTCCTCTACAACGGCGGCCACGCGCTGGCGATCTACGACGACCTGACCAAGCACGCGTTCGCCTACCGCCAGATGGCGCTGCTCCTGCGTCGCCCGCCCGGCCGCGAGGCCTACCCCGGCGACGTCTTCTACCTGCACTCGCGCCTGCTGGAGCGCTCGGTGAAGCTGTCGGACGACCTGGGCGGCGGGTCGTTCACGGCGCTGCCGATCATCGAGACGCAGGCCGGCGACGTGTCGGCCTACATCCCCACCAACGTCATCTCGATCACCGACGGGCAGATCTTCCTGCAGTCGGACCTGTTCCGGTCGGGCGTGCGCCCGGCCATCAACGTCGGCATCTCGGTGTCGCGCGTGGGCGGCTCGGCGCAGACCACGCCGATGCGCAAGGTGGCCGGCAAGCTGCGCCTGGAGCTGTCGCAGTACCGCGAGCTCGAGGCCTTCGCCCAGTTCGGCTCGGACCTCGACGCCGACACCCAGGCCACGCTCAACCGCGGCGCCCGGCTGGTCGAGTCGCTCAACCAGGACGAGCGCAGCCCCTGGCCGATCGAGAACCAGGTGGCGGCGATCTACTCGGGCACGGGCGGCTACCTCGACCGCATCAAGGTCGAGCGCGTGCGCGAGTTCCTCGAGATGCTGCTCCAGCGCCTGCACTCCGAGGACGCGGACCTGATGGAGCAGATCGGCGAGGGCAACTGGGACGACTCGATCGAGGAGCGGCTCGGCAAGTGCATCGCCGAGGCGATCGACGACTTCGGTCCCGACTTCGACGCCGAGGGCAACCCGCTCGAAGAGGGCGAGTCCGATCGCATCCTGTCCGAGGAGGAGCGCCAGAAGGAGGCGCGCACCGAGGAGGCTCGCGAGGGCGCCGACGAGGACGGCGACGACGAGGGCACCGAGGACGCCGAGGAGCGCGAAGAGGAGGCGGCCACCGCCTAGCCGATGGCGTCGCTGAAGGACATCCGCGGCCGCATCGCGTCGGTCAAGAACATCCGCAAGATCACGCGGGCGATGGAGATGATCTCCGCCGCGCGGTTGCGGCGTGCCGAGCAGCGCATCGAGTCGCTGCGGCCCTACGCGGATGCGATCAGGCGGATGACCTCGCGCGCCTCGCAGGCGGCGGACAACATCCCCAACCTGCCGATCCTGCAGGAGAAGGAGCAGGTGTCGACCGTCGGGATCCTGCTGGTGACCGGCGACCGCGGCCTGGCCGGCCCGTTCAACTCGCAGATCATCCGCGCCGGCAACCGGCGCGCTGCCGAGGTGCGCTCGGAGGGCGCCAAGGTGCTCTGGTACGCCTCGGGTCGGCGCGGCATCTCGTCGCTCGAGTTCCGCGAGCTGGAGCTGGGCGGCAGCTGGGCGGGCTTCACCGACCGGCCCGCCTTCGCCGACGCCCGCGCGATCGCCGACGGGCTCACGTCCGCGTACGTCGACGACAAGGTCGACCGCGTCGAGATCTTCTACAACGGCTACATCTCAGCGGTGAACCAGGAGGTGCGTCACGAGACGCTGCTGCCGCTGCAGCAGGCCGACGTGCTCGGCGACGACGACGAGGACGACGACGACCCGCATTCGCGTGCGCTCTGGATCTACGAGCCGGACCCCGAGGAGATCCTCGCCCGGCTGGTGCCCGACTACGTCGAGATCTCGATCTACCGGGCGCTGCTGGAGTCGACGGCCTCGGAGCACGGCGCCCGCATGAGCGCGATGCGCAGCGCCTCCGACAACGCCGGGGAGATGATCGACGACCTCACGCTCGAGGCCAACCGCCAGCGCCAGGCCGAGATCACGCAGGAGATCATGGAAGTCGTGGCCGGTGCCGAAGGCCTTCGATAGTCAACAAGGAGACTGATTTCGTGGAAGCAGCAACACAGACCGAGAACGCCGGGACCGTGGAGGAGATCCAGGGTGTCGTCGTGGAGGTCGCCTTCCCCGCAGAGCACCTGCCGGAGATCTACAACGCGCTCGAGGTGGACCTCGAGCGCGACGGCGAGCCCACCACGCTCGTCCTCGAGGTGCAGCAGCACCTGGGCGACGACCGCGTGCGCGCCGTAGCCATGGACGCCACCGACGGGCTCGCGCGCGGCATCGAGGTGCGCGACACCGGCGGCCCGATCACGGTGCCCGTCGGCGACGGGACGCTGGGGCGCATCTTCAACCTGCTCGGCGAGCCGATCGACGACGGCGGCGAGGTCAAGACCGAGGAGCGCTGGCCGATCCACCGGCCCGCGCCGAACGTTGAGGACCTCACGCCCACGCGCGAGGTCTTCGAGACCGGCATCAAGGTCGTGGACCTGCTCGCGCCCTACGCCAAGGGCGGCAAGGTCGGGCTGTTCGGCGGCGCCGGCGTTGGCAAGACGGTGCTGATCCAGGAGCTGATCCACAACCTCGCCAAGGAGCACGGCGGATTGTCCGCCTTCTGCGGCGTGGGCGAGCGCTCGCGCGAGGGCAATGACCTCTGGCTCGAGATGACCGAGTCGGGCGTGATCGACAAGACCATGCTCGTGTTCGGCCAGATGAACGAGCCGCCCGGCGCGCGCATGCGTGTGGCGCTGTCCGGCCTGACGATGGCGGAGTACTTCCGCGAGCAGGGCGGGCAGGACGTGCTGCTCTTCATCGACAACATCTTCCGCTTCGTGCAGGCGGGCTCGGAGGTGTCGGCGCTGCTGGGCCGGATGCCCTCCCAGGTCGGCTACCAGCCCACGCTCGAGACCGAGATGGGCCAGCTCCAGGAGCGCATCACCTCCACGCGCCAGGGCTCCGTCACCTCGATCCAGGCGATCTACGTGCCCGCGGACGACCTGACCGACCCCGCCCCGGCGTCGGTGTTCGCGCACCTGAACGCGACCACCACGCTGTCGCGCGCGATCTCGGAGAAGGGGATCTACCCGGCGGTCGACCCGCTCGACTCCACCTCGACGATCCTCAAGGCCGACATCGTCGGTCAGGAGCACTTCGACGTGGCCAACCAGGTGCGCGAGATCCTGCAGCGCTACCGCGAGCTGCAGGACATCATCGCCATCCTCGGCATCGAGGAGCTCTCGGACGAGGACCGTGTGACCGTCCAACGCGCCCGCCGAGTCGAGCGCTTCCTCTCCCAGCCGTTCTTCGTGGCCGAGCAGTTCACGGGCACCCCGGGCGCCTACGTGCCGGTCGAGGAGACGGTGCGCTCGTTCAAGGAGATCATCGAGGGCAAGCACGACGACATCCCCGAGCGGGCGTTCCTGCTGAAGGGCACGATCGACGACGTCGTCGAGGCGGCGCGCGGCTCGCGCGACGAGGCCCCCAAGCAGGACGACGAGGGCGCCAAGGACGACGAGGCCCCCAAGGACGACGATGGCGAGGAATAGCTTCCCGGTCGAGGTCCTGACGCCGGAGGGGAAGGTCTTCGAGGACGAGGTGGAGATGGTCTCCACCCGCACCACCACCGGCTCGATCGGCGTGCTCGCCAACCACGCGCCGCTGATGGCGATCCTCGAGCCGACCGAGCTGCGCCTCTACAAGTCGGACAACGACGTGGTGCGCTTCGCGCAGGGCGAGGGCTACCTGCAGGTGGTCGACAACTCCGCGCTCGTGCTGGTGGAGGAGGCGATCGCGCCGGATGACATCGACCGCTCGGCGTTCGAAGCGCGCCTCAAGGAGGCCCGCGAGGCGGCCGAGCGGGCCGAGGACGGGTCGGAGGAGCAGGCCCGTGCGGAGCGCGAGGTCACCCGCTACGAGGCCTTCCTCAAGGTCACCTCGGGCTAGCCGCCCGGGTAGCGCAGTAGCGGCCGCGCTCGCCGCGGCCTACTTCCTGGCCGTCATCGTCGTCACCGTCCTGGAGCGGTCCGGGACGGTCGAGATCGCCTCGCTCCAGTCGAGCGCCGACCAGATCGCCGACGGCGAGGTCTGGCGGCTGCTCACGAGCGGGCTCGTGGTCGAGGGCCTGGCCGTGCCCCAGATTGCCTTGACGGCGATCGCGGCGATCGCGTTCGTGCGGCTGGAGGGAGCCGCGCTCTGGTGGGCCGCCGTGGCGGTTGGGCACATCGGGTCGGCGCTGCTGGCCTACGCGATCATCGGTGTGGCCGTGGCGCTGGGCTCCGCCGGGGCCGAGGCCGCGGCCGACGACCCGGACTTCGGCATCTCCTGCGTGCTCGGAGCCACGCTCGGGGCGCTCTTCGCGAGCGGGCTGCGGCGCCGCGACCGCATCTTGGTCGGCGTGGCGGCGCTGGGCTTCGTGGCGCTGCTGCCGTTCTCGCTCGACTGGTACGGGCCCGAGCATCCGCTCTCGTTCGTGCTCGGGGCGGCCGTGGTGCTCGCAATGCGGCGCTAACGGGGGGTGTGCTCCGTTCGGCGTCACATGCGGGCGCCTGGACTACCACCCTCCGTTGCAGCGGCTAACCGAAGGGTCGATGGTCGCCGGGATGCACGATCACGTGTCGAGCCGGCTAGGCGCCAGGTTTGCGCGACCGCCGGCCGTGGGCAAGAGCGGCCGCATGGAGGCGGGGGTCACGACATCGCGGGACGGGGCGGCTACCGGCGAGGTCGAGACCAGCCTGAAGCGCGCCATCGGGCCGGGGCTGCTGACCGTCTTCGTGGTCGGCGACATCCTCGGGGCCGGCATCTACGCGCTCGTGGGGGAGGTCGGCGCCGAGGTGGGCGGGGCGATCTGGACCAGCTTCCTGGCCGCCTTCGTGCTGGCGGCGTTCACGGCCTTCGCCTACGCGGAGCTGGTGTCCAAGTACCCGCGCGCCGCGGGCGCGGCGCTCTACACGCACAAGGCGTTCGGCGCCCCGTTCTTCACCTTCGTCGTGGCGTTCGCGGTGATGTCGTCCGGCATCGCCTCGGCCAGCACGCTCGCACGCGCGTTCGCCGGCGACTACCTGTCCGAGTTCATCGACCTGCCGCTTGTGCTCGCCGCGATCGCCTTCCTCGCGATCGTGGCCGCCATCAACCTGCGCGGCATCGCGGAGTCGGTGAAGGTGAACCTGCTGCTGACCGCGATCGAGGTGACCGGCCTGCTGCTGATCATTGCGATCGGCGTGGCGGCGCTCGGCGAGGGCTCCGGCGACTTCTCGCGCAACTTCGAGTTCAAGGACGGGGAGAGCGTGTTCGGCGCGATCGTCGCCGGCACCGCGCTGTCCTTCTACGCGATGATCGGCTTCGAGGACTCCGTGAACGTCGCGGAGGAGACGAAGGCGCCGAGCCGCAACTACCCGCGCGCGCTGTTCCTCGGGATCGCCATCGCCGGGACGCTCTACCTGCTCGTGACGCTCACGGCTTCGCTGGTCGTGCCGACCGGCGACCTGACCGGCTCCGACGCCCCGCTGCTCGAGGTGGTCGAGCAGGGCCCGCTCGGCATCTCGACCAAGCTGTTCTCGTTCATAGCCCTGATGGCGGTGGCCAACAGCGCGCTGATCAACATGATCATGGCCTCGCGGATCGTCTACGGAATGGCCGACCAGGGCATCGTGGCGAGCGTGTTCGGCCGCGTGCTGCCCGGCCGTCGCACCCCGGTGGCCGGCATTCTCTTCACGACCGCGATCGGCGTGGTGCTGGTGTCCACCGGCGACCTCAGCACACTCGCCGACACGACCGTCCTGCTGCTGCTGTTCGTGTTCACGATCGTCAACATCGCCGTGCTCGTGCTGCGCCGAGAGCAGGTCGAGCACCAGCACTTCCACGCCCCGTCGGTGTTCCCGGTGCTGGGCGCGGTGATCTCGATCGCCCTGATCGTGCACACCGCCGGCGACGACCTGTCCACCTTCGCGCGGGCCGGCGGACTGGTGGCGCTGGGCGCGGTCCTCTACTTCGTGAATCGCGCGCTGTCTCGCTAGTGTCGCCCGCCATGGCGGAACGCACTGAATACGCACCGGGACTGTTCAGCTGGGTCGACCTCTCCACGAGCGACCCCGACGCGGCGAAGGCCTTCTACGTGGACCTGTTCGGCTGGAAACCCGTGGACCACAAGATCCCCGGCGGGGGCGTCTACACGATGCTCGAGCTCGAGGGCAGCGAGGTGGCGGCGCTGTCCGCCGCGCGCGAGGGCCAGCCGACGGCCTGGAACTCGTACGTGACCGTCGCGAGCGCGGACGACTCGGCCGGAACCGCCGAGCAGCAGGGCGGCCGGCTGTTGGCCGGCCCGTTCGACGTCGGCGACGCCGGTCGCATGGCCACCGTCGCCGACCCCAATGGGGCCGTGCTGAACCTCTGGGAGCCACGCCGCAACCCCGGCGCCGGCCGCATCAACGAGCCCGGCGCGCTGACGATGAACCAGCTCAACACGACCGACCCCGAGCGCTCACAGCGGTTCTACGAGGGCCTGTTCGGATGGCGCTTCGAGCCGATAACCGAGGCCGACCAGCCCTACTGGGGCGTGTACAACGGCGGCCGCCTCAACGCCGGGATGCTGGGGGAACCGCCCGACGCGTGGCTGGTCTACTTCGGCTGTAAGAGCGTCGATGATGACGCCGTCCGCATTCCGGAGCTAGGCGGCCAGGTCGTGGTCGAGCCGCTGTCGATACCAGCGGGACGCTTCCTGGTCGCCCAGGATCCGCAGGGTGGGATGTTCGCCCTGTTCTCGGGCGAGTACGACGACTAGTCGCGCTCCCTGGCGGCCTTCACCCGTTCCTCGTTCAGCTCGGCGACGGCCTCGACCAGCTTGCCCTGGTCGTAGAAGTCGACGGCGATCATGCTGACCGGCAGGCCGAGCTTGCGGGCGCAGCGGTGGGCCCGTTCCAGCAGGAAGCGCTTGGTGAGGAACGGCCGGTTGGCGCGCAGCCGCGGTGGGAACAGGTCGGCCCAGTGGTTGAGCATCAGCAGCGGGCTGGACGCCTCGCCGCGCTCGCGGGTACAGCGCAGCTCGTGAACGTTCGTCGCGCCCAGCGGCGTGTCCTGAACGAACGAGAAGCCGTCGAGATACCACGGCACGCTGCCGTCCGCGTCCTTCTCGGCGAACACGACCATGCGGTGGCCTGAGTCCACCAGCTCGCCGAGCGTGGGCAGCGGCTCGTCGCGGGACAGCTCCGCGAGGTAGGGCGTGAGCCCCGCCTCCTCGAAGCGCTTCTCGATCTCCCGCGGCTTCACGTACGGCTCGATGAACAGCATGAGCACGGCGCCGGGGTCGGCCTCCAGAAACTCCCGCATCTGCACGAGCACGTCGACCATGCGCGTGGCACCCAGCTCGCACACCGTGTGGCAGAGGAACACGTCGCGCTGGCCGGTTGCCTCCCCGGCTCCGAGCCGGCCGGCCAACCGCTCCGCGGCCGCCAGCACCTCCGGGGGCATGGCCTTGGCAACCTTGTTGCGGCTGCGGCCCTCGCTCTCGAAGTCGGTGCGCACGCGTCCGTTCGGCGTCTCCACGCCCCAGTGCGGGTCGATCAGGAACAGGCGGATCCCGTCCTCGAGCTGCCGCGGGATCGCGCGGCGCTGGTTGGTAATGAACCAGCCCGGGCTGTCGGCCGCCGAGAACGCGTTGTGGGTGCCGGCGAAGACGGCCTCGTTGAGGCGCAGGTCGCAGAGCGCCTTCGAGCCGTTGCACCCCTCGGCCGGGGTGGCGGCGGCGGCCGAGCGTCCCGATTCGCCGTTGGTCACCACCACGACCACCACGAGCAGCGCCGCGACCACCGTGGCGGAGGCGACGCCGGCGCCGATCAGGGCGCGGCGGCGGGTGGCCTCGCCCTCGGCCGCGGTCTGATCGCGGCGCTGGAGCAGGACGAGCAGCTCGGTCACGCCGAAGAAGACGAGGTAGGTGCCGCCGGCGATCGCGGCCGCCTGCAGGGCGAGCGTGGGCGCGATCACCACGGCCACCCCGAGCGCGAGCGCCGCGACGCCGCGCAGCACGCGCCCCGCGACGGTGCGCGGGCGCTGCGTCAGGCGCCGGCGGAACTGCTCGGCGGGGGCCTTCACGTCCTCTGGGTCGAGTGCGGCGGCCGAGCCGGCGAGCACCACGCCGAGCAGGGCAAGCAGCAGCCCCCACGACAGGAGGTCACCCAGGTAGGCGTCCATGACCCCGGCGACCGCGTCGCGCACCTCCTGGGCGCTCACCTCGTCCTTGCCCGTCACGCCGGCGAGCACCCGGGCCCGCAGGATCAGCAGCGCGATCGCCAGCAGCGTGCCGGACGCCGCCAGGCCTACGCCGGCGCGCAGCACCGCCAGACGCCGGTCCGGGGCGATCGCCACCGCGCCGGCCAGGACGATCACCGCCAGCAGCGGCAGCACCCAGCCGAGCAGGCGCAGCTTGTCGGCCACCGCGAGCGTCTGTCCGGCGAAGTCGTCGCGGCGCAGCGTGAGCACGTCGGGATCGAAGTCCGTCGGGATCTGCTTCGCCACCTGCGGCGAGACCGAGCGCAGGGCGAACTCGATCACCGTCGCCGTGTCGCCGAGGTTGAACAGCGCGTTCTCGCGGTCGCGGACGAAGAAGACCTGGTTGGCCTCGCCGGCGGCGTGCCGGAAGGCGCTCCGGAACGGCTGCGTCTGGGCCACCGCCTCCACGACCGACTCGAGCAGTGGCCGCGCGGCGACCAGGTCGGTCGAGCCGCGGTCGATCAGGTTGATGACGATCTCGCGGGCGACGAGGTTGCGCACGTCGTCGTCGTCGAGTGCGGACAGCGCGCGGTCGGCGAACGCCTCGCGGTCGATCACCTGCTCGCGCGCGTAGAGCGCGACGACTCCAGCGAACAGGAGCGCCGAGCCGAGGACGACGAGCACCACGCTCGCCACGCCTCGGCCCCGAATCGAGAGCCGGGCCACTTGCCCACCCGACTTTAACCGCCTAGGGTCGGCTGGTGCCGGTCGGCGAGCTCTTGCACTAGCCCATGGCGATAGCGCTAGCGCTAGCGGCTGCGCTCCTGTTCTCGCTGGGCACGGTGCTCCAGCAGCAGGTGGCGGCCACCGCCTCGGAGGCCGAGGCGCGCGGGGCGGGGTTCCTGCTGCGCCTGGCACGCCAGCCGCGCTGGCTCGCGGGGATCGCGGCAGACGGGCTCGGCTTCGTGGCCCAGGCCGCCGCGCTGGCCGTGGGCCGGATCGTGGTCGTGCAGCCGCTGCTGGCCACCAGCGTGG
Source organism: uncultured Thermoleophilaceae bacterium (assembly GCA_963716215.1). Classification (GTDB taxonomy): domain Bacteria; phylum Actinomycetota; class Thermoleophilia; order Solirubrobacterales; family Thermoleophilaceae; genus JACVRW01. Next base: position 3,610,132 of record OY970298.1, on the reverse strand, counting down.
TGTTCGCCCTGCCGCTGGGCGCGCGCTTGGAGCACAAGCGCGTGTCGCGGCCCGAGGTGGGCGCCGCGCTGGCGGTCACGCTCGGCCTTGGCGCCTTCCTCGTGCTGGCGGACCCGTCTGGCGGGGTGGACGACCCGACGGCGGCGGCGTGGATCGCGTGCTTCGCCGTGGCGGCGCTGCTGTGCGGCGCCCTCACGATCGCCGCGCGCGGGCGCCCGCCGGTGCACCGGGCGGCGCTGCTCGGGACCGCCGCCGGCATCCTGTTCGCGCTGAGCGCGGCGCTGACCAAGTCGACCGTGGAGCAGCTCGACGAGGGCGTGCTCGCGCTGCTCGAGGACTGGCACCTGTACGCGCTGATCGTCGTCGGCTACGTGAGCATGACGCTCAGCCAGGCATCGCTCCAGGCCGGCGCGCTCGCGCCGGCGGTGGCCACCCAGATGGCGCTCGATCCGGTCGCCAGCCTGTTCATCGGCACGCTCGCCTTCGACGAGACGATCCACGTCGACACCGGGGCCCTGCTCGCGGCGCTGGCCGCGTTCGCCGTGATGATCGCCGGGATCGCGTTCCTGGCGCTGCGCCAGCCGGACTAGGCGTCGGCCTCTTCGGCCAGCCGCGCGAACTTGGCCCGCGTGTGCGAGCGCGCGTAGGCGAAGAAGATCACGAGCCCGATCACCAGCCAGATCGCGAGCCTGATCCAGGTCTCGATCGGCAGCGTGACCATCAGCCCCAACGCGCTCAGGAGCCCGAGGCCCGCCACCAGCTCCACCTTGGGCACCCGGAACGGCCGCTCGACGTCGGGGTGTGTGCGCCGCAGGACAAGCACCCCGCAGCACACGATCACGAACGCCAGCAGGGTCCCGATCGAGACCAGCTCGCCCAGCACGTCGATCGGCACCAGCGCCGCGACCGCTCCACCGGCGAAGCCGCACACGATCGTGGTGAAGGCTGGCGTCTTGAAGCGCTTGTCGATGCGGTTGAAGATCGACGGCAGCATGCCGTCGGCCGACATGCGCATGAGGATGCGCGTCTGGCCGTAGAACGTGACCAGCACGGTCGAGAACAGGCCCACCACCGCCGCCACGCCGAGCGCCTCGTCGAGCCAGCCGGCGCCGCGACCCTCGGCCTCGACCGCCTTCGAGAGCGGGTCGGCAACGTTGAGGTGCTCGTAGGGGACTATTCCGGTCAGCACGAGGCCGATCGCGACGTACAGCACCGTGGAGATCAGCACCGTGAGCAGCAGGCCGACCGGGACGGTGCGCTGCGGGTTGCGCGCCTCGCCCGCCGCGGTGGAGACGGCGTCGAACCCGACGTAGGCGAAGAACACAACGCCGGCGCCGCGGATCACGCCGGACGCGCCGAAGTCGCCGAAGTCGCCGTCGTTGGCCGGCACGAACGGCGTCCAGTTGGAGGTGTCCACGGCGAACGCCCCGACCGCCACGAACAGCAGCAGCACCACGATCTTGAGGGCGACGATCGCGTTGTTCACACTCGCCGACTGGCGCGTGCCGACCACGAGCAGCGCCGTCGTGCCCGCCACGACGAGGATCGCCGGGAGGTTCACGATCCCGCTGCCGCTCCCGAACGGGGGGCTGGACAGGTCGTCTGGCACGTGGATGCCGAGCGAGTCGAGGAAGCTGACCGCGTACCCGGCCCAGCCGACGGCGACCGTGGAGGCGGCGAACAGGTACTCGAGCAGCAGGTCCCAGCCGATGAACCAGGCCAGGAACACGCCGAACGCAGCGTACGCGTACGAGTAGGTCGAGCCGGCGATCGGGATCATCGCTGCCAGCTCGGCGTAGCAGATGGCGGTGAACGCGGCCGCGAGCCCGGCGAGCACGAACGACACGACCACCGCGGGGCCGGCGTACTGCGCGGCGGCCGTTCCAGTGGTGACGAAGATGCCCGCCCCGACCACGCTGGCGATGCCCAACGTGGTGAGGCTGAAGGCGCCCATGGCGCCGCCGTCGAGGCGCTTGCGGTCCTTCTTCGCCTGGACGAGGATCGTCTCGAGCCGGTCTGCCACGCGCGCAGCTTGACCGAAACGGCGACGCAAAGCACTATTGCGTCGCAATGGAGCCGGCCGAGAAGCGCGACTTCGTCTCGCAGGAGCGCGCCCAGCGGCTCGCAAAGCAGGAGCGGCTGCTCGTCGGCAAGGGCCCCGCGTACGGCTACCCGCGCGACCACACGCTGGCGCAGGTGCGCGAGCAGTTCGACTCGCTCGGGACGGTTCGGGTGGCGGGACGCGTGATGCTGATCCGGCGGCACGGAGCGATCGTCTTCGCCACCCTGAAGGACCAGACGGCCACCGTTCAGCTCGTCTTCCTGCACGACACCCGCGTGCGCGACCTCGACCGCGGCGACTGGATCGGCGTCGAGGGAACCGGGATGCGCACCGACAAGGGCGAGCCGTCCATTCGCGTACAGGACTGGGACTTGCTGACCAAGTCGCTGCGGCCGCTGCCCGACAAGCACCGCGGGCTCACCGATGTGGATACGCGGCTGCGCCAGCGCTACCTCGACCTGATCGTCAACCCCGAGGCGCGCCGCGTGTTCGGCATCCGCTCCTCGGTGATCGCGACGGTGCGCCGCGTGCTGACCGAGCACGGCTTCACCGAGGTCGAGACCCCGGTGCTGGACGCCAAGGCCGGTGGCGCCGCCGCGCGCCCGTTCATCACCCACCACAACGCGCTCGACATCGACATGTACCTGCGGATCGCGCTCGAGCTGTATCTCAAGCGACTTGTGGTCGGCGGCTTCGAGCGGGTGTTCGAGATCGGGCGCGTGTTCCGCAACGAGGGGCTGGACACGCGCCACAATCCCGAGTTCACGCTGCTCGAGGCCTACCAGGCGCTGGCCGACTACCACGACATGATGGACCTGGTCGAGGCGATCTGCTCGCAGGCGGCCGACGTGCCGGGCGGGAGTGCGACCGACCTGTCGCCGCCGTGGCGGCGCGTGACGATGGCCGACCTGATCGAGGAGGTCAACGGCGTGCGCATGCACCCCTCGATGCCGATCGACGAGGCCCGCGCGATCTGCGACCGCTTCAAGGTGCCGTACGAGTCGGGCTGGGGCGCGGGGCGGCTGATGTCCGAGGTCTACGACGAGACCTGCGAGGCCGCCCTGGTCGCGCCCACGTTCGTCTACGACTACCCGCGGGAGGTGTCGCCGCTGGCGCGCACCCACCGCGAGGACCCGGACATGGTGGAGCGCTTCGAGGCGGTCGTGGCGGGCCGCGAGCTGGCCAACGCGTACTCCGAGCTCAACGACGCCGTCGACCAGAAGGCGCGCTTCGAGGCCGAGGCCGCGGCCAAGGCGGCCGGCGACGAGGAGGCCGAGGACGTCGACGAGGACTACGTGCGGGCGCTCGAGTACGGGCTGCCGCCGACCGGCGGGCTCGGGATCGGGCTCGACCGCCTGGTGATGCTGATCTCCGGCGCGCCGGCGATCCGCGACGTGATCCTGTTTCCGACGATGCGCCCCGAGCCGGGTACCGGCCTGCGCGCCACACGCCAGGGCCTGTCGTCCAGCAGCGTGCCGACCGCGGAGTCGATGCGCTCACCTGCCCCGCCTGAGGACGAGCCGGCGCCGGCCGCACCCGTCGTCGAGGCTGTCGCGCGCTCGCGCGCGCCCCGGGCGCTAGGCCTGCTGACGGCGCTGGGCGGGATCCTGAACCTGTTCGCGCTCTTGCCGGGCCTCCACGACCGCCTGGGCATCGCAACGGTGCTCGGCGACGAATCGCTGCGGGTGGCGGGTCACATCGCGTCGACGCTGGTCGGCGTGACGCTGGTCCTGCTCGCGTTCCCGCTCGCGCGCGGCAAGCAGCGCGCGTGGCAGGCGGCGGTGGTGCTGTTCGGCCTCGGCGCGATCGTGCACGTGCTCAAGGGGCCGCACCCGATCATGGTGGCGTACACGCTGGCGATGCTGGCGGCGCTGCTGTGGAAGCGCAGCGCCTTCACCGCGCGGCCCGACTCGGGGTCGCTGCTGACCGTGGTGCGGTTCGTGCCCGGCTACCTGCTGCTCGTCTTCTGCTTCGGCGCGGGGACGCTGCTGCTGGAGCAGGACCACGTCGTGGAGGAGCTGACCGTCGGGGGCGTGATCCAGGCGGTCGGGAGCCGGCCTGATCGGGCTGGACGGCCCCTACGAGTACTCGGGGCGGATCTTCGAAGACTTCTTCCCGGCGGCCCTGCTCGCGCTGGGCATCACGGGCCTGCTCGTGTTCTCGCTGCTGCTGTTTCGGGCGGTGGCACGGCGCGACGCGCCGACGGAGGACGAGCGCGAGCACGCGCGGCGGCTGGTGCGCCTCTACGGCTCCGACACGCTGGACTACTTCGCGCTGCGGCCGGACAAGAGCTACTTCTTCGCCAGCGACGGCGAGGCGATGGTGGCCTACACCTACGAGAGCGGCTACGCCCTGGTGGCCGCCGATCCGATCGGCAGGCCGGCGTCGGAGGAGCTGGTGCTGGACGAGTTCCTGGCGTTCTGCCGCGACCGCGCGTGGCGGGTTGCGTTCCTGGCGGTTCGCGAGGCGGACATGACGCTCTACGGCGCGCGCGGGTTCCACGAGGTCTACCTGGGCGATGAGGCGATCATCCCGTGCGACGAGTTCACCCTCGAAGGACCGGAGAAGAAGTCGGTGCGGGCGGCGGTGAAACGGGTGGGGCGCGACCACCGCTTCCGGCTGATGCGCGAGTCCGACGCCTCGCCGCAGCTGGTGGGCCAGCTCAACGAGATCCGCGAACGCTGGCGCGGCAAGGCGCCCGAGCGTGGCTTCACGATGGAGCTGGGCGGCGGCGTGCGGGGTGAGAACCCCGACTTCCTGCTGGCGGTTGCGTTCGAGAGCGAGCGCGAGCGGCCCGTCGGATTCCTGCGCCTGGTGCCTTGTTACGGGGACGAGCCCGGCTGGTCGCTCGACCTGATGCAGCGCGACCCGGACGCCCCCAACGGGATGACGGAGTTCCTGATCGCCAACGCGGCGCTCGCGCTGGGCGAGCGCGGCTTCACGAAGCTGTCGATGAACTTCGCGGCGTGGGGGAGGCTGTTCGACGCCGGAGCGCAGCTGACGCCCGGCCAGCGTGCGGTCAAGAAGGTGGCCGAGGTGCTGAACCCGTACTTCCAGATCAAGTCGCTGCGGGACTTCAACGCGAAGTTCGACCCGAAGTGGGTGCCGCGGGCGATCGTGGTCGAGGAGGTCTCCCAGATGCCCAAGGTCGGGCTGCTCTACGCGAGCGTCGAGGGGTTCGTGAACCTGCCTCTGGTGGGCAGGCGGCTGGAAGCGCGGTAGGCGGCGCCGGCCGCGCCGGGGCCCCCACCCCGCCGAGTGTGGGCCCCGAACATGCCGCTATGCGTGATCGTGGGGGCCCACACTCGTTGCAAGGGGCGTCGCGCGGCTTCGTCCCTGCCTTGCTTGCTCGCTGTTGTTCGGGCCAACGGCAGCGAGGAGGTAGGCCGGGCCGGGCCTCACCCCTCGTACGGCTCGTCCCGCTCCCGCACCGCCTGCTTGAAGCCCGCCTCGGCGGCCCGCTGCGCGAACGCGTAGCCCTCCGGGGTGTGCCGCGCCACCCCGTCGAAGAGGACGCCCAGTGACTGCGTGGCCTGCAGGCCCTGGGCGTACAGGGCCTGGTTGACCAGCAGCTTCATCATCACGAGCTGGTTCACGGGCGTTAGCGCGATTCGCTGCACCAGCGCCTCGAAGCGCTCGTCCAGCTCGGCGGCCGGCGGCGCCTCGATCGCCAGCCCCCAGTCGAGCGCCGTGGCGCCGTCGATCAGGTCCCCGGTGAACAGCAGCCGCTTCGCGCGCTGGTCGCCCACTCGGAACGCCCACAGCGCCGACGTCGGCACGCCCCACACGCGCGCCGGCGGGTAGCCGATGCGCGCGTCGTCCGCGATCACCAGCAGGTCCGAGCAGAGCGCCATGTCGGTGCCGCCTGCCACGCAGAACCCGTGGACCTTGCAGATCACCGGCTTGTCCGAGTGGAACAGGCTCATGAAGCCGCGCAGGTTGCGGCTCATCATCTGCCAGTCCAGCACCGGGTCCCAGGGCTGGTCCGGATCGTGGTTCGGGATCTCCTGCTCCGCGAACTCGACCAGGTCGTAGCCGCCGCAGAACCCCTTCCCGGCGCCCGCCAGTGCGATCACGTGGACAGCCGGGTCGAGGTTCGCCTGCTCGACGCACTCGGCCAGCTCGCGCGGCATCGCCAGCGTGATCCCGTTGCCGCGCTCGGGGCGGTCCAGCGTGACGCGGGCGACCCGCCCGTCGACCTCGTACCGCAGCGTGTCCACGCCGCTCAGCTCGCGAGCGCGCGCGCGGCGATCGCCGGCGCGTCGACCGTGGCCGGCAGCGTGCCGAACGCGAGGCCTCCGCCGCCGAGGCGCCCGGCGCAGAACGCGTCGGCCACCTCCGCCGGCGCGTTGCGCACCAGCAGGCTCGCCTGCAGCGCCAGCGCCAGCTCCTCCACGATGCGCCGCGCCTCCAGCTCGGGGTGGGTCGGCGGCCCGGCTTCGCGCAACCGGTCGAGGTGGGCGTCGAGCAGCTGGTTGCCGCCGCGCGCGAGCTCGCACTCGGCCATGAACGCCGGCAGGCCCTCGGGCTCCTTCACGGTCGCCCGCAGCACGTCCAGCGCCGCCACGTTGCCCGAGCCCTCCCAGATCGAGTTGAGCGGCGCGTCGCGCAGCAGCCGCGGCATGCCCGACTCCTCCACGTAGCCGTTGCCGCCCAGGCACTCCAGCGCCTCGGCCGCGTGCGGCGCCGCCCGCTTGCAGACCCAGTACTTGGTGACCGCCGTCGCGAAGCGGCGGAACGCCGAGTCGTCCTCGTCGTAGGAGCGGGCGATCCGCATCGCGGTGACCGTCGCCGCCTCCGACTCGACCGCCAGGTCGGCCAGCACGTTCTGCATCGCCGGCTGCTCGGCCAGCAGCTTGCCGAACGCGCTGCGGTGCCGGGCGTGGTGCACGGCCTGCGTCAGGCCCCAGCGCATCGACGCGGTGGAGCCCAGCAAGCAGTCGAGGCGCGTGTGGTTGACCATCCGGATGATCGCGGCCACGCCGCGGCCCTCCTCGCCGATCAGCCGGCCGCGCACGCGGTGGAACTCGACCTCGCTCGACGGCAGCGAGCGCGTGCCGAGCTTGTCCTTGAGGCGCTGCACCCGGAAGCCGGGGTCGCTTCCCTCGAACAGGAAGCACGACAGGCCGGCGGACGTCTGCGCGAGCGTGAGGAAGACGTCGCACGGGGGGTAGGAGCAGAACCACTTGTGCCCGGTGATCTCCCACGTGCCGTCTCCGGCCGGCTCGGCGCGGGTGGTGTTGGCGCGCACGTCCGAGCCGCCCTGCTTCTCGGTCATCGCCATGCCGGCGAGGGCGCCGTCCTCGTAGCTGGGCTTGGTCAGGCGCGGCTCCCACTCCTCGGCCAGCTCGGGAGTGGTGCGCAGCGCCGGGATGGCGGCGTAGGTCATCGACACCGGGCACATGACGCCCGAGCCCGCCTGGCTCCAGACCACGAACAGGCCGCGCGCACGGTGTGGGCACCGGGCCTGCGGATCGCGCCACGGCAGCGAGTGGATCTCGCGCTCGACCGCCTGGCGCAGGCTCCAGTGCCACGACGGATCGAGCTCGACCTCGTCGATGCGGTTGCCGTAGCGGTCGTGGGTGCGCAGGATCGGCTCGTTGCGCTCGGCCCGCTCGGCGTGCTCGAGCGCCTCGGGGCTGCCGGCCAGCTCGCCGGTGTCGCGCAGGCGGTCGACGCCCCAGCCGCCGCCCTCGCGCTCGAGCGCCTCGCGCAGGGCGAGGTCGGCCTCGAAGACGTTGTAGGGGACGATCGGCGGAGCCTGGTTCAGGACGTCATGCGTGGACGCGCTCGTGAGCACGGGGCAGTGCCTCCTCACAGAATTGGACAAGGGTGGCGATCAGCTCTTCCTTGGCGCCGCCGTTCGCCGTGGACAGGGGACCGACCAGGGCCTCTCCCAGAGCCCCTACGAGCGCCGCCGCAATCGTGCGGGTGTCGTGCGGGCGCAGCTCGCCGTCGCGCACGCCGTCCTCGAGCACGCGCGCGAAGGCGTCGCGGTAGCCGGTGCGAAAACGCAGCCGCTCGGCCTCGACCGCCGGGTCGACGGGCTCGGCGAGCAGGGCGTACGCGAGCACCGGTCCCGCCAGCGCACGCCGCGCGAACGTCTCGACCGCCGCGGCCACCCGTTCGCGGGCGGACCCAGCTGCGCTGGACACCTCTACGACCACGTCCAGCTCGCGCTGCGAAGCGCGCCGGAACGCCTCGGCGAACAGGTCGCCCTTGGACGGGAAGTGGCGGTACACGGTCCCCACGGCCACACCGCCGCGCGTCGCCACCGCCTGCACGCCCGCCGATGCGTATCCACCGCCGCTGACCTGCTCGAGCGCGGCCGCGACGATCCGCTCGCGCGTCGCGGCCCTGCGCGCCTCGGTTCGCTCGGTGGCCCGATACGGCATCGCGAAGAAGTGAACCACGATTCACAGCTTCGCGCAACCCTTGCGTAAATGGCGTCCCAAAGCCTGTTTGAACCGGCGACCCGGCAGAACAACCTTGCTACGGTGCCACGCGATGATCCGCCTTCGCCGATTCACGCTGCTGTTGACCCTGGCCGCTCTGGCTGCCGCGACCGTGGCCGCCACGCCGGCCGAAGCCGCGAAGCGGAAGGTTCCGTTCGGCTTCTTCTCGATGGTGGTGCCTCCCGAGCTGTCTTCGGCTCGGTCCGAGACCGTCCTGGACCAGCAGTACGCGCTGATGGCCAGCTCCGGCGTCGAGTCGGTCCGGGTCACCCAGGCCTGGGACCAGCTGGAGCCCTCGAAGGGCAGGTACACGTTCGAGCAGTTCGACCGCAACGTGAAGGCCGCCGCGACTCACGGGCTGGAGGTGCTGTTCAACATCACCGCCACGCCGCGCTGGGCCTCCTCGCGCCCGCGGAGCCGGGACTGGTTCCGGGCGGCGCCGAAGGATCCGACGGCCTACGGCGCGCTGATGAGCGTGCTCGTTGCGCGCTACGGACCGGGCGGCAGCTTCTGGGCCGCGAACCCGACCGTCCAGCCGTTTCCGATCCGCCGGTGGCAGGTCTGGAACGAGGAGAACGCGCCCTGGCACTGGAGCACCCGTCCCTGGCAGCGCGGCTACACCCAGCTGCTGAAGTCCGCGTACCAGGCGATCAAGGCGGTCGATCGGCAGGCCACGGTCGTCGCGGGGTCCTTCGTCGCGGCGCCGAACTACAGCCAGTGGGAGGCCGCCACCGATCTGTACAAGGCCGGCGGCAAGCGCTGGTTCGACGAGATCGCCGTGCACCCGTTCACGAACAACAAGCAGTCCGTGTCCGGGACGATCGACCAGATGCTCGAGATCGTCAAGCGCGTGCGCCAGCGGACCCGCAGGGCGGGCGATGGGCGCGTGCCGATCAGCATCACCGAGCTGAGCTGGCCGGCGTCGGTGGGCAAGATCCCGAAGAAGGCACTGCTCGGTCTGGAGACGACCACCAAGGGTCAGCGGCTGCGGATGAAGGCCGGCTACAAGCGGCTCGTCCGAAACCGGCGCAAGCTCAAGATCACCCGGGCCTACTGGTACACGTGGGCGACCCAGTACGACCGCCAGAGCCCCGACTCCGTGATGTCGTTCCGCTACGCGGGCCTCACGCGCGTGCGCAACGGGGTGTTCTCTCCGATGCCGATTCTGCGGACGTTCACGCAGACGGCGCGCAAGTACCAGGGCTGCCGCAAGAGCACCGACGCAAGACGTTGTCGCTGAATCGCGCCTGACAGGAGTGGCGCACTCCTGCGATAGCAGGTAGACAATGGGTTCGGATGCATGAGATGAGCGTCACGGACCGGACGCTGGCCGCGCTCGAGGCCGCCGAGCTGCCGTTCGACGAGCCGCGGCTCTCGGGGCGCACGCGCCGGCGGGACCGCATCGGCAGGCTGGCCCTGGTTGGCGCCGACTGCCTCGCCGTGCTGATCGCGTGGGCGGTGGTGTCGGTGCTGCCCTTCTCGGAGCTGGTCTTCTCCTGGTGGGTCGTGGCCTACATGCCGTTCTTCATGCTGCTGGCAAAGGCGGCCGGGCTCTACGACCGCGATCAGTTCGTGCTCCACAAGACCACCTTGGACGAAGCTCCCGCGCTCGTGGGTGTGGCGGCGATCTTCGCGCTGACGATCGAGGGTGTGCAGGCCTTCGTGTACACGGGGGGCTCGCACCCACTGCCGATGTGGGCGATCCTCACCGCCGCGCTGGTCCTGACCCGCGGCGTGGCGCGCTTCGCGGCGGTGCGCACGACCGAGCCCGAGCGGGTGCTGGTGATCGGCGACGCCGCGACCACCGCGGCGGTACGGCGCAAGCTGGCCGGCAACCCGGCGCTGAACGCCACCGTGGTAGGTCGCGTGGGCGCGAGCGACCCGCGCGCCGACCGGCCGGACAAGCTGCTCGGCGACCTCGACGAGCTGCCCGCCGTGATCGAGCAGCACCGCGTGGAGCGAGTGGTGGTCGCGCCCGCGCAGGAGGGCGGCGGTGACGTCGTCGACATCATCCGGCTGGCCACGGTCTGTGGCGTCAGGGTCGCCGTGCTGCCGCGCATGCTCGAGGTGATCGGCACCTCGGTCGTGTTCGACGACCTCGGCGGCCAGATGCTGCTCGGCGTCCGCGGCTTCGGCCTGTCGCCGTCGTCGCGGCTGCTGAAGCGGACGTTCGACGTGCTGGTGGGGTCGCTGATGTTGATCCTGCTGTCGCCGCTGCTGCTGGCGATCGCGCTCTCGATCAGGCTGACCTCGCCCGGCTCGGTGCTGTTCCGCCAGACGCGCGTCGGCCGCAACGGGCGCGAGTTCCAGATGCTGAAGTTCCGCACGATGGTCCGCGACGCGGACGAGCGCAAGCAGGAGCTGCTGAAGCTCAACGAGGCGGCGCCGATGTTCAAGATCCCCGACGACCCGCGCACGACCCGCGTCGGGCGGCGCCTACGCAGGCGGTCGCTGGACGAGCTGCCGCAGCTGGTCAACGTGCTGCGCGGCGACATGAGCCTGGTCGGGCCGCGGCCGCTGATCACCGAGGAGGACCGCCTCTTCTCGGGCTGGCAGCGGCGCCGCTACCACGTCGCGCCCGGCGTGACCGGCCCCTGGCAGATCCTCGGCTCCAGCCGAGTGCCGATGAGCGACATGGTCACGATCGACTATCTCTACTGCGCGAACTGGTCGCTCTGGCTCGACGCCAAGATCCTGGCCCGGACGGTGCCGTACGTGCTCAGCCGGCGCAGTCCCGAGTACCTCTCGGACCAGAGCTAGGCGAAGCTCAGCGCCGCGTGTCGGCGGAGTCCGGCACGTTCAGCGGCCGGCCGAACTGGCCGTCGTCGCCCGCGTTCGCGGAGGTCGCCCGGGCGTAGGCGGAGTAGCCGCTGAGGGCCGAGCCCCCGTTGGCCACGACGCCGAGCACGTTGGCGTCCAGACCCTGCAGCATGTCGCGTAGGCGTCCAGCCTCGGGTCCGCGGGTGGAGTTGACCGACGCCGTGACGAGCACGCCGTCCACGTCGCGCAGCAGCGAGATCGCGTCGGCCACGTGCGGCAGCGGGGGCGTGTCGATGACCACCAGGTCGTGGTCGCGCTTGAGCACGTCGAGCACACGGGTCATCACCGAGGACTGCATCAGCGCCCAGGGATTGGACGCCGGCTGTCCGGCCACCAGCACCTGCAGGGGCCGCGGGTGCCCGGCCAGGTCCGTGTTGCGGCCGACCGGCATCATCGCCTGCATCGCGTCGGAGATCGAGACCTCGCCCTGCAGCGTCTCCGTGAGTCCGGGCGACGGGGCGAGGTTGTAGCGGTTGCTCAGGCTGGGGCGGCGCAGGTCGGCCTCGACCAGCGCCACCGAGAGCCCGCCCGAGGCGGCGGCCGCGGCGAGGTTCCACGACACGGTGGTCTTACCCTCGCCCTTGCGGGCCGAGGTGACCAGCACGCTGCGCACGGGATCCTCGCGGGCGAAGCGCAGGTTCATCTGGAGCATTCGGAACGCCTCGGCGACCTGGGGTGGCAGGTCGGCGAACGGCTTGTGGCGCTTGAGGGCGCGGCTGCGCGGCACCGTGGTGAGCACCGGGGCCTCGAAGGCGCTCGTGACCTGCTCCGTGCGCCGCAGCTTGCGGTCGGACTGCTCGCGCACGAGCGCCAGCCCCACGCCGAGCAGGAGGCCGAACAGCACCCCCAGAACGACCGTCTGGATCGGGTTGTTGCTCTCGGAGGTGGGCACGAACCCACGCTGGATGATCCGCGGGCTGCCGGTGCCGACGTCCGAGAGCGTGCGCAGGCGCTGGATGTCGTCGCGTAGATCGCGGCCGACGGGGCCGGCCTGCTCCTCGATCGGGAGCTCCGCGAGCTGTCCTTCGACGTTGGCGAGGGCCTTGCGCGCCTGCTCGCGTTGCTCGTTGTCCGCGACGGTGCGGGCGTTCTGCGAGTAGGTCGAGGCCAGCTGGGCGGCGCGCTCGGCGGAGTCGGCCTTGGCGAGCACGTCGACGACGTCGGTGTCGCGTGCGGCCGAGACGGTGACGTTCTTCTCCACGTCGTCGACCGACTGGTCCCAGCCGGCGTTCTGCAGCTGGCGGGCAGTCTCGACGGCCACCTCGTGCGAGCCGACGACCTGCACGTTGTTGAGCGAAAGGTTGTCCGCGTCGGGCGCACCGGGGAGCAGGCCGAGCGCCTGCAGCTCCGGGCCGATCGTCTGGTTGAAGAGCAGCTTCGCCGTCGACTCGTAGCTCTCGCGGGTCGCGTAGGCGAACGCAGCGGCAGCCCCGCCGGCGAGCAGGGTGACTACGACGATGATCAGCGCACGGCGGCGCAACACCGACAACAGGGAGGTGTGCTCCCGCGTCGGTGAATCGAGGCCGTACGTGCTGGAGTTCTCAGCTGGAGCCACGAAAGAATCAGGCTACATCAGGTCTTCGGACGGGGCGAAGGTAAATCATGCCCGGCTGGCACGATGATTGAACACCGTGGCGCTGCGCATCTTCGTGATCCCTCCTTCGGCCATGCTGACCGATCACCTGCCCCATGGCGACGGGCTGGTCGCGTTCGGGTTCATACAGGAGCTTGGCAGGCGCGGACACGAGTTGCACGTGGCTGCCGGTGGGCTCGACCTGCGCGGCGGGCTCCCAGAGAGCGTGACCCTGCACCGGCTCGGCCCGAGCGGGCGTGCCCGCTTCATGCTGAGGGCTCGCCGGCTCTATCGCCGGCTGGCGGCGGAGCGGTCGTTCGACCTGGTCCACCAGCTCAACCCGGTCGACGTGGGCGTGAGCCTGGCGCTGGTGGACGCCCGCCCGCCGACGGTGCTGGGCCCGTACGTGCCCGACTGGGAGGGCTCGAGCTCCACCGCGCTGCGCGTAAAGGGGATCCTGCGCGCCGCCCAGCAGCGCCGCGCCGCGATCGTGTTGCTCTCGACCCCGGCCGCCGCGTCCAAGCTGAACGGCGCGGCCGGCGGGCGGGCGCACGTGCACGAGCTCCCGATGGGGATCGACGAGCGGGCCTGGCTGCCGCCCGCGACCGAGCCGACCGGCCAGGACGTGCTCTTCCTCGCGAACCTCGAGCGGCGCAAGGGGATCCACGTGCTGCTCGATGCGTTCGCCCGCCTCGCTCCCGACCTGCCGGAGGCGCGCCTGCTGGTGGCCGGGGTGGGCGCCGAGCAGGACGCCGTCCGCCGGAGGGTGGGGGAGTCGCCCGCGCTCGACCGGGTCGAGCTGCTCGGCCGCGTGGAGCGCGAGCGGGTGGCCGCCGCCATGCGCAGCTGCGACGTCTACTGCCTGCCCTCCTACGGCGAGCCGTACGGGATGACCGCGCTGGAGGCGATGGCCTGCGGCCGCCCGCTGGTCGTGACGTCCGCGGGTGGCCTCGGGCACCTGGTGCCCGACGAGGGGGCGCGCAAGGTCCCGCCCGGTGACGCCGGAGCGCTGGCCGGGGCGCTGGCGGAGCTGCTGGCCGATCCCGCGCTGCGTCGCTCGATGGGCGAGCACAACCGGGCGGAGGTCGAGCGGCGCTACTCGTGGTCGCGGGTGGTCGACCGCCTGGAGGAGTGCTATTCCGAGGCTGTTCGCGCGTCCGGGCGGAACTCGTAGGCCAACACCTGGCCCGCGATGAACCACAGGATCACGCCGGTGCTCCCGTAGAACGCGTCGCCCGTCGGGAGCAGCACGATGAAGTACACGACCATCGCGAACAGCAGCAGCCGCAGCTCCTGGCCGGGGGCTCTGGCGCGAGCGCCGTTCCACGCGGCGCGCAGCACGATCGCCACCGCCGCGAGCACGAGCAGGAAGCCGAGCGGACCGGTCTGGTACATCAGGCTCAGATAGCCGTTGTCCGAGTAGCGCAGCGTGGTGTTGCCGTCGAGCTTCGTCGATTCGCCCGCGGTCCCGATGCCGTGGCCCTGCGGCGCGTTGACCGCCTCCGGCAGCAGCTGCGAGAAGGTCCCCGAGCGGTCGTTGGCGGAGCGGTCGGCCCCGAGGTTGGTGATCGTCTCGAACCGATTGACCACGTCGCGCGCCGCCGCGCTTACCGGCGATAACGCCAGCGCGGCGACCACCGTCACCGCCATCGTGCCCAGCACGAGGCGCGCGCTCTGGCCCCGCGAGGCCACCACGTGGGCGAGCGCGGCGATCACGAGCGCGTACCACGCCGCCCGCACGAAGGTCAGGGAAAGGGCCACCACGAGCACCATCGCCGCGGCGACCGCCAGCATCTTGTGATGGACGATCGTGACGTAGCAGAGCAGGGACAGCGCGAGCAGCGCGGCGAACGTCCCCGGGCTGTTGAGTGTGCCGAACACGCGCACCTTGTCGTCGCGGCCGCTGCCGAGGCTGTAGAAGTCCGTCACGTCGACCCACTTCTGATCCCACGGCGTGAGCGGGAGATAGCGCTGGGCGATCGCGTAGACCGCGATCACCGGAAGGCCGATGAGTAGCACCCGCCTCAGCACGCTGGGGCGCGGCGACAGGCCCTCGGTGAACCCGAGTACCCCGGCTGAGATCGCGGTCGTGTAGGCGATGAAGGCGTAGACGGCGGCGCGCGGGCCGGCCAGGAAGCCGAACGGGAGCCCGACCGCGAACCCGCCCGCGGCCAGCAGCAGCACGACCCGGATCTTGGTCGGCACGTGGTACTGGACGAGCGCCAGCGCCGCCAGGGCGCCGGTGGCCAGGAAGGGGGCCAGCGAGAGCGGGTCGTTCTCCACCGGGCCGGTCATCAGCGCCAGCACCCGGCGGATGAACGGCGCGGCGAACCAGAGCGTGAGCATGCCCACCAGTCCCCACTGGCGATCGTGCTGGTACAGCGCGACGACCAGCAGCACGAGGACGAACGCGCAGCCGGCCTGGATCGAGACCGTCAGGGCCCAGCCCAGCACGAGCGCGGCAAGCCCGCCCACGACGAGTACCCAGCGCAGATCCCCCTGATTGGCGCGCGGTGCCGCTCGCAGCCGCCAGATCAGCTCAGCCACGGCGCCTCCATGCGGTTCTCGACCGGGTGCCCGGCGGCAACGGGTGCCATCGGGGTCGTGCCGGGCGAGACATGCGCGGCTGCGCGCTCGTAGAGCGCGACCATCTCGGCGGCCTGCACTTCGTCGCGGAAGCGGCTCGCGGCCTGGGGGCCGCGCTCTGCCATGCGCGCCAGCCGCTGGCGGTCGTCCAGCAGCCCCGCCGCGGCGCGCGCCCACAGGTCGGGGCGCTTGGGCTCCACCACGCGGCCCGTCACGCCGTCGTCGACCAGCTCCGGGCCGGCCCCGTCGGAGCTCACGAGCGGCGGCGTGCCGAGCGCCATGCTCTCCACCGTCACCAGCCCGAACGGCTCCTCCCACGAGGGCAGCAGCGTCAGCTCCAGGGCGCGCATGATCTCCGGTACGTCCTCGCGCTGGCCCAGGAAGTGAACGGCGTGGCGCACCGACAGGGAGTCGACCAGCCGCTCCAGCATCCCCTGGAAGGCGTGGTTGTCGAAGCGCACGTGCTTGCCGCCGAAGGCGACCTTCCCGATCAGCACCAGGTGGGCGTCGATGCCTTCGCCGCGCAGCTGTGCGAGCGCGCGGATCGACACGTCCTGCGCCTTCCAGGGCGTGATCTGCGCGATCTGCCCGATCAGCCGAGCGCCGGCGTCCAGTCCCAGCTCCTCGCGCAGCGGGGCGGGAGCCACGCGGGCCGGATCGAAGCGGGCGTGGTCGATGCTGTTGTAGACGCGCGTCGCGACGGGCCGGCTCAGGCCCTCGTTGAATCGCGCGGCGGTGAAGTCGGAGACGGCGGCCACCGAGCTTGCCTCGCGCACGATCAGCGACCGCACGGCGCGGCCGACCTGCGACAGCGGAATGTGCTCGTGCGCGCGCACCACGAAGGGCGGATCGCCCCCGCGCAGGCCGATGCTGCCCATGATCCCCACTCGCGGCGTGTTCGCGTGGACCACGTCGGCGCCGAAGCGCCGCGCCGCCCGGCCCAGCGCCGCGCCGCCGGCGCGCAGCTGGCGCAGCCCGGCCGGGGTCTGCAGCGGATGCAGGCGCAGGCTCGCGTCCACGACGGGAATCGAGATTCGCTCGACCTCGGCGCGGTCGACCTCCTCGGCGAGCCGGCCCTCGTCAGGGCAGGCCACGGCCAGGTCGTGATGCCCGCGCAGCCCCGCCACGAGCCGCATCAGCGACACCTCCGCGCCGCTCCAGGCGCCGGTGTGGTTTGCGAGCAGGATCCTCACGGGGTCCCTCGGCGGTGGACGGGCGGGCTAGCGCGGCGAGCCGTGCCGGCGTGTGAGCCGAGTCTCGGCGCCGTCGTGGCGCTGGTGCGCCCGGCGCTCCCAGCTGGGGGGCCCGGACCTGCGCTCCTGGCGGGTGGCGCCGTCGTGCGGAACCGGCAGGTCGGCCTCGGCCGCCGCCGGATCCGACATCGGCTGCCCGAGCACGTGCTCATAGACGTCCAGCATGTCACGTGCATGCCTCTCGTCGCTGAAGTTGGCGGTGGCCTGCCGCGCCAGCGTTCCCATCCTTTCCAGGCGCTTTCCGTCCTCCAACAGCTCCCGAGCGGCGGCTGCCCACTCCTCCGGTCGCCTAGGGGCGAGCACGCGGCCCGTCACGCCGTCCTCCACGAGCTCCGGGCCACCGCCCACGCTGCTCACGAGCAGCGGGGTCTCCATCGACATGCTCTCGAGCATGACGTTGGCGAACGGCTCGTCCCAGGAGGGGAGCAGGGACAGGTCGAGCTCCCGCAGGATCCCCGGCACGTCGCCGCGCTGGCCGAGGAAGTGGACGCTGTCGTCGAGCCCCAGCTCGGCGACGAGCGCATGCAGGTCCTGCAGGTAGCCGTGGTTGTCGTAACGCACGCCCTTGCCGGCGAACGCGATCTCGCCCACGACCAGCAGGTGCGCGTCCACGCCGTCGCCGCGCAGCAGCGCCAGCGCGCGCATGGACGTGTCCTGCGCCTTCCACGGGGTGATCTGGGCCACGTGGCCGAGCAGGCGGGCCTTCGGCTCGACGCCGAGCTCCTCGCGAATGCCGGCCGGCTCGACCTCGGCGGGGTCGAAGCGGTCGCGGTCGAAGCTGTTGTAGACGTGCGTCGCCAGCGGCCGCGGGAGGCCGTCGTTGAAGCGACGCTCCACCTCCCGCGAGACCGTCACGACCGCGTTTGCGGAGCGGCCGAGAACCGTCCGCACAGCGCGGCCGGCCGCGCTGTCCTGGGGCACGTGCTCGTGGGCGCGCACCACCAGCGGCGGCCCGCCCAGCCGGCGCGCGATCGCGGCCATCAGGCCGGCGCGCGGCGTGTTCGCGTGGATCAGGTCGGCGCCGAAGCGGCGTGCGACGCGAGCCAGCGCCACGCCGCCGAGACCCAGGCGTCCCACGTTGACCGGGGTGTGGACCGGGTCCAGCCGCAGGCTGGCCTCGAAGGCCGGGATCGGGAAGTGCTGGACGGCCGCGTCGTCGAGCATATCGGCGAGCGGACCGGTCGCCGGGCAGGCCACGGCCACGTGATGGCTGCGGCGCAGCGAGCCGACGAGGCGCATCATGGCGAACTCCGCGCCACTGGCCGCGCTGGTGTGATTGACGACGAGAATCCTCATTTGCGAAGTCCTTCGGGATGCAGCGGGGCGATCCTTCGCCCGGGTCTCCAGACTGCCCCGGGCGTGCCCGTGGCAAACGCGCCGGCTACGCCCGTGCGGCGAGCAGGCCCTTCAGATGGTCGCCCAGCCTGATCGCGAGCGCGCCGATCAGCAGCGTCGGGTTCGCGAACCCCGCCGCCGGGAACACCGAGGCGCCCGCCACGAACAGCCCGGCCACGCCGTGCACCTGCCCGTCGGCATCCACGACGCTGCTCTTCGGATCGGTCCCCAGCCGGGTGGTGCCCATCTGGTGGAAGGAGTCGGTCATCTGCGCGGTCCAGCCGGCTGTGCCCAGCCAGGGCTCGGCACGCACCTCGCCGAGCCCCGCCCGCCGCAGCTGGTCGGCCACGGTGTCCACCATGACCTCGGCCGTCCGGCGGTCCAGCTCGGTCAGGCGCCAGTCCACCCGCGGGAGCGGCTGGCCGTGGCGGTCGCGGCGCCGCGAGAGGGTCACGCGGCTGTCGCGGTTCGGGGCCTGCTCCGTGTGGACCTGGAGCGTGACCCGCTGGGGCACGGCGCGGGTGGCCCGCCCGTGCGCCATGCGCCGGTAGGCCACGCCGGCGAGGCGCGGCGCGTTGCGTGCCATGCGGCCCAGGTCGCGCGCGAGGTGCTGAGGACGCCGGCGGGCCCTGGCGGCGCGGTAGACGCGCCGGGCGGCCTCGATGCCGGAGTCCTCGCCGAAGTGGAAGACCGGGTGGGCCGCACAGGTGAGCACCTGCCGCGCCCGCTCGACCTCGGGAGCCAGCACGAACCGAGGCAGGTACCGGATGCGCCCGCGGTAGAGCAGGGCGTACAGCTCCTGCAGGCGCGCGACGTCCGCGCTCTCGATCACCGCGCAGTGGCCGTTGGGGTGATCGCCGAAGAAGCGGCCGACGAGGTCGTTGCCATTGCCGAGCCCCGCCGCGTGCACGTCGGCGGAGGCCAGCAGCAGCCGGGCGTTCTCGACGGCGCCGCAGCACAGCACGCACGCCCGGGCCCGCACCAGCGCGGAGCCGCCCCCGGGTGCCGTCACGCGCAGCGACTCGAAGCGGTCGCCAGCCGGGCTGACGGAGATCGCGGTCGTGGTGGCGTGCAGCAGCACCCGCACGTTCTCCGAAGCGGCCAGCGCACGCCCGTAGAGGCGGCCGAGATGCGGCTCCGGGCACCAGACGGTGAAGCGGTGCAGTAGGCGTTCGGCGTCGATCGGGGGCCGCTCGACCCGAAAGCCGTCCCAGATCCGTTCGTCGTAGTGCTCTCCCTCGATCCCGAAGAGCGTCTCGGCGCGGCGCAGGAACGGCTCCAGCTGGTCGGCTCCGAGCGGCCATCCGCTGTCCGGCACCCAGTCCCGCCGCGCGAACGTGCTCGGCTCGGGCGGGAGGCACTGTCCGGCCCACAGGGCCGTGGTGCCGCCCAGCACCCGCTCGCGACCCTCGGTCAGCGACGCGGGGTCCAGGCCGGTGGCCTCGCCCTCGTTGAGGCTGTCGCCCAGCCGGCTGTGGCGGCGCCCGCCGCTCTCCACCAGCAGCACGCGCAGGCCGGTGCCGAGCAGCTCCCGTGCCAGCGCGATGCCCGCGGCGCCGGCGCCCACCACGCACAGGTCCGCCTCCAACTCCGCCCCGTCCTCGAGCCGCCGGAGGTCGTCGATCATGACGGCGAGTCCCGCAAGCGGGGCATCGTAACTGGATGTCATCCGGGGTTGTCATTTGCAGCTTCGTCCGGCCTATGGCACGGAAAAGGCTGCAAACGATCGCCGAGCGGCAGAATGACCGGATGCCTTCCCGTCTGGGCTTCGGCACCGCCGCGCTGATGGCCCGCCTCGGGCGGCGCGAGTCCGTGCGCCTGCTCGAGGTGGCTCACGAATCCGGGATCACCCATTTCGACACAGCCCGCGCCTACGGCTACGGCGAGGCCGAGTCCGCGCTGGGCGAGTTCCTGTCGCGCCGGCGCGAGGGCGTGACGGTCACGACCAAGCTCGGCATCCAGCCGCCGCGCCGCTCGCGCGGCCTCGACATGGCGAAGGCCACCGCGCGGGTGGTCGCCCGGCGCGTGCCGGCCGTGAGGCCGCTGCTGCGCCGACGCGCGGAGTCGCTGGCTCAGACCGGCTCCTTCGGCCCCGGCGGAGGCGCGCACGAGCCTGGAGACGAGCCTGCGCGAGCTGAGGGTGGACGCGGTGGACTACCTGCTGCTGCACGAGTGCCGGCCGGAGGACCTGCGCACCGAAGGCCTGCTGGAGTTCCTCGAGCAGTCGGTGACCGAAGGCAAGGTGGGCCGCTTCGGCGTGGCCACGGACCGCGACTCCACCGCCGCGATCCTGCGCGAGCGGCCGGAGTTCGCCCAGGTCGTGCAGGTCCGCCATGCCGCGGGCGACGCGCCGCTCGCGCAGCTAGGCGTGCCGCCCGGCGTGCCGATCTTCACGCACTCGGCCGTGGCGCCGCGGCTGGCGGCGCTGGGTGAGCGCAGCCACCGCCTGTCGGCCGAGCTCGGGGTGGACTGCGCCGATCCCGAGGTGCTGGCGGGGCTGTTGCTGCAGAGCGCTCTGCGGGCGAACGAGCATGGTGTGGTGCTGTTCTCCTCGACCGACGCCGCGCGGATCCGCGCGAACGCGGCGCTGGCCAAGCGAGCCGCGGTTCTCGTACTGACCTGCTCGACCGCTTCGACGCGCTGGTCGCCTAGCGGCGCGTCACGTGCAGCACCAGCGGGCGGCCCGCCAGCGGCACTCGCACGGCGCCGCGGTGCTTGCGCAGGCGGCGCGTGGCGGCCGAGGCCACCGGGTCCGCCAGCTCGATGCGCCGCGCGCCGGGGATCCTCACCGACACAGCCCGCGTCGACACGCCGACCGGGCGCCGCCGCTTGGTGTCCCACACGCTGGCCGTGCGCCACAGCGCCACCAGATACGAGCCGTCGGCCTTCTGGAGGACGAGCCGCCGCACGTCGCCGTCGCGGCCGGAGACCTTCAGCGCCAGCGGGCGCAGGCCCGGCTGCCGCTCCCCGCGACCGACCAGGGTCATGAGGTTGCGCAGCGCGATGAAGGCGGGCTTGCGCGTGTAGTCGTTGCGCAGCAGGCCGAAATGCTGCTCCGGGTCGCGGCCCAGCCGGTCCGGCTTCTCGTCGATCAGCTCGTACGCGTAGGTGCGGTCGATGCCGCTCCTGAAGTGCTCGAGGAACGTGCGCACCAGGTACACGGCCGCGGCGTGCTCGGAGACCGGCGGCTGCCCGCCTGTGCGGTCGCGCAGCGCGTTGTGGAACCCGGCCTCGGTCGCCCAGACCGGCTTGGAGCCGGACACCATGCTCGCGTCGGCCAGCTCCGTGCGCAGGTGCGACGGATCGGGAGAGCGGCCGCCGGTGTAGGGGTGGACGTTGCCCAGGTCCAGCCACTTGTGCTGGTCGCCCAGGGCGCGCTCGGAGCCGGCGTCGGCGAGCGAGGGCGCGATGATCGGCAGGCCGCGCAGGGATCGGTGCGCCTTGGCCTTGCGGTACAGCTCGCGGGAGTAGGAGGCCAGCCGCTTGGCCCAGGCGCGCCCGCCGACGTACTTGTCGAACTCGTTGGGGGCCTCGAGCGCCTCGGTCGCGTGGCGCAGGCGGCCGCTCACGACCTCGAGCAGCTGGTCGAGCGTGCCGGTCTCGGAGCGAGAGCCGCCCATCAGGAAGGTGAACCGCATCCCGCGGGATGCCGCCAGGTCCACCGCCTTGTAGATGTAGGCGTTGTAGTCGCGTGCCCGGGGGAGGGGTCCCCGTAGGCGCCGTCGCGCAGATGCCGGACGCCGAGCTCGTCGAGCCGCGCCACCAGGCGCGGCCAGTTCGCGTAGGCGGTGTCGGTGTAGCCCACGTGCGTTGCGACGCCGACCGAGTCGCGGAAGGCGACGGCGCTTCGGGGGGAATCGGCGTGGGCGGTCGCCGCGGGTGCGGCCGCCAGCAAGCAGGCCCCTGCGGCGAGCGCCCGGGCGAGGGCGGCACGCATGGTTATGAAGATCGGCAGACCGCGCCCGACCTTTCGCCCCAACAGCGCCCGGACGGACGAATGTTCGGCAATTCGCCACCTATGCTGTGGCCGCTCCGCGCATGTCTCGCCTGGCCCTCGTCCATGACTACCTGCTCGTTCTCCGCGGCGCGGAACGCACCTTCGCGGCCATGGCCGACGCATGGGGCGATGCACCGATCGTCACGCTGCTCTACGACGAGGCCGGCACCGAGGGCCGCTTCGCGGGGCGCTCGGTCAGCACCTCGCCGCTGCAGCGGCTCGGCCTGCGGCAGGGGAACTTCCGGGCGCTGCTGCCGGTCTACCCCACCGCCACGCGGCACCTCGACCTGGACGGCTTCGACTGCGTGGTGTCCAGCAGCAGCGCGTTCGCCCACGGCGTGCGCCCGCCGGCTGGAGCGCGGCACGTGTGCTACTGCCACTCGCCCTTCCGGTACGCCTGGCACGAGCGAGCCCGGGCCCTCTCGGAGGTGCCCGAGCCGCTGCGCCCGGCACTGTCGCTGGCCCTGCGCCGCCACCGCAACTTCGACCGGGCTGCGGCGCGGAAGGTCGACCGCTACGTGGCCAACGGCGCGATCACGCGGGAGCGGATCCGGCGCTTCTGGGGGCGCGACGCGGACATCGTGCATCCGCCCGTGGACGTCGAGCGCTTCACGCTCGGCGAGCCAGGCGAGCACGTGCTGTTCGTGGGCGAGCTCGTGCGCCACAAGCGCCCCGACGTGGCCATCGAGGCCGCGGTGGCGGCGGGCCGGCGCATCAAGGTGGTGGGCGACGGGCCCGAGTTGGGGCGGCTGCGCGAGCGCTACGGCCGCGACGCGGAGTTCATGGGCAGGGTCGGGGACGACCGGCTCGCGACGCTCTACGCCGAGGCGGCGGCCCTGGTGGTGCCCAACGTGGAGGAGTTCGGCATCGCGTCGGTCGAGGCCCAGGCCGCCGGGCGGCCGGTGGTGGCGGTTGACGCCGGCGGGGCACGCGAGACGGTGCTGGCGGGTCGGACCGGGCTGCTCGTTCCGGATGGCGACCCGGCGGCCCTGGCGCGGGCGCTGCGCGAGGACCTGACCCGCTTCGACCCCTACGACATCCGCGCCCAGGCGCAGCGCTTCTCACGGGCGCGCTTCCAGGAGCGGCTGCGGGAGATCGTCGCGGCTACCTGCTAGCGCTGCCGCGGCTTGGCGCAGGTCGCGGCGAGCGTCCACGCGGCGGCACGCCGCCCGTGCTTGCGCCGCTTCGCCGAGCGCTTGCGCTTGGCGCTGTGTGCCGCGCGGCAGCACTTGGCCCGCGCCTTGCGCCGGCTCTTGCGGGACGACGCCGCGCGGCCGAGCGAGGCGGTGCAGTTGGCTCGCGCCCCGCCGGCGCGCAGCCCCCTGCGGGCCGCCGGTGCCCCCGGAGGCGACAGCCGCACCACGACCGGGCTGCCGCCCACCGCCACGGGGATCCGCGCCGGGTTGACCCAGCGCTGGGCCTCCTCGCTCGAGGCGACCGGGTCGAAGCGCTGCGCAAGGGCGATCGGCTGGCCGAGGTCCACGGTGAGCTGGTCGGCGGCCGGGGACTGATCGACCTCGGCCACGCGGTCCCACACGTTCACGGTCCGCCACAACACGAGGGCGTAGCTGCCGTCCGCGGAGCGCAGCAGCAGCTGGCGGATGTCCAGCGGCGCGCCCTTCAGGCTGAGGCGCAGCCCCCCAGGGGCGGCGACCGGCGCCGAGTCGCCGTTGACCGCGCGCAGGAGGTTGCGCAGGCTGAGGAAGGCGGGCTTGGGCGTGAGGTTCGTGCGCAGCAGCCCGAACGAGCCCTCCATCCCGGCCTGGTCCGGCCACGGATCGATCAGCTGGTAGATGTAGGTGCGCTCGAGGCCCCGGATGAAGCCCTCGAGCGCCAGCCGCGGCATGTAGATACCGCTCGCCCGCTCGGAGGTGGGGTAGTGCCCGCTCGTGGTCGCCAGGTCGGCGTGGTAGCCCGCTTCGGTCGCGACGATCGGCCTGCCCGGCGCGGTCACGCGGGTCAGCGGGATGAGATCGCCAAGGTTGTGCAGCGGCGACCCGCCGCCCGGGTAGGGGTGCATGTTGCCGCGGTCGAGGTACGGGCCCAGGCTCCCGACCTGAGCCCACGACGTCGGGTTGACCAGCGCCGGGCCGAGCACGTGCAGGTGCGACGACGCCGGGTTTCCCTTCACGCCGTTCCACAGCTCCTGCTGGAGCGAGCGTGTCTTGGCGATCCATTGCGGGTCGCCCGTGATGTCGGGCTCGTTGGGTGCCTCCACCGACACGACCGCGCCGCGCAGCCGGGTGCGGATCACGTTGAGGTTCTCGTGGATTCGCGCGGCGCCGGCCGTCAGGTCCGTGGCGATGATGTTCGACCGGATCCCCGCGTCGCCGAGTCGCTTCAGGCGGCTGATCCATTCCTCGCAGGTGGGGCACAGGCCGTCGCGCACGTAGCGGACCCCAAGTTCGCGCAGCCTCGCCTTGATCGGGTCGAAGTTCTGGTAGCCGGGGGTGTCGTACCAGCCGATGTGCGTGTTCACGCCGATCGAGTCGCCGAAGTCGCGCGCCGACTGGGCAGGCACGAACGGCTCGGCGGCCTGCGCCGGTTGGGCCGCGGAAGCGAGCGCGAGCGTGGCGGTGCACATGACGATGAGACGGCGGATGAACACGGGGGCCAAGTGTTGCCCTCTCCGGGTCCGCGGAACCTCGAACATCCGTCTAAGCCGCTGTGACTGCGGCATCCGGCGAGGTCACCCAGGATGATGGCGCCGTGTCTCGCCGGACCACCCTCGCATTGGCTTCGGCAGCGGCCTTGACCGCTGCCGTGACGCTCGCGGTCGTCCTGCTCACGAGGGACCCAGATCCGCCGCCGCTGCGATCCGAGGAACTTTCGGCTGAGGCGCTGTTGGACTCGATGGGCGTAAACGTGCACTTCACCTACACCGACACGGCCTACGCCCGGCAGGCTGAGCTGGTCGCGAAGCTGCGCGAGCTGGGCATCCGCCACGTGCGCGACGCGATGCCATCCCCGGTCGACTCGCCGCTGGCGGCCGGCCTGCGGGCGGCGGCGGAGCAGGGCATCGGCGCGACGCTGCTCCCGCACGACCCCACGAGCGATCCCGCGCCGCTGATCGAGGACTCGCGCGAGGTGCTGGGCGAGACGATCGACGCCTTCGAGGGGCCCAACGAGCCCGACAACAGCGGCGACCCGGGCTGGGCGGACAAGCTGTTCGCGTACATGCCCATGCTCCAGGAGCGGGTGCGACGCCTGGCCCCGGGCACGCCGCTGCTCGGTCCCAGCCTGGTGTTCCCGGCCAGTCGCGCCCAGGTGCAGGGCCGGGTCCCAGGCCTGTCGAACCTCCATCCCTACTCGGGTGGCGGCCCGCCCGAGCCGGCGATCGGGACCGCGCTGCGCGAGCTCGAGGAGCTGAGGCGGCGGCCGGCCGGCCGCGCGGTGGTGTTCACCGAGGCCGGCTACCACAACGGGATGAACGCAACGGGTAACGAGCAGCAGCCGCCCGCGTCCGAGGAGGCCGCGGCGGTCTACATGCCGCGCCTGTTCGTCGACGCGTTCGGGGCGGGCGTGCGCCGCACGTTCATCTACGAGCTGGTCGACGAGAAGCCCGATCCCACGCTCGCCGACTCCGAGCAGCACTTCGGGCTGCTGCGCTACGACCTCTCCCCGAAGCCGGCGTTCCACGCAATCCAGACCATGGTCGGGGCGCTGCGCTCGTCGCCGGGCGCGCCGTCGTCCGACCCGGCGCCCTGGAACATCCACCCCGACGACCCGGACGCGGTCCAGCGACTCGTGCTGCACCGGCGCGACGGCTCGCGCGTGCTGGCGCTCTGGCGCCCGGTGTCGGTCTGGGACCAGAGCACGCGCCAGCCGCTCGATCCCGGAGTCGAGCGGATCGAGCTGACCTTCGAGGGCGACGGCGCGCGCGATCTCTCGGTGTGGCGCCCAAGCGTCTCTGGCGAGCCGGTGGCGCGGCACTCGGAGATCCGGCGCCTGCCCCTGGACATGGGGGCCGACCTGGTCTTGGTGAGCTACCGGTGAACGCGCTGCGGCGGCTGCTCTCCCGCACGCTCGTGCGGGCCGGGATCGTGACCTATGTCTTCTCGGCGCTGACGCTGGTGGCGAACCTGGTGACCGGAATCGTCACCGCCCGCGCGCTCGGTCCCGACGGCCGCGGCGTCACGATCGCGCTGGCCACGGTCGCGCAGCTGGCGGGATTCCTGTTCGCGATGGGGGTGGCCCAGAGCCTGAGCTACTACATCGCTCGCCGGCCCGAGGACGGTCCGAGCCTCGTGACCACCTGGACGCTGATGCTGGTGCCGCTGGCGGCGATCGCGATCGCGACCAGCGAGCTGCTGCTGCCCACGATCTTCGCCAACGACAGCGAGGCCGTGGACATCGGCCGCTGGTTCATGTTCATCATCGTGATCGTCGTAGGGCTCGAGCTGAACTACGGGCTGCTGCTCGGGACGCACGACTACTTCGCCTACAACGCGCTCCGGCTGGCGCCGCCCGTGCTGGCCGCGGTCAGCTTGGCGGTGCTGTGGGCGGTCGACGAGCTGACCGTGCGCAGCGCGCTGATCGCGCCGAACATCGCCTACCTGCTGGCGCTGATCGTGGGGATGACACGGTCGGTGGGGCGCATCGGGGTGGGCTCTCCGAACCTCGGCTTGGGCCTCGCGTCGCTCTGGTACGGGATCCGCGGCCAGGGGTCGACGGTCGCCTCGAACGTGACGGCGCGGCTCGACGTGGCGATGCTGCCGGCGTACGTCAGCAGCGCGAGCGTGGGGCTGTACTCGGTGGCCACCAACGTGTCGCTGATCGCCTACCAGCTGTCGAACACCTTCGCCGCGCTGGTGCTGCCGGCCGCGGCCGGCGACCCGGAGCGCGCGCGCATGAAGGTGGTCGGCTCGCTGTGGGCGTCGCTGGTGGCGGCTGGGTTGCTGGCGGGGGTGTTGGCGCTGCTGGCGGAGCCGCTGCTCGAGCTCGTCTACGGAGACGCGTTCCGCGACGCCGCCGAGCCGCTGGTGCTGCTGCTGCCGGGCGCGGTGCTGTTCTCGGGCGCGTCGATCCTGGGTGCGGGCGTGTCGGCGGCGGGATACCCGTTCACCGCGACCATCGCGCAGCTGCTCGGGATGGGCGTGACCGTGGTGGGCCTGGTGGCCTTCCTGAGCAGCGGCGGGATCACCGCGGCGGCCCTGGTCTCGAGCGCGTCCTACGCGACCGTCTTCGTGGCGATGCTGGTGGCCTACAAGTCGGTCACGGGGAGCACGTGGAGCTCCTTCGTGCCGACCCCGCGGCGAGTGCGGGCGTTCCTGGCGTAGGGACGGGGAGCGCGGGGCGCTGCGGAGCGCGTGTCGACTTGTGCCCCCTATGAGTCGGAAATTCGACATGCGCCCGGTGTGGCACGGGGAGTGGTGCACATGTTTGCCTCGTCGGGTGAGCAACGACGCCCACCGGGCCGCAGGGGCGTGCGTGGGCGCACTTTGCGCGCGGATGCCTCACCGATCGGCCAGCGTGCCACGGGGGCCTGGGGGCGTGAGCCCCCAGATGAGCTCAGTAAGCGCCGGGGCCGCGCCAGATGATCGAGACGGTGCGCAGCAGGATCTTCAGGTCCTTGCGCACGCTGTAGTTCTCGACGTACTCGCGCTCGACTGCGAGCCGCTCCTGGAAGTTGAGCTCGCCGCGGCCGTGCACCTGCATCGGACCGGTCATGCCGGGGCGCATCTGCAGGCGGAAGCGCTGCGTCTCGCCGTAGCGCTCGACCAGCCAGAGCTCTTCGGGGCGGGGGCCGACGAGGCTCATGTGCCCCCGCAGCACGTTGAACAGCTGGGGCAGCTCGTCCAGGCTGGTGCGCCTCAGGTACCGGCCCACCTTGGTCACGCGCGGGTCCTGCTTCAGCTTGAACATCGGCTCGGTGAGCTCGTCGGGCGAGATCACCTCGGCGATGCGCTCCTCGGCGTCGTGGCACATCGTCCGGAACTTGAGGATCTGGAAGGGCTTGCCGTTGCGCCCGGCCCGGATCTGCTTGAACAGGGCCGGGCCCTTGGAGCTGGTTCGGATCGCGATCGCGATCACCAGCATCACCGGCGCGAGGATCACGATCCCGACGGTCGACAGAACGATGTCCACGCCGCGCTTGATCGCCATCGTCGACCAGGACGTGCCCCAGGTGCCGTACTCGATCACCGGCAGCTCGGCGATGTGGTTGAGCTGCACTGCTGTGCCGAGCATTGCCCGCATCGGCGGCATCACGCTCAGCTTCACCCCCGATGCACGGCAGGCTGAGACCACCCGCGAGAGCGTGGCCTCATCGAGCTCGGGCAGCGCCAGGACCACGCGCTCCACCTCGGCTTCGGCGAGCAGGTACTCCAGGTCCTCCTTGCTGAGCTGCTCGACCCTGAGCTCCGAGCTGGAGCCGTTGCCGTTGGTGTCCTCGCTGTCGCGGCCGCCAGAGAACTCGAGCACCGACAGGTGGTGGCCGGGCTCCAGCGCGAGCTTGCGCGAGACCGCGTCGGCGAGCTTGCCCTGTCCGAGCACCAGCGCGCGCTCCGGCGGAACGCGGCGGCGCCAGATCGCGCGTGCGCCCGAGCGCAGCAGGAACGCCGAGGCGAGGGCGGTGAAGTAGAGCGTCACGGCGCTCTCCACCGTCATCGTCTCGTCGGGCAGCGCACGGATGAAGAACAGGCTGGCGGCCACCGACAGCGTGATCCAGTGGAGGATGGCCGGCGCCTCGTCGGTCGTGAGGTGCCAGATGCGCGGGTGGTCGGCGTCGTAGAGGCCTTCCATCTTGGCCACCAGCACCCACAGCGGCAGCGTGGGCAGGGCCCACAGCGGGTCGGTGCTGCCCTCGACCAGGGCCGCCGCGCTCACGGAGATCAGGATCGCCAGTAGATCGGCTGCGAATAGCAGCCTCCGTCTGAGCGAGTCCTTACGTGTCTGCGTCCGCCGAAGGAGCACTTCGGGCGTACGCGTGGGCGCTGAGGACGCGCGTCCGTGGGTTGTCGTACCGACGGGCTGCACCTCGGGCGGACCACCATACTCCAGGCCTTTCCAGCCCGCCAGCGGGAACCGTCAGCTGTCAGAAGGCGCCCAGCGAGGGCCTTCGCGAAGCGCGATGCACCAGTAGCCCGGTCAGTAGGGCAGCTCCCAGCGTCAGCACGAAGATCAGCGCCGCCAGCGCTGTCCAGGCCCCGCTCGGGGGCGGGGCGGTCCTTCCCGACAGGTCGTTGGCCACGGTATCCAAGAGCGTCTCCGGCTCAGGTTTGGAGCTCTCGACCGGCAGGGCTGAGTAGAGCGAGACGACGCCGATCAGGATCCTTACGCGCTCGAGGCGCTGCCGGGTCGCGGCTCGGGCGGCTGCGGTCTGATTCCCCGCCCGCAGCTCCCGACGTAGCTGCCGCCGCTCGTCTCTGAGGCCGACGGCTCTCTCGACGTACGTAGCGGCGACGAGTGTCTGCCCGGTGGATGACGCCAGGCGCCGCGCCTGTCTAGGCGTATCTCCGGTCGCCACGACGGAGTACCTGAGTCGAGGGCCCCGGACGAAGCGTGTGGTGAGGTGGCTTCGCACCTCGGTCGGCTGGAGCGATGTGCCCCTGGCCGCCAGGACGCGGATGCCGGGAGCATCCAGCAGCCGCTCCACCCTCCGTTCCCAGGCGGCGTTCGAGCCAGATGGTGCCCGGAGGAGGGTCGTGTGGGAGGTGTACGAGCTGTCGGAAGTCGCTCGCATTACTGCCGGCAGGGCGATTACCAGGATTGCCGCGGCCAGTAGCAGGCCCACCAACGGCCGGGGCCATCGCCTAACTCGTGACGCCGCCGAGGCGACCCGCTCACGCGCCGAACGCCAAGTCGGCCAGTCTTGCTCGGGATCGGAGTCCGAACGGCCCAGGCCCTCCCAGAGCGCCACCCCAAGCAGCGACCAGGCAAGGAGCTTGCCCGGCTGCTCGATGTACTCACCCATCATCATCAGCACGAGGAACCCCGAGAACGCCGCTAGCGCCGCTGTCCCGAGCGGGCGCCGGAGCGGATCCCGGCGTGCCAGGCGGATGGCGGCCGCGACAAAGAGGAGCCCGAGCCCCGCCACGAACAGCAGACCCCCCGGAATTCCCTGCTCCTGGAGAACCTTGAGGTAGCTGTTGTCGGTGAAGACGGCCCGCCGCCCCTGAGTGGTGGCACGCCCGACGGTCCCAAGACCGGTTCCGAGCGGCTCCTCGCCCACGGTCTCCAAGACGTCGCCCCAGCGGTCGAAGCGCGTTGTGACCGAGTAGTCCGAGAAGGGGTCGGCCAGGCTTTCCGCCCGCTCCTTCGTAGAAGTCGTGGCTTCCCCGGCGATCAGGGTGGCGCCGTAGCCGCCTACGAGGACGACCGCCATTACCGCCACCGCGTAGCCCCCGCGGCGCCGCGAAGCTCCACCTCGTGCGATCAGCATCGCCGCCAGGAACGCGGAACCTACGACAACCGCCACCAGGGCTGTCCGGACGTATGACGCGACGATGCCGATCATCGCCAGGCCGAAGAGCGCCACTAGGACTGGCCGGCGGTCGGGTCGAAGGACTGCGAGTACCAAGCAGAGCAGGGCAGCCGGCACGAGGAAGCTGACCAAGCCGACGGGCCCAGTGAATGATCCGGTGTTGCGCCCGAGTTCCCCGAAGGTCGAGTTGAACGCGCGTCGTTCGGCGAACACTTGCTCGTTTACCGTCGGACCCGTCAACCCACGGAATGCGGCGTAGACGACCGCCAGGACGATCACGCCAAGCAGGAGAACGCTCAGCCGGTCCGATCCAAGGCGCGCGGCGAGAATGACGCCACCCAGCACCGCTGGAACGTAGAACTGGGTTACCCGGAACCCCTCCAACGCGTCCACGAGATCTCCGCCGAGCACGATCTGGAGGAGGGAGAGGGCCAACCACGCCGCTAGCAGGCCTCCGGCCAGCCTCTCCAGCTTCGTCGCGGCGTTCCACACCCGCAGTAGCGATTGCCCTCGGTCGTGCAGCAACAAGGCCGCCACGGACACGAGGAACGCGAAGTCGAGCGCGGCCGCGCCCACAGCGACCGGTGACGGAGCTCCTTCGACGCTCAGCCGCATCTTGAAGGTGCCCTCGAAGCTGTAGAGCAGGAGGGCGAGGGCAAAGGCGTAGCTGGGCGCTCGAACGCAGAGGACCAGAACGAGAACGAGCGCGCCGAAAAGGATCGCTGCAGTGGGCCACAAGCTTGCCAGCACCGCGCCTGTCACGCTCAAGCAGAGGACGATTGCAAGGGCACCGCCAGAGAGGTCGGCGATCGGCCCGGTCGCGGCGTCAGCCCCTCGCTCAGGTCCGAGGCGGCTAGGCGTGTCTACAGGGGCGGCGATTGCGACAGACTAGACAGGACTCCAGGCGTGCGAGCCGCACCGGTTGGCCCTCTGATGGTGGCTTCGCAGGGACCCCGCAGGGCCCTATACGTTGTCTCGCGTGCCCCCTCCGGAGCAGTCGCGTCAGCGCGTCGCCGTCGTCCTACACGAGCCGCTGGTGGGCGGCGCAACCACCTCGCTGCTGCGGGTGCTGCCGGACCTCGAGCGGCGTGGCTGGAGCTTCTCCTTCTGGGTGCCGGGTCGCGGCGCGGCCGAGGCCGAGCTGCGACGGCGGGGCTACGACGTCGCGGGGGCGGAGCGGTTGCTGCGCTTCAGCCTGCCAAGCCTGCGCCAGCCGCCTGGCCCGGCGCGCCGGCTCGCCGGCGTACCGGCCTATCTGCGCGGCTTTCGGGCGTGGTTGCGCGGGCTGGACGTCGAGCTCGTGCACGCTAACACGCTGCTGGCGCTCCCGGAGCTGGCCGCGCTTCCGCGTCACCACCCGCCAGTCGTGCTCCACACGCACGAGATGCTCCCCGATGGCCCGAAGGGCGTCATGACCGCGCGGCTGGCCCGGCGAGCGGACGTGGTCGTGGCGGTGTCCGACGCCGTCGCCACCCGCTTTGTGAGCCGGGGTCTGGAGGCCCGGGTGGTGCACAACGGCGTCGTGCTACCGCCGGGCCGGGGACCGCGCCCCACCGGCCGGCTCGTCGTCGGCACCCTTGCGACGGTCTGCCGCCGGAAGGGAAGCGATCTGTTCGTTGCCGCGTCCCGATTAGTGCGCGACGACCTCGCCGAGGTGGAGTTCCGGATGGTCGGCGACCTCGTGGTGGGCGGGGAGCGACCTTGGGCCGAGCGGGTGATGGCCGACGCGCGCGGCCAAGGCGTGCTGCACCGTTCCGGCATCGACCCGTACGAGGAGCTGGCCGAGTGGGACGTGTTCGTCCTGCCTTCCCGTATGGATCCCTGCCCGCTCGCTGTGCTCGAGGCGATGGCGACCGGGCTCCCAGTGGTCGCCACCAGGGTCGGCGGGATCCCTGAGGAGGTCGGCGACGATGCGGGCCTGTTAGTCGAGCCTGAAGACGTGAGGGGCCTGGCAGCCGCCGTGCTCCGCCTCGCGGGCGATCCGGGCCTCCGCGCGAGACTCGGCGCCTCGGGCCGCGAGCGCGTGGAGGGCCTGTTCACGCTGGAGCGCCAGGCCGACGGGATCGACGCCGCCTACCGGGCGGCGCTCGCGTGACCGCCGAGTCCCCGGCCGGCTCGGGGAAGCTCGAGCAGATCAGCCGCACGGATCGGCGGATCCTGCTGTGTCGGCGGCGACGGTCGGCTCCCGCATGCTGATCAAGCTGGCCCAGCTCGGGTTCCTCGTGGTCGCCGCACGCCTGCTGTCGGTGGAGGACTTCGCCGGCTATTCCTACCTGCTGGTCCTGGCCGTGACGTTCAGCATGCTCGCGGACACCGGCGTGGCGCTGGCGGCCAGTCGCGAGATCTCCGCGGGCCGCCGCTCGGCCGCCGACGCCTTCTGGTCGGGTGCGCCTGTGATCGGGATCGCGGCCGTGGCAGGCGGCATCGTCGTGCTCGGCTTCGGGTCGCTGGACTCGGCGCCCGGGTCGGCCGGGACGGCGCTGGCCCTGACGTGCGGCTTCGTCGTCGTCAACACGCTGTTCAACTTCGCGTCGACGACCCTGCGCGGGGTCGGTCGGGTGCTGTACGAGGCGGGGCTGCAGGCGGCCGGGGCCGTGGTCTTCGTGGCCGGCGCGGCAACCGCATTGGCGCTCGATGCCGGGCTCGTAGCGGTGCTGGCGATCCTGCTCGCCAAGGAGGTGGTCTCGCTGGTGGCGGCGCTGGCCGGCCTCCGCGCCGACGTCGGTGCGCCCCGACGGCACAGGCCCGACCTGTGGCGGCGGCTGCTGCGGATCGGGATCCAGCTGGGGCTCGCCTCGACCGCGCTGGCGCTCGTCACTCGCATCCCCACGTTCGTGCTCGGCAACTCGGGTTCGACGGAGGACCTGGCCTGGTTCACCGCCGCGCAACGGCTGGCAGACGCGGTGCTGGTGCTGGCCACCACCGCCGGATTTGCGCTGCTGCCGAGCGTTACGCTGCTGTTCGAGAGCGAGCGTGAGCGAGCCTGGGCCTTTCTCGGCCGCACGCTCGGCGCCGCCGCGGCGCTGGGCGCCGTTGTCGGTGCGCTGTGCGTTGCTTTCGCGTCCCAGCTCGTGACGGCGGCCTTCGGCTCCGACTTCTCGGATGCGGCCGTTCCGACGAAGGTGCTGATGGCAGGTACGCCGGCGTACGCCGTGATCGGGATCGGGTGGTACGCGTTGGTTGCCGTGGGACGCGAGCGGCGCCTCGTCGTGATCGCAGGCGTTTCGGCCCTGCTCGCGCTCGGCCTCTCGCTTGCGCTCGTGCCGGAGCACGACGATGGGGGCGCAGCGACCGCGTACCTGATCGCGCTGGGCGTGATGGCGCTGGCCATCCTCGCCGCCCTGATCGCCGTGCGCCGCCGGTCTCCGGCCCCATGAACGTCCTGATCGTCAATGCCTACTCCGCTCGCAATCGCGGCGACGGGATGATCGTCACCCAGATGGTGCGGCTGTTCGGAGAGCGTGGCTGCGAGGTGAAGGTGATGTCGGACGACCCCCGCGACGGCGACCGCTACGCCGTGCAGCGCCTCGAGCCGCTCGCACCGATCTGGCCGGCGGCCGACGGCGGTCCGTCGAAGCTGACCATCCTCGGCCGCATGGGCCGCGACCTGATCCACCCCCGCTCGCTCGGGCCCTTCCGGTGGGCCGACGTCTGCGTGTCGGCCGGCGGCGGCTACCTCTACGACGACGGCAGCCGCACGGCTCGCCTGAACACCCTGCGGCGCCTGCTCCCGCTGCGTGCGGCGCGCAGTGTGGGCGTGCCCATGGTCATGTTCAGCCAGTCGATCGGCCCGTTCCGGTCGTCCGCCTGGAGGTCGATCGTGGCGCGCGAGCTGCTCCGCGCTCGGCTCGTGATCGCCCGGGAGGAGCTGTCGGTGTCGGTCTGCAGGTCGATGGGCGTCAACGCGGAGCTTTGCGACGACGTCGCCTTCGCGGTCGAGCCCGGTGCGGCGCCCCCCGGCGCGCCGGAGGTGCCGCGCGGAACAGTGGGCGTCACGGTCATGAGCGCCCTGCCGGGGGTGGACGCGGCGGGCCAGCGGCGCTACGCCGACGCGCTGCGCGACGGTTTGGTGGCAGCGTTCGGCGCGGCGCCCCGGCCGATCGCCGTGATCTCCCAGGTTTCGGCCCACGCCGGCGACGACGACGTGAAGGAGGGGCAGCGGCTGTCCGCCGCCCTGCTCGAGGCCGGCCTACAGGCGCGCTTCGTCGACCTCGGCGACGCGACCGACGAGCAGGTGTCCGCCTTCTACGGCCGCCTTGACCTCGTCGTGGCGTCCCGGCTCCACTCCGGGATCCTGGCTCTGTGCGCCGGCACGCCCATCGTGGCGCTCGCGTACCTCCCGAAGACGGACGGCGTGCTGGCACGGCTTGGGATGGAGCGCTGGGTGCTCCCGACGTCCGGGCTCGAATCCGCCCGCCTCGCCTCCATCCTGGGCGCGGCGCTCGCCGATGCCGACGCGCTGCGGGACGAGATCGGAGCACGGCTGCCCGCCCTGCGTGCCAGCGCGCGACGTGCGGTGGACCTGACGCTGGACGCGGCCGCCGGCTCTAGGCTTGCGGGCCGATGAGCGAAACGGGCCTCGAGGCGAACAAGCTCGGCGAGATCGAAAACGCCCAGAAGTCGCTGGCGGCCCTGACGCGCGAGGGCAGCTCCGAGCGCGTCAAGCCGTTCGGCATCCAGTGGCCCGCCGTCTGGTGGCTGAAGTGGGCGACGATCCACCATGCGTTCCGCGAGCTCGGCGTCGCGCCGGGTGCGCATGTGCTCGACATCGGGTCTGGGACCGGCTGGTCGACGCTGCTGTTCGCGGAAGCGGGCTACCGGGCGACCGGCGTGGACATCGCGCCCGCGAACGTGGAGATCGGCCGCCTCCACGCGCAGCGCTGGAACAGCGACGCCGAGTTCCGTACCGCCGACATGGACTCGCTCGACCTCGGCGAGCGGTTCGACGCGGTGCTCATGTTCGACGCCCTGCACCACGTCGACGACCCCGCCGCCGTCGTAGGGCGCGTCGGGCGCCACCTCGAGCCTGGCGGCGTCGCGCTGTTCGGAGAGCCGTCCCTGCTGCATTTGCTGTCGCCCGACGCTCGCGGCGTCTCCAGGGACAAGGGCTGGATCGAGAACGGCATCAGCGTGCGCAAGCTGCGCCGCTGGTGCGCTGCGGCGGGCATGCCGGACACCAGGCGCTTCTTCGAGCCGACGCGCCCGTACAGCGACCGGTTGCGCCAGTTCGGGTGGGAGGCGATCCGGTTGGTGGCCGCGAACGTCGCGTTCGCCCCCAGCTACCACGTGTGGCTGGCCGCCCGGAAGGGCTAGCGCGCGCCGTTCGCGCGCATGAGCTCGCCCAGGCGCTCCCGGAAACGCTGCTCGGAGAAATGGTCCGCCCTGAGTCGCAGCTCGTCCGCGTCCCAGTCGCGGGCCACGACCTCGCGCACCGCGCGGCGGATCTGAGCGGGATCGGCGGCGTTCGGCACCAGCATTCCGTCGCGGCCGGGACGGACGATGTCGCGCGCGCCACCGCGGTCTGCGGCCACGACCGGCGCGCCGGCGGCGAGCGCCTCGACCATCGAGATCCCGAAGTCCTCCTCGCCGACGTGGATGAACCCGCCGGCGCCGGCGAACAGGCGCGTCAGCTCGTCGCGCGGCGTCCAGCCGAGCAGCTCGACGTTGGGCGGCAGCGTGTCGCGCAGCTGTGCCTCGAGCGGCCCCACCCCGACCATCGTGAGCCGTAGGTCCCCAAGCTCGCGGAACGCCTCGATCACCTCCAACGGGCGCTTGTACGCGACCAGCCGGTGCACCCAGAGGAAGTGGGTCCGATCGCGCTCGACGTCGCGCGGGAAGTCGGTCACGGCCACCGGCGGCGGCACCACGGTCGCCTCGCGCCCGTAGAAGCGCGCGATGCGGTCCGCCACGGCCGTGGAGTTGGCCACGTAGACGTCCGGTCGCTCGGACGCGCGCCGCTCGAAGCGGCGCAGCCGACCGCGAAACGCTCGCAGCGCTGCGCCCTTGATGCCGCTCACCCGGTCGCGTTCGGTGTCGGCCATCCAGACGTAGCGCATCGGCGTGTGGCAGTAGCAGACGTGCAGGGCCTCGGGCGCCGTGCGCACCCCGGCCGCGCAGGCGTGCGACGAGCTCACCACCAACTCGTAGCCGCGCATGTCGAGGTGCTCGAAGTAGCGCGGCATGTACGGCAGCAGCCAGCGCCAGCGCCCGGGATCGTGGCCGCGCTGGCGCACGCCCGGGAGCTTGCTGAGACGGGACTCGCGCACGATCGCGGCGGCGAGGCGGTCGGGCAGCAGCTCGCGCGCGGCCTGGAAGGTCAGGATGTCGGGGTCGCGGTCGAACAGGTCCAGCATCGCGTCCACGGTGCGCTCGGCGCCGTGGAAGCCCTGAAACCAGTCGTGCACGATCGCCGACCGCATGCCGAAGGGCTGGTCGGCGTCGAGGCCTGTCGCGAGAGGCGTTTGCTCGCTGCCGACGTGCCCGTCAGGCACGTCGCCTGAGCGCGGTGCCGCCTGCGAGCAGCAGAGCCCCGCTCAGAACCAGCCCCGCCAGCGGCAGCCCGGTGTGGGGCAGCGCGGAGCCGTCGTCCTCGGACGCCGTCTCCTGGCCGGCGACCGCGGTGTCGTCGGTGGCGAGGTCGGTGGTCGAGTCCGGCTCGGACTGAGTGGGCTCGTCCTGGCTCCCACTCGTGTCGTTCTGGTCGTTGCCCCCGCCTCCGCCCCCGCCAGCCTCCTGCTGGAGCGGGTCGACGTACTGGTCGTCACCGGCGCTCTGCGCCAGCGCCGACGGGGCGACCACCAGGGCCACGGCGAGTACGAGGATCAACCCTCGCAGTGTCGTGAACATTCGGAGATTGGTAGCAGATCGGCTCAGGCCCGGCGCCACGTCAGGCGAACGTCAGCGGGTCGCGGCGCTGAGTGTCGACCGGGACCGCACGGCCTGCATCTTGGGGGTGGAGCGAGGCCTCCTCGCTCCACGTGAGCGTCGCCGCGGCCGCGAGCAGCGCGGTCAAGGTCAGTGCGGGCATCTCCCAGTCCCAGTCCAGGCCGGCGTGCACCGCGAAGGCCGCCAGCACCGCGGCGGGGCCGGCCCCGACCGCCGGAGCCTGCCGGTGGAGACGCACGACCGCAACGACCACCGCCGCGATGAACGCCAGCAGCAGCGCAAAGCCGACCACCCCGAGCTCGGCCAGCGTCTCGAGGTACAGCGAATGAGCGTCTCCAGAAGTGTCGAGGCGGTCGCGCTCCTGGAGCCATTCGGCGATGAAGCCGCCGGACCCGATCCCGATCACGGGATGGTCGGCCCAGGTCTCGAGCGCGACGTCCCAGTAGCGGTAGCGGTTGGTGTCGATCGACCCCAGCCTCGCCGGGTCGGCCCCCCGCGCCGGCGAGGTGCCCTCCGGGGTCCCCTCGAAGACCGCGATGACCACGACCCCGGCCAGGAACAGCACGCCCGCCACCGTGAGAACGGCCGCGGGACGGGAGAACGGGAGGCTCGGCAGGGGGATCCGGCGCCGGGGCCGGTAGGCGACGATCGCGGCGGCGACGAGCGCGAGCAGCACCAGGATGACCAGCATCAGAGCGCCGTCGCCGGCATCTGCCTGTTCGCGGAGGTCGAGCTCCTTGACGCCCGAGAAGCGGGTGGCGAAGAAGGCCGCCGCCGCGGATGCGGTGAGGACGGCGACGATGCTGCGCAACTGCGCCCGGGCGGCGGGGGCCAGCGCGAGCAGGACGACGACGCCGACTGCCACGGCCGCTAGAGCGCCACGCGCAAACGTCAGATAGACGCCGAGCCCGAGCGGCACGCCGGCGGCGGCCGCGGCGGCGCGCAGGCCGCGCACGCGCCCGGGGTCGCCGGCGATCCGGATCGCCAGCAGCAGCCCCATGGCAGCGAACAGCCCGAGGGCGTTCCAGTACGACAGCGGCTGCTCGAGGCGGCCCGTGGCGGACAGGCTGCGATCGAGGTCCCCGAGGCCCGGGAGTAGCCGCTCTGAGAGCGCGAACCCCACCGCCACCAGCGCCCCCAGCACCATCACCGGCTCGAGCCAGCGCCGCGGCCCCGGGCCGCGCAGCAGTGCCAGCGCGCAGAAGAAGAAGCCGAGGTAGAGCAGCAGGCGCTGGAGGTCGTCCTGGGCGCGTCCGCCGATTGGCGCCCACGCGACCGACGCGGCGGTCCAGGCGCAGAGCAGCAACAGAGCCGCGAGTGCGACGCGGCTGGGGGTGGAGCGCGGCACCGGGACGACGGCGGTGAGACCCACCACAACGACCAGCACCCAGACCGCCAGCGCGGCGATCAGTCGGGGCCGATCGAAGAACCCACCCGAGAAAAAAGCCATCGCGGTCGGGCCGCAGATCACGACCGTGGCGCCGACGGCGAGGAGCCACCTCCGCATCGGCGCCACAGTAGAGCAGGCTGCCTAGACTCGGAGCCAGTGGGTGTGAACCTGATTCGCGCCGCGCTCGTCGCGTCGGCAGTCGTGGTGTTGGCATGGCTGGCTTTCAGCCTGCGCGCGGTGGATCTCCAGGCGGACGCGGCCCCCACGATCGACGGCGCTCGGCACGGCCGTGTCGGGGCGAGCAAGATCGACGCGGCCCGGAAGCTCCTACGCCGTGCCGATACGCGCAATCCCGACCTGTCTCCGCTGCTGGACGAGGGGCTGCTGCTGTTCTACGCCGGCCGCCGGGACGAGGCCTACCCCCTTGCTCGTCGCGCGGTGGCGAAAGAGCCCGAGAACGTGCAGGCATGGACCCTGCTGTACCTGGTGGCGCCCAACACGGCGCTCGCCAACGACGCCAAGAGCAAGGTGCAGCACCTGAACCCCTGGCTCGGGGACTCGCTCCGCTAGTCCGGCTTGTCGGTGTATCCCCGGTGCCGCCGCAGCGCCCGGCGGAACCCGAGCGGGCGCCGCAGCCGCAGCGGACGGCGGTGCGGCGCCCCGCTGCGGCGGTAGGTCCGCCACTCCCGCAGTCCCTGCACGCGTCCGCGGATGGGTGCGAGCGTCCTGCCGCTCGCACACGCATACATGACGTACGCGGAGTCGTAAGCCAGCATCCAGGGGCCGTTGATCAACAGCATCCCGATGCCGGCGTTCTTGGCGAGCGTGCGCACCCGGTTGCGCCCGACGAGGTAGAGCTTGGCCGGAGAGCCGTGCTGGGCGGTGGCGGAGTGGTGGTGGTAGACCACCGCGCCCGGTGTGTAAAGGGCGCGCCAGTCGTGCGCCTGGGCTCGCCAGGCGAGGTCGGCGTCCTCGAAGAACGCGAAGAAGCTCTGGTCGAAGCCGCCCACCTCGTGCAGCATCTGCCGCCGGAACAGCGCGGCGCCGCCGGTGGCGCCGAACACCTCGTACGGCTCGGTCTCGCTGATCTCGCTCACCTGCGTGCCGACCAGCCGGTCGGCCGCCACCCCGAGGCGATCGAGCTCCAGCCCGGCCGAGTTGAGCACGCCGCGCCGGTCGGCGAAGCGCATCTGCGCGCTCACGGAGCCCACCCGCGGGTGGGAGCGGCCCGCCTCGAGCATTAGAGCCACGGCGTCGGGCTCCACCGTCGTGTCGTTGTTGAACACGGCGATCCACTCGCCGCGCGCGGCGCCGATGCCGCGCGAGATGCCCCCTGCGAAGCCCTCGTTGCGCTCTAGCGCCACTACTCGCACGTCCGGGAACTCCTCGCGCACGAGGTCCACCGAGCCGTCGCCGGACCCGTTGTCCACGACGATCACCTCGGTCTCGGCGTCCACGCCTTCCAGCGCACGGTCGAGCGATTGCAGGCAGCGGCGCAGCAGGTCGCGCCGCTCATGGTTGACGATCACCGTCGACACGGCGACGCCGGTCGCCTTTGAGGATCCGTTGGCGGCGCCCGCCCTGGGCACGGTGATCGGCTCGTCGCGCTCGAGGACCTCGCCGATCACGGCGTCGGTGAGCCGCGCGCTGCGGTCCCAGGTGAAGTGGGCCGCCCGCTGCAGGCCCGCCCCGATCAGCCGCTCCCGCACGCCGTCGTCTGTGGCCGCCAGGGTGAGCGCGTCCGCCAGCGCGGCGTGGTCGGTCGGGTCGATCAGCAGCGCGGCGTCCCCGCACGTCTCCGGCAGCGCGGTGCGATTGGCGGCCACGACCGGGGTGCCGCTCGCCATCGCCTCGAGCACGGGCAGGCCGAACCCCTCGTAGAGCGACGGCATCGCCAGGGCCAGCGCCCCGGCGTACAGGCCTGGGAGGTGCTCCTCCGAGACGTACCCGAGCGTTCGCATCGGCGGTGCCTCGCCGGCGCGCATGTAGGTGCGCCCGGAGCCGGCCGACACCAGGTCGATGCCGAGCTCGCGCAGCTTCTCGCCGGCGGCGGCCAGCGCCGCGACGTTCTTGCGCGCGATCCGGGTGCCGACCACCAGCACGTAGGGACGCTCGAGTCCGTAGGCGTGGCGCACGGGTTCGGCGTCCGTAGTGGGCGAGAAGACCGGGTCCACGCCGTTCGGCACGACCGAGATGCGCTCGCGATCGATCTCGAGCCCCGCGGCCAGCTCGTCGCGCGAGAACTCCGACGGGGCGATCACGCGCCGCGCGCGCCGGGCCAGCAGGGGGAGGATCCAGCGTTGATAGGACGCGTACGGCGGCGAGTACCACTCCGGGTGGTGCAGCGCGGCCAGGTCGTGGATCACGACGACGGTCCGCAGCGAGGCCGCTGGGGCGAGGTTTGCGGGGCAGTAGAGCACCCGCGCGCGGCGTACGGCCACGGGCAGCAGGGCCTGCTCCCACAGATGACCGGCGCGGTAGGCGAACGCGCCGGGCGGCATCAGCACGGCGTAGCGGTCGGGCCGCAGCTGGGGCAGGCGGGCCGCCATCTCCTTGGTCACGCGCTCCACGCCGCCGATCTCCCGCCGCGCCGCGGCGCGCGCGTCGATCACGACGGGCGCCTCGCGCCGGGCCACCGCGCCGTCGTCGCCCGCGTCGGCGCTCTTCGGGGTCAAATCAGCGTGGGAGATGCTCACACACGTCGCCCGAGCGGACGCGAGACCTGAATCGGGGAAGCGCATCCGGCCATCGGAGCAGCATTCGTAGCAGATCGCTCACGGGCTCGCGCACGTTCTCGCTGGGCTGGCCGTCGTGCCCGGCGGGGTCCGCCAGACCCGTCGTGGCGGCCCGCGCCGGCGTCTCGGTCTCGCTCCAGGCCACCAGCGCCGCGGCCAGCAGCAGCGGCGGCAGCGTCACCGCCGGCATCTCCCAGTCCCAGTCCAATCCGGCGTGCAGCGCCCAGGCCGCGCACACGGCGAGGGGCCCGACCGCAACCGCGGGGTCGCGGCGCAGGAGCCGCATGCCGCAGGCGGTCACGCCGCACAGGAACGCCACCAGCAGCACCAGCCCGACCAGTCCCAGCTCGGCCGGCGTCTCGAGGTACAGCGAGTGGGCGTCCACGGCGGGGTCGAGACGGTCCGAGCGCTTGCGCCACTCCACCTTGAACCCGCCCGATCCGACGCCGGTCACCGGCTCGTCGGCGAACATGCCTATGGCCGCGTCCCAGTAGTCGTAGCGGTTGGTGTCGATCGAGCCAAACCGCGCCGGGCCGGTGTCGCGCTCCGGCGACTGGGTCGCCGGCTGGCCCTCGAACACGGCGATCGCGATCACGGCGCCGAGCACCGCCACCGCGGCGATGCCGCCTACGAGCTTGCTCCGGGCCATCGGCAGCGGGCGCGAACGCGCAGCGGGCGTGCCGCGGCCGCGGGCGAGGACGAGCCCGGCCGCGAGCGCCGCCATCAGCACCAGCACCACCAGCATCACGATCCCCTCGCCGGCGTCGCCCTGGGCGCGGTGTCCCAGCGATCGGACCGTCGGCAGCAGGCCGGTCGTCGCGGCCGCGACGAAGCTCGGCCCGACCACCGCGCCGAGTGCCCGCAGCTGCTCGAGACCGGCCGGCGCGAAGGCCAGCAACACGAGCACGCCGACCGTGAGCGCGGCGAGCGCGCCGCGCGAGAAGGTCAGGTAGGCGCCGAGGCCCAGCACGACGCCGCCGGCGGCGGCACAGCCGCGCAGGGCGCGCGGGCGCAGCGGGTCGCCCGCCAGTCGGATGGCGAGGACCAGCCCGATCGCCGCAACGGCTCCCTCGGCGTTCCAGTAGGTGAGCGGCATCTCCAGGCGCCCCTCGGCCGTGAGGCTGCGCCGGAGCTCGATCACGCCGGGGAACAGCCGCTCGCTCAGGCCGTAGAGGGTGACCACGAGCGCCCCGGCGGTCAGCAGCGGCTCGAGCCAGCGCCGCACCCAGGGCTGGTCGAGCAGCGCAAGCGCGGCCGCGAAGACGCCGAGGTACACCAGCAGCCGCTGGGCGTCGTTCTCTGCCCTCCCCGCGATCGGCGCCCAGCTGATCGAGAGCAACGTCCAGACGGTCAGCAGCGCGAGCGCGCCGAGCGCGATCCGCCCCGGCGTGGAGCGCGGCAGCGGCCGCCCCGTGACCACGGCCGCGAGCAGCACGAGCGCCCACGCCACGATGCCGGCAATCAGGCGCGGCTCGTCGAAGTACCCGCCCGACCGAAAAGCGAGCACCGTGGGGCCGGCGATCAGTATGGTCGCGCCCGCGGCGCGCGCGATCTCGCGCATGGCTCGTCGCAGAGTCAACTAGATGGCCCGTTCCCTCATCGTCCAGCGCATCCTCCTGGCCACGGCGGCCGTCGTCGCGGGCGCCTGGCTCGTGGCGAGCCTAACGGCGAACAAGCAGCTGGAGCGCGTCACGGAGTTCGGCATCGCCGTGCAATTGCGCCCATATTCCGAGGCGGAGCTGGCCGACGCCCGCGATCGGCTCGAGAGCGCGCGGCGCTTCAACACCGACGACCGCGCCCTGTACGCGGAGATCGGGCTGCTGATCCTCGCCGGCCG
This sequence comes from uncultured Thermoleophilaceae bacterium, assembly GCA_963716215.1. Lineage (GTDB taxonomy): Bacteria > Actinomycetota > Thermoleophilia > Solirubrobacterales > Thermoleophilaceae > JACVRW01. Next base: position 3,566,779 of record OY970298.1, on the reverse strand, counting down.
CACCGCACAGGCGGTGCCGGTGGCCGAGCGCCTGGTGCGGTTGCAGCCCGAGAGCTTCGAGGCGTGGCGCTCGCTGTACGGCCTCACGGCCGTGAGCGATCCGTCTCGCGCCAACGTCGCCCGCCGCCACGCCGTGGAGCTCAATCCGCGCGTGCGTCGAACGCTGCCGCCGGTGCCCCCGCGGTAGGGGGTCGTAATTCGGCTGGAGCCGATATACCCTCATCTGTCTTGCACGGGCAGCTCCACATTCTCGTCCTTTCGGACCGGGACTGGACGCACCCGCAGGGCGGGGGTACAGGCACGAACCTGCTCGGCCAGGTCGATCGGTGGCTGGAGTGGGGCCACCGGGTCACGGTCGTGGCGTGTTCGTACAAGGGCGCTGAAGCCGAGGAGCGCCACGGCAACCTCACCATCCTGCGCGTGGGCGGCCGCTCCACCGTCTTTCCGAGGGTGATCTGGCGCGGCCTGCGCAAGAAGCTGCCCGAGGCGGACATGGTGCTGGAGGTCATCAACGGCATCACGTTCCTCTCGCCGCTGTGGATGCGCACCCCGCGGCTCGCGCTCGTGCACCACGTGCACCGCGACCACTACGTGGCCGAGATGGGCGCGCCCGGGCGGCTCGCCGCCTGGGTGCTGGAGACCGCACCGCTGCGCTTCCTGTACCGGGGTGTCCGCTTCCTCACGATCTCGAACGCCTCCGCGGTCGACATCGCCGCCCACGGCATCCCGCGCGAGCAGATCGCGGTCGGGTACATCGGCGTGGATCTCGAGCGCTTCCAGCCCGACCCGTCGAAGCGCACGCCGTACCCGTCGCTGCTCTATCTCGGGCGGCTCAAGCGCTACAAGCGCACCGAGTACCTGCTCGACGCCCTGGCGGCCACGCCCGACGCCATCCTGGAGATCGCCGGCGACGGGGACCACCGGCCCGAGCTGGAGGCGGCGATCGCCGAGCGCGGGCTGCAGGACCGGGTGCGGATGAACGGGCACGTCTCGGAGGAGCGCAAGGTCGAGCTGCTGCAGAGCTCGTGGATCAACCTCACCGCCTCGTCGGCCGAGGGCTGGTGCCTGACCGTGATGGAGGCCGCCGCCTGCGCGACCCCGAGCGTCGCGATGGCGGTCGGCGGGCTGCCGGAGTCGATCGACGACGGCAACACCGGTGTGCTGGTCGACTCGCCCGAGGAGTTGAGCGAGCAGGTGAGCAAGCTGGCCGGCAACCGCGAGCTGTGCGAGCGGCTCGGCAGCGCGGCGCACGCGCGCGCCCAGACCTTCACGTGGGATCGCACGGCGCGCGAGACGCTGGACGTGCTGGAGGACGTGGCCGCGGAGCCCGACCACGTGTCCTCGCTGCGCAAGCGCCTCGGCGGCTCGGACACCGGGCGCGCCGGCGGGCTCGCCGCCGCGCTGATGATGAACAACTTCCTCGCGCTCATCTTCACGGTGGTGTTCGCGCGTCTGCTCGGCGACGGCGGGTACGGCTCGCTCGGCGCACTGCTGGCCGCCTTCACGATCCTGGTGGTGCCGGGCTCGGCGCTGCAGGCCACGGTCGCGCGCGAGGTGAGCGCACGCGCCGCCGACGGTGGGGAGAACCCCGCGTCGGGGGTCTGGCGCTGGCTGGAGCGACTGCTGATCGCCACCGTCGCCGTGACGGTCGCCTCGGTGCTGCTGCGCGAGCCGATCGCGGCCGCGGTCGGCGTGGACAACACGTGGGCCGCCGCGGCGCTCGCGCCGAGCGGGATGCTGTGGCTGGCGCTGTGCGTCCAGCGCGGCACGCTGCAGGGGCTGGGGCACTACATGTCGGTCGGGCTCTCCATCGTGGGGGAGGCGTTCGCCCGTCTCGCGCTGGGCATCGGGCTCTACGCGATCGGGCTGGGAGTGACGGGCGCCCTGCTGGGGACCACCGCCTCGATCGTCGTGGTGTCGCTCGCGCTGGTGCCGCCGCTGGTGCGGTCGTTGGGCGGCTTCCAGGTGACGTCGGTGCCGCTCCGGTTCCGCGACCTGCTGGGCAGCGCCTGGGCGCCCGTCCTGGCCTTCTCGCTGATCGCGGCGCTCCAGAACATCGACATCGTCTACGTCAAGCACGACGCGTCGGACGACGCCGCCGGCTCGTACGCGGCGGCGTCGGTCGCGGCCAAGGCGGTCATCTGGGTGGCGATCGGCCTGGGCCTGTACCTGCTCCCGGAGGCCGTGCGCCGCACCAAGGCGGGCCTAGACGCCCGGCCGGTGCTGTGGCGCACGCTGGCGCTGATCAGCGTGGTGGCCGTGCCGATGGTCGTGGTCTACACGGTCGCGGCGGAGCCGGTCCTGCGGCTCGTGTTCGGCGAGGACTTCACCGAGGCGGCGGGGGCGCTGCCGCTGCTGGCGCTGGCGATGTCGCTGCTCGCGTGCGCCTACCTCGGCGTGCAGTACCTGCTGGCCCTCGGGCGCACCGGGTTCGTCGCGCTGCTCGCGGTCGCCGCCGTGGCCGAGCTGGGGATGCTGCTGGCCGTGGGATCCGGCCTCGTGGCCGTGGCCGGCGTGGTGGTCGTCCTCCAGCTCGTGCTGGCCCCGGTGCTGCTCGGCATGTCCGTGCGCTCCGCCGCACCGCACCCGCCCGCGGTTCGCCCAGGCCCGGCGTGAGCACGTCAACCGGGGCTCCGCACGCGGTCGAGCGGCCGCGCGGCGTGGAGCGGGTGCGCACGCTCTGGCGGCTGTTTCGCGCCGAGAAGGAGGATCCGGCCCCGTTCTACCGCCTGCTGGCGGCGGAGGCGGCCGACGACCTCGAGCGCCGCTACGGCCCCTTCGCCGGGCAGACGATCGTCGACCTGGGCTGCGGGCCGGGCTTCTACACCGAGGCCCTGCGTGCCACCGGCGCGACGGTCATCCCGGTCGACAACGACGAGCAGGAGATGACGATGGTCGGGGCGGCGCCCGCCGGGGCGCTAGTGGCCGACGCCGGCGACCTGCCGCTCGAGGACGCCAGCATCGACGGCGCCTTCTGCTCCAACCTGCTCGAGCACTCGCCGAACACCGAGGCGGTCATCCGCGAGATCGAGCGGGTGCTGCGCCCGGGCGGCTGGGGCTACATCTCCTGGACCAACTGGTACTCGCCATGGGGCGGTCACGACATGACCCCCTACCAGTACCTGGGCCCGAAGTGGGGGCCGCGACTGTACGAGCGCCGCAACGGCCCGCCCCGCAAGAACCCCTACGGCGCGGGGCTCTGGGCGGTGCACGTGGGACCCACGATGCGGCTGGTGGAGGAGCGCCCCGGGTTGCGCGTCGAGCGCGTGGAGCCGCGCTACTGGCCGCGGCTCGCGTTCATCTGCCGCGTCCCGCTCCTGCGCGAGCTGCTCACCTGGAACTGCGTGATACGCGTCATCAAGACGTAGCCGCCGTGCAGTCACGGGGCGACAGGGGCTCGCTGCTGCTCGGAGGGGCTGTGCTGCTCGCGATCGCGCTCTGGGCGTTCGCCCCGGTCCTGATCGTGTGGCTGAAGGCGCGCAGCTTCGGAGGGACGTTCACCGGGATCGACTCGGCGACCCCGCTGGATCAGTTCCAGTACATGGGCTGGATCCGCGACGCCAGCCAGCACTGGCTGATCGGGAACCCGTTCGAGCTGGCGCCCGCGGCCCACGTCTTCCCGCACCCGATGTTCTTCCTGTCCGGTGTGATGGTGCGCGCCGGGCTGAGCGTCCCGGTCGCCTACCTGATCTGGAAGCCGGTGGCCGTGGTGCTGCTGTTCGGTGCGTGCTGGGCCTACGCCGGCCGGGTGCTCGGCCGCGGGCCCCTCCGGCAGGCCGCCGCGGTGGTCCTCGCCGTCTTCACGGTCACGCCGGCGTCGCTGCTGATCGACCACGACGGCGCTCCGCTCGACTGGCTTGCCGTGGTCAACCAGGCCTCGGAGACCTCGTCTGGGCTGCTGCTCTGGGGCTACGCACCCTCGGTGATCTCGATCGCGCTGATGCCGATCCTTTTCCTCGCGGTCGAGCGGCTGCTCGATCCCGACCGCCGGGCGCCGGGCCGCGGCGTCGTGTGGTACGCGGCGTGGGCTTCGCTCTGCGCCCTGGCGATGACCTGGCTCCATCCGTGGGAGGGGCAGGTGGCCCTGCTGGTGCTCGCCGGGGTGGCGATCTGGCGCCGCCGCCGGGACGTCGTCTGGCTGCTCGCTCCGGCGGGCACCATCGCTGCGGCGCTCGCCTTCTACTGGGGACTCGCGCAGACGGAGCTGCACTGGGAGCGGGCCCACCAGGTCGCACTCGACGTTCCGCGGGCGCCGGTATGGGTCGTCGTCACGGTCCTCGCCGGGATGGTGCTCGCGGCGCTGCCGGGCATCCGGACCGCGCGGCTTGACGTGCAGGAGGTCGTCCTCCGGGTTTGGCCGCTCGCCACGCTCCTGCTGCTCTACTTGCCGGGCGAGCCGGTCCGGCACGCCCTCCAGAGCATCATGATCCCGCTGGCCATGCTGGCGACCAGGGCCGGGATGCGAGCGATCGAGCGTGCACGCCGGTCGGGGCGGCCGCGGGCGGTCCGGCTCGCGGTCGCCGGCTGCGCCCTGTTCGTGTTGCTGTTCACCGTCCCTGGGCTGGCGGAGTTCGGGAGAGCCTTCCGCGACCGGCTGGGCGCGGACCGGCCGCCGGTGGCGGTGCGCGACGGCGAGCGGGCGGCAATGCGCTGGCTCGAGTCGGCTCCGCCCGGTGGTGTGTTCACCACCGCGGGACTGGGCCTGGCTGTGCCCGCGTTGAGCGGCCATCGCGTCTGGGTGGCGCACTACACGTGGACGCCTGACTACGTCGCCCGCGCACAGGACGCACAGCTCGCCGTGCGTGTCGATGCGTCCGCCGCGCGCACCCGGGCCATCGTCATGGGGTCCGGGGCGCGGTACGTGCTGTTGCCATGTGGCGCGAGGCCGCAGCTCGCCACGGCTTTGCGCCCGGTGGCCGTCGACAGCCACGCCTTCGGCTGCGCCAGCGTGATCACCGTCCGCTGACCGCTCGTACCCGCCGGGCCGCCAGCAGCGCCGCCGCCGCGAGGCAGCAGACCGCCACGACCGCGAGGTAGTGCGGCCGGGTCTGGAGGATCACGAAGTCGAAGTTGTAGCCCCCCTTGTCCTCGGGACGGGAGACGAGGTAGAGCACCGCCACCGCCGCGATGCCCGCCGCGCCGAGCGCGGCCAGTCGCCGGACGTTCACGCCAACCAGCGCCAGGACGGCCGACGCCACGAACAGCACCGCGCCCACGCGCAGCGAGAAGAGCCCGCCGCCCACCACGCCGATGGCGGCGGCCAGGACGAGTGCGCGTACGGGACCGGTCCGCAGGATCGGGTCCGCGTCCGGGCCGGCCGCTGGTGGCGGCTCGGCCGCGAGGGTCGCGGCACCGCGCCGGCGCAGCGCGGTCACCACCAGGAACGCGAGCATCAGCAGGCAGCCGAGCGCGGACAGCAGGTAGCCGGCCACGGCGATCCGCTGCGGCGCGAACGCGAAGTCCACGCGGGTGCAGTCCGGGTTGACCCGCCAGCCGTTCGCGTAGCCGTCCACCGGGGTCGGCTCGCCGAGGTCGCTCTCGCCGCCGTCCCGGTCGCGGCAGGTGGCCTCCCAGCCCGGTGAGTAGGTCTGCTCGAGCACCAGCCACCCGGGCGCGTCCAGCGCCAGGCGCGCCGACTCCACGGCCCCGGGCGGGCCGCCGCGGCTCGCCGAGACCACGCGCCCGGGCGCGGTGGCTTCCGGCGCGACCGGGCGCGGCGCCGCGCCGGCCAGCCGCAGGTGGTCGGGCCTGGCGAGCTCGTCCCCGGTCGCGCTGAGGCGGACCGGTCCCGCGGGCAGCGCCAGCTCGGCGCAGCCGCGCAGCCTCAGGGCGCGCCCGGCGTCGAGCTCGGCGATCGTGCCCTCGAGGGCCGCGCCGGCGGCGCGGCCGGCGGCGCGCACGGAGAGCGCGTCGCATCCGGTCGTGAAGCGCCCGTCGCGGCGGGGCGCGGCGAAGTCGGCACCGGGCGCCTCGACCTCGCCCACCGCGACCGCGCGCACGCCGTGCAGGCCGCCCTCGCCGCGCGGCTGGGACGCCAGCACCTCGATCCGCAGCCCGCTGCCTGCGATCGGCCGCGGCAGCTCGACCCGGCCGTCCGCGCCGACCGACCGCTCGAACGGCGTCACACCGGGAGCGGTCACCCGTACGCGGGTGGGGAAGCGGTAGCCGGCCGGACCGGGTCGCAGCACCAGCCCGGTCAGCTCGCGCCGGTCCGGTGCCGTCCACTCCAGCCACGCGGGCTCGCCCGGCTCCACGTCGCCCACCCACGCCGTGCGCGGGTCGCCGTCGAACGCCGACGACGCTCGCCGCCCCGGGACGCCCTCGAACCGGCTGGAGGAGCGGTAGCGCCACCCAGCGGGCAGGCCGGCGAGGCGGTCGATGGCCTCGTCGGGCGCGTCCGCGGCGATGCTGCCCCAGCCGCTCAGGGTGAATCTGCGCGCCGCGGGCAGGTCGAAGGCGCGCTCGAGGCCGTCCTCGGCGTCGAGCATCGCGAGCGGGTGGTCGGCCTCGGGGTCCAGGGCGTCCGCGCCGGCGCGGTAGGGGAAGTCGGCCGTGGCGCGGGCCATCACGACCTCGATCGGGCTGCGCGAGAGGTCAAGGCCGCGCGTGGACGCCGACAGCGCCGTTGGGAGTCGGAGGTGCTCGCGCACCCGCAGGCCCGGCACGCGCACCTCGGTGATGCCGCCCGCCCCGCGCGTGTCCTCGTTGCCCTCCACGTCGTCCACGCGCAGGCGCAGGACGCGCACCTCCGCGCCACCCAGGTCGACCCGGTTCGACCCGGGCTCCAGCTCCACGCGTCGCTCGCCGCCGCCGTTGACGGAGACGAAGATCGACGTGGTGCGGCCGCGGCGATCGTTCTGCGGCACCACCTCGATCGCGCCGACGCGACGCGGCCGCTCGAGCTCGAGCTCCATGTACCAGCGCTGGGGACGGACGTTCTCGTCGGCGCGCCAGCTCGTGTCGAGCCGGCCGTCGAGCGCCGCATAGGCGCGGTACTGCGGGAAGTTGGACCAGCCGGCGGCGGTGGGGGTGCTGAGGCGCCGCAGCCCGGAGTAGACCGCAACGGTCTGCCCGTCCGTGCCCCGCGCGGGGAACGGGTTGAAGGTGGCGGCCTCGCGGTCGAGCGGGTCGGTCGCGGTCAGGGTCGGCCCGCGGTTGCCGCGCGTGCGCGGCGACACGAACAGGCGCCGCCGGGCGGAGTCACTCAGCACGATCGGCGCCCCCGCGGCGGTCATGCGCGCCAGCTGTCCCGCGCCCACGTCGCCGGCGAACAGCAACGGGTGGCGCGCGTCGAGCATCCGGTGGGCGGCGAGCTCGGTCACGCCCTCGGCGTCGCCGTCGAGGATCGTGGGCGGGTCCACGGCCAGCCGCACGCCGAACGCATCGCCGGGCGCGCCGCGCCGGCTGATCTGCGCGAGGCGGGCCGGCTCGTATCCGCGCCCGGGCATGGCCTCGCGGACCTTGCGCGGGCCGTAGTCCTGGAGTGGGTCGAGGTCGCGCTGCTCCGACAGGGCGGCCTCCGCCGCGACTGCCGCGACGGCGCCGTTGCGCCTCAGGCGCCCGTCGCGCGCGACCAGCACCTGGTGCACGCCGGTCAGGCGCAGCAGCTGGCCGAGCTGGTCGGGCACCAGGCGGTCCTGCTGCACGAGGTCGTCGATGGCGATCTGCAGGAAGGCCGAGCGGGAGTCCGCGTACGGCACGATCTCCCTGATCGCGACCGGCTCCCGCCGCAGCGGTGGTCCGACCGGGTCCATCGTGCCGCCCCACTCGTACCAGCCGAACATCTCCCCGGGCAGCACCATCGTGCGCCCGCCGGCGGCGCTGGCGTCGGCGGTGCCCTCAGTCCACCACGAGGGGACCTCGCCGTAGGCCTGCTCGCTGTCGATCGCCCGCCCCTCGATCAGCGGGACCGCGGCCACCGCGGGCACGGCCGCCAGGGCGAGCAGCGCCACGGCCGGGATCCGGCGACCGAGCACGCGCAGCCGGCCGGCCCTGGCACGGTCGGCGAGCGCGGCCGCGCCGGCCCCGCAGAGACAGGCGACGGCGAGCGCGAGCAGCGGCATGCCCTTGTAGGTCGTGCGCAGGAACTGCAGCGCCGGGAAGCCGTTGTATACGTCGAGCAGCGCGGCGCGCAGGCGCGAGTCGCGCGGGAAGCCGGCGAACATGACCACCAGCGCGCCGAACGTCAGCAGCCCGAAGAACGGCCCGTAGGTCCAACGGCGTACGAGCGCGAACGTGGCCGCGGCGAACAGAGGCACGAGGAAGGTGGCGATCACCACGACGGGGTTGAACAGGTAGTTCGCCCCGACGCCCATGAACGGCTCCAGGCCGCCGAAGCCCACGCCGGTGTAGAGGCCCCAGAAGCCGAGCATGCGCAGCAGCTCGGGGAAGCTCGTGGTGGCCCAGATCACCGTCGGCTGCTCGGTGTAGATCAGGATGTCCACGCCGTAGCGGCCCTGCAAGAGCACGGGGATCGCCCACCACGCCGAGCCCACCGCCGCGGCCAGCGCCGCGCGCCAGCCGAACGTGAGCGTGGCGCGTGCGGGGATGCGGTGCATGAGCACCTCGTACGCCGCCAGCGCCAACGGGCCGAGCAGCGCGAAGGCGATCACCGCCGCGTTCACGCCGCCTCCCGTCGAGGCGAGGATCAGGCCGATCGCGGCGGGCATGCGCCACCCGCGCGGCTCGCGCAGCCCGCGGTGCACGGCCAGCATCAGCCACGGCAGCGCGACGTGCGCCAGCAGCGTCACTGTCCCGCGGCTGGTGAACAGCACGACGTAGGGGTTGAGCGCGAACACCAGCGCGGCTGCGGACGAGGCGACCAGGCTGGGGCGCCCCATCAGAGCGATCATCAGCCGCGCCGCACCCCACGCCGCGAGCAGCAGCAGCGTGCCGAGCCAGAGGCGCTGAACGATCCAGGTCGGCACCCCGAGCTGGTCGCCGAGCGCGAACCAGGGGGCCATCGGGAACAGGTAGCCGTTGAACTGGCCGCCCTGGACGTGCCCGAAGTCGGTCGTGGCGCTCCAGATGTGGAAGACCCGGTCGAGGAAGACGCTGGGATCGGCCGACAGCTCCAGGCGCGTGTCCACCACGGTCTCGCCGGGGCGCTGCAGGAAGGCGATGCCGTACGCCAGGAGCGCGATCCCGGCCAGCTGCAGCCGGAGCACGCGCGACCCAGGGGCGCGGCGAGCCGCGGCGGTTGCGGTGGTCACCCCGCGAGCCTACAAACGGGTTTCCCGGGGCGGCTCCGGTTCGGCCGCCCGAGGGCCCTCGCTCGACCCGCCCACGACCCGGTCGAGCAGGTAGAGCGGCCGGTGCAGCGCCTCCTCGTGGACGCGCGCCAGGTAGCGGCCGATGATGCCGATGCTGATCAGCTGCACGCCGCCCAGGAACAGCAGCGCCAGCAGCACCAGCACCGTCGCGGACAGCGTGATCGCCCCGACCAGCGCGAGCACCAGGATCGTGACCGCCGCGAGCGCGCTCAGCAGCGCGACGCCGGTGCCGACGACGGTGGCGAGCGACAGCGGAACGTCCGAGTACGCCGTGAGCGCCTCCACTGCCAGCCGGAACAGGTCCGGGTAGGAGGCGCCGCGACCGTGGGCGCGGCCCGCACGCCGGTACTCGATCGGGACCTGGCGGAAGCCGGCCCAGGCGACCATGCCGCGCAGGAAGCGCCGGCGCTCGGGCATGCTCTTGATCGCCTCCACCACGCGCCGTGACATCAGCCGGAAGTCGCCGGCCTGGCCCTGGTAGGGCACGCGCGCCAGGCGCTCCATCGTCTTGTAGAAGGCGGTGGCGAGCGCCCGCTTGATCCGGCTCTCGTCGCGGCCGATGCGCCTGGCGTAGACGACGTCGGCCCCGTCCTTGGCCAGCGCGACCATCTGGGGGATCAGCTCCGGCGGGTCCTGGAGGTCGGCGTGCAGCAGGACGACCCAGTCCCCGCCGGCGTGGTCGATCCCGGCGGACATCGCCGTCTCCATGCCGAAGTTGCGCGACAGCATCAGCAGCACCGCCGGCTCGCCGTCGGCAATCAGTTGCTCGACGATCGCCGCCGAGCCGTCGGACGATCCGTCGTCGACGTAGAGCACCTCCCAGGGCTCGCCTGCCTCCGCGAGCGCGTCCCGCAGCCGGCCGTGCAGCTCCGCGAGGTTCTCCTCCTCGTTGAACACCGGTACGACCACGCTCAGCATGCGGCGGTTCTCCCCACGAGGCCCGCTAGCCTAGCCCGCCGTGATCGGGCGCTGCGCGTGGTGCGGGACACCTTTCGGCGAGAGCGCCGATCGCATGCGGGGACGCACGCGCTGCCCGGCCTGCGGCGTCGCCACCACCGACCCGTGGCCGACCGAGGCGGAGCTGGAGCAGGCGTACGCGGACTGGTACCGGCCGAGCGCGGGCCGCTTCTCCGGGCCGGGCGACGCGCTCCTGCGGCGTTCGCGCTCCACGCTCGCGCAGAGGCTGGCGGAGATCGCCCCGCCCGGCCGGGTGCTGGACGTGGGCTCGGGCGACGGCGTCCTGCTCGACGCCCTGCGGGCGAGCGGCCGCGAGGCGCTCGGCATCGAGCGCAGCTCGGACCGGCGGGACGTGGTGGACACCGAGCTGGCCGATCTCGAAGAGGGATGGGCGGCGATCGTGTTCTGGCACTCGCTCGAGCACCTGCCGGACCCCGCCGGCGCCCTGCGCGAGGCCGCGCGCCTGCTGGTGCCGGGCGGCGTGCTCGTGGTGGCAGTGCCGAACGCGGCGAGCCTGCAGGCGCGCGCGTTCGGGGACCGCTGGCTGGCGCTCGACCTCCCGCGCCACCTCACGCACATCACCGCGGCGGCGCTCTGCGAGCGCGTGCGGCAGGTCGGGCTGGCGGTCGAGCGGGTGAGCTTCGCGCGCGGCGGGCAGGTGGTGTTCGGCTGGCTGCACGGGCTGGTCGGTCTGCTGCCGGGTCATCCCGATCTGTACGACGCGATCAGGCGCGCGCCGGCCCGGAGCCGGCCGATGTCGGGGTCGCAGCGGGCGCGCACCCTGCTGGCGGGGACGCTGCTGCTCGTGCCGGCGGCCGTCTGCTCGGCGGTCGAGGTGGCGCTGCGGCGGGGCGGCACCGTCTACGTCGAGGCGCGGCGCGCCTGACGGCGGCGCAGCCCGAGGCCGGCGAGCAGGGCGATGGCCGCCAGCGCCACGGCGCTCAGCGCGGCTCCGGCCCAGAAGGTCCCGCGGTCGAGGCGGAAGTCCACGGTGCGGGCCGACGCGGAGACCGGCACGCCCATCGCGGCGACGTTGGTGGGGCGCACCTCCACCTCGCGCCCGTCCACTTCGGCCTTCCAGTTCGGGTGATAGGCGTTCGCGAGCACGAGCCAGCCCGCGGATCCCGGCGCCAGCCGGACGCGCACGTGATCCGGCGACGGGTTCTCCACGCGGGCCGCGCGAAATCCGCCTGACGCCGGCCGGCCCGGTGGCGGAGACCCCTGGGGGACGAGCGCCGTCCGCCGCGGGTCGAGCTCCCCCCGCGCCAGATCGATCAGGGCGTCGGGGTAGGACCTGGGCCGCGTCTGAGGCACGACGTAGGCGCGCGGCAGCGCGCCGCGGTCGCGGAACACGGTCGCGTCCTGGCCACGGTAGATCGTCTCCAGGCCGGGCAGGGGCGGCTGATCGTCAGGGGCGGCGAGGTAGTAGCGAACGTTCATCATGCGCATCGCGGCGTGGCGTGGGGGCGGCGGGATGGAGCCGGCCTTCCGGCTTTCCGCGCGGAGCCCGGCGAACCCGAGCGCGGCCGTCTGGAAGTCCGACCAGCGCTGCGAGAGCGGGAAGTCGTAGCCCTCGAGCGTCTCGAGCCCGTACAGCGAGGCGGTGTTGGGCGCGAGGGCGTTGATCGCCGCGCCGGTTCTGAGCATCCCGACCCGGAAGGAACCCGGCTGCCGCGTGAGCGCGGCCACCGACGGAGGCTCGCCGGGATACGCCTGCTCCGGCGGCAGCGTCACGTTCAGGCCCTGCAGCTGCACGAGGCTCAGCACCGCCACCCCGAGCGCCAGCAGGAGCGTCAGCGACCGGCGCAGGCGCCCGGCCGCGACGAGCACCAAGCCGGCGGCGGCCAGCCAGCCCAGTCCGGCCAGCAGCGCGTCGCGCTTGACGTCCGTGGGCGCGGGCAGGCGGCTGGACTGATCCGCGAGGACGAACGCGGCCAGGATCGTCAGCCCGGTCCCCGTGAGCACCAGCGCGACCCGCCGGACGGCCATCGGGTGGCGCATCACCACGCCGAGCCCCGCTCCGGCGCCCACGGCGCCGGCCAGCGCGGGGATGAAGTTCGCGCGCGCCGCCACCACGCTGTCCGCCCACGGGGGCACGTTCTCCACGAACCAGCTGACCGGCGGCACGCCGTAGGCCGCCATCAGCGCCACGCCGCCCATGGCCGTGATCCCGAGCGCCTCCGGATTGCGCCGCAGGCGCACCAGCGCGACGCCCGCCAGCACCAGCGCCGGCAGGCCGAAGTAGGCCGCGATCGACTGGTAGTAGCTGCCCTCGTAGAGCACCGGCTCGCCGTCGCCGAACAGCCCCGGCAGCACGTAGTGCAGCGAGTTGGACAGCGGGAGGTGCAGGGACTCGCCGAAGGCCGAGTCGGCGATTCTGCTGATGCTTGGGGAGAAGGCCTCGACGAACGGGAGCACGGCCACCCCGGCCGCGGCGGTGCCCAGCACCATGGCCGCGAGCCACGCGCCGCCGGTGCGCAGCGCTTCGGGTGGGCGCCGCTCCAGCACGAGCACGGTGATCAGGTAGATCGCGGCGGCGGAGACCGCCATCAGCGCGGTTTCCGGGTGCCCGGCGAGGATGGTCAGCGCCGCCGCGAGCGCAAGCGCGGCGATCGCGCCCGGCCCGCGATCGCGCTGCAGCCGCGCCGTGGTCAGCAGCAGCCAGGGGAACACCGCGAACGCGGAGCCGAGCGGCCACTGCAGCCACGCGATCAGCGGCGCGGACAGCATGTACACGGCGCCCGCCAGCAGCGCGCCCTCGCGCGGGACGCGCAGCATGCGCGAGAGGGCGAAGGCGCCCACGCCCGCCACCACCAGCTTGGCGATCGCCACGACCCCCCAGGCGTACCCCAGCGGCAGCACGAGCAGCGGCCAGGTCAGCGGGAAGAAGAGCGCCGACTGCATGTTCCCCAAGAGCGCCGTGCCGCCGTACTCGTAGGGGTTCCAGAGCGGGATGTGCCCGTCACGGAGCTGATCGCGCGCGACCTCGGCCCACGGCCAGAACTGGAGCGCGGCGTCAGGGAAGACGGCGCGCTGCGGCAGCCCGCTCGGCCCCCCGGCCGCCCACGGGACGCTGGCCCAGTTGGTGTAGCCCTGCCCCAGCTGCTCGCCGGTGAACAACGGCCAGAACCACAGGCAGGCGATCAGGCCGAGGGCGCCCGCCGCGACTATGTGCTCGCGCCGGGTCAGCTGGCGGCCCGAACCCTGGAGACGAGCGCGTCGAGGGCAACGGCGGCCATCACGACCATCGCCAGCTCGGTGCCGTGCCGGTAGCGCGTGACGCCCGAGTAGACGATCAGGACCAGGGTGGTCACCAGCAGCGGAGCGAGCAGCGGCGAGATCGGCTCACCACGCCGGCGCAGCAGCACCAGACCGATGGCCGCGAGCACCAGCAGCGGGTACCACAGCGCGATGCCCACGTGCTGCACGCGCTTGGACATGTTGTAGATGCGGAGCTGGGATCCGGGGTCGTAGAAGCCCCATCCGCGCAGGCCCCGCAGCAGCATCACCACGGGCACGCGCCCGGCGTGGTCGCGGGCGTAGTCGAGGCCCTGCCGCGCCATGTCCTCGGACCACTCGACCTCCCCGAGTTGCGGATCCAGCTGGAAGCAGAGGATCGAGAACGCCCCGATGTCGGCCCCGTAGTAGGTGGGGTGGCAGTTGCTGCCCGCCAGGCCCTGCCCGTAGTTGGTGGACATCAGCGGCCGGTCTAGCTCGATCCAGTTGCGCCCGATCCACGGCGCCACGAACAGCAGCGCCACGGCGCAGGTGACGGCCAGGCGTCCCCAGCGTCCCGCGCCGCCGCGGATCGCCACCGGCAGCGCCATCAGCGGCAGCAGCAACAGTGCCTCGTTGCGGGTCAGCGTCGCCAGGCCGATCACGGCCCCGAGCGCGAGCGCGGAGCTCATGTCGCGCCGGTCGTAGAGGCGGTAGGCGAGCAGCATCGCCAGCACCAGCCAGACGCCGTAGAGCGCCTCGCTCTCCAGCGAGGCCTGGGCGGTCACGATCGTCGGGTAGAACGCCGCGAGGGCGGCGGCGATCAGGCCCACCCGGGCGCCGCCGACGCGCCGCCCGAGCAGGCCGATGCCCACGACGACGATGGCCCCGGCGGCGCAGGCGATCAGCGCGCGCTGGGCCGGCGTGCTGTTCGCCCCGAGCCTGATCAGGACGGCCAGGAGGATCGAGAACAGGGGCGGGTGCTCGGCGGTCGGCTCGATCTCTCCGGCCAGCAGCAGCTTGACCGGCGAGATGTACCCGTCCCCGGCCACCAGGTGCTCGGCGGTGAACTGGTAGAAGGCCGCGTCGCCGCCGACCGGGAACTCTGTGGGCGACGACGACGTCCGGGCGACGTAGAGCCCTCGCGCTGCCGCTCCGCCCGCCGCCAGGATGCCGAGTCGCGACCCGAAGCCGAGCATGCGGGGCGACCTTACCGCCGGGCACTCGGGCGGGCGCCGGGTCACCCGCGGAAGCGACGCGCCGGTGCGCGAACGCGGCTAGCCTTGGCCCCGCATGGCTGACGTTCGAGAAGAGGACGTCGAGCGCGCGCTCGACGTCGACGGCGCCACCACCGCCGCCCAGCGGCAGGCGAAGGTGATCGTCGTGATGCCGGCGCGCAACGCCGCGCTCACGCTCGAGCGCACCGTGAACGCGATCCCGCGCGAGGTGGTGGACGAGATCATCCTGGTCGACGACAAGTCGACCGACAACACCGTCGAGCTCGCGCGCGGGCTGCCGATCCACCTGATCTGGCATCCCCACAACGTCGGCTATGGCGGCAACCAGAAGACCTGTTACCTCCAGGCGCTTCAGCGCGATGCCGAGGTCGTGGTGATGCTGCACCCGGACGGGCAGTACGAGCCGTCGCTGATCCCGCGGCTGATCCAGCCGATCCTCGACGGCGAGGCCGACATGGTGCTGGGCTCCCGGCTGGCCGAGCCGGGAATGGCCCGCGAGGGCGGGATGCCGCTCTACAAGTACGTGGCCAACCGCTTCCTGACCACGATCGAGAACCGCATCCTCGGCACCCACCTGTCGGAGCTGCACACGGGCTACCGCGCCTACTCGAACCGGCTGCTGCGGGAGGTCCCGTTCCTGCGCAACGCGCTCGACTTCAGCTTCGACTCCGAGATGCTGATGCAGGCATCGCACTTTGGCTTCCGGATCGCGGAGGTGCCGGCCCGCACACGCTACTTCGACGACGCGTCCTCGATCGGGCTGCGACCGGCGACCGTGTACGGCCTGAAGACCCTCTGGGCCGGGGCGCGGCTGGTGCTGCACCGCCGCGGGGTGCTGAAGTCGCGGAAGTACATGGCGTGACGGTCACCGGCGAGCGTGTATCCACCCCCGCCGGCGGCTTCAACCCGACCTGGCAGCGCCACGTGGCGGCCTACCGGCTGTGCGCGCCGCTGCTGCCGGACGGCCGGGTGTTGGACCTCGGCTGCGGCGTGGGGCACTCGTTCAGCGAGCTGGCGCCGCGCGAGAGCGTCGGGCTCGACCTGGACCCCGAAGCGCTCGCGGGACAGCAGCGCGAGACGGTCGTGGCCGACATGCGCGAGATCCCGTTCGGCGACGCCAGCTTCGCCGCGGTGCTGTCGGTGCAGTCGATCGAGCACGTGCCCGACCACCGGCGCGTGCTCGAGGAGATCGCGCGAGTGCTCGAACCGGAGGGCACCGCGATCTTCGTGACCCCCAACCGGCTCACCTTCGCCCGCCCCGACGAGATCATCGACCCGTACCACTACGTCGAGTACGACCACACCCAGCTGCGGGCGGCCTGCGAGCCGTACTTCGAGAGGGTCGAGATGCACGGGCTGTTCGGGTCGGAGCGCTATCTCGAGCTCGTCTCCGGTGAGCGCCTCAAGCTCGACGCGCTGCTGCGCAAGGACCCGCTGCGGCTGCGCCGGTTCGTCCCACGCACGGTCCTCCAGCGACTCTACGACCGGCGCCTAACCACCGAGCGCGAGCACCCGCACCCCGGCGCGGGGGCGATCACGGTGGACGACTTCGAGCTCAGGTCCGAGGGTCTGGAGCAGGCCCTCGACGTGATCGCGCTCTGCCGCTCACCAAGAGCAGCCCAGCGCACGCAAGCGCGATCAGGCTGATCGCGGCGCCGAGCCAGAGCCCGGTGCGGTCGAGCCGGAAGTCCACGACCTCGGTCCCGCTCTCCACCGGGACGCCCATCGCGGCGAAGTTGGTCGGCCGCAGCTCGGTCTCGCGCCCGTCGACCTCGGCCTTCCAGTCCGGCGAGTACCCGTTGGCCAGCACCAGCCAGCCCGCCGCTCCGCGCGGCACGTGCACCCGCACGTGGTCGGGGGCGAGCACCTCCACGCGCGCGGCGCGGAACGCGCCTCCGGCGGGCGCCTGCTCGCCCTCCGGCACGAGCGCCTCGCGGCGCGGGTCGAGCCCACCCCGCTCGAGCAGCGCCAGGGCGTCGTCGTCCGACAGCGGACGCGCGACCGGCGCCACGTACGCGCGCGGCAGCGCCTGGCGGTCACGCAGCACCACGCTGTCGCGCCCGCTGTAGACGGTCTGGAAGTCCGGCGACTCGGCGCGCGTGCCGGGCGCGCCCACGTAGTACCGCACGTTCATCATCCGCAGCGCGGCCAGGGCGGGCCCGCGCGGCGGCTCCTGGGCGGTCCGCAGCTCCGGGAAGGCCGAGCCGCCGAAACCGAGCACGCCGGACTGGAAGTCGGACCACCGCCGCGACAGCGGATAGTCGTAGCCCTCGATGCTCTCGAGCTCGTACAGGCCCGCCGTGTTCGCGGGCATCGTCAGCTCGGCGCCGCTGGCGCGGAACACGCCGACTCGGAACGTTCCCGGCTGGTCTTGGAGCTGGGCGATCCCCGCCGGAGTGGCCGGGTAGGCCTCGTCAGGGGGCAGGGTGAGGTTGAAGTTCTGCATCCCGACCAGGCTCAGCACGGCCACCGCCAGCGCCGCCGCCGCAGCCGTCACGGGACGGACCCGGCCGACGGCCGCCAGCAGGCCGCCGGTCACAAGCAGCAGCAGCGCCGTGACGGCGATGCTCTCGCGCTTCACCGAGGCGGGCGCGCCCAGGTCGCCCGCCACCTGGGCCAGCCCGGCGCCGACCGCGATCACGAGCGCCGCCGCGGCGGTCACCACGACGACGCGGCGCAGCGGCAGGGGCCGGTGGGCGAGCGCGTGGAAGCCGGCGCCGGCGCCGACGGCGCCCGCCAGCGCGATCACGAAGTAGAGCCGCTCGGGCCCCAGGTAGGTGTTCGCCCATGGCGGGACCTCCTCCAGCAGCCAGCGCACCGGGGGCACGCGGTAAATCGCCAGGAACGTGACGGCCGTCATCGCCAGCAGCGCACGGGCACCCGCCTCGCGGCGGTAGCGGACGAGCCCCACGAACGCCAGGATCAGCGCGGGCAGCCCGAAGTAGCCGAACGGCCACCTGCCGTACAGGTTCGGCTCACCGTCCCCGAACAGCCCCGGCATCGCCCACTGCAGCAGGTCGGCGAGCGACGGGGCGTCGGCCGGGATCAGCTTGCCGCGCTCGCCCCAGGTGACGCTGTCGCCGAGCGCGAGCAGGAACGGGATCAGGGCCACGGCCGCGATCGCCGCGCCGAGCAGCCCGCCGGCCGCCCACCGCACGGCGATCCGCAGCGGGCGTGAGCCCTCCGGGTTCGCCCGGTGGTCGAAGGCAACCAGCGCCACCAGGTACACGGCGATCGCCGACACCGCGATGAACGCCGACTCCGGGTGCCCGGCGAACAGCATCAGGGCGGTCGTGAGCGCCACGGCCGCGATCGAAGCCCGTGTGGGGCGCCTGGCGAGTCGGGTGGTTGCCCACAGCAGCCACGGGAAGATCGCGAAGACGCTGCCGAGCGGGTACTGCAGCCACAGCATCAGCGGCGCGGACAGCATGTACACGGCACCTGCGACCAGCGCGCCGCCGCGGCCCACTCCCAGCTCGCGCGCGAGGGCGTAGGCCCCGAGCCCCGACAGCAGCACTTTGACGGCGGAGAAGACGCCCCACCCGTAGCCGAACGGGAACACGATCAGCAGCCAGCTGGGCGGGAAGAACAGCGCCGACTGCATGTTGCCCACCAGCGTCATGCCGGCCCACTCCGACGGGTTCCACAGCGGCAGGTGGCCCGCGAGGACCTGGTCGCGCGCCACCTCCGCCCACGGGTGGAACGCCACCGCCGCGTCCACGAACGGTCCGCGGCGCGGCAGCGAGGCGGGGTCCACGCCGCCCAGCCACGGTGCGAACTGATGCAGGATGAAGCTCTGCCCGAGCTGCTCGCCGATCAGCAGCGGCCAGAACCACAGGCACGTGATCAGGCCGAGGATCGCCGTCGCGGCCAGGTACTCGCGGCGCTCCAGCCAGGCGCGCGACGCGGCTGTCGGTCGAAATCGACATCTGGGTCGGCGTCACCCTAGGGGAGCCCTGATTCGGCGGAGCCGCCCGGGCCGGCGGGAGCCCGGCGCGACCGGGGATCACCGCGTGTGAGTGCGTCTAGGATCGCCGAATGTCCGCCCACACGGCGCCTCCGGTCGTCGCGCCGCCCCCTGGGAACCCGCGCTTCCCGCTGATGGACTCGCTGCGCGCGGTGGCCGCACTGGGAGTCCTGTTCGGACACGTGGGGTCGCTGTCGGGCAACACGCGCGAGCAGGCCTACGGCGCCTGGATCGGCAACCTCAGCGTGGGGGTGTGCCTGTTCTTCCTGCTCTCGGGCTTCCTCCTGTACCGGCCGTTCTTCAACGCCCAGCTGCACCACAAGTCGCAGCCACGCCTGCGCGACTACGCGCGCCGGCGGGTGCTGCGCATCATCCCCGCCTACTGGCTCGCACTCACCGTGCTGGCGATCTACCCGGGGCTCGTGGGGCTCTGGGGCCCCGACTGGTGGAGCTACTACGGGCTGCTGCAGATCTACGACCCGATCACCACGCTCACGGGGATCCCGGTGGCGTGGACGCTGTGCATCGAGGCGAGCTTCTACGTCGTGCTGCCGTTCTTCGCCATCGCCACCGCGTACGCGACCAGGGGGCGCGACGCGGCGGTGCGGGTGCGCGTGCAGCTCGTGGTGCTCGCCTTGATCGCGCTCGGCTCGGTGACGCTGCGCGCGGTCACCGACGACGTGGTGTTGAGCAACAGCCTGCCCACGCACCTCTACTGGTTCGCGCTCGGGATGGCGCTGGCGGTGCTGAGCGTGGCGTGGCAGGACCGCGCCCGCGCGCCCCGGCTCGCGCAGCTCGTGACCGACCGGCCCGGGACCTGCTGGGCGATCGCGCTCGTCGCCTATCTGGTGCTCGGCGCGGTCCTCACCAGCGCGCCTCAGCACACCGTCTACTCGGACGAGCAGCTGCTGGCCCAGCACGTGCTGCGCGGCGTCGTGGCGCTGTTCCTGATCCTCCCGGCCGTGTTCGGGGAGGGCGCCGGTGGCTGGCCGCGCCGCGTGCTCGGGCTGCGGTGGCTGGCCTGGCTCGGCCTGGTCTCCTACGGGCTCTACCTCTGGCACTTCGAGATCATCCGCGTCCTGGCGCCGAAGCTCGACTACGCGTGGGTGCCGCTGCTGGTGTGTGCGCTGGTCGTGTCCACGCTGTGCGCCGCGGGCAGCTACTACGTCGTCGAGCGCCCGATCCTCCGCTTCAAGGACTTCCGCGGCGGTCGGCGCGCGCCGGACAAGGCGGACGGACCCGCCCGGGTCGCGGCTTGACGGTCATCCACCAGATCACGTTCGTCGTCGCGGTCGCCGCTCTGGCCGGCGCCGGCTTCCGGGTGGCCACGCTCACGGGTGCCGCCGGGCTGCCGCGAGTGGTGGCGACCGCCGTGTTCGGCGCCGCGCTCGCGGCGCTGGAGGCGTTGGGCCTCGGGCTCGTCAGCCTGGGCGGGAGCACGATCGCGCTCGCGTTGGCCGCGGTGCTCACCTGGCTCGTCGCGCGCAGGCTCGCTCCGGACGTGGGCACCCCGGCGCGCGAGGAGTTCCTCGGCTGGTGGGCGAGCGCGCCGATCGCGCCGCGCGTGGCGCTGGCGGCGGGCGCGGGCGCCTGGCTGGTCTGGACGGTCTGGCTGGTGCGCCATCCGATCCTCGGCGCGGACAGCATGATCTACCACGTCCCCGAGGTGGTCGAGTGGATCCACAACGGCCGCCCGGGTTCGGTCTCCGGGCTGTTCCCCGGCTATCCGGTCGGCGCGTACCCGGTGACGAACGAGGTGCTGCTGGAGTGGTCGAGCGCGCTCTCGCGCAGCTTCGTGCCGGTGATGGTGTGGGCGCCGGTGACGCTGGCGCTGCTGGCCACGGCCGGCTGGACCGGCCTGCGGACCCTGCGCGTGCCGCGCCTGCCGGCCGGGCTTGCCGTGCTGACCCTCTGCCTGATGCCGCCGCTCACGCACTGGCAGAAGAACGGCGCCCACACCGACCTCCCGGCGCTGGCGTGGCTCGTTTGCGCGGCAGCCCTCTGCGCCGCGTCGGTCAGCCGGCCCAAGCTTCTGACCGGCGTGGTGCTCGCCGCGGCCCTGGCCATCGGCACCAAGACCACGACGCTGCCGCTGGGGCTGCTGGTGCTGGCGATCGCGGCGGTGGTCCACCGCCACCGGCTGGGCGCCCTGTGGCGCCCGCTCGCCGTGGCATGCGGCGTCGGGCTGGCGGTGGGCGGCTACTGGTACCTGCGCAACCTGGTGCTGCACGGGTCGCCGCTGTGGCCGTTCGTGGCCACGCCGTGGGGCGACCCGGTGCCCGAGGTGATCGCGCCGTCGGGTGACGTGGTGGAGCAGGTCTACACCCGCTTCTTCGACGCCCCCCGCCGGACGGCCGACTTCCTGCTCAGCGACTGGGCCAAGCCGTTCGCCGGGGGCTACCTGCTGATCGCGCGGCGCCCTGCTCGCGCCGCTCGCGACCCGGACCCGGGCGGTGCTCGCCTCGACCGCGGTCACCGTCCTGTCCCTGCTGCTGTGGATGAACGCGCCCTTCACCGGGATCTCCGAGGGCGACGCGGGCTCCAGCGCGCTGACCACGGTGCGCTACCTGCTGCCGACCTTCACGGTCGCGGCCCTCACGATCTGCCTGGCCGCGCGGGAGCGCCCGTACGGTCGGCCGTATGCCGTGGGGGCGCTGACCCTGGCGCTCGGGTTCACCGCCTGGCAGCTGTTCGACCTCGGCTACCCGAGCGCGCCGCCGGTGGCGATCGTCCTGGCCGGTGCGCTGGGCGGGGCGGCCCTTGTCGGCGTCGCGGCGCTCCTGCCGCGACGCGGCGACTGGCCGCGCCTGGCGCGCCTTGCCGCCGTGCCGGCGATCGTGGTCGTCGGGCTGCTGCTGTCCGTGGCCGCGTCCGGGTTCGTCCAGCGCTTCAACGTGGCCAACGTCTCCGAGTCCAACAAGTTCGCCTCGGCGGCCCCGGCGATGTTCGACTGGTTCCTCTCGCAGCCCGAGTGGGTGGACGGCGACAGCCCGGTCGCCTTCTCGGTCGTGATGAACGCGGCGCTGGCGGGCGACCGGCTCCAGCACCGGATCGACCTGGTCGACGCGCTCGACACGTGCCGCGAGGTGCGGGAGCACCTGCGCAAGGGGTGGGTGATCGTCAACCGCTCCTGGCCCAACCCGCCGTGCTACGCCAAGCTCACGCCGCGGTGGCAGGGCGGCGAGTTCGAGGTCTACGGCGGCGAGGCGCCCGAGGGCCGGTAGACGCGGAAGCCCGAGCCCTCGAAGGTCGGCTTCACGTCCTCCAGGCAGCGGGCGGCGGTGAAGTCGCGCACCACGTCGAGGAAGTTCAACAGCACCCAGTGATCCCGCAGCCGCGCGCGCACCGCGTCGCACGGCTCCTCGAACGGCACCACCTCGATGCGGTGCCGCAGCCGGTCGCCCACGACGACGCCGTTCGGGATCGGCACGATCGCCACCGGGTCGTCGCCGCTGCGGTAGAGCGGCTGCTCCGCCAGCCAGCTCACCATCCCCACGTAGGGGTAGACGGTGTGCTCGTTGGCGCGGGCGTGACGCTCGACGTACCCGCTCGTGCCCACGGCGAGCGCACCGGCCGCGGCGGCCAGCACCGCAACGCCGGCAGCCGCGACGGCCCAGCGGGGCACGGCCGGCAGGCGCGCCGACAGCGCCCCGGCCGCAAGGGCGGCGCCCGCGCCGAGCAGCGCGCCCAGCGCCAGCACGTGAGCGCCCGGCACGCTGGGATAGCCGAGCGCGCGCGTCTGCAGCACGTTGATCACCAGCGCCGCCGCCAGGATCAGCCCGGCGGCCCGGCCCGCCAGGCCGCGTGTTGCGCGTGGCCAGGGCCAGCGTGACGGTCGCGGCCGCCAGCGCGGGCAGCACGTAGCGGACGGTCGACAGCGTGCCCACCACCGAGCCGCCCTCGGCCGCTCCGGTGGCGGGCGCGTTGAGCCACAGCAGGAAGGAGACCGCGGTCGCGGCGCCGGCCACCCACACGGCGCGGTCGCGGGTGGCGAAGGGCACCGCCAGCGCGCCACCGATCGCCAGCAGGCCGCCACCGAACAGCTCGAGGTAGTCGTCGAGGAAGCGGTCGATGGTCTCGCGCGGCCGGTCGAGGAAGCTCGGCGACTCGACCGGCGTGGCGTCGCCCCACGGGGCGGCAACGTCCGGCCAGAACGGCGAGCCGTGCACCACGAAGTCGCGGGCGTACCAGAACCCGCCGACCACCAGCGCCGCGCCGCCCGCGAGCGCCAGCGGCAGCGCCAGCGGGCGCAGCCGGCGCCGATGCGGCCACGCCGCCAGCACCAGCACGAACAGCGACAGCGGCAGCGCGGTCGTCTTGGTGCCGGCCGCGAGCGCCGCGGCCAGCAGCGCCGGAGCCAGCATGGCGGGGTTGCGCCGCGAGGCCGCGGCGAGCGCGCCGGCCGCGACCAGCCAGGACAGCGCCGGGAGGTCGTTGTAGGCGCCGTTCATCTGGTAGTGCGTGACCATCGGCGCCGCGCAGAGCGTGCCCACCGCCACCGCCGTCGCCACGCGCCCGACACGGAGTGTGCGCAGCCCCAGCCAGCCCGACACGGCCAGCAGCAGCATCGAGGCGGGCGCCAGCAGCGAGGCCGGCACGAGGCTGCGGGAGATGCCCACTCCCCAGGCGAGCAGCACCTCGCTCATCAGCGGCAGGTAGGTGACGGAGTCGAGGATCCCCGGGATGACCGCGCCGGGGTTGCCGTCGCGCACCCAGATGACGGCTTCGGGCAGGTGGTAGTTGACGCTGTCGTACCCGAGCGCCGGCACGTGCACGAGCCAGGCCGCCCACGCGGTGCCAGCACCGGCGACGGCGGCCACGAGGGCACGTGCGGCGGGCGGGGCCTCCCTCCACGCGCCGCTCACCTCGGCGAGCAGCGGGACGCGCGGCGCGGGGAACACGGCCAGGGCGAGCGCCCAGGTGGCGGCGGCGGCCAGCGCGAGCGGGACCGTGTCGCCCCCGAGCCCCACCAGCCCCAGCGCGAGCGCCTCGAGCCCGGCCGCAGCGGTGGCGAAGGTGGCCGCCGTGACTGCGCGCTCCAGCCCGGCCGGGGCGAGCTGGGAGGCCGCTCGCACCCCGGCGGCCGCCAGCGCCGCCACCGACAGGACCAGCACCGCGTTTTCGACGAAGCTCGACATTCGTCAGGTCAGCCCCTGTAGACGCTGAAGCCGGCGCCCTTGTGGGCCGGGCGCTGGTTCTCGAGGCAGCGGCCGCTCGGCGACAGCAGCCTCCCGTCGGGCGGGAACATGATCACGATCACCCAGCTCGCCCGGGCTCGCGCCCGCACCAGCGAGCAGGGCGCGTCGTCCTCGATCCAGCGGAACTCGTGCTGGAGCCGGTCGCCGCCCAGCGGCGCCAGATTGACGGGCGCCGCCCAGATCGGGTCGTCGCCGTCGTCGAACTCCGGCTGCTCGGTGAACCAGCGGATCGTGTCCGTGCCGTACAGGTCCGCCGTCTGCGCATGGCGCTCCACGAAGCCGGCGGCCCCGATGGCGGTGAGCGCGCCCACAGCGGCGCACGCGAGCGCCGTGAGCAGCGTCCGCGCTGCGGCGGGCAGCGTGGGCGGGCGCGCCGTCACCCGCCCGGCCAGTGCGGCGACGGCGGCGCCGACCGCGGCCCCGGCGAGCGGCACCCACGCCCGCGGCACGCTCGGGAAGCCGAGGTCGGCGGTCTGCACCAGGTTCACCACGAACCCCGCCCCGAGCGAGAGCACCGCGAACCGGCGCGCCGCCAGGCT
The DNA here is from genome assembly GCA_963716215.1 of uncultured Thermoleophilaceae bacterium. Classification (GTDB taxonomy): domain Bacteria; phylum Actinomycetota; class Thermoleophilia; order Solirubrobacterales; family Thermoleophilaceae; genus JACVRW01. Next base: position 3,542,392 of record OY970298.1, on the reverse strand, counting down.
CGCCGAGGTGGCCGCCAGCGCCAGCGTGAAGACGGCCGCGCCCAGCGCGGGGATCAGGTAGCGGACCGTCGAGGCCGTGGCCACCTCGTACTCACGCACCGAGGCGCCTGTGAACGGCGCGTTCATCCAGATCAGCACGGAGACCGCCGTCACGACCGCCGCGGCCGTCACGCGCCGGTCGCGAGCCAGCAGCGGCGCCACGAACGCCGCGGCCAGCAGGAAGAAGCCGCCGCCGAACAGGTCGAGCCACTCGTCGCCGACCCGCTCGAGCGTGAAGCGCGGGTGGTCGAGGAAGCTGGCGTTCACGCCCCGCTCTGGCCCGATCTCCTTCGGCAGCGGGTCGCTCCAGGGGGTCTCGACGAAGGGCCAGAAGGGCGAGCCGTGGTCGACCAGGTTGCGCAGGTACCAGTAGCCGCCGATCGCGACCGCCGCGGCGCCCGCCAGCGCCAGCGGCCACGCTAGCCGGCGCAGCTCCCCCCGGGCTCCCACCAGCGCGAGCACCAGCACCAGCAGGGCCAGCGGGAGCGTCGTCGTCTTCGTGCCGACGGCGAGCGCGGCGGCGAGTAGGGCCGGCGCGATCAGCGCCGGGCGCCGTGCCGACGCCAGCGACAAGAACGCGGCGCTCACGAGCCAGGCGAACGCGGGGATGTCGGTGTTCGCGCCGTTCTGCTGGTAGTGCGTGAGCACGGGCAGCACGCAGAGGGCCGCGACCGCCGCCGCGGCGGCGCCCACCGGGACGCGCACGGCGCGCAGCGCGCCCCACCCGGCCACCACGAGCAGCGCCATCATCGCCGGCGCCCAGAGGCCGACGAACACGAAGCTCCGCGCTATCCCGGTGCCCCAGGCCAGCAGCACCTCGTTGGTGAGCGGGTAGTTGCCGACCGGCACGTTGGGGAACAGCGGCTCGATCGCGCCCGGGCTGCCGTCGCCCACCCAGGCGACGACGTCGGTCAGGTGGTAGGCCACCGTGTCGATGCCGAGCGCCGGATAGCGCAGCAGCCACACCGCCCAGGCCAGCCACACGCCCGCGACCGCGCCCAGCGCCACCCGGCGGCCGGGCGAGGCCGCGCGCCAGGCCGCCGCCAGCTCGCTCCCCGGCGGTGAGGCCGGGGCCGGCAGGAGGGTGCGCGCCAGCACCCACGTGAGCGCGGCGGCGCCGGCGAGCGCCGCGGTGTTCGTACCCAGCCTCACGAGGCCGAGCGCAAGCGCCTCGAGTGCCGCGATCGACGCGGCGATGACCACGGCGGCCACCGCGCGCTCCGGCCCCCTGGGGGCCGCCAGCGACGCGAGGCGCAGCCCGGCGCCGCCCAGAGCCGCGATCGCGAGCCCGAGCACGACGTGGTGCGCGACCGGTGACATCGCGGCCAGCCTACGGGCGCGCCGGCTCGAGGCCCGCCACTGGGGCGCGCTCCTCGACCTCGGCCGTGCCCGGCCAGCGGCCGAGCACTACGTCGCCGAGCGCCACGGCGTAGCAGGCGAATGCGACGAGCGTGGTGGCCCTGAACCCGAACGAGATCGCCACCGCCACGGCCAGCACCGAGGCGACGACCGACATGATGCCGTTCAGCCCCCAGGCGAACGGCGTGGCGCCCGGATGCAGCTCCTCGATGCGGGCGAGGCCGACCGGCATCGCGGTGCCGAGCGTGAGCCCGAACGGGGCGAGCACCGCGATCGCGGTGGCCACGCGCAGCCCGAAGGGCAACCCGATCAGCGCGTCGAGCAGCGGCTCGAGGGCGAAGGCCGCGGCCAGGATCAGCGCCAGCGCGAGCGAGAGCGTGAGCGTGAGCGCGTGCCGCGGCCGGGTCCACCGGGCGCTCAGGAACGCCCCCAGCCCCGCGAACAGGAGCAGTGCGAACAGGACGACGGAGAGCGCGTAGGTCGGGAAGCCGAGAAACAGCACGAAGCGCTGCACCAGCGACACCTCGAGTACCAGGAACCCGAGGCCGATCGCCGCGAACAGCACCAGCGAGCGGGCCGGCGGGCGGCGCGGGCCGCGCACCAACAGCAGCGGCAGCAGGAAGGCGAACACCGAGAGCACCACGAGCACGAGCAGCGTGGCGAGCAGGACCAGCACCGGATCGATCGAGTAGAAGTAGCCGTCGGCCTCCGACGAGCCCACGTCCGACAGCCGTCGCATGTTGAAGAAGAAGGGCTTGTCGTCGGTCGGCGGGCAGACGTCGAGGCGGTACGAGCGGCAGAACTCGAGCGGGCTCGACGCGGTACCCAGGCCGGCCCACTCCTTGCGGTATGGCCCACCCGGCGCGTAGGCCACGCCGAGGCCGCGCTCGTCCGCGAGTCGCCGCACCAGGGCCAGCTCGCTCGGCGTGAACGGCTCCATGCGAGCGAGCACCGTGCCGAACTCGCCGTCGAAGAAGTCCTCGCCCAGGATCACCACGACGTTGCGCGACGGGTTCTCGACGCCGTGGCGGCGGAGCGCCTCCAGCGTGAGCACCGTCGCCCGCAGCGCCTCGTCGCCGACCAGCCGCCGCAGGCGGGAGACGTTCAGCACGCCGCCGGGGGCGAGGTGGTCGAGGTACTCGTCGAAGGCCTCGAGCGTGTACAGGTTGGACTCGGTGAGCGCGAACGCCTGGGCCGAGTTGGCGCTCAGGGTGTCGGTGAAGCCGATGTGCACCTGGTCGTAGCGCTCGTCGCTGGCGGCCAGGGTCGAGCGCCCGTCGCCGACCGTCACGTCGACGCCCGGGAGGCTGTACGGCGCCCCCGTCCAGGGACGCAGGTCCTCGTCGACCGCCTCGCGGATCGCCTCGTTGAGCTCGATCACGTCCACCTGGCGCTGACGCGACGAGAGCGCGTTGAGGATGTCGCGACCGCCGCCTCCGCCGATCACCAGGGCGCTACCCGGGCCGGTCAGCGCGTAGCCGATGCTCTGCGGACCCAGGCGCAGCGGCTCCCAGTCCGGCATCGGCTCTCCGGGCCGGCGCACCATCGCGGGGGCGTAGATGGAGTCGTAGAACACGTAGGCCAGCGAGCCCCGGCCGTTCGGCGGCGGATAGCCGACGACCCGGTTCAGCGGCGTCCAGCGGTCCGACACCGGCTCGGCCCCCGACACGCGCGTGAACGGCTTGACGTGCGTGGCCGCGGTCGTCTCGGAGAGCACGACCACAGCGACCGCCACGAGCGCAGCGCCCAGGGCCATCCGGCGCTCCGGCCGGCGGGGGTCCGCCACCAGCCAAGCGGCCAGCGCCGCCGGCACGCCGAGCCCCACCAGCAGCGTCGGCACCGGCACGCTCCACATGAACGGCACGGCCACGAACGCGCCGATCGCCGCCCCCGCGAGGTCCGCCGCGTATACGCGCCCGGCCCTGCGGGCGTAGGCCTTGATCGCTAGCGCGATCGCGATCCCGCCGGCCAGGAACGTGATCGCCGACAGCGCGCACGCGGCGGCGAGGTTCGCCACGAACCCTGGCGTGACCGTGTCGGCGAACGAGTAGTCGAGCCTCACGAGCACCAGCGGGACCAGCGCCAGCAGCAGCGCGAACGCGATCGAGGCACGCGCCAACATCGCGTTCAGCGACACCTGCTCGAACCAGGCCGGCCGTACGTACACGGCAATCGCGCCGGCGCCCGTCCCGAGCAGCGCGAGCGAGATCGCGAGGAACCCGAAGTGGTAGAAGAGCACGGCCGCGTACAGCCGCGTAAGCAGCACTTGGAGGGCCAGGGTGCACCCCGCAACGAGTCCAATCGCGAGCAGTACGCGGGCCGGTGCGCGCTCCACCATGCGCGGGCACCCTAGCGGCGTCGCCTGAAGGCGGCATCGGTAGGGTGACCCGCTCCCGCGAGGCCAGTCCTGGCCCTCCAGCCCATGTCAGACAAGCGCCGGCTAGTCCTCCTCAGCTTCCTCATGCTCTTCGTCGAGCTGGCGCTGATCCGCTGGACGGGCTCGAACATCGTCTACCTGTCGTACTTCTCGAACTTCGTCCTGCTGGGGTCGTTCCTCGGGATCGGACTCGGGTTCCTGCGCGCCAGCCGCGAGCGCGACCTGTTCCCGCTAGCGCCCGTCGCGCTCGTCCTGCTGGTGGTGTTCGTGCTCGTGTTCCCGGTCGAGATCCGGCGCTCGGCCGAGGGGATCATCTACTTCGGCGAGCTCCAGAGCGAGGGGCCGCCGCGATGGCTGACGCTGACCGTGATCTTCGTGGCCGTCGCGGCGACGATGGCCTTCATCGGCGAGGGCGTGGCGCGCACCTTCGCCCGCTTCCGGGCGCTCGACGCCTACCGGCTCGACCTGTTCGGCTCGCTGCTCGGCGTGGTCGCCTTCGCGGGCCTGTCGTTCCTGAGCCTGCCGCCGGTGGCGTGGGGGGTGGTCGTGGCAGTCATCTTCGCCGTGCTGCTGGGCCGACGGCTGCGGATCGTCGGTGGCGTGGCGCTCGTGGCGCTCGTGGCGCTCCTGGCCGTGGAGTCGGTGCAGCCCGACACGCACTGGTCGCCCTACTACAAGGTCACCATCGACCGCCACGAGGACGAGCCGGACTCGCCCCCCGAGATCAGCGTGAACGGCATCCCGCACCAGGTGATCCTGCCGTCCACGCGCAACCCGCTCTACGCCCGCCCGTACGAGCGCACCGCCCCCGGCGTCCCCAAGGACAACGTGCTCATCATCGGCGCCGGGAGCGGGAACGACGTGGCGATCGCGCTCGCCCAGGGGGCCGGCCACGTGGACGCGGTCGAGATCGACCGGCGGTTGTACGAGCTCGGCCGCGAGCTGCACCCCGACAAGCCCTATTCCGATCCGCGCGTGGACGTGCACATCACGGACGGCCGCGCGTTCCTGGAGCGCTCCGACGAGCACTACGACCGCATCCTGCTCGCCCTGCCGGACTCGCTGACGCTCGTGGCCGGCCAGTCGTCGCTGCGGCTCGAGAGCTACCTGTTCACGAAGCAGGCCATCGAAGCGGTGCGCGACCACCTCACTCCGAACGGGGTGTTCGCGATGTACAACTACTACCGCGAGCAGTGGCTGATCGACCGCTACGCCAACACGCTCGCCGAGGCGTTCGGGCGGCCGCCGTGCGTGGACAGCTTCGGGGGCGAGGGGCGGCTGGCGGTGCTCACGACCAGCCGCAATCCCGCCTCGCTCCGATGCGACACGCGCTGGGCCACCGCCACCACGCCCGTCCCGGAGCCGTCCACCGACGACCACCCGTTCCCGTACCTGCGCGAGCCGGGCATCCCGGGCTTCTACCTCGCCACGATCCTGGCGATCCTGCTCGCCTCGGTGGTCGCGATCCGCGCCGCGGCCGGGCGCCTGCGCCCGATGTTCGCCTACGCCGACCTCTTCTTCATGGGCGCGGCGTTCCTGCTGCTCGAGACCAAGAGCGTCGTGCAGTTCGCGCTGCTGTTCGGCACCACCTGGCTCGTCAACGCGCTGGTGTTCGCGGGCATCCTGATCACCGTGCTGGCCGCCGTCGAGACGGCGCGCCGCGTGCGATTGCCGCGGCCGCAGGTGCTCTACGCGGTCCTGCTGGCCGGGCTCGTGCCTGCCTACTTCGTCGCTCCGGACTCGCTGCTCGCGCTGGCGCCGGTGCCGCGCTTCATCGTCGCGTCGGGGATCACGTTCCTGCCGATCTTCCTCGCCAACCTGGTCTTCTCGCAGCGCTTCGCCGACACCAGCTCGTCGACGACGGCGTTCGGGGCGAACCTGCTCGGGGCGATGGTCGGCGGCCTGCTCGAGTACGCCTCGCTGCTGACGGGCTACCGGGCGCTGGTGGTGCTCGTGGCCGTGCTCTACGGGCTGGCGTTCCTGCTCGGGCGGCGGCAGCTGCGGGCCGGGGCCGAGCGCGGAGAAGCGGCCCGCAGGCGGCCCGAATCCGAGCTCATCGGCGCCTCCTAGCTACCCGCTCCCGGCGAGCAAACCGCTGGTACTCTCGGCCGGGATGAGCTCGGCCGCCGGGCGCCTTCCCCTGATCGACTCCCTGCGGGCGCTGACGACGCTCGCGATCCTGCTCGCGCACACGTTCGGGCCGTCTGGCGCCCACCAGAGCGCGACGCTGCACCCCTACACGACGCGCTTCGAGTTCACGATCGCGGTCTTCATGATGCTGTCGGCCTTCCTGATCTACCGGCCGTACGCGCGCTCGCGGCTCGACGACCGGCCGCCGCCGGACCTCAAGCGCTACGCGCGCAACCGCTTCCTGCGGGTGGTGCCGCCCTACTGGGTGGCGCTCACGATCACAGGGCTGTGGATCACCACTGCCGGCGTGGGGGTCTTCACGGCGCGCGGGATCCCCACCTACTACCTGTTCGGGCAGGTCTACTCGCCCGAGACGGTGCTGGGCGGCATCGCAATCGCCTGGTTCCTCTGCATCCTCGTCGCCTTCTACGTGTTCGTGCCGCTCTACGCCGCTTTCATGCGGCGCTTCGGGGCCGACCGGGCGGGGCGCTTCAGGGCCGAGCTCTGGGGCTGCGGTGCGCTGATCGCGTTCACCGTCGTCTACCGGATCGTGGTGGACCTGGCCGGCCTGCGTGGCGAATACGGGATCAGCTACTTCCTGTTCGCCTACTTCGACTGGCTCGCGCCCGGCATGGCGCTGGCCGTACTCAGCGTGTGGTTCGGCAAGCGCTGGACGGGCGCGCGGCCCGAGCCCGGGGAGGCGCCGCTGCCGGGCGCGTTCCAGGCGTTCGCCCGCTGGCCGTCGCTCGGGCTGGCGATCGCGCTGGTGAGCTTCTGGTTCGTGAGCACCCAGATCGGCCTCACCGGCCCCTACCCCAACCCCGACGACCACCTCCAGTACTTCGCCGAGCACACGCTCAACCTGCTGATCGCCCTGTTCATCTTCCTGCCCTTCGCCATCGGCGACGCGCGCCACGGCGTGACCAGGCGGCTCCTGAACAACCGCCCCCTGATCTTCATCTCGCTGATCTCCTACGGCATCCTGCTCTACCACCTCTCCGTGATCGAGCAGCTCAAGGACTGGGGCTTCGATCCCCCCTCTGGCATCGTCTCCTACGTCGCGTGGCCGGTCGTCACGCTGGCCATCGCAATGGTGTTCGGGGCGCTGAGCTACGTTCTGATCGAGCGTCCGCTCGGGCGCCTGGAGCTCGGCTCGCGACGGCGCCAGGCCACGCCCCCCGCGGTCGCCGCGGCAGCAGAGTAGGGGTTATGTGGCGCTCGAAGGAAGTGCGCCTGGTGGCGTTGCTGAGCGGGCTCGCGCTGGCCCTCCGCCTCGCGCTCGTGCTCGCCGTGGAGCGCGACGAGTTCGTCTTCAACGACACCTTCTTCTACGGCCTGACCGCCAACTCGCTTGCCAACGGCGACGGCTTCGCCTTCGTGCCCGGTGTGCCGACCGCGCAGTGGCCGCCGGTGTTCCCGCTGGTGCTCTCGTTCGTGTTCCGCCTCACCGGCTCGCACGAGCAGATAGTTGGTGAGCTCTTCAACGCGGTGCTGGGCACGCTCACCGTCCCGCTCCTGTACCTGCTCATCCGGAGGGTCTTCGGCCGCCGCGAGGCGCTGGTCGGGGCCGCCGTGCTCGCCGTGCTGCCGGGCCAGATCCTCTGGACCGACGTGCTGCTGGCGGAGACGCTCTACACGTTCCTGCTGGTGGGGTTCTTCCTGCTGCTCGCCGTACTGCCGCCACGGCCCTCCTCCGCGGTGGCGCTGGGCGCGGCCATCGGCCTGCTCACGCTCACGCGCGGCGAGGGGCTGCTGCTGGTGCCGGTCGTGCTGGCGGCGTGGTGGCCGGCGCTGCCGCGCCGCGCGCTGCTGGCCCGGGCCGCCGTGGTGGTGGCCATGCTCGCCGTCGTGATCGCGCCGTGGACGATCCGCAACGCGATCGTGATGGACGCGTTCATCCCGCTCTCGACGAACTCGAGCACCACGCTGTGGTCCGGCCACAACCCCGGCGCCACCGGCGGGCAGAGCTACGCCAGCCAGGATCTGATCGGGCGCCGGTCGAGCGACAACCCGGAGGTCGAGGAGGCGAAGAACCTGCGCTCCGAGGCGCTCGAGTACATGGTCTCCAACCCGCGCCGCGAGCTCGAGCTGATCCCGCTCAAGCTGCTCAACCTCAACCGCGGCGACTCCTGGGCGCTCGAGTGGGTCAACGCCAGCGAGTCCGGGAGGCGACCGATCGGCGCCGAGATCGGCACCCCGATCCGGGTGGCGGCGGACTTCGCCTACTACGGGCTGCTGGCGGCGACGCTGGCCTCGATCCTGCTGTTCTGGCGCGCGCTCTGGCGCCGCCCGGTCACGCGCGGCGCGCTCGTGCTGTTCGCGGGCTCCCTGGTCATGTTCGGCTTCGTCTACTACGGCAACTACCGCTACCGCGTGCCGCTGGAGCCGCTCATGATCTTGTTCGCCGCGCCGTTGCTGGTGCGCGCCTGGGACCTGCGGGCCAGCAGCCCGGACACGGCCACGGCGGCGAGCACGACGATGGAGATCTCCGCCGCCTGACGGAATCGCGGCAGGCCGAAGCCGGCCGCGCTCGAGACGCACACCACCACGAACGGCGCCAGCAGTATCAGCAGCGGAGCACGCCGGCGGCGCAGCAGCACCACGCCCCAGACCGCCAGCGCCAGCAGCACGAAGTAGACGGCCACGCCGGCCTGCGTCACTCGCAGCGCGCGCCCCTCGGCGAACCTGGCCTGGCGCCGGGTCTGGTAGAGGTCCCACGTGCGCAGCAGGCGCACCGGCACGACCACCGCCAGCAGCCGGCCGGCATGGTCCTCGGCGTAGCTGCGGCCCTCGCGCCGCCAGATCTCGGCCTGCTCGGCCTCGTTCAGGCCCGGCGCTCGCTCCGAGATGCAGTCGAGGCGCCAGAAGCCGATGTCCGGTCCGGAATAGGCGGGGTCGCAGTTGGCGCCGGCGACGAGGGTGCTCTCGTTGGTGGAGATCAGAATCGGGCGGTCGAGCTCGATCCAGTTGCGCACCGTCCAGGGAGCGATCACCAGCGCCGTCGCGGCCACCGTCGCCGCGATCCGCGTCAGCCGCCCTGCGCGCCCGCCGCGCCAGGCGATTGGGATCGCCAGCAGCGGCACGAACAGCACCGCCTCCCCGCGGGTCAGGGCGGCGAGCCCGATCACCGCGCCCAGCACGGCGGCGAGGCCGACGCCAGGTCGTTGCAGCAGCCGGTAGGCAAGCAGCAGCGCTATGGCCACCCAGAGCCCGTACAGCGTCTCGCTCATCAGGGAGCCGTCGGCGGCGACCAGGGTGGGGTAGACGGCCGCGATCGCGGCGGCGATCAGCCCCACGCGCTCGCCGGCCACCTGCCGCCCGAGCAGCCCGACCACGGCCACGACCGCGGCGCCGATCAGGCAGCCGACGAGGCGATGGGCCAGCAGCGTGGTGGCGCCCAGCTTCGAGGCCGCGGCGAGCGCCAGCGGCCAGAGCGGGGGATGGAGGGCGCTCGGATAGGGCGCGGCGTCGGTCGATACGAACGGGTCGACGAACCCGCGCCCGGCGGCGAGCCCGTTGGCGATGCCGTGGTAGTAGAAGAAATCGCCGACGCCGGGGGTGTCCTGCCCGATCAGGACCGTGTACAGGACGCGTATGACCAGCGCGGCGCCGGCGATCGCGGCGAGACGGGCTCGAAAGCCTTGCGGGGGCGGCGGCACTCGCGCCATTCTTGACGATTTCCCCAGGCACCGGATCGGGTTCCCGCGGCCTGCCCATCCGGTAGCGTGGAACGAGCCCGATGCGCGCCGCCGCTCCTTCGACGCCAAAGGCCCGCGAGGCGCTGCGCTCCTCCGACGTTCGCCGCGCAGCCGTCCTGGGCGGGCTCGCGTTGCTGCTGCGGGTGGCCTTCGTGCTCGCGGTGGACCGCCCCGCGCTCCCGTCCGGGGGTCTGCTCTCGGACGCGGTCGCCCAGGACCTGATCGGTCGCGGGCTGTTCAACGACGCCTTCTTCTACCACCGCACCGCCGACCTGTTGGCCAGCGGTTACGGGTTCGCGTCCAACCCGGGCGTGCCGACCGCCCAGTGGCCACCCGTCTTTCCGTTCCTGCTCTCGCTGGTGTATCGCGTAACCGGCCCCGACCCGCTGGCCGGCGAGCTGCTCAACGCGGTGCTCGGCGCGCTGACGGTGGCGCTCCTCTACCTGCTCGCGCGCCGGCTGTTCGACCGCCTCACGGCGACGATCGCAGCGGGCTTCCTTGCGATCCTGCCCGGGTCGATCCTCTGGACCGACGTGCTGCTGTCCGAGACGCTCTACGCGTTCATGCTGGTCGGCTTCTTCGCGCTTGTCGCGTGGCTACCGCGCCGGCCGTGGGCGGTCGCCGCCCTGGGCGTCGCGATCGGCCTGGCGATGCTCACGCGCGGGGAGGGGGTGCTGCTGATCCCGGCCGCGCTCGCGGTCTGGTGGCCGGAGCTCCCGCGCCGCCGGTGGCTGGCCAGCGGGCTCGCCCTTGTGGCCGTGGCGCTGCTGGTGGTCGCGCCCTGGTCGGTTCGCAACACGCGCGCGCTGGACACCTTCGTGCCGCTCTCGACGAACGCGAGCACGACGCTCTGGTCGGGCCACAACCCCGACGCGACGGGGGCGCAGATCTACGCGCCCGAGTCACTGCTGAGCCAGGTTCCGAGCAGCGGCGTGGCGCGCGAGGTGGAGGAGAGCAGGCTGCTGCGCAGGGAGGCGCTCGACTACATGACCAGCCATCCCCTGCGCGAGCTGGAGCTGATCCCACTCAAGCTGATGAACCTCAACCGGGGCGATTCGTGGGCGCTCGAGTGGGTCAACGCCGGCAAGCCGGGCGAGCGGCCATTCGAGGCCAAGGCGGCCACTCCGATTCGGGTCCTCGCGGACTTCGGCTACTACACCCTGCTGCTGGCGACGATCGGCTCGCTGGTGATCCTCGGCCGCCAGTTGTGGCGCAATCGCGTGATTCGCGGTGTGCTGGTGCTGTTCGCGGGTGCTCTGTTCATGTACGGCTTCGTCTACTACGGCAACTACCGCTACCGGGCAGCGCTCGAGCCGCTGATGATCCTGGTCGCGGCGCCGCTGCTCGCCCGCCTGTGGCGCCTGCGGTCGGAGGAGCTCGCCCCGTGACCTCCGCCTTCCCCGTGAAGCTCGCGGCCCTGGCGTGCCTGGCGTTCGCCCTCCGGGTGGTCTACGGCCTCTCGCTCGAGGAGCCGTTCGGCGACGCGACCTTTTACCACGAGGTGGCCAACCGGATCGCGGACGGCGACGGCTTCCAGGATCCCTTCCTGGGCGTGCCGACCGCGGCGCATCCGCCGCTGTTCCCGCTGCTGCTGTCGATCGTGTCGTTCGTCGGGCTGACCACCAAGGACGCCCACCAGATCGCGGGGTGCGCCCTGGGCGGTCTGACGGTCGTCCTGATCGGCCTCGCCGGGCGGCGCCTGGCCGGGGCGCGCGTCGGCCTGATCGCCGCCGCCGTTGCGGCCATCTACCTGCCGCTGATCGCCAACGACTCCCTGCTGTACAGCGAGTCCGCCTACGGGGCCGCCATCGCCCTGGTCCTGCTCGCCGCGCTCTGGGCCTGGGAGCGACCCTCGGGCGGGCGGGCGCTGGCCCTGGGCGCGGCAACCGGACTGGCCGCGCTCGGCCGCGGCGAGGCGCTGCTGCTGGTGCCGCTGCTCGCGGTGCCGCTGGCGCTGCGCCGGCCCCAACGCAGCTGGCAGCGCGCCGCGCTCGTGTGCGTCGGGGCCGCGCTGGTGGTGCTGCCGTGGACGGTGCGCAACTGGATCGCGTTCGACCGGCCCGTGCTGATCTCCACCAACGACGCCTCCGTGCTGGCCGGCGCAAACTGCGACAGCACCTACGGCCGGCTGCTCGGTCAGTGGGACATCGGCTGCCTCGAAGGGAAGGTCGGCCCGAATGCCAACGAGGCGGTGGTGGCGGAGCGCTGGCGCGACGACGGTCTGCGCTACGCGCGCGACCACGCCGGTGAGCTGCCGAAGGTGGTGGCCGCCCGCGTCGGGCGCACGTGGAGCATCTACGGCGCGCGCGAGCAGGTGGACCTCAACCACTTCCTGCGCGGGTCCCCGAAGTGGGTGGAGTGGCTGACGGTGGCGAGCTTCGCGATTGCCGCCGCGCTGGCCGTGGCGGGCGCACTGCTGGTCGCACGCCGCTCCGGACCGCTCTGGATCCTGCTCGCGCCGATCGTGGTCGTGACGATCACGAGCGCGATCGGCTACGGCACGCCGCGCTTCCGGCAGGCCGCCGAGATCCCGATCGTGCTGCTCGCGGCAGTGGCGCTGGGCGCTGCGCTGGACGCGCTGAGGCAGCGCCGCGGCGGGGCCTCCGCCCGCCCCAAGGACGTCATGCTCACGGGGTCGCCGTGAACGAGCGCGCGGTGCGCTTCCCGCTGTTCGACTCGCTGCGGGCGATCGCGGTGCTGCTGGTGCTGGCCTACCACGTGCTGGGCACGGTCGTGCCCACCGCCGGGGACCCAGCGATCCGACCCTACGCGGCGCAGCTGAGCGTGGGCGTCTCGATCTTCTTCGTGATCTCCGGCTTCCTGCTCTACCGGCCGTTCGTGGCGGCCCGCGTCCACCAGCGGCGCTGGATCCCCCTGCGGGTTTACGCCTGGCGACGCTTCCTGCGCATCGTGCCGGGCTACTGGGTGGCGCTCACGGTGATTGCCTTGTGGCTTGGCCTGCCGGGCGTGTTCGGCGGCTCGGGGGTCCTGCGCTACTACCTGTTCGGGCAGATCTACGAGCGCGGGGCTCTGTTCGGCGGACTGCCCCAGGCCTGGTCGCTGTGCGTCGAGGTCGGCTTCTACATCATGCTCCCGCTGTACGCGTTCGCGATGCGGCGGGTGCCGGGCCGCGACCGTCGCGCCCGACTGCGCTTCGAGTGGCTCGCGGTCTTCGGCCTGATTGCCGGGGGAGTGGCCTACAACGCGATCGTCCTCGCGCAGGTCGAGTCGGGCACCTACACCCCGCTGCTGCGGGCGCTGCCGACGTTCATGGACCACTTCGGCGCCGGGATGGCGCTCGCGGTGGCGAGCGTCGCGACCGAGGGCCGCCGGCCGCCGCTGCCGTTCCGGCCGCTCGACCGCTTCCCCGGGCTGGCCTGGGCGGCCGCGCTGCTGGCCTTCTGGGTGGTCAGCACGCAGATCGGCCTGAGCGGAGAGAGCGGCGAGACGATCACCGACGGCCAGCTGCTCGGGCGCCGGGCGCTGTATGTGGTGATCGCCGTGTGCGTGGTGCTCCCGGCGATCTTCGGCGACCAGACGCGCGGGCTGGTGCGGCGGGTGCTGGCGAACCGGGCGCTGCTCTACATGGGGCTGGTGTCGTACGGGCTGTTCCTCTACCACGTCGCGGCGCTGCAGCAGATCGACCGCTGGGAGCTCGAGGTGGCGGCGAACGTCCACCCGTACCTCAAGGTCCTGGACGTGCTGGCGTTCTCACTGATCCTCGCCTCGGTCAGCTACTACGTGGTGGAGCGCCCGGCGCTGCGGCTCAAGCGGCTGGTGGCCCCGCCGGTCGAACCGGCGCCTGACGAGGCGACCGCGGAGCCCGCGCCGGCCACGCCGCTCGCACCCGCGCGCCCGGCCGGCTAGGCAATCGGCAGGAATCTGGCGCGCGGAACGTATGCTTCCGCGCCGTGCTGTCGGTACTGATGCCCGTCTACAACGAATCCGCGACCGTGGAGCGCGCGATCCGCGACGTCCTCGCGGCCGACGTGGGGATGGACATCGAGCTGATCATCGTGGACGACGGCTCGACCGACGGGACCTCCGAGATCCTGGCGAACGGCCAGTGGCCCGCCAACGTGAAGCTGCTGCGCCACGAGCGCAACCAGGGCAAGGGCGCGGCCGTGCGGACCGCCCTCGCTGAGGCGCGCGGCGAGTACAGCGCGATCTTCGACGCCGACCTCGAGTACGAGCCCGCCGACCTGCGCACCCTGCTCCCGCCGCTGGTGGAGGGCCGGACGAACGCGGTCTTCGGCGTGCGCGCCTTCGACGGCTACACCAGCCACTCGTTCCTGTTCGTGCTGGGCAACCGCGGCGTCACCCTGATCGCGAACATCATCTTCAACGTCTACCTGCGCGACCTGATGACCTGCCACAAGGTGATCCGCACCGACGTCTTCCAGGCACTGCCGTTGCAGGCCTCTGGGCTTCACGATCGAGCCGGAGATCGCGGCGCGCCTGCTGCAGCACGGCGAGCGCATCTTCGAGCTGCCGGTGCACTACAAGGCGCGTGGCAGCGCCGAGGGCAAGAAGCTCACGGCGATGGACGGGCTGCGCGTGGTGGCCACGCTCGTGCGCTGCCGTGTGACGCCGGCCGGCCGGGCCTAGCACCCGTCCCGCCCGGTCGCGGCGCCTGCACGCACCGAAAGAAGCACGCACCGCAAAAAGCGACCACCCGCCCGCGCGAAGGGCGTGGGCGCCATTTGCCGCCCTGGTGCACGTGAATGCGGTCCACCCGCGGCCCTGGGTGTGGTGGTGGGCCGGATATTGGCCCCACAGGCCCGGACAGCGCGTCCACGCGCCATGGAGTGCCGGGGTGAGTCGAGTTTTCGCAGCCGTTCCCTCGCGTGCTGTCGTTTCGTTACGTGACGCCGGCCGGCCGGAGCTAGTCCCAGTTGCGCCACGGGGCCGCGCCCGCGGCCCACAGCTCGTTCAGCTGCACGGCGTCCTTGTACGTGTCCATGCACCGCCAGAAGCCCTCGTGGCGGTACCCGCGCAGCTGGCCCGCGGCGGCCAGCGCCTCGAGCGGCTCGCGCTCGAGCGCCGAGTCGGCGCCGATGAACTCCACCGCGCCCGCCTCGAGGCAGAAGAAGCCGCCGTTGACCCAGTGCTCGCTGCGCGGCTTCTCGCGAAACCCGGTCACCCGCCCGTCCGCGGCCACATCGGCGATGCCGAACTGGAGCTCGGGGCGCACCACGGTCATCGTCGCGAGGCCGCCGTGCTCGCGGTGGAACCCGGTCAGCCGGTCGAGGTCGATGTCGGCGACGCCGTCGGCGTAGGTGGCGCAGAAGGGGCGCGCGCCGAGCTCCGCGGCCGCCTGCCGGATGCGGCCGCCGGTGGGCGTGTCCGCGCCGGTGTCGACGCAGCGCACCTCCACGCCGTCGGGCCACGCGTGCGCGGCGACGTACTCCTCGATCAGGTCGCCCTGGTAGCCGGTGCAGAGCAGGAACGAGTGCAGTCCCTGCGCGGCGAAGATGCGGATCACGTGCGCCACGATCGGCTGCCCGCCGATCTCGACCAGCGGCTTGGGCAGCGTCCGGGAGTGCTCCTGGAGGCGTGTCCCGCGGCCGCCGCAGAGCACCACTACGTCCTCGATTCCGTTCAGGGCGGGTCCTCGAGGCGCGCGGGCTCGTCGCGAACCCGCTGGAGCGCCGCCAGCTGATCGCGCTCGCGGCCGGTTGGGCGGCGCGTGAGCGTCTTGAGCGCGATCCGGCTGGCGTAGGTCAGGAGCGCGATGCGGTCGTCGCGCAGCGCGGCCTCCTCGCCGCGGCGCTCGCCGATGACGGCGCGCCGCTGGCGCGCGAGCAGGTCGAACGGCTCGCCGCCGAACGCCGGCTCTGTGGCGTGAGCGTCGAGGTGCACGACGCGCGCGTCGGGGCGGAACACGGTGTCCACCCCGGCGTCGGCGGCGCGCAGTCCCAGGTCCATGTCCTCGGCGAACAGGAAGATGCGCTCGTCGAACGGCCCCAGCCGGCGCAACGTCTCGGTGGCGGCCACCAGGCACGCACCGGCGGCCCAGCCGAGCACGCGGCTGCGCTGCGAGCGCCAGGGATCGAGCAGCGGGCGCAGGGGGCCCGGCAGCGCTGCGGTGGGGATCAGCGCCTTCACCGTCATCAGGCCCGACCCCGGGTCGATGTGGGCGGTGTCCTGGCGCGACCCGTCCGGCGACAGCAGCAGCGGCGCGAGGATCTGCTCGGGCGCTTCGGGGGCGAGCAGGTCGGCGGCGAGCGTCGCGAGCGAGCTGTCGACCAGCTCCACGTCCGGGTTGATCAGCACGCAGATCGGCTCCTCGACGAGGTCCACCCCGGCGTTGGAGGCGGCGCCGAAGCCCGCGTTGCGGCCCAGCTCCACGACGGTGGCGCGCGGCGCCGCGGCGCGCGCCGCGGTGGCGCTCCCGTCGGACGACCCGGAGTCCACCACGATCACGTGCGCGCCCGGGAGGTGCTGCTCGACGGAGCGCAGCAGGCGGTCCACGGCGGTTGCCGAGTTGTGGGTCACGGTGACCAGCGCCATCCCGGCGCCGCTGTGGGTGGACTGGGCGCGCGGCCGCGCGGGTCTACGGGCGCGCCCCTCGACCGCATCGGTGGCCAGCTCGGCGAACCGGCTGCGCGCCTCGTCGGCCTCGAACCAGCCCGCCCGCGCGCGGGCGGCCGATCCGAGCTGCTCGAGCAGCTCGGGATTCGACAGCACCTCCACGAGGGCCGCCGCGGCGCCGCCGGCGTCCCCCGGCGGGTAGAGACGCCCGCAGGACTCCTCGACGATCTCGGCCGGCCCGCCCGCCGCCGGCGCGACCACGGGGCGGCCGCTCGCGAGCGCCTGGAGCAGCACGCTGCCGAACGGCTCGCGGTCGGCGCAGTGCAGCAGGCACCACGCGCGGCTGAGGGCGTGGCGCGGGTCGTCCAGCTGGCCGGCGAAGTCCACCCGCCCCTCCAGGTCGGGTCGAGCCGCCCGGGAGCGCAGCTGGGCGAGCAGGCGCTCGCCCTCGGCGTTCATCGGCGCCCCCGCGACCTGCAGGCGCAGCCGCGGGACCTCTCGCGCCGCGAGCGCGACAGCCTCCAGGGCCAGGTCGGGGCGCTTCCAGGGCGCCAGCGCGCCGAGCAGCAGCACCTCGGGCTCGGCGGCCATGCCCCAGTCGCGGTCGTACTCGGACAGAACGATTCCCGGGCTGATCACGGACAGCCGGTCGCCCAGGCTGCCGTCGGGGTCGAGGTCGCGCCCGACCGCCTCCGAGTTGACCGACACGCGGTCCGCGCGCGCGGCCGCCGCTCGCACCAGCCGGGCGATCGACGGTCCCGGCAGGAAGTCCACGTGGCGCGCGACGACGGCCGGGCGCGGGTCGAGCCCGGCCACCGCCGCCGGGGCTGTGATCGCGGTGCGCATGCCCCAGGCCACCAGCAGGTCGGGGCCGACCTCGCGCACGAGCCGGCGCACGTCGCGCGTGTGTCCCGCCAGCGCGCGCCCGGCGCTCAGGCGCTCGGCCGTTCCACCGCGCAGCTCGAGAGGTCGGGTGGGCAGCGGGAGCACCTTGACCCCATCCGCGCGGGCTCGATCGGCCAGCGGGCCCTCGGGGCAGGCGAGCACGAGACCGCCCGGCAGCGCGCGGGTGAAATCGAGCAACGTGCGCTCGGCGCCCCCGAGCACACCCGCGTATGTGACGGCCAGCGTCAGCACGAGCGGGGAGACTAGGGCGTGTGACGTCTTCTGCACGGCGGCGAGTCGCCTCCAACACTGCCGTCCAGCTCGTCGGCAAGGGCGGCGTCCTCGCGATCGGTGCCGTGTCGATCGCGGTCGTCACCCGTTATCTCGGGCCCGACGACTACGGCAAGTACACGCTCGCGCTGATGTACATGCAGCTGTTCGGCGTGCTCGCCGACGTGGGGCTGTTCACCACGGTGGTGCGCGAGATCAGCAAGGACCCGTCGCGCACGGACGAGCTGGTCGGCAACACGCTCACGCTGCGCCTGCTGCTGTCGATCGTGGTGATCGCGCTTGCCGCCGCGATCAGCCTGCTGCTCCCGTACGAGCCGGAGGTGCGCACGGCGATCCTGCTGGCGGGCGTGCCGCTGCTGTTCGGGATGCTCACCAGCACGTTCGTCGCGATCCTGCAGTCGCGGCTGCGGATGGGTCGCGCGGTAATCGGCGACGTGATCGGGCGGGCGCTCTCGCTGGGCCTGCTGGTCGCGGTCGTCGCCCTCGACCTGGGCTTCTACGCGGTGCTGCTGACGGCGGCGGGCGGCGCGCTGGCAACGCTGGTGGTCACGTGGTTGCTGACCAAGGGGCTGGCGCAGATTCGCCCGCTCGCGGACACGGCCGTGTGGCGCACGCTGCTCAAGGCGGCGGTGCCGCTCGGCCTCGCGCTCGCGATCAACGCCATCTACTTCCGCGCGGACACGCTGATCATCTCGCTCTACGAGCCGTACGACGAGGTCGGCCTCTACACGCTGGCCTATCGCATGCTGGAGCTCGCCCTCGTGGTCGGCACGGTGTTCCTCAGCTCGACGTTCCCGATCATCTCGGAGGCGGTCGCGCGCGACATGCCGCGCGCGCTGCGCGCGATTCAGGCCTCGACCGAGGTGTGCGTGGTGATCGGCGCACCCCTGGTGGCGGCTGGCCTCGTGCTGGCTCCGGAGATCGTCGAGCTGGCCGGTGGCGAGGACTTCGCGGGGGCCGCGGAGCCGCTGCGGATCTTGCTGGTGGCGGGCGCGCTGGCGTGGGTCAACGGCGTGTTCGGCTTCGCGCTGATCGCCCGCGACCGTCAGGCGAGCGCGCTCTGGCTGAACCTCACGGCGCTGACGTTCAACGTGGGCCTGAACTTCCTGCTGGTCCCGCGCTACGGGATCGTGGCCGCGGCGATCGTCACGGTGGCGTCCGAGGTGCTGATCCTGATCGGCTCCTACCCGCTGATGCGGCGGTACTTCGACTTCTTCCCGATCCCGCGCACCTTGCTCCCGGCGCTCGTGGCGGCGGCGGCGATGGGCGGGCTGCTGTGGCTGCTCGACGACGCTCCGCTGCCCGTGCTGGTGGTGCTCGGGGCGGCCGTCTACGGCGGGCTGCTGTGGTTGCTGAGCCCGACCAGCCGCGAGCTCGTGACCGGCCTGCGGCGAGCCTGAGCCCGTCGGTTCGGCATAGTGGTCGCCGTGGACACGTACGCGCTCCCGCGCGGGCCGCGCGACACCCGCGCTTGGTACCGCGACGCCGATCCGATGGAGCAGGTCGACGACGCCCTGGTCGAGTTCGTCCAGGCGCACGCCGGGCGCAGCGTGCTCGACCTCGGCTGCGGGATCGGCGGGTACAGCAAGGTGCTGGCCGACCGCGGCTTCGAGGTGCGCTCCTTCGACGTCGTGCCGGAGTACGTCGAGCGCGCGCGCCAGCTCGGGGTGCCGGCGGAGGTCTACGACGGCGAGCGCCTGCCGCTGGCCGACGACAGCGTGGACACGGCGATCCTGCTCGAGGTGATCGAGCACCTGGAGGACCCGGCCCGGCTGCTCGCGGAGGCGCGCAGGGTCGCGCGCCTTGGGGTGCTGATCACCACGCCCAACTGCACTCAGAGCTTCGGCCGCGTGCCGGTCGAGTTCAGCCACATGCTCGACGTGGACCACCGTCAGTTCTTCACCGCCGACTCGCTGACCGCGCTGCTCGACGAGGTGTTCGGCAGCTGCGAGGTGGAGCAGGTCGCCCCGATCGACCGCAACCTGGCCGGGCTGGTGCTGCCGCGGCCGCTGCGCCCGCTCTACCGCGCCCTCGACCGCTTGGGCGCAGCCAAGCCGCGCTACTTCTTCAGGCTACGCGCCCGCGCGCCCGCCCGGTGACGCGCGTCCTGTTCATCTCGGCGGAGCCGCTCGGCCCGTCGATGGCCGGGCCCGCGATCCGCGTGCTCGAGCTGGCTCGCGCGGTCGCCCAGCACTGCGAGGTGACAGTGGCGGCGCCGGGTCCCAGCGACGCGGGCGACGCGCCGGTCGAGCTGATCGAGGCGCGCCTCGCCGACTTCGACACGCTGCTGGAGGCGGTCAAGCGCCACGACGTCGTCGTTGCGCAGCGCCTGCCGCCGCAGCTGCTGCGCAACGTCGCGAAGCTGCCGGTGCGCTTCGTCGCCGACCTCTACAACCCGCAGATGATCGAGGTGCTGGAGGCCGCGAGCGACGGACCGTCCACCGTCGCTCGGCGGGCCTGGCGCTCGATGCTCGGCCAGTGCGCGGTTGCCGACCTGGTGATCTGCGCGAGCGAGAAGCAGCGCGACCTGTGGCTGGGGGGGATGGGGCTCGCGGGGCTGATCGACGTGGACCGCTACCGCGCCGACCCGACCTTCCGCGACTTCGTTGACGTGGTGCCGTTCGGCCTCCCCGATCGCGCCCCGGCCCGGTCGGCGCCGGTGCTGAAGGGCGTCTGGCCCGGCATCGATGCGGACGACCGCGTGATGCTGTGGGCGGGCGGCGTGTGGCGCTGGCTCGACGCGATCACGCCGATCGGGGCGGTCGAGCACCTGCGCGCGGGCGGCCGGCGCGTGCACCTGGTCTTCCTGGGCACGGGCCGCCCGCAGCTCAAGGGGGCGAACATCCCGACCAGCGCCGACGCGGCGATCGCCTACGCGGCGGAGCGCGGGCTTGAGGGAGTGTCCGTGCACTTCAACCGCGGCTGGGTCCCGTACGCCGAGCGCGAGGCCTACCTGCTCGAGTCCGACATCGGGGTGTGCGCGCACCACGACCACCTCGAGGCGCGCTTCTCGTTCCGCACGCGGGTGCTCGACCACTTCTGGGCTGGGCTGCCGTCGGTCGTGTCGAGCGGCGACGCGATCGGCGACTTGGTGGACCGCCGCGGGCTGGGGCGCGCTGTGGCGCCGGGCGACGCCGAGGGCTTCGCGCTGGCCTGTGCCGAGCTGCTCGACGACCGCGACGCCTACGACGGCGCGGCGCGGCGCGTGCGGGAGCTGGCGCCGGCGCTGCGCTGGAGCGAGGTCGCGCGCCCGTTGGTGCGGTTCTGCCGGGAGCAGCACACGCGCCCGCCACGGAGCCCGGCCCGCTCGGCGCTCGCGCGGGCCACCTACGGCCAATACCCCGACATCCTGACCGAGCTGCGAGACCACGGCGGCTTGGGCGCGGTCGCCCGGCGGGTGCCGCACCACGTGGCGCGCCTGCTGCGACACCGGACCTAGCCCCGGCGCCCCCGCGGCGCCATACGCTTCGCCCCTTGGACGCGAGGGGAAGCCGCTTCGCGAGCGCCCGGGGCCGAGGTGCCGCGACGATGCTCGGGCTGTTCGTGCTCGGCGGGCTGCTGTCCGGGCTGACGATCCGATGGGGGATCAACCCACACGACGAGGGCCTGATGCTCCAGGCGGCGGAGCGGATCGCGGACGGTCAGCTTCCGTACCGCGACTTCTACGCGAACTACGGGCCGGGCCAGTACTTCCTGCTCGGCGGCCTGGACGCGCTGTTCGGACCCTCGCTGCTCGTGTGGCGGATCGTGCGGGTGGCGCTCGACGCAGGCGTTGCCGTGCTCGCCTACGCGCTGGTCCGCCGCGACGCCCCGGAGCCGCTGGCGCTGGCGGCGTGGCTCGCCGTCGTCGCCGCCATGGCGTACCCCAGCATCCCGCACCCCAACCCGACCGCGCTGGCGCTCGGCTTCGGCGCGTTGCTGCTGGCCCGCCGGCGCCCCGGCGCCGCCGGTGCGCTGGCGGGACTGGCGATCGTGTTCCGTGTCGACCTCGGGCTGGCCGCGCTGGTGGGAGTGGCGCTCGAGGCCGGGCGGCGCGGTGCGGGTCGCGCCGTCGGCGCCGGCGCCGTCGTGGCGCTCGTGCTGATGGCCCCCGTCGTGCTCGCCGCGCCCGGCGACTTCTGGGACCAGACGATCGGCTTCGCTCTCGACGAGCAGGGTCTGCAGCGCCTGCCACTGCCCGGCGCGTGGGACGGCGGATTCGAGCCGAACAAGATCCTCCAGCACTACTTCGCCTACGTCCTGCTGGCGGCCAGCGCGGTGTGGCTGGTCGTGGCAGTCCGCGGCCCGCCTGCCAGCCCGCCTCTGGGCCGCTGCTCCGCTCGCGGCCGCCGGCATCGTCTACCTGCTCGCCCGCGCCGACGTCTTCCACCTGGTGCCGCTCGCGGCCGTCCTGCCGGTGCTGCTGGCCACCGCCGCGGCGACCGAGCGGCGCGCCGGACGCACGGTCTCGACCGTCGTGCTGGCGGTCCTGCTCGGCCTGATCGCCCTCCACGGCCTCGACCGCAAGCGGATCCAGCTTTTCGATCCACCCCCGCTGGCCAAGATCGACGTGGACGTGGCCGACGGGGTCGAGGCCCCGCCGACGGAGGCGCGCGCCCTGGGCCAGCTGGCCCGCTACGTCGACGCGCGCGTTCCGCCCGGCCGGCCGGTGTTCGTTGCCAACCCGCGCTTCGACCTCGTCAGGGTGGGCAACCCGCTGGTCTACGTGCTCGTGGGGCGCCCCAACCCGACCCGCTACGACGTCATGCAGCCGGGTGTGGTCACAACCGCGCCGGTGCAGCGCGAGATCGTCGGCGACCTCGAGCGCTCGCGGCCGCCCCTGGTGATCCGCTGGCTCAGCCCTGTCGCCGACCAGCCGGAGGACAACGGCGCGGGGCGTTCGAGCGGGGTCCGGATCCTCGACCGCTACCTGGCGCGCACGTACGCGCCCGAGCGCCGCTTCGGCGACTACGAAGTGCTGGCACGGCGGGGCTAGGCCTTACCTCAGACCGGCACGTACGCCTGCCCCGCGGGCACCGACTGGCGCATCGCCATCGTCACGATCACCGCGGCGCAGGCGGCCTGGATCACGAGCAAGGCCAGCGCGATGGCGGTGAGGTCGTCGCCGATCGACAGCAGCACCAGCACCTCGGCGATCACGCCGACGGCGAGCACGAAGAGGAAGCTCGCCTTGCCCATCGCCAGCAGGTACTGCACCGACAGGTACGAGCACGCCAGCAGCGACATGGCCAGCCCGAGCAGCGGCAGGGCGTCCGAGGCCTCGGTCAGGTCTTCGCCGAACACCACGCGCAGCAGCGGCTCCCCAGCCACGGCGTAGATCGCCACCGCCGGCACCGCCAGCGCCGCGATCAGGCCCAGCGTGCGCAGCAGGATCGGCCTGGCGTCCTCTCCGGTCTTGGCCCGCCGCGACGCCTCCGGCAGCAGGTACATGCCCAGCCCGATCGCGATCCAGATGATCGCCTTGCCGGCGACCGCCGCCACGGCGTACGAGCCCGCGGCGTCGTCGTCGACGGCCTGGTGCTTGACGATGATCACGTGCAGCTCCTGGAGCGCGAGCAGCAGCGTCAGCCCCAGCACCGGCACCCAGGCCCCCGCGAGCAGCTCGCGCAGCCGCAGGTCCGTTGCGGCCCCCGGGTCGATCCCCTCCAAGCGGCGGCGCAGCACCACGAGCAGCACCAGCGCGACCGCGATCAGCGAGAAGGCGCTGCCGAGGAACGCGCCCGTCACGTCCAGCCCGACCGCCACCAGGATCAGCGCGAACACGATCCGCGAGGACGCCTCGCCCACGATGCTGAGCGCAACGGTGCGGTACTGCTGCAGCCCCTGGAGCACCCCGCGCAGCACCGAGACGATCACCCACAGCATCGCCGTCACGGGGATGGCCGCCGCCGCCCAGTCCTGATCGATGTTGATCAGGGCGGCGATCAGCGACCGCAGGGGGATGGCGACGAGCGCGACCAGCACCGTGCCGATCGCGAGCCGCTCGAGCCACCGCCGCACGCTGGCACCGGCATTCGGCCGGCCCTCCGCGATGTCGTGGCTGACCTCGCGCGCCGCGGCGATCTGGAGCGCCGAGCCGGGGACCATCATGATGATGAAGGACGAGAGCAGCACCGCGAGGTCGCCGTAGCCGGAGGCGCCCAGGATGCGCGCGAAGACGACGGTGAACCCGAGCGCGAGGACGTTCGCGACGATCATCGCGACGCCCAGGCCGGCGGCGCGGCCCGTGTCGGAGCGGCTCAGTTCGGCGAGGCGCTCGCGCACGGGGCCAGAGTACCCCCGGCCGAGGACCTGGCGTAGCGGTAGTGTCGCGCGCCGTGAGTGCCCTGGTTCGCGGCGATGACGGCCGCCGGCGCTGCCGGTGGGGAGCCTCGACCCCCGACTACGAGTGGTACCACGACGAGGAGTGGGGCAGGCCGGTCACCGACGACCGCGGTGTCTACGAGCGGCTCGTCCTCGAGGGCTTCCAGTCGGGCCTGTCGTGGCTCACGATCCTGCGCAAGCGCGAGAGCTTCCGAGCCGCGTTCGCGAACTTCGAGATCGAGGCCGTGGCGCGCTTCGGCAAGCGCGACGTGAACCGCCTGCTCGCCGACGCGGGCATCGTGCGCCACCGCGGGAAGATCGAGGCTGCGATCGCGAACGCCAGGGCCGCCGCCGCGCTGGAGGGATCGCTGGCGGAGCTGGTCTGGTCGCACGCTCCCACCGGGCGCCGCCGTGCGCCGCGCGAGCTGGGCGACGTCGCGGCCGTGACCCCGGAGTCCACCGCGCTCTCGAAGGAGCTCAAGCGCCACGGGTTCCGGTTCGTCGGCCCCACGACGGCCTACGCGGCCATGCAGGCGTGCGGACTTGTCAACGACCACCTCGTGGGCTGTTGGGCGCGAGCCGAGGTCGAGCGCGAGCGACGCGCACTATCCTGACTCGCCGGGATGGATGAACGAGCGCTCGCAGAGCGCCTGATCACCTACGACACGTCCACCCTCGAGGGCATGCAGAGCGCCGCCGGCTTCGTGAAGGGCTGGCTCGAGGCACGCGACGTGGAGGTGACGGGCTCGATGCACAACGGCAGGCCGGTCCTGGCCGCCACGGTCGGCCCTGCCGCGGGCACGACGATCGTGCTGCACGGCCACCTCGACGTCGTCCCCGCGCGGCCCGAGCAGTTCTCGGCCCGCGTCGACGGCGACCGCCTCTACGGCCGCGGGGCCTATGACATGAAGGGCGGGCTCGCCTCGATGATGCTCGCGATCCACGACCTCGCAGTCCAGAAGGACGTGCGCGTGCACTTCGTGTGCGTCGCCGACGAGGAGTCGGAGGAGATCGAGCAGCGCGCCTCCGACTATCTCGTGGAGCAGGGCTACATCGGGGACTTCGCGATCACCGGCGAACCCACCAACATGCACATCGGCATCCAGGCCAAGGGCGTCCTCGCGATGCGCATCGAGGTCACCGGCACGGCCGCCCACGGCTCCACACCCTGGGTGGGCGACAACGCCGTGCTGAAGGCGATCGACGTGTTCCGCCAGATCGAGGTGCTGCCGTTCGCGCGCGAGTCGTCGGACCTGTTCGACAGGCCGTCGATCAACCTCGGCCGGATCGTCGGCGGCGACGCGCTCAACAAGGTGCCCGACCTGTGCGCGATCGACGTGGACGTGCGTTACCTGCCGGGGCAGGACGCCGACTCGATCCGGCAGGCGGTGGACGCCCTGCCCGACGCGCGGGTGGTGAAGGTGTTCCACCGCCGTCCGGCGATCGTGGAGCGCGAGAACCCCTACGTAAAGGCGCTCGGAACGGCGATCTCGCGTGTCGCGCCGCCGTCCGGGGAGCAGATCTCCGTGGGGCGCGACGGCGCCTCGGACGCCATCTCCTTCCTCGAGGCCGGTGTTCCCGCCGTCGAGTGCGGGCCCACCGGCGACGGCCACCACGGCCCCGAGGAGTGGGTGTCGGTCCGGTCGCTCGGGGAATATCGGCGGGCGCTGGTCGAGTTCGTCAACCTGCTGCCCGCCAGCATGGGCAAGGACGAGCGCCCGCTGCGGATCGCCTGATGCTCGAGGACATCCCCCGCCCCGGACTCTGGAAGCGCCTCCTGGCGGGGGCGTTGCTCGTGATCTTCGCTGCGGCCGGCGCCACCGCCGTGGCGGCGTTCCACGAGGTCGACAAGGTGGTGGAGGCCCTGGAGCTCGGGCCGGAGCTGAAGCTCGGCAAGGGCAAGCTCGCCACCACCGACCCGGGCAAACCGCAGACGCTGATGATCCTCGGCTCCGACCGGCGTCCCAAGGACAACGCGGAGGGCGCCGGCGGCGCCCGCTCGGACACGATCATGCTGGTGCGCCTCGACCCGGACAAGGAGGCCACGGCGATCATGTCGCTGCCGCGCGACCTCAAGGTCGAGATCCCCGGCCACGGCGTGGACAAGATCAACGCGGCCTACGAGCTGGGCGGCCCGGAGCTGACGCTCGAGACCGTTAAGGCCGTCACCGGCCTGCCCGTGAACCACGTGGTCAACGTGCACTTCGACGGCTTCTGGCGTGCGGTGAACGCCGTCGGCTGCGTGTACGCGGACATCGACCGGCGCTACTTCAACGACTCGGCCGAGTACTCGTTCATCGACGTCCAGCCCGGCTACCAGCGCCTTTGCGGGCGCAAGGCGCTCCAGTACGTGCGCTTCCGCCACGAGGACACGGACATCGTGCGCGCCGCCCGCCAGCAGGACTTCCTGCGCCAGACCAAGCAGCAGATCACCGCCTCCACGCTGTTCGACAACCACGAGCGGCTGACCAGGATCTTCGGCCGCAACACCAGCACCGACGCCGGCCTGCGCTCGCGCTCCGAGGTGCTGCGGCTGCTGAAGCTGGCGCTGTTCTCCGCCAACCAGCCGATCCAGGAGATCACGTTCCGGGGCACGCTCGGGCCGAGCTTCGTCGAGGCGACCGACGAGCAGATGGCCCAGATGGTGGACGAGTTCCTCAACGTCAAGGACACGCCCGGGCCGCGCGGCGAGTCCACGCGCAAGGTCAAGCGCCCGAAGCGCAGGCACAAGCTGCGCGTGGTCGGCGGGCTGGAGGACGCCACCGGGTTCGGCAAGGACCAGGCGCTCCAGGCGGTCCAGGCCGGCGCGGGGGAGACCCTGCCCGCGCTCTACCCGACGCTGCGCCTCCAGGGCTCCGTCTACGCCGGGCCGCCGCGCGTGTACAAGCTGCGCGGCACCGACGGCAAGCGGTATGGCGCCTACCGGATGGTGCTCCAGACCGGGCGTGCCGGCGAGTACTACGGGTTGCAGGGCATCACCTGGCGCAACCCGCCGATCCTCGAGGGCGTCACCGAGACCCGCAAGATCGGCCGGCGCGAGTACGAGCTGGCCTACGACGGCGATCGCCTGCGACTGGTCGCGTGGCGCACGCCCAAGGCGGTCTACTGGATTTCGAACACGCTGCTGCTGTCGCTGGACGAGAAGCAGATGCTTGCCATCGCCCGCTCAGTGCGCGCTCTGTAGGTCGGCGTGCGCGACCTGCGCCAGACCCTGGCGCGCTATCTGCGGCAGGTCAAGGAGGGAGAGCGCGTCTCGGTCACCGAGCGTCGGGTGACCATGCCCGCCGGCGACCTGACGGCGGTCGAGCCGCCGCGGGCCCTGTCGCCCGACTCGCCGCCAAGCCGCGCCGCGCTCGATCAGCAGCGCGAGGAGCGGCTGTAGCAGGCCGGCTCGCGAATCGATGACGAGCGGCTCTGCGAGGCCGCCCGCGCCAGCGGACTCAACGTCGAGACGCCGCGCTAGCGCCGGCGCTCCATTAGCCTGCGCGCCTCGTGCCTGACGAGAGGGAACCGATCGGGGTCATCGGCGTCGGCTGGGTCGGCCTGGTCACCGCTGCCTGCTTCGCCGAGCTCGGCCACGAGGTCTGGGCGCGCGACATCGTGCCCGAGAAGGTCGAGTCCCTGCGGAGCGGCGAGGTCCCGATCCACGAGCCCGGCCTGCCCGAGCTGGTGGCCAAGAACGCCGAGCGGCTGCACTTCACCACCGACATGGGCGAGGTGCTCGACAACGCCCGGCTGCTGTTCGTGTGCGTCGACACTCCGCCCACCTACTCGGGCGACGCGGATCTCTCGCGGGTGGAGAGTGTGCTCGATGAGCTGGGCGACTCGGGCGAGCACGCGCTGGTGATGAAGAGCACCGTGCCGGTCGGCACCGGCCGCTCGATCCAGCGCCGCCGCCCCGGCACCGGCTACGTGTCCAACCCCGAGTTCCTAAAGGAGGGCAGCGCGGTCGCGGACTTCATGAAGCCCGATCGCGTAGTGGTTGGGGCGGACGAGGGCTCTAGCGAGTACGCCGAGCGCGTGCTGGGTCTGTACGCGCCGCTCGACGCCCCGGTGGTCAACACCGATGTGGCCAGCGCCGAGATGATCAAACTCGCCTCCAACGCTTTCCTGGCGACCAAGATCTCGTTCATCAACGAGATCGCCAACGTGTCCGAGGAACTGGGTGCCGACGTGCTCGAGGTCGCGCGCGGCATGGGCCTCGACGACCGCATCGGCCCCAAGTTCCTGCAGGCCGGCGTCGGCTTCGGCGGCAGCTGCTTCCCCAAGGACGTCCAGGCGCTCAAGCAGCTCGCCGGCAACACCGGCTACCACTTCCAGCTGCTCACCTCGGTGATCGAGGTCAACGAGCTCCAGAAGCGCCGCACGATCGGCAAGCTCCAGAAGCACCTCGGCTCGCTCGTCGGCAAGCAGGTCGCTCTGCTCGGCCTGGCCTTCAAGCCGGACACCGACGACATCCGCGAGGCCACCAGCCTGGTGCTCGCCGGCCGCCTGCAGGGCGAGGGCGCCCAGGTGCGCGTGTACGACCCGGTCGCGGGTCGCAACGCGAACTCGATGCTCGGCGGCGCGCGCATCTGCGAGTCGGCCCTCGACGCGGTGGACGGGGCGGATGCGGTGGTGCTGGTCACGGAGTGGCCCGAGTTCGGCGAGCTCGACTGGACCGGCGAGGTCAAGTCGCGCATGCGCGTGCCGCTGGTGGTGGACGGGCGCAACTTCCTCGACCGCGAGGCCCTGCGCGAGGCCGGCTTCACGTACGAGGGGATCGGCCGGTAGGTGCAGGCCCTCGTGCTCGCCGGCGGCGAGGGGACGCGACTGCGGCCGCTCACCTACACGACGCCCAAGCCCGTGATGCCGCTGGCCGGCCGTCCGTTCCTGTCGTTCATGCTCGACTGGGCGCACTCGCACGGGGTGGACGAGGTGATCCTCTCCTGCGGCTTTCTCTCCGACGGCGTCAGACGGGTGCTCGGCGACATCTACGACGGCATGCGGCTGCGCTACATCGTCGAGGAGGAGCCGCTCGGCACCGCCGGCCCGGTCCGGCTCGCCTACGACGAGGGCGTGCTCGACGAACGCCTGCTGGTGCTCAACGGCGACGTGCTGACCGACATCGACCTGAGCGCCGAACTGGCGCTCCACGAGAGCTCCGGCGCGCGCGTGACGCTGGCGCTCTACCCAGTCGCGGACACCGCCAGCTATGGCGTGGTGCCGACCGATGCCGACGGCCGGGTCCAGGCCTTCCTCGAGAAGGCCGAGGGCGAGACCCCCACCAACCGCATCAACGCCGGCGCCTACGTGGTCGAGCGGGATGTCGTCGAGACGATCCCCGCCGGGCGGGCGGTGTCGTTCGAACGGGAGGTCTTCCCGCAGCTGGTCGGCCACGGCCTGCACGGCTACCTCGCCGAGGGCTACTGGATCGACATCGGGACCCCGGAGCGCTACTTGGAGGCCACCTGGGACCTGCTTGCCGGCCGCCTGGACTCCAAGTTGCCGCCCCGCGACGAGACCGGCTCCCTCGTCTACGAGGGCTGCCTGCTGTCCGGCGCGCACGTCGGCCCCCAGAGTGTGCTCGGTCGCCACTGCTCGGTCGGCAGCGACTCGCGCGTGGAGCGCTCGGTGTTGCACGACCGCGTGATGGTCGGCGCCGACGCCGCCGTGATCGAGAGCGTGCTGGGCGAGGGCGTGCGGGTAGGTGAGCGCGCCCGCGTCGAGCCCGGCGCGATCGCCGGCGCGAGGGCCGTGATCGGCGACGACGCCGTGATCGGTGCCGACGCGCGGCTGGACCCGGGCGTCGTGGTCGAGCCCGGCGCGACCGTGGCCGCCGGCCAGCGGGTCGAGGCCGCGGAGCCGGTCCAGTGAGCCGCCTCGACGCGGCGGCGATCGGTGCCGCCGACCCCAGCGGGATGGTCGGCGACGTGCTGGCCCAGCCGCACCAGCTCGGCGACGCGCTGTGGCGCGCCCAGTCCGCCGGGATTCCCAAGCAGGATCGCCCCGGCGGCCTGATCGTGTGCGGCATGGGCGGCTCGGCGATCGGCGGCGACCTCGCAACGGCCGCGCTCGGGGACCGCGCCACTCGTCCGATCACGACCGTGCGCGGCTACGCGCTCGAGTCGTGGACCGGGCCCGACAGCCTCGTCATGTGCGCCAGCTACTCGGGCGACACCGAGGAGACGCTCGCCTGCTTCGAGGCCGCCGGGGTGGCCGGGGCGGGTCGCGTGGCGCTCACCACCGGCGGGCAGCTCGCCGAGGCCGCCCGCGCCGAGGGCGTGCCGGTGATCGGCGTGCCCGCCGGGATGCAGCCGCGCGCCGCCGTCGTCTACATGACCGTCGGCGTGCTCGAGTGCGCCGCCGCCTGCGGTGCGGCGCCGGGGCTCACCTCCGAGATCGACACGGCCGCCGAGCTGTTGGGCGGCCTGACCAAGGAGTGGGGGCCGGGCGCCGCCGAGGACTCCCAGGCGAAGGCGCTGGCCCTGGAGCTCGAGGGGACCGTTCCGATTGTGCACGGCGCTGGTCCCACCGCCGCGGTGGCGCGCCGCTGGAAAACGCAGCTCAACGAGAACGCCACGGCCGCCGCGTTCTGGTCGGAGCTGCCCGAGGCCAACCACAACGAGATCTGCTCCTGGGAGCGCGGCCGGTCGGTCACGCCGATGGCGGGCGTCTTCCTCGAGGACCCCGATCAGCACCCGCGGGTGCGCAGCCGCATCGAGCTGAACGCGGCCGAGGTGCAGCGAGCCGGCGCCCCGGCGGTGCGGATCGTTGCTCGCGGCGACACCCGGCTGGAGCGCGTGCTCTCGCTGCTGCTGCTGGGCGACCTGGTCAGCGTCTACGCGGCGGTCCTCGCCGGCGTGGATCCGACCCCGGTCGAGCCGATCGTGCGCTTCAAGTCCGCCCTCGGCTGAGGCCCGTCCCCAACCTTGACACGATCGTGGTAAGGTTGTCCGCGCGATGGAGGGGCTCACCATCAACGAGGCAGCGGCGACCACCGGCTGGTCCCCGCGAATGCTGCGCTACATAGAGAGCGCCGGCCTGATGGAGCTTCCCCGCACGCCGTCCGGCTACCGCATCTTCGGACCCGGCGAGCTGCAGCGCCTGCGCACGCTGCGCGAGCTGCTCGCCCGGTTCGACTGCGCTCTGTCGGACGTGGCCTTCGCTCGCCGGCTGGGTGCCGACCCGGACCTGCGCGACTCCCTCGACCACTGGTTCGAGGAGCGTCCGCAGCTGCCCGAGGGAGTTTCCTCAGGCGACTGGCTCAGCTGGGAGCAGGACAAGCACGAGCGCCTGCTCGCGCTGGATCCACCTACGTCTACGACCTCGACACACACGGAGAACGCAGCCGCATGACCGTCACCGAGACACAGCAGGACTACAAGGTCGCCGACCTGTCGCTCGCCGACTTCGGCCGCAAGGAGATCAAGCTCGCCGAGCACGAGATGCCCGGCCTGATGGCCATGCGCGAGGAGTACGGCGCGCAGCAGCCGCTCAAGGGCGCCCGCATCACTGGGTCGCTCCACATGACGGTGCAGACCGCCGTGCTGATCGAGACGCTCGCTGCTCTCGGCGCCGACGTGCGCTGGTGCTCCTGCAACATCTTCTCCACCCAGGACCACGCCGCCGCCGCGATCGCGGCCGCCGGCATCCCGGTGTTCGCCTGGAAGGGCGAGACGCTCGAGGAGTACTGGTGGTGCACCGAGCAGGCGCTGAACTGGCCGGGCGAGGACGGGCCGAACATGATCCTCGACGACGGCGGCGACGCCACGTTGCTCGTGCACAAGGGCACCGAGTTCGAGAAGGCCGGCGCGGTGCCCAGCCCCGACTCGACCGACAACGAGGAGTTCAAGGTCATCCTCACGGTCCTCAACCGCACGCTCACGGAGGACCCGCAGCGCTGGACGAAGCTCGGCGCGGGTGTCCAGGGCGTGACCGAGGAGACCACGACCGGCGTCCACCGCCTCTACGAGATGCAGCAGGCCGGCACGCTGCTGTTCCCGGCGATCAACGTCAACGACTCGGTCACCAAGTCGAAGTTCGACAACCTCTACGGCTGCCGCCACTCGCTGATCGACGGCATCAACCGCGGCACCGACGTGATGATCGCCGGCAAGACCGCCGTGATCTGCGGCTTCGGGGACGTCGGCAAGGGCTGCGCCGAGTCCCTGCGCGGACAGGGCGCGCGCGTGCTGGTGACGGAGATCGACCCGATCTGCGCGCTCCAGGCTGCGATGGAGGGCTTCCAGGTCGTGCGGCTCGACGATGTGGTCGACACGGCGGACTTGTTCATCACCGCCACCGGCAACAAGGACATCATCACCGCCGACCACATGAGCCGCATGAAGCACCAGGCGATCGTGGGCAACATCGGCCACTTCGACAACGAGATCGACATGGCCGGTCTGATGCGCCTGGACGGCATCGAGCGGATCAACATCAAGCCGCAGGTGGACGAGTGGCGCTTCAGCGACGGTCACTCGATCCTGGTGCTGTCCGAGGGCCGGCTGCTCAACCTCGGCAACGCGACCGGGCACCCGAGCTTCGTGATGTCGAACTCGTTCACGAACCAGACGATCGCCCAGGTCGAGCTGTTCACGAAGAACGACGAGTACGAGAAGCAGGTCTACGTGCTGCCCAAGCACCTCGACGAGAAGGTCGCCCGCCTGCACCTCGACGCGCTCGGGGCGCAGCTCACGGAGCTGAGCGCCGATCAGGCCGCCTACATCGGCGTGCCGGTCGAGGGGCCGTACAAGTCCGATCACTATCGGTATTAGGACCGGGGGCTCGCGCCCCCGGAACCCCCGGTGAAAATTGGCATGTCTCCTGAGCCCAAGCCCGCCTCCTTGGAGTCGGAAATCCTCGACTCCGCGCTCGCCCCGGGCGGGCGGGCGCGCGTCGAGTGGGCCGAGGGTCAGATGCCGGTGCTGCGCTCGATCCGCGAGCGCTTCGCAGGCGACCGGCCGCTGGCGGGCACCAAGGTGGCCGCCTGCCTGCACGTGACCGCCGAGACCGCCAACCTGATGCATGCGCTGGTGGCCGGCGGCGCTGAAGCGGCGCTCTGCTCGGCCAACCCGCTGACGGTGCAGGACGAGGTTGCTGCCGCACTGGTCGAGGCGGGCGTGCCCGTCCAGGCCACGCGCGGAGAGGACGCGGAGATGTACGCGAAGCACGTCGGCGCGCTGGCCGAGTGGGGGCCTGACATCACGCTCGACGACGGCGCCGACCTGCTGATGCTGCTGCACCGCTGGGAGCGACCCGTGCGGGGCGGCGCGGAGGAGACGCGCACCGGCTTGCTGCGGCTGCGGCGACTCGAGGCCGAGGGCAAGCTCACCTGTCCGGTGATCGCCGTGAACGAGTCACGCACGGAGCGCACGTTCAACGATCGGTACGGCACCGGCCAGTCGGCGCTCGACGGCATCCTGCGCGCCACCAACCTGCTGCTCGCCGGACGCACCCTGGTGCTGCTCGGCTACGGCGCGACCGGCAAGGGGATCGCCCAGCGCGCCCACGGCGCGGGGGCGCACCTGATCGTCTGCGAGGTCGACTCGCTGCGGGCGCTCGA
The DNA here is from genome assembly GCA_963716215.1 of uncultured Thermoleophilaceae bacterium. GTDB lineage: Bacteria > Actinomycetota > Thermoleophilia > Solirubrobacterales > Thermoleophilaceae > JACVRW01. The sequence continues at coordinate 3,509,229 of OY970298.1, read as the reverse complement.
GGCGCGCATGGACGGCTACGAGGTGATGCCGGCGCTGGCGGCCGCCGAGCGCGGCGACGTGTTCGTGACCGTCACGGGCTCCCGCGCGGTCCTGCGGCGCGAGCACATGGAGCGCATGAAGGATGGCGCGGTGCTGGCCAACGCCGGCCATTTCGACGTGGAGATCGACCTCGACGAGCTGCGGGCGCTCGCGACCGGCGGCGTGCGGCAGGTGCTGCCGCTGGTGGAGCAGTACGACCTCGGCGACCGGCGGCTCAACCTCCTGGCCCAGGGCCGCGTGGTCAACCTGGCCGCGGGGGAGGGCCACCCGGCGTCGGTGATGGACATGAGCTTCGCCAACCTGGCCCTCGCGGTGGAGCACCTGGTGCTGCACGGCGAACAGCTCGAGCACCGCGTCCTCGATGTGCCGAAGGAGCTCGACGAGGAGGTCGCGAGGCTGAAGCTGGAGTCGCTCGGGGTGGAGATCGACGCGCTCACCCCGGAGCAGCAGCAGTACCTGAGCTCCTGGGGCGGCTAACCCGCCCGAAAACGACGACGGCGGCCCCGAGGGACCGCCGTCGCGGAGGGAACCTTGTGGTGCTTCGTCGCCGGGTTCTACGCGGCGCGCGGCAGCAGGCGCCCGAGCGGGTGACGCGCCGGACGGCGCTCGCCGTTCGCGTGCAGGCGCAGCAGCTCGACCAGTTCGCCGCTGGGGCGGAACGGGTCTGCGATCGCGGTCCCCGAGTCGATCTCGATGGCGGCCCAGACCTCGCCGCCGACCTCGGCCACCAGGGAGCTTCCCGTCGGTGGGGAGGCGCTGTCGAGGGCGGCCAGTCGCGTGAGGGCGTCGGAGTCGGCGACTTCAGCCTTGCGGATGGTGAGCGTCTTGTCGGTCATGTGGGTTCCCTTTCGTTCAGTTCGACGTTGCTCGAAACATGATCGACAACTGGGGCCATAAGTTCAAATTCGGACTTCTGCTGGCTCCGATAAGCTGTGGTTATGCTCGACGTCAAGCAGTTGAGAGTTCTCAAGGCGGTCGCCGAACACGGCTCGTTCTCCGCGGCCGCCGAGGCTCTGTCCTACACGCAGCCGGCCATCTCCCAGCAGGTCGCCGCGCTCGAGAAGAGCGCCGGTGCCACGCTGGTCGACCGCACCAGCCGCGGCGTGCACCTCACCGACGCCGGCCGGGCGCTCGTCGACCACGCCCAGGTGGTGCTGGCCAGGCTCGCCGCCGCGGAGGCCGAGCTGGAGGCGATCGCGGGCGTTCGCGGCGGCCGCGTGCGGCTTGCCTCGTTCTCCACCGCCAGCGCCTCGCTGCTGCCGCCCGCGCTGGCGCGCTTCAGCGCCAGCCATCCGGACGTCGAGCTCACGTTCTCCGACACCGAGCCGGAGGAGGCGCTGCAGATGCTGCGCGCCGGCGAGCTCGAGCTGGCCGTCGTCTTCCGGTTTCACGGGCTCACCGAGCCGGAGCAGGAGCGGCTCTACGGCGGGATCGAGCTGCACCCGCTCGTCGAGGATCCGATGTACCTGGCGCTACCCGTCGGGCATCCGCTCGCGCACAAGCCACGGGTGCGCCTGTTGGACGTGGCCGAGGAGACCTGGATCCAGGAGGGCGACCCGCGCAACGCGTGCAGCCGCTTGCAGAAGGCCGCCTGCCGGTCCGCGGGCTTCGAGCCGAAGGTCGGGTTCCAGTCGGACGACTACAACGTCGTCCAGGGCATGGTCGCGTCCGGGATGGGCGTGTCCCTGCTCCCCAGCCTCGCCCTGGCCAACATGCGCGAGGACATCATCGTTCGCTCGCTCGGCAGGGCCGCGCCCGCACGCAATATCGGCGTCGCGACGCTCGCTGGTCGCTACCGCTCGCCCGCCACCGCGGCGATGCTCGAGATCCTGCAGGAGGTGGCCGCCGGATTCGAGCTGCCGTCCGGCAGCGCGGTTGCCGCCGCTTGACGGCTTAGAGTCGTCGGCGTCGAATCCAGCGCATCGACAAGCCATCGGCGGCGGGCACGCGCCTCAGCGCAGGCGTCCGTTCCGTCGCGACCCGGCGAGTTGGTCGCCGCCGCCTGCGGGGTGCTCCTGCTGGTCTCGATGCTGCTGCCCTGGTACGCGCGGGACACCGACGTCGCGGGGGTGCTCTTCAGCGAGAGCTGGAACGCGTGGCAGATCCTGTCGATCGTCGCGGTGCTGCTGTTCGCGATCGCCGTGATCGCCATCTCCGTCCCCGCCGCCCGCATCGTGCGGCCGCCGCCGGCCGGCTTCCGGGTCGACCGCGTGCTGGTCCCGCTCGGTCTGCTCGGCGTGGCGCTGGTCCTGTTTCGGCTGATCGACGTGCCCACGCCGGACCTGCAGCTCGTGGGCGGCGACAGCGCCGCCACCAGCCGCGGCCCCGGCCTCTTCCTGGCCCTGCTCGCCACCGCGGGCATCGCCTGCGGGGGCTGGCGCGCCGGTCGAGACCGCACGCGCCAGCCCTGAGCAGGCCTCTCGGAAACGACCGTCAAGACCCACGTGGCCCGCGTGCTGATGAAGCTCGGCGTGCGCGACCGCCTGCACGCGGTCGTGCTGGCCTACGAGTCCGGGCTGGTCGCTCCGGGCGAGACCGGGAACGAGTAGTCGAGCCAGCGCTCGTCGCGCTGGGCGCCGACGCGGTCGTACACCTTCTGCGCGCGCAGGTTGTCGTGCGCGGTCTGCCAGCCCAGCTCGCTCACGCCCTGCTGGCGGCAGCGCTCCGCACAGGCCTCGATCAGCGCGTCCGCGACCCCGCCGCCCCGGGCGCTCGGGTCCACGAACAGGTCGTTCATGACGGCGATGCGCGAGGCGCTGAGCGTCGAGTGGGACCAGAAGATCGTCGCGAAGCCGATCGCTCCGCCGCCGTCGTCGCGGGCGATCAGCTGGAGGCCCTCGCGCTCCGGATCGGCGATCAACACCCGTGACATCGCCAGCAGCGCCTCGTCGCTCGGCGCGACCTCGTAGAAGTCGCAGTAGGCGCGCATCAGCGGGAGCAGGTCGGGCAGGTCGGCCTCGGTGACGTACTCGATCACACGGGCGACGCTACTAGGATCGCCCACCGTGAGCCGAGCGGTGGACAAGATGCGGGCCGAGGGGCTGCCGGAGGTGGCCGTCGAGACGTTCGCCCACTACGAGCAGCGTCTGCGCGACGGCGAGAAGGGCACCCTCCCCGAGTCCGAGATCGAGCCGCTCGACGAGCTGCCAGACGCGGGGAAGCTGCCCGCGGGCGACGGCGCGGCGCTCGACCAGGCGGTGGTGCTCAAGCTGAACGGCGGGCTGGGCACCAGCATGGGCATGACCAGGGCGAAGTCGCTGATCGAGGTAAAGGACGGGCTGTCGTTCCTCGACGCGATCGTGCGCCAGGTCCTGCACCTGCGCGAGCGCCACGGGGCCCGCATCCCGCTGCTGCTGATGAACAGCTTCGCCACCCGGGACGACACGCTGGCGGCGCTCGAACGCTACCCGGAGCTGCCGGTCGACGATCTGCCGCTCGACTTCGTCCAGAGCAAGGTGCCCAAGCTGCGCGAGGACGACCTCGAGCCGGTCGAGTGGCCGGACGACCCGGCGCTCGAGTGGGCGCCCCCCGGCCACGGCGACGTGTACACGTCGCTCGCCACCTCGGGGATGCTCGAGCGGCTGCTGGAGCTGGGCTACCGCTACCTGTTCCTGTCGAACTCGGACAACCTCGGCGCGGTGCTCGACCCGCGCATCCTCGACTGGTTCGCGGCCGAGGGGCTGCCGTTCCTGTCGGAGTCGACCGACCGCACCGAGGACGACCGCAAGGGCGGCCACCTGGCGCGGCGGCGCTCCGACGGCGGCCTCGTCCTGCGCGAGACCGCGCAGACGCCGGACGCGGACCTCGACGCGTTCGAGGACGTCGAGCGCCACCGCTTCTTCAACTGCAACAACATCTGGGTCGACCTGCGGGCCCTCGAGCGGCGCCTGGCCGAGAGCGACGGGGTGCTCGCCCTCCCGATGATCGTCAACCGCAAGACGGTGGACCCGGCCGACTCGTCGTCGCCCGCCGTGCTGCAGCTCGAGACCGCGATGGGCGCCGCCATCGGCGTGTTCGAGGGCGCGGCCGCCCTGCGGGTCCCGCGCGTGCGCTTCGCGCCTGTCAAGACGACCAACCAGCTGCTGGCGGTGCGGTCGGACGCCTTCGACCTGGCCGACGACTGGACCGTGCGGCCGGCGGCGGATCCGATCCCGGCGGTGTCGCTCGACCCCGACTACTACAAGCTGCTCGCCGACTTCGAGTCCCGCTTCCCCGCCGGCGCGCCCTCGCTGGTGGGCTGCCGGCGCCTGCGGATCGACGGCGACGTCTCGTTCGGTCGCGACGTGACGGTGAAGGGCGACGTGGCCCTCGAGGGGCCGCTCCAGGTGCCGGACGGCGCCGAGCTCGAGGGCTAGCGCGCCTCCGCCTGGCGCTCCTCCAGCCGCTCGCGCCGCAGCTGCTCCGTCTCGCTCTGGCCGAGCATGCGGATGAACAGGGCGACCAGCACCAGCGCCAGGGTCATCGACTGCTCGACCATCATGATCACGCCGGCCACGTTCTGGTCCTCGACCGGGCTCAGCCCCCAGATGCGCGGCGTGCTCTCGTAGTACGGGTAGAACGCCGTGGTGCTCCAGGTGAGGAAGATGCCGAGCACGGCCAGGCCCGCCTTGGCTGTCCCGATGTACGCGATCGGCTGCATCCCGGTCAGCCGGCGCCGCATCGGCACAGGCTGGATCAGCGGCCACCAGAGCGCCACACCGGCGGCGAAGAACGAGACGTGCTCGAGCAGGTGCACCGTGGCGTGTTCGACGGCGGCGTCGTAGAGCGCAGGGATGTGCCAGAGGTACATCAGCGCCAGCCACGCCACGATCCCGGTCGCCGGGCTCGCCAGCGGACCGAGGCGGCGCTCCAGCCCGGTCAGGCGGCGGGTCGCGGGACGCATGATCACGCGGGAGAGCGCCAGCAGGATCAGCAGCGGCGCGATGTCGCCGAGCAGCACGTGCTGGACCATGTGTGCGGAGAACAGGTAGTCCTCTCCGAGGCCGTCGAGCGGCGACACCAGCGCCGCGAGCAGCGCCAGCATCCCGCCCGTGAACGCCAGCGCCTGCAGCGGCCCGGCACCCCGCCCGCCGGCTTCCTTGCGGGCCGCGGCGAAGCGCCAGATGTAGATGCCGGCGAACAGCGCGAGCGGCACCAGCACCAACGGGTCGGCGAGCCAGTGGAGCTGCGGGTCGCCCGAGTTTTCGCCCGACACGCACGGGATTGTCGCAATGAGGTCCCCACGCGTTACACGGCCCGCGCCAACCTGGAGGCGTGATCCGCGCCCTGCTCGCACCACCGCTGTGCTGGTCCTGCCGCGCGCCTGCAGCCAGGGACCGGCCGCTGTGCGCGGCCTGCCGGGCGTCGCTGCGCTTTCTCGGGCCGGCGCCGGTGGTGCTCAGCGGGTTGGCGGTGTGGGCCCCGGTCGCCTACGAGGGCGCCGCGGGTGAGCTCGTCAAGGCGCTCAAGTTCCACGGGGCCAGCCGGCTGGCCGACGAGATGGCGGCCCTGGTCGTGGCGGGGGCTCCCGAGCAGGTGCTCGCCGGCGCGCTGGTCCCGGTGCCGCTGCACCCGGCTCGCCGCCGCGCGCGCCCGTTCAACCAGGCCGCGTCGATCGCGCGCGCCGTCGCGGCCCGCGCCGGCCTCCCGGTCGCGGACTGCCTCAGCCGCGCCGGTCCCGATGCCCGCCAGGTCGGGCGCGGCCGGACGGCGCGTCTCGGCGGCCCGTCGGGGTGGTTCCGTGCGACCGGGATCGTGCCCGCGCGGGCGGTGCTCGTGGACGACGTCGCGACCACCGGGGCCACGCTCGCGGCGTGCGCCGACGCGTTGCGGCAAGGGGGTGCGGCGCGCGTCCAAGCCGTGGCGTTCGCGCGCACGGTGGGGCGGTGAGGACGGCGCGATACCATCGCTGTAGCCGACTCCCAAGGAGGGCAGATGCGCATCCAGGTCAAGGGCCGCTCCGGTGTCACCGTCGACGACGAGCTCCGCTCCAGAGCGGAGAAGAAGCTCGAGAAGGTGGCTCGCCAGGTCTCGGAGCTCGCGGAGCTCGAGATCGAGCTGAGGGAGGAGCGCAACCCCGCCATCCGGGAGTCGCAGGTGGCCGAGGCCACCCTCCACCTGAAGGGCGTGACGCTGCGGGCGTCGGAGCGCTCCACCGACATGGGGCACTCGATCAATCTGCTGGCCGACGACCTCGCCCGCCAGGTCAAGAAGCACCGGGACAAGCGGCGCGCGCGCCGCGAGGCGCACAAGGTCGCTCAGGAACCCGCAGCGTAGGCGCCGTGGGGGCCGGAAGGCTGCTTTGGGCAAGCACGCGGCTCGGCCGCGTGCGCGCCTATTGCTCTCCCCCCGCGTTGCTACCGTAGCTCCGATGACCATTCTCGACCGCGCCCTGCGGGTCGGCGAGTCCAAGAAGTTCAAGGCCTTCGAGAAGAACGTCGCCCGCATCAACGACTTCGAGCCCGAGCTCGAGCTCGAGTCGGACGACGAGCTGCGCGCGCGCTACGAGGCGCTGCGCGAGCGCTGCCTCGACGGCGACGAGCTGGACAACCTGCTGTTCGAGGCCTTCGCGCTCACGCGCGAGGCCGGCAAGCGCGCGCTCGGGCAGCGCCACTACGACGTCCAGATGATCGGCGGGATGGTCCTCCACGACGGGTCGATCGCCGAGATGCGCACGGGCGAGGGCAAGACCCTGACCGCCACGCTCCCGATCGTGCTCAACGCGCTGGCCTCGCGCGACGAGAACGGCTACGCGGTGCGCGGCAAGGGCGTCCACCTCGTCACGGTCAACGACTACCTGGCCCGCCGCGACGCCAACTGGATGAAGCCGATCTACGACCTGCTCGGCGTGACTGTGGGGATCATCCAGTCGCAGATGAACGACATCGACAAGCAGGAGGCCTACTCCCGCGACGTCGTGTACGGCACCAACTCCGAGTTCGGCTTCGACTACCTGCGCGACAACCTGGCCGACACGATCGAGCGCAAGTCCCAGCGCGGGCACGGCTACGCGATCGTCGACGAGGTCGACAACATCCTCATCGACGAGGCGCGCACCCCGCTGATCATCTCAGGCCAGCCCGAGAAGGCCGCCGACCTCTACTACCGGTTCGCCAAGCTCGCGCGGATCATGGAGCCGGGCAAGAAGCCCGAGGGTCTCGAGGCGAAGTCGAAGGACTGGGAGGCCGAGTACGACTTCGAGCCCGAGGAGAAGCACAAGACGGTCTCGGTAAGCGAGAAGGGCGTGGCGAAGGCCGAGAAGTTCCTCGGCATCGACAACCTCTACAACGCCGAGTCGGGCCACCTCGTCAACCACCTGCAGCAGGCGCTCAAGGCCGAGTCGCTGTACAAGCGCGACGTCGACTACGCGGTGATCGACGGCCAGGTGAAGATCATCGACGAGTTCACCGGTCGCATCCTCGAGGGGCGGCGCTGGTCGGAGGGCCTGCACCAGGCCGTCGAGGCCAAGGAGGGCGTGGCGATCCAGGAGGAGAACCAGACCGTCGCCACGATCACCTACCAGAACTACTTCCGCAAGTACGACAAGCTCGCGGGCATGACCGGTACGGCCCTCACCGAGGCCACCGAGTTCATGAAGATCTACGAGCTCCAGGTCGTCGAGGTCCCGACCAACCGGCCGATGGTCCGCAAGGACAACAACGACCAGATCTACAAGACCAAGGACGGCAAGTGGGCGGCGGTCGCGAGCGAGATCGAGGCGCGCCACAAGGCCGGCCAGCCGGTGCTGGTGGGCACGATCTCGGTCGAGGTCTCGGAGGTGCTGTCCGGGGAGCTGGACAAGCGCGGCATCAAGCACTGGGTGCTGAACGCCAAGCCGGAGCACGCCGAGCGCGAGGGCGAGATCATCGCCGAGGCTGGCGCGCCCGGCGCGGTCACGATCGCCACCAACATGGCCGGCCGTGGCGTGGACATCAAGCTCGGCGGCAACGAGGAGCACATCACCCAGCTCGAGCTGGTCAAGCGCGGCCTCGAGCCCGGCACCGACGAGTGGGACAAGGCCTGGGACGAGCTGTTCCCGAAGATGGAGGCCCAGGTCGTGACCGACCGCGAGCGCGTGATGGAGGCCGGCGGGCTGTTCATCCTCGGCACCGAGCGCCACGAGTCGCGCCGGATCGACAACCAGCTGCGCGGTCGCTCGGGCCGCCAGGGCGACCCGGGCGAGTCGCGCTTCTACCTGTCCGCCGAGGACGACCTCGTGCGCCTGTTCGCCGGCGACCGCATCTACCGCATCCTCGACAACAAGTTCCTCGCCCAGGAGGACGAGGAGGGTAACGAGATGCCGATCGAGCACAAGATGCTCACCAAGCAGATCGAGGGAGCCCAAAAGAAGGTCGAGGACCAGAACTTCCTGCAGCGCAAGCGCGTCCTCGAGTACGACGACGTGATGAACCAGCAGCGCGAGATCATCTACGAGTACCGCGATCGTATCCTCGAGGGGCAGGACATCTCGGACGTGGCGCGCTCGCAGATCGCCGACGCGATCGAGCGGCTGGCGGGCGAGTACATGCAGGGCGAGTACCAGGAGGACTGGGACCTCGACGCGCTGTTCACCCAGCTCGAGCAGGTATATCCGACCTCGTACGACGTGGAGGACATCGCCGAGGGCGAGGGGCGCGAAGCGCTGATCGAGAAGCTGCGCGCCGACGTGGTCGACGCCTACAACGAGCGCGAAGGCGAGCTGGGCGACGAGCTGATGCGGGCCCTGGAGCGCTTCATGCTGCTCCAGATCATCGACAACCGCTGGCGCGAGCACCTGCACGACATGGACTACCTGCGCGAGGGCATCCACCTGCGCGGGTTCGCGCAGATCGACCCGCTCGTGGCCTACAAGAACGAGGGCTTCGAGATGTTCACGGAGCTGATGAACAACATCTGGGACGAGTTCGCGCGCTACGTCTTCAACGTCGAGGTGTCCGTCGAGCCCGAGCAGCCGGCGGCGGCGGCGCCGCGCTGGGGCGGCGGTCAGAACACGACCTCGACCGCCAGCCTCAACTACGCAGGCGGGCACTCGGCGCAGGGCCGCGACGCGATCACCGCCGCAGCCGGCGCGGCCGTCCCGGCCGGCGGCGTAGCGGAGGCGGACTTCGGCGACGAGGAAACGATCAGCCCGCTCCCCGTGGTCGAGACGCGCAGGCTCGACGAGAACGAGAAGATCGGCCGCAACGACCCCTGCTGGTGCGGCTCCGGCAAGAAATTCAAGAAGTGCCATGGCGCTTAGGCGCCATGGCCTCATCCGCGCCCCGCGCGGACGGCATCTGACCGCGCCTGGCGGCACCCGCGGTGCTCGCCGATGTTCTACATCGGCTGCGCCCGTGGGCTTGCCAGGCACGCTCAGCTGCTCGTCCGCGCCGGACCGCGCCCTCGGCCATGGCGCTTAACGCCAGTGGCCTCCGCGGCCAGCTGAACCTGCTCGCGGACTACCTTTGACCCCGCTGCGCTAGAGGAGCGCGCACGCTCCCTCGAGGACCAGATGTCGGCTCCCGGCTTCTGGGACGACCAGGAGCGCGCCACGGCGGTGTCGGCCGAGCACGCGGCGGTCACGCGCCGGCTCGAGTCCTACCGCTCGCTGGAGCGCGACGTGGACGACCTCGACGCCCTCGAGGAGATGGCGGCCGAGGACGAGTCGATCGCCGCTGAGCTCGAGGAGCAGCGGGCGTCGATCGAGAGCCGCCTCGCCGAGCTGGAGGAGGCGCGCCTGTTCAGCGGCGAGTACGACGGCGGCGACGCGGTGGTCACCGTCAACGCCGGCGCCGGCGGCACCGACTCCCAGGACTGGGCCGAGATGCTGCTGCGCATGGAAATGCGCTGGGCGGAGGGGCGCGGCATGAAGGTCGAGATCAAGGAGGCGTCGCCGGGGGAGGAGGCCGGCGTCAAGTCGGCGACCTTCATCGCCCGCGGCGAGAACGCCTACGGGCTGTTCTCCGCCGAGAAGGGCGTGCACCGCCTCGTGCGGATCTCCCCGTACGACGCCCAGTCGCGCCGCCACACCGCCTTCGCCGGCGTCGAGGTCGCGCCGCTCGTTGAGGACGCCGTGCAGGTCCAGATCGAGCCCGACGACATCCAGATCGACACCTACCGAGCCAGCGGCGCCGGCGGGCAGCACGTGAACAAGACCGACTCCGCGGTGCGCATCACGCACCGCCCCAGCGGGATCGTCGTGCAGTGCCAGAACGAGCGCTCGCAGTCGGCCAACAAGGACACGGCCATGAAGATGCTGCGCGCCAAGCTGATCGAGGCCGAGCAGCGCCGGCGCGAGGAGGAGATCGCCAAGGAGCGCGGCGAAGCACAGGACGTGGGCTGGGGGTCGCAGATCCGCAGCTACGTGCTGCATCCCTACACGATGGTCAAGGACCACCGCACGAACGTGGAGGCCGGCAACGCCCAGGGCGTGCTCGACGGCGACCTCGACGAGTTCGTGCGCGCCGAGCTGCTGCGCCGCGCCGGCGACGCCGCCCCCGCCTAGGAGTCCTCTTCCTCCAAGGCCCGCAGCGGCCCCTCGTCGCGGTTCTGGGCTTCCTCGAGCACGCCGAGCAGTTGCCCCACCCGGCACACCAGCAGGCGCTCCTCCTCGACCTCGACCCATACGCCGGCGGCGGCGGGGAAGACCACGTGGTCGCCGGGCACGACGGGCATCTTCACTCCCACGCTGCTCCACCAGTCGAGGCCGGGGCCCACCGCGAGCACGATTCCGTGCTGCGGTGGCGCCTGGTGCTCGCCGGGCGGCAGCAGCAGACCGGAGCGCCGCACCCGATCGGGCTCGAGCTCCTTGATCACGACCTGGTCGAAAAGGGGTCGAAGCTGCTGCCTCACGCAGCAGAGGATATGCGGCGCGCCCCGACTACGATTGGCGGATGGCCGACGAGGCTCGCCCGCCCGCTCCGCGCGGCCCGCATCCGCCGCGCGATCCCAAGCGCGGCGACGTGCGCGTGGACCGCGCCCCGCAGAAGCCGCCGATGCTGCCCTGGAGCGGGCGCCGCTTCCTCGCGATCCTGGTCGCGCTGTTCGTGCTCAACTGGCTGATCGTCGAGATCTTCGCTCCGGCCGAGGAGCGCATTCGGGTGCCGTACAACCCGACGTTCCTGAACCAGGTGCGCGACGGGAACGTGAAGGAGATCTCCTCGCGCGGGGACACGGTGCAGGGCAAGTTCGGCAAGGAGGTCAAGTACAAGGACGACAGCGCGAAGAACTTCGAGACCGAGATCCCCACCTTCGCGAACGACGACGAGCTCACGCAGTTGCTCACCGAGCAGGACGTCGTGATCAACGCCGAGCCGCCCGACAGCCGCTCGCTGTTCCAGACGATCCTGTTCTCGTTCGGACCGACGATCCTGCTGGTGGCGCTGTTCGTGTTCCTGTTCCGCCGAGCGGCCGGGGGTGCCGGTGGTGGTGGCGGCGGGGTGCTGGGCCAGTTCGGTCGCTCGCGCGCCAAGCGGGTCGAGTCCGAGTCCCAGACCGTCAACTTCGAGGACGTGGCGGGGATCGACGAGGCGGAGGAGCAGCTCGTCGAGGTGGTCGACTTCCTGCGCAACCCGGACAAGTACGTGAAGCTCGGGGCCCGCATCCCCCGCGGCGTCCTGCTGGCCGGGCCGCCCGGCACCGGCAAGACGCTGCTGGCGCGTGCCGTGGCGGGCGAGGCGGGCGTGCCGTTCTTCTCCGCGTCGGCGTCGGAGTTCATCGAGGCGATCGTCGGCGTGGGCGCGTCGCGCGTGCGCGACCTGTTCAAGCAGGCCGAGGAGGCCGCCCCGGCGATCATCTTCATCGACGAGCTGGACGCGATCGGCCGCGCCCGCGGCGGCAGCGGCGGGGTGCTCGGCGGTCACGACGAGCGCGAGCAGACGCTCAACCAGATCCTCACCGAGATGGACGGCTTCGACCCGGCGGTCGGGGTGATCGTGCTGGGCGCGACCAACCGCCCGGACGTGCTCGACTCGGCCCTGCTGCGCCCCGGGCGGTTCGACCGGCGCGTGTTCGTCCAACCGCCCGACAACAAGGGTCGCGAGATGATCCTGCGCGTGCACACGCGGTCGGTCCCACTCGCCGACGAGGTCGACCTGACTCAGATCGCTCAGACCACTCCCGGGATGGTCGGCGCCGACCTGGCCAACCTGGTCAACGAGGCCGCCCTGCTTGCGGCGCGGCGCGGGCACGACAAGGTGCAGCGCCCCGACTTCACGGACGCCCTGGAGAAGATCGTGCTGGGCGCCGAGCGCAAGATCGTCCTGAACACCGATGACCGCCGCCGGATTGCCTACCACGAGGGCGGACACGCGATCGTCGGCATGCTCACCGAGGGCGCCGACCCGGTGCGCAAGGTGTCGATCATCCCGCGCGGCCAGGCGCTCGGCGTCACGCTCTCGACCCCCGAGGACGACCGCTTCAACTACTCCGAGGACGAGCTGCGAGCGAAGATCCAGGTGTCGCTCGGCGGGCGCGTGGCGGAGGAGATCGTCTACGACGAGCCGACCACCGGCGCCGAGTCCGACATCCAGCAGGTCACGGGAATCGCGCGCGGGATGGTCGAACGCTGGGGGATGAGCCCCAAGGTCGGCTTCCTGGCCGTCGCGCCGCGCGAGGGTCAGGGCATGCTGCTGCCCGGCGCCGAGCCCGTTTCCGAGGCGACCAAGGAGCTGATCGACGCCGAGGTGCGGCGCATCGTGGACGAGGAGCTCGAGCACGTGCGGAGCCTGCTGGCCGACAATCGCGACCGCCTCGACGCGCTCGCGGAGGCGCTGCTCGAGCGCGAGACGCTGGACGAACTGGACGCCTACGCGGCCGCCGGCATCCCGCGGCAGCGGGAGCCGGCGTCGGCCTGATGCTGGAGCTGATCGACAGAGCCCTCGCCGAGGACCTCGGACAGCCGATCCAGGCACCCTCGGCCGAGCCGGGTGCTCCGGGCGCGGGCGACCTCACGACCGCGGCTGTGGTGGAGCCGGGCGCGCGGGCGCGTGCCCGCATCGAGCAGAAGGCGCCCGGCGTGCCCGCCGGTCTGCGGGTGGCCGAGAAGGTGTTCGAGCGCGTGGACCCCGACCTGCGCTGGCACGCCCACGCCGACGAGGGCGAGTGGAGCGAGGGCGGCATGCTGGCCGAGCTGGCCGGCAGCGCCGGCTCGATCCTGGCCGGCGAACGGGTGGCCCTGAACTTCCTGGGCCGCCTGTCGGGGATCGCCACGCTCACGGCGCGCTACGTCGAGGCGGTGGCCGGCACCGGCGTCGCCATCCTCGACACCCGCAAGACGACTCCGGGGATGCGGGCGCTCGAGAAGGAGGCGGTGCGGGCCGGCGGCGGCGTGAGCCACCGCAACGGGCTGTTCGACGCGATCCTCGTAAAGGAGAACCACGCCACGCTCGCCGGCGGCGTAGCCGTGGCTGCCCGGCTCGCGCTCGAGGCGGCAGCGCGCGACGGAGTGACGGTGGAGGTCGAGTGCGCGACGCTCGAGGAGGTGGCCGAAGCCCTGGACGCGGGGGTCGAGCGCGTGCTGCTGGACAACATGACGCCCGACCAGATGCGCCTGGCGGTGCGGCTGGCGACGGGCCGCGCCGAGCTCGAAGCCTCGGGCGGGATCACGCTCGAGACGGTCCGCGAGGTGGCCGAGACGGGCGTGGACTACATCAGCATCGGCGCGCTGACCCACTCGGCGCCGGCGCTCGACGTGAGCCTGCTGCTGGACCCGCTGGAGTGAGTGATTGCATCTGGGGGCTCGCGCCCCCAGACCCCCGTGGCACGCTGGCCGGTCCGCTAGGGCGCCAGCCTCGAGCGCAGGTTGCGGGTGTGTCGAGTTTCCGACTCATAAGGGGCACAACTCGACACGCGCTCTGCTGACTCCGTGCCGGCCCTGCTGGCGTGCCGGCGCGGCGGCGCCCTCCCTAGCGCCCCGGCGGTCTGAACACGGCGAACGGGTCGGTCACCGCGAGCTCGCGCGACGAGAAGCCGTAGAGGGCGGCCGGGCGCCCGCCCTCGCGCCCTGGCGCGCGACGCTCGCCGGTGGCCTCGAGCAGGCCGCGACGCTCGAGCACGCGGCGTAGGTTGGTCGGATCGACGGGGTAGCCGAGCGCGGCCGTGTAGATCGCGCTCAGCTCGGAGATCGAGAAGCGCTCGGGCGCGACGGCGAAGCCGATGTTGGTGTAGGACAGCTTTGCCCGCAGCCGCTCGCGCCCGGCCAGAACGATGGCCTCGTGGTCGAACGCCGGCTGGGGGAGGTGATCGATCGCGTGCCACGCGGTGTCCTCCGGCAGCTCGGGATCGAGCCCCAGCGGCACCAGCCCCAGGTAGGCCGTCGCCAGCTGCCATTCGTCGGGGTGGCGATCCGGATCGCTCAGCGTCTCCAGCTGCTCGAGCCAGGAGAGCTCGGCCACATCCACCTTGCGGGCGAGGTGCGCGCGGATCGAGCTCTCGAGCGTGTCGCCGGGCTCGAGGTAGCCGCCGGGCAGCGACCAGGCGCCCTCGAACGGCTCCCGGCCGCGCTCCCACAACAGCACGCACAGCGCGCCCTCGCGCACCTGCAGCACCACCGCGAGGGTGACGTGGGTGGGGGCGGAGCGTCCTGCGCTACGCCGGGTTTTCGACTGCGAGTCGGAGACGGTGGTATCCTTTCGGCGCATCGGTTTTCGATCATAGGTCAAAAACCCACGCCGCGTGTAGAGGAGCGTCCCGAGATGAAGCCGATCGAGCTGCCCACCCTGTCGCCAGTAGCCGAGCGAGCCCTCGATCCCGAGCAGGTCGCGCGGCTTCAGGACGAGGTCCGCGCGCTCGCCGAGGAGCGTAGCGCCGTGATCCTCGCCCACAACTACCAGCTGCCCGAGGTGCAGGACGTGGCCGACTTCGTGGGGGACTCGCTCGGCCTGTCGCGCCAGGCGGCCGCCACCGACGCCGAAGTGATCGCCTTCTGTGGCGTCCACTTCATGGCGGAGACGGCGTCGATCCTCAGCCCCGACAAGACCGTGCTCCTTCCCGACCTCGACGCGGGCTGCTCGCTGGCCGACTCGATCACGGGCGACCAGCTGCGCGCCTGGAAGGCGCAGCACCCCGGCGCGCTCGTGGTGATGTACGTGAACACGACCGCCGAGGTGAAGGCCGAGACCGACTACTGCTGCACGTCGGCGAACGCGGTCCAGGTCGTTGACCACATCCGGCGCGAGCACGGCGACGAAGTGGAGATCCTGTTCGGCCCCGATATGTGGCTGGGCGCCTACGTCGAGCGCGTCACCGGCCGGCGCATGCACGTGTGGGACGGGGAATGCCACGTGCACGCGGGGATCCGCCCCGCCGACATCACCGCGGTCCGCGACGCGCACCCGGACGCCGAGTTCATGATCCACCCCGAGTGCGGGTGCACCACTCAGGTCATGGAGTACGTGGCCGCCGGGGACATCGAGAGCGACCACACCCACATGCTGTCCACCGGCGGGATGCTCGACTTCGCGCGCGACTCCGACGCCGACACCTTCATCGTCGCGACCGAGACGGGGATGCTGCACCCGCTGGCCCAGGAGAACCCGGACAAGTCGTTCATCCCCGCCAACCGCGCGGCGGCCTGTCGCTACATGAAGCTGATCACGCTCCCCAAGCTGCGCGACTCCCTGCGCGACCTCGGGCCGCGCGTGAAGGTGGAGCCCGAGCTCGCTGAGCGAGCCCGGGTCCCGATCGAGCGCATGGTGGCGATCTCGCCCTAGACGGCCTCGAGGAAACCGGTCACCGAGCGCAGCCGGCCGTCCTCCGCCACCGTCGCGAAGTCCACGCCGCCGGCCACCGGCGCGTCGCCGTCCTGGCCGAACAGTCGCCAGGCGAAGCGCACCTGGTCGTTGTGGGCGTCGGGGCCGAAGGACAGCTCGAACCGATGCCCCGGGAACTGCTGCTGCGCGCCCGCGATCATGGCGTCGATGGCGTCGTGCCCGGCGCCGGCCATCAGCGGGTCCAGGTAGGTGCCGTCGTCGCTCCAGGTGCTGGCCACGAGCTCCCGGCGCCGTGCACCGTCGGTCTCGTTCCAGGCGTCGATGTAGCCGGAGATGGTTGCGTTCAGGTCGTTCGTCATGCGGCAACGGTCCCAGCGAGAGGTGCGCGCGTCGATTACCTCGGAGGTAGGTGCCAGCGTGCGCCGGCGGCGCTAAGGTCGCCGCGTGGCGACCGCCGGAGCAACAGTCGGACCGCTGCTGCGTGACTGGCGCAGGCGCCGCCGGCTCAGCCAGCTCGACCTCGCCCTCGACGCAGGCGTGTCGGCGCGCCACCTCAGCTTCGTGGAGACGGGCCGCTCGCGTCCCAGCGCCGACATGGTGCTCCAGCTGGCCGATCGCCTCGAGGTGCCGCTGCGCAATCGCAACCAGCTGCTGATGGCCGCCGGTCACGCCCCGGTCTTCGACCAGCACGCGCTCGACGATCCCGAGATGGCGCCGGTTCGCCAGGCGCTGCAGCTGATCCTCGACGGCCACGACCCCTACCCGGCCGTGGTGATCGACCACGCCTGGGAGATGCTCGCCTCCAACCGCGCGGTCGGGCTGCTGACCTCGGGCGTCGCGCCGGAGCTGCTCGAGCCGCCCATCAACGTGCTGCGCGTGAGCCTGCACCCCGACGGCGTCGCGCCGCGGATCGCCAACCTGGGCGAGTGGCGCGGCCACCTGCTCGAGCGCCTCGAGCGCCAGATCGCGCTCACCGGCGATCCCGCCCTGGCGAGCCTGCTCGACGAGGTGTCGGCGTACCCGGGGCCCGACTACGAGCGCGGCGCCGGCGGCCCGGAGATCGCGGTGCCGCTGCGCTTGCACAGCGAGGCCGGCGAGCTCTCCTTCATCAGCACGGTCGCCACGTTCGGCACCGCTGTCGAGGTCACGGCCAGCGAGCTGTCGATCGAGTCCTTCTTCCCCGCGGACGGCGCCACCGCCGAGGCCGTGCGCGCCGCGGTGGGCCCGCCCGCCTGACCGTTTGCCACCCTAGGGACGATGCGCGTCGCGCTGGCCCTGCTGATCCTGCTCGCGACCGCCGCTCCCGCCGCGGCGGCGCGTGACCCGATCGACCACACCCAGCCGGCGGCCCCCGACGGCACCCCGGTGTGCGCGAAGTGGGTTCACGACCGCTACACGGTGGAGCGCGGTGGTCGGTCCTGGGCGACGTGGCACCCTCCGCGCGACCCACGGTATCGCTGCGCCTTCGGCCACGAGCACGGCTCCAACCCGCGCGCGTTCCGCTTCTTCGGGCGCACCGGCATGCCGGCCTTCGGCCCGATCGGCGCCTACGCCGGCAGCGACGAGCCGCACCCCGGCTTCAAGGTGTTCGTCGTCAACGACGACCGCAAGGGCCTCGCCTGGATGATGGTGCTCCACCAGGGGTCCGGGTCGCCGCGGCGCGGCACGGTGCGCTTCCACTCGCTCGAGGTGTGGCTGTTCACCCAGGCCGGTCGCCGGCTCGCCGCGCACACGCGCCACATGGCCGACTTCGGTGCCGCGCTACCCAACTGCCCCGGGGCGCGGCTAGCGCCGAGCATGCGGCTGCTGCCCAACCCGCGCTGCAAGTCCGTCTACGAGGAGTGGGACACCCGGCTCGACGTGGGCGGTGCGCTCGGCGGCAACCCCGGCTTCGCGATCGACAACGCGATCACGCAGTTCGATCCAGCCGCCCCCGACCGGATCGTCTTCAACAAGCGCTTCGCGTGCGGCCCCAGGGACCCGGCGGGCTGGGGCTCGTACTGCAAGGGCGACAAGCGCACGGTGCTCCACCCGCGCTGGGTGGTCCGCAACCGCGGGCGCTCGCGCTTTCGCACGGACGCCCACGGTCGCAGGGCCACCAGCGGCTTCCTCCAGGTCGTGTCGCGCCGCATCCGGATCGATCAGTCGCGGGAGTGCTGCGGCCCGGAGAACGCGTTCGTGATGGAGCGCCCCAGCGACGGCGGCATCTACCGCGCCGGCCGCGGGCTGAACTCGACCAACTTCGAGTTCCCGGGCTACTGCTTGATCCGGTCGAACTGAGGGTCCTCCGCCGACGCCGCCGCGCCTGTCGAGGAGGATTCGATCCGGTCCCGGCCGGCGCGCTTGGCCACGTACAGAGCGCGATCGGCGCTGCGCATCAGCGCAGGGGCCTCGACGGCGTCGTCGGGGAAGCAGGCGATGCCGAAGCTCGCGGTGATGTTGCGTTCCATCGCCGCCACGCGTAGGACCCGCAGCCCCGCCCGCACCTTCTCGGCGACCCTGACCGCTCCGGTGCGGTCGGTGCCGGCCAGGAAGAGCACGAACTCCTCGCCGCCGCTGCGTCCTGCGAAGTCGCTCTCGCGGATCGCCTCGCGCAGGCATCCCGCGACCCCCGCCAGCACCTCGTCACCACGATCGTGTCCAAGGGTGTCGTTGATCTTCTTGAAGTGGTCGAGGTCGAGCAGAACCACGCTGAGCGGCTCGAACGTGCGACCCGCCTGGGCGAGCATGCGCAGGAGCGTGTCGTCCACCGCGCGCCGGTTCGGCAGCCCCGTGAGCGCGTCGGTTGCCGCTCTGGTCTCCGCGATCGCCAGGTTGCGCAGGTTCGCGAGCACCGGGGCGGCCTGCGCAACGGACTGCGAGATCCGCTCCGCGTCAGTGGCGTCGGTGCGGTTTACGCGCTCGGTCAGGACGGAGCCGATGACCTCTCCGCCCACCAGCAGCGGCTGACACGTCGTACCGTCGGCGAGTCGCCCGCACACCTCGCAGTCGTAGACCTCGTCGAGGTTCGCCTGTTCGAATGGTCGGCTCAGGCGCACGGCCAGGCAGGAGCGCGGGGTCGCCTGCGGCAGCAGCTCCGCGAGGGGCGAGTCGGCGGTCAGCGGGGTGGTCGCCTCGAGCCGGTCGGCGCTGTTGTTGCGGTTGAGCACGGTCACGCTCGCACCGGAGAGCGAGCGCTCGAGGTGCGCCTTGAGCAGTCGGTGCGCCTCGACCTGGCTCTCGGCTGCCTGCATCGCCTCGCCGAAGCGCTCCTGGCGGGCGCGGTAGCGCTGCTGCTCGCGCACCCGGGCCCGCTCGCGCCGCGCGACCACGAACGCCGCGCCGCCGAAGACCAGGCCCAGGCCCAGGATCAGGAGGGGCGCGACCAGAGCGACGCGGCCGTCCTCATCCGCCTGGCGCCTGCGCTGACGGGCGTGCAGTGCGGCGTTCAAGTCGGTGATCTCGTCGACCAGGTGGTGACGCGCGTCGGCGCCGGCCCGCAGGGCCGCGCGGCGCTCGCGGACCGACGGGGCCGAGAGCGAGCGCGTTGCTGCGGCCAGCGCGCTCTGGACGTGTTCGCCCTGCTGCTCGACGAGCCCTCGTTCGGTGGGCTCATCGCGCGCGGATCGTGTTGCCTCGCGCAGGCTTGCCTCGAGGCGCTTCAAGGCAAGCTCGCGGTCCACCAGCGTTTCGGGGTTCCCGGTCAGCGCGAAGGTGTCGAGCGCGGAGCTGCTGCGGTAGACCTCGCTCAGGACGCTCTGCGTCGTGCGTGTCTCGTTGCCGTGGTCTCTAGCGCTCGTCCGCTGCGCCGACGAGGCATAGAGCACGCTGGCGGCCATCGCGGCCACCGCCAACCCGGTCAGCACGAGTATGCGCATCGGTCATTTGTCGACCCACACGCTGGCGGCCTTGAGGCTCAGCTGCGTCGAGCCAGGAACGCCACCGCACCGACGAACGTCAGCCCGAAGATCGCGGACAGCACCGCGAGCGTCTCATTGGCCTCGCCCTCGGCGACGGTCACGAGCCACCAGCCGGGCAGCAAGAAGGACATCACGGCGCCCGCGAAGGCGACCGCCCGCGTGTAGAGGGAGCGCACGCGTTCGTCTCCGGTGCCGCTCATCACCTCGAGCGTGTTCGAGCGCCGGCGGCCGAAGTGCACAACGGCGGTGAAGCCCAGCAGCACGAGCCCGACGGGGAAGGCAGCCTCGAACCCCTCGGCGATCCAGAAGACCGTCATGGTGGCCGCGGTGATCGCGAGCATGCCGGCCACCTGCACGCTCCAGTTGTTGGTTACGTCGTTCATCGCACTTCTCCGTTGTCGGGTCTGAACATCTGCTCGACGCTCGTCTCGAAGTAGCGGGCGAGCGCCATCGCGAGCGGCAGCGAGGGGAGGTAGCGGCCGGTCTCGATCGCGTTGATCGTCTGCCGCGACACGCCGAGCACCTTGCCCAGGTCTCCCTGCGAGAGGCCCGATGTGGCCCGTCGCTCACGTACGTCGTTTTCCATGCTGTCAAGTTAGCTTGACATGGCTGATGTGTCAAGGGAACTTGACACCTACTAGGCTCCCGGCCCATGCAGCTGCTCTACCCGGAGTCCCGTCCCACCTCGCCCACCGAGCTGGCATCGGGCCTGCGGCTGGGAGAGAAGGCTCCACCCGACCGCCCCTACCTCGTGCTCAACATGGTCTCCTCGCTCGACGGCAAGGCCACCATCGACTGGCGCACGAAGGGGCTGTCGACCGAGCTCGACCGCGAGCTCTTCCACCAGCTGCGCACCCAGGGCGACGCCGTGATGGTCGGAGCGGGCACCCTGCGGATCGAACGCTACGGGCGCATGGCCAAGTCAGACGAGCTGCGCGACGCCCGCGAGGCCGAGGGCCTGGCGCGCGACCCGCTCGCGGTGGTGGTCAGCTCGCGCCTCGACCTGCCCGCCGACCTGCCGCTGCTGCACGAGCCCGAGCAGCGCGTGGTGATCGCCACCGGCTCGGACGCCAGCCTGCCGGAGCTGGGGGAGCAGATCAGCTACGAGCGCACCGGCGACGACCTGCCGCTGCTGATGAGTCGACTGCGCGAGTCATACGGCATCCGCTCGATCGTGTGCGAGGGCGGCCCGACGCTCAACTCGTTCCTGCTGGCGGCCGGTCTCGTGGACGAGCTGTGGCTCACGCTCAACCCCAAGCTGGCCGGCGGAGCGGCCGCGCTCACGATCGTGGCGGGGCGAGAGCTGGTGGAACCGGTGGACCTGGAGCTGGTGTCGCTCGCCGCCGGCGCCGGGGACCTGTTTACCCGATGGGGAGTGCAGAAAGCCTTGCACCTGTAGGGTTTTTTCTCGGTCTTCCGCTAGAACTGACCGTCCGCATGGCCAGCGCCAAGACACAGCCCGACGCCGGTCACGCGCCCGCCAAGACGCCCCGGGGCGAGATTCCGGTCGTCGAGTTCCGGGACGTGACCAAGATCTACGACGGCGGCTCCGTCGGGCTCGAGCGCGCCTCGATGAAGATCGGCCGCGGCGAGTTCGTCTTCCTCGTCGGGCCGACCGGCTGCGGCAAGTCCACCTGCATCCGCCTGCTGATGAAGGAGCTGGAGCCCAGCCAGGGCGAGATCGACATCGCTGGCAAGACGCTCGGCCAGATCCCGCGCTCGCGCGTGCCGTACCTGCGCCGCAACATCGGCACCGTGTTCCAGGACTACAAGCTGCTGCCGAACCGCACCGTCTACGACAACGTGGCCTACTCGCTCCAGGTCATCGGCGAGACGCGCCAGGAGATCCGCCGCAAGGTGCCGGACATCCTGCGCCTCGTGGGCCTCTCCACCAAGCTCCACAACTTCCCGGACGAGCTGTCGGGCGGCGAGCAGCAGCGCGTCTCGATCGCGCGTGCGTTCGTGAACCACCCGCCGCTGCTGCTGGCCGACGAGCCCACCGGCAACCTCGATCCCGAGACCTCGATCGGGATCATGCAGCTGATCTACCGCATCAACCGCACCGGCACCACCGTCGTCGTGGCGACCCACGACAACGAGATGGTCGACAAGATGCGCCGCCGCGTGGTCGAGCTGCGCGAGGGCCGGATCGTGCGTGACCAGCAGTCCGGCCTCTACCGGCCCGACGAGTCCACCACCGAGTTCGCGATCCGCCTGCGCGGCGAGCTGGGCCTGGGCTCGGAAGGCCACCCCAACTAAGGTGATCGTCTCCCGACCCAAGCACCCGCGAATGGCGCCGATCCCCTTCGCTGCTCGGCGTCCTCGTGTCTCGACTTGCCATCCGGCAAGCCTTCGACCCTGCGTCCTTGATCAGCTCGGGTCTCGGCGCCCTCGCGAGCACTCGGATCAGGAGACGACCACCTAATGCGCTTCAGCTTCTTCCTCAGGGAGGCCCTGCGCGGCCTGCGCCGCAGCTCCGCCCCGGCCCTCGCCGCGCTGCTCACGGTCGTCATCACCGCGCTGGTGCTGGGCGTGATCATCCCGATCGTCCAGGCCACCACCGGCACCGCCAACGAGGTGCGCAACCGGGTCGTGGCCGACGTCTACCTCACCGACACCGCCAGCGAGGCCGATCGCACCGAGGTCCAGCGTACGCTCGAGGGCACGCCCGGCGTGAAGTCCGTGGACTACATCTCCAAGGACGAGGCGCTGCGCGAGCTCGGTCGCAAGGTCAACGACGCCTCCGACAAGATCGAGCTGCTGGGCAGCAACCCGCTGCCGAGCCTGTTCCGCGTGACCCCGGACGATCCCGACGAGCTGAAGGCGATCGTCGCCCAGATCGCCCCCGGCGGCCAGCCGCGGCTAGAGGCGATCGACGACGTCCAGAACCGCGAGAGCGACACCGGCAAGATCCTCTCCGCCACCGGGCTGGTGAAGGGCCTCGGCGCCGTCATGGCCGGGCTGCTCGTGCTCGCCTCGATCGCGCTGATCGCCAACACGATCCGGCTGTCGGTGTTCGCGCGCCGGCGCGAGGTGGAGGTCATGAAGCTCGTCGGCGCGACCAACTGGTTCATCCGCTGGCCGTTCGTGATCGAGGGCGTGATCGTCGGCTTCATGGGTGGCGTGCTGGCGGTGCTGCTGCTCGCGCTCGCCAAGACGACCGTCGTCGACCCGCTCTCCGACCGCTTCGAGCTGCTCGCCGCGCCGGACACGATCGACTTCCCGCTGCTGGTCGTGGTGCTGCTGTTCGCGTGCGTCGCGGTCTCGGCGATCGGCAGCGGCATCACGCTGCGTCGCTTCCTCCGGGTTTAGCCGGCGCTTAGACCCGCGTAAGTACCCTGACTGGTCGTGCGCAACGCGGTCACGCTCATCGCCTGCATGCTGGCCGCCCTCGTGGTCGGCATCTTCCTGGGCGGCCACCCGAGCACGCTCCCCGGCCCGGTGCGCGACGCGTTCGTCGAGGACGACCGCGCGCTGCGCTCCGAGATCGTCGACACGATCCAGGACAACTTCTACAAGCGCGTCGACCAGTCCACGCTCGACGACGCCTCGCTGAAGGGAATCGTCGACTCGCTCGAGGACCCCTACTCGCACTACTTCACGCCGAAGGAGGCGAAGGCGTTCCAGGAGTCGGTCTCGGGTGAGTTCGAGGGCGTGGGCATGAGCGTCGAGAAGGACAACCGCGGCCTGCGCGTGCTGAACGTGTTCGACGGCTCGCCCGCGAAGGAGGCGGGCATCCGCAAGCAGGACGTGATCCTGTCGGTCGACGGCCGCTCGATCGCCGGCCTCAACAGCGAGCTCGCCACCGGCCGCATCAAGGGCCCCGCCGGGACGAAGGTGGAGCTCGAGGTGTTCACGCCGGGCGGGAGCGACTCCCGCACGGTCAGCGTCGAGCGCGAGCGCATCGCGGTGCCGGTGGCCACCAGCCGCGTCGTGGAGCGCGACGGGCGGAAGATCGGCGTGGTGCGGCTGCTCGGCTTCACCTCGGGCGCGCACGGCGTGCTGCGCCGCAAGGTGCAGAAGACCCTCGACCAGGGCGCCGAGGCGCTGGTGCTCGATCTGCGTGGCAACGGCGGCGGGCTGCTGTCCGAGGCCGTGCTCGTGTCGAGCGTCTTCATCGAGGACGGCAAGATCGTGTCGGTGCGCGGGCGGTCGCGTCCCGAGCGCACCGAGACCGCCCAGGGCGACGCGATCGACGAGGACATCCCGGTGGTCGTGCTGGTCGACGGCGGCAGCGCCAGCGCCAGCGAGATCGTGACCGGCGCGCTACGCGACCGCGGCCGCGCCACGGTCGTCGGCACCAACACGTTCGGCAAGGGCCTCGTCCAGGAGGTCGAGCCGCTGTCGAACGGCGGCTACCTCGACCTGACCGTGGCCAACTACTACCTGCCCGGCGGCAAGACCATTACCACGCGCGGCCTGAAGCCGCAGGTCAAGGCCGTCGACAAGCCGCGCACCAAGCGCGACGAAGCGCTGCCGGTGGCGCTCGACGCCCTGCTCGACAAGCTGTGAGCGCCGCGGTCCGCGGGCGCCCGACGAGGCGGCTCGACCAGCCGCTCGTGGCGGTGCTCGAGAAGCGCGGGCGCTTCCTGGTCGGCGAGCCGCTGTTCGGGTCCGGGCCGCGCACCGCCGTCGAGCGCGGCGGTGCGCAGGAGGGCGACCTGGTGCTGGTGGGGTCCGGCAAGCGCGGTGCACGCGTGCTGCGCCGCCTCGGCCGCCCCGATGTGGCCCGTGACGTGCTGGAGGGGCTGATGCTGGACCGCGGCCTGCGCCGCAGCTACCCCCGCGCGGCGACCGCGGAGGCCGACGGCGCCGCGGACGAGCCGTATGCCGCCCACGCGCGGGTGGACCTGACCGCGCTGCCCACGTTCACGGTCGACCCCGATGACGCGCAGGACTTCGACGACGCCATCTCGGCCAGGCGCGAGGACGGGCACGTGCGCCTCTGGGTGCACATCGCCGACGTGACGGCCTACCTGCGCCCGGGCGGGCCGCTCGAGCGCGAGGCGCTGCGGCGCGGCACCAGCGTATATGTGCCCGGCGCCGTGGAGCCGATGCTGCCCGAGGCGCTCTCCAACCGGGCCTGCTCTCTGCGCCCGGGGGAGGAGAAGCTGGCCGTGACCGTCGAGCTGGAGGTGCACGGCACCGACGTGCGCAGCGTCTCGTTTCACCGCTCCCGCATCCGCAGCGACCGGCGGCTCACCTACGGTGAGGTCGACGACGTGTTCGCCGGCCGCGCCCGCGCGCAGGAGCCGTGGGCCGCGCCCCTCGAGGCCGCGCGCGAGGTGGCGGGCGCGCTCGCCGCGACCCGCGACGCTCTCGAGCTGGGCACGCCCGAGCCGAGCTTCGAGTTCGACGCCGACGGCCACGTGATCAGCGTCCGCTACGAGGAGCAGACGGAGTCGCACCGCATGATCGAGCAGCTGATGGTGCTGGCCAACGAGCAGGTGGCGGGCTACCTCGCCGACCACCGCACGCCGACGCTCTACCGCGTGCACGAGCGCCCCGAGCCGCAGTCGGCGGCGTTCCTCGTGGAGCAGCTGGCCGACCTGGACATCCCCACCCCGCCAGTGCCGAAGCAGATGACGCCGCAGCAGGCTGCCGAGCTGGTGGCCGAGGTGTCGCGCATCGTCGCGCGCGAGTCCGGCGGGCGCCTGGCGCACGGGGTGCTCGTCCTGCGCGCTCTCAAGCAGGCCGTCTACTCCCCGAAGAACTTCGGGCACGCGGGGCTGGGCAGCCCGCGCTACTGCCATTTCACGTCACCGATCCGCCGCTACCCGGACGTCGTGGCGCACCGGGCGCTGCTGCAGGGGCTCGGCATCGACCAGACCGCCGTCCCGCCGCACGAGCTCGACGAGATCGCAGTGCAAGCTTCGGCCACCGAGCGCGAGGCGATGAAGATCGAGCGTTCGGCCGACGACGTGTGCCTGGCGTTCCTGCTCGAACGGCGCCTCGCCGACGCCGACCCGGGCACCCCGCTCGCGTTCGAGGGCGAGGTCGTCGGCCTGATCGAGAAGGGGGCGTTCGTGCGCTTCGGCGACGAGGGGTTCGAGGGCCTGCTGCCCAGTCGCCGGCTGAGGGGCTGGTGGACGCTCAACGAGCTCGGCACGGCTCTGGAGGCCGAGGGGTCGGGCCGCCGGCTACGCCTCGGCGACACCGTCGAAGTGGCCGTCGACCGGGTCGAGACGGCCCGCGGGCGAGTCGATCTCTCGCCAGCCGATGCATACTCGTAGGTCCGCATGGCCAAGAAGCGCAAACGCAAGGCGGCAGCCGGTGACGTGGCGACCAATCGCCAGGCGGCGTTCCGCTACAACCTGCTCGAGAAGCTCGAGGCCGGGATCGTGCTGCAGGGGTCCGAGGTCAAGTCCCTGCGCAACGGCTCGGTGCAGCTCAAGGACGCCTACGCCGAGGTGCGCGACGGCGAGGTCTGGCTGCGCAACATGCACATCGCTCCGTACGAGCCCGCGCGCGAGGGACACGACCCCGAGCGGCCGCGCAAGCTGCTGCTGCACCGTCGCGAGATCGAGCGCCTGATCGGCAAGACGGCCGAGAAGGGCCTGACGGTGGTGCCTACCCGCATCTATTTCAGCGGCTCGCGCGCGAAGGTCGAGCTGGCCGTGGCGAAGGGCAAGGAGCTGCACGACAAGCGCCGCTCGATCAAGGACCGCGAGCAGAAGCGCGAGATGGACCGGGCGCTGAGCGAGCGCTAGAGCCCTCGCCGCCGGCCTAGAGGCCGATCCCGCGATCGGTCGCCCAGCGGCTGAGCTCGTGGCGGCTGGACAGCTGCAGCTTGCGCAGCACCGACGACACGTGCGCCTCCACGGTCTTCGGCGAGATCTTCAGCCGCAGCGCGATCTCCTTGTACATGTAGCCACGCGCGATGTGCTGAAGCACCTCGCGCTCGCGCGGCGTGAGCAGGTCCAGCTCGGTCTCCGGCTCGGGTGCCGGGCCCGTGAACGCGTCCAGCACGAACCCGGCCAGGCGCGGGGAGAAGACGGCGTCGCCCTCGTGCACGCGCCGGACTGCGTCGGCCAGCTCGGCGGGGGAGATGTTCTTGGTCACGTAACCGCGCGCCCCGGCGCGGATCACGGCGATCACGTCCTCGGCGGCGTCCGAGACGGACAGGGCCAGGAAGGTCGGCCGCAGCCCCGCGTCGGCAGCGCGGCGGATCACCTCCACGCCGCCGCCGCCCGGCATATGCACGTCCAGCAGCACCACGTCGGGCTCGTGACGCGCGATCGCCGCCTCCGCCTCCTCCACGGTGGCGGCCTCGGCCACGATCTCCAGGAGCGGCTCCAGCTCCGCGTGCACGCCGGAGCGGAACAGCTTGTGGTCGTCCACGATCAGCACGCGCGGCTCGCTCATCCCAGCACCAGCTCCACCTCGGTGCCGCTGCCCTCGGCACTCGTGACGCGAGCGCGGCCGCCGTGGCGCTCCATCCGCCCGACGATCGACTCGCGCACGCCGCGCCGGTCGGCCGGAACGGCGCCGGGGTCGAAGCCCGGCCCGCGGTCGCGCACGAACACCTGCAGCCGCTCCGGCGTGCTCTCGGCGTAGACGTCGACGGTGGAGCCGCCGCCGAACTTGGCTGCGTTGGTCATGGCTTCGCGCGCGGCGGCCACCACGGCCTCCACGGCTGGATCCAGGTCGCGGTCGCCGACCACGACCACCTCCACGGGCACGCCGTGATTGTCCTCGATCTCGGCGGCCGCGGCCTCGAGGGCGGGTGCGAGGCGTGCCGCCTGGCCGGGCGCGGGGCGTCCGGCCAGCCAGGCGCGCAGCTCGCGCTCCTGGCGGCGGGCGAGCGCGGCCACCTGCGCCGGGTCGTCCGAGCGCTGCACGAGCGCGAGCGTCTGCAGCACCGAGTCGTGCAGGTGCGCGGCCACCTCGGCGCGCTCCTGGGAGCGGATGCGCTCGGAGCGCTCCTCGGTGAGCGAGCGCAGCAGTCGCACCACCCAGGGGGCGAAGATCACGGACAGCACGACCACCGCCACGATCAGCGCGAGCAGCACGTCGCGCGCGGCGTCGAGTGCGCCGCTCGCCTGCAGGAACGCATAGCCGGCGGCGATGACGAGGGCGATGCCGACGCCTGTCCGCGACACGGCCGCCGCCGTGCGGGCCGGCTGGGAGGCGCGCTGCGGTCGCGGGGAGGCGGTTACGGGCGGGCGGTTCGCGCTTGCGCCCGGCACCCCGGCCGGCACCGGAGCCGCGGCCGGGGCTGGCTTGACCGCTGCCGAGCCGCGCCAGATCAGCGCCGCGCCGCCGGCGATCAGCACCAGCGGCCAGACGATCGCGTCGGAGAACCAGATGCCGAGCGCCCGGAACGTGAGCAGCACGCTCAGCAGCAGCAGCGCGGTGCCCAGCGCCACCTCCACCGCGCCGCGACCGGTCGCCAGGCGGCGCCTGGCTGGCGCGTCGCCCGCGGGGATGACCAGCCATAGCAGCAGGTACAGCGCGATTCCGAAGCCGGCGGCCGCGGTGGCGACCACGAAGGCCAGCCGCACCAGCGCGGTGTCGACCCCATAGCGACGGGAGATGCCCGAGCAGACGCCCCCGAGCCAGCCCGCCGAGCTATCGCGGCGCAGCGCGGTCACGGTCTCCGGCTCAGCCCGTTGGCCACGAGGATTGCCCCCGTCGCGGCACACGCGACGGGGGCGAACACGGCGAAACTCAGCTCGAACACGGAGAGCGCGTCGGCCAGGAGCACGCCGCCGAGCATCAGCACGGCCAGGCCCGCCACCAGGGCGGGGATGTCGGGCCTGGCTCCCATCAACCGCGCGCCTGCTCCCCGGTCGCCGCGCACGCGACCGGCTGGCGGCCGTCGAGCTCCGGTCCGTCGTCGAAGCGGCCGAAGCGGTGGTCGTCGCGGAAGTAGAACTCGCCGCGGCTGTCGTGCACGCGCAGCTCGCCCATGCCGATGTCCGCCTGCAGCAGCAGGCGCGTGGTGGCCGGCTCCGGGTCGGGATAGTCCTCGTAGTCCACGTCCACGCCGCCGTGGTCGCGTCCGAACAGGCTGACGTTGCCCACGCCGACGTCGGCGTCGGTTGCCACGCACACGTCGTCGGGCACGATCACGCGCGCCTCGCCCACGCCCACGTCGACCTCCAGCGGCACGTCGCCGCCGGGCAGATCGGTGTCGCGCAGGTCCACGACCAGCTCGCCCATGCCCAGCTCGTAGCGGTCACGCAGATCCACCGACGACCCGGGTCGGTACTCGCGGTGCCCCACGCCGCCGTCGAGGTCGATGCCGGCCGCGGACACGACCCCGGCCGCGAGGCCTAGCGCGACCGCCGGCAGCACCAGCCAGCGCACCGGCTTCAGGAAGGCACCCGCCACGATTGCGGCGCCGGCCAGGACGATCAGCACGGGCATCAGCCAGTCGGGGCCGGCAGCAGCGGCGAAGGCGCCCAGGACGGCGACGATGCCGCAGAGGATGAGGATGCCCACGCCGAGTGCGGCCCTGCGGAGAATGTCGCCTGCGTCGCCGCTCGGCCCTTCACCGGAGACGAGCCACCACACGAGCACGCCGGCGCCGACCAGAAGAGCGATCGGGATCCCAATTCCCGCCAGGAGAAACCCGCCTCCGACAAGAAAGGGAAAGGCGAAGATCAGCAGCACCACCACACCGGCGATCGCGAGGCCGCGGTTGCGGGCGTCGGTGGTGGCGGGTTCGCCCGCCGTCGCGTCCTCGTTCGGCACCAGCAGTAGCGCCGCCAGGTAAAGCAGCAGGCCGGCCCCGCCTACGAAGGCGAGCGCGATCGCGCCGATGCGGAAGAACAGCGGGTCGACGTTGAAGTAGCGGCCGAGGCCGCCGGCCACGCCGCCGAAGATGCGGTCGGTTCGCGAGCGGGTGAGGCGCCGGGGTCCGTTGTCCTGCGTTTCAGTCACGTCCATGTCGATCCTCCGATGACGGTTTAGCTTGCGTCATCGAGAGTGCCGCGATCGGGCCGTCCCGCCAATTGGGAATGGTCCCTAGGGGAGGCCCCTAGACGTCCCCGAAGTCGCGCTCCACGAAGGTCGCGTCCATGCCGACCGCGAGCGCCCCGGCGAGGCCGAGGTAGAGCGCTGCGATCGCCAGCCGCGTGGCGGGCCGGACACGGTGAAACTCGCGCGCCTCGGGCGACTTGCGCTGCTGCCAGCGGCGCCACGTCTCCAGTCCGCCGAACAGCAGGATCAGGATCATGATCGGGTTCGGGAAGAGGATCGTGGCCGCGATCAGCAGGGCGTAGCCCACGAGCCACATCCAGGGCGACAGCGCCGCCATCGCCCGGCCGCCGTCCAGCGGCAGCACGGGCAGCAGGTTGAACAGGTTCAGGAAGAAGCCGACGAAGGCCAGCGCCTTGAACAGCTCGTCCCCGGTGAGCGCGTAGAGGCCCAGCGGGATGAGCGCGCCCAGCGTTCCGAGCACCGGGCCGGCC
This sequence comes from uncultured Thermoleophilaceae bacterium, assembly GCA_963716215.1. GTDB lineage: Bacteria > Actinomycetota > Thermoleophilia > Solirubrobacterales > Thermoleophilaceae > JACVRW01. The sequence continues at coordinate 3,479,204 of OY970298.1, read as the reverse complement.
AGGCCCACGCGCGCCTCGGCGGCCGCGTCCTTGGGCAGCTGCTTCATGGCCACCACAGCGCCCAGGAACGGGATGAACATCGGCGCCGAGGCCGGGATTCCCTCGCGGCGCAGCTGGAACACGTGGCCGAGCTCGTGTATCAGCAAGAGCAGCACGAAGCCGACCGCGAACTTCCAGCCCCAGATCAGGGTGTAGGCGCCGATCGAGACCAGCATCGAGGCGGAGGTCGTGAACAGCTTGAGCTTGGGCAGCAGGAACAGCAGCGCCTTCGCCTTGGCGGCGAACTTGAACAGCAGCAGCGCCAGCGCCGCCAGCAGTCCGAGCGCGCGGCGCCACCAGGGACGGTCGTTGCCCTGAGGCGGTGCGGGAAGCGGGTAGGCCTGCGGTTGCATCCCTACTAAGTGTGGCAGCGGCGGCGCTAGACTTGCCGGAGCGACAAGGGGGCGAATCAGCTTCGACGTGGAGCGTTATTTCCCCGATGTAGCGAGTCGAGGACCCCGGGTTGGCCTCGTTAAATGATCCCGGGAAACCATATGTGCGGACCGTAATCACGAGTTCGCCCTCGCCGCTTAATTAGGTGAGGGAGTCGCACCGGGCAGCCCGCGGCCCGGATTCGCGGCTTCATATAGCGGGATCACCCCGGCGGCAGGACCCTTGGTCGTCGGGGGACATTTCAGGAGGGTATGGCGCCGGTGACGTACCCCACGGATCGACCGACCCGGTAGCCGAGATCAGACTCCGTTGGGAACACTCGTAGCAAGCATCGGGGAGGTGTTCCGCGGACGCCGGGGCAGTACCGGCCGCCTCCACTTCGGAGCCCCGCCATTGGCGGGGCTCTGTCGTTCAGCGAGCGCCCCAGCGGGCCAGGGCGATCGACATCGCCGCCATCCCCTCGGAGATCCAGGCGGACACAAGCAGCAGGGTCGCTCCGAGCGGTACCAGCGCCAGCCCCTCGAGCACGGTGTCCGGCTGCCAGATGCCGAGCTCGATCGTGTCGAACGGGGCCACGATCGGCGCGGCGAGCAGGTAGAGCGCCGAGCCGTACGCGGTCACCGCCACGGTGAACGTGGCCGTGCCCACCGGAAAGCGCGCGAGCAGGTAGGCGATTCCGCGCCACGTGGCGGAGTCGGTCCAGTAGGCCTTCAGCCGGCCGATCCAGCCCTCGCCGCGGGGCGCCAGCGCGGCGGAGGGGATCTGGGTGCCGAGCAGCGCGTTCGACATGGCGCGCTCCCCGGCGAGCAGGGGACGCACGCTCGCCAGCACCAGCGTCAGCAGCGGGATGCCGATCAGCGTGATCGCCAGCCCGAGGCCGACCGAGATCCCGGTCACGAGCCACGTGAAATAGAACACGCCCAGCGGCAGGCCGAGCAGGTGGTGGGTGAGCGCCCTGTAGCTGTGTGCGCTCGTTAGGGGGCGCAGCAGCGAGCGCCAGGCCGGGGTGGGGGAGATGGTCGAGTCCATGGGCGGATACTCGGTCACTCGCGAGGACGGGAGAATGCGGCTAACCCGCGGCCGAGCTGGGGGCTGGCCGCACCCCGCCTCAGGCGGTCCGCGGCTCGAGCGCCGGCGCCGCGAACGGCAGCCGCGCCGCGAGCCCCGCGCCTACCAGCAGCACCGCCGCGAGCACGCCCAGGCCGGCCTCGAGCGAGCCGGCGTCCTTCGCGGCTCCCACCACGACCGGGCCGAACAGCCCGCCCGTCACGCCGATCGTGTTGATCAGCGCGATGGCGCCCGCGGCCGCGCGCCCGGTCAGCAGGGAGGTGGGCATCGCCCAGAAGGCCGGGATCGCGCCCAGCAGCCCGAACGCGCAAACCGCGAGCGTCAGCGGGCCGAGCTCGGGCGGAAGCAGCGCCGTCGCGATCAGCCCCACCGCGCCGAGCCCCATTCCGATCACGGTCCAGCGGCGCCGGTCGCCGGAGCGGTCCGAGCGACGGCCGATCACGATCAGGCCCGCCGACCCGAGCGCCATCGGGAGGCCCGCCAGCAGCCCGAGCTCGATGCCGTCCACGTCGCCGATTCGCTCGACGATGTCGGCGAACCAGAAGATCGTCCCGTAGCTCGCGAAGTTGATCGTGAAGTAGACGGCCGCGCAGCGCAGGATGCGCCGGTCGGTCATCGCTGAGCGCAGGGTGAACGGGTTGCGCGCGGTACGGCCGGCGGCCTCCTCGGCCAGCTCGCTCTCCAGCGCCTGGCGCTCCACCGAATCCAGCCAGCTCGCCTCGGCCGGCGAGCTGGGCAGCACGCGCAGCACCCAGAAGCCGACCGCGATTGCGGGCAGGCCCTGCCCGAGGAACAGCCACTGCCACCCCTCGAGCCCGAGCACGCCGTCCAGCTCCAGCAGGGCGCCCGACAGCGGTCCCCCGACCACCGAGGCGATCACGATCCCGAGCAGGAAGATGCCCATCGCGCGGGCGCGGTCGCGCTCGGGGAACCAGCACGCGATCAGGTAGACCACACCCGGGAAGAAGCCCGCCTCGCCGATCCCGAGCAGCACGCGCGCCACGATCAGCGACGCGCCGTCCCACACGAACGCCGTGCCGGCCGCCACCACGCCCCAGCTGATCATGATGCGGCCCATCCAACGCCGGGCGCCGAAGCGGTGCAGCATCAGGTTGCTCGGTATCTCGAGCACCACGTACCCGGCGAAGAAGATGCCGGCCGCCAGCCCGAACACCGTCGACGAGATCGCGAGGTCGCGCGTCAGCTCGGTCTCGGCGAACGTGATGTTCACGCGGTCCGCGTAGGCGACCACGTGCATCACGACGAGGATCGGCAGCAGCCGCCGGAACGCGAGCGCCACGGCCCGCCGCGCGGGGTCGCGCTCGACCGTACGCTCGCTCACATGCCGATCTCGACGAAACCGGACACGCCGTAGCGGCCGTCGCGGCGGGCCAGCGCCTTGAAGCGCCCGGGCAGGTCGAGCGGGGGCCAGAGCGACGCGATTCCGCGCCGCCCCGTGCGGTTCGTGGCTCCGGCGAAGCTGACGCGGGCACCCGCAACGGCACGGCCGAAACGGGTCACGCGCACCTTCACATGCACCCGGCCGGGAAGGGTCCCGGCGGCGACCCTAAGCACCTTCACGCCCAGGCCAGCCCGCCCGGGCCGGCGCGCGAAGTGCAGCAGCGCGCTGCCTGGCCCGTACGTGAGCGTGCAGCCGGGGTCGAACGGGGCGATCAGCCAGTGCAGCTCGCCGCCGAGCGTGCGGATCGTGTCGAGTCCCTCGGACTCGCCGCAGATCTGCATCTCGAGCTCCAGCCGCCGCTTGCCGTCGCGCGGGTTCACGCCCCAGACCTGGTAGGTCCCGTCCCGCTCGCCGGCCAGCAGCAACCGGCCGCGGTCGAACACCGCCCCCGTCACCCCGGTCGGCGGCACGGCGCCCGCCAGCCGGCCGGCGGCCCGCAGTGGGACCGCGGCGGGTGCGGCGTTGGCCGGTGAGATCGCGCTCGAGCGGTAGGCGAGCAGGTCGTTGCCGCTGCTCGTCCACACGAGCGATCCGTCCGGGGAGGTCTCCGCCCACATCGCCTTTGGGATCTCGGCCGGGTCGAGCTTCACGTAGTAGCCGAATGCCAGCGACGCCGGGTCGGCCACGCCGAACGCACCCGTGCCGCACGTGTTGCCGGTCCCGGCGACGTAGCACTCCAGCGGCAGCAGCACCCGCCCGCCGCCCGCGCGGTTCCAGGTCGGGTCGCCGATGTGGTTGTAGCCCTCGGCCGCCTTGACCGCGGGCGGGATAGCGGCGCTCGCGCCGAGCGTCTGGCGCAGGAACGGGGTCGTGCTCCACAGTCCCTCGGACACCCCGGTGAAGAACAGCCTGCGCTCGGCCGGGTCCGAGGTCAGTCCCTGCCAGTAGGTGATCGGGACCGAGCTGGCGCCCGTCAACACCCAGCGCCCTGGGTCGCGCGCCTCCGCCGCCGGGGCGGCCGCGGCGAGGCCGAGGGCGGCCAGCGCGACGACCACCCGGACGTGCCTCACGCGGCTTTCTCCAGCCGGTCGGCGAGTCGGTTCATGCCGCGCTCGCGGGCGGCTGCGGCGGCGCTCGCCATATTGGTGGGCCGGTCGCGCGGCAGCTTCACCTTCACGTCCTGAAGCGTCGCTATCTCCCGGAAGCGCAGCAGCTCGTCGCGTTGCTCCATCAGCGCCTTACGCACGCTCGGCTTGGACTCGCGCACCGCGTCGTCGAGCGCGGCGTCGAGCGAGCCATGGCGCTGGAGCAGGTCGGCGGCGGTCTTCTCGCCGATCCCGCGCGCCCCGGGGATGCCGTCCGAAGGGTCGCCGCGCAGCGCGATGAAGTCGGGCACCAGGTGCGGGTCGATCCCGTAGCGCTTGCGCACCTCGGCGGCGTCGACCGCCTCGGCGCCCCTGCCGCCGGTGCGCACGTAGAGCACGGTCACGCCATCGCCGGCGCACTGGTACATGTCGCGGTCGCCGGTCATGACGAGCGCGTGTCCGCCGGACTCGGCCTCGCGGCGTGCGTAGGAGCCGAGCAGGTCGTCGGCCTCGAGCGAGTCGTGGTCGGCCACCACCCAGCCGAACGCCTCGAAGAAGGAGCGCGCGTCGGCGAACTGCGGCGCCAGCAGGTCGGGTACCTCGGGCCGCTCGGCGTGGTAGCCGTCGAACAGCTCTACGCGGTACTCGGCCGCGTCCGGGCCGAAACAGAGCACGACCGCGCGCGGCTCGTGCTCCTCGACCTCGCGCAGCACCAGGTTGGCCGTGCCCAGCAGGGCGTTCACCGGCGCGCCGTCCTTGCCCTTGATCGAATCCGGGAGCGCGTAGAACGCGCGGAACAGCATCGAGGGGGCGTCGATGACGAGCAGCGGACCGGCCACGCCGAGCACGGTACCGGCTTGCGCTCAGCCGCTGACGCGCCCGGCCGGCTCCTGGGCCGCCAGCACGCGCAGGTTGCGCGCCGAGCGCGCCACCAGCGCCGCCATCATCAGCCCCGCGATCGCCAGCCCGACGAGGTCGAACACGGTCAGGCCGAGCCCGCCGATCTGGAAGCCGAGCCCCACGCCCGTGGCGATCAGCGTGTTGAGCACGATCAGCCCCAGCCGCGCCTCGGTCGGACCGAGCCGCCCGTAGCCGAGCGTGAAGACGCCGAAGGCGTACGTCTCGAGGTAGGTGTTGATCGACAGGACCAGGTAGGCGACCACGATCGCCAGGCCGACCGCGAGCAGCATCCAGGGCGAGAGGCCAAGCCCGATGCCGATGACGGCGGTTGCGAGGGCGTCGACCAGGTGATCGAGGTAGTAGCCGTACCTCGGTCGCTCGATCTTGCGGACGCGCGCCAGCGTGCCGTCGAGCGAGTCTCCGAGCCAGTGCACCACCAACAGCGCCGAGGCCGCCCACAGCCAGGCGGTGTCCCCGTTGGAGAGCAGGTAGGCGCCCGCGATGGCGAAGGCCGCCAGCACTCCGAGTGCGGTCATGTGGTCGGGCATCACCCACGCCGGCAGGCGGCGGGCGATCCACTCCAGCGCGCGCCCCTCGTGGCGGGCGAGCAGGAACTCCTTGCTACGTGGCGCATCCATGGCGGCTCCTTTGTTGACCATCGGTCAACAAGACATATGCCGCTGCCGGCCGGCGGTTACGTCAGCCCGCGCGCAGGGCGCGGGAGCGCTCGGCGACCGGCTGCAGGAAGTCCGGCAGCGGGCGCACCAGCCCGCGGCCCGTCTCGCGCTCCCAGATCTGCTCGAGCTGAGCCAGGTGCTCGTCCATCACCTCGTCGATCAGCACGAAATCGGCCGAGCGGACCGAGGCAAGCGTGCGCGAGTGGATGTCGATCGTCCAGTCCGGCACCAGCGGGGCGTGCATGGCCATGTCGCGTGCGATCTCGAGCTGGCGCAGCAGCGAGCGCATCAGGCCGACGATCGTGGCGTTGCGGGTCGAGCGCGCGAGCGCGATGTGGAACTTGAGGTCGAGCTGGAGGAAGAGGTCCTCGTGGCTGAGGAAGTCGTCGGCGGCGGCCAGCTCGCGCTGGCGCTCGATCGTCTGCGTCATCACGCCGAAGTCCTCCTCGGTGGCGTGAACGGCGGCCAGCTGCGCCACGCGCGGCTCCAGCAGCCGGCGGGCCTCGAGCACACCGGCGATCTCGCCGAAGCGGATCTCCTGGCGGCTGCGCAGCAGCTCCCTCGGCACGAGCTCCGCCGCTACGAAGATGCCGCCGGACTGGCCGCGCCTGACCTCGAGCACGCCGGCCTCGCTCAGGGTCTTGATCGCCTCGCGCAGGGTGGGTCGGCTGATCCGCATCTGCGCGGCCAACTCGCGCTCGGAGGGCAGGCGGTCGCCGGTGTGCAGGTCACCGCCCTTGATCTGCTCGGCGATCTGTTCGACGGCCTCCTCGAACGTCCGGCGGGTCGAGACTGGCTCGAAGGGGCGCATCGCGGAGGCGATCATCGCAGTGCCGGCGCGCGCTTGGCGGCCTGGACGCGCTCGAGCGCCTGGCGCTCGGCCACGTCGAGCGGCGTGGCGCCCTCGACCGCGGCCGTCGCGATCGCGGTGTCGAGCCGCTCCATCGCGTGCTCGATGCGCGCTCGGTCGGCGTCGCCGCCGTCCCCGAACCACTCGCCCGCCACGTGGATCAGCCCGCCGCAGTTGGCGAGGAAGTCGGGCACGTAGAGGATGTCGCGCGCCATCAGGGTGGCGGCCACCGATCGGCTCGCCAGCGGGTTGTTCGCCGCGCCGGCCACCACGCGCGCCCGGATGGAGCGGGCGAGTGCCTCGTCGATCAGCCCGCCGCCGGCGCAGGGCGCCAGCACGTCCAGCTCCATCTCGAGGATCGCCTCGGCCGAGCTCGCCAGCGAGACGCCGTGCTCGGCCGCGAAGCGCTGGCAGCGAGCGGCGTCGAGGTCGTAGGCGGTGACGGACGCACCGCCATTCGTCAGCCGCGCGGCAAGCACACCGCCGACCTTGCCGAGTCCGATCAGGCCGATGCGGCGGCCGTCCAGCGAGTCGGACCCGAACTGGGCCGCCAGCCCGCGCCGGGTCGCCTGGAGCACCGTCTCCGCGGTGACGGGGGACGGATCGCCGCCGCCGCCGTGGTCGAGCGACCGCCCGGTGCAGAAGCGCGTGAAGCGGGCCATGTGGTCCATGTCCGCGGTGGTCGTGCCGATGTCCTCCGCGGTGATGTAGGCGCCGCCAAGGCCGTCGATCACACCCGCGGCCGCTTCCAGACGCGCGAGGCGCATCTCGTCGTCGCCGTCGTCGAGCATGACCGCCTTGCCGCCGCCGAGGTCGAGCCCGGCCGCGGACGCCTTGAGCGTCATCGTCCGGGCCAGGCCCATCACGTCCTCGAGCGCCTCGCGGAGGCCGCCCGGATAGCGCTTCAGGCGTAGCCCACCCAGGGCTGGGCCGAGCACCGTGGAGTGCACCGCGACGATGAATCGCAGCCCGCTGCCGGGGTCTTGGTGGATCACGATACGCTCGTGGCCCTCGTCGCTCGGTGCTGTGGCCGGGCCGCGGACCGGGGGTGTGGCAATGGTCATCAACCTTGACCTTATACCCGATCGAGGCAGACGCCAACGGGCTTTGGATATTCGCGTCTGGGTACCAGCAATGGTAAGTTGAGTTCACCAATGCCGAGGGAGACGACAGCGGTGCGCCATCGCGGCGCGCGTCCCGGCCCCGGATCGGGCCGTCGGCGTGAGGACTCCGCGAACGGGCACAGAGGCGCTCTGCGCGAGGTCCGGCTGGACGACAAGTACCTGCTCGAGGAGGGCCGCATCCTCCTCACAGGCGTGCAGGGCCTCGTTCGCCTGGTGCTCGACCAGCACCGAGCCGACCGCCGCCGCGGCCTGACGACCGGCACGCTGATCTCGGGCTACCAGGGCTCGCCGCTGGGCGGCCTCGACCAGGAGCTGGCGCGCAACCGGGCGTTGCTCGAGGAGCACCTCGTGCGCCACGTGCCGGGCCTCAACGAGGAGCTGGGCGCCACGTCGGCCTGGGGCAGCCAGCTGACCGGCGACCTCCCCGGCGCCAAGCACGACGGCGTGCTGGGCATGTGGTACGGCAAGGCGCCCGGTCTCGATCGCGCGGCCGACTCCCTGCGCCACGGCAACTTCGTCGGCGTCTCGCGCACGGGCGGCGGGCTCGCCGTTGTGGGCGACGACCCGAGCTGCAAGTCCTCCACGATCCCGAGCGCCTCGGAGTCGGTACTCGCCGGGCTGCACATGCCGGTCTTCTACCCCGGCAGCGCGGCCGAGGTGATCGACCTCGGCCTGCACGCCTACGCCTGCTCGCGCGCCTCCGGCCTGTGGGCCGGCTTCAAGATCGTTACGAGCGTGGCAGACGCGGTCGGGACAGCCGATGTGGCGCCCGGCCGCGTCTCCCCGGTCCTCCCCGACCTCGGGTACGAGCACGTGCCGAACGGCAATCTGCTGCCGCCCGTCTCGCTCGACCTCGAGCACACCCTGCTGGGGGTACGACGCGACCTTGCACTCGCCTACGCGCGCGAGAACGGCGTGAACCGCATCGAGGGCGCGCGCGACGCCTGGCTGGGCGTGGTCACGGCCGGCAAGTCCTACTACGACCTGCGCGACGCACTGCGCAGCCTCGGCCTCGACGACCAGGCGCTCGAACGCGCGGGCATCCGCATCCTCAAGCTGGGGATGATCGCGCCGCTCGAGCGCGAGATCGTCCACCAGCTCGCGCACGGCCTCGACGAGATCCTGGTCGTGGAGGAGAAGGGCCCGTTCGTGGAGAGCCAGCTCAAGGAGGTGCTCTACGGCACCGCCGCGGCGCCGCGGATCGTCGGCAAGCTCGACGAGCACGGCCAGCGCCTGCTGCCGGCGGAGCTCGACCTCGACGCCGACCTGGTCGCCCGCGCGGTGGCCGCGCGCCTGCGCTCGCGCGGGCTGCGCATCGACTTGGTCGAGGCCCACATCGGCCGGCTGGACTCCCTCACCGCGCGCCCGGCCGAGCTGCCGATGGCGCAGCGCGCCCCGTTCTTCTGCTCGGGCTGCCCGCACAACTCGTCCGTCAAGGCGCCGGAGGGCACCCTCGTGGGCGGCGGCATCGGCTGCCACACGATGGTGCTGCTGAACCCCGAGGGCAAGGGCGAGATCACGGGGATCACGCAGATGGGCGGCGAGGGCGCCCAGTGGATCGGCCAGGCGCCGTTCACCGACGACCGCCACCTGGTGCAGAACCTCGGCGACGGCACGTTCCACCACTCCGGCTCGCTGGCCGTGCGGGCCGCGGTCGCCGCCGGCGTGAACATCACCTACAAGCTGCTCTACAACGAGCACGTGGCGATGACCGGCGGCCAGGCGATCGAGGGCCAGCTACCGGTGCCCGAGCTGACGCGCTGGCTGCAGCTCGAAGGCGTGCGCCGGATCATCGTGACGGCCGAGGACACGAGCCGCTACAAGGGCGTCGAGCTCGCGCCGATCGCCGAGCTCCGCGACCGCTCCCAGCTGCTCCCCGCCCAGCAGGAGCTGGCGCTGGTGGAGGGCGTGACCGTGTTGATCCACGACCAGGAGTGCGCCGCCGAGAAGCGCCGCGCGCGCAAGCGCGGCAAGCAGGCCGAGCCGGCCGAGCGGATCTGGATCAACGAGCGCGTCTGCGAGGGCTGCGGCGACTGCGGCAAGAAGTCCAGCTGCCTGTCGGTGCTGCCGGTGGAGACCGAGTTCGGGCGCAAGACGCAGATCCACCAGGCCTCCTGCAACAAGGACTACTCGTGCCTCGAGGGGGACTGCCCCTCTTTCCTCACCGTCGTGCCCGGCGAGCGCGCCCGGCACGAGACCCCGGCGCTGACGGTCGAGCTGCCCGAGCCGCGACCGCTGGTGTCGAGTGCCGACTTCGGGATGCGGATGATGGGCATCGGGGGCACCGGCGTCGTCACGGTCAACCAGGTGGTCGGCATGGCCGCGCTGATCGACGGCCTGCACGTGTCGGGACTCGACCAAACTGGTCTCTCCCAGAAGGGCGGCCCGGTCGTGTCGGACCTGCGCATCTCGAGCGAGCCGCTCGCCGCTGCGCCCAAGGCGCCGGCCGGCTCGATCGACCTCTACCTCGGCTTCGACCTGCTCGGCGCCGCCAGCGACAAGAACCTGATCACCGCGGCGCCCGACCGCACCGTGGCCGTCGTGTCCACCAGCGCCGTCCCGACGGGCCGCATGGTCGTGGATACCGAGGAGCGCTTCCCGGAGCTGGCCGGCCAGCTCGACCGCATCGATCGCGTCACACGCTCAGAGCACAACCTTTACCTCGACGCGCAGCGCCTGTCCGAGCGCCTCTTCGACGATCACATGATGGCCAACACGCTCGCGCTCGGGTCGGCCTACCAGCGCGGTGCGCTGCCGGTGTCTGCTGCGGCGCTCGAGCAGGCGATCCGCCTCAACGGAGCGGCCGTGGAGAAGAACCTGGCCGCGTTCGCCTGGGGGCGCGCCGTCGTTGCAGCCCCGGATGCGGTCGAGCAGGCCACCCGCCCACCCGAGAGCGTGGTCGCCGCCCGCGAGCTGTCAGAGGCCGAGCAGGAGCTCGTCACGCTCGCCGTCAACGGCGACCAGGGCGAGCTGCGCCGACTGGTCGAGGTGCGCGTCCCCGAGCTGGTCGCCTACCAGGACGAGCGGTACGCGCGGAGCTACGCCGAGCTCGTCCGCAGGGTCCACGTGGCCGAGCAGGAGCGCACTCCCGGGCACGGCGAGCTTGCCGAGGCGGTCGCCCGCCAGCTGTTCAAGCTGATGGCCTACAAGGACGAGTACGAGGTCGCGCGTCTGCATCTCGACGCGGTCGAACAGGCCAAGCTGAGCGCCGAGTTCGGCGACGACGCGAAGATCGCGTTCAACCTGCATCCGCCGATGCTGCGGGCGATGGGGCTGGACCGCAAGCTCAAGCTGGGCGCATGGTTCACGCCGTCGTTCCGCGCGCTCTACCGGATGCGGCGCCTGCGCGGCACGAAGCTGGACCCCTTCGGCCGCGCCGAGGTGCGCCGCGTCGAACGCGAGCTGGTCGGCGAGTACGAGCAGCTGGTCGCCGAGGCGCTCCCGCGCCTCACGCCCGAGACCCACGCCGCGGCACTCGAGCTGCTCGAGCTGCCGGACGTGATCCGCGGCTACGAGGAGATCAAGCTGCGCAACGTCGCCCTGTTCCGCAAGCGGGCCGAGCCGCTGCGCAAGCGCCTGGCGGGACCGGAGCGGGCCGCCACGCCGTAGCGCGGCGGCCCTCCGGTGGGTCCCCCCTAGTAGTCCCAGCCGGGCTTGCGCCCGATGAGCGTGTAGAACAGATCCGTCTGATCCCGGATCCCCAGGACGTTCGAGGCCTGCGGCCCGATCGCGGCGACCGGGACACGGGCGCCGGTGTGTGTCTGGCCGGGCGGGGTCTTGCCGCTGCCGTACGACACTCGCATCGGCACGCCGTCGGCCGTCTGCACGGTCGCGTAGAAGCCGGGCGTGTCCGTCTCGTCGCCCACGATCTGGCTCGTGTGAGAGTGGTCCGCAGTTACTACCACCAGCGTGTCCCGGTGGCGACGCTGGAACGCGAGCGCCTCCTCGACGGCCTCCTCCAGCTGCTTGGTCTCACCGATCTGACCACAGAGGTCGGCCGCGTGGTCCCGCTTGTCGATCGAGGCCGACTCGACCTGGAGGAAGAAGCCGTCGCGGTCCTTGCGAAGGAGCTTGATCGCCTTCTCGGTCATGGCACCCAGGCTGGGCTCGTTCGCCGGCCGGTTGCCCTCCGTGCAGCGCGTCGTCGCGGAGCCGGTGCCGGGCGTGGGCCCAGCGATCAGCGACGCGAACTCCGTCGTCATGTTCCCGGTGGCGAACAGGCCGAGCACCGGCTTGCGCTTGACCGAGCCCACGTCCGCGAGCCCGGCCGCGTCCGTGACCACACGGAAGCCCTGGGCCTTCGCGTAGTCGACCACCGTGCCCGAGTCGTCATCCAGCGTCTGCTCGAAGCGGTCCAGCCCGCCGCCCAGGTTCACGTCGAGCAGGTGGTCCACCTGCTGCTCGGCGATCGAGCCTAGGCCGCCGGCCTCCTTGGTCTCGTCCGGGCAGGTCGTGCGGGCATCCTCCGGCCCCTGACACGCCCGCTGGGAGATATGCGCGGACGGCGCCGCCGGGGTGGCGTCGGTCAGCTCGGAGGTCGTGACGTTGCCGACCGCCTTGCCGCGCGACTTCATGATCTCGAACGTGGTCTTGAAGCCGTCGTTGGAGCCCGGCACGTCGTTGGCCTCGCTGGGGCCCTGCGACAGTCGTGCGTCAGCCGTCTTGCGACCGGTCGACCAGGCGGTCGCCGTCGGGGCGGAGTCCGGCACGTAGTTGGGGTCGTAGTCGGGTCCTGGACCGAACTGGAGGCTCCAGGTGAGGAGCTCGCCGCTGAACGGGAGCGTCTCGTAGGCCATCGGTGCGCCCTTGACGCCGTTGAGGTAGTAGCGGCCGATCGTGAGCTCGCTCGCGCCCGAGCCATCGCCGATCAGCAGGATCACGTTCTTTGGCTTCGACGGGTCGATCGCCTTGATGATCTTGCGCGAGTTGTCTCGCGGCGCGGAGTCGCCGGCGACCACGACTCCCGCGGAGCCGACGGCCGCGAGCGCGGCAATCGACAGAGCGACAAGTCCCTTCTTGCTCGACAAGGTTGTCTCCTTCGGGACGGGGAAATTCGACGGCCGCAGCCTTTCGCCCAGGGCGCCGGGCGGTGTTACGGCTCGGTGATCGGTGAGTGATCGGCGTGCGTACTCTGTGGGCGTGCCCGACACCTTCACCATCGGCGGCGACCTCGAGGTGCGCCGGCTCGGATTCGGCGCGAATGCGCATCACCGGCGACGGGATCTGGGGGCCGCCCGACGACCCGCAGGCGGCGCGGCGCCTGCTGCGACGCGTGGTGGAGCTGGGCGTGAACCTGATCGACACCGCGGACTCCTACGGGCCCGAGGTGAGCGAGAACCTGATCGCGGAGGCGCTGCATCCGTATCCGGACGACCTCGTGATCGCGACCAAGGGCGGCCTGCGCCGGACGGGCCCCGGCGAATGGCCGCGTGCCGCGCACCCCGATCGGCTCAAGGAGTGCTGCGAGGGCAGCCTGCGGCGCCTGCGCTTGGACCGGATCGACCTCTACCAGTTGCACTCGCCCGACCCGCAGGTGCCGCTCGAGGACTCGGTGGGCGCGCTGAAGGAGCTGCAGGACGAGGGCAAGATCCGGCACATCGGCGTCTCGAACGTGTCGGTCGACGAGCTCGAGCGGTCGCGCGCGTTGGTCGACGTGGTGACCGTCCAGAACCGTTACAACCTGCTCGAGCGGCGCTCGGAGAGGGTCCTCGAGGCCTGCGAGCGGGAGGCGATCGGCTTCATCCCGTGGTACCCGCTCGCCACGGGCGACCTGGCGCGCCCGGGCGGGCCGCTCGACGAGCTCGCCCGCAAGAACGACTCCACGCCGAGCCAGCTGGCGCTGGCGTGGCTGCTGGCGCGCTCGCCGCAGATGCTGCCGATCCCAGGCACGGCCTCGGAGCAGCACCTCGAGGAGAACCTGGCGGCCACCGAGCTGGAGCTGACCCCAGACGAACTGGAGCGGCTGGCGCAAGCCGCCTGATTGACGAGCGACCGCGAGGGGTAGACGAAAGCGCCATGTCCCGCGAGATTCGACCCACCAGCCTCGACCATGTCGCCCTCTGGGTCGACCAGCGCGCGCCGCTGGCGGACTTTCTGTGCGACCACCTCGGCATGCACGTGATCGAGGCGACCGACACGTTCACGCTGGTGGGGGTGGACGCCAAGCTCGGCAAGCTGACGTTGTTCGACGCCGAGGGGCCGCGCGAGCGCGGTCCGATCGAGCACATCGCCCTGCGCGTGGGTGACCTCAACGCCGCCGTCGCGGGCCTCCCGGAGGTCGCCGCCGTGCGGCCGCCGCAGGACGGCATGGTGCGCCTGGAGGCGCCCGGCGGCGTGCCGCTGGCGCTGGTGCAGCGCGGGGGGGTTGACTTCGACCTCGACCACGTGCTGCTGCGGCTGCCCGAACGCGATGCGGCCATGGCCGAGCTCGAAACCATGGGATTCGAGCGCCGCGGCGCCGCGCTCGCGGTTGGCAACCGCGAGCTACGCATCGTGGACGGCGACGCGGCGGCCGGGGAGCGGCCGCTGCTCAACCACATCGCCCTGCTCGTGGACTCCGCCGACGAGGTGCAGCGCGACGCCGAGGAACGAGGCGTCGAGATCGACGACATCAAGGATGCTCCCAACACGCTCGCCGTCTTCTTGCGCGGCCCATTCGGGGTCCGCATCGAGTACGTCGAGCACAAGCCCGGCTTCGCGCTGGTCTGAGCGCTTGACCGACCTCGTCGTGGCTGGTGCTGGCATGGCCGGCCTCGTGGCGGCCGCCGAGGCGCGGCGCCTGGGGGCGGCGCCGGTCGTGTTCGAGAAGCTGGAGCGCCCGGGCGGATCGATGCGCTTGTCGAGCGGCGTGATCTGGCGCCACCGCGAGCTGGAGCGCTTCCGGGCCGAGTGCCCCGCCGGCGACCCGGCGCTGCAGCGGCTGCTGTTCGAGCGCCTCGATGACGACTTGCGTTGGCTGGAGCAGCTGGGCGTGCCCGTGGTCACGCGCGAGACCGGCAACGAGCTGACGGTCGGCGCGCGCTTCGATCCCGAGCGCCTCACCGCCGCGCTCGTGGAGGCCGCAGGCGATGTGCGCGTGTCCGAGCCGCTGCGCGAGCTGCCGGACCGCGTGCCGGTGATCCTCGCGACCGGCGGCTTCGCTGCCGACCGCGCGCTGCTGCGGGAGCACGTGACCCCCGAGGCCGCCCATCTGCTCATCCGGGCGGCGCCCGGATCGACCGGCGACGGGCTGCGGCTCGGGCTGGCGGCGGGCGCCGTCACGAGTAATGGCCTGGGTGAGGTTTACGCTCGCGCGATGCCGGCGCCGCCCGCCCGCGTCGATCCAGGCGACTTCGTCGCGTTGGCGCAGCTCTACGCGCGCCACGCGGACGTGACCAACGCCCACGGCGAGCGGCACGACACCGCCACCTGGTCGGAGGTCGACACGGCGCAGTGGATGGCGTGCCAGCCACACGCGCGGGCGTGGTTCTGCGTGCGCGAGGCCGCCCTGAGCACCCGCGTGCGCGAGCGCAGCGTGGGGGAGATGGTGGACGCGGCGGTGGCCGCCGGTGCGCCGGTGAGGCGCGAAGCGGGGGAGGTGACCGTGGAGACGGTCGCCGGCGTGACCACCACGCTCGGCGGCCTCGCGGTCGATGAGCATGGCCGCGCCGCCCCAGACGTGTTCGCCTGCGGTGCCGACGCGGGCGGGCTGGCCACCGGCGGATACTCGAGCGGGCTGGCCGGCGCGCTCGTGTTCGGCCGCATCGCCGCACGCGCCGCACTGGGGCAGAGCCCGTGAACCACAGCTTCGGAGGCGGGGCCGGGTTCACGGTGGGGGTGGAGGAGGAGCTGCTGCTGGTCGACCGCGAGACGCTGGCGCTCGCGCACGACGCGGACGAGGTGGTCCGCGGCCTCGGGCTGCCGGAGGAGCGGGCCGGGCACGAGGCATTCCTGGCCGAGATCGAGGTGCGCTCCGAGCCGCGCGCGAGTGCCGCGGAGGCGGTGGCGGACATCGCGGAGGGCCGCGCGGCGATCCGTGCCGCCGGCGGCACGCCGATGGCCGTGGGGCTGCACCCCGACGCGGCCTTCGGCGACGTGCGGCTGGTGGACTCCGATCGCTACCGGCGCGTGGAGGGCGAGATGCGCGGCCTGATCAAGCGCACGCCCGAGTGCGCGCTGCACGTGCACGTGGCGATGCCCACCGCCGACGCGGCCGTCGACGCGCTGATGGGCCTGCGCGAGGCGCTGCCGCTGATCTCGGCGATCGGCGCCGCGTCGCCGTTCTGGTTTGGCATCGACTCGGGGCTCGCGAGCGCGCGCTCGGCGATCATCCGCGCCTACCCCGGTCGCGGTGGCCCGCCGCCGTTGCGCGACTGGGAGCACTACCTCGAGACGCTCGAGGGGATCAGGCTCGGCGGCGGTCCCGCGGACCACACGATGGTTTGGTGGGACGCGCGGCTGCAGCCGCGCCTCGGAACCGTCGAGCTGCGCGAGCTCGACGTGCAGACCGGCCTTGGTGCCGTGGCGGGCATGACCGGGCTGGTCCACGCGCTTGCCAGGCGTGCCGCCGAGCAGCGGCCGGCCGAGCTGGCGCCCGCACAGGCTCTGCACTGGTCGAGCTTCCGCGCGGTGCGCGACGGGCTCGACGCCGAGCTGCTGTTTCAGGGGCGGCTGCGGCCCGCGCGCGAGGCCGCGCGCGAGCTGCTGGACGACCTGCGCGGGGAGGACGACTCACTCGAGGAGGTCGAGCGCATCCTGCGCGAGGGCGGCGCGGTCGCGCGTCAGCGCGCAATCCACGCTGAGGCCGGCATGCCGGCCCTGCTGGGCCACCTAGCCGACGAGACCGCGCGCGGGGTGTGAAGCACAGCGCCGGCCGGGACCTCGAAGGCCCCGGCCGGCACCGATGCGTTGCTTAGGCGGCTTCGCGGAGCGCCGCGACCGTCTCGTCCTTGGAGAGGCGTCGCAGCGCCTTCTCCTCGAGCTGGCGCACGCGCTCGCTCGAGAGACCGAGCCGACGGCCGGTCTCGCGAAGGGCCTTGGGCTCCTCGCGGTCGAGGCCGAAGCGGAGCGTCAGCACCGTGCGCTCGTTCTCGGGGAGCGTGCCGACGGCGTCGCGCAGCGCCTCCCAGTTGAGCTCGGAGGTCACGTAGTCCTCGATCGACGGGCCGTCGCTGGCGATCAGGTCGCCGAGCGCGGTGTCACCGTCCTCGCCGACTCCCTGGTCCAGGCTGGCCGGACCGCGGTCGGCGCGGCGGATGTCGATCACCTCGTCGACCGGCAGGTCGACGCGCTCCGAGATCTCCTCGTCCGTCGGCTGGCGCCCGAGCTCGACGGCGAGCTTGCGCTCGGCGTCGGAGATCTTGCGTGCCCGCGCGACGATGTGCACCGGTAGACGTACGGTGCGGCCCGAGTTGGCGAGGCCGCGGCCGATTGCCTGGCGGATCCAGAGTGTCCCGTAGGTGGAGAACTTGAAGCCCTTGCGCCAGTCGAACTTCTCGACCGCGCGAATCAGGCCGAGCATGCCCTCCTGGATCAGGTCGCCCAGGGGCAACCCCTGTCCCTGGTACTTGCGCGCAACCGAGATCACGAGCCGCAGGTTCGAGTTGATCATGCGGTCCTTGGCCTCGAGGTCGCCGCGCTCGATGCGCTGGGACAGCTCAACTTCCTCCTCGGCGGTGAGGAGGGGGTGCTTGCGAGCCTCGTTGAAGAACAGCTGTAGGGAATCCTCCAGCTCCGGCGTGAAGGAGTAGCTGGGGGTGGTTTCCGTGGTACTCGTGGTGGTTCCTTCGTTAGATAGTTCGACGTTCATCGAAAGTATACCTCATCGACGCTCCGGACTAAACCCCGCCGGTGGCGCCTCGATTGGTTGTACGCACAAATAAGTACTCCGGCCTTCGGACGAAGTTACTTACGAATTGTAAGTGATGTGGCAAGGGCGGCTCGGCTGGGTAGGAGCGACCCAGTGCAGGCGACGGCTCCCGATCGCACCGACCTGCGCCGGCTAGCTGAGATCCGGCTGGAGCGCCCCGTCGCGCTCAGCCTGTACCTCGACCTCGACCCCACCGAGTTCGCAACTCCGGCGGCCCGGGCCACGGCCGTCCGGTCGCTGCTGGACGAGGCGGACCGCCGCGTGCGCGAGCTCGAGACCCTGCCCCATGACGATCGGATGGACCTCCGCGCCAGCCTCGAGCGCGCCGCGGCTCTGCTGGAGGGCGACCTCCCCGCCGACGGGGCCCAGGCGGTGGCGGTCTTCGTCGCCGAGTCCGCAGGCCTGTTCGAGGTCCACAAGCTGCCGCGCCCCGTGCCCAACAGGGTCGCGGTCGGTCGTTCTCCGCTGCTGGGCCCGCTCGCGCGGCTGGCGCGCCGGGAGCGCTGGTGCGTGGCGCTCGTCAACCGGCGCGACGCGCGCATTTTCAGGGGATCGCCCGACGGCCTGCACGAGATCGAGACGATCCGCGACGAGGTCTTCGGCCAGCACGACCAGGGTGGCCTCTCTCAGGCGCGCTACCAGCGCGGCATCGAGAAGGAGAAGGACGACCACCTCAAGCACACGGCCGAGGCACTGATGCAGCACTTCAAGCGGCGCTCGTTCGAGCGGCTGATCACGGGAGGTCCACGCGAGGTCGTGGCGGATTTCGAGTCGAAGCTGCACGGCTACCTCGCCGAGCGCCTGGCGGGCCGGATCGAGGTCGACGTCGAGCACTCCACGCCGAGCCAGGTGCTGGAGGCGACGCAGCCGCTGTTCGAGCAGCTCGAGGAGGAGCGCGAGCGGGACGCACTCGAGCGCATCGGGGACGCGGGGCGTGCCGTGATCGGCCTCGATGAGGTCCTGCGCGTGCTCAACGAGCGACGCGTGGAGACGCTGGTCGTGGACGAGCACTTCGACGCCGCCGGCAGCTGCTGTCCGGCGTGCGGTTGGGTGGGGCCCTCGAGCGAGCGGGCCTGCCCCGCGGACGGCACCGAGCTCGAGCAGCTGGAGGACATCACCGACGCCGCGGTCGAGCTGACAATCCAGCAGTCGGCCGAGATCCTCGTCGTGCGCCGCCGGCGCGACGAGCTCGCCGAGCGCGCCGGCGGCGTGGCCGCGCTGCTGCGCTTCTAGACCCGACTACATTCAGTCGGTATGAGCGAAGCCGCGATCGAAGCCACTGACCTGGTCAGGGAGTTCAAGAAGGGCCCGCGCGCCGTGGACGGCATCGACCTGCGCGTGGAGGCAGGCGAGGTGTACGGCTTCCTCGGCCCGAACGGCGCCGGCAAGTCCACCACGGTGCACATGCTCACGACGCTGCTGCCGCCCACCTCCGGGACGGCCCGAGTCGGGGGCCACGACGTGGTCCAGGAGGGTCCCGCTGTGCGCGCGACGATCGGCGCCGCCCTCCAGGAAGCCGCGCTCGACCCGTTCCTCACGGGCGCCGAGCACATGCGCCTCCAGACTGCGCTGCACGGCATGCGCGGCGACCAGGCGCGACGACGCAGCCAGGAGCTGCTCACGCGCGTGGGGCTGACCCAGGCCGCCGATCGCAAGGTGCGCGGGTACTCGGGCGGGATGAAGCGCCGGCTCGACCTCGCGCTCGCGCTCGTGCACGAGCCGCGCATCCTGTTCCTGGACGAGCCCACCACGGGGCTCGACCCTCAAAGCCGCAGCGCCCTCTGGGACGAGGTCCAGCGGCTCGCATCGGACAGCGGCGTGACCGTCTTCCTCACCACGCAGTACCTGGAGGAAGCCGACGTGCTCGCTGACCGCATCGGCATCATCGACCACGGGCGCATCGTCGCGGAGGGGACTCCGGAGGCGCTGAAGGCCGAGATCAGCCGCCCGAGCCTCGAGATCATCCCGGCCGAGCACAACGACCTGGAGCGCACGCGCGAGGTGCTGGCCCGCTTCGGCGAGCCCGGCGACTCGTCGCCCAAGGGCGCCGCCGTGCGGCTGTCGGAGGGGGAGGCCCAGCTGGCCGATGTGGTGCGCGCCCTCGATGCCGAGGACATCCACGTGCAGCACCTCCAGCTGCACGCGCCCAGCCTCGACGACGTCTTCCTCGCCAAGACCGGTCGCTCGCTCGAGGGCGCCGCCGAGGAGGAGCCGACGGACGCCGAATCCGTGGCGGCGTGAAGGGGTCCGCGTTTGCCGTCCAGGTCGGCGTGCTCGCGCGCCGCTCAGTGGTTCGCACGCTGCGTCAGCCGGCGATGGTCGTGCCGTCGCTCGTGTTCCCGATGCTGCTGCTGGCGATCAACTCGAGCGGGCTCAACTCCGCCACCGAGCTGCCCGGTTTCCCGACCGACTCGTACTTCCAGTTCGCGCTCGCGATCCCGTTCGTCCAGGGCGCGCTTTTCTCCGCCAACAGCGCCGGCACCAACGTCGCCAACGACATCGAGTCCGGCTTCCTCAACCGGCTCGCGCTGACCCCGCTGCGGCGCGTGGCTCTGATGCTCGGCCAGATGGCCGGCATCCTGGCGCTCGGCCTGATCCAGGCGGTCACGTTCGTGCTCGTGGGCGTTGCGTTCGGCGCCGGCATCGCAGCCGGGGTCAGCGGCGCGCTCGTGATCGTGGCGCTGTCGCTCGTGATCTCGCTCGGCTTCGGCTTGGTCGGAGCGTTCGTGGCGCTGCGCACCGGCTCGGGCGAGGCGGTGCAGGGGGTGTTCCCGATCTTCTTCGCCGCCCTGTTCCTGTCGTCGATGGCGCTGCCCCGCAGCCTGATCGAGACTGACTGGTTCCGCACGGTCGCCGACTGGAACCCCGTCTCGTACATGCTCGAGGCCATCCGCTCCCTGGTGATCTCGGGCTGGGACGGCGAGGCGCTGGCGCTCGGCTTCGCCTGCGCGGGCGGCCTGGCGCTGATCGCGCTCGTGGGAGCCTCATCGGCGCTGCGCACCAGGATGGCGCGCACATGAGCCGCGGCGGCTTCTGGTCGGTCGCGCGTGCCGTGGGCTGGCGCAACATCCACAGCTTCTTCACCAACCCGGCGATCGTGATCCCGGCGCTGCTGTTCCCGATGTTCTTCTTCACCGCGTTCGCGGGCGGGCTCTCACGCGTGGACCAGATCCCGGGCTTCGACTACGGCGCCGGGTACACCACGTTCGTGTACGGCTTCGTGCTGATGCAGGCGTCGGCCTTCGGCGGCATCTTCACCGGCTTCTCGATCGCGCGCGACTTCGAGTCGGGCTTCTCGCGCAGGCTGTTCCTGGCCGCACCCCGGCACGAGGGGATCGTGGGCGGGTACTGGCTGGCCGCGCTGGTGCGGGCGCTGTTCACGGTCACGATCATCACCGTCGTGGCCCTGATCGCTGGTCTGGAGGTGTTCGGCAGCGTCGTCGACATCGTCGGCCTCTACACGTTGGCCGTACTCGTGAACGCGGCGGCGATGCTGTTCGGCACGGGCGTCGCGATGCGCCTGCGCACGATGCAGGCGGGCCCGGCCATGCAGATGCCGGTGTTCCTGATCCTGTTCCTCGCCCCGGTGTGGGTGCCCTACGACCTGCTCACCGGGTGGGTCCAGGCCGCGGCCTCGGTCAATCCCCTCACGCTCGTGCTCGAGTCGGGTCGCGGATTCCTGGCCGGCGACCCCTTCGAGGTGCTGCCGGCATTTGCGGTGATCGTGGTGCTGGTGGCCGTGACCATGCTGTGGGCGGTCGGCGGGCTGCGCAGCGCCGAGCGCGCCGCCTGACGCGGCGCGTTACGCTGCCGCAATGGCAGACGAGGTCAGCGCGGTGGTGGAGGGCGATGGCTACGCGGTCGCAAACGTCGAATCGCTCGGCGACGGGCCCGGCTTTCGGAAGGTGCGACGCGAGCTCGGCGTGACCGCGTTCGGAGTGAACGCGATCGAGCTGCCGCCGGGGTACGAGACCGGAGGGCATTTTCACGAACGCCAGGAAGAGCTCTACTTCGTCCATCGCGGCCGCATCCAGATGACGCTCAACGACGAGTCCACGCACGTGCTCGGCCCGGGTGGCCTGGCGCGCGTGGACGCCTCCACCGTCCGCAAGATCAAGAACGTGGGCGAGGATCCCGCGCTCTACGTCGTCACGGGCGGCGCGGACGGGTACGTGGGCCGCGACGGCCAGCAGCCCGAGGGCGAGACCAGGCGTTAGCCAGCGGATGCGCCTCTCTGGACTCTTCATAGTCGCCCTCGCGCTCGTGCTGCTGAGCGCGCCGGCTGCCGACGCGGCCACCGTCGGCGGCTGTCCGGTCTTCCCCCGCAGCAGCGCGTGGAACCAGCGCGTGGACAAGCTGCCGGTGCACCGCAACTCGAGCGGGATCGTGCGCTCGATCGGCTTCGATGAAACGATGCACGCCGACTTCGGCTCGGGGCTGTACGCGGGCGGGCCGATCGGCATCCCCTTCATCACGGTCGGCGGTGGCCAGCCAAAGGTGCCGGTGACCTTCGAGTACCCCACCGAGTCAGATCCTGGTGGCTACCCGATCCCGCCGCGCGCGCCGATCGAGGGCGGGCCCCGCGGCGACGGCGACCGGCACGTGATCGTCGTGGATCGCTCCAGCTGCCGCCTCTACGAGGTGTTCGGCGCGTTCCCCCGCGGTGGCGGCGCGCGCTGGAGCGCCGGGTCGGGAGCGATCTGGAACCTGCGCTCGAACCGCCTGCGGCCGCGTGGCTGGACGTCGGCAGACGCCGCCGGCCTGCCGATCCTGCCGGGCCTGGCGCGCTACGAGGAGGTCAAGCGCGGCCGGATCGACCACGCGCTCCGGTTCACCGCCGAGGAGACGCGCCGCGCGTTCATCTACCCGGCGCGCCACTTCGCATCGGACTCGAACGACCCGGACCTGCCGGCGATGGGCCAGCGGCTGCGGCTGCGCAGCGGCTACAAGATCTCGCGGTTCCCACGCCAGGCGCGGATCGTGCTGAAAGCCCTCAAGCAGTACGGGATGATCATGGCCGACAACGGATCAGACTGGTACGTCAGCGGGGCGCCCAACCCCGGCTGGAGCAACGACCAGCTGAGCACCCTGGGCCGCGTGCCCGGCAGCGCGTTCGAGGTGGTGGACACGGCGCGGTTGCCGCGCCCGCGCTGAGTGAGCGTCCGGGTCGGTTGCTCGGGCTGGAACTACGAAGACTGGCGCGGACGGCTCTACCCGCAAGGCCTCGGCCGTGCACGCTGGCTCGGCCGGTACGCCGAGGAGTTCGACACGGTGGAGGTCAACTCGACCTTCTACAGGCTCGCCTCACGCGACGCCGTCGCACGCTGGGTGCGTGACACGCCGGATGACTTCGTGTTCGCCGCGAAGGCCAGCCGCTATCTCACGCACGTCAGGCGCCTGCGCGAGATCGAGCAGGGCATTCACCGCTACTACGAGCGGATCCTGCCACTGGTCGAGGCGGGCAAGCTCGGGCCGGTCGTCTGGCAGTTCCCGGCCACCTTCCGCCGCGAGGGCGATGCGCTCGAGCGCCTAGCCGCGGCGCTGGAGCTGATGCCGCTCGGGGCGACACTGCTTCGAGTTCCGGCACGAAAGCTGGTTCGCGGACGAGGTCTACGCGCTGCTGCGCGAGCGCGGCGCGGCGCTGGTCATCGGCGACCACCCGCGCTGGCCGTTCCAGGCTCACGAGCTGACCGCGGACTGGACACTCGTCCGACTGCACCACGGGCGCCGCGGGCGGCGCGGCAACTACTCGGCCACCGAGCTGGACGAGTGGGCCCGGCGGATCGCCGGGTGGCGCCGCCGGGCCGAGGTGTTCGTCTACTTCAACAACGACTGGGAGGGCTTCGCCGTCGACAACGCCCGCTCCCTCAGGCGGCGTCTGCGGCGGACTCCAAGCGGTCCAGCGCCCGCCTGAGCAGGCGCGACACGTGCATCTGGGAGTAGCCGATCCGCTGGCCGATCTCCCGCTGCGTCAGGTCGTGCATGAAGCGCAGCTCCACCACCTGGCGCTCGATGTCAGGCAACGCTTCCACGTGGTGGCGATCGCCTGGCGGCTCTCGACCAGCTCGTAGGCGCTGTCCTCGTCACCGAGCAGGTCCACCAGCGACGCGGCCTCGTCGTCGTCGCGGGCCGTCGGGGCATCCAGTGACGCGGCCTCGTAGCTCGCCGACGCCTCCTGCGCCTCCAGCACCTGCTCGGCGCTGCAGCCAAGCTCGGCCGCCACCTCGCGGACCTTGGGCGAGCGCCCGAGCTCCTTGGACAGCACCTCGGTGGCGCGGCTCACCGCGAGCGTGCGCTCCTGGAGGTCGCGGGGCATGTGCAGCGCCCAGCCCTTGTCGCGGAAATGGCGCTTGAGCTCCCCGAGGATGGTGGGAGCGGCGTAGCTCGTGAACTTGCTGCCGCGATCCGGGTCGAACCGGTCGATGGCCTTGATCAGGCCGAGGCTGGCGACCTGGAGCAGGTCGTCGAACGGCTCGTCGGTGTAGGTGTAGCGCAGGGCCAGGTCGCGGGCGAGCGGCAGGAACCGCTCTGCCAGCTCCTCGCGCGCGGCCAGGTCGCCCTGGCGGTGGTAGCGGATCAGCAGCTGCCGCTCGGTTTCGCGCGCGTCGTCCCGACTCTGGGGCTTGCGGCGAGGGAAGTTGAGGATGCCCGGCGATGCGAGCGCGACTGCACACATATTGACCTCCGTCGGTTAGTTACCTGACGTGAGGTCCGCTGTGCGGCCGGTCCGACCAAGGCGACCGCGCGTCGTCCCCCTTCTCTTGCTGGGGCGCCCCCTCGATTGGCCTGAGCCCCTCGAAGTGGTGCCCTATAGACAGCATTGTCTCCCTTTACATCTGCGTCTAAACGCGCGCGCCGCGCAGCGCCGGCAGGACATGCTCGCCTAGGTCCGCAGCGCCCCGATCGGCTCGGCGCCGGAGCCGTTCTGGAGGCAGACGACGGTCGCCCCCAGCTGCTCGACCTCGCGGATGCGCTCCACGTGCAGCTCGGGGTCGGAGCCGATGATGTACGACTGCTTGAACTCCTCGTCGGAGACGTCCCGCTCGGCCTTCTCGTACATCGCCTCGGGGTCGTGCCAGTCGTCTGTGAAGTACTCCTCGGGCTGCGTCGCCTTCCAGACGCGGCCGCCCTCGAGCGCCGCGTCGTCGTCGGGCGCCCACGAGAAACCGGCCTGGAGGATGATCTCGCCGGGCTGCCTGCCGGCGTCGTCGCAGGCGCTCCTGTAGGCGTTGATCAGGTCGGGTGCCGACTCCGGATCGGCGAGCGTCCAGAGGCCGTCGCCGTAGCGGCCGGCCACGCCGGCGGCGTCCGGGCCGAAAGCGGACACGTAGACGGGTGGCCGGCTCCCGTCCGCGAGTGTGCAGGTAGGCGGCCTTGGTGCGGAAGAACTGACCCCTCGTAGTCGAGGCGCTCGCCGTCGAGCAGCCTGTCGATGATCTCCAGGGCCTCCTCCATGCGCCGGACCTGCTCGCCGGTGTCCGGCCAGTCCATTCCGGCCGGCGACTCGTTCAGCGACTCGCCCGAGCCGATCCCGAGGAAGCCGCGGCCGGGGAACAGCTCCTCGCAGCGTCGCGCCGAACTGCGCGACCACAGCCGGGTGGTAGCGGTGCACGGGCGCGGTGACGCCGGTGCCGACCCCGATCCGCTCTGTGGCCTGCCCGATCGCGCCCAACAGCACCCACGCCTGCCCGGAGTGGCCCGGCTCCCACCAGGGCTGGAAGTGGTCGCTCACGTTCAGGCCGTCGAATCCGGCCCGCTCTGCTTCGGCGGCCTGCTCGACCAGCTCGCTGGGGGCGAACTGCTCCGTGGCCAGCTGGACCCAGTAGCGCATGTCGGGCCGGTACCCGGCGGCGCAGGGCGAAAACGGGCTAGCCCTCGGTGCCGGTGCTGCCGTGCGGCGCCCCGACCGGCTTCGACTCGGGCGAGCCGCGCTGACGCAGGTAGACCGCGAGGATCGCCATTGAGCCCGACCGCGAGGAACTCGGACTGCCAGTTCTGGAGCGTCTTCTCCCAGAAATCGGGCCGGGACAGGTAGTCAAGCCACGAGACCGGCAGCTGGTGGTGGTCCAGGCGCTCCGTGTTGTACTCGCTGACGCCCGTGACCGACTGACCGAACCAGCTGGCCAGCCAGATCGCCGCCATCACCAGCAGGAGGAGTTCTCGTAGAGCGTGCGCCGCAGGCCGGCGACCTTCGCCCACCGCGGCGAATCCTCGTCCGCATGGGGGCCGACTTTCTGCTCGGAGTCGGACTCGCGCCCCGCCTTGTGGAGTTTTTTCGACTCGGGCGAGCCCGCGCTGCAGCAGCCAGACCGTCAGGAGGATGAACAGCGTGAACTGCAGGTACTCCGACTGCCAGTTCTCGAGCACCGCGGTGCCGAACTCCGAGGAGAGGACGTAGCGACCGAGCGAGACGCGCGCGTCGCCGTGCCGGTCCTGGTCCTCGTTGAAGTCGGCGTGGCCGGCGAACGCCTGGAGCACGAGCGCGCCCAGGAACAGGGCGAGGAAGACGATCGAGAGGCTGTTGTCCTTGACGAACTTGCGCACGGCTAGAGGTGCAGCAGGCCGACCACCGAGTAGACGACGAGGCCGGTGACGATCACCACGAGATAGATCACGAACATCGCGCGCACGTCAGTCCTCGAGCGCGCAGTCGAGGGGCAGCTCGGGGGCGGTGGGCCGGCAGCCCGCCGCCGAGATCTCCCAGCCATCCGCTGCCTCGTTGAGGAACAGCGTGCCGCCCCGGTCCACCGCGACCGACGCCGAGGTCACGTAGACGCTGGCGCGGCGCGCCGAGCCGCCCGCCGGCAGCTGGATGGCGAGGATCGCCTGCTCGCAGGGCGCCCGCTGCTGCTGCTCCAGCCCGCGCACGGTCTCGTCGCCGAGCTCCGCGCAGGCCGCCTGGCCGTCGCGCGCCTCGAGCGCCGTCTGGAAGCGCTGGGCCGCCGCCGTGGCGTCGCGAGCGCTGTCTGACGCACCGCAGCTCGCGCACAGGCCGGCCACGACGAGCGCGAGAATGCAGCAGGTGCGCATCGGCCGATTGTTTCGTTCGGGGCGGGCGGAAGCGCCTGTTTGCGGACCGCCGCCGCGGGACACGAGGTGGAGATGACGACCCTCTCGTCGCTCTGGCTCGACACCGTCGAGCGCACACCCCGTCCCGCCCTGCGCGAGGACGTGCACGCCGACGTCTGCGTGGTCGGCGCGGGTATCACCGGACTGAGCGCGGCGCTCGAGCTGCAGCGGGCGGGGGCGACCGTGGTGGTGCTCGAGGGGCGCTTTGTCGGCGCGGGCGCGACCGGCTACACGACCGCCAAGCTGAGCTCCCTGCACGGGCTGACCTACGCGAAGCTGGAGCGCGGCCTGGGGGAGGAGTCGGCCCGGCTCTACGGCGAGGCCAACCAGCGCGGCGTCGAGCGTGCCTTCGAGTTGGCCGGCGAGCTCGGCATCGACTGCGATCTGCGCCGCAAGCCGAACCTCACCTACACCGAGACGCCCGACGACCGCGAGCAGATCGAGGCCGAGGTCGAGGCGGCGCGGCGCGCTGGGTTGCCCGCGTCGCTGGTCGAGGAGACCGACCTTCCCTACCCGATCGCGGCGGCCGTGCGCTTCGCCGACCAGGCCGACTTCCACCCGGTCAAGTACCTGGAGGGGATCGCCCGGGGCCTGGAGCGCCACGGGGCGCGGGTCCACGAGGGCACGCTGGCGGTCTCCGTCGACGCCGGCTCGCCCTGCCGGGTGCGCACCGACGGCGGGCGCACGGTCACGGCCGGGAGCGTGGTGGTGGCCACGCACCTGCCGTTCCTCGACCGCGGGCTCTACTTCGCTCGTTGCCACCCCGAGCGCTCGTACGTGGTGGCTGCCCCCTACGACAAGCCGGCCGCACAGGGAGGCATGTACCTGAGCACCGAGTCGCCCGCGCACTCGATCCGCACCCACGCGCTTGGCGAGCGCACCTGGCTGCTCGTGGGCGGCGAGAGCCACAAGACGGGGCAGGCGGACGCCGCGGAGCGCTACCAGCGGCTGGAGCGCTGGGCGCGCGAGCGGTTCGCCGTGGACCCGGTGATGCGCTGGGCGACCCAGGACCAGATGCCGGCCGACGGCGTGCCCTATATCGGGCCGGTCGACCCGGTCTCGCGCAACGTCTACGTGGCGACCGGCTTTCGCAAGTGGGGGCTGGCGCTCGGCATCGCCGCGTCGGAGCTGCTGGCGGCTTGGGTCGACGGCCGCGACCACCCCTGGCGCGACCTGTTCGACACGCGCCGGCTGCGGCTGCGGACCGGTGCCGTCTCGCTGCTCAGGGAGAACGCGAACGTGGCGCTGCGGTTCTTCGGCGATCGCGTCGTCAAGCGCGCCGACGTCGACTCGATCGAGCCGGGGCAGGGCCGCATCGTGGGCGCCGGAGTCGCGCAGCGGGCTGTGTACCGCGACGAGGCAGGTGACCTGCATGCCCTGTCGGCACGCTGTCCCCACCTCGGCTGCATCGTCAACTGGAACTCGGGCGAGGGGACCTGGGACTGCCCCTGTCACGGCTCGCGCTTCGGCACGCGCGGCGAGGTGATCATGGGGCCTGCCGTCAGCGGCTTGGAGCGGCGCGACCTGCCCGGTTAGCGCTTGGGGCGCAGCCGCTCGACGCGGCGCTCCTGCTTCGCGAGCTCCCGCTCGTGCTCGCGCATGGTGCGGCGTGTCTCGCGCTCCTCGAGCTCGGCCTGCTCGAGCGCCTGTTTGGCCGCGCCGAGCGCCTCGGAGGCGGCGGTGTGCTCGGCCTCCGCCTGCGCGAACGCTTGCTGGGCCACCGCGGCGACGCTCTCTGCCTCCGCCAGCTCCTTCGCCCGGGCAGCGGCCTCGCGCTCGGCGCGCTTGTCGGCTTGCTTGTCGGCTTGCTTGGCGGGGGCGGGGCGCTTTATCTTGGGAGCCGCCTGCTCGGCTCCCTTGCCGCGCTTGCGAGCGGGTGCCTTGCGCGCGGGAGCTGGGGCATCGGCCGCACCGAACGCACCGAGACCGACCGCGGTGCGCTCGCGCACGAAGCGGCCGGCGGCCAGCTCGTCGCGGGCCTCCTCGTCCACCGTCGCGGCGTGGAGGGTTGCGCGCACCCGGTCGCGCAGCGCCGGCCCGCTCTTCCCGTTCTCGCTCGCGATCACCTCGGCGCAGTCGGCGATCACGGACGTGAGCGACCGCTCCTCCTGCATCGTCTCGCGCAGTGCGCCCACGTCGCCGCCGCTGAGCAGCTCCTCGTGCGCCGCGCGCAGCCGCTCGCCGGTCCCGAGCAGCGCGTCCGTCTCGGCCCGCCGGCGGCGCACGGCCTGGTTCAGCGCCCATGCGCCCACCGTCGGCTTGCGCAGCGCCTTGACGCGCTCGCTCGCCTCGGGCTCGCCGTCCGCCTTCAGGCGCTTCGCCAGCTTGTCGCGCTCGCCGACGAACTCGTCGAGCGGCACTCCGTAGACGCGGTCGATCTCGGTCTCGAGGTCCACCGCCTGGAGCCTACGGACCCTCCACCACGAGCTCCAGCTCCCCGTCGATGCGAGCGTCGGCCAGCGTCACCTGCCCGCCCGAGCGCTCGAAGCGCAGATCCACGCTCGCGTCCGCCACGCGCAGCCCGTCCAGTTCGAGCCGATCGAGCCAGGGCGGCAAAGTGGGGCGGACCAGGCGCATACGCCGGTCGAGCCCCTCGGCGCGGAGCCCGAGCCCGGTGCAGAGCAGGTGCGGAATCGCGCCCGCGGCCCACGCCTGCGGCCGGCACGCGACCGGGTAGGGGACCGGCCCCTCGGCGGGCGTGCGGGGCTGGCCGCCGAACAGCTCGGGCAGGCGGTAGCCGGGGAGCTGCGCCGAAGCCTCCAGCAGCGCGTCGAAGATCCGCATGAAGTCGGCGTCGAAGCCGTAGTCGCGCAGGCCGCAGGCGATCAGCGCGTTGTCGTGCGGCCAGACCGAGCCGGTGTGGTAGCCGATCGGGTTGTAGCCGGGATGGCCGTGCGCGAGCGTGCGCAGCCCCCAGCCGGAGAACAGGGCGTCGCCCATCAGCACGTCGCGAACGTGCGCCGCGCGCTCGCCCGGCAGCGCGCCCGCCCA
The DNA here is from genome assembly GCA_963716215.1 of uncultured Thermoleophilaceae bacterium. GTDB lineage: Bacteria > Actinomycetota > Thermoleophilia > Solirubrobacterales > Thermoleophilaceae > JACVRW01. The sequence continues at coordinate 3,449,759 of OY970298.1, read as the reverse complement.
GAGCAGGTGGCCGGGGTTCGAGGTCAGCCCTGAGCCGGGCCGCTTCGCGCCGTCGAGGCCGATCGCATACGAGCCCGACTCGGGCAGCCAGAAGCGCTCCAGGGCGAGCTCCACCGCGTCGGCCCGCTCGCGCAGGCGCCGTGCCCGGTCGCCGTCGCCGTCGAGCTCGAACAGGCCGGCGACCCGACGCAGGGCGCGGATCGCGTAGCCCTGCACCTCGACCAGGGCGATCGGGCCCTCGAGCGGCGACCCGCCGGCGTTCGGGACGCCGTCCCAGGAGTCCTTCCAGCCCTGGTTGATCAGGCCGTGCGGAGCGCGGCGCTCGTACTCGATCAGCCCGTCGCTGTCGGCGTCGCCGTGGCGCTCCATCCAGCCCAGCGCCGCCTCCACGTGCGACCGCAGCTCGCGGAACAGGTCGAGGTCGCCGGCCCAGTCGGCGTGGTCGGCCAGCAGCGACAACCACAACGGGGTGGCGTCGGCGGTGCCGTAGTAGCGCGCGAACGGGGTCTCGCCGAGCGCCGCGGGCTCGCCCACGCGCAGCTCGTGCAGCACCCGCCCGGGCTGCTCCTCGCGTGTGTCGTCCACGTCCCGGCCCAGCAACCCGCCGAGCAGCCGCAGCGTGCCGGCGGCCACGTCGGGCGCGAACGCGAGCATCTGGGTCGCGGCGATCAGGCTGTCGCGGCCGAACAGCGTCGCGTACCAGGGCACCCCAGCGGCGTAGTAGCTGTGGCCGTGCAGGCGCGAGCGCAGCACCCGGAGGTCGAGCAGTGACCGCTCCAGCACTCGATCGAAGAGCTCGTCGTCCGACCGCACGCGAGTCCGCTCGACCGGCGCCGCGCCGGTGCCCGCGGGCTCGGCGCCGGACTCCGACGCGACGACCTCGAGCACCAGCTCCACACCCCCGCCGGCGGGGATGTCCAGATCGAAGCGCAGGGTGGCGGTCGCGTCCGCCAGGGCCGCGTCCGCCGGCGCGGCCCCGAGCGTGATCTCGGTGCGGCGCTCGACGCCGTCGCGCCCGAGCGCCGCGAAGCTCAGCACAGCGCCGTCGAGTCGAGCCCCGACCGGCGGGCGCTCGGCACGCTCCACCAGCCCGCGCACGGCGAGCATCGGCTCGAAGTCGGCCGCCAGCACCAGCTCGAGCGCCAGCCGGGTGTCCGCGCGTTGGTGATTGCGCAGCGTCAGCACCTGGCGCAGTCGACCTGACCCGCCGACCGTCCGCTCGCAGCGCGCCGACAGCGACTGCCGCGCGTCGGTCAGCTCGAGGACGGCGGTGTTGCCGAGCCGGTCCGAGCCGGCCAGCGGCACCGGCGGCCCCCCATCCAGCCGCAGCTCGTGAGCGGAGAGGAAGCGGCAGTCGCGGTACCAGAGCCCGAAGGCCTGCCCAGGGGCGGCGGAGAAGTCACCGTCAGGTGGGGTGACGAGGAACACGTTCTCGTCCTTGATCACCAGGCTGTCGGCGAGGCTCGGGGCCACGCTCCGGAACGCTATGTCATACCTATTTCGTTGACGACGCCACCCGTTTGGGCTACCGTCGTGCGCCCCGCGGCCGCCGACGCGAGAAGGAGAGAGATGGCGTACCTGAACTGCCCGACTTGCCGTCTGACGGTGTACCGCCCGATCGCTCCGACGATCTCCGAGGACTGCCCGCGATGCCGTGCCAAGCTCGGCAAGGTCAGCCGGCTGTTCCGGTCAGCGCTGCCGCCTCGTCTGCAGGACCGAGCGGACCAGCAGCTGGGCGGCGGGTCCCCGGGGCAGAGCACCCCGGCCCACTAGCATCACCCACGTGGAGCCGAACTCCCCCGCACGGCCGGAGGGCCGCCTCGGCGAGGAGCTCGCCGAGGTGACCAACGGCATCGTTCGGCTGTTCAGCGAGTACTACGGCCGGGGCCCGACGCGCGCCAAGAGCTACATGCTCGACGACGATTACCTCGTCACGGTCCTGCGCGACTCGATGACCACCGTTGAGCGGACGCTGGCGGACGCCGGTCACGGCGACCAGGTCCGGACCGTCCGCCTCACCTTCCAGGAGGCGATGGCCGACTCGTTCAAGGGTGTCGTGGAGCAGGCGCTCGGCCGTCGCGTCGTCTCGTACCACAGCCAGCTGCTGATCGACGCCGACATCGGCTTCGAGATGTTCGTGCTGGACTGACTCAGCGGCCGCCGAGGCCGCGATCCTCAGCGGCCTTGTAGGCGATCTGGAGGAAGTCGGAGATCGTCAGGCCGGTCAGCACCGACGCCACGAAGCGGGTGCCGCGCGGCGCCACGACGAGACCGACGTTGAAGCCGCCGGAGATCCACATGCCGAGGCAGTATGGGCAGATCAGCAGCTCACCGATCGTGCGGCGCAAACCCTCGCCGCGGGCGCGCTCCTCGACCTCCGCGGGCCCGCCGCGCTCCTGGAACTCGGTGAACGGCGCCCGCGCGAACGCCATGATCTTGTCCTTCGAGATCAGCCGCGAGAGCTTGTGAGTCGCCACTCCGGTGAGCACGATGTCGCGGCCCTGCATCCGCTCCGGCAGCTCGCGGCCGCTGCGCAGCGCACCCGCCACGCCCGCGGCCAACGCCGCGTTGAACAGCAGAGTGAGCGCCGCGTACGAGGCGAACGGCGGACGCTCCTCGGGCTCGGCATACCCGCTGAATGCGCCGTCGCTCAACTGGTGTTGCCCTCCAGCTTGCGCGTGTCGCGCGGCTCCACGAACGGCTCCTTGTCGGCCGGGCGCATGCCGTCCTCGATCGCGCGCCCGCGCTCGAGCTCGGCGTTGAACTCGGCGCCCAGCAGGATCATCACGTTCGAGATCCATAGCCAGACCAGGAACACGATCGGCCCGGCCAGCGCCCCGTAGGTCTTGTTGTAGGAGCCGAAGTTCCCGACGTAGAACGCGAACGCCAGTGACGCGATCACCCAACCGAGCACCGCCAGGACGCCGCCCGGGATGATCGAGCGCAAGCCGGCCTGCTTGACGTTCGGGGCCGCCCAGTAGAGCACCGCGAACATGCAGCTCACCACCAGCAGCAGCACCGGCCACTTGGCGATGTTCCAGATGTCGACGGCGGTGTCGCCGACGCCGAAGAGCCCGCCGACCTCCCTGGCCAGGCCGCCGCTGAGCGTCACGCCGATCGCGCTGATTCCCGTCAGGACCATCAGCAGCACCGTGAGGCCGACCCGCACCGGGAGCGTCTTCCAGATCGGCCGTCCCTCGTCGATGTCGTAGATCGCGTTGGCGGCGCGCATGAACGCGGCGATGTAGCCCGAGGCCGACCAGACCGCCGCCAGCAGGCCGATGACGAAGAACACCCCGGCGGCGCCCTGGCTGCCCTGGATGTTCTTGATCGCGTCCGTGAAGATCTCCTGCGCCGGCCCCGGCGCGACCTCGCCGAGGTTGTCGAGCAGCGGCTCGGTGGCCGAGTCGCCGATCAGGCCGAGCACGGACACGAGCACGATCAGCGCGGGGAAGATGGCCAGCACCGCGTAGTACGTGAGCGCGGCAGCCCAGTCGGTGAGGTTGTCCTCCCGGAACTCCCTGAAGATGCGCTTGAACAGGCCGCCCCCGGAGCGGGCCTTCAGGTCTGTGGATCCCTCGGCGGACTCGGGCATGGGGTTGGCTACCCGCCGTGGGGCAGGTTACTCAGGCGGCTTCGGCGAGCGCCGCGACCTCGCGGAACTCCGCCAGGCGGGCGAGCGCCTTGTGCTCGATGCGCCGCACGCGCTCCGGCGACAGGCCCAGCCGCCGGCCGGCCTCGCGCAGCGGGGTGGGGTCCGTGCCGCCGACGCCGAAGCGCAGCTCGATCACCTCGCGCTCCTGCTCGGGCAGCTGATCGACCGCGGCGCGCACGGTCTCGTCGCGCAGCCCGATCTCGACCTCCTCGTGCGGCTGTTGCTCTTCGCTGGCAAGCAGGTCACCGAGCTCGGTGCTGCCCTCCTCGCCGACGGGCCGTTCGAGGCTCGTGATCGTGCGCATCACCTCGCGCGTCTCCAGCAGCTCGTCGAGGGTGATCTCGGCGCCGGCCGCGACCTCCTCGTCGGTGGGCGGCCGGCCGTTCTGCGCGGACAGCTCGCGCTCGACCCGTGCGATCTTGCGCTCGCGCTGCCCGATATGCACCGGGATGCGGATGGTGCGGCCCTGGTTGGCCAGTCCGCGCTGGATCGCCTGGCGGATCCAGAAGGTCGCGTAGGTCGAAAACTTGTAGCCCTTGCGCCAGTCGAACTTCTCGGCCGCGCGGATCAGGCCCAGGATGCCCTCCTGGATCAGGTCGAGCAGCGCCAGCTCGTGGCCTTGGTATTTCTTGGCGAGCGAGACCACGAGGCGCAGGTTGGAGTTCACCATGCGCTCCTTGGCGTCCAGGTCGCCGCGCTCGATCCGCTGGGCCAGCTCGACCTCCTCGTCGGCGGACAGCAGCGGGTGGCGGCGCACGTCGCGCAGGAACAGCTGCAGCGTGTCGCTCGTCATCACCACGAGCTCCTCGTGGTTGTAGTGCGTGCCGGCGAGCGTGTCGTTGGCGCAGTCGTCGCTCACGTCGATGCCGCGCGCCTCGAAGCGCTCGTGCAGCGCCTGCGTCTCGTCCTCGGGCAGCTCCAGTTCCTGCGCCAGCTCGGCGAACTCGGACAGGTTCACGCAACCGCGCTCCTCGCCGCGTTCAAGCAGCATTTCAATCCGGCGCTCGGGCGAACCCTCCGGCAGCGTGGCCATGTAGAAGGTCTACCCCGTGCCCTGAGGCTGAAACGAGGGAGTCAACGCGGCTCGCCCGCGTGGCTGCGCTCGTTCTCGATGGCGGTGATCAGAGCCAGTTCCAGGTCCGGATCGCCGCGCTTGCCGGCCGTGTAGACGAGGCGCGCGATGGCCGCTTCGCGTACGTACTGGGGGACACTCACGCCCAGGGTCGAGCACTCGCGCTCGAGGGCGTCCCAAAGGTCGGTTCCGAACCGGACCGTCGTCTGGTGCATCTTGCCCGGTGCCACGGGTGCCAGCCTACCCGGATTCGCCGAGTGCCTGGAGGCGTTTGCTCGCGCGCGAGAGTCCGCGCGCGAACGAGGCGATGTCGGCCCACGGGTCGCCCTTGGCGGCCAGGCGGCGCCGGACGCTCTTGACGGTCCAGCGATCGGCGCGCAGCCTCGAGTCCGACAGCTCGTCCCACTCGATCGGGGTGGCCACCGGCGCCCCCGGCAGCGGCCGGACGGCGTAGGGCGGCACGGCGGTCTGGGCGTAGGCGTTGCGCATCACGTCGACAAGGATGCGCCCGCCGCGCTCCTTCTTGAGGAACTCGGTGGTGAGGTCGTCGGGGTAGCGGGCGGCGAGCAGCTCGGCGGCCGAGCGCGCGAACGGGCGCACGTCGGCGAAGGTGGCGCGCCGCCGCAGCGGCGTCCAGACGTGGATGCCCTTGGACCCCGTCACCTGGGCGAACGGCTCCAGGCCGATCTCGCGCAGCAGGTCGCCGGTATGCCGAGCGGCGCGGCGGACGGCCGCGAAGTCGGCGCCCGGGGCCGGGTCGAGGTCGAACACGATCCGGTCCGGCTGACGCAGGCGGTCCGCGCGCGACAGCCACACGTGCGGCGTGATCGTGTTCTGCCCGACCAGGTACACGAGCGCGTCGACGTTGGTCACCAGCGCGTGCATCACGGTGCCGCCGCGCTTCTCGACCTCCACCCGCTTGACGAAGCTCGGGTAGTGGTCTGGCGCGTTCTTGTGGAAGAAGCCCTCGCCCTCGATGCCGTCGGGATAGCGCAGCATGCTGAGCGGCCGGTTGCGGATGTGCGGCAGCATCCACTCGGCCACCTCCTCGTAGTACTCGGCGAGGTCGGCCTTGGTCAGCTCGTCGCCGGGGAACAGCACCTTGTCGGGGCTCGAGATCGTGACGGTCACGCCGGGCGCTCCCTCACCACGTCGCGGGCCGGCTTGTCATCGCGCAGCCCGAGGTAGCGGGGGTGGCGCAAGCGCCCGCCGCGCGTCCACTCGGTGAACCCGATCTGGGCCACCAGCTCCGGCTCCACCCAATGGGCGCCGCGCGGGACCGGTTGGACGTCGGCGAACGGGGGGTCGGCCACCTCGAGCTCGCGCATCCGCTTGCCCAGCGACCGCAGCGTCGCGTGATCGAAGCCGGTGCCGACCTTCCCGGCGTAGCGCAGCCGGCCGTCCTCCCAGTAGCCCACCAGCAGCGCGCCGAAGTCGGTGCGCGACCCCTGCGGCGCGGTGTAGCCGCCGATCACGAGCTCCTGCTCGGCGTGGCACTTGAGCTTGCGCCAGTCGCTGGAGCGCGAGGCACGGTACGGGCTGTCCGCGCGCTTGGCCATCACGCCCTCCAGGCCCTTGCTGCAGGCCTCGCGGTACATGTGCTCGCCGTGCTCGTTGCGGTGCGGCGAGAAGCGCACGTTGCCCTCGAAGCGCAGCGCGCGGCGCAGCGTGGCCTTGCGCTCGCGCAGCGGCAGCTGGCGCAGGTCACGGCCGTCGAGGCGCAGCAGGTCGAACGCGTAGAGGAAGACGGCCACCGGCTCGCGCCCGCGACGCTGGAGGCGCTCGAAGCTGGTGACCCCGGGCCGGCCGAAGGCCACGACCTCGCCGTCGAGAACGAAGTCCTGGCACGGCTCGGTCTCGAGTGCCGACACGAGCTCAGGGTAGTCACCGTTCATGGCCCGGTCGGTGCGCGACACCAGCCGCACCACCCCGTCGTCGCGGTGAGCGAGGCAGCGCACGCCGTCGAGCTTGCGCTCGAAGATCCAGTCGGGATCCGAGAACGGCGGCTCCCAGAGGACCGCCTTCATCGGCTCGTATCCGTTCAACGCATCTCCTCCACGGTCCGTCCGGACACCACGGACTCGGGGCGCTCGGAGACCGGATCGCCCTTGTCGGCGTGCTCGTCGCGACGCTTGACCAGCAGCCAGCGACGGTCCTCGATGTGCCGCAGGCTCCAGCCGCCGCGCAGCTTCTCGCCGTCGAGCCAGAACGAGGCATGCCCGGCGGCGAGCGCCTCGTCCATCGGCTCGTCGCGCAGGTTCCGGTAGCGGCCGCGGTCCCACACGATCACTGGGCCGGCGCCGTACTCGCCGTCGGGGACCAAGCCCTCGAAGTCGCCCCAGGACAGGGTGTGGTCCTCGACCGCCATCGCCAGGCGCTTGTCGCGCGGGCTCAGCGACGGGCCCTTCGGCACGGCCCACGACTTGAACGTCCCGCCAACCTCGAGGCGGAAGTCCCAGTGCAGGCTGGTCGCGGCGTGCTGCTGGATCACGTAGCGCGGCATCAGGGGTGCAGCGGCTCGATCTCGAGTGGCCCCTCGTGTCGCTCCTCCACCTGGAGCGTCGTGTGGTCGATGCCGAAGCGCTCGCGCAGGAGGTCGGCCAGCTGGCGGCGGTGGGACTGGGTGTCGCAGCCGGCGCGCACCGTCACGTGGGCGGACAGCGATGTCATCCCCGAGGTGACCTCCCACACGTGCAGGTCGTGCACCTCGACCACGTGGTGCTCAGCCGCCAGCGTGCGCCCGATCTCGTCGGGATCGACCCCGCGCGGCGAGGCCTCCAGCAGCACGCGCCCGGAGTCGCGCAGGAGCCCCCAGCCCGAGTGCAGCATCAGGGCGGCCACCATCAGGGCGGCGATCCCGTCGGCGCGGCCGTAGCCGGTCAGCAGGATCACCGCGCCGGCCACCGCTGTGGCGATGAAGGCGAACAGGTCGGTCAGCACGTGCTGGAAGGCGCCCTCGACGTTGAGACTGCGGCGGTCGGCGCCGGCCAACACCCAGGTCGCCGCTAGGTTCACCACCACGCCGGCCAGCGCGACCACGAGCACCAGCGCGCCCTCCACCTCCGGCGGGTCGAACAGGCGACGAATGCCCTCGGCCAGGATCACGACGGCCAGGGCGACCAGGGTGGCGCCGTTCACCTGTGCGGACAGGATCTCCGCCCGCTTGAGCCCGAAGGTGAAGCCGCCGCTCGCGGGGCGGCTGGCCAGCCGGGCCGCCACCAGCGCCAGGGCGATCGCGCCCGCGTCGGTGAGCATGTGGGCGGCATCGGAGAGCAGGGCCAGCGAGTCGGCCACGATGCCGGCCACCACCTCCACCGCCATGAAGGCCAGGATCAGCCCCAGCGCCACGCCCAGACGCCTGCTGCTCCCCGTCGGCGCGTGGTGGTGATGGTGGTGCTGGGCCATCGCGCCCAGATGGTGACAGGGGGTTCAAACGCCGTCCGTTGGGTAGCCGAGGAGGCATGCGAGTGGGCATCGCGAGCGCAATTTCCAACATCGAGTCCGCGGCGGCGCTAACGGCCTCGGCAGTGCGCCACGCGGGCTGGTGGCTCGAGTGGCACGCCCGCATCGGCCCCGCGGCGGGCAGCCGCGAGCTGGCCGAGGTGGAGCTTGGGCCGGCGGTGGCGCCGTGCGAGTCGTCGTAACGGGCGCCAGCGGAAACGTCGGCACCAGCGTGCTGCGGGCGCTCGCCGCGGAGCCGGCCGTAGATTCTGTGTTGGGCCTGTGCCGGCGGGTACCGAGGACGAGCTTCCCGAAGGTGGAATGGCGGACGGCGGACGTGACCGGCGCACCGCTGCGGGCGCATTTCGACGGCGCCGACGCCGTCGTGCACCTCGCCTGGCTGATCCAGCCGGCACGCGACCAGCGGCTGGTGCGCTCGGTCAACGTGGACGGGAGCGCGCGGGTGTTCAACGCGGCCGCCGCGGCCGGGGTGGGGGTGCTCGTCTACGCGTCGTCGGTCGGCGCCTATGCGCCGGGTCCGAAGGAACGCGCGGTCGACGAGAGCTGGCCCACCACCGGAATCCCGAGCTCGTTCTACTCGCGCCACAAGGCGGAGGTGGAGCGCCTGCTCGACCAGTTCGAGAGCGCGCACGACGGCGTGCGAGTGGTGCGACTGCGTCCCGGCCTGATCTTCAAGCGCGAGGCTGCGTCGGGAATCCGACGCCTGTTCGCCGGACCGCTGCTGCCGGGCTTCCTCTTGCATCCCGGCCTGATGCCGGTGGTACCCGACATCGACGGGCTGAGGTTCCAAGCCGTGCACGGCGACGACGTCGGCGAGGCGTACCGGCTGGCACTGGTCGGCGAACGAGAGGGGGCGTTCAACATCGCGGCCGAGCCGGTGCTCGACCCGTCGGAACTGGCGCGCATCCTCGGCGCGCGCAAGGTGCCGGTACCGGCGCGGGCGCTGCGCGCGGCGGCAGCCGCGTCGTTCAAGCTGCGCCTGCAGCCCTCCGAGGCCGGCTGGCTGGACATGGCGCTGAAGGCGCCGGTGATGGACGTGTCGCGTGCGAGGACGGAGCTGGGCTGGACTCCGCGCCACTCGGCCCCCGAAGCGCTGGCGGACCTGCTGCTGGGCATGCGCGAGGGCGCCGGGCTGGACACCCCACCGCTGGAGCCCGGCAACGCCGGCCCGCTACGCGTGCGGGAGTTCCTCAGTGGAGTGGGAGCCCGAACGGGCTAGGGCTCCACCCGGTCACGCGCGCCGTCGACCCCGGACTCTTCGGCGCAGTGGGCGCAGCAGTACATGGACGCGCCGGCTTCCACGCCGTGTCCGACGATCCGGCAGCCGCAGTGGTCGCAGACCGGGGCGATCGCGTGGATGGCGCACTCGAAGCTGTCGAAGACGTGCGTCTCGCCGCCTCGCGTGATCTCCATCGTCTTGTCGTAGTCGTTTCCGCACACCTCGCACTTCGCCATCGAGCTCCTCCTCGGGTTGCCGTGCGACGCGCGTACCCGGGTGGGCGGGCGACTACCGTGCGCGCACCCGCCAACCGACCGCGACCAGCAGGCCGGTCAGCACGAGCGCGGCGATGGCCCACGGCGGACCTCCGCCCGCCGACGCCTGGTGCGGTTGGCGCGGCGCGGATGCAACCACACGCTCGCCGCGCAGCAGCGCGATTCGGCGCCCGCGCACGGCCAGCTTCAAATCCAAGAGCCGCTTGGAGTGGGCGACTCGGTGCGGGAGGTCGATGCAGATCGATTCGCGCCGAACAGTGTCGAGCGCGTGGACGAACGGGTGCTCGCCCCCGACGTAGAGCGTGTACTCCCAGCGGCCCCCGGGGCCGGTGGTGCGCGTGATCGGCAGGCCGCGCATCGGCTCGTCGGGCTCGGAGGGGTCCACGACCGGGTCGGGCAGCAGACGGCCGGCCCGCATGTCGTAGGCGCGCACCGCGTAGCGAGTGCGGTCCCGGCGCGAGAGCTGCTGGATCAGGTAAAGAGTCGACCCGTCGGGTGAGAGCGCGTCGAAGCCCCACTCGCCGTCGAGTCCGATTGTCCGCTTCGCGGCCAGCCGCTTGGTGTCGAGGACGGCGAAGCTGGAGTGCCGGCGTGGATACGCCCTCGCCGCGCTCATCAGCACCAGCGTGCCACCGTCTGCCGAGAGGCCGCCGGAGGTGCCGTCGTTGGCGACGACGGGGACGCCCCACTGCCCGTCCAGCACGGCCGCATGCCGCACCCGGCCGCCGCGCGTCTGCGTCCGGACCAGCACCGTGCCGGTGCGAGTGGGCAGCGCGACGAAGCGCTCGCTTCCGCCCGGCGCGACCACGCCTTCTGGGCCCGCGTCACGTGCGGTGACAGGCGGCCCGTCGGCCCGGGCCGAGGCGGGAACCAGGACGAGGAGCAGGAGGGGGAGGAGGCGCCGAGCGGTCATGCCCGGGATACGGGTAGGGCGCGCCGGCGAGTCCCGCTGCCGACGGCTAGGGCTCCGCCGGTGGCACCGGTGTCGTGTCCGAGGGGGCCGGCGCGGTCGGCGCGGTTTCCTCCGGAGTGGTTGGCGTCGTGGGCGTGGTCTCGGTCTCCGTGGGGGTCGTCTCGTCGGTGGTCGGCGGCGGCTGTTCCTCGGTCTCCGTCTGCTGCTCGGGCGTGGTCTGCGGGGTCGTCGAGTTGTCCTTGCTCGTGTCGCGCTGCTTGCCGCTGAACAGGGTCGTGCGGTTGTCGTTCTTGCCGAAGGACCCGCCCGCGATCAGCTCTGGCACGGTCAGCACCAGCACCCCGATCACGAAGGCCAGCGCGGCGGTGCCGAACACCAGCCGGTAGGCGATCTTGCGCCCCCGCTCGCTGGACCTGACCGATCCCTCGCTGCGGTACACGCGCGTCGGCCCGACGGCGCGCGGGGCGTCCGGGTCGGGCAGGGGTGGGGCGCCCTCGCCGCGCAGCCGCTCGGCCACGCGCTGCGCCGCGGCCGACTCGGGCCGGGCAGGGGGCGCGTCGGGATCGGGCAGCGCGGCCCGGTCGGATGTGATGCCGCGCGCGATCCGCTCGGTCGGCCGGCGCAGCATCTCGCTCACCAGCGTCACGATCACAGGGGTCATCGCCGCGGCAATCCAGGTGCCGGCGATCCAAAGGCGCGAGGTAACGAGCGCGGCCGAGGCGGACGCGGCACTCGCGATGACGAGCGTCCGCAGGTTGAGACGCCGCTCCTCCTCGCGCGCGGTGCGCGGGGGTGAGGCCATCGCTTTGCACCATAACGAGCGCGTCGCGTAGGGTGCCCCGCGCGATGCCGGACGCGCACACCCGTGACGCCGATCTGGTCGTGATCGGGGCCGGCCTTGCCGGGCTGTCCGCGGCGCGCGTCGCGGCCGCCGCCGGCGCCTCCGTGGTGGTCGTGGAGGCGCGCGAGAGGGTGGGCGGTCGAGTGCTGAACGAGGAGATCGGCGAAGGCAAGGTCGTGGAGGTCGGCGGCCAGTGGATCGGCCCGACGCAGGACCGGCTCGCCGCGCTGGCGCGCGAGCTCGACGTGGACACCTTCCCGACCCACACCGACGGCGAGAACGTGCTCGACTACCGCGGCCGGCTACGCCGTTACCGGGGCACGATCCCGCGCATCAACCCGCTCGCGCTGCTCGACGTTGAGCGCGCGCAGCGCCGGCTCAACCGCCTGGCGCGCCGCGTGCCGCTCGAGGCCCCGTGGGAGGCCCCGGGCGCCGCGGCGCTCGACGGTCAGACGGCGGCCACCTGGATGCGGCGCAACCTCCCGACCAAGGCCGGCCGGATGCTGCTCGAGCTGGGCATCGAGTCGGTCTGGGCGGCCCAGCCCGAGGACATCTCGCTGCTGCACATGCTCTTCTACATCCACTCCGCCGGCAGCCTCAACCTGCTGTTCGACGCCGAGGGCGGCGCCCAGCAGGACCGCTTCGTGGGCGGGTCCCAGCGCATCCCGCTGCTGATGGCGGAGGCGCTCGGCCGCGAGCACGTCATCTTCGGCGCCCCCGTGCGCCGGATCGCGCTCGGCGATCACGGCGTAACGGTCCAGGCCGACGGCGCCACCGTGCGCACGCGCCGCGCGATCCTGGCGGTGGCGCCGACGCTGGCGGGCCGGATCGCGTATGACCCGGCGCTGCCGGGCTTTCGCGACCAGCTCACCCAGCGCATGCCGATGGGCACGGTGGCCAAGTGCATGGCGATCTACGACGAACCGTTCTGGCGCGCCGACGGGTTGTCCGGCGAGGCCACCAGCGACACCGGGCCGGTCAAGCTCACCTTCGACAACTCCCCGCCCGACGGCTCGCCCGGTGTGCTGCTGGGGTTCGTCGAGGGCCAGCGGGCGCGCGAGCTCGGCCGGCTGCGCCCCGAGGAGCGCCGCGCCGCCGTGGTCGGGTGCTTCACCCGCCTGTTCGGCGCTCGCGCCGCCAAGCCCGACCGCTATGTGGAGCGCCTGTGGGCTGAGGAGGAGTGGACCCGCGGTTGCTACGGCTGTCACATGCCGACCGGGGCCTGGACCAGCTACGGCCCGGCGCTGCGTGCACCGATCGGCCCGCTGCACTGGGCCGGCGCCGAGTACTCGACGGTCTGGAACGGCTACATGGACGGCGCCGTGCGCTCGGGCGAGGAGGCCGCGAGCGCCGCATTGGAGCGGCTCTAGAAGAGAGTCGTTTACCGGGTCGCTGACTCGGTATTGCCTAGGTATGGCCAACAGACTCGAAAACAAGAAGGTCGCGTTCCTCGCCACAGACGGCGTGGAGCAGGTCGAGCTAACCGAGCCGTGGAAGGCCGTCGAGAACGAGGGCGGCACGCCGGAGCTGGTCTCGCTGGAGAGTGGCGAGATCCAGGGCTTCGACCACCTCGACAAGGATCAGACGTTCAAGGTCGACCGCACCGTCGCGGAGGCCACGCATGACGACTACGACGGGCTCGTCCTGCCCGGCGGGGTCGCCAACCCGGACTTCCTGCGAGCGGACGAGGACGCGGTGCGCTTCACACGCTCGTTCTTCGAGGCGGGCAAGCCCGTCGCCGCGATCTGCCACGGTCCGTGGACGCTCGTGGAGGCCGATGTCGTGCGCAGCCGCACGATCACCTCGTGGCCGAGCCTGAAGACCGACATCCGCAACGCCGGCGGCAACTGGGTGGACGAGGAGGTCGTGGTGGACAGTGGCCTCGTGTCCAGCCGCAAGCCCGACGATCTGCCCGCGTTCTGCGACAAGCTCGTCGAAGAGATCTGCGAGGGCCGGCACGAGGAGCAGGCCCTCCAGACAGCGGGCGCCGGCACCACCGACTGACCCCCCGGCACCCGCACCCACCGACCCGCGACGAGGCGCCACTTGGCGCCTCGTCGTCGTTTTGGCCGCCAAGGGCGCGGGTAAGCCCGGGCCAGGCTGCTCAAGGAGGAGGACGAGGGATGAGGAAGCTGCTCTGGGCCGTGTTGCTCGGTTGCGTGATGGCGCTGATAGTCGCCGGGTGCGGCGGCGACGACGACGACGAAGGCGGGGGCGGTGACGCCACAAAGGCGCCCGCGGCCACGGCCGACGCCAAGGGGAACGTCAACTGGTGCATCGGCAAGGACACCAGCGGGGCGTACGGCGCGGCAATCGATCTCTTCAAGAAGGAGAACTCCGCGATCACCGTGAAGCTGGTCGAGCTGCCCGAGTCGGCCGACGAGCAGCGAGCCCAGCTGGTTCAGCGGTTGCGCGCCGAGTCGGACGAGTGCGATGTGCTCGGGCTGGACGTGATCTGGACGGCGGAGTTCGCGGCGCAGAGCTGGCTGCAGGACACGTCGGCGATCATCGAGCCGCGCAAGGCGGACTGGATCCCCTCCACGCTCGGCACCGCCGAGTACGAGGGCAAGTACTGGGCAGTTCCGTTCCACACGAACGCCGGCTTCATCTATTACCGCAAGGACCAGGTTCCCGAGCTGCCGTCGAGCTGGGAGGACCTCTACGCGGAGGCCGGCAAGAACGACGGCATCGTGTACCAGGGCTTTCGCTACGAGGGCCTGACGGTCAACTTCCTCGAGCTGCTCTACAGCGGCGGCGGGAAGGTGCTGTCCGACGATGGCGAGTCGGTCGAGGTCGACTCGCCCGAGGGCGAGGCGGCCGTGGCGTTCATGGCCGACGGCATCAAGAACGGTGACGCCCCCAAGGCCGTGACTACGTACAAGGAGGAGGAGTCGCGCCGGGCGTTCGAAACCGGCAACGCGACGTTCATGCGCAACTGGCCGTACGCGTACACGCTCGGCAAGGAGTCGAAGATCGGGAAGGACCTCGCGATCGGAACCTTCCCGAGCTTCGAGGGCGGCGAGCCGGCGAGTGTGCTCGGCGGCTTCAACCTGGGCATCTCCGCCTTCTCCAAGAACCCCGATGCGGCAGCCGCGTTCGTGGACTTCGCGACGGGCGAGAAGGCGCAGGCGGAGGGCTTCCTGGTCTCGTCGTCGCCCCCGGCGAACGCCGCGGCCTACGACACGCCGGAGGTCCAGGAGAAGTACCCCTTCGCCGCCGACCTGAAGTCCGCGGTCGAGCAGGGCCAGTCGCGCCCGGTCTCGCCCGTGTACTCGCAGATCTCGGAGGCGATCTACACGAACGTCCACGACGCGCTCCAGGGCAAGTCGTCGCCGAAGGAGGCCGTCAGCCAGATGTCGGACGACATCCAGAAGGCGCTCGAGACGTTCTAGATGGAGGCCGCCTCCGTAGCGGTTAGCGAGAAGTCGAAGCGGCGCTCCGGGTTCTCCCAGGAGCGCCGCATCGGCGCCGCCATGATGGCGCCGTCGCTGATCGTGATGGCGCTGGTCGCCGCGTTCCCGATCGGGTACGCGGTCTGGCTGTCGCTGAACGAGTACAGCGTGCGTGTGCCGGGGCTGTCGCGCTTTGTTGGCATCGACAACTACACCGAGGCGCTCGGGGACAGCAGGTTCTGGGACGCCTTCAAGGCCACCTTCATCTTCACCGGCATCTCG
The DNA here is from genome assembly GCA_963716215.1 of uncultured Thermoleophilaceae bacterium. GTDB lineage: Bacteria > Actinomycetota > Thermoleophilia > Solirubrobacterales > Thermoleophilaceae > JACVRW01. The sequence goes on along the minus strand of OY970298.1, from coordinate 3,434,648 downwards.
GTCTCGATCGAGCTGGTCCTGGGCATCGCGTTCGCGCTGGCGATGCACCAGGCCTTCAAGGGGCGGGCGATCCTGCGCGCGACCGTCCTGGTGCCGTGGGCGGTGCTGACGTTCGGCACCGGCCTGCTGTGGCGTTCCATCTTCGAGCCCAACCTCGGCTTCGTGCCATCGATGCTGTCCGCGCTGGGCCTGCCCGGAGCCGACGTGCTCTGGTACGGCGAGGACGGCTGGGCGATGGCCACGCTGATCTTCGCCGACGTGTGGAAGACGGCGCCCTTCATGGCGTTGTTGCTGCTGGCCGGGCTGCAGGTGATCCCCGAGGACGTGTACGACGCGGCCAAGGTGGACGGGGCGTCGGCGTGGCAGCGCTTCGTGCGAATCACGCTGCCGCTGCTGCGGCCGGCGATTCTGGTGGCGCTGCTGTTCCGCACGCTCGACGCGCTGCGCGTGTTCGACCTGCCGTTCGCGCTCACGAACGGCGCCAACGGCACCACCACGCTGTCGCTGCACGCCTACAACGAGCTGACCAAGAACCGGCTCGTGGGGGAGGGCTCGGCGCTGGCGGTGCTCACGTTCATCGTGGTGATGACGGTGTCGTTCCTCTACATCCGCTTCGTCGGCGGGAACATCAGGGCGATGGCGGAGGAGTCGTGACCGCCGAGCGGCGCCACCGGGTCCTGCTCTGGATCGCCGTGGCCGCGATCATGGTCTTCTGCCTGTTTCCGTTCTACTGGCTGATCAACACGTCGCTGAAGACGGGTCAGGACCTGTCGAGCGCGAACCTGTTTCCGCCCAGCCCGTCGCTGGAGAACTACCGGTCGATCTTCGAGGACTCCGACTTCACGACGGCGCTGCGCAACAGCATCATCGTCTCCGCGATCACGACGGTGCTGGCGCTGGTGATCGGGTCGTTCGCGGGCTACGCGCTGGCTCGCCTGCGCTTCCGCTTCAAGTTCATCATGCTTGCGATCATCCTTTCGATCACGACGTTCCCGCCGATCGCGATCGCGGCCCCGCTGTTCAAGTTCTGGACCGACCTCGACATCTACGACACGCTGCTCGGCCTGGTCCCGCCCTTCCTCGCGTTCACGCTGCCGCTCACGATCTACGTGCTGGCGTCGTTCTTCAAGGAGATCCCGAGGGACCTCTCGGAGGCCGCACTGGTCGATGGCGCCACCCACTTCCAGGCGTTCCGCAAGGTCGTGATGCCGCTGGCGGCGCCCGGCCTCGTGACCGCCGGGCTGCTCTCGTTCATCTGGGCCTGGAACGAGTTCCTGCTGGCGATCACGCTGACCAGCTCGCCCTCCGCCAGACCGGTGCCGCCCGCGCTGGCGTTCTTCACCGGCAGTGAGAAGTTCGAGGTACCGCTCGGCACGATCACGGCGGCCACGGTCGTCGTGACGGTCCCGCTCGTGGTGCTCGTGCTGGCGTTCCAGAAGCGGATCGTGGCCGGGCTGACCGCGGGGGCCGTGAAGGGCTAAAATATATCGCCATGATATATTCCGGCGATATATGGAGCTCAGCCCAACCGCCTATGTGATTCTCGGCATGCTGGCCTGGCGGCCGATGTCGGGCTACGACATCAAGGCCACCGCGGACCGGTCGACGCGCTTCTTCTGGGCCACCTCCTATGGCCAGATCTACCCCGAGCTGCGGCGCCTATCCGAGGCTGGGCTGGTCGAGGGGGAGGCCGACGCCCGTGGGGGGCGCCGCCGCACTTCCTACAGCCTCACGCCCGCGGGCCGCGAGGCGCTGGAGGGCTGGCTGTCTGAGGATGCGGCCACGTTCGAGATGCGCGACGAGGCGCTGCTGAGGCTCTTCTTCGCCGCGGCGGCTCCCGACACCGCCGTGGCCTCGCTGGATGCCAAGCGCGGCTATCACGAGGCGACGCTGCGCCAACTGCGCGAGATCGAAGCGGCCGTGCATCCGGAGGGCTTTGCCGGCCTGGTGCTCCGCTACGGCATCGAATCCAGCGAGTGGATGGCGGGCTGGTGCGCCCGCGAGGCCGAGCGACTGCGAAAGGAAGCGTCGCGATGATGGATCGTCTCGCACGTCTCGCCGATCGCCGCGCGCGCCGGGTGCTCGCCCTGGCCGCCGTCTTCTTCGTCGTGGCCGGCGTCCTCGGGGCCGGCGTGGCCGACCGGCTCGACCCGTACGGCGCCGACGATCCCGACACCGAGAGCGTGATCGCCGACCAGCGCCTGGAGCAGGCCGGCTTCCGCGAGACAGGCGTGGTGGTGCTGGTCGAGGGCGTCGACCCGCGTTCGCCAGCGGGACGGGAGCGGCTCCAGGCGCTCAGCGGGCGTCTGGCCCAGGACCCCGACGTGACCGAGGTGCACGGCTTCGCCGACACCCGCTCGCCGGACTTCGTGTCCCGCGACGGGCGCTCGACCTACCTCGCCGTCGCGCTCGAGCCCACCGCCGACGACGAGGTGCAGGACGCCGCCGAGCGCATCGCCGCCGGCCTGGACGGCGAGCGCGGGGTGACGGTGGGCGGCGCGGCCGTGGCGCAGAAGCAGGTCAACGAGCAGGTCGAGCAGGACCTGCGCACCGCCGAGCTCTACGCGTTCCCGCTGCTGTTCGTCCTGTCCCTGTTGTTCTTCCGCAGCCTCGTGGCCGCGCTGTTGCCACTGATGGTCGGCGGCCTGGCCATCGTCGGCACGTTCCTCATGCTGCGAGTGGCCAGCGAGATGACCTCGGTGTCGATCTTCGCGCTCAACCTCGTCACCGGGCTGGGGCTCGGGCTGGCGATCGACTACAGCCTGTTCATCGTCTCGCGCTACCGCGAGGAGATCGCGCGCACCGGTCCCGGGGCGGAGGCGATGCGCCGGACGCTCGCTACCGCCGGGCGCACGGTGCTGTTCAGCTCCCTCACCGTTGCCGGGGCGATCGCCTCGCTGGCGGTCTTCCCGCAGCGCTTCCTCTACTCGATGGGCATCGGCGGGTTCTGCGTCGCGCTGATCGCGGCGGCGATCGCGCTGATCGTGCTGCCCGCGGTGCTGACGCTGCTCGGGCACCGGGTCAACTCGCTCACGCCGGCGTTCCTCGCGCGCCGCGCCGAGCGCGACGCCCGGGCCGCTCACGAGGGCTTCTGGTACCGCCTGTCGCAGCTCGTGATGCGCTTTCCGGGGCGCATCGCAGCCGCCACCGCGACGCTGCTGATCGTGCTCGGCCTGCCGTTCTTCGGCATCGCCTTCACGTCGGTGGACGCCCAGGTGCTGCCCGAGTCGACCAGCGCCCGCCAGGTGGACGACCTGCTGCGCGCCCAGTTCCCGCCCTACCGGGACACGCCCGTGACGTTGGTCGGGAGCGGCGGGCCGCGGGAGGCCGCGCGCGTCGCGGCCGCGGCCGCCGACGTCCCCGGGGCGGACGCGGTGGGCCCGCCACGCGAGCGGGGCGGCACCTACGCGATCGACGTGGTCTCCGCCACCGCGCCGCTCGACGGGCGCAGCCAGGAGCTGGTCCGCGATCTGCGCCGGCTAGACGGCGACGCGCTCGTGAGCGGCTCCACGGCCGCCTTCCTCGACCTCCAGGACAGCCTCGCCGACCACCTGCCGCTGGTGCTCGCGATCGTCGTCGCGGTCACCCTGGTCGTGCTGTTCGCGATGACCGGCTCGGTGATCCTGCCGATCAAGCAGGTGCTGATGAACGCGCTCGGGCTGAGCGCGGTGTTCGGGATCCTCGTGCTCGTGTTCCAGGACGGACGCTTCGAGGGGCTGCTCGGCTACACGAGCCAGGGCGGCCTCGAGTCCACCCAGCCGCTGCTGCTGTTCGCGGTCGTCTTCGGCCTCTCGACCGACTACGGCGTGTTCCTGCTGGCGCGCATCAAGGAGGCGCGCGACGCCGGACATTCCGACTCCGAGGCCGTCGCCGTCGGGCTCGAGCGCACCGGCCGCATCGTGACCGCCGCTGCGCTGCTGTTCTGCATCGCGATCGGCGCCTTCGTCACCTCCCAGATCATCTTCATCAAGGAGCTCGGCCTGGGCACGGCGATCGCAGTGCTGATCGACGCGACGATCATCCGCGCGCTGCTGGTGCCGGCGCTGATGCAGCTGCTCGGCAAGTGGAACTGGTGGGCGCCCGCCCCGCTGGCGCGGCTGCACGCCCGCGTAGGCTTGCGCGAAGCTTGACCGTCGTCTACCAGATCTATCCGCGCTCCTTCCAGGACTCCGACGGCGACGGTGTCGGCGACCTGGCGCGGGATCCGCTCGCGCCTGGACCACCTCGCCTGGCTCGGGGTGGACGCGCTCTGGATGTCGCCGATCTACCCGTCGCCGATGGCGGACTTCGGCTACGACGTGTCGGACTACAAGGGCGTGGACCCGGTCTTCGGCGACCTCGCCGAATTCGACGCGCTGACCGCGGAAGCCCATGCGCTCGGCCTGCGCGTGCTGATGGACGTGGTGCCCTGCCACACGTCGATCGAGCACCCTTGGTTCCGCGAGCACCCGGACTGGTACATCTGGGCCGACGCGCCGAACAACTGGATCTCGGCGTTCGGCGGCTCGGCCTGGGCGCCGCTCGACGGGCGCTACTACCTGCACTCGTTCTACCCCGAGCAGCCCGATCTCGACTGGCGCAACCCGGAGGTCGTGGCGGCGATGCAGGACGGGCTGCGCTTCTGGCTCGATCGGGGAGCGGACGGGTATCGCATCGACGCCATCGACCGGCTGCTCAAGGACGAGCAGCTGCGCGACGAGCCCCCCGCCACCGAGCCATTCGGGCTGCCCCTGACCGAGGAGGAGGCCAAGCTCGCGCACATCTACGCCGGCAACGCGCCCGACACGGGCCGGGCGCTGGCCAAGATCCGCGAGGCCTGCGGCGACGCGTTGCTGGTGGGCGAGGTGTACCTGCCGAGCTCGCGCTGGGGTCCGTACACCGAGCACTTCGACGCGGTGTTCGCCTTCGAGCTGCTGCACTCGCGCTGGGAGGCGCAGTCGCTGCGCACTGCGATCGAGGCGACGACGCGCCAGCCAGGCGCGGCGTGGGCGCTGTCCAACCACGACTTCGGCCGGCTGTCGACCCGCTTCGGCGAGCACAACGCCCGCGCGGTCGCGGTGCTGCTGCTCACGCTGCCGGGGCCGGCGTTCCTCTATCAGGGCGACGAGATCGGCCAGGGGGAGGGGCCGCCCGGCGAGACGCGCTTCGACCGCGCTGGGCGCGACCGCCACCGCCACCCGATGCAGTGGGACGGCTCGCGCAGCGGCGGCTTCACGACCGGGCAGCCCTGGCTGCCGCTGACCGACCCGGCACGGCGCAACGTGGAGGCCCAGCGCGACGACCCGGCATCGATGCTGTCGCTCGTGCGCCAGCTGATCGCCCTGCGGCGCGAGCTGGGCGACGGATTTCAGCTGCTCGACCCGGCCGATGGCGTGGTCGCCTACCGGCGCGGCGACCACACGGTCGCGATCAACACCACCGCCGGCCCGCTTCCAGCCCCGAGCGGCGCCGATCTGCGTATACAGACGGCGGACGGCGCGTTGCGCGAAGGCGTGCTCGAAGCGCACGCCGCGGTGGTCACCGTGGGTTAGGCCTGCTTCCTGAGGGGTACTGGCCGCTCAGGAGGAGGAGGACTTGCACGGACGACACCTGCTCGCGGCGATTGCACTCATTGCGAGCGCCGTGCTGGCGTCGTGTGGCGGCATCGGCAGCGAGGAGGGCGGCGGCGGCTCCCGCGCCATCAACTGGTACGTCTTCAACGAGCCGGGCGGCTCGTATGACAAGGCGGTGGCCGACTGCAACAAGGAGGCCAACGGCCGCTACCAGATCAACTACGTGAAGCTGCCGACGGACGCCAACCAGCAGCGCGAGCTGATCGTCCGCCGGCTGGCCGCCGAGGACAAGGACATCGACCTGATCGGCATGGACGTGATCTGGACCGCCGAGCTGGCCGAGGCGGGCTGGATCCTGCCGTGGGAGGGCGAGCGGCGCGACGTCGCCACGCAGGGCAAGCTCGAGGGGCCCGTCAAGACCGTGGACTACAAGGGCAAGGTCTACGGGATCCCGTTCACCAGCAACACGCAGCTGCTCTGGTACCGCAAGGACCGCGTGGATGCCCCGCCAGAGAACTTCACCTGGGACGAGATGATCGACGACGCGGTTGACAAGGGCACCGCCGTCGAGGTGCAGGCCCGCCAGTACGAGGGCCTCACGGTGTGGATCAACTCGTTGATCGCCGGCGCCGGCGGGCAGATCGTGAACCAGGCCGGCGACGTGAAGGTGAACGACACCGCCAAGCGCGCCGCGGAGATCGAGAGCAAGCTCGGCAAGTCGTCCGCGGCTCCGCCCGGCATGTCGACCAACGCCGAGGATCAGGCGCGCCAGGGCTTCGAGTCCGGTCGCTCCGACTACGAGGTCAACTACCCGTTCGTCTATCCGAGCGCGGCCGGTGTGAGCGAGGAGTTCCAGAAGAACATGGGCTGGGCGCGCTACCCGCGCACGGACGCGGACAAGCCGAGCCGACCGCCGCTGGGCGGGATCAACATCGGCGTTTCCAAGTACTCCGAGACGCCGGACCTCGCGTTCGAGGCGGCCGAGTGCATCGCCAACGAGCAGCACCAGGGCGACGCGGCCGAGCTGGGCGGCCTGCCGCCGACCACCGAGTCCGTCTACGAGACCGAGCAGGTCAAGAAGGCGTATCCGTTCGCCGACCTGCTGCGCGAGTCGATCGAGGCCGCCGCGCCGCGCCCGGTCACGCCCGCGTACAGCGACATCTCACTGGCGATCCAGAAGACCTACAGCCCGCCCGACGGCGTGGATCCGAACGGCATCGTGGAGAAGCTGCGTGACCGGATCGAAAGCGCGGCCGAAGGGAAGATCTTCTAGTGGCGACCGCTCAGGCCACGGCACCGAAGAAGAAGAAGATCAGCGACCGCCACCGCGCCGAGCGCAAGCTCGCGTGGATGCTGTGTGCGCCCGCCGTGATCGCGATGCTGGTCGTGACTGGTTACCCGATCGGGTACGCGATCTACCTGTCCCTGCAGAAGTACGACCTGCGCTTCCCCGACGACAAGGAGTTCGTCGGCCTCCAGAACTACGTGGACGTGCTCACCTCGAGCACCTGGTGGGGCGACGTCTGGAACACCGTGATCATCACGGTCGTCTCGGTGTCGTTCGAGCTGGTGCTGGGCATGGCGATCGCGCTCGTCATGCACCGCGCGATCTTCGGGCGCGGCCCGGTGCGGGCGGCGATCCTGATCCCCTACGGGATCATCACCGTGGTCGCCGCCTTCGCGTGGAAGTACGCGTTCGACCCGACCAGCGGCTTCGTGGCCGGCCTGCCGCTGATCTCCGACACGGCGCAGCCGCTCAACACGCGAGGCGGCTCGCTGCTGGTGATCATCCTCGCCGAGGTCTGGAAGACCACACCGTTCATGGCGCTGCTGTTGCTGGCCGGCCTTGCGCTCGTCCCGGACGAGCTGCACGAGGCCGCCAAGGTCGACGGCGCCAGCACGGTGCAGCGCTTCTTCCGCATCACGGTCCCGCTGATGAAGCCGGCCATCCTGGTCGCGCTGCTGTTCCGCACGCTCGACGCGTTCCGGATCTTCGACAACATCTACATCATCCAACCGGGGGGAGCGCTCAACACCGAGAGCGTGTCGATCCTCGGTTACAACGTCACGATCAACCGCGTGAACGTCGGGCTCGGCTCGGCGATCTCGATCCTGATCTTCATCTGCGTGATCCTGATCGCGATCTTCTTCGTGAAGGCGCTCGGCACCAGCACCGCCCAGCAGCGAGGCGAGGAGGCCTGAGGTGACCCACTCTGCCCGCGAACGCGTCTTCTGGGGGATCGGCATCCTCGTCGTGCTGCTCTACGCCCTGATCCCGGTCGCCTGGATCACGGCGCTGTCGCTCAAGAAGCCCGAGGACATCATCGACCGCAAGTTCTTCTCGGGCTTCCACTTCGAGAACTACGACGCGGTCTTCTCCGACGACACGTTCATCGCCGCGCTGATCAACTCGATCGGCATCGCGTCGATCGCCACGCTGATCTCGATCGTGCTGGCCGCGATGGCGGCCTACGCGACCTCGCGCCTGAACTTCACCGGAAAGGCCCTCATTCTCTCGGGCGCGCTCGCCGTGGCGATGTTCCCGCCGATCTCGATCGTCGGCTCGCTGTTCGACATGTGGCGCGCCGTGGGCCTCTACGACACGTGGCTCGGGCTGATCATCCCGTACATGACCTTCACCCTGCCGCTCGCGATCTACACGCTGTCGGCGTTCTTCCGGGAGATCCCGTGGGAGCTCGAGCAGGCGGCCCAGGTGGACGGCGCGACGCCCTTCCAGGCGTTCCGCAAGATCATCGTGCCGCTGGCCGCGCCGGGCGTGTTCACCGCCGCGATCCTCGTGTTCATCTTCGCCTGGAACGACTTCATCTTCGCCAACACACTGACCTCGACCGACAACGCACGAACCGTGCCGGCGGCGCTGGCCTTCTTCACCGGGGCCTCGCAGTTCGAGCAGCCGATCGGCGCCGTTTGCGCCGCCTCGGTCGTCGTCACGGTTCCGATCATCATCATGGTGCTGATCTTCCAGCGCCGGATCGTCGCGGGCCTCACCGCCGGCGCGGTGAAGGGATAGGAAGGAGAGCAAATGGCCCAGATCACGCTGGACAAGATCACCAAGCGCTACCCCGATGGCTTCGAGGCCGTCAAGGAGATGAGCCTCGAGATCCAGGACGGCGAGTTCGTCATCCTGGTCGGCCCGTCCGGGTGCGGCAAGTCCACCGCCCTGCGGATGATCGCCGGGCTGGAGGACATCACCGACGGCGAGCTGCGCATCGGCGACGAGGTCGTGAACGACCGTGCGCCCAAGGATCGCGACATCGCGATGGTGTTCCAGAACTACGCGCTCTATCCACACATGAGCGTGCGCGACAACATGGGCTTCGCGCTCAAGCTGCGCGGGGTCGACAAGGCGGAGATCGACAACAAGGTGGAGGAGGCCGCGCGCATCCTCGACCTCGAGGCTCACCTCGACCGCAAGCCGGCAAACCTGTCCGGCGGCCAGCGCCAGCGCGTGGCGATGGGCCGGGCGATCGTGCGCGACCCGGCCGCGTTCCTGATGGACGAGCCGCTCTCCAACCTCGACGCCAAGCTGCGCGTGCAGATGCGCACCGAGGTCTCGCGCATCCAGAAGAACCTCGGCACCACCACGATCTACGTGACCCACGACCAGACCGAGGCGATGACGCTCGGTGACCGCGTGGCGGTGATGCGCTCGGGGCTGCTGCAGCAGGTGGGCAGCCCGATGGATCTCTACAACCATCCGCTCAACCTGTTCGTGGCCGGCTTCATCGGCTCCCCGGCGATGAACTTCATGCCGGCGACGGTGGAGGGCGACACCGTCAAGCTGCCACTCGCCGACGTGCGCCTGCCGGACGAGGTGCGTGGGCGCGTGGGCCAGTCTCAGGACAAACAGCTGATCGCCGGCATCCGGCCCGAGAACTTCGAGGACGCTTCGCTGGTGGGCGAAGCCCGCAATCGCGGGACGGTCTTCAAGGCGAAGATCGAGGTGCTGGAGTCGCTCGGCTCAGAGCTGTACGCGCACTTCAGCGTGGCCTCGGACCAGCAGATCGAGTCGCAGGAGCTGCGCGAGCTGGCCGAGGACGCCGGCGGTGGCGAGGTTCCGATGGCCGGTGAGGCGGGGCGCATCGTGGCCCGGCTCGAGCCGGCCAGCCAGGTTCGCGTCGGCGAGGAGGCCGAGCTGTGGGTGGACGCCTCGCGCGTGCACCTGTTCGACCCGGACGACGGCCGCAACCTCACCACCGACGCGAAGGGCCCGTCCGCGCTGGAAGGCCAGGACAACGGCGGAGGCGACCCGGAGGCCGCGCCACCGGCGCAAGCGCAGTAGCGCGCTAGCTCTTCTGCTTGTCCGTCCCGGGCCCGCCGTTGAGGCTGTCGCGTCCCGCGCGGCCGAGCAGAGTGTCCTTGCCCGACTGGCCGGCCAGGCGGTCGTTGCCCGGGCCGCCATCGAGCCGGTCGTTGCCGGGACCGCCCTTCAGGATGTCCTTGCCGGACAGCCCGTAGACGCGGTCCTTGCCTGCGCCGCCGTCTGCGCGGTCGTTGCCGGAGCCGGTGCAGATGCGGTCGTTGCCGCGCCCGCCTGCCACGCGGTCGTTTCCGCCGAGCGAGACGATCACGTCCGCCTTGCGGGTCCCCCTGAGACGGTCGGAGCGGCGGGTACCCACGATCGTGGCCCGCTTGCCCTGGCAGCGCTGGACCCCCGGCGTGCCGATCGGGTTGGGACGGTCCTGGTCGCCCGGGGTCGAGACCGAGCCGGGCGGCAGCGGGCGGTTCGGCAGCGCCCGGAAGAAGTGCGAAACCGAGTTGGCGCCCGCTGAGGCCACGTAGACCGAGTCGCCGTCGGGGCTCACCGCCACGCTGGCGGCCGTGGTCAGCGGCGCTTGAGGCAGGTCACGGCAGTTCTGGGAGGCGTCGTTGGCGAGGCAGCCGTCGTAGACGATCTGCCCGGCCACGGCCCGGAAGAAGTGAGCCACCGAGTTGGACGTGGGCGACGCGACGTAGACCGAGCCGCTGTCGGGGCTGACGGCGACGTCGCGGGCGCCGCTGAGTGGCGCCCCCGGAAGGTCCCCGCAGCCCTGGGAGCCGTCGTTGGCGAGGCAGCCGTCGTAGGTCAGCTGGCCCGCCGGCGCACGGAAGAAGTGCGCGACCGAGTTGGAGTTCTGAGAGACCACGTAGACCGAGCGCCCGTCGGGGCTGACGGCCACGCCGCGCGCGCCGGTCAGCGGGGCGAACGGCAGGTCGCCACAGCCGCCGGACCCGTCGTTGGCGAGGCAGCCGCCAAATGTGAGCTGCCCGGCCGGCGCGACGAAGTAGTGCGAGATCGAGTTGCTGTTGGTCGACGCTACGTACAGCGAGCCGCCATCGGGGCTGATCGCGACGCCGGACGCGCCGTCGAGCGGGTTGCCGGAGACGTCGCCGCAGCCGTTGCCCCCTGCGGTGGCGAGGCAGCCGGCGAAGGTGAGCTGGCCGCCGGGGGCGACCCCGAAGTGCGCGACCGAGTCGCTGGTCAGGCCCGTGACCCAGAGTGAGTTCTGGGTCGCGGCGAGTCCGGTCGCGCTACCGATCGGCGCCTCCGGCAGATCGGTGCAGCCTTGCGTGCCGGTGTTGGCGATGCAGCCGCCGAAGAAGAGCTGTCCCGTGGCGTTGGTGGCGAAGTGCGAGACGCTGTCGTCGCCGGACCCACCCACCCACACGCTCTGGCCGTTGGGGCGAATCGCGAAGTCGAAGGGCTCGTCCATCGGCGCGTTGGGCAGGTCGGCGCAGCCCTGCGCGCCCGTGCTGGCGACACAGCCGGCGAAGGTGATCTGGCCCGGCGGAGCGGCTCTGAAATGCACGAGCGAGTCGGACTGCTCGGTCGCCACGTAGACGCTCTCGCTGTTCGGGGCGACGTTGACGGCCGTCGCGCCGGTGAGCGGCGTGTTCGGCACGTCGGTGCAGCCCTGGGCCCCGTCGTCGGCGACGCAGCCGCCAAACCCGATCTGGCCCTGTGCCGAAGCGCCGGCCGGCGCGAGCGCCATCAGAACGAACGCCAGCAGCCCCATTGCCCCTGCCCTGACGGTCCTGCCCGCTAGCCCACTCGGGTGCATGTCGCCCCCTGCTCGAGAACGGCGCCACTCTCTCATGGTTAGCCCCCGTGAAGCAACCCCAGGCGGGAAGGACCGCCCACCTAGCAGGAGGACGCGGCCGCACCCTGAAGTCGCGGTTATGAGCCCTCGCTTCGGCCGAACGGCGCGCCCCCTGAAGAGCGATGAGACGCTGCTGGCCGCCACCGTCGACGTGCTGGCGGGCACGCTCGGCCTGCGCGACGGCCACACGGGCGAGCACTCGGACCGCGTCGTGGAGCTTGCGCAGCGGATCGGAGAGCGGCTGGGGCTTGGGCTCCGGGAGCTGCGCGATCTCGGCTACGCGGCGCGCCTGCACGACATCGGCAAGGTGGGCGTGCCGGACGCCGTCCTGCACAAGGCCGGCCCGCTCGATGAGGACGAGCGCCTCGTGATCCAGAGTCACTCGGTGTGGGGCGCCGAGCTGGTCGGGCGCATCCCCGGGCTCGAGGACGTGGCCCGCATCGTGCGCCACCACCACGAGCGCTACGACGGCGAGGGCTATCCCGACCAGCTAGCCGGCCGGGACATCCCGCTCGCGTCACGGATCCTGACGGTGGCCGACGCGTACGTCGCGATGACCGAGGACCGCCCCTACCGCCGGGCGCGGCCGCGGTTCGAGGTCGACCGCGAGTTCCACGACTGGTCGGGCAAGCAGTTCGACCCGTATGTGGTGGAGTCGCTGCGCGAGGTCGTCTCGGCCGCGCACTAGGGCTTGCGGCCCGCCGCGAGCTTCGCGGCGACGGGCAGGTCCAGGCCGTTCCCAGTGCGGTAGGGCTCCACGAGCCGGTCGAACGCCCTGCGGATGCGCTGTCGTGTCTCCTCCGGCTGACCCAGGATCAGCGCGGAGATCCGGACCGTCCCCGCGAGCAGGCCATCCCACAGCTGGTCGGCACTCGCCACGTGGTGGGTGAAGGCGATGCGTGTCACCTCGCGCTGCTCCAGGCCGTGGTCGCCCAGGAGCGCGTCGAACTCCGCGTCGACCGAGAAGCGGAAGAAGTCGGGTCCCGCTGGCAGACCCTCCGGTGGCGTGGCGCCCGCCTCCGCCACGGCGTCGAGGAACACGCCCAGGAAGCGTGCCTGGTCGGGCAGATCCCAGGCCGTCAACGCCAGGCGGCCCCCCGGCCGCAGCACCCGCACGAACTCGGCCATCGCCTGCTCGGGCCGTCCCAGGTGCAGGACCAGGAAGTTCGCCACCACGGCGTCGACCGAGGCGGTCTCGAACGGCAGCTCGTGCACGTCGGCCTGCCGAAACTCGAGCTCTGGGTGCTGCTCGCGGGCGAGCGCGAGCATCGCGGCCGCACCGTCCACTCCGACCACCGACGCGCCCCGCTCCGCCGCACGGGCGGCCACGTACCCCGGGCCGGTGGCGAGATCCAGCGTGCGCGTGCCCTCGCCCACGTGCGCGGCGTCGAGGAGGGGATCGATCAGGCGGCCGGTCAGGTGACCGAAGAAGCGGCCATAGCCGGCCGCCTGGCGCTCCCAGCCTTCTGCCTCGAAGGCGTTGAACGCGTCGGGATCGATCATTTCGCCCCAAGCACGTGCACCACGATCCCCGAGCCGAACGTCGTCGTGTCCAGCAGCTCGAGGTGGGTCATGTCGATCCCGTCGACGCCCTCGAACATGTGCTGGCCGCTGCCGACGATCACCGGGAACACCCACAGGTGCAGCTCGTCGAGGAGGTTGTGCTCGATCAGCGTCTTGTCGAGCCGGCCGGTCCCGTACTTCAGGAGGCCCTCGCCCGGCTGCTGCTTGAGGTCCGCCACGGCCTCGGCCGGGTCGCCCTCCAGGACGGTCGCGTTCCACGTCGTCTCGGTCAGCGTCGTCGAGACGACGTACTTCGGCATGCTGTTCATCTTGTCGGTGAACTCGTCGCCCGACCGCTCGGGCCACGCCTGCGCGAAGCCCTCGTAGGTCACGCGGCCCAGCAGCAGCGCGTCGGCGTTGGCCATCAGCTGGGTCGAGTAGCCCAGGTGGTCGTCGTCCCAGTAGGGAGGACCGTATGTCTGCGGGTCGCTGATCACGCCGTCGAGGGACATGAAGGTCGATTCCACGAGCTTTCTCATCTGCGTCTCCTTGGTCGAGCGGGCTTGTGGCGGATATGACCGCTCCGAGCCGCCGGACTCATCGGCACTCGCGCAGGAACTCGCCGAGCACCTCCAGATAGCGGTCCACGTCCGCCTCGCTTGTCTGGGTGCCGCACGCGGGGCCGGCGGAGTCGATCGCCTCCCACACGCCGCGGTTGGCCATGAACAGGCGCTGCAGGTTGTACAGCTCGAGGTCGAAGGTAGCTCGCGCCTCGATCGCGTTCGACGGTAGCTCCGGCGCGTGTGTGTACCCCGACCGGTTGTAGAGCCGGTGGGCGCGCCAGTTGAGCTCGTTCTCGGCCGCCGCGGCCTCGATCCCGTCGGCCAGCCGGGCGCCGAGCGCCGCAGCGTGCTCGTAGGCGTCGTCGGTGAGCACCTCCGCGAGGGTGACGCGGGCGGCTGCCATCGAGAGCGCGTTGGCGAACAGGGTGCCCCCGGTGGCGACGTCCTCGCCGAAGTCGGTCCCCGGCTTCAGGTCGAGCGCGCCCGCCACCTGGGTCGTCATGCCGTAGGCGCCGAGTGGCACGCCGCTCGCGATCGACTTGCCCATCACCAGCATGTCCGGCTGGAGGCCCCAGCGCGCGGTCAGCCCACCCGGTCCGGCGACGAGCGTGTGGGTCTCGTCCACGATCAGCAGCACGTCGCTGGCCGACGTCAGCCGGCGCAGGCCGTCGTGGAAGCCCTCCGCGGGCTGGATCACCCCGGTGTTCGTGACCGCCGCCTCGGCCAGCACGCAAGCCACGTCCCCGCGCGCCAGCTCGCGCTCGACCGCCTCGAGGTCGTTGTACTGGACCAGGCGCACGTGGCGGGTCGCGTCCGCCGGGACGCCCAGCCCCTCGGGCGTGACCTCGCCCTCCTCGAGCGCGCCGAGCAGCTCGTCGGCGTGGCCGTGGTACTTGCCATCGAACATCAGGACCTCGGTGCGACCCGTGAGGGCACGGGCCACGCGGAGCGCCTCGGTGTTCGCCTGGGTGGCCGATAGCGTGAACTGCCAGGAGGGCAGCCCGAAGCGGCGCGCCAGCTCCTTGGCTACCTCCAGGGCGTCCTCGGTGGGGAGCAGGAACTGCGAGCCGGCGGCGGCCCGCTCGCCCACGGCGCGGGCGACGACCTCCACGCCGTGGCCCGCGAACATGCTGGTGTCGGCCAGGTTGAAGTCGAGGTACGCGTTGACGTCGGTGTCCGTGAAGGTGCCGCCGCTGCCGCGCTCGACGACGATCGGCGGGTGGTCGTAGAGCGAGGCCATCCAGGACATCGGCACGCCGTTGGGCATGTGCTCCTTGGCGCGCTCGACCACCTCCATCCCGCGCGGGCGCAGCTCGGCGAACCGCTGGAGCTCCCGCTCGCGCAGCGCTCGGACCCGGTCGCGGGGGATCGCGTCCATGCCGAGGCGCATTATCACCGCTTCGGCGAGCGCCGTGCCGAGAATCCGCTGGTATTGGGGAGGCGACCGGACCGGCGGCTAGGTTCGGGCCCGTGCTCAAGTTCGCGCGCCGCGAGCCCTCGGCCGTGCTGCTCGCCGCCCAGCTGGCGGGCGTGTTGCTCTACCCGTTCATGGAGAGCAGCAGCGTGGGGCGGTCGCTGTTCAGCGTGTTCGGGATCGCGATCCTGGGACTGGTGGTGCTGGCGGTGCGCAGCATGCCGGGGCTCACGTGGATCGCGGGGCTGCTGGCGGTGCCGGCCACGGTGCTGCTGCTGATCCAGGCGGTGACCGGCGACGACGCTCTGCTGCCGTACTCCTCGGCGCTGGAGGCGGTGCTCTATCTGTACGCGGCCGGGGCGCTGATCACGTACATGCTGGCCGACCACATCATCACGCGCGACGAGCTGTTCGCGGTGGGGGCGACGTTCACGCTGGTGGCGTGGGCGTTCGCGTACGCGTACACGGTCGTGCAGGCGATCGAGCCGGGGAGCTTCACGTCGGCGGTGGACCCGTCGGCCCCGCGCAGCTGGATGGAGCTGCTGTTCCTGAGCTTCACGACGCTGTCGAGCACCGGTCTCGGGGACGTGATCCCGATCAAGCCGTTCGCGCGCGGGCTGGTGATGCTGCAGCAGCTGGCCGGGCTGGCGTACGTGGCGATGGTGGTGTCACGCCTGGTGGGGCTGATGGTGCTGCGGCGCCAGGACGTGAGCTAGACCCGCCGGGCCAGGCCGCCCGGCTGGTTGCGCTTCAGGCGCAGGCGGCAGCGGCGAGAGCGTTTGTCCTGCTCGGCGCTTCTCGGGTCGAGCGCCCGCCGCAGTTCGGCGACTGACGGCGTAAGACGACCTGGCGGCCCGTCCGCCCCTGCGTCGGCGATGCTGTGACGCGTGGAGTACGTGTCCAGAGTGCCGCGACCGCCGCTGGACGGGCTGATCATCGACCTCTACTACCTGGAGGGCGCGCCGCCGTACCCCCGGCTGACGCTGCCACCGGCGCCGGCGGCTGTGCTCATCGTGAACCTCGGGGCGCCGTTCCGCATCCGCGCCGGCACCGACATCGAGGCGGCCGAGTACGCCGACGGCGTCGTGCTCACCACGCCAACCCGCGCCTTGGAGTTCGGCTACCCGCCAGGGACCCGGTCAGTCGGCGTGCACTTCAAGCCGTGGGGGCTGGCGCCGTTCCTGCCGATGCCTGCCGCCGAGCTGTGCGACCGGCCGGTGACGGTGGAGGAGGTCTGGGGCCGCCCCACGGTTGCTGAGTTGCGAGACCGGCTGGCCACGGCGGCCGGGCCGCACGAGATGCTGACGCTGCTCGAGGAGCAGCTGATGCGATTGGTCTGCGAGACCGCCGGCCTAGGACTGGTCCGCCACACGAGCAGGGTCATCGCGGCGGCCACCGGAGGGGTGGCGATCGGCGACCTGAGCGTGGCGGCCGGCGTCAGCAGCACGCATCTGGCACAGCGGTTCAAGGAGGTCGTCGGCGTCACGCCAAAGCGGTTCGCCCGCACCTATCGCTTCGCCGCCACCGTGCTCGAGATCGACCCCGCCGGACCGGTCGACTGGCTCGAGTTCGCCGGTCGGGCCGGCTACTACGACCAGGCCCACTTCGGCCACGAGTTCCGGACGTTCACGGGGCTGACGCCGACTCGGTACCTCGAGGTCCGGCGGCGGTTCCTGCGCGAACATCCTGGCCATGCGCTCGACGGCTGGCCGCTGCCAGCCGATTGATTTCTTACAAGACTTGCCACTCCCGAGACGCCAGGATGGGCGCTTCCCGAGCAGAGGAGAGAGCCCATGGGCAAGGTGGTCATGTACAGCACGGTGTCGGTGGACGGCTTCATCGCGGACGAACGCGACCAGCCCGGCCCGCTGTTCGACTGGCTGACTAGCGGTGACGTCCCGCTCGACGAGACCGGGCAGCTGAAGGTGTCGCAGGCGTCCTACGACCACACCCGGGCCTACTGGGACCAGATCGGAGTGACGATCTTCGGCCGCCACGTCTTCGACCTGACGGACGGCTGGGACGGCACGCCGCCGAGCGGGATCGACCACGCGGTCGTCGTCTCGCACCGGCCGGCGCCCGAGGCCTGGCGCCCCGAGGCACCGTTCCACTTCGTCGACGGCGTCGAGGCGGCCATGGCCAAGGCACAGGAGCTCGCGGGCGACCGCACGGTCGAGGTCGCTGCCGGCGACGTCGGCGGCCAGGTGCTGGCCGCAGGGCTCGTCGACGAGGTCGCCATGGACGTCGCGCCCGTCGTCCTCGGGACGGGCAAGCGCTACTTCGGGTCGGTCGACGCACAGCACCTGCTGGAGGATCCCGACGTGGTGATCCAAGGCAACCGGGTGCTCCACGTGCGCTATCGGGTACGGCGATGACCGGACTGAGCGCGGTCGCGGGGCGATCGCGCTCCTGGGTGGGACGAGAAGGAGCAGCGGGCGCTCGCTTGACTGCCGCTTTGGACGACAAGCAGGCGTCCCGCGTCCGGCTGCGTTGCTTCCCCAAATCGCGCAAGCGCAACTCGAGGCCGGAGTGCTCCGTCGCGCGGAGGTCGGCCGTGCCGCGGGGACTTGTGCCGCTGCGATCGACGAGCGAGTCGACCGTCAGCGCAGGCAGGCAGGCAGCAGCACGAGCGCCTCATCGACGGTGAGCAGCGCCGCGGCGTCAAGGTCTTCGGCGGGGATCCACTCGGGGAAGGGAGTCTCGATGGTCTGGTGAGCCCCCGATGCCGTGTGCACCTCGTCGACGGCGGCGAGATGCTTAGCGGGGAAGCGGTCTGCGACACGCACAAGGGCTGGCCAGACCCGGCGGTGGATCAAGGTGATCTTTCCGTTGACCAAGCGCGTTGCGATCACATCGGGCGACTCGAGAAGGCGCGTGAGCACCGCGAAGATCTCATGACCTGACGAGTGGCCCCACCAGCTTCCTGGGATCGGCTCGCCAGCGATGTGCTCTGCCAGATTTGGCAGTGGCCCTCGAGCGGACTGCAACACGACACCCTGCTCACACACCCAGGACAGCGGATCCATGAGCTCCGAGTCAACCACGTGCCATCCGCCCGCCGCCCGCTTCGCTCTCGCTGCTGCTCCGCATGGAGAGCGCAGCCTTTTCGCGAGATACTGCGCGGGCGATGTCGCAGGAGAACGTCGAGGTGGTGCGCCGAGGGTCGAGGCGTGGAATCAGCACGACGCCGACCTCTGGCTTAGCCATGCCACGCCCGAGATCGAGTGGATGCCAGCTGGTCCCGCGACGGTGGAGCGCACCGTCTATCGAGGCTACGAGGAGGTGGCGACTGGGTTTGCCGCGGTGTGGGAGACCTGGGAGGAGTTTCGCTTCCAGGAGTCCGAGGTCCGTGACCTCGGCGACTCGGTGCTCTGGCTGGGGCGCGCGTGAAACCTGGATCCCGACGTGGAGTGGAATACCGCCTTCGCGGGGGTCAGCTTCCGAGGTCTCCTCGGCGTCGCTCAGGGCTGGGACTGGCTCTCGGAGGCGCCGAGCACTACACCCTGACGCTGAACGCCGTAACCACGCTTCCTGACGACCGCGTGCTTGCGGTAACCGACTGCACGCTCAAGGCCAAGGACAGCGGCATCGAAATCACGGCGCAGGTGTTTTCGATCGCCACGGTGCGCGACGGGGTGATTACCCGGATGGACGAATACAACAGTCGCCCCGAGGCCCTCGAAGCCGTGGGGCTGTCGGAGTAGCCCATTGGACCAAAGCGGAACGACCCGTGGGCTCCCGCTGTGCATGGAAAGCATCAGGGACGGAATGTGCTCACAGTGAGCGCGAACACACGGACGCTGTAGGGTCGCTCCAATGGTCCGGTTCGGGAGACTTACGATCCTGCTCACGGCGCTGCTGGCCTGCGCATCGCCCGCTACGGCGGTCGCGCCCAAGAAGAAGAAGTCGGACTGGCAGCCGACGATCGTCCAGGTGATCGAGGAGAAGGCCGGCATCGCGCCAGGCGACTTCACGACCGTCGATGCCGAGTGCCCGGGCGACTTCTCGGTGATGGGCGGCTCCTACGTGATCGGTGGCGCCTCGCTGCTTGCGCACGCAGCCGCCGCCTCGCCGATCCCCGCCCAGAACCTGTACCGGGTGACCGTGTCGAATCCGGTGACCAACCCCTTCGCCACCATCCCGCCCCGGGACGCCAGCGTCACCGTGGTGGCACAGTGCACGGCGTCGGGGACACCGGTCGTCGCCGAGGGGCGCTTCAAGTCCCCGAAGGCCGTCGACCCCGATGACCTCTATCACCTGAAGCGCTACGGCAACGGCCTGCCGAGCACCGTCTTCGACCGGACGAAGCAGGTCGGCGGCATCGAGAACGGCGACGTGCAGAAGCACGACACCAACTGCCAGCGCGGTGGCTCGTCCGTCTTCGGCGGGGGCTACCTGATCGACGGGTCGTTCTGGGCGCACACGGCCAGCTCGGCCGTCCTGTCGAAGACCAACGACTACTCGGCGACGATCGTGACCCCGCCGTCCAACCCCTCGCTCGGGGTCCTCCGCGCGACGGCGCTGTTCCGCGTCACCGTCCTCTGCACGCGTGACGGCCGGCCGATGGTCTTCAACGACGGCCCGACGCCGGCGAGCGCCTCGGCGAAGCCCAAGAAGAAGCCGAAGAAGCTGCGCGGGACGGTCAAGATCGTTCAGAGGAAGAGGGGCGGGATCACCTCCGGCAGCGTGGTGACCGTCGGCGCGAAGTGCCCGAGTGGCTACTCCGTCTTCGGTGGCTCCTACATCATTGGCGGGAACTCGGTGCTCACGCACCCGACCGCCGCGGCCGTCGGGTCGAAGGCCAACAAGTTCAGCGTGACCGTCGTCAACCCGCCGGTGAACATCAACGCCGGCATCCCGCGCACCACCGCCGAGGTGATCGCCGTGGCCAACTGCACGCGCCGCGGCACGCCGATCATCGTCGACGGGCCGTTTTCGCAAGTCCGGTAGCGCGGCGGCAGGCCCTTGTCGGGGCGCCCCGACTCCCGACGGTCACGCCTAGACCACCACCTCGATCACGGGCAGCGGGATGGGGTTCCCCGAGTCCCTCAGCGAAATCCGGCTCCGCGCGAAGGGTCAGTCGCAGGCGTCGCGCATGCCGAACGACAGCGTCGCCCGGTGGATGCGCCGCTTGCCCCGCTCGCGGGCCACAACGTGAACGCAGCCGAGCCGCTTGACGGCGAAGCCGCCGGCCCACGAGGACCAGTGCCGCTCGTACGGATCCACCGAGCGCGGCGCCGGGCGGGGGCAAGCGGTGAAGCGCCACCGGTCGGCAGGGCGGCGGCCGTCGATGCTGATGCCGGCCCAGTCACGGTCGGGGCGGGCGATCGCGATCGTGACGACCTTGCCGCGGCGCACGGCGAGCGGCGCCTTGAAGCCGTAGCCCGGGCCGTCGGGGTTGCGGAACGGCTCGAGGCCATCTGGATCGGCGTAGTTCAGCACCGCCCTCACCGCGCCCACGGTGCCGATGAAGACCTCGCGCCGGCCGAACGTCCCGACGGCTCTGTCGCAGCCCGCTCGCTGCGCGCGTGGCGTTGCCTCCTCGCGAGCGCCGTCCGCGGCCGCGACGTGCCCGGCCGCTACCAGTGCCGCCAACACCGCCATCGCGATTGCCGGTGACCAACGCATGACCACGCGTTGAATCACCGCAGACCGCGCAGAGTTGCGGCGCGCAGCCACACCGACCAGGGCTCGACGATCTCGATCGTGAGCATGCGGCGTGTCCCGTTAAGAGATCGGCTAGAGGGATCCTGCCATCGCGTCGTCGCCGGTAGTGCGGCGTGACCGATGAGTTTCGGCCAGCGCGGCGGTCAAGTAGGGCATCGGGCAAGTGGAGACCCACAAGCCCAAGTGATCAGGGCCGCTGACAGCGTGACCCGTACCACCCGCGAGAAGGAGCGACAAGTCATGCAGTTCTTCTTGACCGTACCCCACGACTCGACCGAGGAGCCGACCATGGCGTCGATGGACCCGGCCGAACTAGAGGCCGCGCTGGCTGCCGTGGAGGAGTTCAACAGCGATCTACACAAGTCCGGGGCGTTTCGCTTCGCCGGGGGCCTGCACCCGCCGTCGTCGGCCAAGACCGTCGACGCCACCAGCGGCGAGCCCGTGGTGGTTGACGGACCGTTCGTTGAGGCGTCGGAGTACGTCGGCGGCTTCTGGGTGATCGAGGCCCCAGACCAAGATGCCGCGGTCGGGTGGGCGACGCAGGCGTCGAAGGCACTGGGTGGCCGCATCGAGGTGCGCGCCTTTCAGGACCCGCAGGACGCCTGATCGGCAGCGAGGGCTTAGTTTCCCATGTGTCCAATCTCGAGCAGGTCCAACAGCTGTACGGCGCGTTCGGACGCGGCGAGATCGAGCCGGTGCTGGCCGCGCTCTCGCCCGACGTCCAGTGGGTCGAGGGAGAGATCGAGGGCCTGCCTTACCGCGGCGTCCATCATGGTCCCGAGGCCGTCGGCCAAGACGTGTTCGCGCAGATCCCGGGCTCCTACGAGTCGTTCGAGCTCGCCCCGCAGGAGTGGGTCGACGGCGGCGACACGATCGTGATGCTCGGGCGCGTGACGGTTCGTCTGGACGGCCGTGAGTCCAGCCAGAGCGTGGCCCAGGTCTGGAAGTTCCAGGACGGCAAGGTCACGCGCTTCGAGTCCTTCCAGGACACGCTGGCCACGGCGCGCGTCCTGGGCTCTGTCGCCTGACTCAGAACTAGTGCTTCTCGCCGCATTGCGACACTCCGCGCCTCGTCCTTGAAGCCATCGCTACCAGGCGAAAGCGAAACCCGAGACTCATAAGGGGAACGCGGGGCAGCCGGTCAGAGCGGCCATGTTCTTGCCTATGCAAACCACGGCGAAGGGAGGGCTTGGCCGCGCGCCTGCTGCTCGTCCAATCCGCGCATCTGGCGGACGCTAGCCCGGACGTTCGCTCATGGCGGAAGCGAGCAGCGAGGGATGGTTTATTGCTTCCCCGCAGTTGCGGAACGGAGACCCGCGGCGAGGCCCTCTCTTTAGGGAGTTGGTGGTGCACCGCCAGCCGGATATTGCTGGTATCGGGTTACGGCCTCGGTACGTCCACCTGCCCCGTTTGCCGCGCCGCTTGCCCTTGGCGTACGCTCGCCGCGCATCCGACGATGGGAGCGGCATGGCGAGCAATGAGGTGAGCATCGATCTCGATTCGTTCGATGAATTCGAGGCGAGTGCTTGGGAAGAGCGAGTGGAGGGGTACGCCGGGTTCTTTGGTGCCGTTACGGGCAGGCTGGTGGAGCCGCTCGTGGATCTGGCCCGGGTCGGCCCGGGGACGCATGTGCTCGATGTGGCGACCGGCCCCGGTTACGTGGCGGCGGAGGCAGCCCACAGGGGAGCGACAGTGTGGGGGGTGGACGTCGCCGAGGCGATGGTCGCCCGGGCCCGGGCGGAGCATCCGGGCGTCGAGTTTAGGCGGGCGGATGCGCAGGCGCTCCCGTTCGAGGATGGCGCCTTCGACGCGGTGGTCTGCAACTTCGGGCTGCCCCACTTCGGCCGTCCGGAGCTGGCGGTCGCCGAGGGCGTACGGGTCCTGGCTCCCGGGGGCCGTTTGGCGCTGACGACCTGGGACGCTCCCGCGGAGATGAGGATGTTCGGCGTGTTCCTAGAAGCGGTCGGAGAGGCCGGCGCGGGACCGCCCGACGGCCTGCCCCCGGGGCCGGATGTCTTCCGGTTCTCCGACGACGAGGAGTTTCGGCGCCTCTTCCAAGGGCAAGGCCTCGCCGACGTTGAGGTGCGACGCATAGCATTCACCCACCCCGTGAGGTCGTTCGAGGACTTCTGGCGCGCGCTGCAACGCGGGACGGTTCGGATGGCCTCGCTCGTGCTCGGCCAGTCGGAGGAGACCCGGGAACGCATCCGAGCGGCCCTCGAGCGTCGCCTGGCCGCCTACGGTACCGACGGGCGGTTCGACGTGCCGGTTTCGGTGAAGCTAGCGGCCGGCAGCAAGAGCGGCTGACCCCAGGGCCAGCTGCAGACCCGCGTTCCGCACCGCGGCAGCCCGGCGGCACTGATCAGTGTGGTGGTCGCCCGCCCGGAACCCGCCTCGAACGCTCGGTGCTCCACATGCAAGCGAGCGTCTCGCGGTTCGCGCGTCCGACGCTCGCGATGGACGATCAACAAAAGCGCCACGCGGCGCGGCTCATTGCATTCGGTGCATAGGCACGACGTCGGCACCGCGCGAGCTCGCGATCGGAGCGAACTCGGGCACGGTCACTATCGCCTTGAGGCACGCGCGAGAGCCCGCTGTCTCGTGGGGAGAGTGCTCCCTTTCGCGCAAAGCGGCACTCGAGCTCTGACTGCTCCCTCGCATGGAAAGCGATACTTCCCAGATGACCGACGGAGGTGACGTCTGGGACGGTGATGACGTGTGGATCCTTCAGGCGATTGCGGACTCGCACCGACCGCGAAGCCTCGAAAGGGTGATCGGGTCGGCCGACTACATCAACGTCAACATTCCGTCTAGAAACATCCTCGTGTGGGCCGTTAACCGCCTTGTTGCCGCGGGGCTCGTCACTGCCGAGGGCGAAAAGCTTGGTGTCACTCGGGACGGGAAGCGGCTCGTGCGGCGTGCACACAAGGGGCGACGGGCGCGGGAAGTGCACGCGGTCCTGCTGGCTGTACTACTGGAGGAGGTTCCTCCACCGCTCCCCGCAGAGACTTGGAACCTCAGCGAAAGCGACTGGCAGGCTGGCTACGACCGGTACTACCCACCGGAGAAGCGAGCAGGACGACCCGAGTAGTCGCTCAACCCCGCGGCGTCAGAGGTTGCACGTCGGACGAAAGGCGTAAGACTGGTTCGCGGCGATCCGCCGCTTTCGGAGTTCCGCACCCAGTTCTCGATAGCAGGCGTCCGCCCGTCTCCTCGCCATGTGGACGACCGTACGGGCGACACCCTCGCCATTTCACCTGCCACGCGCCAAAGTCAGCCCAAGGGATTAGTGCACGCCACGGTGTGCACCCCTGGCAAAGTCAGGCGAGGCCGGCGATTTTCGGCACGAGGTCGGCGGGCCTCGGCAGCGTCGCGATCTCGTCGGCCACCTCGGAGGCGACCCGGCCCAGCCCCGGGTCGGTGAGCAGGCGGTCGATCAGCTCCGCGTCCACCTGATCCGGCTCCGAACGCAGACCGAGCCCGCGCCGCGCCACGGCGTCCGCGTTCATGTACTGGTCGGCGCCGTGCGGCAGCACGAGTTGCGTGACTCCGGCGTCGATCGCGGTCAGCGTCGAGCCGGCCCCGCCGTGGTGCACCAGCGCCGCGCAGGTCGGCAGCAGCGCGGACAGCGGCACCCACCCGGCCGCCCGCACGTTGTCCGGCAGTTCTCCCAGTGGCGACGGGTCCGCGTCGCCGAGGGCGAGTACGAACTCGGCGTCCAGATGCCGTGCCACGTCGACGAGTTTGGTCAACGACGTGAGCGCGCCGACCTGGGTCAGCACCGTGCCGAGTGTCACCGCGACGCGCGGGCGCGCGGGCCGTTCGAGCACCCACTCGGGCAGCACGCCGCCTCCGTTGTACGGCACGTACCGCATCGGCCAGCCGCGCACCGGCCGGTCGACCATGCTCGGCGGCGCCACGTCGATCGACTCGCGCACCTCGGGAAACCCTTGCACGCCATGCCGTTCGCGTTCCTCGACCATCTTCTTGAAGATCGCCTCGGTCATCGACGCCTCGTCGGCGAACCCGAAGCCGTGCGACACGGCCGGCACGCCGAGCTTCGCGGCGACCAGCGGCCCGGTGCCCTCCATCGACGAGTACACGACCACGTCCGGCCGCCACGATTCGGCCGCCGACACGGTCAGGTCCACCGACACGCCGGACAACTTGGCGAAGATCGCGCCGACGAACTCCAACCCCTTCTCGGTGTCGACGTCAGTGCTGTAGTCGAACTCCTCGGGTTGCTCGCTGGCCGCCTGCTGGAACACCGCGCCGATGTCGACACCCGGCGCGGTGTCCACGACGTGCAGGCCGGCGTTCGCGGCCTCCTTGCCGCCCGCCGTCGCCACCAGCACCTCGTGGCCGGCGGCACGCAGCGCGTGTGCTAGGGAGATCGTCGGGAACACATGGCCAAGACCGGGGGAGGTCGCGAAGAGTGCGCGCACGATTCCCATTTAACACGCGATCCCCGCCGACCGCCCCGACTGGATTCCGCCTGACGCGGCGGAGTAGCGCTTTGGACGAGCAGCAGCCGCAGCCGCTCAGCCTGACGGGTTCCGTCCCGCGCCTGCTTGGTCACGGAGTGACTGCTCCGGGTGGATGCTCGGTCGCGTTCTCCGAACCCGAGGAGGGACCATGTCCGAGATGCTGCTTGACCGCGCTGGTCGACGCCGGTCGCCCGCGACCATGCCCGGCTTCCATGCAGGTCGAGTCCCGCGAAACAAGGGTCTCCGCTACCCCGCCGATCCGCCCAAAGTCGAGGAGATCGTCGCCGTCATGCGCAAGGCCGGCGAAAACGCGCACGGCCAACGCCTGCGTGGCTTGATCGTGGTCCTCTGGCGCGCCGGCCTGCGGATCCAGGAAGCGCTGGCCCTCGCGGAAGCCGATCTCGATTACCGACGCGGCGCGTTGCTCGTGCGTCGCGGCAAGGGCGGACGCCGCCGCGAGGTCGGGATGGACACCTGGGGCTGGGACGAGCTCCAGCCGTGGCTCAAACGACGTGTCGGCCTTCCAGTTGGCCCCTTGTTCTGTGTCCTCAACGGCCGGACGCGTGGTCGCCAGTGGTCGACCGCCGCCGCTCGAGCTGAGCTGCGGCGCACGGCCGCCACAGCTGGGGTCCGCCGACGATTCGCCCCGCATCAGCTGCGCCATGCCCACGCCGTCGAGATGGCTCGCGAAGGCGTGCCGCTCGTCGTCATTCAGCGCCAGCTCGGCCACAGCAACCTCGGCATCACCTCGGTCTACCTCCAAGGCATCGACAACGCCGAAATCATCGAAACCGTCCACACCCGCCGCGCGCCAATGATCCCGGTCAGCACTTCGCTTCGGCTCTGATCGACCCCGGCGCCGCTAATCGCGCGAAGCAGCACTCAAGTAGCGGCGGCTCCGTCGCAATGGAAAGTGACGGTCGTCGGCTTGGAGTTACGTCATCAGGAGCTCTGTCGTCCTCCGCGGTCTCAGCGCTCTGCGCCTTCCCGGTAACCGGCATAGATCGCCGCTCCGACCTGCTCCCGCAGCCCCAAGTCGTCCCGCAGGTTCCAGATCTCGGCGATCATGCCCTCGGCGATGCGGAAGAAGTTCACGCCCGAAAAGCGCACGCTCCGTCCAGTCGCTGCGACCTCGCCCCACGAGCCGCGATGCGTCCCCGTCATCGTCCACCGAGCCACAACCACGTCCCCCTCGGCAACGAGCGCTTCGGCCTCTAGGCAAACATCGGGAAACGCAGCTCGGAAACGCTGCGCGACCGCCTTCTGACCGGCAGGTCCGGGCGGAGCG
Source organism: uncultured Thermoleophilaceae bacterium (assembly GCA_963716215.1). Taxonomy (GTDB): domain Bacteria; phylum Actinomycetota; class Thermoleophilia; order Solirubrobacterales; family Thermoleophilaceae; genus JACVRW01. The sequence goes on along the minus strand of OY970298.1, from coordinate 3,408,073 downwards.
TCCCCGGGGCGCAAGTCATGACGGACGTAGTCCGCCGCCACAAGCTCGTCCGCGACGTCGTAGTTCCCCCGGTTCCAGAGCTCGTCGTAGAACCGAACCACCAACCGCTTGTCGGCCTCCAGCGTCGCGTCGACCATCTCGGCACCAGCATATTCCCGACCCACTCTTCCGGCTTCCCAGCCGGCCGGCACCCGTCCCTTGGGCTTTCACCCCCGCCGTCTCGCGCAACCGGGAGGGAACCAGCCCTCGCGGTGCTCGCTACCGCAAGTCGCGCGAAGCGACAGCTCGCTCCACAGATCGGGCCGCGCTGAGCTCGGCTAGCCGCGCCGCACTCTCGGGGTTCATCGGCAGGAAGGTCTCGATCGCGAGGTTCGCGGCCGTCACGTCGAGCGGGGCTCCGAGGGTGGCGATGACCGTGAACAGCTCGACTTCGCCGAGGCGGGTCTGCAGCTTGAGCGAGACCACCGGCTGGGTGGCGGGGCTCGTCGGCGGCTCGCCGGGGAGGTAGGACTCGACCTCCTCGATGAGTTCGGCGAGGGCCGGATCGGCGTCCTCGCGGCTCCTGCGCTTCAGCCGGTGAATCAGCGGCGCGTTGCATGCGGCGGTCATCGACGAGATCCGCGGCAGGCCGCCCGGGTGAACGCCGAGGCGGAGCACGTTGATCGGTGGCTCGAGGAGCTCCGGGTCGACCCCGTCCCAGAGCAGCGACGCGGCTCGATTGGACTCGATCACGTTCCAGAGCCCGTCGACGATCAGCGCCGGGTTCGGCTCGTGCGCCTCGAGCAGCCGCTCGAGCGACTCCCGGAGCGGCTGCATCACGTCCCCGTCGTAGGGCAGCTCCAGATAGGGAGGCGCAAAGCCGCCCGCGAGCAGCAGTCGATTGCGCTCGACGATCGGCAGGTCGAGGTGCTGGGCCAGGTGGACGAGCAGCTGGCGACTCGGGCTGGACCGGCCGGTCTCGACGAAGCTCAGGTGCTTGGTCGAGACGTTCGCGTCCAGAGACAGCTCGAGCTGGCTGAGGCCGCGTTGCGTGCGCCAGAAGCGGATCAGCTCGCCCGCGGTCTGGGGCTCCTGCTCGGTCTGGACGACCACCAGATTGAAGTTACACGGGAGGTAATGGACGCGCGGCCCTCCCTCCGGGACCGTTGAACGATGACCGAGACACAGACATTCGTGGGGAAGTACCTCGCGCTCTGGAACGAGCCCGACGCCGACCGGCGTCGGCGGGCGATCGCCGAGCTCTGGACGGAGCAGGGGAGGCATGTCCTCCAGCCGCCAGAGGAGATCCGCGAGATCGCGGCGGGCCCCGGGCTCGCGATCAGGCCGATCCTCGAGGCACGGGGATACAGGGAGATAGAGGCTCGCGCGGCGAGCGCGTACGAGCACTGGGTCGGCTCCGAGGCGCTCAGCTTCCGGGCGCGCGACGACGCCGACCGACTCGGCGACGTCGTCAAGTTCCACTGGGAGGCGGTCGCCAAGGACGGCGAGGTGGTCGCAGTCGGGCTCGTCTTCCTCGTCCTCGCCGGGGACGGCCGGATCGAGCGCGACTACACGTTCGTCGTCGCTTAGGCGGGATACTGCAGCGCGATGTCGGAGGAGAACGTCGAGACGGTGCGCCGGGTCTACGAAGGGGTGAACGCCCGCTTGGAGGTACCCCGGGAGCTGTTCGAGCCGGACTACGAGTTCGACAACACGGAGCTCTGGCCGGACATCGTCGAAGTCCTGGGATTTGAAGCTGCCCAGGAAGCCATGCGCGAGTACTGGGAGACGTTCGAGGCTTACCGCGTCGAGATCGAAGAGGTGATCCACGCCGACGAGGGACGGGTCGTCAACGTCGTCCGCGATGGCGGGCGGATGAGAGGGACCCAGACCGAGGTCTGGAACCGCTTCGTCCACGTATGGACCCTTCGCGATCGGAGGATCGTGCGCCTCTCGGTGCACACCGATCGCGAACGAGCCCTCGAAGCCGCCGGGCTGCCGGAGTAGCGGGCCAGATCAGTGGAGGGTGGGTCGGTAGACCAGCTCTTGGATGTCACCGTCGAGCGTCCGGTTCTCGACCAGTTCCAGGTCGAAGTCGGCCGCACCCCCGAAGATCGGGTCGAGCCCGGTCTCACCCGTGATGACGGGGAAGAGCGTCACCTGCACGTGGTCGACTAGGCCGGCGGCCATCAGCGCCCGGTTCATCGACAGGCTGCCGTGCGAGCGCAACGGCACCTCGGACTCCTCCTTGAGCCGGGCGACGACGTCTACGGCGTCACCGCTCACGAGGGTCGCGTCCGGCCAGTCGAGGGGTCCCTCCAGCGTCGTCGACACCACCGTGGCCGGCAGGTTCCTCATCCGGGTGACCCATGGGTCACGGACCTCGGACTCCTCGGTGCTCGAGGCCAGCATCCGCGCGAACGCGCGATACGTGTTGGCCCCGAGGACCATCCGCTGCTCCGCCTCGTACTGGGCAAGGCGGTGGTCGAGCAACTCGGGGCCCTGCTTGCCCCAGTAGCCGGTCCAGTCGCCGCCGGCGGCGCCGAAGCCGTCGAGGCTGGAAAAGACGTCGAAGGTGTAGGTAGCGGTCATATCGGTACAGACCCGGTCACGCCGCGAGACTCATCGGACTGGCCGTCGTTCAGCCGAGCGGCTGCAGCCGCGTCCGCTCGACCCGGGCGAGCTTGCGGCGGAGCCGCCTGAATTGGCGTCGCTGCTCGGATGTGCGCTTGTGGTTCTTGAAGGCGAGGTTCGTGCGCTCGAGCGGGTCCGTCTCGAGGTCGTACATCTCCCACTGGTCGGGCACGTTGCCGTCGGCGTCGTAGTAGCGCGCGAGCTTGTAGCGGCGCTCGCGGATGGCGACGATGTGGTTCGGCGGCTCCGGGTAGGGGCCGCGCGCTTGGCCCGACTGCCAGTCGTCATAGGTGAACACCGTGTAGTCCTGCGGAGGCTTGGGCGAGCGGCTGAGGATCTGGCTCGAGTAGTCCACCCCCTCCCAGGAGTCGCGGGCGCTGGCCGGCGCGCCGACCAGCGTCGCGAGCGTCGGCAGGAAGTCGACGTGCGAGACGAGGGAGTCGTTCGTCCGGGGCTTCTTGAACAGGCGGGGGTTCGAGTAGACGAGCGGGACGTGAGTCGACTCCTCGTAGAAGTTGAAGTTCTTCTGCCTCATGCCGCCGTGCGCGGTGCCCATCTCGCCGTGATCGGACGTGGCGATCACCAGCGTGTTGTCGAGCAGGCCGGCCTTGGCGAGCGTGTCGAGGATCCTGACCAGGTACGCGTCCGCGGACCTCATCAGGTTGCCGTAGAAGTTCAAATAGTTGCGCTTCATTCGCCGCGTGGGGATCGGCCCCGAGGCGTTGAACAGGCGAAGGAACTCCGCCTGCACGGACGGCTTGGTCGAGAGGTCCTCGCCGGCCGTCTTCGGCAGCTCTATCTCGCCCTGCAGCCAGGCGTCGTCGTAGCCAGAGCTGTCGTAGGTCTTCGGGTAGAAGAGCACGTCGTGCGGGTTGACCAGCGAGACGACCATGAAGAACGGCTGGTCCTGCGCGGCCTTCGAGCTCAGGTACTGGACCGCGCCCTCGGTGCCCGCCTCGGGCGTCCCCTGGGAGTTCATGAAGCGTCCGTCGTTGTCGTAGATCCCGCCGCCAGCCTCCGGCGGATCCTGGTTGGCGCCCGCGTCCGGCGGATCCCAGCGGGTGAAGCCGTACCTGTTGACGTCCGAGGGCACCCATGTCGAGCCGTTTGCCGGCTTGTTGCAGTGGAACTTCCCCTTGTAGACCGGCGTGTAGCCGGCGGCCGCCGCCACCGTGGCGGGGTTCTTGAACGCGGTCGAGAACTCGACCTGCGGGTACTGCGACGCGGGCATGTCGGTCTCCAGCGTGTACTTCACGCCGTGCTGTGCCGGGAAGTAGCCCGACAGCAGGGTCGAGCGCGCCGGCGAGCACATGCACGCGTTGGTGTGCGCGTTGCGGAACGTCATCCCGTGTCGCTGGAGGCGCGTGAGCCCTGGCATGTTGCGCTTCGTCCAGCCGGGCGGGAAGTGCTGGACCGCGCGCTGCTGGTCGGTCAGGAACACGAGCACGTTCATGCCCGCGACCCGGCGCGCCGGGCGCGCGCGAGACGCGCGCGCCTCGGACTGGCCGCCGAGCAGCACCGCCGGCGCGGCCGCGCCGGCGGCCTTCAGCAGGTCGGCACGGGTGATGCCGTCCCGCATGTCAGTCGTTCCCACGCCGAACCTCCTTGGTAATCCGTTTGAAGACACCGACCGCGTCGCTCCCGAACGCGGCCGCGTAGAGGTGCTTGCCGTCGGGACTGACGGCGACCGAGGAGACCTTTCGCAGTGACCGCCCGGAGGCGCAGCTCGGCGTGGCGGGCGTGGTCACGCAGCCCCTGCGGCGCGCCTTCTGGATCAGTGCGCCGGAACCGGCGTCGCGGTTGAAGACGTCCACGGCGCCCGACCCGAACGCGGCGGCGTAGACGCTCGCGCCGTCGGGCGAGACGGCGAGTCCCTCGGGCGCGTCGAGCGCCCGGCCGAGCGAGCAGCCGACCGCGAGGACGTAGATCACGCAGGCCGAGGTGCCGGTCTTCTGCGTGAGCTGCCCGGTCGACGAAGCCCGGTCGAACGTCGTCAGGCTGTTGCTCCGCAGCGAGGTGACGTAGACGTTGTCGTCGCCCGCGCCGACCGCCACCGCGTTCGCCCCGGTCAGCTGAATGCCGGTTGTGCAACCCGCCAGCGAGCCGGCGGCGATGCAGCCGGTGCCGTCCGTCGCCTGAGTCAGGGCGCCGGTGGACGAGTTGCGGGTGAGGACGCCGATGGCGTTGCTGACGGCTGTGGCGACGTAGACGTTGTCGCCGTCGGCGCTGATCGCCATCCCCTCGGGCGCCGCCAGGGCGAGGCCGGTGGTGCAGCCGGCGGTCGGAGCGTTGACGAGGCAGCCGGTGGCATCGGCGGGCTGGGTCAGCGCGCCGGTGGAGGCGTCGCGCGCGAACACCGCGACCGCGTTGCCGAAGAACGCGCCCACGTAGACGTTCCTGCCGTCCGGGCTCACGGTCACCACGTCCGGACCGTTGAGCGCGCGGCCGGCGGCGCAGCGCGAGGCCGCCCGGGCCGCGACGCAGCCGTCCTCGCCGCGGGGCTGGGTGAGAGCGCCGGTCGATCGGTTGCGGCGGAACACGGCGACCGTGTCGCTGAGAACAGAGGTCGCGTAGACGTGCTTCCCGTCGGCGCTGACGGCGACCGAGTTTGGGCCGTTGAGCCCGCGCGCCGCGGCGCAGCCGCTCGCGCCCCTGGCCGCGATACAGCCGGCGGTGCCGCGGCGCTGGCGCAGCTTCCCGGTGCGCCCGTTGCGCGCGAAGACGGCGATCGCGTCGCTCCTCGACGAAGCGACGTAGACGTTCCGCCCGTCACCGCTGATCGCGAGCGCCCCCGACCCGAGGAAGGGCGCCGGGCCGCGCAGCGCGCGCACGGCCGTGCAGCCACGACGACGCTTGGAGCGATCGACGAGACAGCCGCTCGGCCCCTTCAACTGCGTCAGGGCCCCGACCGCACTGCTTGGAGGCGCCCCGCGCGTGCCGGCTGCCGGGGACGCGAACGCGGACTGAACGCTCAACGCTCCCCCGAGGCTGACGAGCAGGACCACTGGGATGGCTGAGCGCACGGGCTTCGTAAGGGTGACTCGACCCGTGGTCGGAATCCTCGGAGTGGATTCCGCCCAACGGGGCCATACGTCCATGTCCGCGGACGCGGCGGGGCGTTCAGACGCTCAGACCGCGACCGGGTGCTCAGGCCCGGACGGCGGGGTCTCCCGCTGGCCCAGCGAGAACGGCGGGTAGCGATCGGTGACGAGGGTGAACGCGTAGCCGACCACCCGGTTGTGCCAGCGGATCACGCCCTCGACGAACTCGAACATGCCGCGCGGGTAGCGGCCGGTGAAGAGGATCGCGAACCAGGCGACGATCAGCACGATGAGGGTCGCGATGGAGAGGAAGAACAGCACGAAGTAGTGGGGGATGGCGAGGAACCACTTGACGAGCGGGAGCCAGCGGTTGAGGTCGCGTTGGGCGTCGGGATAGGGGAAGTCGAGCTTGACCCACTGCGGCTCGTCGGTCGAGGGGTAGCGGTCGTTCATGAGCGCGACGTAGGTGCAGACGCGGTTGGTGAACCGCAGCAGCTCGAGGTTCCAGTCGAACCACCAGCGCGGGTACTTCTGGCGGAAGAGGATCATCAGCAGCGGGGGCAGGAACAGCAGGCCGATGCCGCCGATCGCAATGCTCGCGCTGTCGCCCCCGTCGTACCCGCTGCCGCCCGTGTAGCCGCCGATGGTGCCCGCCAGGATCGCGATCGGGATCACGGTGAAGATCCGGAAGGCGCTGGTCAGGCGGTTCAGGGGGCGGTCGGGATAGTCGACTGAGAATCGAACTGGATGATCCTCGTTCATGGGGCACTCCTAGGCTCGGGCGTCAGTGGCCAATCCACTACCGGTTCAGTTCGCGGCCCGTGGTGCGGGACCTGCGGTCTGCCGCGCTCGCGACGCTAGATCCGCCGGGGCCCAGGCCGCCCAGCCGCGGGTCCTGTCCGAGAAATTTCCTTTCGCGCACCCTCGCTGACGCTCGGGGCACGAAAGTGTGCTTTCTCGGCCACCCGCGGGTGGGGCGGGAGGGGACCGCGTTCCTCGCAAGGCAGCAGTGCCTAGTTGCCCGTCATAGTGGCGCCATGCTCCAAGGAACGGTCACGGCGTGGAACGAGGAGGAGGGCTGGGGCGTGATCGTGTCACCGGAGGCCCCTGGCGAGATCTGGGCCCACTACAGCCACATCGAGGCGGAGCCCGACAGCTATCGCTGCCTGGCGGCCGGTGACACCGTCTCCTGCGACTACGAGCCCGTGCCAGACGGGCAGGACGGCTATCACTTTCGCGCCACGCGAATCCTTTGCGGCCGGGGCTAGTTCCGCTGCCGCCTTTCGCGCAAAGCGGCACTCGAGCTCTGACTGCTCCCTCGCATGGAAAGCGATACTTCCCAGATGACCGACGGAGGTGACGTCTGGGACGGTGATGACGTGTGGATCCTTCAGGCGATTGCGGACTCGCACCGACCGCGAAGCCTCGAAAGGGTGATCGGGTCGGCCGACTACATCAACGTCAACATTCCGTCTAGAAACATCCTCGTGTGGGCCGTTAACCGCCTTGTTGCCGCGGGGCTCGTCACTGCCGAGGGCGAAAAGCTTGGTGTCACTCGGGACGGGAAGCGGCTCGTGCGGCGTGCACACAAGGGGCGACGGGCGCGGGAAGTGCACGCGGTCCTGCTGGCTGTACTACTGGAGGAGGTTCCTCCACCGCTCCCCGCAGAGACTTGGAACCTCAGCGAAAGCGACTGGCAGGCTGGCTAGGACCGGTACTACCCACCGGAGAAGCGAGCAGGACGACCCGAGTAGTCGCTCAACCCCGCGGCGTCAGAGGTTGCACGTCGGACGAAAGGCGTAAGACTGGTTCGCGGCGATCCGCCGCTTTCGGAGTTCCGCACCCAGTTCTCGATAGCAGGCGTCCGCCCGTCTCCTCGCCATGTGGACGACCGTACGGGCGACACCCTCGCCATTTCACCTGCCACGCGCCAAAGTCAGCCCAAGGGATTAGTGCACGCCACGGTGTGCACCCCTGGCAAAGTCAGGCGAGGCCGGCGATTTTCGGCACGAGGTCGGCGGGCCTCGGCAGCGTCGCGATCTCGTCGGCCACCTCGGAGGCGGCCCGGCCCAGCCCCGGGTCGGTGAGCAGGCGGTCGATCAGCTCCGCGTCCACCTGATCCGGCTCCGAACGCAGACCGAGCCCGCGCCGCGCCACGGCGTCCGCGTTCATGTACTGGTCGGCGCCGTGCGGCAGCACGAGTTGCGTGACTCCGGCGTCGATCGCGGTCAGCGTCGAGCCGGCCCCGCCGTGGTGCACCAGCGCCGCGCAGGTCGGCAGCAGCGCGGACAGCGGCACCCACCCGGCCGCCCGCACGTTGTCCGGCAGTTCTCCCAGTGGCGACGGGTCCGCGTCGCCGAGGGCGAGTACGAACTCGGCGTCCAGATGCCGTGCCACGTCGACGAGTTTGGTCAACGACGTGAGCGCGCCGACCTGGGTCAGCACCGTGCCGAGTGTCACCGCGACGCGCGGGCGCGCGGGCCGTTCGAGCACCCACTCGGGCAGCACGCCGCCTCCGTTGTACGGCACGTACCGCATCGGCCAGCCGCGCACCGGCCGGTCGACCATGCTCGGCGGCGCCACGTCGATCGACTCGCGCACCTCGGGAAACCCTTGCACGCCATGCCGTTCGCGTTCCTCGACCATCTTCTTGAAGATCGCCTCGGTCATCGACGCCTCGTCGGCGAACCCGAAGCCGTGCGACACGGCCGGCACGCCGAGCTTCGCGGCGACCAGCGGCCCGGTGCCCTCCATCGACGAGTACACGACCACGTCCGGCCGCCACGATTCGGCCGCCGACACGGTCAGGTCCACCGACACGCCGGACAACTTGGCGAAGATCGCGCCGACGAACTCCAACCCCTTCTCGGTGTCGACGTCCGTGCTGTAGTCGAACTCCTCGGGTTGCTCGCTGGCCGCCTGCTGGAACACCGCGCCGATGTCGACACCCGGCGCGGTGTCCACGACGTGCAGGCCGGCGTTCGCGGCCTCCTTGCCGCCCGCGGTCGCCACCAGCACCTCGTGGCCGGCGGCACGCAGCGCGTGTGCTAGGGAGATCGTCGGGAACACATGGCCAAGACCGGGGGAGGTCGCGAAGAGTGCGCGCACGATTCCCATTTAACACGCGATCCCCGCCGACCGCCCCGACTGGATTCCGCCTGACGCGGCGGAGTAGCGCTTTGGACGAGAAGCAGCCGCAGCCGCTCAGCCTGACGGGTTCCGTCCCGCGCCTGCTTGGTCACGGAGTGACTGCTCCCGGTGGATGCTCGGTCGCGTTCTCCGAACCCGAGGAGGGACCATGTCCGAGATGCTGCTTGACCGCGCGGTCGACGCCGGTCGCCCGCGACCATGCCCGGCTTCCATGCAGGTCGAGTCCCGCGAAACAAGGGTCTCCGCTACCCCGCCGATCCGCCCAAAGTCGAGGAGATCGTCGCCGTCATGCGCAAGGCCGGCGACAACGCGCACGGCCAACGGCTGCGTGGCTTGATCGTGGTCCTCTGGCGCGCCGGCCTGCGGATCCAGGAAGCGCTGGCCCTCACCGAAGCCGATCTCGATTACCGACGCGGCGCGTTGCTCGTGCGTCGCGGCAAGGGCGGACGCCGCCGCGAGGTCGGGATGGACACCTGGGGCTGGGACGAGCTCCAGCCGTGGCTCAAACGACGTGTCAGCCTTCCAATCGGCCCGCTTGTTCTGCGTCCTCAACGGCCGGACGCGTGGTCGCCAGTGGTCGACCGCCGCCGCTCGAGCTCAGCTCCGGCGCACGGCCGCCACAGCTGGGGTCCGCCGACGATTCGCCCCGCATCAGCTGCGCCATGCCCACGCCGTCGAGATGGCTCGCGAAGGCGTGCCGCTCGTCGTCATTCAGCGCCAACTCGGCCACAGCAACCTCGGCATCACCTCGGTCTACCTCCAAGGCATCGACAACGCCGAAATCATCGAAACCGTCCACACCCGCCGCGCGCCAATGATCCCGGTCAGCACTTCGCTCCGGCTCTGATCGACCCCGGCGCCGCTAATCGCGCATAGCGACACTCCGCGCCTCGTCCTTGAAGCCATCGCTACCAGGCGAAAGCGAAACCCGAGACTCATAAGGGGAACGCGGGGCAGCCGGTCAGAGCGGCCATGTTCTTGCCTATGCAAACCACGGCGAAGGGAGGGCTTGGCCGCGCGCCTGCTGCTCGTCCATTCCGCGCATCTGGCGGACGCTAGCCCGGACGTTCGCTCATGGCGGAAGCGAGCAGCGAGGGATGGTTATTGCTTCCCCGCAGTTGCGGAACGGAGACCCGCGGCGAGGCCCTCTCTTTAGGGAGTTGGTGGTGCACCGCCAGCCGGATATTGCTGGTATCGGGTTACGGCCTCGGTACGTCCACCTGCCCCGTTTGCCGCGCCGCTTGCCCTTGGCGTACGCTCGCCGCGCATCCGACGATGGGAGCGGCATGGCGAGCAATGAGGTGAGCATCGATCTCGATTCGTTCGATGAATTCGAGGCGAGTGCTTGGGAAGAGCGAGTGGAGGGGTACGCCGGGTTCTTTGGTGCCGTTACGGGCAGGCTGGTGGAGCCGCTCGTGGATCTGGCCCGGGTCGGCCCGGGGACGCATGTGCTCGATGTGGCGACCGGCCCCGGTTACGTGGCGGCGGAGGCAGCCCACAGGGGAGCGACAGTGTGGGGGGTGGACGTCGCCGAGGCGATGGTCGCCCGGGCCCGGGCGGAGCATCCGGGCGTCGAGTTTAGGCGGGCGGATGCGCAGGCGCTCCCGTTCGAGGATGGCGCCTTCGACGCGGTGGTCTGCAACTTCGGGCTGCCCCACTTCGGCCGTCCGGAGCTGGCGGTCGCCGAGGGCGTACGGGTCCTGGCTCCCGGGGGCCGTTTGGCGCTGACGACCTGGGACGCTCCCGCGGAGATGAGGATGTTCGGCGTGTTCCTAGAAGCGGTCGGAGAGGCCGGCGCGGGACCGCCCGACGGCCTGCCCCCGGGGCCGGATGTCTTCCGGTTCTCCGACGACGAGGAGTTTCGGCGCCTCTTCCAAGGGCAAGGCCTCGCCGACGTTGAGGTGCGACGCATAGCATTCACCCACCCCGTGAGGTCGTTCGAGGACTTCTGGCGCGCGCTGCAACGCGGGACGGTTCGGATGGCCTCGCTCGTGCTCGGCCAGTCGGAGGAGACCCGGGAACGCATCCGAGCGGCCCTCGAGCGTCGCCTGGCCGCCTACGGTACCGACGGGCGGTTCGACGTGCCGGTTTCGGTGAAGCTAGCGGCCGGCAGCAAGAGCGGCTGACCCCAGGGCCAGCTGCAGACCCGCGTTCCGCACCGCGGCAGCCCGGCGGCACTGATCAGTGTGGTGGTCGCCCGCCCGGAACCCGCCTCGAACGCTCGGTGCTCCACATGCAAGCGAGCGTCTCGCGGTTCGCGCGTCCGACGCTCGCGATGGACGATCAACAAAAGCGCCACGCGGCTCGGCTCATTGCATTCGGTGCATAGGCACGACGTCGGCACCGCGCGAGCTCGCGATCGGAGCGAACTCGGGCACGGTCACTATCGCCTTGAGGCACGCGCGAGAGCCCGCTGTCTCGTGGGGAGAGTGCTCCCTGTCGCGCAAAGCAGCACTCGGATCTAGAGTGCTACGTCGCATGGAAAGCAGCGGCTTGCTCCGGCGGGCTAGTTCCCGGCGCCGTCAGGGGTGCAGCACGACCGCTCCTCCGGCGCCGCCCCCCGGTTGCTGCTGCGAGGGCCTCGGCGGCCTCCTCGAGCGGGAACGTTGCCGCAGTCGAGATCTCGAGCTTCCCGGCCGCGAGCAGCTCGGCCAGCTCGCCGAGCGCGCGGTCGTCGGGCTGCACGATCACCGACGAGATCTCGATGCCCCGCTGCTCGTCCGGTGGGTCCAGGGTGATCGTCGCAAGTTCACCGCCGTCGCGCACGGTGCCGATCGCGTCGGCTGAGCCGTTAGGCACCGCGTTCGCGACGGCGGTCACGCCATGCGCCCCCAATGGCGCGCGCCTGCTCCGGCCAGTCGGGGTCGTGATAGTCGAGCACGTGGGCCACTCCCAGCCGACGCATACCGCTCATGGCTCCCGGTCCTGCGGTCGCGATCACCTCGGCGCCGCGTGCCGCGGCCAGTCCAACGAGCAGCGTGCCGGTCACCCCGCTCCCGCCATTGACGAGGACAAGATCGCCAGGGTGCACCGCCAGGGCTCCTTCGATCACCTGCGTGGCGGTCAGGGCCGGAACGGGGAACGCTGCAGCGGCCTCCCACGAGAGGGCGGCGGGCTTTCGCGCGAGTACCGTCGCCCTAGGCGATCAGGAAGGGCGCCCAGGTTCCCTGATCCCGCAGCGGGAGGGGGTGGCTCAGCGCCTCATCGCCCGGCTCCCAGTCCTCGACGGAATCTCTCGATCGCCGTGATGATCCCGGTGGCCTCGACGCCAAGCGCCATCGGAGGGGGCGGCCGACGTCCCACTCGCCCGTCCGGACGCACTCCTCCCAATCACCGACGCCCGCGGCCCGGATTTCCATCAGGACCTCGTCGTCCGCGAGGGGGCGCGTATCCTGGAGATCGATCCGCCCGACAGCACCGCCGTACTCGCTGATACCGGCGGCGCGCATCAAAGAGGCGCGGTCTCAGCGTGGGCGGGCTCGGCGATGAATGGTCGTATTAGGTCAGTCGGTGGTTCGTTCAGCGATGCGCACTGAGATACCACGTCGCTGCAAAGCGACCTAGCTGCCTTGACGCCAGCGAGTGGGCGTTCCGCTTGTCATACCGGGGCACCACTTGGATACTCTCCCGGCGGCGAAGTGCCAAACGGGAACCTGAGGACGGAGAAAAGATGTCCGCGCAAGTCGACCCTTCACACATCTTGCAGGTCGGTATGGGGTTCTGGGGCTCGAAGACTCTCCTGTCGCTTTCAGCTCGAGCTCTTCACCCGGCTGGGAAGCGAATCGATGACGGGTCCGGAGATCGCCGAGGGCTCGGTTTGGATGCTCGCGCGATCCCAGACTTCCCCCATGCGCTTGTCGCGCTCGAGCTGCTCGATCGCGAGGGTGAAAGGAGCGATGCGCGCCACCGAATACCGAGGCGGGCGCCGCGTTTCTGGACAAGGCGAGCCCGGCCTATGTCGGCGGGATCCTCGAGATGGCCAAGTCGCGGCTCCGTACCGTATTCTGGGGGCTGTTCGCACCCGACGCCTCGCAGACTGGAGCCCCAGAACGAGATCAAGCAGACGGTAAGCCGACGTCGAGGAGCTGAGAGCCGACGAGGCCAGGCGAGCAGTTCATGAACGGACGGGCGGACTCTCTGTGGCTGCTTTCATGGCGCTGGGCGGGGAGAGCTTCCACTTCTTGAGCAACGAGACGCTGTGCGACGTGGGCGGGGCGACACTGGTCAGCTTCTCGATCATCGTCGCGAATCGCTACCTCGACATCACCTGAACCAACTATCGACCGACCGGTTTCCAGCTAATCGCCGCTCGAACGATTCGAAGCCGCTTGCTAAGCGACGCGTCAGCGCAGGTGATGACTTCTTCGTCTACCCCGTACCGAAGTGGTACATCATCATGATGGTTCATCCTCCACGACGAACCCGAGAAGCAGAACCATTGCTCAGGGCCGCCTACGACGCGCCGCCGGAGGCGCGCTTTCATCGCAATCGAGAACATTAACATCGACGACGAAGCTGCCGCGAGAATGTTCGGGCTGCTCGATGTCGTCAACATGCCGATCGAGTTCGGCGACGTGTTCGACTTCATGGGCAGCGACTTCGCTCGCTGGTGAATAGGCTGGTTCCAAGACAGACGTCGCGATCCGCCGGTCCGATCAGCGCCGTGATCGCGTACAAGTAGTGTGTCAAGTTCCTGCTGTCGTCGCTCTCCGTGTCGAGGCCGAGCCTGAATCCCGCTTCATGGCGCGCTCACTGTTTGAGAACAGGTGTTCCGCGTCGCAGGCCGTATCGCTTCCATGTACGGGCTACGCACTGAGTCGTGGGCTGCCACCGATGGTCAGGCAGGTGGGCGCCCCGCCGGAGCGAGCTCAGGGAGATCATGCCGCACCTGGTGACGTCACCTTGGCTGTAGATACGTCGCGTTCGGCCGTAATGATGCCCAAGCGCTGCCTCCAGCAGCTCGCACTCCTCCTCAACGTCAGATCCGGGCCGTCTCCTCGACGCCGAGGCGATCGGCTCGCCGCGCATGTCGCAGATACACACGTGCCCGCGGACCTCACAGATTCGCGGTACCTTTGCCGCGTCCTCGGCGCGTGCCACGAAGCGCGGTTGTCGATCAGGCCGAACCAGACGGCGTCGGCACCGTGGCGCCTTCCCAAGGAAGGTGACTCGCATGTACTTGCTCCTGCAGTTCCCGCGGCATCTTTTGCCGCACCGGCCGTGTGGCTGCGTCGATCGCTCTCGGCGCATGCGGTCGTAGCCAAGTTGACTTTGACGTACTCCGTGCTCAGCACGATGTCCGAGATTTACATCGCCGAGCGCCGGACCAGGCGCCGCGCTGCGGCTCGCGCCCTGATCGCGCGGCTCCACCGTGGCGTAGGTTGCCGCGTGCACGGCGAGCGGGCTTTCGATGGAGCCGACCCGAGCTGCTTCCGGTGCCGCGTGCGTCGTATCGAGTCCTCCGCAGGCGCCGCCCTGCTTGCGAGCGGCGGGCCGAGAGGGTTCCAGCATCGAGAATCCACTTTGCTCCGGCGCGTTGGTGGAACCTACCGGCATCGAGATGCAGCCGCCCGTCGGTCCGTTGCCCCCCCAGCTGACGGGACATTTCAGCGAGATTCGACACCCCGCTCGCGCCCTGCCTTCACTCTTCACCTGGAGTCTGCCGACCCGGACGATGAGGCGACTGTGGCGCGGCTCGAGTTCGAAGCGACCGACAACTCGACCCGGGTCCAACTACGCCAGGGGCGTTCAAGACCGAGGCGCGACGCGCGCTGCACCGGGACGGCTGGACGGAGTCGCTCGTACAAGCTCGCCGAGCTCGTGACCAGCAGCGGCAGTGATCGCGGCTGTGGCCGCGCATCCGATCGTCGCTCCTCGCGCTAAGTGACATCGCGCTCGGACTGCTCCCTCGCATTGAAGGCGCAGTCTTTCGCTGGATACTGGCGGCCGATGTCGCAGGAGAACGCGGAGGTCGTGCGCCGATACGTCGAGGCGCTCGAGAAAGCAATTGCCGCTCACTGGAGCGACCCATGCCCGGGAGCGGCAGCCGATGGAGAAGGGGAAACTTCGCACCGGAGGACCGGAGGTGTTCCGCTACCTGGATCCGGACGTGGAGTGGAATACCGCCTTCGCGGGGATCAGCTTCCGAAGTTACCTCGCATCGCTCAGGGCTGTACTGGCTCTCGGAAGCCGTCGAACACTACACCATGCGTGAAGGCCGTAACCAGGCCTCCTGACGACCGCGTGCTTGCTGTAGTCGATTGCACGCTGAAGGCCAAGGACAGCGGCATCGAGATCACGGCGCAGGTGTTTTCTATCGCCACGGTGCGCGACGGAGTCATTACCCGGATGGACGAAGACAACAGTCGCACCGAAGCCCTCGAAGCCGTAGGGCTCTCGGAGTAGCCCTTTTGGATAGTGGCGGTAGCCGCCGCTCAGCCTTACGAGTTCCTTCTCGCTCCTGCTTCGTCACTAAACGGCCGCTCTCGGTGGATGCTCGGTCTCGTTCTCCGAACCCGAGGAGGGGCCATGTCCGAGTTGCTGCTCGATCGCGCCGGTCGTCGCCGCTCGCCGGCGACCATGCCCGGCTTCCACGCCGGCCGACCGCCGCGGAACAAGGGTCTGCGCTACCCGGCCGATCCGCCGACGTCGAGGAGATCGTCGCGGTCATGCGCGCCGCCGGCGATACGCGCACGGCCGACGGCTGCGCGCGCTGATCGTGATCCTCTGGCGCGCCGGCCTGCGCATCCAGGAGGCGCTGGCGCTCACAGAGGCCGATCTCGATCACCGCGCGGCGCGCGTGCTCGTGCGGCGCGGCAAGGGCGGACGCCGCCGCGAGGTCGGCATGGACGGCGTGGGGCTGGGACGAGCTTCAGCCGTGGCTCGAGCTGCGCGTCGCGCTGCCGGTCGGCCCGCTGCTCTGCGTCATCAACGGCTCGACGCGTGGTCGCACTGGTCGACCGCCGC
This sequence comes from uncultured Thermoleophilaceae bacterium, assembly GCA_963716215.1. GTDB lineage: Bacteria > Actinomycetota > Thermoleophilia > Solirubrobacterales > Thermoleophilaceae > JACVRW01. The sequence continues at coordinate 3,392,303 of OY970298.1, read as the reverse complement.
CGCTCGTGCCGAGCTTCGGCGCACGCCGCGACGGCTGGCGTGCGCCGACGGTTCGCGCCGCATCAGCTGCGCCACGCCCACGCCGTCGAGATGGCCCACGAAGGCGTGCCGCTGGTCGTCATCCAACGCCAGCTCGGCCACAGCAACCTCGGCATCACCTCGGTCTACCTCCAAGGCATCGACAACGCGGAGATCATCGAGACCGTCCACGCCCGCCGCGCGCCTATGATCCCGGTCAGCGCCTCGCTTCGTCTCTGATCGACCCCGGCGCCGCTCATCGCGCAAAGGGGGAGCGGCGTAGCCCACCGGATCTTGCGAACGGTCTACGTCGTCTGGGCCGCGTGCAGCATCACCGGCCACTTTGAGCTGTTGAGCGGACCTGTGGGCGCTACCGGTGGCCAGTGACCAGCGAAGGCAGTGCCTACACACCGCTTTCGCCGTGCCCTCGACGGCGGTAACTCGCTGACCGCCCGCGGCGGTCAGCGAGTTGAGTGGGTCGAGCTGCCATACGCGCTGCGCTCTGCTGCACCAGGAGACCGAGGCTGCTCGCTATGAGGCCATGGCCGTCCACTGGCACGCGCGCTTCTTTCCGCGATACCCGTGGCGTCCGTCTCGCCGATCCCCAGCTCCCGCTCGCTGCCCTGCAGCGCTGACCCAGAGTCCCGGCGGCGACGACGATGGCCGAGTTGCCAGAGCGTTACGGGCAGGCCGGAAGCGGCGGCCGTGATCGACGTTTGGTCGGCGCCGAGTTAGCCCAGGCGGGCGCCCCGAGAGCGAGGCTCCGTCGCGGCCGGCGCTCGCCTATCGTTTGTGGCCGTGGGCATGGCGAAGGAACAGCAGACGGCCGAATTGGCTCGTCACTTCAAGATGCTCGGCACCTACGTCTGCGCGCGGTGCGTTGACGACCCGTACATCAAGGCCTACATCAACGACGGAGTGGTCGAGAAGGCGTGCGACTTACTGCGTGCGCTCGAGCGAGGACGACATCGTTGTCGACGCCGACGATGTGATCGACTTTGTGCGCGCGGCCCTCGGCGTCGAGTGGGTCCAGCCAGAAGACGAACCGGGCTGGGCCGACGGCGCAGTGGGTCGGGACGACCTACGACACCGAGGATCTCCTGGAGACCTTCGACGACCCGTTGGGAACGGGAGCGTTCCGCTACGCGGCGATGGCCGTGGGCAACCACATGCAGTGCTGCCAGTGGGACTACTACGCGGTTTCCTTCGACGACCAGCTCGGCGACGACTGGGACCACTTCGTCGAGACGGTCAAGTACCAGGCCCGCCACGTCTTTCTCTGGCTCGCCGCCAACGGCAAGCTCGAGCATGAGCGCTTCATGCACGGCCGCGACGAACGCCGCGGCGGGCAGATGCTCTCCAGGAGATCGGACGCCTCATCCTCGAACAAGGTCTTATCCGCAAGGTGCATGCCGGCAGACCGCTGTATCGCGTGCGCACCAGCGCCGTGGGTAAAACCTACGCCTCAGCCTGGGACCTCGGCAGCCCCCTCGTGAGCGAGCCCGCTCGAACCGGATTAGCCCGGCCTGGGATCCCGATGTTCCCACGGCGCCTTCGAGCCCGACACCGCCGTCACCGAGGTCGCCGGCCAGACGACGACGTGGCCACGATCGGGTGCTTCGAGCCGGTCGAGGATCTCTTTGTCGTGGATCTGCACGACCTGCCCGAGGTCCCGAGCCTTTTCGACGAGGCCAGACGCGACTCGCGGGCGCTGATCCGCTTTCTGCGTGGCTTCGCTGAGGAGCTGAGCCGGCCGGTCGAGCGCGACGGCGCCGGGCACGTCGAGTACGTGCCGACGCAGATCGTGACCGAGCACCTGCGCAACGTCTTCCGTGACTACGCGGACCACCCGGTCGACTGGTTCGTCTTCGCGTCGGCCCAGTCGCAGGGTGGAAGGTGCATCGTCCTCTTCGCCGATCGTGTCGGATGCCTCGAGAAGGACGACTACCCGCGCGACCGCGGCATCTCGTTGCGCCTTACGGACGTGCAGTTGCGCTCACGCTCTAGCTCCTGGTTGGCGAAAGGGGTGAAGTCCGTCGCTCGGCTTCTTATCGTTGGCGTAGATGCATCCTTGGGCCCCCAGTTCAGGTCGGCCTTGTCGGTGATCGACATCAAGGACATATTCCGTGACTACGATCGTGGCTCACACCGAGATCCGCGAGTTCCTCGAGGCCGACGCGACCTCTGCGGCTGGCGTCGAGACGCCCCTGATCGGGTCCTACGCTCGGCACACGGATCCGGCCCGGCAAGGATGTCGATGTCTTCACAAAGCTGCCCCGGCTCAGCGTCGGGTCGACCGACCCGCGCACCATCTATGAGCACACATGCCGCATCCTCGTCGCCGCCTACGGCGACCGCGCCAGCCCCAGAACCGCTCGGTCAAGATCAGCTTCAACACCCAGGGCTCCCAGTTCTCGATTCATGTCGTCCCGGCGGCGAAGTGGGGGAGCCGTTGGGCGATCCCCGGCGCGACACCGCCACTTGGGACGAGGGTGACGACAAAGCGCTGGGTTCCAGACTGATCCTGAAGTGCTCGAGAAGCTGACCGAGAAGATGAACAAGACCCTCAAGGTCGACGGGCAGGGTGCCCACGTGCCGACTGTCACACTCGTTCGCCAGGCCCGCAGTCATCACCGGGGCAAGGCCAAGCCGTCGGCTTCCACTTCGAGGTCATCACCTACCGGCCTTCGAGCGCGGCGAGGTCGCCGCCGCAAACTCGTCCGCGGAGATTCTTCGCCGACTTGTTCCACTCGCTCGGCCACCCAGCTCGCAGTAGCTCGGTCAGCCGCCGCATCGATCCGGTGCTCGAGCTGCTACTACAAGCCCGAAGCCCGGATGCGCGAACAGGACCGGGGCCGAGGCCGGCTCGTGTCTTCGCCGACCTGGTGGTGAAGGCCCGCCAGGCCGTCGACACCGACGACATCGTCAAGGCCGCAGCCCTCTGGTGCGAGATCCTTGAAGAAGAACAAAAAGGCGTTGGCGCTTCCCGAGCTCTCTCCGGTCGCGACGAGCATGGTCGCAAGCTGCCCCGTGGCCTCCGCGTGCCGTCGGTCGGTGGATCCAGGGAGCCCGGTGGCTTCGCTTCAGGTAGAGACGCTCTCCATCCGGCGTCCTATCTATCGCTTCCGGGACGAGCTGGACGAGCGCCGGTTCCACGACCAAGCTACCGCGGCGCACCTGCACCGGCCCGATCGCCGAAGCCTCTGCGGGCATCACGACCAGCGACGAGATGACTCTATCCGCATTCGAGGACGGGTGGCCTTATCTTCATCCCGAGCCCGGAGGTGCTAGGCATGGACGCCATCGAGCACGTGAATCGCCTCGGCCACGTGTGCCTCTGGCCGCTGACGGTTCCCGTGCCTGGATGACCCTGGTCGGCTGCAGACCACCGCGGATCGAGGAGTCTGGTGCAAGACGCAGGGTGGCCTTCCCCGGAATGCCGACACCACCATGGACGCCAACAAATGCCTAGAGATCTTCCTACCCGGTTTCGACGCCATCGCTACGATCGAGTTCGCGGCTCCTTTCCGGCTCGATTTTTGAACCTTCAGGACGGGAGGCTGGGACGTGTGGGGGCGCTGCGCCGTCAGGCTCTCCTCGAAGATCACCCCAGACCGGATGCCGCGTGAAGCTCCGTGGCAACTGGTTCTCATCCGCGACACGATCCAGGCGCCGCTCGACCGATCTTGATCGCTGAAAGCTCTCCTGACCGAGGGCCAGCAGAACCGGCTCAATAGCTGGATCGGCAGCCGTCGCCAAGGACAAGAAGCGCCAGCGCCGTTTCCGTCTTCCTCATCCTGCTGGAAGAAATCGGAATGGGCCGGTCCGTCTTGCTCGACCAGATGAGCGGCAACCAGGTCCGCGGTCGCAGCATCGAGCTTGCCCTGACCGATCGGCAGACGCTCCTACTTCGCGCCGGAGAGGAGGCCGATGGCGATGCAGGATCTGCCGGTGTCACCGTCTTCGTGCCGGCTCTCGGGTCTAGCAACTCGCCCTGCCGAATCGCTGAATCCGGCGTCGGCTCGCTTGCTCTCGTCGATAAGGGTAGTGACTGCGGGCCGGGAAACGTCGTCCGTCACGCCGCTCCGGCGGCTCTCATCGGCGTGCCGAAGGTAGAGGTGGTCGCCGTGCTGGTCTAGCAAGATGCTCGATGGACGACCGTCGAGACCTGCACGGAGTCACCGGTGGGACCCCGAGCGCTTGCGAAAACTAGTGGCCGATCAAGACCTCGTCATCGACGCGACTGGGATCACGGGTTTGCCGACCAGCCCGCCGTCCTTGCGGAGCTCGAGGAAATGACCATGCTCAGCTGTGACGCTCTACCGTCAGGGGCACCTCACTGCGCGTCCAGCGCCAAGCGCCCGGAGACGCCTTCCTGGCCGAGCGCGACGACCCCGGGCGTTACCCGACGATTCCCCACGATCCGGCCGACGAGGAAGTGCAGCTCGAGGCCGATGCTCGCCCGGTGAGGTCCTCGCCACGCGGCTCGTGGCCTGCTCGGCGCGGCGGCCGAGGTTGCCGATGCTCGTGCCGGGCGGCGGTCGCTTCCGGACGAGATCACCGATATCTACCGGCCGCTCGAGGAGGCGCCCTTCGACCGAGTAGGACGGCTAACGAGTGCCTAGCGTCCGCCGACCGCGGATCTGGATCAGCGAGAAGGCCACGGCCACCATCCAGAGTGCCGCCGCCGCCGCCCACCCGAACGAGACCGAGGGGTCTTCCTCGGCGTCTACACCGAGCGAGATCGACCCTGGGTCGTCGAGGCCGTCGTCGTTCCCGGAGAATCAGGGGGCGGGCGCACTACGTGCTGCCCAGGACGCGCGCCCACGGTTGTCGATGCCGCCCGCTCAGTACGACAAGCGGCTCGGCGACCTCGGCGACTGGCACTCGCATCCTTCCGACGTGGGCCCGAGCGAGACCGACATCGAGACCATGAAGGTGCTCGCCGCCGACCGCGCGGCCGGCTGCGCCCATCCCGTCCTTGTCATCGCCCGGCGAGCGCGAGGCGGATATCGCCTCGACGCCCGGGCAGGTGGCCACGCGCAAGCTGAGGAAGCTCCGCGTGATCGCCGCAGGGTCTCTCCCGAAAGAACGCCGGTCGCACAGCAAGCGACGCCCAGCTAGTCCCAAGGAGCCGGGCCTCCGTCTCCGCCGTGGGGCAATATCAACCATGTGCGCACGGCCGGTCTTCCTCAGCTACAGGTGGGCGAATCTCGACGAAGCGGACGAGTTGGATGTGCGCTCCGCCTGCGAGGTGTCCCCGTCTGGCGTGATCGGCGCGATATGCGCCGTAGCGCCGATCTTGGCGAGCGGTTCGAGGCGGCGATCGAGAAGGACTGCTCGGGCTTCGAGTTCGTCTGCTCGAGGGAGGCGGTGACAAGCCGCGGGGCCGGCGATGTCATCCATGAGCATGAGCTGCCCGCGATGGACCGCCGGGCCGCCGCGGACAAGAGCTTCTTCTGCGGGGCCACCTTCCTCCGGATCCCCGTCTCCGAGGCGACCACGGCGCTCGAGACCACGCCAGCGGCGCGGCTCAAGACGACCCTGGGGACGGAGGTGCGCGAGGGGGAAGTGGGCACCAAGCTGCGCATCGCCGCGGCTGAGATCCCGGCGAGCTGCCTGGAGGCGCTGCCGGCCGGGCCGCTGGCGCTTGAGGTCAACACCTATGGACCGCTGCCCTGGAGCAGATCGAGCGATCTCCGAGCTCCGTGGCGCCCGACGGGCAAGCGTGCCAAGGATCTCGACGCCAAGCCGACCTGGCACTGAGCGATGGCTCGATCGTGTCCGGATCAAGCGGTCGGATCAAACATCGGGCAATCTTCTTTCCCGGGGGACCCTTGGTGCGATCTAGCACCTCCAGCCGGCCCTGACCGACCTGCATGAGGCCCTGGAGGCGCAGAACAAGACGCCGCGGCTGACGATCAGCGGCAAGATGCACCTGTCGGCGGCGCTCGTCCTGGGCTACGAGTTTCGCCAGCCCAGTGGCTGGACGCTCGAGCTGGAACCACGAGTTCGTTCTCGGCCGAGACGGCCAAGGTCGCCGGCAACGATCATGGGTGGAACAGCGCGCGCGAAGGTGGCACGCCGGCTCGCGGCCTGCCGGTCGTCGTCCGGGTCGACGCCACTCACGACACCGCGCCGGCGGTGGCTCGTCACCGCACGGGACTCGAGGCCGCCGGCACGCTGCGGATCGTGCCGCCCGGCGGCCCCTCGAACGAGTCGGTGCGCGCTGACGAGGCCAACGCCGTCGCCAGATGGATCGCGGAGTCGATCGTCGAGGCGCGGCATGACTTGAGCGCTCCATGAGACGCACCTCTACCTCGCCGGGCCGTGGTCGCTCGCGGTACTCCTCGGCTGGCATCTCGGCAGCTCGGAGCGCGTCGTCATGCACGAGGCAACGCGCGACCGCGGAACAACTATCGCGCCTCGACCCGCTTGGCTTTCTGAGCCGGCCGCCCGGTGCGTCGCGACGTTCGCGTGGCACCTGAACCCTCGTCGCGAAATGACTGTCACGCACGCTGGTGTCGAGTGGTAGCGCGGGCCGAAACCCTAGGCGCGAGCCCGCCTCGGAAAGCGGGACGGTGGCTACTGCTTCCGCGTGGAAGCGACAGTCCAGCCAGAGGGTGCCCCCCAACCGCCCCACGCGCGGGTGGCCGACAAAGCACACTTTCGTGCGCCGAGCGCCAGCGAAGGCGTGCGAAAGGCAAATTTGTCGGACAGGACCCGCGCCCACCCGGCTGGGCCCTGTGCCCAACCGCGAGCGCCTGCGACTAGCGTCCCCCGCATCGCCTCCACGCGCATCACCCAGCTCATCGACGCGCCGAGGGACCGCATCTACAAAGCGCTCCTCGATCCCGCCGCCGTCGCCCGTTGGCGGGTCCCCGCCGGCATGACCGCCGAGGTCCACGAGTTCGACGCCCGCGAGGGCGGCGCGATCCGCGTCTCGTTGACCTACGAGGCCCCCGATCGCACCGGCAAGACCCACGGCCACACCGACACCTACCGCGGCCGCTTCGTCACCCTCGTCCCCAACGAGCTGGTCGTCGAGGCCGACGAGTTCGAGACCGACGATCCCGCGTTGCAAGGCGAGATGACTCATCACCATCCGGCTCTCCGACGCACCCGGCGGCACCGAGCTCGTCGCCACCCATGACGGGCTGCCCGACGGCGTCTCGCCCGCCGACAACGAGCTCGGCTGGCGCGAGTCGCTCGCTCGGCTTGCTGCGCTGGTCGAGGTCCTAGGCGTACTGGCGCTCGAGCTCGGCGAGGATGTCGGACCAGCCCTCGGTGTGGCCGGCTCGGGCCTCCTCGTCGGGTAGCCCGACCTGGCGGATCTCGACCATCGTCGAGCCGCTCTCCAGCCGCTCGAAGGTGACCGTGACGACGGAGTCCCGGTGGTCGGTCGAGGCCGACGACCAGGTGAAGACGAGCCGGTTGGGCCGGTCGATCTCCCGGTAGGTCCCCTGGTGGAGCAGGTCGTCTCCGTCCTCGGTCATGACGATCCGGAACCCGCCGCCCTCGCGCGGATCGGTCTCGGCCCGGGTCTCGCTGACCACCCGCGGTCGCAGCCAGGTGCCGAGGCTCTCGGCGTCGAGCCAGGCGTCGAAGAGCGCCTCGGCCGGGGCGGCGATCTCGCGCCGCACGGTCAGGCTGAAGTCGTCGCCGCTCACTTCGGCTCCTTCGCGGCCTCGCGGGCGGTCACGAAGCGGTCGAGCGAGGCGAGCTGGTCGCTCCAGAAGCGCCGGTAGTGCTCGATCCAGTCGGCCGCCTCCGCGAGCGGCTCCGCCTCGAGGCTGAGGATGTGCTCGCGCCCACGGACCTCGCGGTGCACCAGACCCGCGCCCTCGAGCACGCGAATGTGCTTCGAGGTCGAGTTGAGCGAGATCGGGAAGTCGCCGGCCAGGTCCGTGACGCGAGCGTCCGAGTCTGCGAGCCGCGCGAGGATCGCGCGGCGCGTCGGATCGGAGACCGCGGCGAACACGCGGTCCAGCGTCGCGGTTGTCATGCCGCGTTCCCGCCGGCCTCCCGCACGCGGTCGTCGGCGGCGATCAGCGTCTCGTCGTCGAGCGGCAGCGGGGGCGGGTCCGCCTCGTACTCGTCGTGGCGCCGCCACCAGGAGTCGCCGCCGGGCGGGTCCTGCGGGTAGCCCTCGGGCGAGTCCTCGAACGTCTCCTGGCGGCCGAGCGGCGTGATGTCGAGGTAGCTGAACGTGCTGCCGAGCGCCTCGTCGCCGCGCCCGTCGATGGTGTAGGTGCGGTAGATCCGGTCACCCACCCGCAGGAAGACGTTGGTCGCGTGCCACTCGTCGACGCCGAAGTCCTTGTCGAAGTCGTCGAGGATCGTGTACCAGGGGATCTGCTCCCAGCCCATCTTCGCCTGCAGCCGCTGGATGTCCGCCTGGGGAGCCCGCGAGGCGTGCGCGAACATCGTGTCGCGCGCGTTCAGGTGCGCGAGATGACTGCGCTGGTCGGCCATCATCGAGCAGCCGGGGCAGGCCTTCTCCGGCCAGCCCTCGACGCTGGGCTCGTAGAAGAAGCGGTAGACGATCAGCTGCTTGCGGCCCTTGAACATGTCGAGCAGGCTGACCCGCCCGTCCGGCCCCTCGAACTCGTAGTCCTTCTCGACCGGCATCCGCGGCATTCGACGGCGCTCGGCCGCCAGCGCGTCGCGGGCGTGGGTGAAGTTCTTCTCCTTCACCAGCAGGGCGTCGCGCGCCTGTTGCCACTCCTGCTCGTTGACGATCGGTGGGAGTTGCATGGCTCCTTCTCGAGCTCGTTGACGATATTCACCCTAGAGGATGAATGTTAGCGGATCAGGGGCCGGCGGCCAGCGCGTCCAGCGCCTCCTGCTTGGTGCGGTACTCGTCGACGCGAACGATCAGCCCACCCTCGACCCGGACTGCGTAGGTCTCGTGGATCTCCATCGGGATGCCGCTCCCCCTCCCGCGCACACGCGCGACCCACGGGACCACCACCCAGTCGCCGAGATCGACGAGCTCCTCGAACTCGGTGACGTCGTCGAACCGGTCCTCCCAGGGGCCCCCGTGCTCGGCGGCAAGGACCGCGATCCCCTCGGCGCCGCGATAGGTCCGCTGGTCGGGCTCGTCGGCGCCGGTGGTCCACTCGACGCCCGGGGCAAGGGCCAGCTGAAAGGTGTCGAGGTCGCCGCGGGCGAAGGCGGCGAAGGCGCGACGGACGACCTCGACGTGCTGGGCGGACAAGCCGGCTAAGTATCCCCGCCCACCCGGAACCGGCGCCACCGCGCGCTCAGGCCCTGCCCGTCGAGCGAGCGGCTGCGACCGTCGCGGATCGGCAGCATCGTCCAGATCCCGAACCCGAGGCGAGCGCGTTCGGGGATCACCGTCCCGGGGACCTCGTACACGGTGTGGCCGTCGACGCGCCAGGCCGCGGTGGAGGTGCTCCGGTCGAGCGTGACCTCGCACGCGCGCAGCCGGGTGAAGTCGTCGTCGAAGTCCTCGTACGGCGACTCGACCACGTGGTAGAAGGGCTCGCCCGCTCCGCCGCTGCCGAAGCCGAGCTGCTCGTGCAGCGCCAACACACGGGTTGAGGTGCCGCAGACGGCGAACACGCGCTGGGTCACCTCCAGGTCGAAGACGTGGAACGCGGCCATCCCCCGCCGGTAGTCCTCCGGCTCCCCGCCGATGTTCTCGACGGCGAGGTCGACGGCGAACGTCAGGGGCCCATCCGGCGGCACTTCGAAGTCGAGCGTCGAGTAGACGAGGTACTTGGGGCTGTCGACGGCCTGAAACTGGTCGTGCGACAGCGAGAAGCGCGGGATCGTCACCCGCACCTCGCCATCGGCGACGGCCAGCTCGGCGTTGGGGTCCAGCGGGATGTGCTCGCCGCCGGTGGGGAGCGGCATGCGCGCCGGGCTCCAGCGCGCAGGATCGAGGTCCGGCCCCGTGAGCTCGTCGTACGTTTCGGCGTCGGGCGAGGCCCGCATCGTGGCCCTCCTTTGGTCACATCGCGCACATCGCGCGGGTCTACTGCTATGACCCACCCCGACGATCGGATGTGACCGATGGATGAGCAGGAGTTTCTGGCGCAGCAGTTCGAGGAGCACCGCACCCGGCTCCGCGCGGTGGCCTACCGCATGCTCGGATCGCTGAGCGAGGCCGACGACGCCGTCCAGGAGACGTGGCTGCGCCTCAACCGGGTCGACTCCGACGAGGTGGAGAACCTCGGCGGATGGCTGACGACCGTCGTCGCGCGCGTGTCGCTGAACGTCCTGCGCTCGCGCCGGTCGCGGCCCGAGGAGCCGCTCGACGCGCGCATGCCGGAGCCGATCGTGGATCGCGCCGACGGCACCAACCCCGAGCACGAGGCGCTCCTGTCCGACTCCGTCGGTCTGGCGCTGCTCGTGGTGCTCGAGACGCTGAACCCGGCCGAGCGACTCGCGTTCGTCCTGCACGACATGTTCGGGGTGCCGTTCGACGAGATCGCGCCGATCGTGGACCGCTCGCCCGAGGCGGCGCGCCAGCTCGCGAGCCGGGCCCGCCGCCGCGTGCAGGGCGAGCGAGCGATCCCCGACGCCGACCTCGACACCCAGCGCGAGGTCGTGGACGCCTTCCTCGCGGCCGCGCGCGAGGGCGACTTCGAGGGGCTCCTCAAGGTGCTGGACCCGGACGTGGTGCTCAGGGCCGACACGGGCGCCGTGGCCATCGGCTCGGCGAGGATCGTCCGCGGAGCGGACAAGGTGGCCCGGCAGGCATCCAGGTTCTCGCGCCTCGACATCGATGTGCGGCCGGCGCTCGTGAACGGCGCGGTCGGCACGGTCACCCTCCGAGGCGGACAGCCGTTCTCGATCGCGGGCTTCACGATCCGAGACCGGAGGATCGTGGAGATGGACGTGTTTGCCGACCCCGAGCGCCTCAACCAGCTCGATCTGACGATGCTCGACTGAGCGTGCTGCCGGGCGTCACCGAAGCGAACCGCCGCTGGTGGACTCTCGCCGGCACCTGCATGGGGCTGTTCGTGCTGATGCTCGACTCGACGGTGATCAACGTCGCGCTCCCGGACATCGCCCGCGACCTGGACGCCACCACCGCCGGCCTCCAGTGGGTCATGAACGGGTACCTGCTGGTGCTGGCCGCGTTCGTGGTCAGCGCGGGGGGCCTTGGCGACATCCTCGGGCGCCGGCGGGTGTTCGTGATCGGCATGCTGCTGTTCGCGGCGGGGTCGGTGGTTGCGGCGATCTCGGACACGGAGGAGACGCTGATCGCGGGGCGCGTGCTGCAGGGCCTGGGCGGCTCGGCGCTGCTGGGGCTGTCGCTGGCGATCGTCTCGACCGTCTTCCCGGACGCCGAGCGCGCCCGCGCCCTCGGTATCTGGGCGGGCGTGTCGGCGCTGGCGTTGGGTGTGGGACCGCTCGTAGGCGGCGGCCTGGTGGAAGCGGTCAGCTGGCGCTGGCTGTTCTGGCTCAACCTGCCGTTTTGCCTGCTCGGCCTGGTGCTCGTGCTCGGGTCGACCGCCGAGCAGCGCGACGACACCGCGCCGCGCCGGATCGACTTCCCCGGTGTGGTCACGGTCGGCGGCGGGATGGCGGCGATCGTGATCGCCCTCGTGGAGGGCGACGCGTGGGGATGGACCTCGGTCGCAACCGTCGGCGTCTTCGCGCTCGGCCTGGTGCTCCTCATCGCGTTCTGGTTCATCGAGCACCACGTCCGGTGGCCGATCGTCGAGTTCGACCTGTTCCGCAACGGACCCTATTTCGGAGCCAGCGCCGCCGGCTTCTGCCTCGTGGGGTGCTACTGGGCGGTGATGTTCCTGCAGCCGCAATACCTGCAGATCGACCTCGGCCACAGCGCGCTCGAGGCGGGCTTGCTGATCCTGCCGGTGACCGCGCCGATGATCGCGATCTCCCCGCTGGGCGGACGCCTCAGCGCCCGCTTCGGGGTCCGCCCGCTGATGACCTTCGGCATGGCGCTCGGCACCGCGGGACTGGTCGTGCTCGCGCAGGTCGACGCGTCCACGGACTACGGCCTGCTCTTCCCCGGCTACCTGCTCTTCGGGATCGCGCTCGGCTGCGTCTACGCGCCGATGTCGACCGCGGCGATGACGGCGATGCCGAAGGCGAAGGCCGGGATCGCGGCCGGCGTGCTCGCGATGAACCGCGTCCTGGCGGGCGCGCTCACGCTCGCGGCGGCGGGGGCCGTCTTCCAGGCCACGCTCGACGAAGACCGGCACGCGGGCGAGGCGGAACCGGCGGCCTTCACCTCAGCCTTGTCTGGCTCGATGTGGCTGCTCGCGGGTGTGTGCGCGGTCGGCACGGTCCTGACGTGGGCGTTCGTGCGCGCGAGCGACGCCGCGGTCGCGCCTGAGCATGAGGCACATCGCCACTTCCACCTGCCCTGGGTGGCAGAGCGCTAGTCCGATGGCAGCGGCACGTCGACTACGACCTCAATGGTGTCGCGCACCTTGAGCGCGCCCATCATCCCGCGGTAGGGCTTGATGCCCCACTCGGTCTGGGTCACGGGCAGCGTGCCGGTCACGCGCCCATCGGCCGCCGCGGTGAGCTGGAAGCTCGCCTCCCGCTTCGTACCGCCGAGCTCGAGCTCGCCGCGCACGGTCAGCGCACCGTCGCCCGGGTCGACCGCGGTCGAGCGGAAGGCGATGGGCCGCCCTCCGAGGATCTTCTCGGTGATGGTCTTGCGGATGTCGGCGCGGTCCTTGTCGGTGAGCGGCTTGATGCCGCGCAGCCCCTCGCGCACCTGCAGGGAGCCAGGCTCCGCGTCGAGCTCGACGGCGGAAAGCGTCCCGTCCTCGCCGACCTCGACCACCGCCTGCCACTGCCCGACGTCGATGATCAGGTCGTGGCCGACCTTCTGCGCGATGCCCTCTCGGTACGTGCGGACCTGCATGGACCCGCCGTCGGGGCCGACCGTATGCCTCCCAGCTCGAAGCGCCACGGCGCGATCGTATCGCTCGCCTACGTCAGGCGCTCGATCTCGTAGCGCAGCGTGAGGAACCGCTGCCCGGCCAGGTAGAAGCTGTGGTCCGTCTTCAGCTCGCCCTCGGCGACGTAGACGAGGATGCGTTCCTGGAAATAGAGCAGCTTGAGTACGGTCAGAGCGTCGCGCTCGCTGTCGACGGAGCTCAGGTAGTGCCCCGGAAACGCGAGGTCGCTTCGCGACGTCAGCTCGAAGTCGTGCTCCCCGACGTTCTGGGGGAGGAGGGTGGCCGTGAAGTTGGCGCTGGGGATCGGGAAGCCGACGCTCACATAGCCGCGGTCCTCGTGCCGGAAGCTCGTGTAGATGCCGACGTAGATCGGCTTGCCCGAGTCCGCGAAGGTCCGGATCCAGCCCCGGATGTCGATCTCGTCGTTTCCGTCCAGCGAGATCGTGTCGATCGTGCTGACCATCCCTCGCTGGGCCTCTTCGATGTTGGACGGGATCGCGGCCTGCCCGAGCGGCTGCGCCACCAGCAGCTTGAAGACCTCGTAGCCGGGCTTCATCCAGCGCCGCCACTCGGGAACGATCGAGAGCTTGAAGCGGCTGGTGTGCTCGTAGAACTCGCGGATCAGCGGGTGCACCCGACCGGCGTCGAAGGTCGGCCCGTTCAGGCTGTCGAGCGAGGCCAGGATGCCCACGTCGGGCGGATTGCGGCGGAACGTCCCGCCCTGGACCTTCGCGAGCTGCTCGACGTAGTCGGCGCCCACGTACCGCGAGCGCGCCTCGAAGGGCACGACGTAGCGCAGCTCCCCGGCCGGTACCTCCTCGGCCATCACGCGGACCAGCGGCCGATCGCGGTAGGCGACCGCGGCGACGACTCGGTAGACGATCGCCACCGCCGCCGCCACCAGAGCGGACTCGACATCCGCGTCGAGCGCCTGGAACAGGACGCCCAGGGCGACGCCGACCAGGAGCCCCAGGGCCAGCTTCACCGGGCGCAGCCCGAGCAGGCCGAGGAACGCGCCGCTGATGATCGCCGTGAGGAGCGGCTCGTCGGGGCCGTAGATCAGACCAAGCACCCAGCCGAACAGCGCCATCAGCAGCGCGCTGCTGAAGATGCGCTGCCAGAGCGGCTTGATCTCCGCGCCGCCTCTGCTCATCGTGGTGATCACCTCGGCCGGCGTGTACACGGCCGCGCCGACCAGGGCGCCGACGGCGGCCCCGACCCCGTCGATCGCATGGCCCAGCACCGCGCCCGACGCCGCGCCCAGGGCGATGCCCCAGACCACCGCGTCGAGGAGCTGCCCGGAGCGGCTCCGCTTGCGTCGGTCTGGATCGGCCACGCCGGGAGTATCCACGCATCCCGAACGCCGTCTGGCGATCTCGTAGGATCGCGCGATGGAGGAACGGGATCTGGCGTTTGCCCTGGCGCGCGGACGCATCGCCTTCGGCGTGGTGTCGCTGCTTGCGCCGGACCTGGTGGCGCGGACGATGACCGGCCGCGACTCAGACGGCGCGACGGGCCTCTTCGTACGAATGGTCGGCGCGCGCGATCTGGGGCTCGGCCTCGGGCTCCACCTGGCCCTGGACCGCGACGCGAGCACGCGCGGCTGGCTGGAGGCCTCGGTCGTGGTCGACGGCCTCGACGCGGCCGCATGCCTGCTCGCGCGCGATCACCTCCGCCCGGTGGCCTTCCCGGGCGTCCTCGGCGCGGCTGTCACCGGAACGGTGCTCAGCGCCTGGCTGGCGCGCCGACTCGCGCAGCCGGGGAGCGACTGAACCCGCGGACTCTCACGCGCCGCTGAGTCGATCTTCAACGTCGTCGAGGGCGCGCTCGACGACGTCGAAGGTGCCCGCGCGGCGGAGGGTGGCGAGGAACTGCTCGTTGATCCCGCCGGCGGTCGCGTACTCGTCGGCCTGAGCGCTGAAGTCGCTCGCCTCGGCTCCGAACACCGCCGCGACGTACGCCGCCGCATCCGCCGCGGGAATCCCCCGGTCGGCGAGCCAGCGGCTGATCGTGTCCAGATAGGCCAGGTGAGCGGCGATCGTGGCGGTGGACGCGGACAGCGCGTCGAGCGCACGCTCGTCGTCGACGGCGATGACCCCGCCGAGGGGCTCGAAGATCACGCGGGCGAGCTCGTGCCCTGGGTGGATCGCGGTGAGGCCGGTGCGCCTGGCGACGGCGGGGAGGGGGATCGTGCGCACGACGTCCCGCGCCGGTGCGACCAGGGCACGGAGCGTGTAGATCGAGACGCCTGCCAGGACGCTGATCACCGCCTGCGGTTCCCGGAAGGTCAGGTCCGAGACCGCGGCGGGCGCGTCCTGCGGTCGAACGCACACAAGCACGACCTCGGCACGGTCGACGACGCCCTGATTGCTCTCGGCCACGTGAACGGATGGGTAGCGAGCGGCGAGCCGGCTCGCCCGCAGGGCGTTCCGTGGGGACAGGTGAATGGCGGCTGGGGCGTCCTCGCCTGCGCACAGGCCGGTGACGATCGCCTCGGCGATCGAGCCCACACCGACGATGCCGAGGTCACCCGGGATCTGGGGTCGCGGCTGGCTGTCCATCGTAGGTTCCGGCTCACCCGACCGCCAGGCACACGGCCGTGGCGTCGTCGGTGAGCTCCCCCTCAACCGCGGCAAGCACCGCCTTGTGGATCTCCCGGACGGTGTCGGCGGCAGTGGCGCGCTGAGATCGCAGCGCGGCTTCGACGACTCCCTCGTCGCCCAGGCCGGCCTGACCTTCGCCGGAAGCCGTTACGCCGTCGGAGACCATCACGAGCCGATCACCCGGCTCGAGAGTGGCCGTCTGCTCGACCGGCTTGACGCTGCCCCGGCCCCCGAGACCGCGGGTCTTGGGGATCCGCATGTGCTCGACCTCTCCACAGCTGCGGAGGATCAGCGGTGGCCCGTGGCCGCAATTGGCCACATGCAGCTTGGCGCTCGCGGGCTCCCAGCGCGCGACAACCGCTGTCATCTCCGCGCGCGGGCCCGGCAGCTCGCGGAGCGCCTGGTGCATCACGACGAGCGCCTCGCCGATGTCGCCACCGCTTCGCCGGCTGGCTCGGAGGGCACCCAATGCCACGGCGCTGCTCGCGGTCGCCCGGGTCGAGCCCCCCAGCCCGTCGGCCAGTGTCACCCAGACCCCGTCGGCGTTCTCGATCACGTCGAACCAGTCTCCCGCGACCTCGTAGCTCGGGAGCACGTCCCCCGCGAGCTCCCCACCGGTGACTCGAGAGATGCGGGGCGGGAGCAGGCTTTGCTGGATCTCGGCGGCAGCAGTCGGCTGCTTGCGGCGCTGCGCCGAGGCGAACGCATCCGTGTAGCGATCCGCCAGGGTGATCGCTGCCGCCGCCTGTCGTGCGAGCTCGCTGAGCGGCTCCGCCGGCCGGCCGAAGGCGATCATCACTCCGTTGGCGCGGCCACGCAACCACATGGCGTAGACGTGGACATTCGGGAAGGTCGAGAGCTGCTCGCGCAGATCTGACAGCCCGTCGGCGTCGAGCTCCGGCCCGACGGCCAGGCGTGCCTCGAGCTTCTCGCCTAGACGGCGCGGTCCGGCCATGTGGAGCAGATGGGAGCCGTCGATGTCGATTACGTACAGCGCCACCGGAACCTGGGCGATGCGCTGGGCCTCGGCCACCAGCTGTTCGGCCAACACGGCCGGTGGCACGACGTCGAAGACGTGGATGGCATCGAGGCTCACCGGCCGGTCACGACCCAGGCGGCCGGGGGGCAGTGCCCCATCGGGGGCGTCGAGGCCGCTCTCCTGTGGGCGGTCCTGAAGAGCGGCGAGCAGCGCGTCGCGATTGGGAAAGCGGCGGTGGAGCGTGGACCGCGCCACGCCGGCTGCCGTTGCGATGTCGGCGAGCGTGGCGGAAGGCGATCGCTCGAGCATTCGCTCCGCCGCGTCGAGGATGCGCTCTCGGTTGCGCAGCGCATCGGCACGTCTGAGGTCGACCTGCTTCGTCGCGGTCATGTCGTAGCGGTTCCCGTCATCGCCCCATCATGCCCCAGATGAGACGAAGTGGGACAGGTTGTCGCGAATAGCTGTCGCACTTGCGCCAAATCCAGCGGGCGGCTTGCTTCCCGGGTGCCACTGTGGGGGACCAGTAATGGGCAGCGATGAACACTCGTCCGAAGAGGAGAAGGACATGGAGCAGAGCGTGAGCGTTCGGCCAAACGGATCAACGTCAGCCGACGCATCTCACACAGAGGACCAGTCGCAAGGCAAGGTCCAGGAGGTCGCGGACAAGGCTCAGGAGCAGGTCGGAGCAGCTTCCAGCCGGGCGCGCGAGCAGGTACGCGATCAGGTGAACCGGCGTTCGAGCGATGCCGGCGAGCGGGTGCAGTCAACTGCCGCGGATGTCCGCTCGGTGGCCGAAGAGCTGCGCCGGCAGGGCAAGGACGCGCCGGCGAGCTATGCGGAGCAGGCCGCTGAGAGGGCCGAGCGCCTGGGCGGCTACCTGCACGAAGCGGACGGCGACCGCATCCTGCGGGACGTCGAGGACTTCGGTCGCCGCAACCCGTGGGCCGTGGTTGCCGGCGGGATGGCACTCGGCTTCATGGCCTCACGGCTGCTCAAGGCCTCCAGCAGCGAGCGCTACCGCTCGGCTGGCGAGCTGGCCCAGCCGCAGCCGCAGCCGCCCCGCGCCGACGCAGGGCTCTAGGCGATGACGGCCTCGAATGACAACGCGTTGCGCGACCGGCCCACCGGCGAGCTCCTGCGGGATCTTTCGGATCACACCACGACCTTGGTCAAGCAGGAGATGGAGCTGGCCAAGGCGGAGCTTCAGGAGAAGGGCAAGCAGGCCGGGCTGGGCGCCGGCATGTTCGGCGGCGCCGGCCTCTTCGGCCTGGGCGCCTTCGCGGCGCTGACGGCATGCCTGATCGCGGCCCTGGACAAGGTCATGGAGATCTGGTTGGCCGCGTTGGTTGTCGCAGTTTCTTACGGGGTCATCGCCGCCGTCCTGGCGATCACCGGAAAACAAAAGGTCAAGCAGGCGGCGCCACCGGTGCCCGAGCAGGCCGTGGACAGCGTGAAGGAGGACATGGAATGGGCCAAGACCCAAGCCAGATCCGGCAGGACATAGAGCAGACCCGCGAGCAGATGGGCAACACGGTGGAGGCGCTCGGCCACAAGACCGACGTCACCGGCCGCGCGAAGGAAGCGGTCTCCGACAAGGTCGACACCCTTCGCTCGAAGGTCTCGGGAACCACTCCCGACAGCGATGACGTGAAGCAGGGCGCCCGCAAGGCCGCGGGTGTCGCCCAGGAGAACCCGCTGGGCCTCGGCATCGCCGCCCTCGGAGCAGGCTTCCTCGCCGGGCTGCTGATCCCCAGCACCAAGGTCGAGGACGAGAAGATCGGCCCGGTCGCGGACCAGGTCAAGGAGAAGGCCATGGAGACCGGCCAGGAGGCGCTGGAGCGCGGCAAGCACGTCGCCGAGCAGGCTGCCGAGACGGCGAAGGACGCCGGCCGCGAGCAGGCCGAGCAGCTGAAGGACAGCGCGCAGGAGAAGGCCCAGGAGGCCAGGACCGCCTGACATGGACGTCACGAATGAGAAGCGCTCGGGTCGCCGGCCGGAAGGGCCGGCGCACCCGCGCGAGGGCGGTGTCGTGCAGACCGTCAAGCGCACGGTCGCGGAGTTCAAGGAGGACAACCTCACGGACTCCGCGGCCGCGCTGACCTACTACGCGGTGCTGTCGATCTTTCCGGCGCTGATCGCCATGGTCTCGATCGCCGGCCTCGTCGGCGATCCCAAGACGGTCACGGACTCGCTCACCGACGTGGTCACTTCGATCGGGCCGGCGTCGGCGGCCGAGACCTTCAAGGGACCGATCGCCGACATCACCAGCTCGAAGGGCTCAGCCGGCATCCTGCTGATAGTCGGGATCGTGGGCGCACTCTGGACCGCGTCCGGCTACGTCGGCGCGTTCATGCGGGCGTCGAACGTGATCTACGAGGTCGAGGAAGGGCGCTCGATCATCAAGCTGCGGCCGTTGCAGATGGCCGTGACCCTGGTCCTCGTCGTTCTGCTGGCGCTGGTGCTGGCCGCGCTCGTGCTCACCGGGCCGGTCGCGCAGGAAGTGGGATCGGCGATCGGCGTGGGGGACACCGCGGTGACCGTTTGGGACATCGCCAAGTGGCCGGTGTTGCTCGTGGCGGTGCTGTCCATGATCGCGTTGCTCTACTACGCGTCGCCGAACGCCAAGTTGCGGGGCTTCAAGTGGGTCACCCCGGGCAGCGTGTTGGCGATCGTGGTCTGGCTGGTGGCGTCGGCCGGGTTCGCCTTCTACGTCGCGAACTTCGGTTCCTACAGCAAAACCTACGGCGCGCTCGGAGGCGTAATCGTCTTCCTCGTCTGGGTCTGGCTGACCAACGTCGCGATTCTGCTCGGCGCGGAGCTCAACGCCGAGCACGAGCGCAGCCGGGAGCTCGAGGAGGGCGTGCCGGGCGCGGAGCGCGAGCTCCAGCTCGACCACCGGTCCGAGCCGAAGCCGAAGCGCCGCGCCCGGACGGCGTGAGCGTCAGACCCTTTCAACCACCTTTCAACCACCGAAATATCGACACGGAGATGACGACTTGAACAAGCAGCAGAATCAGAAGATCGTGCAGTACCTGAACGAGGCCCACGGCTCGGAGCTGGCGCTCGTACGCCAGTTGCAAGCGCAGATCGCGATGACCCCCAAGGGCCAGTACCGCGACGGGCTGGAGAGCCATCTGGACGAGACGCGGCGGCACGCCGAGCGCGTCGAGGCGAGGTTGGCCGAGCTCGGGCAGGGCAACAACCCCGTCCAGGCGGGGTTGGGCGCGCTCGAGAGCCTGATCGGCCAGGCCTTGGCTCTGACCAAGACGCCGCTCGACCTGATCCGGGGAACCGGTGGCGAGGAGAAGGTGCTCAAGAACGCCAAGGACAGCTGTGCGGCTGAGGCGCTGGAGATCGCCACCTACACCGCGCTGGCCCGGCTCGCGCGCACGGCGGAGGACGCCAAGACAGAGCGGCTGGCCAGGTCGGTGCTCGCCGACGAGCAACGGATGCTCGACCGGCTGCTGAAGGAGATCCCCCGGCTGACCGACGCGGTCGCCCGGGCGGAGTTCGACGGCAACGGGTCGTACGACGTGACCGAGACCGGGGCCGCCGACACGGTGCGTGAGGTGGGCCGCACGGCCAAGCGCACCGCTCGCCAGACCCGCAAGGTGCCCGGCGTCGCGCGTGCCGAGGGCACGGTCAAGGGCGCCGTCGCGTCGGAGTCCGATCTGGCCATCGCCAAGTACGACTCGCTCAGCGCCGACGAGATCCTGGACAAGCTCTCGGAGCTCTCCCAGATCGACCTGGCCAAGGTCAACGCCTACGAGCGCAAGAACCAGAACCGCTCGACGGTCACCGGTCGGATCGACTCGCTGCAGGCGAACGAGCCGTGGCCCGGATACGACGAGCTGGGCGTCGACGAAGTTCGCGTCGTGCTCTCCGAGGGCGACGAGACACGGATCAAGGCGGTCCGCAGCTACGAGCGCAAGCACAAGAACCGCGCCGGCGTGCTCCAGGCCACCGAGCGCGAGCTCAGCAACGCCTGACCCAAGACCCACACGGAAAACGGAAGAGGGGGGGCCCTCACCGGGGCCCCCCTCGTGTACATGCGCTGGTTCGGGTAGGTTCGGTGCCTTCGAAGTGGCATCTGCCACATATAGGGAGGCCGGCATGTACGCAGTCGTTCGCACCTACTCGGGCCAGGGCGCGTCGGAGATCTTCGATCTCATCGCGCAGCGACAGGACGACGTGACGGAGCTGCTCACCGGCGTGCCGGGCTTCGTCAACTACGCGGCGGTGCGTAGCGGCGACGGCGGCGTGACCGTGACGGTCTGCGACGACAAGGCCGGGACGGACGAGTCGTCCAGGCGCGCCGCGGAGTGGGTCAAGGAAAACGCCAGCGGGGCAGCCAACCCACCCTCGGTCGCCGAGGGCGAGACGGTCCTCCACATCTAGCGCCTGGCGAGGCTCCTGGCCACGGTGCGGCCGATCGTGACCGGGTGGCTCACGAGCGTCGAGAGGCGGCCCGCGAGCGAGTTCGTCTCGTGAGCTAGGCCCAGCTGCCGCATGATCGTCAGCTGGTCGAAGTAGACGCGCTCGCACGTGAGGCGGTCGCCCTCGAAGAGGAAGTACGCCGTCATGCGGCAGCGAAACGAGCGCCCCGTCGGCGGCAGTGCACGCAGCGGCCCGAGGTGGGTGCCCAGCAGGTCGAACTCGACGATCACCGCGTCATCGGCGTGGTGCATCGCGACGACCTCGTTGCGCTGGTCGGGGAAGGCCGTCCGGCTTTCGAGGAAGTAGGCGCGCACCGCCTGCTCACCGTCGAAGACGTCGCCGGTCGGGACCAGCTCGTAGCGCGGATGATCGAACGTCGCGATCGTGGCGTCGAAGTCGTGTCGGTTCTCCGACTCCATGTGCTCGCGCACGATCGCCTCCCGCCGCTCGCGAAGGCCCGCCGTGGAACTGCCGAGCTCGCTCATTGCCCTCGGTTGCCTATCACACTGCGGGCTCGCGGCCGAGTGGAGTTGGCAGACTGCTGGCGATGCAATCCGCTACCGACCCGCCGTTCGACGTCGCGATCCTCGGTGGGGGACCCGCGGGCCTGGCTGCCGCCCTGGTTCTGGGGCGAGTGCGCCGGCGAGTGCTGCTGCTGGACTCAGACGACCCGGCGCACGGCGTGAGCGACGCGGTTCACGGGCTGTTCGGTCACGACGGCACCCCGCCGTTCGAGCTGCGCCGCACCGCGCAGGAGCAGCTTCGACCGTATGAGAGCGTCACCGTCAGGAAGGTCGCGGTCGAGGAGGCGCAGCAGACGCCCTCCGGATTCAGCGTCACGGCCGCCGGCGCGACGAGCGAGGCGGGCGTGCTGCTGCTGGCCACGGGGATGCGCTACGAGCTGCCGCCGATCGAGGGCGTCGAGGCGGTCTGGGCCCGCGGCGCGTACCACTGCCCCTACTGCCACGGCTGGGAGGTGCGCGATCGACCGCTCGCCGTCTACGGCGCCGCCCACCTCGCGCTGATCCTGACCTCGCTCAGCGACGACGTCGTCCTGCTCACCGACGGGGGCTCCGACCTCGACCCCGATATGGCCGAGCGTCTGCGCCAGACGGGCGTCGTGATCCGCGACGATCCGGTAGCCCGGCTCGAGGCCGAGGACGGCAAGCTGGCACGGGTCGTGTTCGCCGACGGCTCGACGGACGATCGCACCGGGCTCTTCTTCGCGCCGAGCTTCACGCCGAGCCCGCTCCCCGCCCAGCTCGGCTGCGAGCTGGACGAGTCGGGCGCGATCGTCATCGACGCGGATGGCCGCACGAGCGTTCCCGGCGTGTCCGCCGCGGGCGACGCCACGACCGACAAGAAGGCGGTGGTGCTCGCCGCCGCCGCCGGGTCCCGCGCCGCCTACGCGATCAACGCGGACCTTGCCGTCGGTTACGGCTTGACGTAGTCGTGAACCGCGAACTCGGTGATCGTGGGCTGTGGCCCGTCAGCCGGATCCATCCCGGACACCTTGCGGATGGCCGGGAACAGCCGCTCCTCTCGAAAGCGGTCATGCGCGTCGCGGCTCTCCCAGAGGTTGGTGACGGTCCACTTGCCGTCGACCTCGCCGGACCAATGGAAGATCAATCCCGGTGGCGGATCGCTCTCTATGTCCATCTCGGCGCCGACGGCGTCGTACATCTGCGTGCCGACACCCTCGGGGAAGTCGGTAGCTCTTATCGCAACCGCCATGCCTGCTCCTCCGATCGCTCGACCAACACCCGCCAACCGTCGCGGACCGTCGGAGCGTACCGCGGCCATCACTGACATGACTTGAAACCGCCGTCGCCAGGACGACCGCCGACCGCGGGGGATGATTGCGGCATGCGCCTTGGCATCGCAGATCATTTCGGGTGGGCCATTGCGGTGGCGGCGTCGGCGGACCACGAGGTGGTAGACCGCCGCCGGATCGAGCTGATCGAGCCCGGCGTGTCGGAGGCGCCGATTCACTACGAGAGCCGGCGTCTCGACGTCGCCGCGACGATCGCGCTCGTGGCGGAGGCGCGCGCGTCCGTGGCTCGGGCGGCGTCGGCCGCACTCGACGAGATCGCAACCGCGCTGCCCGCGCCGGTGCTGTCGATCTCGCTGCGAGCCTGGCCACCCGACTTCCCCGACGACATCGCCGTCCAACGTCGCGCGCCCTATGAGGCCCGGGCCGACGCGATCATGTATCGCCAGGAGCTCTCCGAGCTCGCTCGGGCTCGTGGCTGGGAAGTCCACCTCTACGACGCGAAGGCGGTGGAGGCTCAGGCGGCCAGCATGCTGGGTGAGCGGGCCGACGAGGTTCTCCACGGACCTCGGGCAACGATGGGTCCACCCTGGACGAAGGACCACCGGGTCGCGCTCGCCGCGACGATCGTGGCCGGCTGAGTCGCCTGGACGGTCAGGGCGCGACGAACGCGAGGTCGTCTGCGGCGTGCCGCGGCGTGGAGAAGACCTCTTCGACGATCGGCCGGAAGAACTCGAGCGGCAGCGAGTCGTAGTCGGGATCGAAGCAGTTCTGGTCGAAGTGCTCGCAGAACTCGACGCAGTCGTCGTAGAAGGGATGGTCGAGGTACTTGTCGCGGGCGTTGCGGTCCTCGCCCATGAGGTGGGCGTAGTAGTACGCCTGGAAGAGGGCGTGCTTCTGGATGATCCAGCAGACGCGCTCGCTCACGAACGGCCTCAGCACGCCGGCGACCATCTCGCCGTGGGAGTGGGGCGCCAGGGCGTCGCCGATGTCGTGGAGCAGTGCGGCCGCCACGTATTCCTTGTCCTTCCCGGCCCGGTGGGCGCGAGTGGCCGACTGCAGAGAGTGCTCGAGCCGGCTGACCTTGAGTGGACCCTGGAACCGCTCGAGCTCCGCGACCGCGTCCATCAACCTCCCTGGAAGCTCGCGGGCGTCCTCGTCGGCGTCGGCATTGACCAGGCGAAGGTCGGCCTCGGTCATGTCCGCCATGCGCGTGTAGGAGACAGTCGCCATCGGGCGAGCCTACCGCGACGTCAGGGGAGTCTTCGCCGCGCGGATCACGGCATCCACGCCGGTGCCGGCCATGGCCCGCGGACGCTCCTCGGCAACGACGAGCTCCCAGGCGCCGGGATCGAGCGCGGCGGTCGCGGTGTCGACGGAGACCTGCACCTGATCGGCTGCCGCTGTGGCGGCGCCGGTGGCCGGGTCGATCGGGCGGTGGCCAACCAGGAACAGGGTCCCGCCGGGGGCGACCCCTGCCGCCATGCGCCGCACCATCTCCTCCACCGAGCCCGCCACGTGGACATACAGGCACGCGACGAGGTCGTAGCGGCTCGGCTGCGGGGTCCAGGTGGCTAGATCACCCTCGACCCAGTCGATGCGCTCGGCGACGTCCGCCCCCGCGGCCTCGGCTGTCGCCCGGGCGTGGGCGAGGGCGGTCGTCGAGAAGTCGACCGCGGTGACCTGCCAGCCGCGAGCGGCAAGCCACAGCGTGTCGGACCCGTGACCGCAGCCGGCGTCGAGGGCCACCCCGGGGCGCAGACTCCCGACCTCGGCGGTCAGGTGTGCGTTGGGCGGGCGATTCGCCACTTGGTCCGCGTGCTCGCGCAGAGCTTGCGACCAGCGTCCTTCCCAGAAGCTGCGGTCGAACTTCGCCATGCAGCTATGCCTGGCTCGCGATCTGGATCAGGTTCCCGCACGTGTCGTCGAACACGGCCGTGGTGACCGTCTCCATCTCGAGCGGCTCCTGGGTGAACTCGACACCCAATGCGAGCAGCCTCTCGTATTCCGCGTTGAGGTCATCGACGGCAAACGAGGTGTACGGGATGCCATCGTCGACCAGCGCCTGCTTGAACGGCTTCGCGGCAGGGTGTCCATCCGGCTCGAGCAGCAACTCGACCCCATCCGGCCGCTCGGGTGAGACAAGGGTCAGCCAGCGCGCCGCGCCGACCGGCACGTCGTGCTTCTTCACGAACCCAAGCACCTCGGTGTAGAACCTGAACGCCTTCTCCTGGTCATCCACGAGGACGCTCGCCAGGTTGATCCGCATCGCTTCAGCCTCCGTTTCGATCGTCGTTTGACCACCGCTCCCCAATCGCCTTCAAGGGCGTGGGGTCGAGGTGGTGGAACTTGTACTTGCCCTTGCGCTCGCTGCGCACCAGGCCGGCCGCCTCGAGCACCTCGAGGTGCTGCGAGATCGCCTGTCGGGACAACCCGAGTCCGTGCTTCACCGTCAGCCGCGTGCAGAGCTCGAACAGCGTCTGGCCATCTCGGTCGTGCAGCTCGTCGAGAATCGCTCGCCTCGCCGGCGCGGCGAGAGCATGGAAGACATCGGGCACCGCACCATCATAGGCAAGTAGCGACTTGCCTGTCGTCAGCCCCTACTTCAGCTCCTTGCGCAACCGCCGCACCATCGTGTCCTCCTCCCACGAGGGCGACTCCAGCTCGCGCCGCACCGTCTCGATCACGTCATCGTCCCACTCGTGGGTGCGCAGGATCAGGTAGCGGAGGTGCGCCACCCGCATGTAGGACTCCGTCTCGGTCCCCTTGCGCACCAGCTCCGCCTCTCGCAGCATCTCCACCACCGGCTCGTACTCCTCCACGAACCAGCCCTCCGCCACCGCGGCCCGCGTCAGCAGCTCCCCGCTTCCCTGGATCACCCGGTAGCCCCACGCCTCCACGGCCTCGGCCAGCGCGGCGTAGCGCCACTCGTCCGAGAGCTTGATCTGCTCGCGCGCCTCCGGGGGTAGCGGCACCCGCTCGAAGAACAGCCGCTGGTGGCTCTTCAGCGCCAGGTCGTGCATCCGGATCGCCTTGTCGGCGCCCAGCTCGGTGATCACCTCGGTCACGTACGCCTCGATCACCTCGTGTCCCAGCTCGCGCGCCACCGACACCCGGTGGTGCCCGTCCTTGACGAAGTGCAGCTCGCCGATCCGGTAGACGTCGATCGGCGGCATCGCCTGCCCCTTGCGCTGAGCCGTCGCGATCCGCTCCCAGCGCCCGCGCACCCGCCCGGACGTCGGCCGGAAGCTGCGGTCGAACTCGCGGCCGCGGTCCACGGTCCCGACGATGGAGTCGAGCTCGATCGTCTGCAGGCCGAGGCTCCGCTCGCCGCGCCGGCCCAGCGCCTCCACGACCTCCTCGAACGGCAGGATCACGTTCACGTCGCTCGGCTCCCGGCGCAGCCGGGCGGCCACCCGCGACAGGGCCCGGCGACGGCGAGCCCGGCCGAAGTCGAACTGGGCGTCCGTCTGGGGGAGTCCGGTGTCGCGGGCCATGCACTCAAGGTACCCACCGGCACATGCGAAAATCCCCGCCGTGAGCACGGCAGCCCATACGCCGCGGATGACGGCGGTGCCGCGCTCCGAGGACCGGGTCACCCCGCTCGAGCTGTTCTTCGACCTGGTCTTCGTGCTCGCGCTCACGCAGTGCACGGCGCTGATGGCCGTCGAGGCCGACTGGAGCGACGTCGGCAAGGGCCTGCTGGTGCTGGGCCTGATGTGGTGGGCGTGGGTCGGGTACGCCTGGCTGACGAACATCGTCGACCCCGAGGAAGGCGGCGTCCGCTTCGCGATCTTCGGAGCCATGGCCGGCCTGCTGGTCGTCGCGCTGTGCGTGCCCCAGTCGTTCGGCGACTCCCCGGTGCTGTTCGCCTGCGCCTACGGGGTGGTCCGGTACGGGCAGATCGCGCTGTTCGTGCTGGCCAGCCGCGACGAGCCGGAGCTGCGCCACTCGGTGATGGCCCTGGCGGCCGGCACCACGCTCGGCGTGGGGCTGGTGGTCGTGGGGGCGCTGTTCGAGGACAACTCGCTGCAGGCGGCGATCTGGGCGCTCGCGCTGGCGCTCGACATGGCGGGGCCGCAGCTGTTCGGCTCCGAGGGCTGGAAGCTCGTCCCGAGCCACTTCGCCGAGCGCCACGGCCTGATCATCATCATCGCGCTGGGCGAGTCGATCGTGGCGATCGGCGTTGGCGCCCACGGACACGTGGACGCCGGGGTGGTGGCCGCCTCGGTGTTCGGGATCGCAGTGGCGGGCGCCCTCTGGTGGCTCTACTTCGACATCGTCGCGCTGGTGGCGGAGCGGCGGCTGGTGAACGCGAAGGTGGGGAAGGAGCAGAACGAGATCGCGCGCGACTCGTTCTCCTACCTGCACTTCCCGATGGTGGCCGGCATCGTGCTGCTCGCGCTGGGGATGAAGAAGACGCTCGAGCACGTCGAGGAGCCGCTGAAGCTCGTCCCCGCCGTGGCGATGCTGGGCGGCACGGCGCTCTACCTGCTGGCGCACGTCGCGTTCCGCTGGCGCAACGTGCACCGCTTCAGCGCCCAGCGGCTGGTGTGCGCGCTGGTGCTCTGCGCGTTGATCCCGCTGGCGACCGAGGTCGACGCGCTAGTGCTGCTGGCCGGGGTGGCCGTGCTGCTGGCGGTGCTGATCGCCTACGAGACGCACCAATTCGCCGAGCTGCGCGACCGGATGCGCCATCAGCTCGACGACGGCGCGAGCGCGTAGGGGAAGTCGGTGAGGCGCTCGAAGCCGTCCTCGGTCACGAGCGCGAGATCCTCGAGGCGCACGCCCCCGTATCCGCTGCGGTAGAGGCCGGGCTCGATCGCGACCACGTCGCCGGCCACCAGCGGGTCCGTGCCCGTGCGCCCCAGCGACGGCTCCTCGTGCACCTCGAGGCCCACCCCGTGCCCGAGCGAGTGGAAGAACCCGTCGACGAGCGGCTGGCCCTCTGGCTTGGTGCGCTGGGTCAGCTCGCCGGCCGCCTCGAACACGTCGCAGGCCGCGGCGAACAGGTCCATGCCGGGAACGCCGGGGCGCAGCAGCCCGTAGACGCGCTCGAGCGCCTCCTCGCACAGGCCGTGCCAGGCGACCACGTCGGCCGCCGGGTCGGCGCCGGCGACGAAGGTGCGGGTCATGTCGGCGGAGCAGCCCGAGGCCTCGTCGCGCGGCCAGATGTCGATGATGATCGGCACGCCCGCCGGCAGCGGTCCGGAGCCCTCCTCGTGGCCGGTGGCCGCGGCGGCGCCGGCCGCAACGATCACGTCCTCGGGGGTGGGCGCGCCGCGCTCGGCGGACACCTCGCGGATGCGCGCGCGGACCGCCTCGGCGGTCAGCGGCTCGCCGTCGCTCTGCAGCACGCCGTCGCGGTTCTCGGCGCCGCGCAGTAGCTCGGCGGCGGCTCCCATGGCGGCGTCGGCGGCGGCCTGGGCACGGCGCACCCCCTCGATCTCGGCCGCGCTCTTGGAACGGCGGCGCCGGATGAACTCGGTCTCGTCCGGGGTCACCTCGATGCCGTCGGCACGCAGCCGGTCGGCGACCGCAACGGGCAGCGAGCCCGGCACCACCAGCCGGCTCACCTCCAGCCGCGCGGCGGCGCGGGCGCACAGCTCCGCCTCCAGCTGGTCCCAGCGCAGGCCCTGCGCGATCAGCTCGTCCAGCCCCAGCTCGTACGGGTCGATCACCTCGACGCCGGGTGCCACCTGCTCCACGCGGCCGGCCTCCATCGAGGAGATCACCGCGACCCGGCGGCCGTTGAGCTCGAAGTAGGAGAACGGGTCGAGGATGCCCAGCGGGAGCTCGTGGCGCAGGGCCGCAGTGCGGTGTGTGTCGCCGTGGATGAGGACGTCTGGAGCCATGCGAGGACGCTACCGAAGCAGCGTCACGCGCTTCTCGCGGCGGGTGGCGTTGCCGGCTTCGTCGACTGCCGTGACCGTCACCACCAGCCGGACCGAATTGCGGGCCCGCGCGGGCAGGGTGAGGGTGACCGCCTCGCCCTCGGCGGTCACGGCGGGCGCGGCCCGGACGCGCCGGCGCGGCTCGGCCTGGGCGCCGACCACGCAGGCCTCCCGCGGGCAGCGCGCTCGCAGCGTCACGACGTCGCGCTGGCGGCCCTTGGCCACGACCCGCAGCGGCGGCGGTGCCTCGTCGGCCACGTGGGAGCTGGGTCGGCACGACTCGCTGAGCAGCTCGCCGGCGTCGTCGAGGTAGGGCTGGTAGCCGTCGCGGTTCTCGGGCGCGGGCCGCTCGATGTCGGCGATCCAGAGCCCGTTGCCGGACGGGTCGGCGCCGTACTCCTCGTGGCCCTCCGCGATCTCGCGCTGGCGCACCGCCACGGCGGTGTCGAGGAACCACAGCAGCTGCAGCTCGGGGTTGCGCGGGAAGCCGCGGTAGGCGCCCTTGTTGAGCGAGCGGTGCATGCTGAAGAAGCCGGCGAACGAGTTGCCCCGCGTGTTGAGGTTGCGCAGCCCCGACTCGGCCAGGCCGGCCATCACCGGGAGCTCCTGCGGTACGTCGCGCAGCGCGGCGCCGCGGGCCATCCAGCGCGCGATCGGCTTGCGGCCGGCGTCGTCGCCGGGGTAATCGGGCGGGCACGGGTCACCGGGTCCCGGCGGCGGCGTTCCACCGGTTTGGGCGGAGGCCGGCGCCGCGCATGCGAGCAGCGCGGCGGCAGCTGCGAGGAGGCAGGTCGGGCGCGCCACGCTGGGGGATCCTGCCATGCTGCCCGCCCCATGAAGGTGTTCGTAGCTCGCAGGCTGCCCGGACAGGCGGTGGATCGCCTCGCCGAGGAGCACGATGTGGAGGTGTGGCCGGAGCAGATGCCGCCGTCGCGCGACGAGCTGCTCGCGCGCGCGCCCGGGCTCGACGGGCTGCTCCCGCTGCTGACCGACCGCGTGGACGCCGAGCTCATGGACGCTGCCCCGCGCCTGCGCGCGATCTCGAACATGGCCGTGGGCGTGGACAACATCGACGTGGACGCCGCCACCGAGCGTGGCATTCCGGTGGGCAACACCCCGGGCGTCCTGACCGACACGACCGCCGACCTGGCGCTGGCGCTGATGCTCGGCATCGCGCGGCGCCTGGTGGCGGGCGACGCCTACGTCCGCCGGGGCGAGTGGCGCACCTGGGAGCCGGACCTGATGCTCGGCCACGACCTGCACGCGGCGACCGTGGGCATCGTCGGCTACGGCCGCATCGGCCAGGCCGTCGCACGCCGGCTGGAGGGCTTCGACTGCGAGCTGCTGCACACGAGTCGCAGCGGCGGCGTGGCGATGGAGGAGCTGCTGGAGCGCTCCGACTTCGTCACGCTCCATGCGCCGCTGACCCCGGACACCCGCGGCCTGATCGACGCGGCGGCGCTGCGGCGGATGAAGCCGACCGCCTACCTCGTCAACACCGCCCGCGGACCGGTGGTTGACACGGAGGCGTTGGCCGCCGCGCTGCACGCCGGCGAGATCGCCGGGGCCGCGCTGGACGTGACCGACCCCGAGCCCCTGCCGGGAGACCATCCCCTGCTCGACGCCCCCAACCTGCTGGTGCTGCCGCACCTGGGGTCGGGCACCCACGCCACGCGCGAGCGGATGGCGTCGATGGCCGTGGACAACCTGCTGGCCGGGCTGAGCGGCGAGCCCATGCCCAACCAGGTCAACAACGTGCCTACTCGCCCAGCACCTTGATGATCATCCGCTTCGGTCGGCGGCCGTCGAACTCGCAGTAGAAGACCTGCTGCCACGGCCCCAGGTCCAGGCGCCCCTCCGTCACCGGCACGATCACCTGGTGATGGACGAGCAGGTTCTTGAGGTGCGCGTCGCCGTTGTCCTCGCCGCCGCGGTGGTGGCGGTAGTCGCCCGGGTCGGGCAGCAGCTCGGCCGCGACGTCGTTGGCCGGCTCCGTCCAGCTGGGCGGCGCGATCTTGTCGAGCCACTCGAGCACGTCCTCGTGCAGGCCGGGCTCGTCGTCGTTGATCCACACAGCGGCGGTGATGTGCATCGCGGCGACGAGAGCGAGGCCCTCGTCGACGCTGGCCTCGTCGACGGCGGACTGCACGTCCTCGGTGATGCGGATCAGCTCGCGGCGGCCGGCGGTTTGGAACGTCCGGTAGACGGTGTGAGACTTCATTGCGGATGAACCTCGGTCTCGAAGGCAGGGTCTGCGTTGTCACGGGCGCCACGCGCGGCATCGGCGCGGCCACGGTCGCAATGCTCGCGCAGGAGGGCGCTCGCGTGCTGGGCGTGGCGCGCGGCGGAGGCGACCTGGAGTTGGACCTGACCGACCCCGACGCCGGCGAGCGCGTGCTCGCCGCGTGTCCCGAGCCGCCCTGGGCGCTGGTCAACAACGCCGGCGGCTCGCTGGCGCGCCCGCTGGCGGAGCTCGAGGACGCCGACTGGCAGGCCCAGTGGGACCTCCACGTGATGGCCCCGATGCGGTTGATGCGCGCGCTCGCGCCGGCGATGGCGGAGGCCGGGGGAGGGCGGATCGTGAACGTCTCCTCGTCGTCGGGCAAGAGGCCCTCGCGCCGACTCGATGCCTCCTACTCGGTCACCAAGGCCGCGCAGCTCTCGCTCAGCCGCCTGTTCGCCGACGAGTGGAGCGGCCGGGGGGTGCTGGTGAACGCGGTCGCGCCGGGGCCGATCGAGGGCGATTCGTGGACCGCGGCGGACGGCCTGGCCGATCAGATCGCGGAGCGCTCGGGCACCACCCGCGATCAGGTGCTGGAGGCCACCCGGTCGGGTCTCCCGCGCGGCCGCATGGGCACCGACGAGGAGGTGGCGGCCGTGATCGCGTTTCTCTGCTCGGAGCGCTCGGCGAACGTGACCGGGGCGGCGTGGTCGGTGGACGGCGGGTCCGTGCCGATCATCATCTGACGCGATGCGGGCGGTGATGGGGCTGATCTTCTTTCCGCGCGGCGGCTCGGCGCAGGTCGCGCGCTACCTGGCGGGCTCGCTGCCGGCGGCCGGTTGGGACGTGACGATCGCCTGCGGCTCGCTCGGCGAGCCCGGGGAGCCATCGCACGCGGAGACGTTCTACGCCGGCCTCGACGTGCGTCCGCTCGACTACACGTCGTCGGCGGGCGCCCCCGATCCGCTGGCGGCCGACCCGCCGTTCCACCCGTCCTACGAGGACCGCCCCGGGGCGCCCGACCAGGTCTTCGCCGGGGTCGGCGAAGCGGACTACGAGCGCCTCGTCGCGGTCTGGGAGCGCCAGCTCGGCGAGGCGGGCGCCGCCGAGGCCGACGTGCTCCACCTCCATCACCTGACGCCGATCCACGAGGCCGCCGAGCGGTCGTTCGGGCACGTGCCGCGCATCGGGCACCTGCACGGCACGGAGCTGCTGATGCTGCGGGAGATCGACGAGGGACCACCGCCCGGGTGGGAGCACGCGGCCGAGTGGGCCGAGCGGATGCGCCGCTGGGCGCGCGGGTGCGAGCGGCTCTTGGTGCTCTCGCCGGACGCCGTGCGGCGCGTGCCGGAGCTGCTCGGCGTGCCGCCGGAGCGGGTGGTGCGGGCGCCCAACGGGTTCGACCCGGCCGGGTTCGACCGGCGCCCGCTGAGCGGTGAAGCGCGTGTGGCCCAGTGGCGACGCTGGCTGGTCGACGAGCCGCGCGGTTGGGACGAGTCCGGCGTGCCCGGCAGCGTGTCCTACACGGCCGAGCAGCTGGCCCCGTTCGCGGACGGCGGCCCGGTGCTGCTCTACGTGGGGCGCTTCACGGAGGTCAAGCGGGTGTCGCTGCTGGTGCGCGCACACGCGCGGGCGCGGGAGCGCTTCGTGCGGCCGGCGCCGCTGGTGTTGCTCGGGGGCTTTCCGGGCGAGTGGGAGGGGGAGCACCCGCTGGCGGCGGTGCGCGAGACCGGCGACCCCGACGTCTTCCTGGCCGGCTGGCGCGGCCACGAGGACCTGCCCGACGGCCTCAACGCCGCGGACGTGCTGGTGCTGCCGTCGGTGCGCGAGCAGTTCGGGGCCGTGATCGTGGAGGCGATGGCCTGCGGCCTGCCGGCCGTGGCGGTCGACGCGTACGGGCCCGCCGAGATCATCGAGGCGGGAGAGACCGGCTGGCTGGTGGCACCCGACGACGAGGACGCGCTGGCGGACGCCCTGGTCGAGGCGGTCAACGACCCGGGCGAGCGGGCGCGCCGGGGCGCGCTCGCCTACGAGGTGGCGCGCGCCCGCTACTCGTGGCCGGCGCTGGCGCGCGGGCTGGCTGGGGTGTACTCCGAGGTCGCCTCCGGCCGACCACCGTCCGCGGGCGCTCATACGCTCACCTCGCCTTGACCGCGATTCCCTACCGCATCCGGCGCTCAGACCGCGCCCGCCGCGCCCGCATCCTCGTCGACGGCGACGGCATCGAGGTGGTGGTGCCGCAGCGCTTCCCGCTGCGCAACGTCGAGCCGTTCGTGGAGGAGAAGCGCGCCTGGATCGAGCGCACGCTGAAGCGCATGCGCGAGACGGAGGCCGAGCTGCCCCCGGCGCGGCTGGCGGACGGCGGCGAGGTGCCCTACCTGGGCGAGCGGCTGGGGCTGGCCGTGCGAGTGGAGCGCCGGCGCGTGCGCGAGCACGTGGCGCGGCGCGGCGACGAGCTGCAGGTGTCGCTCCCGCCCGACACCCGCGTGCGCGACGCGCTCGAGCGCTGGTACCGGCGCCGCGCGCGCGAGGAGGTGGGGCCGCGGCT
This sequence comes from uncultured Thermoleophilaceae bacterium, assembly GCA_963716215.1. GTDB lineage: Bacteria > Actinomycetota > Thermoleophilia > Solirubrobacterales > Thermoleophilaceae > JACVRW01. Next base: position 3,358,915 of record OY970298.1, on the reverse strand, counting down.
GGACGCCGCGTGCGCCCGCTGGGGCTCGACCTACACGAGGCTGCAGATCCGCGGGCAGCGCACGCGCTGGGCGTCGTGCTCGTCGAGCGGGGCGATGAGCTTCAACTGGCGGCTGCTGCTGGCGCCGTCGCCGGTGCTCGACTACGTGGTCGAGCACGAGGTGGTGCACCTGGACGTGCTCGACCACTCGCAGCGGTTCTGGATCCTGCTGTCAGAGCGGGTGCCCGACTGGCGCGACCAGGAGCGCTGGCTGCGCCGGCACGGGCACGCGCTGCGGTTGTAGGGGACCTACTCCCAGCGGAAGTAGCGCACGGCCAGCACCAGCCCGGCCACGGTCCAGCCCGCCACCACCAGAGCGGCCGTCCCCGCGTCCCCGCCGCCGCCCACGATCGCCTCCGAGAGCCCGTCGATCAGATGCTTCAGCGGGAGCGCCTCGGCGATCACCTTCAGCACCTCCGGGAGGTCGTCGGACGAGTAGAAGACGCCGGAGATGAAGATCACCGGCAGGAACAGCGCGTTCGTATACGCGGGCGCGGCGTCCTCGTTCGGGATCGCGTGCGAGAAGGCCACGCCCAGAGAGGCGAAGCAGACCACCCCGAGCGCCGTGAACAACACCAGCATGAGCGGGTCCTGCGGCCACGCCACGCCGTAGAGGACGTTGCCGATCGTCACCACGATCAGCACCTGGGCGAACGCGTTGAGCGCCGCCGACGCCAGCACGCCGCCCAGGTACGAGCCGGCCGGCATCGGCGTGCCCCGCCAGCGCTTCAGCACGCCGTTCTCGCGCAGGATCGTGATGTTGAATGCGAGCGAGGTAAAGGTCGTGGCCAGCACGCCCATGCCGGCGATGCCGGGGATCAGAATGTCGAGCTCCTCCGCGTCGGCCGAGAACGCCGAAGCCGTGAGCACCAGCAGCAGCAGCGGGAGCAGGAAGTTGAAGAACGCCGCGCTGGGGTTGCGCCAGAACAGCTTGCGCTCGAAGCGGAACTGCTGCCAGGCGAGTGCCATCGGGTTCATGCGACATCGGCCTCCCGCGTCAGCTCGAGATAGACCTCTTCGAGCGTCGGGCGCGTGACCTCGAGCCCGTCGAGTCGCTCGCCCCGGCCCAGCGCGTCGCGCGTCAGGCGGTGCAGCAGCTCGGTCGGGTCGTCGGTCTGGTGCTCCACGCGCCGCCCGTCCGAGAGGTACGAGACGCGGTAGCGCGACGCGGACGGGCCCAGGCTGTCCGGGGGTCCCTCGGCAACGATGCGCCCGTCCTTGACGATCGCTACGCGGTCGGCGAGCTCCTGGGCCTCGTCTAGGTAGTGGGTGGTGAGCAGCACGGTCTTGCCGAGCCCCTTGAGCCGCTGGATCACGCCCCAGGCGGCCCGGCGCGCCGCGGGGTCGAAGCCGGTGGTGGGCTCGTCGAGGAAGATCAGCTCGGGGTCGCCGATCAGGGCCAGCGCCAGGTCGAGCCGGCGGCGCTGCCCGCCGGACAGGTCCTTGGTGCGCGCCTCGGCCTTCTCGTCGAGCCCGACGAGCGTGATCGTCTCCTCGGGGTCGCGCGGGGCGGCGTAGGCCTTGGCGAAGTGGGTCACGGCCTCGCGCACGGTCACGCGCGGGTAGAAGCCGCAGCTCTGCAGCACGATCCCCACCCGTTCCTGCAGCCGGCGGTCGCGCTGCTGCGGGTCGTGCCCGAGCACGCGCACCTCGCCGCCGGAGCGGTCGCGGTAGCCCTCGAGGATCTCCACGGTGGTGGTCTTGCCGGCCCCGTTCGGCCCGAGCAGGCCGAAGATCTCACCCTCGTCGACGGCGAACGACACGCCGCGCACCGCTTCGACCGGACCGTACGACTTGCGCAGGTCCGTGACCTCGATCGCGGGTGCCATCAGGCGCCCGCGCCCGCTCCGCCGCGACCTTCGCCGCCCGCGAAGCGCGACGCTCCGGCCCAGGCGGTCTCGCGCGTGGGGAGCGCCGAGCGCGCCTCCAGGCGCATGCCCTCAGCGAGCGTCAGCCCGATCCCCTCCAGCGCGGCGGAGCGGTCGGCCAGCATCGTGTCCTGGGGGAAGCGGGCCAGTGCCTCCGCGATCTCGAGCGCCCGCTCCAGGTGCCGGCCGGCGGGTACCACCTCGGTCACGAGCCCGATCCGCTCGGCCTCCTCGGCCTCCACGATGCGTCCGGTCAGGATCAGGTCGAGGCCCCGGCCGAGGCCCACGATCCGCGGCAGGCGCTGGGTGCCGCCGTCGATCAGCGGCACGCCGAAGCGGCGCTCGGTGAAGCCCAGCTTCGCGTCGGCGGTGGCGATCCGCAGATCGCACCACAGCGCCAGCTCGAGTCCGCCCGCCAAGCACCAGCCGGAGATCGCCGCGATGGCCGGCTTGGGGGAGGTCAATCGGGTGAAGCCGAGCGGGCCATCCTCCAGCTCGAGGCGCGGCCCGAAGGTCTCGATCGCCTTGAGATCGGCGCCGGCACAGAAGGCCAGCTCGCCCGCTCCGGTGATCACCAGCACGCGCGCGTCGTCGTCGGCCACGAAGCGCTCGTAGGCCTCGGTCAGCAGCCCGGCCGTCGGTCCGTCGATCGCGTTGCGCCGCTCCTGGCGGTCGATCGTGACGATCGCGGCGGCGCCGCTGCGCTCGTAGGTGACGTCGTCGGGCATCGCGCCGAAGCTTGCCAGAGGCCCGAGCATCAGGCCGTTCTCAGACTGTTCACACCGGGAGCGCCGGCCGGCGGCAGCATTGGCGGCGCAGATCCCTCCTCGCGCTCGCGGCCCCGTCCCTGACGGGGTCGCGGCCGTTTAGAGCCGGAGACCATCCCCTGCGCACCCGGCCGAGCCGGGTGCTTCGGGCCTCACCAACCGACGCGCTTGCGCAGCTCGGTCGCCTTGCGCTCTTCCTTGCGGCGCTCCAGCCGGCCCTGCAGGGCCGAGAACAGGATCACCACGAGGGTGAACGCGATCACCAGGCCGAGGCAGAAGAACGTGATGATGCGATCGTCGGTCTCGCCCACGAGGCCCTCGCCGTTGTCGCCGGCGAAGGCGGGCGCCGCGACGAGCAGCCAGGTGCCGAGCACGAAGAGCGGTGCGAGGACGCGCATTGCTAGGAAACGATACCCGCCGGGGCCGCTGGCGGGGGATACGCTTCGAGGCGTGGCGGACGACTCGTTCGACTGCATCGTCGAGATCCCCAAGGGGAGCCGGAACAAGTACGAGTTCGACCACGAGCGCAACGTCATCAAGCTCGACCGCTTCCTCTTCTCCTCGGTCGTGTACCCGACCGACTACGGCTTCGTCCCGGACACGCTGTCGCTGGACGGGGATCCGCTCGACGTCATGGTCTGCGTGTCCGAGCCGACGTTCCCCGGCTGCATGATCGTGGTCAAGCCGATCGCGCTGTTTCGCATGGAGGACGACGCCGGCGTCGACGACAAGGTGCTGGCCGTGCCGCTCACGGACCCGGGCTGGAGCACCTTCGAGGCGCTCGAGGACGTGCCCGACCAGCTCCAGAACGAGATCGCCCACTTCTTCACCGTCTACAAGCAGCTGGAGAACAAGCGGGTCGAGGTCGAGGGGTGGTTCTCCCGCGCCGACGCGGTCCATGAGATCGAGGCCTCGCGGGCGCGCTTTCGCGACGCAAGCGGTCACGGCTGAGGCGACGACTAACCTGCTGCCGCTGTGTCGACGCTCGAGGCATTCGTGCTCGGGATCGTCCAAGGGCTCACCGAGTTCCTGCCGATCTCCAGCACCGGTCATCTGCGCATCGTCCCCGCCTTCATGGGCTGGGAAGACCCCGGCGCCGCGTTCACGGCCGTCACCCAGCTCGGAACGATGGCGGCGGTGCTCCTCTACTTCCGCCACGACCTGAACCGGATCGCCCGGGCGTGGCTGCGCTCGCTGGGCGATCGCGAGGCGCGGCGCGAGCTCGACGCCCGCATCGGCTGGTACATCGTGCTCGGCACGATCCCGATCGGGATCTTCGGGGTGCTGTTCAAGGACCAGATCGAGACCGGTGCGCGCGACCTCTACGTGATCGGGGTCGCCCTGATCGTGCTCGGCCTCGTGCTGCTGGCCGCGGAGAAGGTCGGCACTCGCTCGCGCACGATCGAGCAGATCCAGGCGAAGGACGGACTGGCCGTGGGCTTCGCCCAGGCGCTGGCGCTGATCCCGGGCGTATCGCGCTCGGGCGCGACGATCACCGCCGGGCTGTTCCTCGGCCTCGACCGCCCCACCGCCGCGCGATTCTCGTTCCTGCTGTCGATACCGGCCGTTGTGCTGTCGGGGCTGCTGGAGCTCGGCTCGATCCTGACCGGGGAGGAGGGTCAGCACGTGTCGACCGGCAACCTGCTGCTGGCGACGTTCATGGCGTTCGTGAGTGGGTACGCGGCTATCGCGTGGATGCTGCGCTTCCTGACGAGCCACTCGACGGTCATCTTCGTGATCTACCGAGTGGCGCTCGGGGTCCTGGTGCTGGTGCTCGTGAGCACCGGCGCGATCCAGTAGCGGCGACGAACTCGTCTAGCCTTCCGCGCATGCAGTTCGCCTGGAAGCTCGGCGTGGTCGCGCTGGTCGCGCTGGCGCTCACGGTCCTGCCCGGCGGCGGCAGCGCGCTGGACGTGGCGGTGGCGTTCCTGAGCATCCTCTTCCTTGCCGCGATCGCGTTCCTCGGCTACCGGCTCTATCGCCAGTACCAGATCGACATCGACTCGCTCGAGCCGAACGTGCGGTTCGCGCTGTACGGATCGCTCGCCCTGGCGATCCTCACGATCGTCAGCACCGACCGCCTCTTCGACGTCGGCGGCGCCGGCATCGTCGGCTGGTTCGCCCTGCTGGGGCTCTGCTCCTACGGGATCTACTGGGTCTGGAACCAGTACCGCAGCTACGGCTGACATTTCACCGGGCCGTCACGATCTCGTAGCCCCGCGGTGTTGTCCCGTTACGCGCTTGGCGCGAGCGTTCGTCGCCGGTGTCCATGGGCTTCCACAACGAGCGGGGACAGGCTTCGATCGAGCTGGTCGCGGTGCTGCCGGCGGTGCTGCTGGTCGGTGCGATCGTGTGGCAGCTCGCGCTGGCCGGGCACGCCGCTTGGCTGACCGCGAATGCCGCGCGGGCGGGCGCGCGTGCGGAGCTGGTCGGGCGCGACGCCGCGGCGGCGGCGCGTAGCGCCCTGCCGCGGTCGCTGGAGCGCGAAGCCGAGGTCGAGCGGTTACGCGGTGGAAAGGTGCGTGTGTCCGTGCGGGTTCCCCTGGTGGTGTCCGGGGGAAGGACGCCGCTGCGGGTGGTGGCCGTGTCGTCGTTCGGGGCCGAACGATGAGGCCAGGTTCGGCTCTGCGAGCGGACCGCGGGCAGGCGACCGTCGAGGTGCTCGCGCTGGTGCCGGTGCTGGTCGCGGTCGGCCTCGGCCTGCTGCAGCTGCTCGCGGTGGGCTACGCGAGCGTGCTTGCGGGCAGCGCGGCGGAGGCCGGGGCGCTGGCGCTGGCCGCGGAGGCCGACCCGCGCGCCGGCGTCAGGGAGGCGCTCCCCGGCTGGTCGAGGGAGCGGGCCCTGATCAGCGTCGACGGCGGACGCGTGACTGTGCGGCTGCGCCCGCCGTCACCGCTGAAGGCGCTCGGCGAGCGGCTCGAGGTCACGGCAAGGGCGGCGGTGGAGGCGCCGTGAGCAGGCAGCATCTGGCGGCCGGCTCGCGCGGCCCGCTGTCGACGGCGCTGGCGGCGGCCGGGGCGTGGCTGCTCGAGCCTGCACGGCCGGCCGTCGAGCCGGTGGTGTCGGCGCCCGGCGCGCTGCGGCCCGTGGTGGCGGTGTTCGGGCTGCGCCGCGGCTGCGGGGTTACGGTCGTCGCGCGGGCGCTGGCGGCGGAGCTCGCGGGCCGCGATGCGACCGGGGCGGCGGCCGTCCACTGCGACGCCCGGGCGGCCGGGATCCCGCTTGCGACGCGGGCTGCGGGACAGTTGGCGCGCATGCTCGCCGAGGTGCCCGGGGCGGACACGCGGGCGGTCGGCCATCTGTGCCTGGTGGGTGGTGCGGAGTGCGGGGCGCTGGCCGACACGGCGCGACACATCGCGCCGCTGGTGCTCGACGCGGGGGCGAGCGCGCTCGGCGGGGTCACGGCGGCGCTGGCGGATGAGGTCGTGGTGCTGGGCAACCCGGCTGTGGAGCCGGCCCTGGCCGGGGTGGCGGTGGAGTGCCTCGCGCGGCTGGGCCACCAGCCGATCGTGGTGCTCAACCGCGGACGGGCCGACCTCGACGCCGACTGGTCCGCTCGTGCCGCTGTCGTGCTCCCGGAATCGCGCATGGGCGCCCAGCTCGCGCTCGGCGGGCGCGAGCCGCGAGGCCCACTGGGCCGTGCGATCGCCGAGCTGGCCGACCGCTGCGAAGGCAGGCGATGAGCCGTCGGAGGCCGGGCGCCTGACTCGCCCCTGGCGCGGAACATCCCAAACTGCGCTAAAAACCCGCGCAGGAGCGCCTTTTCTTCTCGCAAATGGCGAGTTTCTTGCAGGTTATGTAGCGCAACCTCCGAACTGACTGGTTCAATCGTCCCCTAGCCGGGGTAGCCGTGGATGCAGTCCGGGTCCACGGTCTGCCACGGCAAGCCACCGCCGAAGGGAGAAATATCTATGCAGCATTCTGAGCCTCGTGCGACCGTGAACCGGCGATCCGTGTGGATCGCTGTCTTCGCCATCGCACTCGGGCTCTCTCTGGTGAACGCCGGTGCAGCATTTGCCGGCGGTGACCACGGGTCGTACGACAAGGGCTCCTCAGGGGACCATGGGAGCTCTGGCTGGCAGCACGACACGGAAGGGACTCCACCGTCCTGGGGGCACACCCCGGACGAGGGCCATCCGCCGCCGGAAACCCCGGCTCCGGAGCAGCCCTGCAAGGAAGAAACGCCGCCCGAGGTACCCCCGACGCCTCCGCAGGAGACGCCGCCGGGTAATGAGACGCCGCCGGGCCATGAGACGCCGCCGGGTCACGAGACGCCGCCGGGTCATGAGACACCGCCGGGTCACGAGACGCCGCCGGTTGAGAAGCCGCCGGTCGAGAAGCCTCCGGTCGAGACCCCGCCGGTTGAGAAGCCTCCGGTGGAGACGCCTCCGGTGGAGACCCCGCCGGTCGAGACGCCTCCGGTTGAGACGCCTCCGGTGGAGACCCCGCCGGTCGTGACGCCTCCGGTCGAGACGCCTCCGGTGGAGACCCCGCCGGTGGAGACGCCTCCGGTGGAGACGCCTCCGGTGGAGACGCCTGAGGTTGAGACGCCTCCGAAGTCACCCGAGTCGCCGAACGTTCCCGTCAAGGAAGAGGGGGGCGGCGGCCTTCAGGTGGCACCGCAGGAGCAGGCCACAGGTGGCGGCGGTACCCAAGAGGTGCCGACTGCCGCGGAAGCCACCCTGCCGTTCACTGGCAGCAACATTCCGTTGCTGATGCTGTTCGGTGTGGGCATCCTGGGCCTCGGGGCAGTGCTACGCCAGGCGGTCACCGAGCGAGGCTAAGCCTCGACTCACCAGAGAGACACAAGCAATCGATTGCGAAGCCACGTCTCCCATCGAGGGGGCGTGGCTTTCGCAGTTTCTGGGGTCATCGCGACCACCGGCGCTAGCTCGTCGGGCCGCTAGTCGCTCGCTGGATCAGCGCGGTAGGGAAGACCTGGCGGCGTGGCTCGCCGGCGTCGGAGCTCTCGACCCGGTCGATCAGCATCCGCCCGGCCTCGCGGGCCATCTCGTCGGGCGGCGCCCTTTGCGGGCGCGGCCAGTGACGGAAGTGGCCTTTGCGGGAGCGCCCCCGCGGCGATACATACGTATGCATGAAATCGAGCGAAACCGGGTCGACGGCGGTCGAAAGCGTCGAGGAGGCCGTCGGGCGGATCATCGATGACGTGCGCGCGCGAGGCGACTCCGCGGTGCGGGAGCACTCCGAGCGCCTCGACGGTTGGTCACCCGAGTCCTTCCGCCTGTCCGGCGACGAGATCGAACGCTGCATCGCCGACGTGGACGAGCAGACGCTCGACGACATCCGCTTCGCCCAGGCTCAGGTGCGCCGCTTCGCGGAGGTCCAGCGGGAGACGCTCACCGACGTGGAGGTGGAGACCCTGCCGGGCGTCTTCCTCGGCCACCGGCACCTCCCGGTGGACGCCGTGGGCGCCTACGTGCCGGGCGGGCGCTACCCGATGGTCGCCTCCGCGCACATGACCGTGGTGACGGCCAAGGCCGCCGGCGTGGCGCGGGTGGCGTGCTGCACCCCGCCGTACGAGCAGCGCGCGACGCCCGCGACGATCGCGGCGATGGCGCTGGCCGGAGCCGACGAGATCTACGTCCTAGGCGGCGTCCAGGCGCTCGCCGCGCTCGCCCTGGGCACGGAGACGATCGCCCCCGTCGACCTGGTGGCCGGCCCGGGCAACGCGTACGTGGCCGAGGCCAAGCGTCAGCTCTTCGGGGAGGTCGGGATCGACCTGCTCGCCGGGCCGACCGAGATCCTGGTCGTCGCGGACGAGCACGCCGACCCGGACGTCGTGGCTGCTGATCTCGTCGGGCAGGCCGAGCACGGCCCCACCTCGGCGGCCGTCCTGATCACGACCTCGCCCGGGCTCGCCACCGCCGTGTCGACGGCCGTGGAGCGACGGCTGTCCGACGACCTGCCCACCGCCGCCACCGCTGCGGTCGCCTGGCGCGAGCACGGCGCTGTCCACGTCGTCGACGACCCGGACAAGGCGGTGGCCATGGCGGACGAGCTCGCCTTCGAGCACGTCGAGGTGCTCACCGAGAATCCGCGCTGGTACCTGGAGCGGATGCGCAACTACGGGGCGGCCTTCCTCGGCGAGGGCACGACCGTCGCCTACGGGGACAAGACGATCGGCACCAACCACGTGCTCCCCACCGCCAGGGCCGCGCGCTACAGCGGCGGGCTCTGGGTGGGCAAGTTCCTCAAGACCGTCACCCACCAGGAGGTTCGGTCGCGCGCCGCCGCCGCGGAAATCGGCGAACGCTGCGCGCGCCAGTGCAGGGTCGAGGGCTTCGAGGCGCACGCGCGCAGCTGCGACGTACGCGTGGCGAAGCTGGCCGGGTAGCGCGTGGTGCTGCCCGAGGAGCGCCTCGAGGGCGCGCACGCGCTGGTGACCGGTGCCGGTCGCGGCATCGGTCGCGCGGCCGCGCTCGCGCTCGCGCAGGCGGGTGCGGAGGTGACCCTGGCGGCGCGCTCGCGCGCGGAGCTGGAGGCGGTCGCGACCGAGGTCGAGGCACGAGGCCGGCGAGCATGGGTGCACGCGGCGGACGTGCGTGACGAGGCGGCCGTCGAGGAGCTCGTGCGCGCGGCCGACGGCGCGGCCCCGCTGTCGCTGCTCGTGACCAGCGCGGGCCTCAACCGCACCGGGCCCTCCGAGGATTACTCGGTCGAGGACTGGGACCTGCTCATGGACGTCAACGTCCGCGGCACGTTCCTCGCCTGTCGCGCCTTCGGCCGCCGGCTCAAGGAGCGCGGAGCCGGCGGGCGGATCGTGATCGTCTCGTCGCAAATGGGCGCGGTCGGATATCCCGGTAGGGCGGCCTACTGCGCCACCAAGCACGCGGTGAACGGGCTCACCAAGGCGCTCGCCGTCGAGTGGGCACCGCTCGGGATCGCCGTCAACGCCGTCGCGCCGACGTTCGTCCGGACGCCGTTCACCGAGCCGATGTTCGCGGATCCCGACTTCGCGGCCGACGTCCGTGGCCGCCTGCCGGGCGGCGAGGTCGGGGAGGTAGAGGACGTGACCGGGGCGATCGTCTTCCTCGCCTCGGCACGCGCGCGTCTGGTGACCGGACACATCCTCGCCGTGGACGGTGGCTGGACCGCCTGGTGAAGGTTCAAGGGTTTTCAGTGCTGGGCCGATACGGATGAAGGCGTGGTGAAGCCAACGAGGCAGCATTGACCCTCGACGACCAAAGCTCACAGCGACTGCGAATCCTTGCCGTCGATGACGAGCAGGCCAACCTGCTGCTGCTGCGGCGGATCCTCGAGGGCGACGGCTATACGCAGGTGGCGACCACCACGGACCCCGAGCGCGTCCCCGCGATGTTCCTCGAGGCCAGGCCCGATCTGGTGCTGCTCGACCTCCGCATGCCCGGGATGGACGGGTTCGAGCTGATGGAGCGAATCGCACCGCTGACGGGAGACGGGAACCGCATTCCCATCCTCGTCATGACCGCGGACGCGACCGACGACACCAAGCGGCGCGCCCTGTCAGCCGGCGCGCGGGACTTCCTCGTCAAGCCGGTCGACCGGATCGAGCTGCTGCTCCGCGTGCGCAATCTGCTCCAGGTCCAGCAGCTCCAGCTGCAGCTCCGCGACCAGAACAGCCTGCTGGAGACCCAGGTGGCCCAGCGGACCCGGGCGCTCGATCGCGCCCGGCTCGAGATCCTCGAACGCCTCGCGCTCGCGGCCGAGTATCGCGACGACGAGACGCAGGAGCACGCCTGGCGGATCGGCCGCACGTGCGGCCTCTTGGGGCGCGGCATGGACCTGCCCGACGCGGAGGTGGAGGTGCTCCAGCGCGCCGCCCCGCTTCACGACATCGGCAAGATCGGCATTCCGGACGCGATCCTGCTCAAGCCGATGCGCCTCACCGACGACGAGTTCGACCACGTGAAGACGCACACCACGATCGGGGCCAAGATCCTGTCCGGTAGCTCGAGCCCGCTGCTCCGCCTCGCCGAGGAGATCGCCCTCACCCATCACGAGCGCTGGGATGGCCGTGGCTACCCGCACGGCCTGGCGGCGGACGAGATCCCGATGGCCGGACGGATCGTGGCGGTTGCCGACGTGTTCGACGCGCTCACCCACGAACGTCCGTACAAGAAGGCCTGGCCGATCAACGAGGCGGTCGACGAGATCCTCCACCAGGCGGCGCGGCAGTTCGATCCCGAGGTCGTCGAGGCCTTCTCCAGGCTGGACCACCCGACGCTCTTGAGCCGAATCAGGACGCGCACGTCGCCAGCGGAGAGCCTCATCCCGCTGCCGAAGGCCGTGCTCGGCACGCACTGAACCAGGCCTCGCTGGCACTCACCGCTCGCCTCCGCGCGCAACGGTTAAGGGACCTTGAGAGGTTTGTTGCAAACCCAATGTGGGGACACCGCGCCGCCGATCTGGTGCACATGGACACCCCTGATCGACACCGCGCGTCCGCATCCCCTCGGCGCGGAGCACTGGACACGATTCGGAGTGCGGGACCCGCCCGCCGAATCGCGGTTGCCATCGCGGCCATGATCGCGCTGATGACGATCGCGATCGGCGTGACCGTGTGGCGCTATGGAGCCGCCTCGGACACCTATCGCGAAGCGGTGCGGGGTACGGACGTCGGCCTCACGGGCCTCGGGGAGCTGCGCAACAACATCTCCTCTCGCGCGGCGTTGATGTCGGGGTATGTGACGACGCGCGATCCGGCGCAGCTCGAGACCTTCAAGGAGCGCATCGCCGAGTTCGATCAGGAGTTCGCGAACCTCCGCGACAGCGGGGTGCTGGACGCAAACGGCGAGGCCGTCCTCAACGACTTCGGTGTTGCCGCCCGGGCGCGCGCGCGCCAGGCCCAGCAGGTGGTCGACGCCGTCGGCGAGGGTAGGGGCCGCCCGGCGCTGATCAACTACTTCGCCACCTCGGACAACATCTCGGCCAGCTTGGACGCTCTCATCGCGGGGGTGCACGAGTCCACCGCGGCCCTGAAGGCCTCGGCCGAGCACGACGCCGATGTGGCACGGACGGTGGCGCTGATCGCGGGACTGCTGGCGCTGGGAATCGCGATCATCCTGACCGTCTACTCCGTCCGGCTGATCTCACGTCTGCTGGAGCGCATCCGCTCGACCGCCGCGGGTCTCGCCGGTGCTACCGCCGAGATGCGAAGCGCGAGTGCGCAGGCAGCAGCCGCGACCAGCGAGCAGTCCGCCGCCATCGCCCAGGTGACCGCGGCGGCGGAGGAGCTGAGCGCCACGGCCGCCGCCATCGCCGAGAGTGCCCGGACCGGGGCCGATGCCGCCCAGCAGACCGGCTCCACGATGGAGGAGATGCAAGAGGACGTGGGTGTGGTGTCCGAGCGCTCGCTGGCGTTGGGCGAGCGCACTCAGCGGGTCGGCGAGGTCCTGGTCCTGCTGAACGAGATCGGCGAGCAGACGAACCTGCTGGCCTTGAACGCCGCGATCGAGGCCGCCCGGGCCGGCGAAGCGGGCCGCGGCTTCGCGGTGGTCGCGAGCGAGGTGCGCAAGCTGGCCGAGCGGAGCATGCGCTCGACCGAGTCGATCGCCGAAACGATTCAAGCGATTCAGAACGAGACCAACGCCACGATCATGGCGACTGAGCAGGGCGCAAAGCGCGCCGGTGAGGTTGGCGTGTTGATGGAGTCGACGGCGCAGGTGCTCGACGACAGCATCGCCGCCACCGACCAGCAGAAGGACGCCGCGGCTCAGGTGTCGTCGACGGTGGAGGAGATCCGCCGCGCGGTCGAGGAGCTCGCCCGCGAGCAGACCGCCCGCGCGACCACCGCGTCGCAGGTCGAGACGATGACGCAGGAGCTGACCGAGACGCTCGAGCTCTACGGGGTGTCGCTGAACGGGGATCGGCCCACCGCAGAGGTCTCGTGAACGGCTCGCACGTCCTCGTCCAGCTTGGTGAGGAGCGCTACGCGCTCGCGGCCGAGGACGTGCTCGAGGTAGGCGGCGTGTCCGATCGGGCACCGCTGCCCGGCGCCCCCGCCGGCGTCGCCGGACTGCACAACTACCGCGGAAACGTCGTACCGCTGCTCGACCTGGCGTCGCTGGTCGGCGCGGGGTCGCGGAAGCTGGGGGAGGCGATGGTGATCGTGGAGCACGACGGGCGCCGTGCCGCGCTGGCGGTCGATGCCGTGCTGGCGGTCGGCCCGCTCGACACCGAGGGGAACGGCCGCGACGAAGCCGCGCCGCTGCGGTCGTCCGTGCTCGTCGACGGATCCGTGGTCGGGCTGCTGGACACCGACGCTCTGCTCGCTGGAGTGGGGACGCCATGAACTCCCCCGACGTCGAGAGCCTCATGGAGATGTTCCGCGAGGAGTCGGAGGAGCGGCTCGACCGCGTCGTCGACGCGCTGCTCGCGGTCGAGAAGGGCGAAGGGTCCGAGGAGGCCATCCACGGGATCCTGCGTGAGGTCCACTCGATCAAGGGCGCCGCGGGCATGCTCGGTCTCGCCGAGGCCGGCGCCGTCGCCCACGCGATGGAGGACGTCCTCGCGGAAGGGAGGGGCCCTGGCCCGCTGGCCCCTGAGGTCGTCGACCCGCTGCTGCATGCGTCCGACGTGCTCCGGCGGGCTGCCCACGGCGAGGCCGTCAACGTGGACGAAACGCTCGCGGCGCTCGCGGATCTCGATGCGAATGGCACGGCTCCCGCGCCTACACCGGAGCCGGTCCAGAAGGACGCCCCCGCCGACCAGCCGCCCGCCGCGGAGCCGGAGCGCCGATCGCTGCGGGTGGACGCCACCAAGCTCGACTCGGTCATCGACACCGTCGGGGAGACGGTGCTGCATCAACGCCGCCTCGACCACCTGCTCCAGGGAGACGACGGGCCGGCACCACAGGAGCTCGACGAGGCGCTCCACCGGGCGGATCTGCGCCTCGACGATCTCCAGCACGCGGTCATCGGCCTGCGAACGGTGCCGCTGTCCTCGATCACGATGTCCTTCCCGCGCATGGTGCGCGACCTGGCCGTCGGGTCTGGGAAGGAGCTCGAGCTGACCGTCACGGGAGCCGAGGTACAGCTCGACCGGGCGGTCCTCGAGGGCGCGTCCGAGGCGATCACCCACCTGCTGCGCAACGCCGTCGCGCACGGGATCGAGCCGGCCGACGAGCGCGAGCGCGCCGGGAAGCCGCGCTCCGGCAGCCTGACGCTGCGGGCCCGCCAGGACGGCGATCGGGTCGCGATCGAGGTGGCCGACGACGGACGGGGCGTGGCATCCGATCTGGTCGCCCAGGCTGGTGACGCCGGGGCTCTCGCGCAGATCCTCGCCGCGCCCGGGCTGACGCGTACGGGACGGCCGACCGAGCTCTCCGGCCGCGGCGTCGGGCTCGACGCCGTCCTCGCGTACGTCCGACGGCTGGGCGGGGACCTGGAGGTCCAGACCGAGAGCGGGCAGGGCACGACGGTCACGCTGCTTCTCCCGATCAGCCTCGCGCTGCTGCACGTTTTGCTCGCCGAGCGAGGAGGCATTCTGTTCGGGGTCCCGATGTCGGCGGTGACCGAGGTCGTGGAGGCGAGCGAGCCGCTCGTCCTGCGCGGGCGGTGCCTGCTCGACGTCCGCGGTGACCAGGTGCCGCTCGCCGACCCGGTCGTAGTGCTGGGCGGGGCAGCGCACCCGGTCACGCGTTGCAAGGCGGTCGTGGCGACGGGCGGCGGCGCCCGGGCGGCCCTCGCGTTCGACTCCGTCATGGGCGACGACGAGATCATGGTCAAGTCGTTTGGAACGCTCCTCTCGGGCACCACCGGGTATCTCGGAGCAGCGGTGGTGGGCAGCGGACGGATCGCGCTCGTGGTCGACCCGGCCCAGGTCATGCCACTCGCCGCCCGGCAGTCCGCTCAGGCCCAGCCGAGCGCGGCCGAGCCCGCCCCGCGCCCACAGGCGCCGGCGGCAGCCCGCCTCCTCGTGGTCGACGACCAATTCACGGCGCGCGAGATCCAGCGCAGCATCCTCGAGGCGGCGGGCTACAGGGTGGTCACCGCGCGCGACGGCCGCGAGGCGTGGAACCTGTTGATGAAGGCCGACGGCATGGAGCTCGTGATCACGGACGTCGAGATGCCCGAGATGGACGGCATCGACCTCGTGCGGACGATCCGAGGGGACTCGAGGTGGTCGTCCCTGCCGGTCATGCTCGTCACGTCCCGTGGCGGGGACGACGACGAGCGCAGGGGGCTCGAGGCGGGTGCGGATGCCTACGTGGTCAAGCAACGCTTCGACCAGCGTGCACTGCTCGATACGGTCGAGCACCTCGTTGCGGCATGAGCCCGGACCGGTATGTCTGCCGCATCCTCCTCTGTGAGGATTCGAGCAGCTACGCGGAAGGGCTGACGCGCTTCCTCGAGCAGGATCCAGACCTGAGCGTCGTGGCCCGCTGCCGGACGGGCGAGCAGGCAGCAGCGCGGCTACCGCTGGTGAACCCGGACCTCGTGATCATGGACATCGGCCTGCCGGGCATGAGCGGCATCGAGGCCACCCACCAGCTGATGGACACGGCTCCGGTTCCGGTGCTCGTGCTGAGCGCGCACACCGGCAAGCGCGGGTCCGAGGTGGCCCTCGCCGCGATGGCGGCAGGCGCCATGGACGCACGGTCGAAGAGCGAGGTGCCGCTCCAGGATCCCGACGGGGCTCGAGCCGTGGCGTTCCGCCGCTACGTCAAGCGCCTGGCCACCGTGCGCGTGAACGGAAGTCGCGGCGCCGATCAGAACGCGGGCGTCGTCGCGAGCCCGGCCGCCGGCCGCTCCGCGGCGGCGATCGGCGTTGCGGCCTCCACCGGCGGTCCCCCGGCGCTGAAGGCCGTGCTCAGCTCGCTGCCGGCTGACTTCTCCATCCCGATCGTGGTCGTCCAGCACATCGCCCAGGGGTTCCTCGAAGGGCTGGTCGGGTGGCTCGACGGTCAAGTGCCCCTCCCGGTCAGGTTGGCCGGCGACGGGGTGGCGCTCGGGCCGGGCGTCTGGATGGCGCCCGACGACGCCCATCTGATGGTCAAGCACGGACCGACCGCGCGGCTGGACCCCAACATGGTCTCCGGGTATCACCGGCCCGCCGCCGACGTCCTCTTCACCACCCTTGCCTCCGCGCTCGGCCCCGACGCGGTTGCGGTGGTCCTGACCGGGATGGGCAGTGACGGCGCCGAGGGTGTGGCCGCCGTGAGGGCCGGGGGCGGCCTGACGATCGCCCAGGATCAGGCCACCTCGGTCGTGTACGGCATGCCGAGGGCCGCGGCCGAGCTCGGCGCGCAGCGGATCCTGCCGTTGACCGACATCGGCCCCGCCCTTCGCCGGCTGGCGCCGGCTGGGGCCCTCGCGTGAGCGATCTGACGGCGGTCGCGACGGCGGTGGCCGAGCAGAGCGGCATCCGCTTGCCGCTCGACCGCCTGGCGGAAGCGATCGAGTCGCTCTACCCGGAGTCCGGGCGGTCGCCCGACTTCGACGCCTCTGGCGACGAGCTCGTCGGCCGCCTGATCGACGAGCTGACGATCAAGGAGTCCTACTTCCTGCGCCAGCCCGCCCAGCTGCTGGAGCTGAACTGGTCTGAGCTTCACGAGGCGGCGGTGGCCGACGGTCGCACCAAGACGCGCGTCTGGAGCGCCGCCTGTGCCTACGGCGAAGAGCCGTACACGCTGGCGCTGCTGGCCAGCCGAGCGCTCGGCGGCGAGCCACCCCCGGTGGATGTGCTGGGAACGGACATCGCCGAGAGCGCGCTCGCACGGGCGAGGGCGGGTGTGTACGGGGCCCGGGGGGTGCGCCACCTGAGCCCCGAGACGCGCACGCTGTTCTTCGAGCAGCGCGGGTCGGGGTTGGCGGTGGGGTCGCGCCTGCGCGAGCTCGTCCGGTTCAAGGCGCACAACCTCGCGCGCGACCCGATGCCTCCTGCCGGGGAAGGGCCTTTCGACCTGATCGTCTGTCGCAACGTGCTGATCTACTTCGAGCCGTTCGCGATCGAGCACTTCACGCGCTCGCTCCCGAACGCGCTGGCGCCGGGAGGGCAGCTCGTGTTCGGAGCTGCCGACCGCCTCTGCCTGACGGCCAGGGCGTTCCGCGACCTGGGCGGGCGACTGGAGACGCAGCCCGCCCCGCCGCTGCCGATCAGGCGGGCCCCTCGGCCGCCGTCGCGCCCTGCCCGCCCCAAGCGAGCCCGGCGCGCACCGCGCGACGTCACGGACCCGACGCTCGCCGAGGCCCTTCGGCTAGCAGACCGGGGCGAGCTCGACCGGGCCCTGCAGGTCGCCCAGGGGGTGGTCGAAGGGGATTCGATGAACGCTCCGGCCCACTTCGTGTGCGGGACGGTGGAGCTTGCGCGGGGGGATGCCCCGAAGGCGGTGCGGTCACTCAGGGCCGCGCTGTACGCGGACCCGACCTTCGCCGTGGCCGCCTTCCAGCTGGGGCGCGCGCACGACGTGCTCGGGGAGCCTCAGGCGGCCCGCCGGGCCTACCGACTCGCGCTCGAGCGGATCGAAGCAGAGTCGCCGGCGTATCCCTGGCTGTTCGACGACCTGGAGCCCGCGGATCTGGCTGTGGCGTGCGCCGTACGCCTCAGGAGGCACGACTCGACGTGAGCGTCCGGTCGACCACGTCGAGCAGATCCTGCACGTCGAACGGCTTGGTGACGTAGCCCGAAGCTCCCATCGACGTCAGCCGTTCGGCCTGTCCCTTCGACGCGTCGGCGGTGACGATCACGACCGGGATGGCGGCGGTCTCCGCATCGGCCTGGAGCTCTGTCAGGACCTCTTCGCCCGAGAGGTCGGGCAGGTTCAGATCGAGCAGGATCGCGTCCGGACGGTGCTGCCGGATCACGTCGAGCCCGGTCCGCCCGTCGGTCGCCGTGAACAGGTCGATCTCGGGCCGCACCGCGAGCAGGCGCTCGACGAGGGCGAGGTTGGGTCGGTTGTCGTCCACGTAGACCACCGTGGCGCGGTGCTCGCCGGCTTCGGGCGCGCTCGCGACCTGCCCGTCGTGGCTCCCCTCCAGGACGGGCTCGGTCAACAGCGGCTCGGCGGGCGGCAGCTCGATCCAAAACATGCTGCCGCTGCCCACCGCGCTCTCGACGCCGAGGGCGCCACCCATCGCGTCCACCAGCCGTCGCGACAGGGCCAGCCCGAGCCCGGTTCCTTCGATGGCGTTGTCCTGAACGCCGATCCGGTCGAACGGGGCGAACAGCCGCTCCAGGTTCTCCTCCGCGATCCCGGGGCCGGTGTCGCCTACCTCGATGCGGGTCCGGAACTCGTCGTGCTCGTGGCAGCTGACCGTGACCGTGCCGCCGTCGCGGTTGTACTTGACCGCGTTGCTGAGCAGGTTCAGGACGACCTGTCGCAGGCGCTGGCGGTCGGCCATGACGTACAGGTCGCAGGTCACGGCGTCGACGTTCATCTCCAGGTTGCGTTCGGCGGCGAGCGGTCGGACCAGGTCCACGGCCTCCTTCAGGACCTCTCCGACGGGCACCGGCTCCACCGACAGCGTCAGCTCGCCGGCGTCGATGCGCCCGATGTCCAGCACCTCGTTGATCAACTCGAGCAGGTGTCGGCCGGCCGCGAGGATCTGGCGAACGCTCTCGTGGTCATCCTCGCTCAGGGTGCTCATGTCCAGCAGCTGCCCGAAGCCGATGACCGCGTTCAACGGGGTGCGGAGCTCGTGGCTCATCCGGGACAGGAACTCGCTCTTCGCGGTATTAGCGCGGTCGGCCTCCCGCCTGGCCCGCTCCAGCTCGCGGTTGGTGGTCTCCAGCTGGTCGTGGCTCCTGCTGACCTCGTCGAAGGTCGAGAACAGGAGCTCCATGATCTGCTGCCGGTCCGCGTTGACGGTGATCTTCCGCCGCCCGACGGTGAGGTTGACCTCCATCTCGAGGTTCTCGTGCCCGCGGCGTTCGAGCTGCTCGAAGATCCGCCGGATGCGCCCGAGCAGGTACTCGTCGTCGTAGGTCTTGGGGATGAAGTTGTCGGCGCCGGACTCGAGGCCGTTGATGATGTCCGCGGGGGAGGCCTTCGCCGTGAGCAGGATGATCGGGACGCGATCGGTCCGCGGCGAGGACTTCATCGCACGGCAGAACTCGAGCCCGTCCATCTCGGGCATCGTCACGTCGGAGATGACGAGGTCCGCCGCGCGTTGCCGGGCCAGGACGAGGCCCTCCGCGCCCGTCGAGGCCACCTCGACCTCGTAGCCCTCCCCGGTCAGCAGCAGACGCAGGCGCTCCGCCTGGGTCCGGCTGTCCTCGATTACCAAGATGCGCTGCGTCACCTCCATCAGATCGACCGCCGCGGGCTTCGGCGTGGGCGGTGCAACATCGCTCTCAGGTCGTTGGAGGGCTTTCCGCACCACTCTGGCCTTGACGTGACGCCAAAGTGATGCCACCATGGCGCCATGGATCTGACGCAATACGTCGAGAAGCTGCGCGGCGAGCTCGCCGTCGCCGCCGAGGCCGGGGGCGAGGACGCACGCGCACTCGCCGAGCGGCTGAGCGCCCCGCTCGAGTCGGCGATCCACCTGATGCTGCTGGATGCGCTGTCCGCCGCCGCGGACGAGATCACCCGCGACCTCGCGCCCGGGTCGGTCGAGCTGCGCCTGCGGGCGGGCGAGCCCGACTTCGTGGTGACGCCGGCCGAGCTGGTCGAGCCGCCGAAGGACGACGCACCGCTCGCGCCGCCGGAGGACGAGGGCGCGACGGCGCGCATCAACCTCCGCCTGCCCGAGCAGCTCAAGGCCGGCGTGGAGCAGGCCGCCAGCCGCGAGCGGATGTCCGTCAACGCCTGGCTCGTGCGCGTCGCCGCCCGCGCCCTCGCGCAGGACGACCGTCGTCCGCACGAGCGTGGCGGCCGGATGGGCGAGGCCTATACGGGATGGGTGCGCTGATGCGCGTCCGTCCACACTTGATCTGACAGGAGAGCAACGCCATGTCGACCTTCGACACCCCTAAGCCCATCTCCGCGACGATCGACGTCGCCGTCGGCAACGTCCGGATCAGCGCCAACGATCAGGGCGCCACCGTCGTAGACGTTCAACCCAGCGACGCGTCCAACGAGGAGGACGTGAAGGCCGCCGGGCTGACCCGGATCGAATACGCCGACGGGGAGTTGCTCGTCAAGGCGCCGAAGCTGCGGTCCTGGTTGAGCAGGCGCGCCGGGTCGGTCGACGTGACGATCGAGCTCCCGGACGGCTCGCACGTGCAGGGCGCCGTCGGGGTGGGGGACTTCCACTGCGACGGACGGCTCGGCGACTGCCGGATGAAGACCGGCCTCGGTCGCATCCGGCTCGACCGGGCCGACAGGCTCAACCTGAGGAGCGGCGTCGGCGACATCAGCGTGGACCGGGTCACGGGCCGCGCACAGGTCACGACTGGATCGGGCGAGGTGCGCCTGCGCGAGCTGGACGACGGCGCGGTCATCAAGAACTCCAACGGCGACACGTGGGTCGGCAGCGCCGGTGGCGATCTGCGGCTCAACGCGGCCAACGGCAGCATCGCCGTCGACCTTGCGCACGCCAGCGTCGGCGCCAAGTCCGCCAACGGCGACGTCCGACTCGGCGAGATCGTGCGCGGCTCGGTCGTGCTCGAGACGAAGATCGGCGACCTCGAGGTAGGCATCCGCGAGGGCACCGCGGCCTGGCTCGACGTGCACTCCCAGTTCGGTCACGTGCACAACTCGCTCGAGGCAGCCGGCCCCCCCGAGGCGGCGACCGACACCGTGGAGGTGCGCGGGCGCACCGCGGTCGGCGAGGTCTTGATTCGGCGTCCGTGACTCCCGGGCTCAGGGCGCAAATCGCATCGTCGCCAGGGCCTGGTCGCAGGCGGCTTCGATCCGTTTGCGCTCGTCGACGTTCCGGCAGGCGACTCGTGGTCTCGGTGCGGATTGACCCGGCGGAGTGGAAGGGCTATGCTCGCGCGGCTCTCAATCGTACGTGCGATCGATAAGGCGTTCGCGTCGACATCGCCCGAGGAGGACTGCGCATGGCACAGGACGAGCTCTACGAGCCCGACGACGACCAGAAAGTCACCCGTCGGAGGCTGATCCAGGCCGGCGTGGGCGTGGGCGTGGGCGCAGGGGTAGTCGCCATCGTGTTGGCCGGGACCGGAGGTGACGACGAGAACGCGAGCAGCGGCTCGGGCTCATCGAAGCCGCGGCGTGGGGGCGTCCTCGAGGTGTCGGTCACCGACACGAACAACGCCGACCGGCTCAACCCGATCGTCCCGATCAACACCCACGACATCCTCTCGCAGAGCATGGTGTTCGACGGGTTGACGCGAATCGACCTCGACTTCAACGTCTCGCCCGGGCTTGCGGAGTCCTGGGAGTCGAATGCCGACGGCAGCGTGTGGGAGTTCCGTCTGCGCAAGGGCGTGGAGTTCCACGACGGGAAGCCGCTGACGGCTGACGACGTGGTTTGGACGCTTCAGCAGGATTTCGATCCGAAGGGCGAGGGCGCCGGCCTGGCCATCTTCGAGCAGTACGTCAAGCCTCAGGGCGTCACTGCAAAGAGTCCGACGCTCGTACAGATCAGCCTCGAGCGGCCCAACTACTTCCTGCCCGCCCTCCTCGGAGGCTTCTACACGAACATCGGTCAGGCGGACACGAAGGATTGGTCGAAGCCAGCGGGCACTGGGCCGTTCTCGGTCAAGTCCTTCAAGCCGGGCAGTCTGTTCGAGGCCGAGCGCAACCCGAATTACTGGGAGTCCGGCATCCCGTACCTCGATGCGGTGCGGCTGGTGGCAGTCCCGGAGCAGGCGACCAAGGTGCAGAGCGTCACCAACGGAACGGCTCAACTCGGCGACTCGATGGAGTACAAGTTCCTGTCCCAGGTGGAGGACTCGGACGCCGCGGACGTGCTCAGTGCGCCGGGCGGCAGCTTCCCGGTGATCGTCTTCCAGAGTGACAAGGCCCCGTTCGACGATCCGCGTGTCGTGCAGGCCCTCAAGCTGCTGATCGACCGCGAGAAGATCGTCGAGCAGGTCTACTTCGGACAGGCCGCGGTCACTCCCGACGTGCTCATTCCGCCCTCGGACCCGTTCTTCCCGTCCGAGCTGTCGCCGCCGGCGCGTGATGTGGAAAAGGCGAAGTCCCTTCTCAAGCAAGCCGGCCAGACGAACCTGCGAATCACGCTCAACACGTCGGAGTTCTTCCCGGGCATGACCGACATCCCGGTCCTGTTCAAGGAGATGGCGGAACCGGCCGGAGTCGACATCGCCGTGAAGGTGAACCAGGTCCAGACCTACCAGACGAACGTCATGTACCAGACGCCCGCGTTCATGGACGCCTGGCTCCGCCAGCTCACGGTGGCGCTGCCGCCGCTCCTGTATACGCCCGGGAGCGCCTACAACGAGTCGATGTTCACCAACCCGAGGCCGGCTCAGCTGTTCACGGAGGCTGTCGCCACCGACGACGAGGCTCAGCAGAAGGCCAAGATCGCCGAGGCGGCGACCATCATCGCCAATGAGGCATCGTCGATCATCCCCTGCTCGGGTAACTTCATCTGGCCGAAGAAGAACAACCTGAAGGGCATCGAGCCGAACTGGGGCACGCTGGTCACGCTGCGGACCGCATACCTCGAATAGCGCACGTCGGGGTGGCAGCCAAGCGCATCGCACTCGCCGTCGGCGGCAAGCTGGCGCTGACCCTCGTCACGCTCGTGTTCATCTCGGTGGTCGTCTACACGGCCACGCAGGTCATCCCCGCCGATCCCGCCAAGGTGTTCCTCGGCAAGACGGCCACCCCGGAGCAGGTGGAGCGCTTTCGCGAGGAGCAGGGGCTCAATCGGGGTCCCGTCGCTGGGTACCTGCATTGGGCTGGGAACTTCATCCAAGGGGACCTTGGGGACTCCATCGTCACCCAGGAGCCCGTCTCGGAGACCGTTCTCCCGCGCCTCGGGCGGACGATGCTGCTCGCGCTGCTCGCATTCGTGATCGCCGCGCCGATCGCCTTCGGGCTCGGGCTGGCGAGTGGCAAGCGCCCCGACTCGTCGCTCGACACAGGGCTCTCATTCGGCGTGCTGGGGCTGGCGGGCATCCCCGAGTTCGCGATTGGGGTAGTCCTGCTCGCCGTGTTCGCCGTCTCGCTGGGACTGTTCCCGGTTTCCAGCGGGGTGGTGCTGTTCGGCTCGCCGGCCGAGCGCTTCCAGGCATACGTCCTGCCCGCGGTGACCCTGGCCTTGGTGGTGCTGCCACACATGACCCGTCAGGTCCGCATCGCCGTCCGCGAGGTGGTCGGGGCGCCGTACATTCGGGCCGCCGCGTTGCGCGGGCTCTCCTATGACCGGCTCACCTGGCAGCACGTGGTGCCGATGGCGAGCGGCCGCGTGGTCAACGTAATGGCCCTCAATCTCGCCGAGCTGCTTGCGGGCGTGGTTGTCGTGGAGACCGTATTCGGCTTCCCGGGGGTCGGACGCCAGCTGGTGGAGGCGATCAACTCCAACGACATCACGGTGGTGCAGGCGGTGACCGTGATCATCGGCGCTTGCTACATCATCATCAACTTCTTCGCCGACGCCCTGGTCATCGCGCTCAACCCGCGCCTGCGCCGGACGGGAGCGCCGTGAGCGCCGAGCCGGTGGTAGTGGCCGCTCGCCCAATCCGGGGCGCTCGATCGGACTTCGTCCGCGCGACGCTGGGCTCGACCGAGGGCCGGCTCGCCGCCGCGCTCCTGGTGCTGATGGCCGCGCTGATCCTGTTCGGTCCATTGGTGGCGCCTTACGCGCCTGATGAAACCGGTGTCGGACCGCCGCTCCAGTCGCCGTCCGTCGACCACCTGCTCGGCACGGACGGCCTGGGCCGAGACGTGGCCAGCCGTGTCCTGTCGGGCGGCCGAGACGTCGTCTGGCTGCCGTTCCTCGGGATCGTGCTCGCGTTCTCCCTGGGCGGAGTGCTGGCTGTGATCGCGGGCTACCGGCGCGGGTGGCCGGACATGATCTTCACGCGCGCGACGGACCTCGGCCTGGCGTTGCCGCCGATTCTGCTCGTGCTGCTGATCATCGCCGTGGCCGGCGGTTCCCCGCTCGTGCTTGTCCTCGGCGTTGGGATCGTTTTCGCGCCGCGCATCGCCCGTGTTGTGCGGGGCGCGACGCAGGTCGCGGCCGGCAACGAGTTCGTCGAGATAGCACGCACGCGCGGCGAGGGCGCGGCGTCGATCGCACTGCGGGAGATCGTGCCGAACATCAGCGGCGCGCTCGCCGTGGAGTTCGCGCTGCGGCTGACCCAAGCGATCGTCTTCGTTGCGGCGCTCAACTTCCTCGGCGTCGGAGCGCAGCCGCCCTCGCCGAACTGGGGTCTCATGGTGTCGGAGGGCCGCTCCGTCCTGAGTGAGGTGCCGCTGGTGGCGCTGACCCCAGCGGCCGCGATCGCGACCCTGGCGATCGCCCTCAACATGCTGGTCGACGCGGCGTCACGGGCGCTCGCGCGGGACTCTGACGCCGCGAAGGGCGTGTTCCCATGAGCGCAGCCGTGGGCTTCGAGATCCGCGATCTCAGCGTCGGCTATCGCGCGCCCGGCGCCCCGAAGCGAGTGGTCAGCCACGTCTCGCTCCGGGTGGAGGCAGGCCGGATCCTCGGCCTGGCCGGCGAGTCCGGCTGCGGCAAGTCGACCGCCGTTCTCGCCGCCACCGGCTACCGGGTGCCGGGGATGGTGCAGCGCAGCGGCGCCGCGCTGGTCGACGACGCCGACCTGCTCGGGCTGTCGCGCAGCCGGAGGCGGCGCTACTGGGGGCGCCGAATCGCGCATCTGCCACAGGACGCCACCACCTCGCTGACGCCGAACCGCACCGTCGGGAAGCAGTTCTTCGAGGTGCTTCGGACCCATTCGGACACCGAGGACGTTCGCGGCCGCGCGGCGGAGATGCTCGCGCACGTGGGGCTTCCGCTCGACTCGCTCCGGCGATATCCGTTCGAGTTCAGTGGCGGCCAGCAGCAGCGCCTGGCGCTCGCGATAGCGCTCGCCTGCCGGCCAGAGGTGCTGATCCTCGACGAACCCACCACGGGACTCGACGTGACGACGCAGGCCACCGTCTCGAGGCTGATCGAGCGACTAGTGCGCGAGCTCGGCATCGCGACTATCTATGTGAGCCACGACCTCGCGCTGCTCCACGAGGTTTGTGACGAGATCGCGATCATGTATGCGGGCGAGATCGTCGAGCGAGCGCCGGTCGCCACCCTCTTCGCGGAGCCGCGACACCCCTATACGGCGGCGCTCCTAGATGCCATGCCGGCGGTCGACAGCGAGGACGTCGTCGTCCCGATCCCGGGCCTCCCCCCTCCCAGGGCGATCGAGGACCACTGCGCCTTCGCGGACCGCTGCAGTCACGTGCGTGAGCGCTGCCTCGCTGCGCCCGTGCCCCTCACGAGCTCCGGTGACCGCAGCGTGCGCTGCGTCCGCGCCGACGAACTCGGCCCGCTCGGTTCCGAACGTCGCCCGCTTGGCCGCGTGCCCGCGCCGGAGCCGACCGCCCCCGAAGTGATCTCGGTACGGGGGCTCACCTGCGCCCACGGGCGCGGCGCGACCACCACGACGGTTGTGCGGGACGTGTCCTTCGAGGTCCACTCCTCGGAGATCCTCGCGATCGTGGGTGAGAGCGGGTCCGGCAAGTCGACACTCCTACGCACCATGGTTGGACTCCACGCTCCGGCCGCAGGCGAGGTCCGCTACGGCGGCGCCGCGCTGGCGCCCCTCACCGGTCAGCGGGGGGAGGTCGCCCGGCGGGAGATCCAGATCGTCTTCCAGAACCCGGCGTCCTCGCTGAACCCACGCCATTCGGTGCGCAGGATCCTGCAGCGCCCGCTAGAGGCGTACTTCCCCGAGCGCGGCCGCGGCGACCAGTCGCGACGGATCGACGAGCTGCTGTCCGACGTCCAGCTCGACCGCGACTTGCTCGACCGCCAGCCGGCTGAGCTCAGCGGTGGTCAACAACAGCGCGTCGCGTTGGCCCGGGCGCTGGCCGCCGAGCCGCGGATCATCCTTTGCGACGAGGTCGTTTCGGCGCTTGACGTCTCGGTTCAAGCGGCGATCCTCGAGCTGGTTCGCCGTATGCGCGACCAAGGCGGCCTGACCGTCGTGTTCGTGACCCACGACCTCGCGGTCGTGCATACCCTCGCCGATCGCATCCTCGTGATGCGGGAGGGCCGCGTCGTGGAGTCCGGCGCGACCGGCCAGATCTTCGGGCAGCCGGCGGTCCAGTACACCCGCGACCTGCTGGCGGCGGCGCCGCGGATGGCGGAGCGCCGCGAGGGGCGAGGCAAGTGAGCGAGTCCGTCTCCGTCCTCGATCGGATCGACACGCCGGCCGCGCTGATCGAGCACGATCGGCTCGAGGCCAACCTCGCGCGGATGGCGGGGGCGGCCACGCGCCATGGGGTCCAGCTACGCCCTCACGCCAAGACCCACAAGTCCGTCTGGATTGCCAGACGGCAGCGGGAGCTCGGGGCGATCGGCCACACGGTGGCCAAGCTGGACGAGGCGGAGGCGCTGGTCGACGGGGGGCTAGACGACGTGTTCGTCTGCTACCCGCTCGTCGGCGAGCGCAAGCTGGAACGCCTCTTCGAGCTGGCGCGCCGCGCGAGCATCGTCGCGGCGGTTGATCGTCCGGAGGCCGTCGCGACGCTCGCGAACGCCGCTCTCGAGCGCGGCATGAAGCTCGACGTCATGATCGAGGTCGACACCGGTCTCGACCGCGCGGGCGTAGCGCTCGGAGCCCCACTCCAGCGGCTGGTGGCGGCGGTGCGCCGGCGTTCCCCGCTCCGCCTCGTCGGGATCGCGACCCACGAGGGCTACGCCTACTCGTTGCCCGATCCGGAGGAGCGCGAGCGGGTGGTGCGGGCGCGACTGGAGGAGCTGGCCGCGGCGGGCGCGGAGCTCGACGTCGGCACGGTCTCGACCGGCGCGACACCGTCGGTGTTGCAGACGATGGACGTCCCGGGCGTGACCGAGGCGCGTCCCGGCAACTACGTCTTCTACGACCGGATGCAGGTGAGCCTGGGCTCGGCGGGCATCGACGACTGCGCGCTGACCGTTTTGACCACGGTCGTGGAGCGCCGCTCGGCCACGCGGGTCATCGTGGACGCGGGTTCCAAGGCCCTCAGCTCCGACGCCGGCGTGCACGGGCTGACGCTCCTGTCCGGCTACGGGACCGCCCTCGGTCGTGATGACATCTCAGTCGCCGCGCTGTCCGAGGAGCACGGGTGGCTGGCGCTGGACGGCACGGGTACAGAGCTGGCGGTCGGCGACCGGCTGAGGATCGTGCCGAACCACGCTTGCGCGACGATGGCCAACTTCCGGGAGGCCCACGTCGTAGCCGGGGACCGGATCGTGCAAAGCATCGAGGTGAGCGCCAGTGGCGCCAGCCGCTGACCTGCTGCTTCGCGGCGGGCTTGTCTACCCGGGCGAGGGGGCGCCCCTGCGCGCCGACGTGGCCATCCGCGGCGACCGCATCGCCGCCGTTGCGCCCGAGCTCGACGGTGGCGAGGCAGCGCGCGTGCTCGACCTGGACGGGCTGGCGGTGGCGCCCGGCTTCGTGGACATGCACAGCCATTCGGCGCTGCGGCCGTTCGTCGAGCCGGAGCTAGCGAGTCGGATCACCCAGGGCTTCACCACCGAGCTGATCAACCAGGATGGCGTTGGACCCGCGCCCGTGACCACCGCCGGCGTGTCCGACCGGCGCGCCTACCTCACTGTGTTCGAGGGGCGAGGCCCGGACGACTGGTCGTGGCGCTCGATCGGCGACTACCTGGAGGCGCTCGACGCCACACGCCCGGCCACGAGCCTGTGCCCGCTTGTGCCGCACGGGGCCGTGCGCGAGGTCGTCATGGGCGGGGCGCGGCGGGCGCCGACGGCTGCCGAGCTCGACGCGATGCGGGGGGAGGTGTACGAGGGGATGCAGGCGGGCGCCTGGGGCCTGTCGCTCGGCTTGGTGTACGCCCCCGCCGCGTTCGCCGAGACAGACGAGCTCGTCGCCCTCGCCCAGGTCGTGGCCGACCACGGTGGCTTCGTGATCCCCCACATACGCAGCGAAAGCGGGCGGCTCCTGGAGGCGGTGGGGGAGATGCTCGACGTGGCCCGGCGGAGCGGGGCCGCGCTCAACCTCACCCACCTCAAGGTCATGGGCAAGCGCAACGCGTGGCAGTTGCCGGGTCTGCTCGAACTGATCGAGAGCGCTGTCGACGAGGGCCTGGACGTGACGTTCGACCAGTACCCCTACATAGCGGGCGCAACGCTCCTCACCGCCACGCTGCCGCTCTGGGCCCACGAGGGAGGGGCCTCGCGCATGCTCGAGCGCCTGCGTGATCCCGCTCAGCACGCCCGCATGGTCGCCGACATGTCGAGCGCCGAGTCTCCGCACGAGAACCACCTCGTGCACTGCGGCGCGGAGGCGATCACGATCGTGGACTGCGGCGAGCAGGGGCCGCCGGGCGTGGTAGGCGAAAGCCTGGCCGCCATCGCGCGGGACCGGGGCGTGGATCCGGCCCAGGCGGCGATCGACCTGCTCGTCGAGAGTCGACTGCAGGTGGCCATCGTGCTCGAGTATGCCGAGGAAGCCACTGTGCGCTCGATCGCACGCCACCCGCTCATGCTGGTCGGCAGCGATGGGATCTTCTCTGAGCGTCCCCACCCGCGCCTCTGGGGCACGGCGCCGCGCGTGCTCGGGCGCTACGCCATCCGCGAAGGGCTGCTCGACGTGCGCGAAGCGGTGGCGCGGCTCTCGACTCGCGCCGCGGCGCGCATCGGACTACGCGATCGCGGTCGCGTGACGCCCGGCCTGCGTGCGGACCTCGTCATCTTCGACCCTGAGCGGCTGATCGACCGGGCCACATACGAGTTTCCCGAGCGCCCCGCGACTGGGGTCGAGTGGGTACTCGTCGGCGGCGAGATCGCGCTGTCGCCAGAGGGCCCGACCGGCGCCCGCGCGGGCGGTGTTGTGCGCCGCCCGACTACCAAGGAGGACTCCGATGAGTACGGACACGTTTGAGCAGCGGCGGCACTGGTGGCCGTCCGACCTCGAGAGCGGTCCGGACGGCCTGCGTTTCGGCGGATGCGGCGTGCGCGAGGTCGCCGAGCGCTACGGCACGCCGCTCTGGCTCTTCTCACGCAGGATGATCGAGGAGAACTTCAGTCGCTTCCAGGGCACGTTCCGGTCGCGCTACCCGGAAACCGACGTCGCCTTCTCGATGAAGTCGCAGAACACGATGGCCGTGGTGCGCATCCTCCACATGGCAGGCGCCAAGTCCGACTGCACCGGGGAGAACGAGCTCCAGATCGCGCTCCAGTGCGGGGTGCCCCCGGCCGACATCATCCTCAACGGCAACGGGAAGAGCGACGGAGCGCTGCGCGCGGCAGCCGAGCTGGGCGTGGCTCAGGTCAACCTCGACTCGCTGGAGGAGGCGCAGCGACTCGACCGGATCGCGGGCGACCTCGGGACCGAGGTCGATTGCACGGTGCGCATCCAGCTGACCTACGAGAGCCTGCTCGCCGAGGACCCCAGCTTCGAGACCACGCTGCGGGTCGGAGAGGGAAAGTTCGGGAACAACGTGGCCACTGGTGACGCCATGAGAGCCGTCGAGTACGTGGTCGGGTCCAAGCACCTGCGTTTCGTCGGCCTCCACCACCACGTTGGCTTCTCCGGCTACATGGGGGACTACACCCCCGAACGAGAGGTCATGCACCATGCGGCCTGCACCGCGGAGGTGTGCGCGTTCGCTCGCGAAATCGAGGGACGGCTCGGCGTACGCTGCGAGCGGCTTGATCTCGGAGGGGGGTTTCGCGGCGGCGAGTCCGTCTACCTCGCCGATCCGGGCAGCACGTCGAGCGGAGCCTTCCACCCACTGCCACCGCTCGAGGCCTACGTGGACGCGATCGTCGACGTGCTCGAGGACGCCTTCCCGGACGGCCACAGGCCGCGGATCCAGTTCGAGACCGGCGGTTATCAGGTCGCCGACGCGGCGATCTTCGTCGGGGCGGTGGTCGAGGTGAAGCCGGGGCATGGAGCGCCGCTGCGCGACTACGTGGTCCTCGACGGATCGATGCAGATGTTCACCAGCAAGGGCACTATGCGCGTGGCCCATCCTGTGGTCGTGGTCGACCGCCCAGACGGCGAGCCGGACGGAGGGTCGGACCGCCTTGCCGAGATTGTGGGCCAGGCGTGCGTCTACGACTCGCTGGCCGAGAACGTCAGGCTTCCGAGCGTCGAGCCAGGCGACCTCCTCGCGTTGCTCGGCCATGGCGCGTACAGCGATACGACTGGAACCCAGATGAACGCCCTCGGCCGGCCCGCGAGCGTGCTCGTTGATCGCGGCCAGGCCGTGCTCGTCAAGCGTCACGAGACGCTTGCCGACGTCGTCGGGCGGAACGTCATCCCGCCCGCGCTATGGAGGGAGGCGTGATGAGCGGCCGCATGGAGGGCAAGGTGGCGATCGTGACCGGGGCGGGCCGCGGCCTGGGGGCCGCGTACGCGAGGGCGCTGGCCGCCGAGGGTGCGGCGGTGATGATCACCGACATCCGCGACGAGCTCGGGGCTGCGTTGGCCGAGGAGCTGAACGCGGCTGGCCGAACGGCTCTGTTCCAGCGGCTCGACGTGCGCGAGGAGCACGAATGGCGCGCCGCCGTCGCAGCGGCGCAGAAGGAGCTCGGTGGCCTCCACGTGCTCGTCAACAATGCGGGGATCGCGCGCATGGAGACGGTCGAGGAGGAGACGGTCGAGGGCTGGAACGACGTCATGGCTGTCAACACGACCGGCGTCTTCCTCGGCATGAAGACCTGCTTGCCGATCCTGCGCGCTCAGGGCACCGGGTCGGTTATCAACATCGCGTCCGTCTTCGGCCTCGTCGGAGGGCCCAACCTGGCCGCGTACCACGCCGCCAAGTCGGCGCTCATCGGGCTCGGACGAAACGTGGCGATCATGGTGGCTCCCGACGGCGTCCGGATCAACACCGTCTGCCCCGGCCCGGTGCTCACCGAGATGGCGTATGAGGAGGAGGAGGAGGTGCCCGGTACGATCGGCAGCGTGCTGGGGGTCACGCCGATGGCTCGCGCCGCCGATCCCGCCGAGCTGGCTCACGCAATCGTGTTCCTGGCGAGCGACGAGTCGTCCTACATCACGGGCGTCGAGCTGCCTGTGGACGGTGGCCTGCGGGCTGGTTACCAGTTCAGGCCCCCGACCTCGATGGAGGGCTGAGCCATGGGGCGACTCGAGGGCAAGAACACGATCGTGACGGGGGCGGGGCGAGGCATCGGTGCGGCGATCGCGCGGCGCTTCCTCGAGGAGGGCGCCAGCGTGCTGCTCTGCGATCTGGTTGAGGAACGTGTAACAGCGACCGCCCACGCGCTCGGCGGCGAGGCGAGCGCGATCTCGGGAGATGTCTGCTCGGCGCCCTTCTGTGCAGAGGTGGTGCGAGCGGCTCAGGAGCGCCTGGGGGGCGTCGACGTGCTCGTGAACAACGCTGGGATCGCGCGTTGGGCCACGTTCCTCGATCACTCGCTTGAGGACTGGGAGCGGACGCTCGCAGTGGACCTGACGGCCGTCTTCCTGATGAGCCAGCAGGCCGCCCGCGCGATGGTCGGCCAGGGCCGCGGCGGAGCGATCGTCAGCACGGCGTCGAGCAACGGTCATGTAGCGGAGCCCGGAGTGGCCGCGTACAACGCGGCCAAGGCGGGTGTGGTGCTGCTCACGAAAACGATGGCAATCGAGCTCGGCGCCCACAAGATCCGCGCCAACTGCGTGTCCCCCGGGCACGTCGACTCGACGGGGCTGGCCGCGGACGGCGGCGCCGACCCTACGTTCCTCGAAGGGCTGGCCGACCCGATACCGCTCGGGCGGATCGGCATGGTGGACGAGATCGCGAACCTCTTCGTCTTCTTAGCGAGCGACGAGGCGCCCTACATCAACGGCGAGTCGATCGTGATCGACGGAGGTCAGCTGGCGCGCCAGGCATGACTCGCGCCTGGGAGGCTCAGCGGCTGGTCGACCAGTCCCCGATCAGCTGGTCGACCATCTCGATCGCCTGATCGTGCTCGAGACGGCCGGGCTCGCCGAACAGCCGTATGACGCAACCGTCGATGAGGACGAGCAGCTCCACCGCGCTCATCGCTGGGTCGGCGGAGCGCAGCTGACCTGCGCGCGTCCCCTCGCGGATCACCTGCGTGAGGAGCTCCTCGGTCACGGCTGACTGCTCGTTCGCGGCGGGAGCGATCTCGGGATTGATCGAGGCCTCGTGCCAGAACGCGATCCACACTTGCCAACCGATGTCGTGACGCGGCGTCTCGAGCACCGCGCGCGTGAAGCGGCGCAGCCTGTCGGGTACCGGGTCGGCGCCGGCGAGGGCGTCGTGCATATGGCTGAGGAAGTCGTTTCCGACGTGCTGGAGCGTCCCGACGAGCAGATGCTCCTTCGTCGGGAAGTGGTGGAGGAGCGTTCCGGTGCTGATGCCCACGCGACTGGCCACGTCGCGCACGCTCGTGTGCGAATAGCCCTTAGTCGCGATCAGGTGGGCGCAGGCCTCGGTCAGCTGGAGCTTGCGTTCCTCATGGTTCAGGCGAATGCGCTTGCGTCCAGTCGGCGCGGACTTGGTCACACGGCGAACAATAGCCCTTATCGACCAACTGTTCGATAAGCGCCCTGGGCGGGTGGATCCGTCCCGGGCTCCAAGCCTCGTCACGCCAGAGCATCGCGATCGTCGCGCGAGTGCTGCTCGTCTGTTACACGCTCGCGTTGAGCCGTTACTCGGAGCCGGAGAGGTTTCCGGTCCATGGCTTCGGATCGGGACCGGACCGCAGGTCGGCACCGCGAGCGCGGCCAGGCCGCGCTGCTCATGCTCGGCGTGCTCGCGGCTGTTCTGGCGGGGGTGGTGGTGCTGTTCGGCTTCGGCCAGGCGCTCGGTGCGCGCGGCCACGCCCAGCGCGCGGCTGATCTCGCGGCGGTGTCCGCCGCGCAGGTGATGCGCCGCAATTTCACCCGGCTCTTCGAGCCGGCCTTTCTCGAGGGCGGCGTCCCGAACCCGCGGCATCTGTCGAGTGCGGCGTACGTCGGCCTCGCCAAGGCGGCGGCGCTGCGGGGCGCTGAGCGCAACGGCGTCGATCGGGGAGTCACGGTGGCCTTCCCCGCGAGCGGGCTCGCGCCAACGCGCGTGACCGTGGGAATCCGCAACGACGCCGCGGTGAGGCTGCCGGACGAGCGGCGTCACCGGGTCGAGGTGCGGGCGAAGGCGACCGCCGAGATCGCCGCCGACACCGGCGGCCTCGCCATGCCCGGTGAGGCCGCCGGCGGCGGCTACTCGGGCCCGCTCGCCTACCGGCAGGGCAAGCCGATGCGCCCCGACGTCGCGGGCGCCTTCGACCGCATGGCCGCGGCCGCGCGCGCCGAGGGCGGCTTGACGCTGCTGGTCACGAGTGGCTATCGCTCGGATGCCGAGCAGGCCCGCCTGTTCGCCGCCCATCCGGATCCCAAGTGGGTGGCCCCACCAGGGACCAGCCTGCACCGCTTCGGGACCGAGCTCGACCTGGGGCCTCCCGCCGCGTACGGCTGGCTCGACGCCAACAGCCGCCGGTTCGGCTTCATCCGCAGGTATGCGTGGGAAGCCTGGCATTTCGGCTACGCGCTGAACCCCGGCTCGGCGTCGGTCGGCTTCGGAGGCGGTGAGCGCCGCGGCGGGGCGCTGCCCGCATTCGTCCCGGCCGCCTACCGCGACGTGATTGCTCGCGCGGCACAGCGATGGAACGTTGGCGCGGCGCTGCTGGGCGCGCAGCTGTTCGTCGAGTCCGGCTTCGACCCGCTCGCCCGCAGCCCGGCCGGCGCCCAGGGCATCGCTCAGTTCATGCCGGGCACGGCCGCGGCGCTCGGGCTCACGGACCCGTTCGACGCGCCCGCGGCCATCGACGCCCAGGCGCACCTGATGCGCGACCATCTGCGCCGCTTCGCGTCGGTCCCTCTCGCGCTGGCCGCCTACAACGCCGGACCCGCCGCCGTCGCTGGCTGCGCGTGCATCCCCTATGCGGAGACGCGCGCGTACGTGGCGCGGATCCTCGGCCTGCTGGGCGGCGCCGGGGACGCGGCGGGACCGAGCTTGGAGGTGAGGCTGGTGGAGTGAGCGCACGCCGCTGCCGCGCACGCCGCGCTCCAGCCGAGTGTGGGCCCCGAACGTCTCCATATGCGTGATCCCGGGGGCCCACACTCGCGGCGGCCGGACCGCGGGGCACCCCAAATGGCAATCGGCCAGACCCCCGGCCTACTGCTGCTGTGCCCGACGCAGGGCCGCCGCCTGCTGTGAGGGCACCAGGAAGCCGTCGCAGCTTCCGTGGGTCAACAGGCTCACCGTGGCCGCCGCGTCTACGAGCAACGGTCCGATGTCGTCGGCGGTGAACGCAGCTCGGCCCTCCGACACCCGCTTCTGCGCGGCGTCGCGAACCCGCACGATGGTCGCCTGATCCGCGGCCGAGAAACGGCTCCGATCCACGTAGGCCCTGTTCACCAAGCGCGCGAAGACGACCGCATCGTCGAAGGTGGCCAGGGGGGCGTTGCCAACGAACGTCGGCGGGCTAGGGGTGTTGGCCAGAGCGCGAGTCACGGCCAGCGACGTGGCCGTCTGCTGCTCGAGCTTGAAGAAGTCGACGATGTCGATCTCGTCCTGAGCCGTGTGGTAGCACGGGCCGTTGGCGTCGGTGAAGAAGACGCTGGGCACACGGGCGTTGATCAGGCTCGCGTAGTCGCTGCGGCCCTGGCCGAAAATGGAGCTGAACATCGATGTGTCGAGCGTCTGGTCGTCGGCGGCTCCCCGGACTATCTCCTGCAACCGGGCGCCGCCGGTCTCCGCGGCCACGGCGAAGGTCGTGTTGCGGAGACTGGGCAGGAGGTTCGCGCCCTGGATGTCGAAGTTCACGTAGCCGATCGTCTTGGCCAGCGGCACCACCGGATGCTCGGTGTAGTACCTAGAGCCCAGCAGGCCGTCCTCCTCGCTGTCCCACACGGCGAGGATCACCGAGCGCCGCGGCCGGTTCGCCTGTGTCTTGATGGCCCGCGCGATCGCCAGCAGCGCGGCCACTCCGGTCGTGTTGTCCGTCGCGCCATTGCAGATCGTGTCGGCCGGCTCGCTCGTGGGGCAGTTGCGGCCGTGGGCGTCGTAATGGGCGCCGACCATCACGTACTGATCCGCCAGGTCGGTGCCGGGAATCACCGCGAGCAGGTTGGTGCCGCTGGGGAAAGTCTGGAGGTAGGCGGCGTCGCCGGACTTGCTCGAGTCGAGTCCGTTCGCGTTGGCCTTCAGCTCACCGAGGATGTACGAGCGTGCGACCGCCGACCCGGGCGTGTTGTTGTTCCGCCCCTCGGTCTGGTCACCAGCGATCCGCGCGACGTCCAGCTGCGCGCAGCCCGTCAGAGCCACAATCGCCACCAGCCCTGCACACAGGAACGGACGTCTCATCCCGCCACCTCTCACTCGGATCGGCCGACCCTAGCCGAGGGCGGGGGAGTGGGCACGCGGGGTCGGCCCCCAGGGACCGCGTCGGTAACCCGCTAATCCAATTGAGCGGTTATAGTGCCCGGTCGTGTCCGCCACCCCGCAGCAGCTCGCCGACGGCCTCTGGCGCTGGACCGCGCGCCACCCCGAGTGGCACCCGGGCCAGTTCGGCAGCGAGGTCGCCTCGTTCGCGCTGCGCGCGGGGCACGAGACCGTCCTGGTCGACCCGCTGCTGCCGCCCGACCCGGCGCCGGTGCTAGACCTGATCGAGCAGCAGGTCGGCGAGCGCCTCGCGATCCTGATCACGATCCCCTACCACGTGCGCAGCTCCGAGCAGATCCGCGCCCGCTTCCGCACCACGGTCGAGACCACGATCTGGGGGCATCGCGCCTGCCGCAAGCGCCTCGAGGACGGGTCGGGCTTCCGCGCCTTCGAGCCGGGTGACGAGCTGCCCGCGGGCGCCTCCGCTCACCGGATCGGCAAGCCGCGCCGCTACGAGACCCCGCTCCACCTCCCGAGCCACCGCGTGCTTGCGTTCGGGGATGCGGTCGTGGAGACCGGCGGCGCCCTGCGGGTGTGGTCGGAGCGCAGCGTCGACGCCGGCGTAGAACGCTTCTACCGCGAGCGCTTCAACCCCACGCTCGCGCCGCTGCTCGACCTCGACTTCGATCGCGTCCTCGTGACCCACGGGCAGCCGGTGATGGACGACGGCCCGGCCGAGCTCGCGAAGGCGCTGCGAGCCGAGCCGTTTCACCACCACGCCGAGTAACTGCTCGGGGCGGGCGGACCGGGGCCGCCGGCCCTACCCGAACGCCGGCTCCTCCCGCCCGGGAAACAGCTCCGGCAGGCCGTCGCTCACGCGGTCGCTGAACTCGGCCGGGCGCTTCTCGAGGAACGACATGACCCCCTCGCGCGCATCGGCCGACTGACCGCGTGCGAACATCGCCCGCGAGTCCGCCCGGTGCGCCTCCATCGGGTGGGCGGCGCCCAGCATCGTCCACATCATCCGCCGCGCCAGCGCCACCGATACGGGCGCGGTGTTCTCCACGATCTCCGCCGCCAGCACCCGGGCGGCCCCGAGCACGTCTTCCGCCGGCGCGACACGGCTCACGAGTCCGCCCGCAAGCGCTTCCTCGGCGGTGAACACGCGCCCGGTCTCCACCCACTCGAGCGCCTGCGAGATTCCCACGAGCCGCGGCAGGAACCAGCTCGAGCAGGCCTCGGGCACGATGCCGCGGCGCGCGAAGACGAACCCGATCTTCGCGCCGGCCGCCGCGATCCGCACGTCCATCGGCAGCGTCATCGTGATCCCGACGCCCACGGCGGGCCCGTTGATCGCGGCGATCACCGGCTTCACGGACTCGAAGATCCTCAGCGTCACCTGCCCGCCCCCGTCCCGCGGCACCGGGCCCTCGCCGGCCTCTTGATCGCGCCAGTCGAAGGTCGAGCCGCCCTCACCGAGGTCCGCTCCAGCGCAGAACCCCCGGCCCGCGCCCGTCACGATCACGGCACGCACGGCGTCGTCGGCGTCGGCGCGGTCGAAGGCCTCGATCAGCTCGCGGGCCATCGTCCCGGTAAACGCGTTGAGGCGGTCGGGCCGGTTGAGCGTGATCGTCAGCACGCCCTCGGCAACGTCGTAGCGAATCTCCTGAAAAGCCATGCGCGCAGGGTAGGCTGCCCAGCCATGACGATCACCGTGAACGGCATTGATGAGGTCCGCGGGCTCGTCGGGCAGACGATCGGCCCGAGCGAGTGGCGGGAGGTCACCCAGGAGGACATCGACAAGTTCGCCGAGCTGTCCGGCGACGATCAGTGGATCCACGTGGACGTGGAGCGCGCGAAGACCGAAAGCCCCTTCGGGACCACGATCGCGCACGGCAACTGCACGCTGTCGATGATCGATGGCTTTCGCCCCGCGCTGTTCGAGTCCACGGGCTTCCAGCTCGGCCTGAACTACGGCTTCAACAAGATTCGCTTTCCCGCTCCGGTGCCCACCGGCAGCAAGATCCGCGCGAGCGTCGAGACCGTCTCGGTCGACGAGATCGGCAACGGCTGGTACCAGGTCGTCTACAAGTGGACGGTCGAAGTGGAGGGCTCGGAGAAGCCCTGCTGCGTCGCAGAGTCGGTAGTGCGTCTGCTGGCCTAGGCGGCTGGTCCCCCGGCCCGCGCGCGCGGATGACGCACGGATACCTGCGCCGGATCGGGGTCATCGGGCTCGCCGATACCTCCGGGTATCGGCGTCGCCCTGCTCCCCCGCCCGGCTTGGTCCCGTGCGCCCCCGCGCACACGCGGCCGTGGGACCAGCCGCCTAGCCGCCGCATATCCTCGGTTGGGGTGCCCACGACCGAGATCGAGAGCCGCGAGGAGCGGCTGAAGGAGCAGCGCCGCGCGCTGCCGGACGGCCCTGGCGTCTACCTGTTCCGCGACGCCAAGCGCAAGGTCCTCTACGTCGGCAAGGCGCTGTCGCTCCGCAAGCGGGTGGCCGGCCACTTCGGCAAGCCGCGCGCCGAGATGGTGTCGCACGTGCACGACATCGAGTTCATCGCCACGGAGACCGAAGCCGAGGCGCTGCTCGCCGAGCAGGAGTTCATCAAGCGCCACCGCCCGGTCTTCAACGTCCGCCTCCGCGACGACAAGTCCTACCCCTACATCGGGATCAGCCTCGACGAGGACTATCCGCGCATCTACTTCACGCGCGAGCGCCACCGTCGCAACCGCGTCTACTTCGGCCCGTTCAGCAACGCCAAGCGCGTGCGCGAGACGCTCGACCTGCTCGGCAAGGTGTTCCAGTACCGCACCTGCGACGGCCCCGAGCCCGGCCGCGCCAGCGGCAGCCCTTGCCTCGACTACTACATCAAGCGCTGCCAGGCGCCCTGCGTGGGCTACATCTCCAAGGAGGACTACCGGGCCAACGTCGACACGATCATCGACTTCCTCTCCGGCCGTTACCGCCTGATCGAGCGCGCGCTGGACGACGGCATGAAGAAGGCCTCCGAGGCGCAGGAGTTCGAGCAGGCCGCGATGCTGCGCAACCGGCTCAAGGCCGTGCGCTCGCTGCTCGAGCGCCAGCGGGTGGCGAACGAGTCGGTCGGCACCCTCGACGCGATCGGCGTGGCGGGCGAGGGGGCCGACGCAAACGCGCAGGTCTTCCAGGTGCGCGACGGCGTGCTCCAGGACCGCCAGAGCTTCTACCTCGAGAACGCCGCCCGACGCGACGAGGGCGAGGTGGCCGAGGAGTTCGTGCTGCAGTACTACGCCAGCGCGATCGCCGTGCCGCCGCAGGTGATCGTGCCGCGCAGCGTGGCCGCAACGGCACGCTGGCGGAGGCGCTCACCGAGCGCCGCGGCGCGCCCGTCGAGGTCCGCCACGCCGAGCGCGGCGACAAGCGCCGCATCCTCGACCTGGCCGAGCGCAACGCGCGGCTGGCGCTCGACCAGGACCGGCTGCGCTCAGAGCGCCGCCGCTCCCAGCGCATCGAGGCGCTCGACCGGCTCCAGCGCGCCCTCGGCATGGAGACGATCCCGATGCGGATCGAGTGCTTCGACATCTCCAACCTGATGCACGCCCACACGGTCGCTTCGATGGTGGTGTTCGAGGGCGGCGCCCCGAAGAAGTCGGACTACCGGCGCTTCGGCATCCGAGAGGCCGTTCAAGATGACTTCGCGGCCATGGCAGAGGTGCTCTCAAGGCGGATGGCGCAGTACGTCGCCCAGCGCGAGCGTAGCCCCCATGACCGCGAGTTCGACGAGAGCTTCGCGTCGATGCCCGCCCTGATCGTGATCGACGGCGGGAAGGGCCAGCTGTCCGCCGGCCTGCGCGAGCTCGGTCCGTTCCGCGACCTGGGCGTGACCGTGGTCAGCCTCGCCAAGCGGATCGAGGAGGTGTTCGTGCCGGGGCAACGGGCTCCGCTGCGCCTGGCCCACGACACGCCCGAGCTGCAGCTGCTCCAGCGCGCCCGCGACGAGGCCCACCGCTTCGCCGTCGAGTTCCACCGCGACCGGCGCGACAAGGCGATGACCCGCTCCGTGCTGGACGACCTGCCGGGCGTCGGGCCGGCGCGCAAGCGCAGCATCCTGCAGCACTTCGGCTCACCCGAGCGCTTCCTGGCCGCCAGCCGCGAGGAGCTCGAATCCGTGCCGGGCCTGCCGGGCAAGGTCGCCCGCGACGTGCACGCCTACGTAAACAAGATCCGATGATCCAGGACTTCGTCGTCATCACCGGGTTCAGCGGGGCCGGCAAGTCGCAGGCTATGGCCACGTTCGAGGACGCCGGCTACTTCTGCGTCGACAACCTGCCGCCCGAGATGATCGGCTCGCTGGCCGACCTGTTCGGGCACGAGGGCAGCAAGGTCGAGCGGGCCGCGGTGGCCTCCGACACTCGCGGCGGCGGCTACTTCGAGAGCTTGGTCAAGGTGCTGGAGGACCTGGAGCGCCGCGGCGTCCCGTTCCGGCTGCTGTTCCTCGAGGCGAGCGACCCGGTGCTGATCAACCGCTTCAAGGAGACGCGCCGGCGCCACCCGCTCGCCAACGGCGGCTCCGTCGAGGGGGCCATCCGCGACGAGCGCGAGGTGCTCGAGCCGCTCAAGGAGCGGGCCGACATCTCGATCGACACCTCCGACCTGTCCGCGTCGCGGCTGCGCAAGGTGGTGGCGGACAAGATGCTGCCGCACGGCAAGATCGGCCGGCTGGCGGTCACGTTCCTCACGTTCGGCTTCAAGCACGGCACGCCGCGCGACGCGGACCTCACCTTCGACGTCCGGTTCCTGCCCAACCCGCACTACGAGGCCGAGCTGCGCGACCTGACCGGGCTCGACGACGACGTGGTGGCCTACGTGGAGGGCTCGGACGGCATCCTGGATTTCTACGAGCACCTCACGCCGCTGCTCGACTACCTGTTCCCCAAGTACGAGCAGGAGGGCAAGGCGCACCTCACGATCGGCATCGGCTGCACCGGCGGGCGGCACCGCTCGGTGGTGATTGCCGAGCACCTGGCGCGGGTATACGCGGCGCGCGGAGACCTGCTGGTGGACGTGGTCCACCGCGACGTCCAGAAGCCGCCGCGGCGCCCCTGAGATAGATTCAACGGCGCCAGGCTAGAACTAACGAAAGGGAGTACAGATGGCCTTGAAGGCCGGGATCAACGGCTTCGGGCGCATCGGCCGCAACGTCTTCCGGGCCGCGCACGCTCGTGGCGCGGACATCGACTGGGTCGGCGTCAACGACATCACGGATACGGCGACGCTCGCCCATCTGCTCAAGTACGACTCGATCCTGGGGCCGTTTCCCGGCGAGGTGGAAGCCACCGAGAACGGACTGATCGTCGACGGCGACGAGCTGCGCGTGTTCGCCGAGCGCGACCCGGCCGCGCTGCCGTGGTCGGACGTGGGCGCCGACGTGGTGATCGAGTCGACCGGCTTCTTCACCAAGCGCGACGACGCCGCCAAGCATCTCGACGCCGGCGCCAAGAAGGTGATCATCACCGCACCGGCCACCAACCCCGACGTGACCCTGGCCCTGGGCGTGAACGAGGACGCGTACGACCCCCAGGAGCACCACGTGATCTCCAACGCCTCGTGCACGACCAACTGCCTGGCGCCGGTGGCGAAGGTGCTGCACGACGCGGTCGGCATCGAGCGCGGGATCATGACCACGATCCACGCCTACACGGCCGACCAGAACCTCCAGGACGCCCCGCACTCGGACCTGCGCCGCGCCCGGGCAGCCGCCGTGAACCTGGTGCCCACCTCGACCGGCGCCGCCAAGGCCGTCGGCCTGGTGCTGCCCGAGCTCGACGGCAAGCTGAACGGCATCGCCGTGCGCGCCCCCGTGATCACCGGATCCGTGGTGGACCTGGTGTGCGAGGTCTCTCGCGAGACGAGCAAGGAGGAGGTCAACGAGGCGTTTGCTGCCAAGGCGGACTCCGGCGCGCTCGAGGGGATCCTCCGGTACAGCGAGGACCCGCTCGTGTCGACCGACATCGTCCGGTCCCCGTACTCGTCGATCTTCGACTCGCCGCTGACGATGGTGATCGACGGCAAGCTCGTGAAGGTCGTGTCGTGGTACGACAACGAGTGGGGCTACTCCAACCGCGTGGTGGACCTGGCGCAGCGCGTCCTCGCGGGGGCGCCGGTTGCCTGAGGCGGGCTCCACGACCGGATTCGGCAAGCGGACCGTCCGGGACCTCGAGACCGCAGAGGGGGAGCGGGTGCTCGCCCGGGTGGACTTCAACGTGCCGCTCGA
The DNA here is from genome assembly GCA_963716215.1 of uncultured Thermoleophilaceae bacterium. Lineage (GTDB taxonomy): Bacteria > Actinomycetota > Thermoleophilia > Solirubrobacterales > Thermoleophilaceae > JACVRW01. Next base: position 3,317,589 of record OY970298.1, on the reverse strand, counting down.
GGGCGGCCGGGTCACCGACGACGCGCGGATACGCGCTGCGCTGCCCACGATCGAGCTGCTGCTCGACCGCGGCGTGCGACTGATCCTCTGCTCGCACCTCGGCCGGCCCAAAGGGCGCGACCCCGAGACGTCGCTGCGGCCGGTGTCGGAGCGGCTCGGCGAGCTGCTCGCCGCCGTGGTGCTCCAGGCGCCTGAGGTGATCGGGCCGGAGGTGCGCCGCGGGGTCGACAAGCTCGGACCGGGTGGCGTCCTCGTGCTCGAGAACACGCGCTGGGAGCGCGGCGAGACCGAGAACGACCCGGAGCTCGCGCGCGAGCTCGCGGCGCTCGCCGACGCGTACGTGAACGACGCGTTCGGGGCCGCGCACAGGGCCCACGCGTCGACCGCCGGCGTGGCGGAGCACCTGCGACCGGCGGTGGCCGGGCTGCTGCTGGAACGCGAGGTGACCACGCTGCGCGCGATCGTGGAGGCCCCGGAGCGCCCGCTCGTGGTGGTGCTCGGTGGGGCGAAGGTCTCCGACAAGATCGCGCTGATCGACAAGTTCCTCGACACCGCCGACGCGCTGCTGATCGGCGGGGCGATGTGCTTCAGCTTCTTCCGTGCCCAGGGGATCTCGACCGGCGACTCGCTCGTGGAGGAGGAGGGCGTCGAGCTGGCGCGCAAGGCGCTCGCGAAGGCCGAGTCGTCCGACTGCCGGCTGTTGCTGCCGGTGGACCTGGTGCTGGGCGACCGCTTCGACGCGGGTGCCGACCGCCGCGTGAGCGAGGACACCGAGGTTCCCGACGGCTGGATGGGGCTCGACATCGGGCCGCGGAGCGCCGCGATCTACGCCGAGGAGGTCGAGCGCGCAGGCACGGTCTTCTGGAACGGCCCGATGGGGGCGTTCGAGATGGAGCCGTTCGCCGGCGGCACGCGCACCGTGGCCGAGGCCGTGGCGCGCGCGTCCGGAACGACGGTGGTCGGCGGCGGCGACTCCGCCGCCGCGCTGGCGCAGTTCGGTCTCGACGACGACGTCGACCATCTCTCTACCGGTGGTGGCGCGTCGCTGGAGCTGCTCGAGGGCAAGGCGCTGCCCGGCTTGGAGGTCCTCGATGACGCCTGACGAGCGACGGCCGGCGATCGTCGGCAACTGGAAGCTCTGGGGTACGCGCGCCCAGGCCGCCGAGTACTGCGATCGCCTGCTGGAGCTGCTTCCTGACGAACGCCGGCGCCCAGCCGACGTGGGCATCTGCGCGCCGTTCACCGCGCTCGACGTGTGCGTCGAGAAGCTCGGCGGCAGCGGCGTAGCGGTCTACGCCCAGACCATGCACCAGGCGGAGTCCGGTGCGTTCACCGGCGAGGTCTCGGCGGCGATGCTGACGGAGGTCGGCGTCGACGGCGTGGTGCTGGGCCACTCCGAGCGCCGCCAATACTTCGGCGAGACCGACCGCGCGCTGCAGGAGAAGGTGGCGGCGGCGCTGGCGGCGGGGCTGCATCCGATCCTCTGCGTCGGCGAGACCGAGGACGAGCGCGAGGCCGGCGAGACCGAGCGCAAGCTGCGCCACCAGGTCCAGGAAGGGCTCGAGAAGGTCGAACCGGAGCGGCTGGCCGAGGTGATGGTCGCCTACGAGCCGATCTGGGCGATCGGCACCGGGAAGGTCGCCACGCCCGAGATCGCCCAGGAGGCGATCGCGTTCGTGCGCGCGCTGGTCGGCGATCGCTCGAAGGAAGCGGCCGACCACATCCGCGTGCTGTACGGCGGCAGCGTGAAGCCCGACAACGCAGCCGAAATCTTCGCGCAGCCGGACGTGGACGGTGGGCTGGTAGGCGGGGCGAGCCTCGATCCCGAGGGCTTCGCGCGCATCGTGGCCGCATCCCAATGAGGCGAACCGCCCTCGTCGTCCTCGACGGCTGGGGCCTCGCCGAGCCCGGCCCCGGGAACGCGGTCGAGCTGGCCGACACGCCGGTCTTCGACGCGCTCTGGGCCGAGCATCCGCACACGACGCTGACCGCCTGGGGCCCCGCCGTCGGGCTGCCCGAGGGGCAGATGGGGAACTCCGAGGTCGGTCACCTCAACCTCGGCGCCGGGACGATCGTGAAGCAGGATCTGCTGCGGATCGACGAGGCCATCGCGGACGGCTCGTTCTCCGAGAACGAAGTGCTGCGCCGGGCCTGCGACGCGGAGCGCGTGCACCTGCTCGGGCTCGTCTCTGCCGGCGGAGTACACGCCTCGATGGACCACCTGAAGGCGCTGATCGAGTTGGCGGCTCACCAAGGTGACGCCGACGTAGTGGTGCACGCCTTCACTGACGGCCGCGACACCAACCCCGACTCGGGGGCGGGCTACATCGCCGAGGTGGAGAGCTGGGACGGTGCGCGGATCGCAACCGTGATCGGCCGGTACCACGCGATGGATCGCGACAAGCGCTGGGACCGAACCCAGCTCGCCTACGACGCGATCGTCGAGGGCAAGGCCGAGTACGAGGCCCAGACCGGGGAGGAGGCCGTCAAGGCCGCCTACGAGCGCGGCGAGACCGACGAGTTCATTCAGCCGACCCTTGTGGGCGACGAGGGCCGCGTCCGCGACGGCGACAGCGTGATCTTCTTCAACTTCCGCCCCGACCGCGCGCGCCAGCTGACCAGCGCGCTGGCCGACGGGTTGGACGTCCGCCTCACCACGCTCACCCAGTACCACGAGGACTGGGACTACCCGGTCGCGTTCCCACCCGAGCGCCCGACCGTGACGCTCGCGAGCACGCTCGCCGATCGGGGCATCGCGCAGCTGCACGTGGCCGAGACCGAGAAGTACGCCCACGTCACCTACTTCTTCAACGGCGGCGAGGAGGACCCCTACCCGGGCGAGGAGCACCGGCTGGTCGATTCGCCGCGCGACGTGCCGACCTACGACAAGAAGCCGGAGATGAGCGCCGAGGCGGCCGCCGACGCCTTCGTGGCCGGATGGCGGGAGCACGAGCCGGGCTTCGCGATCATCAACTTCGCGAACCCGGACATGGTCGGGCACACCGGGGTGATCGAGGCGGCGGTGGCCGCGATCGAGACCGTCGACGGGTGCCTGGGTCGCGTGGTCGAGGCGGTCCACGAGGCCGGCGGCGCCTGTGTAATCACGGCCGACCACGGCAACGCCGACAACATGCTCGAGCCCGACGGGAGCCCGAACACGGCCCACTCCATGAACCCCGTGCCGCTCGTGATCACCGCCGACGTCGGCGAGCTGCGCGACGGCGGCATCCTGGCCGACGTGGCGCCCACCATCCTGGCGCTGATGGGGCAGGATCAGCCCGCCGAGATGACCGGCAGGCCGCTGCAGCAAGCCTGACATGCCGCAGGGCGGTTCCGCCGGTGGACCTGGTCGAGGCTGACGGTCGCTTCGCGATCTCGGGCGAGCGCGGCTCCGAGCACGAGTCCCACGAGGGTCCGGAGGAGATCTCGGATGCCCATGCCCGAGGAGCGCAAGCCGCACCGAGTTGCGATCAGAACCGGGTCGCGCTTGGCTGGCGAGGTCAGCGACACGGGGCGGCTCGGTCGGAGCGGCCCCGCCTGTTAGGGGACCCTTGTCGAGTTTCTACCGCATAGCGGGGGAAACTCGACATGCGCCCCCGCGTAGGCTCCGCGCCGTGCCGCCCATATTCGAAATCACCGCGCGCGACGGAGCCGCCCGCGCCGGGGTGATCCACACTCCGCACGGGCCGGTGCGCACGCCCGCGTTCGTACCGCTCGCCTCGTCCGCCACCGTCAAGTCGCTGCACGCGGCCGAGGTGGCCGAGCTGGGCTACGACATGGTGTTGGGGAACACGTTCCACCTGTTCATCCAGCCCGGGCCCGAGCTGATCGCCGAGCTGGGCGGCCTGCACGAGTTCATGGGCTGGCGCGGCGCGATCATCACCGACTCGGGCGGCTACCAGGTCTTCTCCATGGGACACGGATCGGTCGCCGAGGAGATCAAACGCCGGCGCGACCGGCGCACGTCGATGATCATCTCGATCGAGGAGGAGGGGGTGCGCTTCCGCTCCTACCTCGACGGTGCGGAGCGCTTCATGGGGCCCGAGACGTCGATGGAGGTGCAGGCCGCGCTCGGTTCGGACATCGCGCTCGCCTTCGACGAGTGCACGCCGTTCCACGTCGATCGCGACTACACCGCCGCGTCGACCGAGCGCACCCACCGCTGGCTCGATCGCTGTGTAGCGTGGCATGCCGAGCACGCGCCGGCCGGCCAGCTCCTCTACGGGATCGTCCAGGGCGGGGTCTACGAGGACCTGCGCGCACTGTCGACCGCGTACATCGCCGGCTCCGGGGTGCAGGGCATCGCGATCGGCGGCTCGCTCGGCCAGTCGAAGGAGCAGATGCGCGAGGTGGTGGGCTGGTCGCTGCGCGACCTCCCCGAGGAGCCGCCGCGCCACCTGCTCGGCATCGGCGACGTGGACGACCTGGTGCACGCCGTGGCCGCCGGGATCGACACGTTCGACTGCGCGACGCCCACGCGCCTCGCCCGGCACGGCACGGCGCTCCTACACGATCCGGCCAAGCGCTGGCGGCTCGACCTGAGCAAGGGCGTCCACCGCACCAGCACGGAGCCGATCGACGCGAGCTGCGGCTGCCCCGCCTGCCGCGAGCACACGCGCGGGTACCTGCACTACCTCGTCAAGGCCGAGGAGCTCACCGCGAAGCGGCTGATCACGCTGCACAACCTCACCTTCATGGAGGAGCTGATGCGGGGAATGCGCGACTCGATCGCCGCGGGCACACTCGCCAGCCACGGCGAGAGCGTGCTCGCCGGGGAGCCCGCCCCGTGACCACGCTGCCGTTCTGGCTCGACGAGCCGTACGAGCCGCGCCCTCCGCTGGCGGGGACCGTGGAGGCCGACGCCTGCGTGATTGGCGCCGGCGTGGCCGGTCTCGCGTGCGCCCGGCGACTGGCGCAGCGCGGGCTCGACACGATCGTGCTCGAACGGGGCACCGTCGCGGGCGGCGCCAGCGGGCGCAACGGCGGCTTTCTGCTGGCGGGCATGGCGGCCTTCTATCCCGATGCACGGGAGCGCTACGGCCCCGACGAGGCCCGCCGGCTGTACGCGGGCACGCTCGAGGCTCAGGAGGAGATCTACGCGCTCGCGGCCCAGCTCGGCGTGAGCGACGCCGTCCGGCGCACGGGGCTGCTGCGCGTGTCCGCCTCCGAGGAAGAGGCCGGGCACGTGCGCGAGCAGGTGGCGGCGCTGACCGCAGACGGGTTCCCGGCCGAGCTGATGGAGCGTGACGAGCTACCGACCTCGCTGCGAGCGAGCTCGTGGAACGCCTGCCTGACCGAGCACGACGGCGCCCTGCAGCCGGCGCGCTGGATCCGGGCGCTGGCCGGTGCGGCGGAGCGGGCCGGCGCGCGCATCCACGAGGGGACCGCGGTCAGCGGGCCGGTGGGCGCCCCTGACGTGGCGGCCGCCGGTGGCACGGTGCATGCGCCGCACGTGGTCGTGGCCGCGGACGCCGCGCTGCCTGCCCTGGTTCCAACCTGCGCGGAGCGGGTGCGCGCCCGGCGCCTGCACATGGTGGCCACCGAGCCGCTGGCACGGCGGCTGGTGGAGTGCCCGGTCTACGCGCGCTGGGGCTACGAGTACCTCCAGCAGCTGCCCGACGGACGCGTGCTGGCCGGCGGGTTCAGCGACCTGGACGGCGAGGCCTCCTACACCGATCGCGACGACGGCAACCCGCTGGTCTGGGAGCGGATCGCGCGCTACCTGCGCGAGGACCTCGACGTGGACGCCACGCTCACGCACCACTGGGTCGGGAACGTGGGCTATAGCGAGGACGGGCTCCCGTTCGTGGGGCCGGTGCCCGGGAGCGCGGGGCTGTACGCCGCCGGCGGCTACTCGGGCCACGGCAACGTGCTCGGCTTCGCTGCCGGGCAGCGGCTCGCCGACCAGATCGCCAGCTAGCGCGAGTTGTCCTCCAGGAACTGGCGCAGCCCCTGGATTTGCTGCTGCGCCTGGTCCGCGTCCACGGGCGAGACGCCGCTGCCGCCGTCGCTGGAGGCGATCAGCGCCGCGCCGACGGCGCCGATCGCCGCGAGCACGAGCAACAGCGCGAAGAAGGTGGCCATGCGGCGTCTACTGGCCGCGCGGCGGTCCGCGCGAGCGTCGTCGCGCCGCGCCGGCGGCGGCGTCGGGGTCGGGGTCGGCTCGGCGTAGGCCGGCGCCGGGACGTACGCGGTGCGCGGCATCGCCCGCGTCGCGGACGTGTCGTCGAGCTCGACCTCGCTGAGCATGATGCGCCGGGTGGCCTCGGTCGTGTGCCCGTGCACGCCTGCCTCGATCGCCTCGGCCAGCTCGAGCGCCGTGCGGTAGCGCGAGCCGGGATCGCGCTCGAGGCAGAGGCGGATCGCCTCGTCGAGCTCCCGCGGCACCTCCGGCCGCAGGTCTGTGATCGGCTGCACTCGGTCCCGCTGCTGCTTGAGCGCCAGCTCGGTCAGCGACGTGTACTCGTGCGGCAGGCGACCGGTCAGGAACTGGTAGGCGCACACCCCGAGCGAGTAGGTGTCGGACGGCGGGCCGGCCTCCTCGCCGCTCGCCTGCTCCGGCGACAGGTACGCGGCGGTGCCGAGCACGGACCCCACCTGCGTGATGCGCGTCTGCTCGGCGGCCTTTGCGATCCCGAAGTCGGCGAGCTTGGTGATGCCGGTCTCGTCGGAGAGCAGCAGGTTGCCCGGCTTGACGTCGCGGTGCACCACACCGGCCCGGTGGGCGTAGTCGAGTCCGTGGCAGGCGTCGCGCACGATGTGCACCGTCTGGTCGATCTCGAGCCTCTTGTGCTCGCGCAGCAGGTCCGCGGTCGACGGGCCGTCCACGTACTCCATGACGATGTAGTGGCGCTGGCTGTCCTCGTCCTGTCCGGAGTCGAAGACCTGCACGATGTTCGGGTGCTGGAGGCGGGCAGCGGACAGCGCCTCGCGCCGGAACCGGGCCACGAAGTCCACGTCCTCGGCGAGGTGTTCGGCCAAGAGCTTGATGGCCACGGAACGCTCGAGCACCGAGTCCATGGCCAGGAACACCGTCGACATGCCGCCCGCGCCGAGCCGGCGGTCGATCCGGTAGCGCCCTGCGATCTCGGCCGGCGGGCTCACAAGCCTTCCTCCGGGCCGAAGCCGCCGTCGTCCGTCGGCGGGACGGGCTCCGTGTCCGTTGGCGGCAGCGTCTCGGTGGGGATCGTGTCCGTCGGGAGCGTGTCGGGGGGCGCGGTCTCGGTCGTGTCGGTCGTCTCGGTGGTCTCGGTGTCGGGCGGCGGCTCGGTCTCGGTCGTGTCGGTCTCGGTGGTTGGCTGCTCCTGCGCGCACTCCTGATCGACCAGATCGAACAGGTGGTCGAAGCTCTGCTGGAGGGCGTCGCGCACGTCCGCGTCCACGTCATCGGGCAGCGAGTCGATCTGCCGCTGCACGACGGTGGTGTTGGGGTCGTCGCCGCCGGTGATGTCGCCGCAGGCGCCCGGGACGTCCAGCCGGCCCTGGATCGAGTTGAGCTGACCGTTCAGATCGGTGGCCGTGGCCGCCGGGATCGGCTTGCCCTCCTCGTCGGCGCCGCAGCCGGCGGCCAGTCCGGCCACCAGGGCGAGCAGCAGTGCTGTCTGTTTGCGAAGTCTCACTGTCCGATGTAGAGGCGCTCGGCGAGCACCGCCGGCAGGCCGGCCTCCTCGATCGCGTTCGCGGCGCGCTCGATCGGGTACTCGACACGCCGCCACTGCGCGCTCCAGCCCTCTGTGTCTAGCAGGAGCCACGCGGCGCGCGGGTCGCCATCGCGCGGCTGACCCACTCCGCCGGGGTTCAGCAGCCACTCGCCCTCGCTCAGATCTCGCTCCAGACCGCCCTCGGCGGGGGCACCCTCGATCTCCCCGTCGGCGGTGCGGCAGAACCAGAGCGCCACGTGCGAATGGCCGACCGCGCCCACGCGCGGCTCCATAAGGTCCATGCATTCCTCGGCCTGCCACGCCGAGAGCACGTACTCCCAGACGGGATCGCGGGGGGAGGCGTGGTAGAGCCCGATCGCACCGTTCTCCCGCGCGGGGCGCAGCGATCCGAGGAACTCCAGCGCGGCCGGTCCGATGTTGTCGCGCGTCCACTGCGCCGCCGCGGCCGCCGTCAGGGAGAAGTCGGCGATGTCGATGTCCCCGGTCACGACCATGTCGTGGTTACCGGCCAGGCACAGATCGCAGCGGCTGCGGGCCAGCTCCACGCACGCGTCGGGCTCGGCGCCGTAGCCCACCAGGTCGCCCAGGCACCAGGTCTCGTCCACCCCAACGGCGTCCACATCGGCCAGCACGGCGTCGAAGGCCGGCAGATTGCCATGCACGTCCGATAGCAAGGCGATGCGCATGCGGGTGCCTTCTACAGTGTCCGGGGAATGGGAGCCAGGGGTACCGGTGGCCACTCTGGGCGCGCGCGGCTGCCGCTGGCTTTGGCGGTGGCTGTGGCCGCCGCCGCGGCGGCCACGATCCTGCTCCGCCCGCGCAGCGGCATGATCGAGCCGGCCGCAGTGGACGTGTCATCGTACTTCACGGCGTTCCAACTCGACCGCGCCGAGGACTTCCGCAGCGTCCAGCGGCTGATCGGCGTCGGCGGGCTCGTGCTCGGCACCGGCACGCTCGCGCTGCTGGCCTGGCGCTCGCCGCTGCGGGTCTTGGAGCGGCTCGGGCGGCGGCCGATCCTGGGCGCCGCGGCCGCTGGTGCCGGCCTGTCGCTGCTGCTCGTGGCGGTCGATCTGCCGCTGTCCGCCTGGAGCCACGAGCGAGCGGTCGACGTGGGCCTGTCGACGCAGGACTGGCCCGACTGGCTCGCCGACCTGGCCAAGTCGGCGGCGATCGGCGCGGCCTTCGCGGCCGTGGGCGGCGCGCTCGGGCTGGCGCTGGTCCGTCGTTTCCCGCGGCACTGGTGGGCACCCGGCGCCGTCGTGGTGGTGGCGTTCGGCGTGATCACGATCTGGCTGTTCCCCGTGGTGATCGATCCGATCTTCAACGACTTCGAGAAGCTGCCGCCGGGCCCGACGAGATCCGACGTCCTGGAGCTGGCGGACAAGGCAGGGGTGGACGTGGGGGAGGTGTACAAGGTGGACGCCAGCCGCCGCACGACGGCGGCCAACGCGTACGTGAACGGACTCGGCCACTCCAAGCGAGTGGTGCTGTTCGACAACCTGATCTCCGGGTTTCCGCGCGACGAGGTGCGGCTGGTGGTGGCGCACGAGCTCGGCCACCAGAAGCACAACGACCTGCTGCGCGGGCTGGCGTGGCTGGCCCTGGTCGCGCCCGCCGGGACCTTCCTGACCCAGCGGCTGGCCGAGGCGTTCGGGCGGCGCGCGGGCCTGGGTGACCCGGCTCGCAAGCCCGGCCCGGCCGCGCTTCCCGCGATCGCGCTGGCGGTGGCGCTCGTGACCTTCGGCCTCGGCGTCGCCGGAAACGTCCTGTCGCGCCAGGTCGAGGCACGCGCCGACGCCTTCGCGCTGCGGCTCACCAACGACCCGGGCTCGTTCGTCCAGTTCGAGCGGCGGATCGCGCTGCGCAACATCTCCGATCCGGACCCGCCGCCGGTGTGGTCGGCGCTGTTCGGGACGCACCCGACAACGCTCGATCGCATCGGGATCGGCGAAGCCTTCAACGACAGCAACTAGCGCTCTGGCTAGGCTGCCGATCTCCATGCGTCCCCTGATCGAGCGCGTCGTCCGCGAGCTGGCTGCCCTCGAGCGCCCGTCGGCCTCCGAGGGCGAGCGCGAGGCCGCGGAGCTGGTGGCGGGCGAGCTGCGCACCGCGGGCTGGCGCCAGGTGCGGGTGGAGGAGGAGCAGGCCCACGGCGGGTACTGGTGGCCGCTCGGGCTGCTCAACGTGGTCGCCCTGCTGGCCGCCGCGATCGGGCGCAGGACCGCCACGCTGGTCGGGGCCGCTGCCGCCGCCGGCGTCTACGACGACGTCTCGGGCGGCAAGCTGTGGTTCCGCCGCCGTGCGCTGCCCCACCGCGCCACCCACAACGTGATCGCGGAGGCCGGCGACCCGCGCGCCGAGCGCACGATCGTGTTCGTGGCGCACCACGATGCCGCGCATTCCGGCCTCGTGTTCCACCCGGCGCTGCCGCGCGCCGCGATGGAGCGCATGCCGAAGCTGCATGCCAAGGCCGAGCAGAGCCTGCCGATCCTCTACGGCGTGTTCCTCGGGCCGTTGCTGCTCGCGCTCTGGGGCCTCACCGGCCGCCGGTCGCTGCGCGCCGCCGGCACCTTCTTCGCCGTCGGAGCCACCGCCACGATGGCGGACATCCGCCGCAGCGCGGTCGTCCCGGGCGCCAACGACAACCTGAGCGCCGTCGCCGTGCTGGTGGCCCTGGCGAAGTCGCTGTCCGCGGACCCGCCGCAGGGCGTGCGCGTGATCCTGCTCTCGACCGGCTCGGAGGAGTCGTTCATGGAGGGCATGCAGGCCTTCGGGCGCCGCCACTTCCACACCCTGGACCGCTCCACGACCGAGTTCGTGTGCCTGGAGTGCGTCGGCTCGCCGCAGCTCTGCGTGGTGGAGGGGGAGGGGATGCTGCGCATGCGCGACTACACCGAGAGCTCGCGCGAGGCGCTCGCACGCGCTGGGCAGGAGGCCGGTGTGGAGCTGAGGCGCGGCCTGCGTACCGTGGCCGCCACCGACGCGCTGATCGCCCTGCGCGCCGGCTATCCCACCTGCACTCTGGGTGGCGTGGACGAGACCAAGTTCCCGTCGAACTACCACTGGCCGTCGGACACGCCCGACAACCTGAGCTGGGAGTCGATCGAGGGAGCCCTACGCGTCTGCGAGGCCTACGCTCGGCTCACTCCGAGTCGCTAGGCCCGGTGGAGCCGGTGGAGCCGCCCGGACCGAACTCGGGCAGCTCCCGGATCCCCTCGCGCGTCTGCCACTTGGAGAAGTTGTCGTCCATGGCGTCGATCAGCTCCCGCATGAAGCGCGGGGAGAGGTTCACGCGGGACACGACCACGCCCGGCACCTCGCCCTCGTCGACCTCGTGGTCCACCCGCGCGAACGTGATCGTGAACTCGTAGTCGGAGTGGGAGACGTTGGCGAAGTTGGCGTAGTGGCCCGCCATCGTCTCCGGATCGGTGTGGATGTTGAAGTGGCGCTCGGCGTCCTCAGGCACGCGCGTAGTATCGCAGCCCGATGCGGATCTCCGTGATCGCCGTGGGGCGCGTGCGGCCCCCTTACCAGGACGACGTGGAGCACTACCGCAAGATGCTCGCCGGGCACGCGCGGGTGGAGCTGATCGAGGTGCGCGGGGACGAGCAGGTGGCGCCGCGCATCCCCGATCGCGCGTTCCGGGTGCTCCTCGCCGGCGACGGGCAGAGCTTCGCCTCCGAGCGCTTCGCGGAGTGGCTCGAGACGCGCCGCCAGGACGGGCGGGACGTGTGCTTCGTGATCGGCGGCCCCAAGGGTCTCGACCTGCGAGGCGGACCTGCGGCTCTCGCTCGGCCCGATGACGCTTCCGCATCAGCTGGCCCGCGTAGTGCTGCTGGAACAGCTCTACCGCGCGCACAAGATCCTGGCGCGCGAGCCGTACCACTACTGACGATCCGCGCCCGATCGCGCCGATGCGCTATCTCTCAGGGCGTGAGCGACCCCGTTTCAGAGCTGCGCGGCGCCGTCAGCGCCGCCGCCTCCGACCTGCGCGGCAACGGGCCGCTCGACGCGGCCAAGCTCGACCGTCCGCCGCGGCCCGACTTCGGCGACTACTCGACGAACGCCGCGATGCTGCTGGCGCCGTCGCTCGGTGAGCCGCCGCGCGCGATCGCGGAGCGGCTCGGGGAGACGCTCGGCGCGCGCCTCGGCCCGGCGGTGGACAGGGTGGAGATCGCGGGGCCGGGCTTCCTCAACCTCTTCATGACCGACGCGTGGTACCTCGACTCGATCGCGGGCATGCGCGACGCGGGCGAGCGCTTCGGCGCCGGCGAGGTGGGCGAGCGCGTCCAGGTGGAGTTCGTCAGCGCGAACCCGACCGGGCCGATCACCGTGGCCTCGGCGCGCCACGCCGCCTATGGAGACTCGCTTGCGCGCATCCTCGAATTGGCCGGCAACACCGTGGAGCGCGAGTACTACGTCAACGACGCGGGGACGCAGGTGCGCAAGTTCGGCGAGTCGATCCGCTCGCGCGCCCTCGGGGAGGAGCCCGAGGAGTACAAGGGCGACTACGTCGCCGGCCTGGCCGAGCGCATCCCGGACGCCGCTTCCGCCGACCCCGACGAGCTGGCCAGCCGTGGCATCGAGCTGATGCTCGAAGAGATCGAAGCCACGCTGCGGCGCTTCCGCGTGAACATGGACCGCTTCTTCTCCGAGCGCTCGCTGTACGAGTCCGGTGCGGTGGAGCGGGAGCTCGGCAGGCTCGAGGGGGTGTACGAGTCCGACGGCGCGCTGTGGCTGCGCACCACGGCGGCCGGCGACGACAAGGACCGCGTAGTGCGCCGCTCGACCGGCGAGCTCGCCTACTTCGCGGCCGACATCGCCTACCACGCCGACAAGCTCGCGCGCGGCTACGACCACCTCATCAACGTGCTCGGGCCGGACCACCACGGGTACGTGAAGCGCCTCTATGCCGCCTGGGCCGCCCTCGGCGGCGATCCGGGCGCCTACGAGATCGTGATCATGCAGCTCGTCAACCTGTTCGAGGGCGGGCGCCGCGCGCAGATGTCGAAGCGCGAGGGCGCGATCGTCTCGCTCGACGCGCTCGTCGACGACATCGGGGTGGACGCGGCGCGCTGGTACCTGGCCTCGCGCAGCCACGACACGTCGATTGATCTCGACCTCGAGCTGGCCCGCAGCGAGTCCCAGGACAACCCCGTGTACTACGTGCAGTACGCGCACGCGCGCATCGCCTCGATCCTGCGCAAGGCGGGCGAGCAGCGCGTGCAGGCCGCGCGGGACGCGGACCTGAGCGACAGCCAGGAGCAGTTCCACCCGTCGGCCCGCTCGCTCGTCAAGCGACTGCTCGAGTTCCCGGGCGAGGTGCGCGAGGCGGCCGAGCGGCGCGCCCCGCACCGCATGACGACCTACGCGCACGAGACGGCCCAGGAGTTCTCCGCGTTCTATCGCGACTGTCGTGTGGTCGGTGCGGCGGAGGAAGGCGGCGACGAGGACGTGCGCATCGTGGTCTGCGTGCTCGCGATGGACGTGCTCGCGCGGTCGCTCGACCTGCTCGGGGTGGAGGCGCCCGACGCGATGTAGGGTGGGCGCCGTGCGCCTGGCCCTGCTCCTCGCGGTCGCGGTCTCGCTGGCCTGGGCCGCGCCGGCCGCGGCCGTCGACCGCTACGTCCCGATGAAGGTGCCGCCCGCGCCCGGGCCGGCCAAGTACGACCGCGTCTGGGTCCAGCAGATGGGGCCGAAGGCGGCCACGCAGGTGGTCGTGCTGGTGCCGGGCACGCAGGGCGGAGCGGGCGGAATCACCCCGGTGGCGCGCGACATCGTGAGCCGCGTCCCGCGCACGCAGGTGTGGATCGTCGACCGCCGCCAGCAGGCATTCGAGGACACGTCGGTGTTCGCGGGCCGCGACCCCGACGCCGCGCTCGATTACTACCTCGGCTTCAAGTACCGCGCCGTGAAGGGCCCGGACGCACGCTACGTGTCGGAGTGGGGGCTGGCCGTGCAGCTGCACGACCTGCGCACCGTCGTCCGGCGCGCGAGCGCCGGCGGCAGGCGCAAGGTGATCCTCGGCGGTCACTCGGCCGGCGCCTCGACGGCCGTGGCTTACGCGGCCTGGGACTTCGGCGGCCGGGCGGGCTTCCGCGACATCGACGGGCTCGTCCTGATCGACGGGGGCCTGCTGGGCAGCTTCGCCGAGGCCGACGCGGCCCGTGCCCGGCGTGAGCTGGCGGACATCCGCAGCGGCAACGTCTTCCTCGACCTGCTCGGGCTCGGCGTGCCGGAGATCGCCGGGATCTTCGCCCAGGTCGGCGCTCTGTACGCGTACGAGCGGCCCGACGCGCCGGCCACGCTGCAGACGTTCCCGCTGCTCCCGGCGCAGTTCAAGCCGGCGTTCCCGGTCACGAACGAGGCGTTGTTCGGCTACGTGTTCGACGCCACCACGTCGCCGCAGGACCTGGCCCTGATCCAGGTGCGCGCAGGGCGGCTCGCCGACAGCGGCGACCCGCGCCAGTGGCAGGACGGCGAGCTCACGCCGATCCGGCGCTTCGCCCGGGCCTACGCCGCCGACCGGCCGAACGCGACCGAGTGGTACTACCCGCGCCGCATGCTGCTCGACTTCGACGCCGCCAACGACCTGCGCATGAACGCCGCGGCGCGCATCCTGGGCCTCCGGCTGATGCACGCGAAGCAGATCGACGTGCCGCTGTACGCGTTCAGCACGGCGCTCACGCGGGGCAACGTGGCGCGCGGCGCGCGGCGACTCGCGCGCATCTCGCGCATACCGCGGCGGGTGGTCGTCGACGACCGGGGAACGAGCCACCTGGACCCGCTCTCGGCCGCACCGGGCACCAATCGCTTCCTGAAGACGGTGGTGCCGTTCCTGAGGCGGTCGGCGGGCTAAAGAGGCCACCCGCTCCCGTCGATGGGAGTGGCATGGAGCTGCGCCTGTCAGAGCTGCTGTCCGCGCTCTCGCACGCACTCGACATCACCGAGGGGCAGCCGCGTGGACACGCCGAGCGCTCGTGCCTGATCGGCATGAGGCTGGGCACGCAGATCGGGCTGGACGAGCAGCAGCTGTCGTCGCTGTTCTACGCGCTGCTGCTCAAGGACGCGGGCTGCTCCTCGAACTCTGCGAAGGTCGCGGCGCTCTACGGCAACGCCGACTCGGCCGTCAAGCACGACCGCAAGATCACCGACCACCATCGGCCGGCGCAGTCGCTGCGCCACCTGCTGCGCAACACCGCGCCGGGCGCCTCGCCGATCGCCAAGGCCCGGCACATCAAGGCCCTCGTAGCGCACGGCTCGGAGGGCGCGCGCGAGCTGACCGCGCTGCGCTGCGAGCGGGGCGCGAACGTGGCGCGCAAGGTCGGCATGGACGAGGCGACCGCCGAGGCGATCGGCGCGCTCGACGAGCACTGGGACGGGCGCGGCTACCCGGCCGGGATCGCCGGCGAAAGGATTCCGCTGATGGGCCGCATCCTGTGCCTGGCACAGACGGCCGAGGTCTTCTGGCAGCTCGGGGGCGCGAGCGCGGCGTGCGCCGTCGCGCGCGGGCGGCGGGGAACCTGGTTCGACCCGGTGCTCGCCAACGCGCTGTGCAGCTTCGAGGACGACGAGCTGTTCTGGACGTCGCTCGAGCAGCCGCAGGTGGGCGTCTGGGAGCCGGCCGACAACGTGGCGACCGCCGATCAGGAGCGTCTCGATCGGGTGGCCGAGGCGTTCGCCGAAGTGGTGGACGCGAAGTCGCCATTCACCGCGACGCACTCGGAGGGCGTGGCGCGCATCGCGGTCGGGCTGGCGCAGTTGCTCGGCCTGGACGACCGCACGCGACGCGACCTCTACCGCGCGGGGCTGCTGCACGACATCGGCAAGCTCGGCGTGTCCAACCGCATCCTCGACAAGCCCGGCGGGCTTGACGAAGACGAGTGGACCGAGATGCGCAAGCACCCGCTGAAGTCGCTCCAGATCCTGCGCCGCGTGAGCGCCCTGCGCAACGTGGCCCGCCTGTCGGCGCTGCACCACGAGCGGCTGGACGGCTCGGGCTACTACCTCGGGTTCGACGGCACCCAGCTCGACCTCCCGGCGCGCGTGCTCGCCGTGGCGGACGTGGCGGAGGCGCTCAGCGCGGAGCGCCCCTACCGCCCGGCGCTGTCCCCGGACGACGTGCTCGAGATCATGGCCCGTGAGGTGGGGACCAAGATCGACGGCGAGGCGTTCGAGGCGCTGGTGGCGCTGATGACCGAGCAGCGCTCGACGGTCGCGGTGGCCTAGATCTCGTTGAAGAAGTTGATGCCGAGGTCGTCCATGGCCTGGAGCGCCTCGGCGTTGAGCCGGGTCAGCTCGTTCGTGTAGAGCAGCACGCCCATCGCGATCAGCACCACCCCGGACACGAGCGTGATCACCCGGTAGTGGTTGCGGAAGAACTTGAAGAAGCCGGAGAAGGTGGAGAAGGCGAGCGCGCAGAGGATGAACGGCACGGCCAGGCCGAGCGAGTAGAAGGCGAGCAGGATGCCGCCCTGACCGACGGTGGACTCGTTGGTGGCCGCCGTGATGATCGCCCCGAGCGTGGGGCCCGTACACGGCAGCCAGGCCACGGCGAACGCCACCCCGGCCACGAGCGGACCGCCGGTGCGGGCGCGGCGCATGAGCTGCTCTGGGCGCCACTCGCGGTTGAACAGCGGTACGAACAGGGTGGCGATGAACAGGGTGCCCATCAGCACCAGGACGACGCCGGAGATCTGGCGCAGCACCGCGCGGTGCTCGTTGAGCGTCTGGCCGAGTCCGGTGGCGCCCATGCCGAGGGCCACGAACATGGCGGTGAAGGCGAGGCAGAACAGCAGCGCGGGGCCGAGCACCTGGGCGCGGCCGCGGCCCTCCTGGATGTCGGCGAAGGAGACGCCGGAGATCGTGGACAGGTAACCGGGGACGAGGGGTAGCACGCACGGCGAGATGAACGAGATGAAGCCGACGGCGAAGGCGGCGACGACCGTCGTGTCGACGGAGTCGGCGGCGATCACAGGTCGTAGCGCTCCATGTCCACGTCCACGCGGCTCGAGTCGCCCGCCGGCGCGGCGGGCTCGGGGCCGCTCCCGCGGTTGCCGCGCCAGCGGCCGAGGGCTAGCGCGATGCCGCCGGCGGCGAGCACGAGGCCCAGGGCCGGGATCAGGTAGACGAGCAGGTCCCCGATGTCGTCGTCGCCGCCGGTGTCGCCGGGCAGCGCGAGCACCGCGTCGCCGAACTGGGCGACGAGCGCGCGCTTGATCTGGTCCTTGGAGCGGCAGTCGGCGATCAGCTCCTCGATGTAGGCGCGCTCGCGCTGCGCCTGGGGCGCCTCCGCGGCGAGGCCGAGCGGGGTGCCGCAGATGGGGCACATGACCTCGTCCTCGATGTCGCCGAGGCTGGTGCGGGGGCAGTCCTGGGCGAGGGCGGCGGTGGGGAGGGCGAGCGCCGCGAGCAGGGCCAGGAGCGCGCCCGCGCGCTTCACGAGCGCTCCCGCAACAGGGGTGCCACCTGTTCGCGCATGAAGGCGTCGTCCACGGGGCCGCGCCGGACCGCGGCAACGCGGCCCTGACGGTCGATCACGAAGGTCTCGGGGAGGCTGAGGATGCCGAAGTCCTCACGGGTGTCGCCGGTGCCGTCGCGGAGCATCGGGAAGGTGAGGCCGTACTCGTCGATGAAGTCGTCGGCGTCGCCGCTCACGTCCTGGACGTCGACGCCGAGCACGGTGGCCTCGTCGCCGCGGATGCGCTGGTGCCAGCGCTCGAGCAGGGGCGACTCGGCGCGACAGGGGTCGCACCACGAGGCCCAGAAGTTGAGCACCACGACCTGGCCCTTGTAGTCGTCGAGCGTGCCGGTCTTCCCGCCGGCGAGCGTGGGCAGCTCGACCTCGGGGGCCGGCTCGCGCTGGCCGGCGGCGAGGGCGCGGTCGACCTTGCGGTCGGGCTCGTTGCTGGCGAGGCCGTAGCCGAGCAGCGCGACGAGGGCCACGACGGCGCAGAGAACAGCGATCGGAATGGGCGCGAGCAGCCTCTCCATGGGCCGCTCGAAGAGTAGATGCCGGGTATTCTCCATCCCTTGCGGCGGTAGCTCAGTTGGTAGAGCACGAGCTTCCCAAGCTCGGGGTCGCGGGTTCGAACCCCGTCCGCCGCTTCGCCGCTTCAGGGTGGTCGGTTCAGGGTTGGTCCCCGATGAGAAGCGGGTGGCCGAAGCCCATGATCCACCCATGACCGCTCCCGAGATGCATACCCATCTGCAGCAGCTGGAGATCGAGCGCGCGCTGGCCGCCATCGAAGGCCTCGCGGGCAACTCGAGCTACATGGCAGACCTCGACCAGGAGATCGTCGCTACGCGCAGCGCCTACGTGCATGCCGCCGTGACGGAGATCGCGACCCTGCGCGCCCAGCTGTCCGGGCCGCAGGTCGGTTGAGAGGCCACGATGGCTCCTCGCTACTGGACAGTCATGGTCGGTGACCGAAGCGTCACCGTGGTGGCCGGCACGCGGGAGGCGGCGGAGAAGATCGCCGCCCAGCGGATTGCTCGCGCCGACGCCAAGGCGGCCGCAGGGCGCTGAGCTGGGCGCCATCGGAGGCCGCCCGCGGAATATTCCAGGTGGCTTCACGTCTAGGGGGTGAATGCTCCCGATCCCAAGGAGGTAGCCGGGATGACACCCCCGAGCACCACACCGGGCAGGCTCGGCCGCGTCCGAGCCTGGACTACAAAGATGTTGCCCGTCGCCCTGCTGGCGGCAGCGGTCGCCCTGACCGGCGCCATCGCAGCCCCGGACTCGCAGGCGGGGCCACCGCCCGATCCACCGCGCACGTACAAGGTCACCGCCGACCTCGACGGGCGCCTGTACCCCAAGAAGTCCGAGGTCTACACGGTCGACTTCCTGCACGGGGGCCAGCGCGTCCAGATCGAGTGCCAGAGGTACGGAGGCCGGGCCTACGGGAGCCGGCTCTGGGACCTGGTCTCCCATGGAGGCGAGACGCTGTACGTGCCCGACCGGTTCATCAGGACCGGCACCGACGGCCGTGCGCCGGAGATCAGGCGCTGCACCACCGAGGACCGAGCTCACTCCGGACTTGTTCCGGACCAGTTCGACTAGCACCGAGACGACCAACACCTGGCCGCCGGGCGCAAATTGGCGTCCGGCGGAGCGTTAGCTCGAGCGGTGCTCGCCTGAAGACCCGAGGGCTTTGCCCTCGACGAAGAAGATGTTCGGATACGGCTCGACCTTCGGCGGCTGCGGTGACGGCCGCGGGGGTGCGGCCGGCTTCGTGGCGGCTTGTGGCGCGCTAGCCATCGTGACTCATTCTACGACGAGCGCGGTCGCGAAACCAGCGACCTCGATGAGTACGCCAACCAGGCCACCCACCAGGAAGCGCTGGAGAGCTGTGACACCGTCTCGGTTCGCTACCCGACGTTCACGGTAAGACTCGGCGAGTCGCAGCAGATAGACGTCGGGCTGATCACGATCGGCGAACGCCGCTTGATAGAGCTGATCGGCATCGACGCTGAAGCCGAAGTCGCGAGTCGCAAGAACGAGAATCGCGCCGACGATCGCGAGGAGCCCTCCGACGATACCCGCGCAGACCAAGATCGCGTGGACGGGCGCATCGGCGAACGACAGGCCCTCA
Organism: uncultured Thermoleophilaceae bacterium; assembly: GCA_963716215.1. Taxonomy (GTDB): domain Bacteria; phylum Actinomycetota; class Thermoleophilia; order Solirubrobacterales; family Thermoleophilaceae; genus JACVRW01. The sequence goes on along the minus strand of OY970298.1, from coordinate 3,298,334 downwards.
CCGACGGCCGGCCGAGCGAGGAGGGCGGCGAGCGCGCCCGCGCCGGCGAGAACGGGCGCGGCTCGGGAACGAAGGCTTGCTACGACATCCCGTTGTTCGTCGAGCGCGCCTCGGGCAAGGTCGTATACGACTTCTTCGAGGCTCGGCGGCACATGCTTACGCTACGGCGAGATGCGGACGTTACCTTGATCACTCAAGGGGAACTGCGTAACTGCCGATGACCGTCGCAGGTCCGCTTCACGAGGTGGAAACCCTTCCGCATCCACGGATGACATGACCGAACAACGCCGCAGTCAAGTGCTCCTCACGCTCATGGTGGGCAACGTCGTCTTGACGCTCGTCGTGGTGGGTTGGGCGGTTTGGGCCGCGGCCGATCCTGAGTACTGGTTCCCGGGCGCCTTCGCCGAGCAGGGCCCCCGCGGGGACGACGGTCCGCGAGGTGATCGTGGCCCACGCGGACCCGGGGGCCCCACGGGAGCACCCGGCCCTGGCGTTGAAGACGTCCAGGTCGCTGCGGATGACGCGCAGTCCACGGCCGACGATGCGCTCACTCAGGTGGATGACCTCAGCTGGCGAGTGGACAATCTCGAGGGCGTTGATGCCTACGCCCTCGAGAGTCGAGTCTCCGACCTGGAGTCCCGCGTGGAGGAAGCCTGCACCACCCTGTCGTATGACCTCGACACGTTCGGATGCTGAGATACCTCAGCGCTGCTGGCGTTGGTCGCTCTGGCACTCATCGCGGCGGCTTGAGTACCGCCCCTAGCTGCTCGATTTCATGACCCCAGATCTTCAAGCTCAGATCCGGTCCGACGAGCTGACTCGCAAGCGCGCGAAAGAGATCTTCGAGGCCAGCAAGGCGTGACCGAGGGCTTTCGCCTCTGGGATGGCTGGGAACTGGGGCTGTTTCGGCGAACCCCGTTCTTGGAAGTCCCCGAACTGCACGAGTACCTCACAGATGCGGCCGATTGGCATGCCGACACCTGGGACTTCGAGCCCGAGGGCTGCGCGCGGTTGGCGCATACCCTGAGTTGGCTCTGCGAGCGCTTCCCCGAGGCCTTTCAGTTCAGCGCGACTTGGGGCCCCGTGACCATCGACGATCGGGGACATCGATCGCGCCGCGCTCATCACCGTCGTCGAGAACAGCGCCGTCTCGACTGGCACGGTCTACAAGGTGCGCGCGGCCTAGGCTCCGCGGGCCAGCGGTCAAAGTCACATCCAGGTCGCGTCACCCCCAATCCCCACCCCAGAGCCACAAATCCCCGGCCTGCCAAGCCGCGGGTCGCGGGTTCGAGGCCCGTCGGCGGTCACATCCGTTCCTCGCCAGGGGTCATACAGGCGATGACTACCAACTCTGGAGGAACGGCAATGCTGGAGAAGATCTTCTACTCGAGCGTGCTCGTCAGCGACCAGGACAGAGCGCTCGACTTCTACACGAACGTCCTCGGCCTCGAGAAGCGCGCCGAGAACCCGACACCCGACGGACCGCGGTTCCTGACCGTCGGCGTCAAGGGCCAGGACTTCATGCTGGTCCTGTGGCCCGGGACACCGGGGCAGGCCCAGCCCGTGCAAGGCGGCGTCCCGGCGTCGGTCACGATCGAGACCGACGATCTCCGGAAGACCTACGAGGAACTGAAGTCGCGCGGCGTGGAGTTCGAGACGGACGTGCTCGAGTTCCCCTGGGGCTACGTCGCGCAGTTCTTGGACCCAGACGGCAACCGGCTGCAGATCCGAGAAGGGCGCTAGTCGAGAGCCGCCCGAGCCTGGGAGAATCCCATGCGCCCATGACGCACACCGACAATCCCGCCCTCGAGCCCCTATCCGTCCTCGTCGGCGAATGGAGCATGGTGCCGCAGTTCAAGCACTCTCCGCCGGTCGACGCGGGCGCACGCGTCACCTTCGAGTGGATGCCGGGAGAGCAGTTCCTGATCCAGCGCTGGGAGGTGCCGGTTCCCGAGGCCCCTGATGGCCTCGCCGTGATCGGCCCCGATCCCGAGAGCGAGGGCAACTTCCTCCAGCACTACTTCGACTCGCGCGGCGTCGCACGGGTCTACAAGATGAGCCTGGGCGACGGGGTGTGGAAGCTCTGGCGGGACTCGCCGGACTTCTCGCCGCTGGACTTCGCGCAGCGCTACACCGGCACCCTCTCCGACGATGGCAAGACGATCTCCGGCGCCTGGGAGATCTGCCACGACGGCACGACCTGGGAGCACGACTTCGATCTGACCTACACGAAGGCCACCTAGCCGACTCAGGCGGCCACGCCGTCCACCACCACCGCGACGATCCCCTCCAGGAACGGCCCGTCGACCGGCTCGCCGGTCAGCAGCAACCGCAGGTGGATCGGGCCGAGCACGGCTTCGATCACGCGGCGCGGGTCGGTGCTGGGTGGGACCTCGCCGCGCTCGATCGCCCGTTCGACGATCGCGCCGTCCAGGGCGAGCCGCTCCGCCCAGAACCGGCTGTTGGCCGCCGCCAGCCGGCTGTCGTGGGGCGATTCCGCCGCCACCGCGCGCGCCATCGCCGCCACCTCGGGGCTCGACGCGTTCTTGGCGGCGCTGCGGGCGAGCTCCACTAGGTCCTGGCGCAGCGAGCCGGTGTCGGGAACCGGGATGTGCTCTCCGGCCCGCTCGAGCATCGCCTCCAGCACCAGCTCCTCGCGCGTGCCCCAGCGTCGGTACAGGGTGGTCTTGTGGACGCCGGCCCTGCAGGCCACCCGCTCCAGGCTGAGCGCCGAGTAGCCCCCGTCGGCCAGCTCGGCGAGCGTGGCCGCGATCGCGGCCGCTCGCACCCGGCCGCTCGGTCCGCGTCGCCGGCGCGCCGCAGTCGGACTGTCTGTGGTCGCCACGTCCTCAATCCTATATGCAACTTTGAGTTGCATTTGCTAACGTCGAGGAATGGACAGCTATCGGCAGTCCCGCCCCTTCCACAGGCTCGTGCGGCGGACCGCCGCGACGCGCGTGATGGCGAGGGTCTACGGGGTCATCCAGGAACCTCTCGATCGACTCGTCTACCGCCTCACCGGCGGCGCGACCACGGCGTCCTCGTTCCTTGCCGGCGTCGAGATCACGATCCTCACCACCACCGGCGCCAAGACGGGCAGGTCCTCCACGCTGCCGGTGCTCGGTCTCGCCGACGGGGAGGAACTGATCGTGATCGCCTCCAACTTCGGCCGCCCGCGCAACCCGGCCTGGTACCACAACCTGCGCGCGAACCCGCGCGCCACGATCGTCACGAACGGCGTCAGCCGCGAGGTCGTGGCCCGTGAGCTGGACGGCAGCGAGCGCGAGCAGGCCTATCACCGCGGCGAGGAGATCTATCCCGGCTTCACCCACTACCGCCGATGGGCGGCGCGCGTGATCCCGGTGCTGAGACTCAAGCCGCTGTCATGAACATGGCCCACGACGAGCTGAAGCATCGGCAGAGCGCGATGTGGGGGTCGGCCCCCTACCAGCGCGTGACCGGGGCGATCGCCGACATCCACGAGCTCGTGGTCGCGCGGCTCGATCCGCAGCCGGGCCGGCGGTGGCTCGACCTGGCGTGCGGCACCGGCGCGGTGGCCGAACGCGCCGCGGCGGGCGGCGCCCAGGTCACCGGGGTAGACCTCGCGCCGGCGCTGATCGAGACAGCGCGAGAGCGGGCGGCCGAGCTGAACCTCGAGATCGACTACCGGGTGGGGGACTGCGAGCGACTGGACCTGCCCGACGCCGGCTTCGACGTGGTCTCCTCAACCTGCGGGGTGATGTTCGCGCCCAGTCACGCCGACACGGCGCGCGAGCTCGCGCGCGTGACGCGTCCTGGCGGTCGCATCGCGCTCGCGAACTGGACGCCCACGGGCGGCGTAGGTCAGATGTTCGCGATGATGGCTCCCTTCCAGCCCGCACCGCCACCGAGCAGCCCGTTCGACTGGGGCGACGAGGGACGTGCCCGCGCGCTCCTAGGCGAGTGGTTCGAGCTCGAGACCGAGCAGCGCATCTCGACCTTCCGCGTGCGAAGCGGAGAGGACTACTGGGACCTGTACTCGACCAGCTACGGACCCACGAAGACGCTCGCCGACTCGCTCGGAGAGCGTCGCGAGGAGCTGAAGCAAGCGTGGATCGAGTTCTTCGAGTCGAACTTCCGCGAGGACGGCGAGATCGCCCACACGCGCGAGTATCTGCTCGTGCTCGGCGAACGCCGCTAGGCGCTCTCTGCCTGCGCGCCCGAGCCGATCTCGCGGGCGAATTGGCCGCACGCCTGGAGGGCCTCCGCCGCTTCGGGCAGGAACGACCAGAACAGGTGAAATACGTGCGCGTCGACGGAGTAGAGCTCGAGGCGCGCGTCGACTCCGTGCGCGCGGGCGCGCTCGGTGAGGGCGTTGGCGTCCAGGAGGCGGTCGTCCCCGGTGGCGGCCTGGATCAGCAACGGAGGTAGACCTGTCAGGTCCGCACCGAGGGGGCTCACGATCGGGTCGTCGGCGGGGTGGCCGGCGAGGTAGACCTCGACGGAGCGGCGCACCCCCTCGTCGTCGCGGAGGTCCAGCGCGAGATCGACCCACGGGCACATCAGGACGGCGCCGCCCGGTAGCGGCAGCCCGCGCTGCTTGAGGGTGAGCAGCACCGATAGGACAAGGCCGCCGCCCGCCGAGTCGCCGGTGATCCGGACCTGCTCCGGCGCGGCGCCGCGGTCGAGCATCCATCCGTAGGCGGCCACGGCGTCCTCGACCGCGGCGGGGAACGGGTGCTCCGGAGCCAGCCGGTAGTCGGGGACGAGCACGCCGGCGTCGGCCGCGAGCGCCAGGGCGCCGGCGAGCGGGCGGTACCCGAACGCCGAGCCGAGGAAGTAGGCGCCGCCGTGCAGATGCAGCAGCGTGGGGGGATCGTCCGGCCGCGCGCCGACCAGCAGCGACGACACCCCGTTCGCGTTGACCCCCAGCACCTCCACCTCGGGCGGCACGGGGAAGTTGGCGAGCAGCTTCTCGTACGCCATGCGCTGCTCCTGCACTTCGGCGTCGGTGGCCACCGCGCGGACGAGCGGCTCCCAGAGGCGCGCGACCCGCTCGACCAGCTCGCCGCCCAGCGACTGCACCGTCGAGACGGTGGCGTCGACCTCGCGCAGGAGCGGCCGGACGCGGTCGAGCAGCGCCTCGCCGGCAATGGTCAGCTCCACCTGGTGGGTCGAGCGCCGCAGCAGCTCGCACCCCAGCAGCTTCTCGAGCCCCCTGATCTGGCGGCTCAGCGCCGGCTGCGTTATGTAGAGCCGCTCCGCGGCGCGACCGAAGTTGAGCTCCTCGGCGACGGCCACGAACGCGCGCAGGTGGCGCAATTCGATCGCTTCCGGCGCCTGCGGGAAGGCCACCACGTTCGTGTTCGCGTCTTCGTCCACGCCCTCATTATCGACGGCGACTGCGCCGAGGGCCATGCCGGTCCGGCATGACGGTCATGCCCGATCGGCCTTTCCCTTTTCCGCGCCGTCGGTCGACTATGCCGGCCATGCCCACCAATGGCCAACTGGATGCCGGCCTGTCCCTGCGAGCTCGGCGCTCCTTCGTGCGACCGCGGGTCAGCTGGCCGGCCGACGCGCGGGACGGCCGCCCGATGGCCGTCGTCCTCGCGGAGGCCGATTGGGGCATGGACGTCGCGGACGCCCTGTGCGCGGAGGCCGGCTTCGTGGTGCTGGCGCTCGAGACCGACGCGTTCGACATCGCGACGATCACCGTGGACTGGGCCGCCGACCACGCGGGGCAGCTCGGCGCCGACCCGAGCCGGCTGCTCGTGGCGGGCGGCCGGCTCGCGGCGTCGGTAGCGCTCCACGCACGCGACGAGGGGTGGCCCCCGTTGTCGCGCCAGGTGCTGTTCGGGCCGGACCTGACCGGGTGGCCGCTCGCCGCCACGTCCCTGTCCGGCGTCGCACCGGCGACCGTCGTGAACGGCGTGGCCTACGCCGCCCGTCTGCGTGCGGCCGGCGTGGAGGTGGAGGAAATCGTTCCGGATCCCCCGACGAGCCTCGAGTGGCTCCGGGGTCTTCGTCCAGCAACCGTCGACCAGGAGGAGCTCGAAACGTGACCGTCGATACTGACCGCAACCGTTGGCTGGCCCTGTACGTGCTGTGCGTGGGGATGCTGATGATCGTGCTCGACGCGACGATCGTGAACGTCGCGCTGCCCTCGATCCAGGAAGATCTCGGGTTCTCGCAGTCGAATCTCGCCTGGGTGGTGAACGCCTACCTGATCGCGTTCGGCGGGCTGCTCCTGCTGGCCGGCCGCATCGGCGACCTGATCGGCCAGCGCCGCATCTTCCTGATCGGCCTGACCGTGTTCACCGCGGCGTCGCTGTTGTGCGCGCTGGCCCAGAGCCAGGGCATGCTGATCGGCGCTCGCTTCGTGCAGGGCGTTGGCGGCGCGCTGACCTCGGCGGTGATCCTCGGGATGATCGTGACGATGTTCCCCGAGCCCCGGGAGCAGGCGAAGGCGATCGGGGTCTACACGTTCGTGGCTGTAGCCGGGGGCTCGATCGGCCTGCTCGTGGGCGGTGCGCTCACCGAGGCGATCAGCTGGCACTGGATCTTCTTCGTGAACCTCCCGATCGGCGTCGCGACGATGCTGGCCGCGGTCCGGCTGGTGGACGGTCGCGCCGGGATCGGCCTCGGTCAGGGTGCCGACGTACCCGGTGCCGCGCTGCTCACCGGCGGGCTGATGCTGTTCGTGTACACGATCCTCGAGGTGGAGCAGCAGGGGTGGGGCTCGGCCGAGACGCTCGGCATGGGCGGCGTGGCCATCGGACTGCTGGCCGCGTTCCTCGTCCGTCAGGCGCGGACGCCGAACCCGCTGATGCCGCTGCGCCTGTTCCGTTCCCGCAACGTCAGCGGGGCGAACCTGGTGCAGGCGCTGCTGGTGGTCGGGATGTTCGGGATGTTCTTCCTGGGCGCGCTCTACATGCAGGGGATCCTCGGCTACGACGCGCTCGAGGTTGGCCTCGCGTACCTGCCGACCACGCTCGTGATGGGCACGATGTCGTTCCGGTTCTCCGCCCAGCTGAACATGCGCTACGGGCCCAAGGCCACGCTGATCCCGAGCATGGTGGCGATCGCCGCGGGCACGCTGCTGTTCGCCCGCACGCCGGTCGAGGCCTCCTACGTCGTGGACCTGCTGCCGCCGATGGTGCTGTTCGGGCTCGGGGCGGGGGTGGGCTTCCCGTCGCTGATGACGCTCGCCATGTCCGGTGCGACCCCGCAGGACTCCGGGCTGGCTTCCGGCCTCGTCAACACGAGCGTGCAGGTGGGTGGGGCCGTGGGCCTGGCCGTGCTGGCGACGCTCGCCACCGGTCGCACCGACGCGCTGCTCGCCGACGGCGAGTCGACCGCCAACGCGCTGAACGCCGGCTATCACCTCGCCTACCTGATCGGAGCCGCACTGATCGGCGTCGCGATCGTCGTCGCCCTGTGGGCATTCCGCTCGGAGGCCGCCGAGGAGGCAACCGCCGACGCGTCGATCGCGGAGGCGGCCTACTCCCAGGCCGCGTAGCCGAACTCGAGCCGGCCCGCGATCATCGTCGCGCCCACGAGGGGGACCCCCGGCCGGTATACGAGGTGGGTGTAGGAGGGGCAGTCGAGGATCGCGGCGTCGGCTCGTGCGCCGGGGGCGAGCCTGCCGACGTCGTCTCGCTGCAGGGCGCGAGCCCCGCCGCGGGTGGCGGCGAGGAGCGCCTCCTCGGGCGTCATGCGCAGGTCGCGCACGGCGAGTGCGATGCAGAACGCCATCGAGGTCGTGTAGCTGGAGCCGGGGTTGCAGTTGGTCGCGATCGCCACCTGCACGCCCGCGTCGATCGCCCGGCGCGCGTCGGGGTACGGCTGGCGCGTCGAGAAGTCGGTGGCTGGCAGGAACGTGGCGACCGTCTCACCGGCGGCGAGCGCGCCGAGGTCGTCGTCGGACAGGTACGTGCAGTGGTCCACCGATGCCGCCCCGAGCTCCACGGCGAGCCGGACCCCGGGTCCGAACCCGAGCTGATTGCCGTGGACGCGCAGGCCGAGGCCCGCGGCGCGACCCGCCTCGAGGACCGCGCGCGACTGGTCGGCGTCGAAGGCGCCGTCCTCGCAGAAGACGTCGATCCAGCGCGCGTAGGGCCGGCACGCCTCGAGCATCTCGCCGCACACCAGCTCCACGTACTCGTCCGCACGGCCGTCGTACTCGGGCGGCACCGCGTGTGCTCCGAGGAAGGTCACGTCGTCGGTCAGCTCGGCGGCGACCGCGCAGCAGCGGCGCTCTGCCTCCGGCTCTAGCCCGTAGCCGGACTTGATCTCCAGGTGGGTGATCCCCGCCCGCACGGCCTCGGCGCGCCGAGCACGCGCCTGCTCGCGGAGCTCCTCCTCGCTCGCGGCCCGGGTGGCTCCGGTGGTCACCCTGATCCCGGACGCCGCGTACGGCCGGCCCGCCATCCGGGCGGCGAACTCGTCGGCGCGGTCGCCGGCGAAGACCAGGTGGGTGTGGCTGTCCACGAATCCCGGGATGACGCAGCGACCGGCTGCGTCCACACGCTCGTCCCCGACGGCCCCGGCCGCCACGATGCTCGTCACCCGCTCGTCTTCGACCACCAGCGCGGCGTCGCGCACGAGCCCGAGGGGCCCCTCGCCGAGGGAGGGCTCGCCGGTCACGAGCAGGCCGATGTTGTCGATCACGAGAACGGTCACGCCACCGCCTGGGGGATGACCTCGCGCAGTTCACGGGCCACGTCGATCGTGGCGTGCCGCCCGTCGCGGACGATCTCGTGACCGTCCACCAGCACGTGCCGCACGTCCGCCGCTCCGGCCGCGAACACGGCGGCGTCGATCGCATGCTCCGGCTCCGTGCCCGCCAGGCGCACACCGGCGAGCGAGACGGTCACGAGGTCCGCCCGCGCCCCGGGGGCGATCCGCCCGGCGTCCGGCCAGCCGAGGCAGGCGTGCCCGTCCTCGGAGGCCGCCCGCAGCAGCGCCGCGGCGCTGTGATGCCCGCGCTCCCCGCTCGCCAGGCGCTCGTTCAGCTCGACCGCGCGGGCCTCTTCGAAGAGGTCGATCACGGCGTGCGAATCGCTTCCAAGGGACAGCGCGGCGCCCGCCTCCGCCAGCGGGCGCATCCGGCCGATGCCGTCGGCGAGGTCGCGCTCGGTGGTGGGGCAGATGCAGCAGCAGGCACCGGCCTCGCCCAGCAGCGTGACGTCGCCATCCTCCAGGTGGGTGGCGTGCACCGCGGTGAAGGGCGCTGCGAGCGCGCCCGCCGCGGCGAGCAGCGCCGTGGGGGTGCACCCGTAGGCCTCCATGCAGGCGTGGTTCTCGGCCGGCTGTTCGGACACGTGGGCGTGTAGGGGACAGTCGCGCTCGAGCGCCCAGCCGGCGACGACTGCGGCGGCCTCGGGGTCGACCGCGCGCACGCTGTGGATCGCCGCGCCGATCCGCGCCGACGGCTCGTCGCTGAGCGCCTCGACCCGCTCCGCCCACGCGTCCGCGCTGCCGTCGGAGAAGCGCCGCTGGGGACCGGCCGGCGGCTCACCGATGCCGCCGTTCAGGTAGCACGCGTCGATCAGGGTGATGCGCACACCGGCCTCGGCGGCGGCGGCGATCAGCGCGCGGCCCATCTCGTTGGGGTCGCTGTACGGCACACCGCCCGGGCCGTGGTGGAGGTAGTGGAACTCGCCGACCGCGGTCACGCCCGCCAGCGCCATCTCGGCGTAGGTGGCGCGAGCGAGAGCCAGATAGCGCTCCGGATCGAGCCGATCCGCCAGCCGGTACATCTGCTCGCGCCAGGTCCAGAACGACCCGCTTCCGTGCTGGGTGCGGCCGCGCAGCGCGCGCTGGAACGCGTGTGAGTGACCGTTGGCCAGGCCGGGCAGCGTCAGCCCGTCCAGGCGGCGGGCGCCGGGCGGCGGGGTGGGGGCGTCGCGCATGACCGCGTCGATCCGGCCGTCCCGCACGTCTACGACTACGCCGGCCTCCGCGGTCGGGCCGCCGAGCCAGGCCAGCTCGCACCAGTAGGCGGTCACGTGCGCTCGCGCATCGGGATGCGGACGCCGCGCTGCTCCGCGACCTCGCTCGCGCGGTCGTAGCCGGCGTCGACGTGGCGCATCACCCCGGTGCCGGGATCGGCGGTCAGCACCCGGTCGAGCTTCTCGGCGGCGAGGTCGGAGCCGTCGGCCACGCACACCATGCCCGCGTGGATCGACCGTCCGATCCCGACACCGCCACCGTGGTGGATGCTGACCCAGGACGCCCCGGAGGCGGTGTTGACGAGCGCGTTGAGCAGCGGCCAGTCGGCGATCGCGTCCGACCCGTCGAGCATCGACTCGGTTTCGCGGTAGGGCGACGCGACCGAGCCCGAGTCCAGGTGGTCGCGCCCGATCACGATCGGTGCCCGCAGCTCGCCGCTGCGGACCATCTCGTTGAACCGCAGCCCCAACCGGCGTCGCTCCCCGAATCCGAGCCAGCAGATCCGCGCCGGCAGCCCTTGGAAGGCGATCCGCTCGCTCGCCATCCGGATCCAGCGCGCGAGGCTCTCGTCCTCTGGGAACTCGTCGAGCACGGCGCGGTCCGTGGCGGCGATGTCCTCCGGATCGCCGGACAGGGCCACCCACCGGAACGGCCCCTTGCCCTCGCAGAACAGCGGTCGGATGTAGGCCGGCACGAAGCCCGGGTAGTCGAAGGCCCGCTCGAAGCCGCCCAGCTTCGCCTCGGCGCGCAGGCTGTTGCCGTAGTCGAAGACCTCCGCGCCCGCGTCCATGAAGCCGACCATCGCGAAGCAGTGGGCGGCGGCCGAACGGCGAGCGCGGCGGATGTACTCCTGGGGATCGTCCCGTCGCAGACTCTCCGCCTCGGCGAGCGTCAGGCCGCCGGGCACGTAGCCCACGAGCGGGTCGTGCGCGCTCGTCTGGTCGGTCACGACGTCTGCCTCGAAGCCCTGGCGGAGCAGCTCGGGAAGGACCTCGGCGGCGTTCGCGCACAGGCCGACGCTGAGCGCGCGCCGCTCCTGCTTGGCGCGCGTGCAACGCTCGACCGCGTCAGCGAGATCGTCCGCCTCCTCGTCGAGGTAGCGGGTCTCGAGGCGCCGGCGGATGCGATCCCGGTCGACCTCCACGCAGAGCGCGACCCCCTCGTTCATCGTGACCGCGAGCGGCTGGGCCCCGCCCATGCCGCCGAGTCCCGCGGTGAGGGTGACGGTGCCGGCCAGCGAGCCGCCGAAGCGCCGCCGGGCGATCTCGGCGAAGCACTCGTAGGTGCCCTGCACGATTCCCTGGCTGCCGATGTAGATCCAGGACCCCGCCGTCATCTGGCCGTACATGGTCAGCCCGAGCGCCTCGAGCCGGCGGAACTCGTCCCAGGTGGCCCACTCGCCCACGAGGTTGGAGTTGGCGATCAGCACGCGCGGCGCCCACTCGTGCGTACGGAACACGCCCACGGGCTTCCCCGACTGGACCAGCATGGTCTCGTCGTCCGCGAGCGTCCGCAGCGTCCGGACGATGGCGTCGAAGGCGTCCCACGAGCGCGCTGCCCGGCCGGTCCCGCCGTACACGACCAGCTCGTCCGGTCGCTCGGCCACGTCCGGGTCGAGGTTGTTCATCAGCATCCGCAGGGCCGCTTCCTGGGGCCAGCCCCGACACGATCGCTCCATGCCGCGCGGGGCGTGGACGGGTCGCGCGCTCACTCGAGGCTCCCGATCGCGCCCTCGACGGCCGCGAGCACCGCGCCCGACGCCACCAGCGCCTCGGCCTCCGCCAGCTCCGGGGCCAGCCATCGGTCGGGGCCGGCGCCGGGAACGGCAGCCCGCACGGTCGCGAGGGCGGCCGCGGTGCCGGGCGCCGGCTGCAGCGGGGCGCGCAGATCGATCGCCCGCGCCGCGCAGGTGAGCTCGACGGCGAGGACGCGGCCCAGGTTGGCGAGCAGGCTGCGCAGCTTGCGGGCCGCGCCCCAGCCCATCGACACGTGGTCCTCCTGCATCGCGCTCGTGGGCAGCGAGTCCGCGCTGGCGGGAACGCACAGACGGCGGTTCTCGGCGACCATCGCGGCCTGGGTGTAGTGGGCGAGCATCAGCCCGGAGTTCACCCCGGCGTCCTCGGTGAGGAACGGCGGCAGGCCGTACGAGCGGCTCGGGTCGAGCATGCGGTCGGTGCGGCGTTCCGCGATCGCCCCGACCTCGGCCGCCGCGATCGCGAGGAAGTCGCATGCCATCGCCACCGGCGCTCCGTGGAAGTTCCCGCACGACTCCACCCGTCCGTCCGGCAGCACGACGGGGTTGTCGATGGCAGATCGCAGCTCGGCGTCGGCGACCGTCTGCACGTGGGCCCAGGTGTCGCGGGTGGCCCCGTTCACCTGGGGAGCGCAGCGCACCGAGTACGCGTCCTGCACGCGCGGGTCGTCGTGGCGGTGGCTGGCCACGATCTCGGAGCCGGCTAGCAGGCGCGTCAGGTTGGCCGCGCTGCGCGCCTGGCCGGGCTGGGGGCGCATGGCCACCAGGTCGGCGGCGAAGGCGCGGTCGGTGCCGAGCAGCGCCTCCGTGGACATGGCCGCCGTCACGTCCGCCACCTTGAGCAGCCGCTCCAGGTCATGGAGGGCCAGCAGCAGCATGCCGAGGATGCCGTCCGTGCCGTTGATCAGGGCCAGGCCCTCCTTGGCGGTCAGCGTGAGCGGCTCGATCGGCACCGCGGCCAGCCCGTCCGCAGCAGGGACGCGCTCGTCCGCGGCGGTCCAGACCTCGCCCTCGCCCATCAGGGCGAGCCCGCAGTGAGCGAGGGGCACGAGATCGCCACTCGCCCCGAGCGACCCGTGCTCGGGAACCACCGGGTCGAGCCCGGCCGCAAGCAGGGCGAGAATCGTCTCGGCGACGATCGGGCGCGCCCCCGAGCGGCCCATCGCCAGGGAGCGGGCCCGGAGGAACATCATCGCGCGCACCGCGTCGCGCTCGATCGGCGGACCCATCCCCGCCGCGTGCGAGCGGATCAGGGCCCGCTGCAGCTCCTCACGCCGCTCCGGCGGGATCCACGTGCCGGCCAACGACCCGAAGCCGGTCGAGACCCCATAGACCGGCCGGTCGGAGTCGGCGAGGCGCTCGACGACGGCCGCGCTCTCCGCCATCGTGGCGCGCGCCGCGTCCGACAGGCGCGCCACCGCGCCGTGCCGAGCTACGGCCACGACGTCGGCCTGCTCGACCCGGTCGCCGGTCAGCTCGATCGTCGGCGTGTGCATCGCGGCCATTCGATCACATCGCCGCTTGGCGCCCGTCCTCCCGGGCGCCCGCACACCCTCCGCTTACGAGGCCAGCGCCTTGGCCTTGATCGAGGCGAACCGACTCGCCCGTGTCGGTCTACCCGGGCGCCGGCATCGGCGCGGCCATCTGCGGCGCCGACTGGCTGCGCGCGTAGAGCACCACGGCGATGACGAACAGCACCAGCCCGGTGGGCCCGAAGGGGAACGGGTGGGCGGTGATCAGGAAGGCCGAGAGCCCGAGCAGGACCGGTACCGCCAGGGGCACGCCGGCCTGGCGGCGCAGCGCAACGCCGGCGGCGATCAGCGCGGTGATCAGCGCCACGCTGCCGATGCTGACGAGCAGGCCCATGTCGCGGATCAGGAAGTTGTCGGTGAAGTCGTTCACCATGAGCGCGCCACTCGCCTGCTGGGCTTCCGGGAGGCCGTTCACGTTGTAAACGAGCACTCCGGTGCCGATCCCCATCAGCACCTCCCACGCGCTGTAGAACACCACGAAGGGCACCAGCGCGATGCGGCAGATCCGGGCCGCCGTGCCCTCGATGCCGCGCACGAGCAGGAACACCACCCCGGCCATCAGCGGGATGAAGATCACCATCCCGAGGTGCACGACCATCCAGGGCGTGACCTGGTCCTGGAGCTCGAGGTAGAGATCGTCGCCGGCGCCGGTCGGGTGGAACACGAGCAGGACCGCCCAGGCGATCGGAACCCCGATCAGGAAGGCGAGCAGGTCGCGCGAGAGACGGGGCGAGTCCATGGGGACTCCTTAGGCCGGGAGCCAACCGACCGTACACCGTCCGGGGGCGGCGATCCACCTGTGGGACAGGGCGAGCCGCTCTAGGCCGCGCCGTGCGGACCTCAAGACCCGTCGCGCGGGCGCCGATGGGATTCCTCAAATGGCAGGCGACGCCAACGACAACGGCACGCGGCCCGCATTCCGCGCGGAGGTCAAGCGCGCCACGCACGCCACCGCGGTGCCCGCGGGGCTGATCGCGGTCGTCGGATTTCCCCTCTGGGCCGGCTTCGACTATCTCGTCGACCCGAGCAACGCGGGCGACTTCGCGACCCTGCGGCTGGTCCTCGAGCTGCCGCTGCTCGCGCTCTGGCTGAGCCTGTTCACCCGCCTGGGGCGGCGCTACCCCGAGCTCGTGATGCTGCTCATGATGAGTGTCATCCAGGTGGCGATCGCGTACATGATCGCCCGCGTGGACGATGCCCATGCGCCCTACGCGCTCGGCATGTCGCTCGCCATCTTCACCAGCGCGTTCCTGCTGATCTGGTCGTGGCAGTACACAGCGGCGCTGATCGGGATCACCTGGGCCGCGCTCGCCGTCGCGATCCTCACGGCGCCCGACATGCTCGACGACGCAGCGCTCGCCACGATCGGCTTCTACCTGGGCACGGCATCCCTGGTCGCGCTCGTAGGGCAGCTGCACCGCCAGCGGACCGCCTGGCAGGAGTTCAGCAGCAGGTTGGAGCTGGAACAGGAGCAGGAGCGCAACAACGAGCTCGTGGCGCAGTTGGAGCGCATCAGCCGGGAGGACTCGCTGACCGGCCTGGCCAACCGCCGCAGCTGGGACGAGACGCTCGCGCGCGAGTTCGAGCGCGCTCGTCGCCACGACACGGCCCTCGCTGTGCTGGTCTGCGACGTGGACCGGCTCAAGGAGATCAACGACGGCTTCGGGCACGCCACGGGCGATCGCGTGCTCGAGGCGACCGCCAACGTGCTGAGCACCCGGGTGCGCGCGGCCGATCACGTCGCGCGGCTGGGTGGGGACGAGTTCGCCGTGCTCTGTCCCGCGACCGACCTGGCCGCCGCCTCCGCGCTCGCGGAGGATCTCAGGATGCGCGTCGGAGGCTGGGTCCGCCCGAGGCCGCGATCCCGGGCGCCACCGTGTCGATCGGGGTCGCGTGCCGGGAGCCGGACGATCTGTCGGCCGCCGATCTGGTGGTGCGCGCGGATGCCTGCCTGTATCGCGCGAAGCGGACCGGGGACGCCGTCTACCCCGAGCGCGACGTGACGGTCGCCTAGCGGCGCCGGCTCAGTTCTGCGGGGTGATCCGGATCGTCCATCGCCCGGTGGCGATCACGCGGACCTTGTCGAAGCTGTACGGCGGGACGATCAGCTGGCCGGTGGCCGAGGGCGCGGTGATCGGAAACGACTCGCGCCCGAAGCGCAGCTCGAAGCGCCCCTTGGTGCGCCACCTGACCACGGCGGGCTCCAGCACCTGCACCGTGCCCAGGGAGGCGTTGCCGGTGCCGGAGAACTCCCGCGCGGGTGGAATCGCGAAGTTCCTCGGCGCCGGATCGTTGTCGGGCTGCTTGCGCTCGCGCGGGAAGCGGGTCTTGCGGGTGGTCGAGGCTGGCGCGTCCGCCGGCGCCGGCTCGGGCGGTGGCTCGAGTACCGGCTCGGGCGGCTGCTCCGCGGTCTCCGTCGGCGGATCTGGGGCGGGGGTGGTCTCCGGCGCGGGGCTCGGCTGCGTCTCCACGCCGAGCGAGCGCTCCGGCTCCTGCCCCGCGGGCCGGTCGGAGGCGAACAGCGTGGGCTCGTCGTCGTCGGTCGCGGCGACGATGGCCGCGGCACCCATGCCGGCGAGCACGGTCAGGGCCACGGCCCCTGCCAGGACCGCCTTGACGAGGGATCGCCACCGCATTGCGCCCAGGCTAGCCGCTGCCAGCCGGCCGCCGCGCCGAGTAGCTTCCTTGGCATGCGGCGGTTGGCGATGCTCGGGATCGTGGTTGCGTGCCTCACCGCCGCGGCGCCGGCCTCCGCCGCGCGGACGCTCCGCGCGAACCCCAACCCGGTGACCTTCGGCCAGACCCTGGCGGTTACGGGCAAGGGCTGGCCGGTGATCGAGTTCTGCAGCCGCACGGTGCGCCTGTCGCTGCGCTCCGACCAGAACGCGTTCCGCATCGGCACCGTCCGCGTACGCGACAACGGTCGCTTCCGCTTCGAGTGGGTGCCGCGGCGCGCGAAGGTCGGGGCGGGCCGCTGGCTGCTGGTCGCCCGCATGCGCTGCGAGAGCGGCAAGGACGGCTCGCCGGTGCCCCTGCGCCTCTCGGTGGCGCTGCGGATCCGCGCCTAGCGCGCGGCAGTGGACACGGCCATCGCCGCGATCAACACCGCGAACGCCACGAGCAGCGCGAACGCGATCGCGAGATGGCGGGCCATACATCCAAGATCGGGTTCCGCTAAAGCGGGCTTGAGCTTTTGGCCCGTGCCCTGGCCGGGCTAGGCCGGTGCCGGGAGCTCGATCAGCAGCTCCTCGGTGGGGGTCTCCACGCGCACCTCGGCGGGCGAGCCGCCGGCCTCGGCGGCGCGCACCAGGTCGATCGCGGTCGACCTGACCTGCGCGACGATCTCCGCCAGCCCGAGGTCGCGATCGCCCTCGAAGCTCTCCACGGCGCGCGCGGAGGCACGCGATGCGTGCGCCCGTACTGCGCCATCGGATCGGGCCGGGTCGTCCAGCGCGGCCGCGAGCGCCCACACCGCGAGGCTGAGGTCGTGCAGCGCCGGTGGCAGCTCCGCCGGGGCCGCACGCCCCGCGCGCAGGAACCGCAGCACGTGACGCGCGAGCACGCGGGTGTTGCGCACGGCGAAGTCGATCTGCCGAGCGCTGCGCTCGTAGCGCTGCAGCTCCGTCCGCGCCGCGCGCGAGGACAGGCGTCCGAGCGAGAAGCGAGCCGTCTCGTGACCGAGGGCGAGCGCGTCGTCGAAGGCGTGTACGTCGGCGTCGAGATCGCGCGCCGCCTGCAGCGCCGCCTGCGCCCGCTCGGTGTCGCGCTCGGCCAGGGCCGCCGCCAGCTCCTCGAGTGCGTGCCCGAGCCCACCGAAGAGGCTCTGGGCCGAGCGGCCCACGAGCACCACGGGATCGGGCGGGAACGCGAGCGCGCTGACGGCAAGCGCCACGCCGCCGCCGACCACGGCCTCGACCACGCGGCTCGGAGCCAGGCCGGCGCTGGTGGGCTCCAGCACCACGAGCAGGATCGCCGACACCGCTGCCTCGGTCACCAGCAGCGGCCCGCCGCCGAGCATCACCGCGGCTGACATCGCCAGCAGGACCATCAATCCGATCTGCGCCGGCCCGGTGCCGATCACTCGCACCAGCAGGTCGGCCACGCCGATCCCGAGCACGACTCCCCCGACCAGCTCGATCGCCCGCTCGGAGCGCTGCCCGTAGGTCGCACCGAGCGCCACGACCGCGGCGATCGAAGCGAACACCGGCTGCTCCTCCGGCAGGAGGAGCTTGGCCAGGTACCAGGCGACGACCGCGGCCGCGGCGGTCTGCAGGATCGGCCAGGCGCGCACGCGCAGCCGCAGCCACGGATCGCGCATCAGGAGTTGTCTGGACGAGCCGGACATCCGACTGAAGGTAGTGACCGCTGCGGGGATGGCTCGGGGCCGTCGGTTCAGGGGTACAGCGGGGTGGCCTTGAAGCGGTCGCGCGCGAGGAACCAGGCGGGCTTCTTCTCGCCCTCGTACGTGAGCAGGCCCTTCTGGTGGCGTGTGTTCGGCCGGAACTCCGGCGGGCGCTGGCCGGCGCCGCCCGACCACCCCGGGTAGATCTCGAACTCCCTGAGCGTCCAGTAGATCGCGCCCGAGATCGGGGCCGCGTCCGCCACGTCGAGGGTGCGGCCGAGGTGGAAGGTCTGGAAGGCGTAGCTGCCCTTGAGGTCGACCGGGCTGTTGGCGCGCTCCGGGCGAGCCTCGGCGCCGAACTCCGTCATCACCAGCGCCAGCCCGGGGTAGAGGTCGCGCATCTCCTGCAGGTAGAGCGGCAGGTCGTCGAAGTTCTCGACCCACCGGTACCAGCCGAAGTACTGGTTGATCCCGAGCATGTCGAACTTGTGGTACGTGAACTGCTCGGGGTGGTGGGGGCGGCCGTTGATGTCGACCGAGATCGGCAGCGTCGGGTCGAGGTCGCGCGCGATTCGCTGCGCGTTCTCGAGGTAGAGGCGGGTCACCCCGGGCCGATCGTCGGGGCGCGACCAGAGCTCGTTCGCGACGGAATGCGTGATCACCGACGGATGGCTGCGGGCGGCGATGACGGTGCGGCGGACGGTCTCGTAGGCCCGGCGCCGCTGGAGCGGCTGGCGCAGGACGTTGGCCCGGCGATCGCGCTGCCAGATCGGCGCCTGGTTCCAGACCATGATCCCGGCCGCGTCGAGGCGGGCGAGCAGCCCGTCGTTGAGCACGTAGTGGGATCGCGTGACGTTCGCGCCCACCTCCTTCAGGTCGGCCACGATGCGGTCCATGTCGGCATCGGTGAGCGCCGCCCCGCTGCCGGGCATGTCCTCGTGGATCGATGCCCCGGCCAGCTTGATGCGCCTGTTGTTGAGGTAGAGCAGCCCGCGCCTGACCGTCACCGAGCGCAGACCGACCCGGCGCCGCTCGACCTGCTGGAGCACGCCGCGATCGCGCAGCTCGATCCGGGCCGAGTACAGCTTCGGGTCCTCGGGCTTCCACAGCTCGGGTGCCGGCACCCGCATCGACAGGCGCACGCGGCGCCGGTCGGCACCCTGGCGCGGCAGGCGGAAGCTGCGCTTGATCACGCGACCCGAGGGCGCGCGCAGCTCCACCGCCAGCTTCGACGCCAGCTCGCCGGCGCCGCTGCGCTGAAGCACGCCGTCCAGGAGCAGCTCGGCCCTGCAACCGGTAGCCGGACCGCTGCAGCGCACACGGGACAGCGTCCCGAGGTCCTGGAGGTGGGCCCGCCCCGCCGGGATCAGGCGCACCGGACGCACGATCCCGCCCCAGTTCCACCAGCCCTCGGGCAAGCGCGGGTCCTTGCGGCTGTCGACTACCACGACCAGCTGGTTGGCGCGCCCGGGCCGCAGGCCGCGCGCCTCGAAGGTGAACGGCGTGTACGGATCCACGTTGCGGCCCAGCCGGCGCCCGTTCAGGAACACGGTCGCGGCTCGGCGCACGCTCTGGAACTCGATCAGCCAGCGGAACCCGCGCGGGGTGCGCGGGCCCGTGAAGCGCAGCCGGTAGCGGCGCACCTGCCCGGCGTACTCCGCCGCGACGGCCTTGACGTTGAACACGCTCGGCACGGTGATGGGGCTCCAGCTGGTCTGCTGCGTCGCGTGCCCGCCAGGGGCGCCCGTCGCTCCGGGTGTCGTCGGCACGCCCTCGGGCTGCCCCTCCACCGGGGGAGCGGGCTGGGGCGGCGCCGGCGCGGCCTGCTGGCTGCGCACCTCCCAGCCCTGGGACAGCATCTGCGCGCTCGGCGGAGCCGCCGCGGCAGCAGCGGGGAACCCGACCGCGAGCGCGGCGCTGGTTGCGAGAGCCCTCCTCACGCACCCTTCAAGGTAGCTTCCGGGCGTGCCCCCCGTTGCCGCCGGCGTGGACTTCCTGCAGGAGCCGGCCGCCGTGTTCGGCGTGTTGCTGATGGCCGGCGCGCTCTTCGCGGGGCTCGCCAAGCGCAGCTTCCTGTCGCTCACGGCGGCCTTCGTGGTTGCCGGCTTCGTGCTCGGCGAGGGCGGCCTGGAGGTGCTCGACCTCGAGCCGCACTCGGACTTCGTCCAAGGGCTGGCGGTCGTCGCGCTCGTGCTGATCCTGTTCAGAGACGGGCTCGAGGTAGAGGAGGAGATGCTGCAGAAGGCCTGGCGCCTGCCTTTCCGCAAGCTCGTGCTCGCGATGCCGCTGACGGCCGCGCTCGTGGCCGTGGCCGTCCACACGCTGACCGACCTCGACTGGACCGCTTCGTTCCTCTTGGGCGCGCTGCTCTCGCCCACCGACCCCGTGCTCTCCTCGGCGGTCGTCACCAACCCGCGCGTCCCGCGCATCATCCGCCACTCGCTCAACCTGGAGTCGGGCCTCAACGACGGCCTGGCCCTACCAGCCGTGCTCGCGCTCACGGCTGCCGCCGAATCGCGCGACGATTTCGTGTGGTGGCAGTTCGTCGTACAGGACGTGGGCGTCGGAGCGCTCACGGGCGTGCTGATCGCCTTCGTCGCCGCGCGCCTGATGCCGCGCGGCGCCAGCTCTCACCAGAAGGGCCTCTACGCGGTCGGGCTGGCCTTCGCGGCCTACGGAGCCGCGGTGCTCCCGCCCGAGGGGAACGGGTTCATCTCGGTGTTCGTGGCGGCGATCGGCTTCGGGATCTGGCGACCCGACATCCGCGAGTGCTTCGAGGAGCGCTCCGAGGACCTGATCGAGGTCGTCAAGCTGGGCGTCTTCCTCGTGTTCGGAGCACTGTTCAGCTTCGACACGCTGTTCGGGGACGGCTGGGCTGCGATCGGCGTGGTGGTGTTCACCCTGCTCGTTGCGCGTCCGGTAGCCGTGTTCACCGCCCTGATCGGGGTCCGCGAGGTCGACACGGCCGGCAAGGCGTTCATGGCGTGGTTCGGCCCGAAGGGGGTGGCGACCATGACGTTCGCGCTGTTCGTGCTCGGCTCGGGGGCCCCGGACGCCGCCCGCATCGTGGCGATCGCCGCGCTGGTCGTGTTCGTCTCGATCATTGTGCACGGCCTGACCGACCACCCGGGGGCGGAGTGGATCGCGCGGCGAGCCGAGCGCACCTAGTTGCGGCATAGTTTGCGCCCATGGACACCTGGGACATCGCCTCGCTCGACGTGCAACCGCATCAGCCGGAAGTGCTGCGCTCGGACGACGAGACGCGAGTGATCGCGATCAACCTGCCCGCCGGCGAGTCGCTGGCGGAGCACCAGGTGCACGAGCGCGCGTGGCTGGTGGTGGCCAGCGGGGAGATCGAGGTCACCCAGGGCGGGCAGTCCGTGAGCGGCGGTCCAGGCTTCCTGGCCCACTTCGAGCCCGCGGAGCGCCACGAGGTGCGCGCTGGCAGCGACGCCCGCCTGATCCTGCTGCTGTCGCCCTGGCCGGGCGACGGGCATCCGAGCCAGCGCGGGTAGGCGCCACATAGCCCGCGGCGCCTGCCAGAATCCAGCCCGTGGACCCTTCCCGCAAGCGCAAGATCAGGCTTGCCGTGGCGCTCGGCGCCGCCGTGTGCCTGGCCACGGTGCTCGCGTACACGAGCTTCAGCGCCGCCTCGGAGGCCGCCAAGCCGTCCGAGCTGCGCGAGGGCCAGTCCTACGAGCTGACCGGCAAGGTGGTGAAGGGCTCGATCGCCCACTCGGGCGACGAGCTGCGCTTCCGGATCCGCGACCGCGACGGCACCGAGTCGGTGCCGGTCACCTACACGGGCGCGGTGCCGGACCCGTTCCGCGACGGTCGCGAGGTGATCGTCTCAGGCGAGCTGAAGCAGGGCACCTTCGTCGCGGAGCGCGACTCGCTCGTGACCAAGTGCCCGTCGAAGTTCACCAAGGACGAGCAGTCCAGCTGACGTGGCCGGGGTCGGCTCCGCCTGCCTGGCCGTCGCGCTGCTGACCGCCTTCTACGCGGTCTTCGCATCGATTCACGGCGCCCGCACGGGCCGCAGCGAGTGGGTCACCTCCGGCCGGCGCGCGATCTACTGCATGGCGGCGCTGTGCGTCGGCGCCTTCGCGATCCTCGAGTCGGCCTTCCTGCGGTCCGACTTCTCCTACGCGCTCGTGGCCGAGGGCTCGTCCACCGACACGCCCACCTTCTACAAGGTCACCGCCGTATGGGCCACCCAGGACGGCTCCCTGCTGCTGTGGGTCACCCTGCTGTCCCTGTTCTCGACCGCGGTGCTGTTCCTGACGCGGCGCTCGCTGCGCGACATCGCGCCCTGGGCCACGGCTGTGCTCGGCGCCGTCGGCGCGTTCTTCCTCTTCCTAATGCTGGGCTGGGAGAACCCGTTCGACACGCTGGCGGTCGTGCCGCCCGAGGGCGCGGGGCTCAACCCGCTGCTGCGCCACCCGGCGATGATGATCCACCCGCCGATGCTCTACACGGGCTACGTGGGCTTCTCGATCCCGTTCGCGTTCGCGATCGGGGCGCTGATCACGCGTCGGACCGGCGCCGACTGGATCCGCGCCACGCGCCGCTTCGCGCTGATCGCCTGGACGTTCCTCGGCACCGGGATCATGCTCGGCGCGCTCTGGTCGTACACGGAGCTCGGCTGGGGCGGCTACTGGGCCTGGGACCCCGTCGAGAACGCGTCGCTGATGCCGTGGCTGCTCGGCACGGCGTTCCTGCACTCGATCATGGTGCAGGAGAAGCGCGGGATGCTGAAGGTGTGGAACGCGTCGCTGATCTGCGCGACGTTCGTGTTCGCGCTGCTCGGCACCTTCCTCGTGCGCAGCGGCATCCTCGACTCGATCCACGCCTTCGGCGCCTCGACGATCGGGGTCCAGATGCTCGTGTTCATCGGCGCGGTGATCGCCCTCTCGGCCGTGCTGATCATCCTGCGCCTGCCTGACCTGCGCTCGGAGGCCAAGCTCGACTCGCTGCTGTCGCGCGAAGCGTTCTTCCTGCTCAACAACCTCGTGCTGGTGGGGCTCTGCCTGGTGATCATGTGGGGCACGTTCTTCCCGCTGATCTCGGAGGCGATCACGGGCACCGAGGCGACCGTGGGCCCGCCCTGGTTCGACCGCCTGACCACCCCGCTGGCGCTGGCACTGGTGCTGCTCACCGGCATCGGGCCGGTGCTGGCCTGGCGACGCGTCACGCCGGGGATGCTCAAGCGCGTCCTGGCGGTGCCGCTCGCGCTGACCGGCCTGGTGCTGGTCGTACTGCTTGCGCTGACCAACGCCGCCGACAGCATCCCCTCGCTGATCATGTTCTGCTTCGTGGCATTCGTGCTGTCGGTGGTGGGGCAGGAGTTCTGGCGCGGGGCCAGCGCCCGCCGGGTTATGACCGGAGAGTCCTGGCCGCGCGCGCTCGCGCGGCTGACCGGGCGCAACCGGCGCCGCTACGGCGGCTTCCTCGTGCACGCCGGCATCGCGGTGCTGTTCCTCGGCGTGGCGGCCTCCTCGGCGTTCATCCAGCAGCGCGACGTGCGGCTGTCGCCTGGGGAGAGCGTGAATGTCGGCGACTACCAGGTCACCTACCAGCGGCCCACGGCGAAGCTCGGCGGCGACAGCGCCGGCACCGGCGCGCCGATCTCGCTGGGCGCCGTGATGCGGGTGCGCAAAGGCGACGAGACCTTCACGCTGCGGCCGTCGCGCAACTACTACTCGACGAACGACCCATCCAAGGGCGTGATCTCGCGCTTCTTCGACGGCGAGGCCAACAGCGAGGTGGACGTGCGCTGGGGCCTGCGCCGCGACTTCTGGCTGGCGGTTCGCCCCGACCTGGTCTCACTCCAGAAGCCGATCGCCCGCGCCGACCGCACCTTTGCCGACTCGCCCGGGCAGGTCCAGGCGATCGTGATCCGCACCCTCACGGAGATGTACAGCCAGGACCCGCCGCCGGCGGCGTTCCGGGCGATCGTGTCGCCACTGGTCACCTGGATCTGGATCGGCGGCGCGATCGCGGTGCTGGGCGCGCTGGTCGCGGCGTGGCCCTCACCCGAGGCGCGCCTGCGCCGGGTGCGCTCCCTCTACGCGGCGCGCCTCGGCCGCGAGCTGTCACGAGCCTGACGGGTGGAGTACGCGCTGGCGCTCGTGGTCCTGGCCGCCTTGGTGGCCTTCGTGGTGATCCGCCCGCTGCGGCGGCCGGGGGAGGCGGAGCGCGCGGACGCGGGGCGGATCGACGAGCTGCGCGCGGCCAAGGAGGCGAAGTACCGCGAGATCCGGGACGCCGAGCTCGACCGCCAGATGGGCAAGCTCTCGCCCGAGGACTGGCGCGCGGTCGACCGCGACCTGCGCGGCGAGGCGATCGAGATCCTGCGCGAGCTGGACCGCCTGGAGGGGCGGCCGCCCGGGGCCTAGCGAGCTACACGCCACCGGCCGCGCGGTACGGCAGCGACAAGGTGGCAAGAGTCGAGGTCGCACAATGCTCGGGCGCGAGGCGCCGCCGCCCGGCGCCGATGACGCGCTACCCGGCCACCGGGTCGACGTTCGACAGCGTATGGCTGTCAAACGTAGCCCTCGTGTGGCTAGCGCCTCAGGAGGAGACCTTCAACAGCGCGATCACGTTCGCGACGAAGATCAGCGCGAACGCAACGGTCCAGCGGTTGAGGTTGCGCTCCACCAGCGAGCCGCCGCCGAACGGGCCGGCGCCGGTGCCGACGCCGAACGCGCCGGAGAGCCCGGAGTCCTTGCCCGAGTGCAGCAGGATGAGCACGATCAGGATCACGCAGAGGATCACCTGAACGCCGCTGAGGATCGCTTCCACGGCCGGGAAGGGTAGCTCAGCCGGACGCGTCGGTGAATCGCAGCGAGGCGGCGCGCAGGGCGGGGGAGACCACGCCGTGCGCGAAGCGGCGGCCGTAGAAGTCGGCGTCGCTGGTCAGCTCCTGGCGCGCGGTCAGGTCCTGCACGCGCGTCAGCACCCCAAGCACGGAGTCCGTCACGCGCAGGTCGCGCAGCGGCCTGGTGACCCTGCCGTCCTCGATCAGGAACGTGCCGTCGCGCGTGACAGCGGTGATCAGCGTCTCCTTGGGGCGGACGACGTTCTCGTACCAGAAGCGCGTCACGTAGACGCCCCGCTCGATCGGTGCGCACAGCTCCTCGAAGCTCGCCGCGCCGCCCCCGGCCAGCACCAGGTTCCACGGGCGCGGGCCCTCGAGGTCGCCACCGGGGGCCAGCGCGTGGCCGGTCGAGTCGACCCCGGCCAGCGCGCCGCTGCGGAGGTCGTGCACCACGTTGCGCGCCACGCCGTCCTGGATCAGGGGCAGCGGGCGCTTGGCGGTTCCCTCCGGGTCGAACGCGCGTGGGAGCGTCGCCGCGAGCCTCGGCGAGTCCGCGAGGTTGATCGCCGGCGCCGCGACCTGCTCGCCGATCCGGTCGACCAGCGCGCCACGCCCCTCCACGTGCGCCAGCCCGTTGAGCGCGGTCTCGCCGAGCAGGTCGAGCAGGCAGCCGACGGCGCGCGGCTCGAGCACCACCGGGTACTCACCGGGCGGCAGCTCGGCGGGCGCACCGGGCGCGAGCGCCTTCTCGATGGCCCGCTCCGCGAGCGGCTCCGCGTGCACCTTCGACGCGGCGACGGCGACGCTCGACGCGTATCCCGAGCGCCCGTCCGGTGCGATGCAGATCACCTTCATGTAGGCGTCAGTGGTGCGATCGATCACGCCGCCGTCGCGGGTGGCGACCGCGCGCTCGTCCTCCGCGACGGTCCAGATCCCGTGCGCCTCCACGCCGCGCCGCTCGGCCGCCGCGAACGCGGCCGCCAGCGCGGCGCCGCCCGGCGCCGGGTCGAGCGCGGCCGTCTCGGGGTCGTGCCCGTGATGGGCGCGCGCCGGGGCCGGCGCGCGAAAGCCGGGGTGGGTCGCCGGCGCCCCGGTTGCTGCGGCGGCCCTGGCGGCGGCCGCCGCGCGCTCGGCGCAGGCAGCCAGCGAGGCGGGATCGGCCGCGTTGGTCGTGGCGCGGCCGAGCTGGCCGTCGACGATGATCGCGAGCTCCACGGTCACGTCGTCGATCGCGGTGGCCTGCGTGGGCGCGTTGCGGGCGAAGCGCAGCATCAGCGAGCGCTCGCGGCTCACGTGTGCCAGCGCATCGCCCGGCGCCGCCGCCACGGCGGCCTCGGCCACGTCCAGCGCGTTCATAGGGACTGTTCCCGCCCGGCGACGCCGCCGCTCAAGCGACCCCTACCTCGACGTCTCGGAAGCGCGCGGGGGCGGACCCGTGCGACACGCGCATGATCTGACCAGGCTCGCCCTTGCCGCAGTCGAGCAAAGAGCTGAGGCGCCACTCGGCGGGCGAGCAGACGGCGTCGCAGCTGGCCCAGAACTCGGGTGTCACGCCGGCGTAGCTCGGGTTGCGCACCAGCCCGCCGAGCTCGCCGTTGCGGATCTCCCGACCGGCCTCGCCCTCGAACTGAAAGTGGAGGCGGCGGTTGTCGATCGACCAGGAGCGGTTCGTCTCGATCAGCAGGCCGCTGTCGGTGTCGGCGATCAGCTCGTCGAGCGAGCCCGCGTCCCCGGGCTCGAGGTTCACGTTGGTCATGCGCACGATCGGCTGGCGGGCGAATCCGTCGGCGCGCATGCAGCCACCCGAGCGGTCCAGGCCGATCTCGGCCGCGGTCTCGCGCGAGGAGAGGAAGCCGGCCAGCACGCCGTCGCGGACGATTGGCACGCTGTGACCCTCCACGCCCTCGTCGTCCCAGCGGAAGCTGCCCAGGCCGCCCGGGTTGGTGGCGTCGGCGGTCACGCTCACGTGCTCTGAGCCGAAGCGCAGCGAGCCGATCCCGTCCGCAGGCACGAAGCTCGTGCCCGCATAGGAGGCCTCGCGGCCGAGCACCCGGTCGAGCTCCACGGCGTGGCCGACCGACTCGTGCAGCTGCAGCGCGAGCTGCTCGCGCGCGAGCAGCAAGGTGGTCCGACCGGCGGGGCAGGCGGGAGCGCTGAGCAGCGCCACGGCCTCTTCGGACACGCGCGGAGCGGCGGCGGGGAGGTCTAGCGCGAGGAACCGCTCATAGCCGGCCTGTTCGACCTGCCCGCCGTGGGAGGCGGGATAGGAGCGGACCTGGCTCTCGTCGCCGCGCAGGGCGAGCGCGGACACGCCGCCACCGCACTCGGTGAGCACCTGCTCGCAGAGCGCACCCTCGGTGGAGGCGAACAGCTTGTGCACACGCAGCGCCTGGAACGACGCGAGCGTGAGCGCCACGCCCGGCTCGGCCCGCAGCCCGGCATCGGCGGCAGCCAGCACGGCGAGCTTGTCCTCGAGCGGCACCTCGAACGGGTCGCGCTCAGCCGGGCTGCGGTAGTCGCCCCGCGCGGGCGGCTCCTCGGCGAGCGCGCCGCCCCGCGACGCAGGCTGGGCGGCTGCCACCGCCAGCGCGCGATCGAGCGCGGCCTCGGCGGCCGCCTTGTCGGTGCCGCGCACGGCGGCGAACCCCCACGAGCCACCCAGGCGGACGCGCACGCCGATGCCCTCGGAGTCGTCCGTCTCGACCGCCTCGACGGCGCCGTTGCGCGTGGAGAGGCTCTCCGACTGCGTGCGCACGAAGCGTGCATCCGCGTATTCGGCCCGCGTTGCGGCAGCGTCCATCAAGTCCAAGAGGAGGTCACGCACCCGAATGCGAGCCTAACCCGGATTGGGGGTCGGCAGCTACCCTCTGGGCATGTGCCGCAACATCCGCACCCTCCACAACTTCGAGCCGCCCGCCACCTCGGAGGAGATTCGCGCCGCCAGCGAGCAGTACGTCCGCAAGATCAGCGGATTCACCAAGCCGTCGCAGGCGAACGCCGATGCCTTCGAGCGCGCGATCGACGCCGTGGCCGGCATCTCGGCGCAGCTCCTGGACGAGCTCGTGACGGCGGCGCCGCCGAAGGACCGCGAGGTCGAGGCGGCCAAGGCGCGCGCCCGCGCTGCCGAGCGCTACGCCACCGCCTAGCTAGTAGCGGGCGCCGACCAGCAGCAGGTTGCGCACCTCGCGCACGGCCACGGGCAGCGTGGTCGTGTCGAACACGTGGCCCACGCGGATCTCCGCCAGCGTCTGCAGGCAGCGCTCCGACGCCGGGTTGCCCTGCACCCACGCCTCCACCCGCTCGCCCACGGAGCCGTCCGGCGAGGCGCTGCGCAGCACCTCGGCCGTGAGGCTGCGGTGCAGGCTGTAGAGGTCGTCGCGCAGGGCGGCCCGGGCGAGCGCGCGCCAGCGGTCGTCGCGCGGCAACGCCACGATCCGGTCGCGCAGCCAGTGCAGCTCGAGGCGCTCCCCGAGCCGGAAGTGCACCGCGGCCACCTGCTCGGTGTCCAATCCGGTCTCCTCGGCCACGTCGACGATGTCGAAGGTGGCGAACATCGTCGGCAGGCAGGCCACCCGATGTGCCAGCGCGGGCGGCACGCCGGCCTGCTCGAGCTCGTCCGCGCGCACCGTCAGCGGCTCCACGTCCGAGGCGCCGAGCAGCCGCGGCACGGCCTTGAAGAGCGTCGCCGCCCCAGGCGCGAACAGCTGCACGGTCGCCCCGATGTCGAGCGGGCGCGCCCTGTGGGCGATCAGCCAGCGCGAGCCGCGCTCGACCAGCCGGCGCCCCTCGAGCAGCAGCTCGAGCTGCACCTCGGCGGCCACCTCGTTGTCGAGCTCCTCGATCTCGACCCACTGGTCGCGCATCCCGAAGATGTCACGGGCCGCGGCGTAGGCGCGCGCGATCTCGGACGCCGGTGCGCCGCTCTCCTCGTGCAGGCGGAAGGCGAAGGTGATGCCGCCGCCGTGCTCCATGTTGTTGATCACCTGCGTCGCGATGATCTCCCGGCGCAGCCGGTGGTCGCGGAGCTGCGCTGAGAACCGCTCGGGCAGCGGCGCCGGGAAGTAACGGTCGAGCTCGGCGGACAGGTGCGGGTCCTCCGGGACGTCGGAGTCGAGCAGCTCGGCGTACAGGTCGATCTTGCTGTAGGCCAGCGCCACGGCCAGCTCCGGCCGCGTCAGCCCGCTGTCTTCGCGGTTGCGCTCGGCCAGTTCCTCGCCGCCCGGCAGCGCCTCCAGCTCGCGGTCGAGCTTGCGCGACCCCTCGAGCGACTCGAGGAAGCGCATGTACACGTCGACCATCCCGGCCGCCTGGGTCTCGGCCAGCGACAGCGTCTCGCTCTGCTCGTAGTTGTCCTTGAGCACCAGCTCGCTTACCGCCGGCGTCATCTCCACCAGCAGCTGGTCGCGCTGCTTGAGGGTCAGGTCGCCGCTGGCGACCACCTGGTCGAGCAGGACCTTGATGTTCACCTCGCGGTCCGAGCAGTCCACCCCGCCGGAGTTGTCGATCGCGTCCGTGTTCACCCGCCCACCCTTGCGGGCGTACTCGATGCGCCCGCGCTGCGTGAGGCCGAGGTTGCCGCCCTCGCCGACCACGCGGCAGCGCAGCTCGGCGCCGTCGACTCGCACCCCGTCGTTGGCCTTGTCGCCAACCTCCGCGTGGCTCTCGGCCCTCGCCTTCACGTAGGTGCCGATGCCGCCGTTCCAGAGCAAGTCCACGGGCGCTCGCAGCAGGGCGCGGATCAGGTTGTTGGGCGCCAGCGCCTCGTCGCGGACGTCGAGCGCCGAGCGCAGCTGCGGCGACAGCTCGATCGACTTGGCCGTTCGCGCGAACACGCCGCCGCCCTCCGAGATCAGCTCGCGGTCGTAGTCGGCCCACGACGATCGCTCCAGCTCGAACAGCCGCCGGCGCTCCTCCCAGCTCGCGGCCGGGTCGGGGTCGGGGTCGAGGAACACGTGCCGATGGTCGAACGCGCCGACCAGGCGGATGTGCTTCGACAGCAGCATCCCGTTGCCGAACACGTCGCCGGCCATGTCGCCGATGCCGACGACCGTGAAGTCCTCCTCCTGCACGTCGCGCCCGAGCTCGCGGAAGTGGCGCTTGACGGACTCCCAGGCGCCCTTGGCGGTGATCCCCATCTGCTTGTGGTCGTAGCCGGTCGAGCCGCCGGAGGCGAACGCGTCGCCGAGCCAGAAGCCATAGTCGGCGGCCACGCCGTTGGCCACGTCGGAGAACGACGCGGTGCCCTTGTCGGCGGCGACCACGAGGTACGGGTCGTCGTCGTCGTAGCGAACCACGTCGGGTGGGGGCACGATCTCGCCGTCGGCGATGTTGTCGGTGAGGTCCAGCAGCCCCGCGATGAACGTGCGGTAACAGGCCTCGACCTCGGCCCGCAGCTCCTCGCGGTCGTCGCCCGGCGGCGGTCGCTTCACGACGAAGCCGCCCTTCGCGCCCACGGGCACGATCACCGCGTTCTTGACCATCTGCGCCTTCATCAGCCCGAGCACCTCGGTGCGGAAGTCCTCGCGCCGATCCGACCAGCGGATCCCGCCGCGCGCAACCTTGCCGCCACGCAGGTGCACGCCCTCGGTGCTCGGCGAGTACACGAAGATCTCGAAGCGGGGCCGCGGCAGCGGTAGCCAGGGCAGCTCCTCGGGGTCGAGCTTGAAGGACAGGTATCGCTTGCGCTCGCCGTCGGCGTCGCGCTGGAAGAAGTTGGTCCGCAGCATGGCCCGCACGACGCCCAGGAAGCTGCGCAGGATGCGGTCCTGGTCCAGGCTCTCCACCGCGTCGATCTGCTCCTCGATGCGCTCCACCAGCCCGTCGGCCGCCTCGGCGTCGGCGGCCTCGGGGTCGAACCGCGCAAGCACGAGGTCCACCAGCAGGCGCGCCACCTCCGGGTGGTTCACGAGCGCCTGCTCCACGTAGCGGTCGCTGAACGTGGTGCCGGCCTGGCGCAGGTAGCGCCCAATCGCGCGCAGCACGGTGCCCTCGCGCCAGTTCAGCCCGGCGCCCAGGATCAGGCGGTTGTAGCCGTCGTTCTCGGTGTCGCCCCGCCAGGTGTGGATGAAGGCGTCTTGGAACGCGTCCCGGACGCGATCGGTCTCGAGCTCGTCGTTACCCGCGTAGGTCAGGCCGAAGTCGTAGATCCAGATGCTCTCGCGATCGCGCGGGTTGATCGGGTAGGGCCGCTCGTCGGCGACCTGCACGCCCATGTTCTCGAACAGCGGGAGCAGGTCTGACAGCGCCAGCGGCGTGCCGGCGCGGAACACCTTGGCGCGCAACGCCCCTTGGGGCGCCTCGAGCGGCCGGTAGAGGCGGACGGACAGGTCGTCGGGCTCCTCCAGCTCCTCGATCCGCGCGATGTCGGCCAGGGCGGAACGCGGCACCCAGTCCGCACGGTAGGCGGCCGGGAACGCGTCGCCGTAGCGGCGGTAGAGCAGCGCCCCGCGCTCCTCGCCGTGCTCCTCGAAGAGGGCCTCCTCGAGGTCGTCGCCCCATGAGCGGGTGGCGGCCACCAGCAGCGTCTCGGTGCGCTGCTCGTCGATCTCGGGCAGATCACCGGGCTCCACGTAGGCCAGGTAGTGCAGCCGCACCAGCACCGACTCGGACACGCGCGTGGTGTAGTCGATGCTCCTGGCCCCGGTCGCGCGCCGGAGGATGCCCTCGATGCGGCGGCGGTTCTCCGTGTTGAAGCGGTCGCGCGGGACGAACACGAGGCAGGACACGAAGCGGTCGAAGGTGTCGCGGCGCACGAACAGCCGCACGCGCTGGCGCGCCCCCAGGTGCAGGATCCCCATGCTGATCCTGAACAGGTCGTCCTCGGAGATCTGGAACAGCTCGTCGCGCGGGTAGCTCTCGAGGATCTCCAGCAGCGCCTTCTCGTTGTGGCTCTCCGTCGGGAACGCTGCCCGCCCGAGTACGGCGTCGACCTTGCGCCGCAGGATCGGGATCTCGCGCGGGCTCGCCTGGTAGGCCGTGTGCGTGTAGAGCCCGAGGAAGCGGCGCTCGCCGATCACCCCGCCGTCGGCGTCGAAGCGCTTCACGCCGACGTAGTCGAGGTACGCGGGCCGGTGCACGGTGGCGCGCGAGTTCGCCTTGGTGAGGTTGAGGAGGTACGGCTCGAGCGCGCGCGAACGCACCGCGGCGGGCAGCTTGTCGAAGCCGCGCGAGCTCTCGTCTCCGCGTTCTTGGCGCAGGATGCCCAGCCCGGAGTCCGGCACCGACACCAGGCTCAGCTCCCCGGCCTCGCCCGACAGCTCGTAGTCGCGGTAGCCGAGCAGCGTGAAGTTGTGGTCCTCGAGCCAGGCGAGGAAGGCGCGCGCCTCGGTGATCTCCTCGCGGTCGAGCGGTGGTGGGTCGGTGCCCAGCTCGGCGACCACGTCGAGCACGCGGGCGCGCATCTCGGGCCAGTCGGTGACCGCGGCGCGCACCTCGTCGATGACCCGCACCAGGTGGCCCTTGAGCTCCTCCAGCTCGCCCGGGTCGGTCTGGCGGGCGACCTCCGCGTGGATCACCGACTCGGCGACGGTGCCGTCGGCCTGCGCCCCGTGGGGGAGCACCTCGAGCAGGCGCCCATCGCCGTCACGGCGCACCTGGATGACCGGGTGGATGATCACGTGCACGCCGAAGCCGCGCCGGTTCAGCTCCATGCCGATCGAATCGATCAGGAACGGCATGTCGTCGGTCACGACCTCGACGGCCGTGTGCGTCGACTCCCACCCGTGCACCTCGAACTCCGGGTTGTAGATCAGCACCTTGGTGGTGCCAGGCGCGCGCCGGCGGGCGAGGTCGAAATGCGCCAGCGCGGCCCCGTAGAGGTCGAGCTCGCGGCGGTCCGCGATGTCCTCCGGCGAGACCCAGCGGTAGTACTGGCGGACAAAGGCCTCCGCCATGACCGCGTCGTCGCCCTTCAGGTGCTCCCGGAGACGCGAGCAGACCGTTTCAATCAGCGTCTCGTCGACATCCTGGACGTGCACCACGGGCTGCCGGCGAGTCTACGCCCCCCGGCATGGCGGCGCTCGTCACCAGATGTAGGAGTCGATCACCCTCGCTACCTGGTCGGCTGGCACGGGTCCGATGCGCAGTCCCCAGACGCGCCCGTCCTGGGAGTTGTCCGGTTGCGCCTCGAAGCCGGCCTCGACGAGCAGCCGCCGCACGACGACGGCGCGCAGGATGCACTCGCGGCCGAGCCAACGCACGTCGATGCCATAGTCGCCCTCGTCGGTCGGCCAGATCGTGAGGCGATCCGGGCGGATCGCGCCGGGCGTGACAGTCGATGGCCGCGGCGTCGAGCGGCGCTCGAAGCGCGGCCGAACCTGAGACTCCGTCCCCATCACGAGCGGGCTAGCGCCGCGGGGGCGCTCACGCTGCGGCGGGCCGGGCGCATGGCGCTCGGCAGCAGCATCGCGCGCATGCGGCGGCGGCGCTGGCGAGCCGGGCGCTGATGATGTCCGGACACGACCGGGGCGTACGGGTCGGGCAGGAGCGACTGCGAGGCGTAGGCGAAGGGAGCGGCGTAGTTCATCAGTGAGGGCCTTTCGGTTGCGCTGGCGCCGTGGGCGCCGGTCTCGAAGACCTTGTCGCAGCGGCGGCCGCCTATGTGAGGTGTTGGTCACACAAGCCGGCTCTAGGCTCTTGGGCGATGACCAGCACCTCCGCCTCGACCCAGCCGGGGGCCACGCTCCCGGACGACCTGCGGCTCGGGCCGGTCCATCTCACCGTGACCGACCTCGACCGCTCGATGGCCTTCTACGAGTCCGCCATCGGCCTGCGGCCGCTGCGCCGGGATGGCACCGAGGGGGCGCTCGGCGCCGGCGGGGAGGACCTGCTCGTGCTCAACGAGGACCCGCAGGCGCGCCCGGCGGGGCGCCACGCGGGCCTCTACCACTTCGCCCTGCTTCACCCGTCGCGACTGGAATTGGCGCGCGCGGCGCAGCGGCTGATCGCCACGCGCACCCCGGTCAGCGGGGCGTCCGATCACAAGGTCTCCGAGGCGATCTACCTGCCCGACCCCGACGGCAACGGGATCGAGCTGGCGTCCGACCGCTCGCGCGAGCACTGGGGCGACATCGGCGACCCGACCGTGCTCGGCGGCCCGATGCCGCTCGACATGGAGGGGCTGATGGCGATGGTCGAGGGCGCCGAGCCGCAGCCGCACGTCTCGCCCGAGCTGATCGTGGGGCACCTGCACCTGCACGTGGGCGACCTCGACGGGGCGCTGGCGTTCTGGCGCGACGTGATCGGCTTCGAGGTCATGACCCGCTTCCCCAGCGCGGTGTTCATCGCTGCCGGCGGGTACCACCATCACCTCGGGCTGAACACCTGGCGCGGCGAGGGTGTGCCTCCGATGCCCGACGGCTCGGTCGGCATGCGGCACTGGACGATCGTCCTGCCCGATCCGGCCGACGTCGGCGGGGTGCGGGAGCGCCTCGCCGCCGCCGGTGCGCCGGCGGAGAACATCGCCGGCGGCCTGCTCGCGCGCGACCCTTGGAACAACGCGGTCGCCGTGCTGGCCTAGAAGTCCTCGGGCAGGATCGCCCCCGCCTCCAGGGCGTGGGCGAAGCGGTCAACGTCGACGGCCATGTTCTCGCGCACGAGCTCGAGATAGGCGTCGACCAGCATCACGTCACCACGTTCGAGCTCGCGGTCGAAGGCGTCCAGCGTGGGCTGGTCGAACACGCCGAGGCGGTGGACCTCGCACTCCGGGCAGCGCAGCAGCACCGACCAGGACTCTGGGCCGCTCGGCTCCCACTCGACGGGGTGGACGAGCTCGGACCCGCAGTTGAGACACTCGTGCAGCTCGCTGGTGTGCTCGCGCGTGGTCATCGAGCGGGAGCATTTCAGCGCGACCGGCGGCTGCACAGGCGGCTAGCCCGTGTCCGCCGGTTCGGTTTTCCGTAGGCCCGTGCTCAGAGCTCGGGCAGGTTCACGCCGGCTTCCATCCTGACGCTGTCGCGCAGCGGCACGCGGCGCGGGGCCCGGCGCTCGAGCAGCGGGCGGCCGCCGGCGATGCGAGCGGCGCGCCAGCGCGCCTTCGCGACGCCCTCGGCGGTCAGGTCGAGCTCGAGGATGCCGGTGGAGGTCGTGTCGGGCGAGCGGGCGCCGAACACGAAGTTGCCGAGCGAGTAGGCCACGAGCGCGCCGCCCTGACGGCGCACGGGCTGCAGGGTGTGCGGATGCGCTCCGATCACGACCTGCGCTCCGGCGCGCACGGCCACGTCGGCGAGCTCGCGCTGCCGGGCGGACTCGAGCGTCTGCTTCTCGATGCCCCAGTGGAAGGTGGCGACCACGATGTCGGCCTCGCGACGGGCGGCGTGGACGGCGGAGGCGATCTGCTCGGGGTTGGCCCAGGCGGTGCCCGGCTTGCCGGGGCCGGCGGCGAACTCCATCGGCGCGATCTCGGAGAAGCCCACGAACGCTACGCGCAGGCCGAGCCGCGTGACCACCTGGGGCGCGAGCGCGCGTCTGAGGTTCGGGCCGGCGCCGACTGCCTTCATGCCGAGCTGTTCCACGCCGCGGACCGTGTCGAGCGTGGCGGCCGCGCCGTAGTCGCCGACATGGTTGTTGGCGAGGTTGAGGACGTCGATGCCGGAGTGGCGACGCAGGCCCGCCAGCGCGGCCGGGGTGCCGCGGAAGTTGTACTGCTTGGGGAAGGGCTTGCCGCGGGTGGAGATGGCGGACTCGAGGTTGCCGAAGGCGAGGTCGGCGGACTTGAGCGCCTTGCCGGTGCCCTGCCACGGATAGGCCGCGCCGTTGGCCTCGATGGCGTCGCCGGGAACGTCGCCGAGGTTGATGTCGCCGACGGAGGCCATCCGCAGCGGCCTCACGGTTACGGCCACCGGGGCGGTCACGGCGGCCGCGCCGGGGACACGGGCGCGGACCAGCACGCGGCCGGGGCGCTCCAGGACGCGGCCCCGGAGGTCGAAGTCGCCGTCGGAGTCGGAGGCGGTGGGCTTGCCGAAGGCGTGCCAGCGACCGCCGCGCGAGCGGGATTCGAGCACCAGCTCGGTGCTCTTCGGTGCCTGCTCGCCGTTCAGCGTGATCCAGCCACCCGGAGCGACGACGCGATCCGACGCCTCGGCGCGCATGCCGTCGCTGCCACCGACACCGGGCAGGCTGCCGGAGCCGAGCATGGCTCCGACGCAGATGACGATGCCGATCGCCGACGCGATGCCGAGCAGGACTGCCGTGCGCTCGCGCGCGCCTTCGGGGAGCCGGGGCAGCTCGGGCAGGCGGGGCAGCTGGGGCAGGCGGCGGGGCAGCTCGGGCAGGCGGGGCAGCCGGGGAAGCTGGGGCAGCCCGATCGTGAGGGCGGGCGGACGGGGAGGTGCGGCCGCCTGTTCGACTGGCGGTGCGGGCGGCGGTTCCTCGGTCGCGGGCGGCTGGGGCGCACCGGCGGCCACCCGGCCGGCGGGGGTGGAGGGCGCGGGGCGGTCGGCGGGGGGCGAGGGGGCGGCCGGCGGCGCCTGCGGGCGCACCCAGGGCAGCGCGCGGCTCGGCGGCGGAGCGCTCTCCGCGCGCTCCTCGTCGGACATGCGCCGGAGGCTGATCTCGGAGGGCTCCGGCTCGACCAGCTCGCCCGCGGCGCGGGCGCGCCGGCGGGCGCGGGACTCCTCGCGGAGGCGGTCGCGTTCCTCGGCGGTGCGCTCATGAGCCGCGGCGGGGTTGCGACGGCGAGCCGCCGGCGTCTGCGGGCGGACGCCCGCGTCGTTGCTCGTGTCCTGCTCGGTAGCCATCGCGCGGACCGCGCGCGGCTGCTGCCCACGCGCGGCTGTAGTTCTTTCGCCGCGCGCGGGCAGCGTCCTTCGGGGCGCCGCGCGGCGCTTCTATAGTTGACAGTGGTTATGGGAAAGGTCTGGGTACTCGACACGGAGACGAAGGGCACCGGCGCGAACGTCGTGCCGCTTGAGAAGGCCCAGCAGCGTCCGGAGCCTGCTGACAGGGGCGAGCGCCCCAAGCGCGAGCCCGCCCAGCCGCGCGTAGCCCCGCGACCGCCGCGACCCAAGCGCGAGCCCGAGCGCACCGCCACCGCCCTCCCGCCCGGGCACGTGCGCAAGAAGTCCACGGGCGAGCTCGGCAAGGTACAGGCGGTCGACTCCCGCGCCGGCACCGCGACGGTGCGCTGGCTCAGGAGCGGGACCAGCTCCACCGTGCCGCTCTCGGCGATCTCGCGCCGCTAGGCCGCTCGGCGGCTCAATGGAGCGCCGCGGCGCTCAGGTGGTCCAGCAGCCCAAGCGGCCGCGGCTCGCCGTCGTCCTCCAGCACGACCGCGCCGCCGGGCCAGTAGGGGTGGGGCGGGGTCGTGTGGTGCACCAGCAGTGGCTCGTAGACCCAACTGCCGGTGTTCACCATGCGCGGCCGCCCGCCCGGGCCGAGCCACACCTGCGGGTCGTCGCCGGGGAGCGGCCCGAAGCGGTGCACGTGGCCGAACACGACCCAGTCGGCGTCCACTCCGAGCCGGTGCACCACCCGCGCGAGCGCGGGCAGGCTGGCCCGCCGCACCTGCACGCCCAGCAGGCTCGCGGTGAGCGGCGACATGCCGCGCCGCAGCAGCCGGCGCGGCGCGGCGCGCGGCATCGTCGCCGCGCGCACCAGCTCGGCCAGGTCGTCCGCCAGCCCGGCCAGCGGGCGCGGCAGCCAGCGGGTGAGCAGCGCCTCGAGGCGCGTCAGGGACGGTCCGCCGGCGCGCTCGTAGTCGACCGGCCCGGCGCCGTCGTGCGGCAGCCGGCCGAGTAGCCCGCGCGCCACGCCGAAGGCGGACTCCGGCAGCAGGTGCCGGTCGAGGTAGTGGCCGTGGGTGGCCCAGACCCGCTCCGAGAGCCACACGCCCGGGTAGCGGACGCGCACGTCGGCCGGAGCGAGCCAGGAGGTCAGGCGGGCGAGCACGGGCGTGGCGTCGGCGGGAAGCTCGGCGTCGACCGCGCCCGGAACTCCGTTCGCGCGCAGCCAGGGCTGGACCAGCGCGGCGTCGTGGTTGCCCGGGACGACGATCACCTCCGTGCCGCGGGCGAGGCGGGCGCCGACCGCGCGCAGGATCGGCTCGGCAACCTCCATCGCCTGCGTGGGACGCCCCTCGAGCAGCTCGACCACGTCGCCCAGCAGCACGAGGCGGTCCACGCCGTCGAGCGCGCCGAGCAGGGCGTCCAGCGCCGCCGGGCTGAGCAGCACGTCGCGCTGCAGGCGCGCGCCCAGATGAAAGTCCGATACCACCAAGGTGCGCATCCCGGTTACTTTGGCGGCCGACGCCGCCGCCCCTGCTCGCCCTTCCGAGAACCGCAGCGCGCCCTGCGGGAGAGTAGGGGTGTGAACTTGGCGCTCGCGCAAGCCCAGCCGCCGGCCCTCACCGACGCGAGCGCCATCGCCGCGTCGCTCGAGACGCCCTCGGCATTCACGGCGGTGTTCGAGCGCCACCACCCGGCGGTGCACCGCTACCTCGCGCGGCGCCTCGGCATGGACATGGCCGACGAGCTGGCCGCGGAGGCCTTCGCGATCGCCTTCGCCAAGCGCCGCCGCTACGACGGCTCCTTCGAGGACGCCGGTCCGTGGCTGTTCGGGATCGCCACCAAACTGGCCCATCGGCACTGGCGCCGCGAGCAGCGCGAGCTGCGGGCTTACGCGCGCACCGGGGTCGATCCCGCCGCCCCTTCCCACGAGCAGCGGGCCACCGATCAGGCCCACGCGGCGAGCGCCGGCCCGGCGCTCGCCGCCGCGCTGGCGACCCTCTCGCGCGACGAGCGCGACGTGCTGCTGCTGCACGCGTGGGAGGAGCTCGGCTATCCCGAGATCGCGACGGCGCTGTCGATCTCGCTCGGCACCGTCAAGTCCCGCCTTCACCGCGCGCGTCAGCGCGTGCGCCAATCGCTCGCCACCGCCGGCGAGCTCGACCCGTTGAGGCCCGCCGATGAATGAGCTCGACCTGATCCGTTCCTTCCGCTCCGAGATGCCGGAGCCGAGTGCCGCGGCCAGCGCCCGCGCCGAGCGGGCCTGGCGGCGTGGCGAGCCGCGCCGGCCGCGCTGGGCTCCGCGGGCGGCGGTGGCCGCCGGCCTCGTGGCGGCCGCGACGGCTGCCGCCCTGATCGTCCCGTCCAAGGACGACAGCCAGCTCGGCACGCAGTCGGCCAGCGCCGCCGGGACGCTCCGTCAGGCAGCCGCCGCCCAGGTCGGCGCGCCGGCACGTCCGCTGCGCTCAGGCGAGTACTGGTACGTGCGCCGGCGGACCCAGTGGCCGACGTACGTCGGGGACCGCTACGCGATCATCCAGCCTCAGGTGCGCGAGGACTGGGTGGGCGTCGACGGGGCGCGGCACTGGCGCATTCGCCAGGACGGAGAGCCGCGGTTCCCGGGTCCACGAGACCGCCAGCGCTGGGAGGAGGCCGGGCGCCCGGTGCCGACCGGGCCGGCCGAGCACCGCGTGCGAGCGCCCGGCAGGCCGCCGTTCTACGACGGCGCCAAGGCCGTCACCTACGCGCAGCTGCTCGCTCTGCCACGCGATCCCGAGGCGCTCTACCGGCGCATGCACGACGCGGCGGTGGAGTGCGAGTGCGGCAACGGGGTGGACGAGGAGACGTTCGTGATCGCCGGCGACCTGCTGCGCGACAACCCGATTCCCGCCGACCTGCGGGCGGCGATCCTGCGCGCCGCTGCGCTGATCCCCGGCATCGAGCTGATCCAGGACGTGCGCGACGTGGCTGGTCGCGGGGGAGTGGGCGTTGCCTTCGACGGCGCCGGCGGTGAGAGCGTGCTCGTCTTCGATCCGAAGACCTACGAGCTGCTCGGCGAGAACGACGGGCTCGGCGGCAGCGCCGACCTCGAGTCCGCGATCGTCGAGTCGCCCGACGCGTTGCCTTAGGCGGGCGTCGGAATTTCCTGAACGGCCCAGCCGTTGCCGTCGGGGTCGCTGAAGAACACGAACGAGCCCCAGGGGAAGTCCTGCACCTCGCTCACCTCGACCCCGCGCTCCGCTAGCTCCGCGCGGGCGGCGTGCGCGTCGCTGACCACGAGCTGCAGGCCTCCCACCGAGCCCGGCGCCGCCTCGCTGAGCCCGGTGCCGATGGCGATCGAGCAGGCCGACCCGGGTGGGGTCAGCTGGACGAAGCGGATCTCGTCGCTGACCCGGTGGTCGTGGTCCGCGTTGAAGCCGGCCTGGTCGGTGTAGAACGCCTTCGCGCGGTCCACGTCCGAGACCGGCACCTGCACCAGCTCGAGCTTGAAGTCCATAGTCGCGCGAGTCTAGCTTCGCTCCGCCCGGACTCAAGGTCGGGCGGCTGCACCTCGATAAACCAAAGAGGATGGCCGCCTCACCCGAATCGGTCACATCGACAAAGCGCCAGATGGTGTTCACCGCGGCCGCCATGTACGGCGGAGCGGCGTTCGTCGGCCTGGTGGAGGGCGTCGTGCCCGGAGGTCCCGACCTGTCGGTCGTGCCGGCGATCTCGGCCTTCGTCTTCGTGACCGTGCTGCTGGCGGTCGGGCAGCGGCTCCCGATGCTGGCGCTGGCCGCGCTCGGACCGATCGGGGCGGCCTTGATCGCGTTCGCGGTGGCCACCACTCCGCCCGGACAGGGCGACGGGGCACTGCTCTACATCTGGCCGGTGCTGTGGGTCGCGTACTTCCTGGGTCGTGACGCCAGCATCCTGATCGTCGCCTGGATCGGCCTCGTCCAGGGGGCCGCGCTGATCCACTCGGGAGGGGTGTTCGATCGCTGGGTGGACGTGATGGTCTCCGTCGGCGTCGTAGCCGCGGTCGTCTACGCGTTGTCCGAGCGCAACCGCAAGCTCGTGGCCGGGCTTGCCGAGGAGGCGCGGGTCGACAAGCTCACGGGGGTGCTCAACCGACGCGGGTTCGAGGAGCAAGCGACGCTCGAGCTCGAGCGCGCCAGCCGCGAGGGCTATCACCTGGGCGCGGCGTCGTTCGACATCGACTACTTCAAGCGGGTGAACGACGAGTGGGGCCACGAGGCCGGCGACCGGGTACTTGAGCGCCTCGGGAGGGTGCTGCAGTCCGAGAGCCGTGCCCTGGACGTGGTGGCGCGGCTCGGCGGAGAGGAGTTCGTCGCGCTGCTGCCGCGGGCCACCGCCCGCCAGGTCGAGTCCTACGCGGAGCGGGTGCGCTCCGCCTTCGCGGACGGCGACCACGAACGCTCGCGGGTGACCGTCAGCGCCGGGGTCACGGCGGGCCTGGCCCCCGACAGCATCGAGGCGCTGCTCCAAGTGGCCGACTCGGCGCTGTACGCCGCGAAGCGGGCGGGGCGCGACCGTACGGTCGTTCTGGCCGAGCGGGCTGCCCTGCAGCCGGCCGGCTAGGCCAGCTCGCTCAGCGCACCGAGCACCAGGTCGTCGTGCTCGCGCGGCTTCACGTTCTCGAACACCCGCGCGACGCTGCCGCCGGGATCCACGAGCACGCTGGAGCGCTGGTTGCCGACGTTCTCGATCCAGGTGCCGTAGCGCTGCGCCACCTCGCCCCCCGGGTCGGAGAGCAGCGTGAACGCCAGCCCGTACTTGTCGGCGAAGGCGCGCAGTGCAGGGACGGGATCGGGCGACACCCCCAGCACCACGGTGTTGGCGGCCTCGTAGTCGGCCGAGTGGTCACGCGCGCTACAGGCCTGCTTGGTGCACCCGGGGGTGTCCGCCTCGGGGTAGAAGTAGACGAGCACCCAACGGCCGCGCAGGTCGGAGAGGGTGACGGGGTTGCCGTCCTGGTCGTCGAGCGTGAAATCGGGTGCGGGGCCGCCGGCGTCGATCACAAGTCGCTCCGATTCTCGCAGCCGAGGCCCTAGGGCACCGGCAGCCGCGCCCGCAGGACCGTGCCGCGGCCCGGGACGCTGTCGATCTCGAGCGACCCGTCCAGCGCACCCACCCGGTCGGCGAGCCCGCGCAGCCCCGAGCCGCCGGAGGGTGCGGCGCCGCCGTCCCCGTCGTCCTCGATCTCCACGCTGAGCAGCCCGTCGTGCCGGGCCACCCGGACCACCGCCTGCTGCGCGTTCGCGTGGCGGGCCACGTTCGTGAGCGCCTCGGAGACCACGTAGTACGCCGCCGCCTCCACGGCCTCCGGCGCGCGCTCCCGGACGTCCGTCTCCACCGACACCGGCACCGCGGCGCGCCCCGCGAGCGCCTCCAGGGCCGCCACCAGCCCGCGGTCGGTCAGCACCGGCGGGTGGATCCCGCGCGCCAGCTCGCGCAGCTCCTCGGTCGCTGCGCTCAGCTCGGCGCTCGCGGCATCGAGCAGCTCGGGCACCTCGGCGGGATCGGAGTCGAGCCGGCTTCGGGCTAGTCGCAGCGTGAGTGCGAGCGCCACGAGACGCTGCTGCGCGCCGTCGTGCAGGTCGCGCTCCACGCGCCGGCGTTCGGCGTAGCCGGCCTCGACGATGCGCGCCCGCGACTCACGCAGCTCGTCCAGGCGCGCCTGCAGCTCGGCGTCCAGGCGCACGTTCTCGACCGCCACGACGTCGGCCTCCCACAGGCGCGAGCGCAGGATGCCGAACAGGAACGCGAACGGGACCGTGCCGAGCAGGGCCAGCACGGCCGAGTACACGTAGTCGTCGAAGTTGCCCTCCTCGGGGCCCAGGCCGGTCAGCAGCAGGGCGAAGACCAGCACGAGCGTCCCCGCGCCCGCCCAGACCACCGGCGAGTTGCGCAGGCGCTCGCTCGGGTCGGCGGGCTCTTGGCGGCGGTGGAACAGGCGCCACACCAGCGTCCCGATCGCGATCACGGCGAGCGAGTTCTGGACGATGAACAGCACGTCGAGCAGGTCCTGGTTGTGCCAGACCAGCAGCGGGTTCAGCGGGCACTCGGCGCAGTCTTCGGCCACCACTGGGTCCCACAGCCAGATCGTCACGCAGCTGGCGCCGAGCGTGAGCAGATACGCGGAGGCGACGAGCACGCGGTCCAGCCGGTCCCCGAGACGCCCGCTCGGGAACACGACCAGCAGGTGGATGAGGATCGCGAACGGGAGGCTCTGGAGCACCTCGCCCGTCACGAACAGGGCGGGCACGTTCGACGCCGACAGCTGCCCCAGGCACCAGGCGAAGCCGAGCGCGACCATCAGCGGCCCGATCAGGTTGTCGGGGCGCCGGTCCCAGGCGTACAGGCCGGTGCCGATGAACGACCACGCCACGTACACCGAGAGCACGGCCAGCAGCCCGCTCAGGTTCGTGTGGTCGCTGTTGGCGGTCACGACCGCCGTCAGCGCGCCCGCCACGACGCCCGCGATGCCGAGGCCGATCAGCGCACGGCGCAGGGGGTTCATCGGAACGGGGATCACGTCCCGGTAAGTGTGCAAGCTCCGGGCGGTCTTGGCACCCCGCGTTTGCTGGGGAGCGCTTAGCGCGTCACGCCGCGGGCTGAAGGGTTCCGTCGACCGCCGCGGGCGACAGAACGTGCTCGATCGCCGTTATCGCCGCTCCGGTCACGCCGGCCCGGTCGCCCAGGCGGCAGGGCACGATGCGAAGGTCGCGCGTGGCCAGCGGCAACGAGCGGCTGAAGATCCCCTCTCGGACGCCGGCCAGGAGCTGCGCATGCGCCTCGGCGATGTCGCCGCCGATCACGATCACCGCCGGGTTGAAGAAGTTCACCGTGCCGGCGAGCACCTCGCCGAGCGTGCGCCCGGCGTCGCGGACCATCCGCATCGCGCTCGCGTCGCCGTTCCGCACGAGGCGCACGACGTCGCGGCTGTTCGACGCATCGGCCCCGCCGGCCGCTAGGCGGGCGGCGAGCGCCTGGCCGCCCGCGATCGCTTCCAGGCACCCGATGTTGCCGCAGCGGCAGATCACGTCCTCGGCGCTGGTCGCGCGGATGTGTCCGATGTCGCCTGCCGCGCCGCGCGCCCCGCGGTGGATCTGGCCGTCGGCGACGATCCCGCAGCCGATACCCGTGCCGACCTTGATCAGGAGCAGGTGAGAGGTCGCGCGCCAGTGGACCCAGTGCTCACCGCGCGCCATCAGGTTGACGTCGTTGTCGACCAGTACGGGCGCCGTGTGGCGGTCGGCGAACCAGCCCGGAATGTCGAAGCCGTCCCAGCCCGGCATGATCGGCGGGTTCACGGGGCACCCGCTGTCGAACTCGACCGGCCCCGGGACGCCGATCCCGATGCCACGGACCTCCGTGGGCGACACCGCGGCCTCGTCGAGGAGCTCGTCGAACCGCTTCGCCACCCGGGTCAGCACCTCGACCGGGCCCAGCGCGATGTCCAGCTCCTCGGCCCGCTCGGCCAAGGGCGTGCCGACCAGATCGCTGACCGCGAGCCGCGCATGGGTCGCGCCCAGGTCGGCCACCAGCACCGCGCCGGCGCTGGGGTTGAAGGCCAACATAGTCGGCGGCCTGCCCCCGGTGGAGGCGCTCCCGCCCGCCTCGACTACGAGGCCGCTGGCCAGCAGCGCGTCGACCCGCTGGGCGACCGTGGATCGAGCCAAGCCAGTGTGCCTCGCGAGGTCGGCGCGGGTAACGGCAACCCCGTCGCGGATGAGGCTGAGAAGGTCGCCGGGGCTCCTCATCAGCTCACAGTAAATCACCTTGGTTGGACAAACCTAGGGCACTTGCTTCGATGAACGAGAACTTTTGCTTGACAATCGGACTAAGTTCGAGCTACGGTCGCGGCCATGCCTTCCGCTCTTCGAGTCGGAATCGCGGGCACCGGGTTCATCGGCCGCGTTCACGCTCGCTCGGTCCGGCTCGCCGGGGGACGGCTGGTCGCGGTCGCGGCCTCCTCCGCAGTGAGCGCCGAGGCGGCCGCGGCTGAGCTCGGCGCGGAGCGCGCCGCAGCGTCGGCCGAGGAGCTGGTCCGCGATGACGACATCGACGTCGTGCACGTCTGCACCCCCAATCATCTCCATCACCCGCTGGCGGAGGCCGCGCTCGCGGCCGGCAAGCACGTGGTCTGCGAGAAGCCGCTGGCGCTCGACGCGGCCGAGGCGGAGCGGCTGGCGTCCGCGGCCGCGGGATCCGGCCGGCAGGCCGCGGTCCCGTTCGTCTACCGCTTCTATCCCACCGTCCGCGAGGCGCGCGAGCGGGTGTCGCGCGGTGAGATCGGATCGCTCCACCTGCTGCACGGCACCT
This sequence comes from uncultured Thermoleophilaceae bacterium, assembly GCA_963716215.1. Taxonomy (GTDB): domain Bacteria; phylum Actinomycetota; class Thermoleophilia; order Solirubrobacterales; family Thermoleophilaceae; genus JACVRW01. Next base: position 3,253,906 of record OY970298.1, on the reverse strand, counting down.
ATCTCCAGGACTGGCTGCTCCGGGCCGAGGACGACAACTGGCGTGTGGACGAGGCCACAGGCGGCGCTTCGAGGGCGTTCGCCGACATCGGCTCGCACTGGTGCGACCTGGCCGAGTTCGTCACGGGCCAACGCCTCACGCGCCTGTCGGCTCGCACGCTGACGGCCGTCCCCGAGCGCGTCAGCGCCTCGAGTCGCCGGGCCTTCGCCGCCGGCGACAGCTCCGGGGAGGCGAGGTCGGTCAGCACCGAGGACGTCGCGACGGTCCAGTTCGAGACGGACGGCGGTGCCCTGGGTTCGGTCGTGATCAGCCAGGTGTCCGCGGGACGGAAGAACCGGCTGTGGATCGAGGTCGACGGCTCCGAGCAGGCGCTCAGCTTCGATCAGGAGCAGCCGGAGCAGCTGTGGGTCGGGCGTCGGGAGACGGAGACGATCGTTCGACGCGATCCCGAGTCCTTGTCACCGGCTGCGCGCCGCTACGCGACGCTGCCCGGTGGTCATCCCCAGGGCTACGCGGACTGCTTCGACGCGTTCGTGGCGGATTTCTACGAGGCGGCTCGGACGGGTCGCCCGCCAGCCGGCCTGCCGCTGTTCGCGGACGGGGTTCGAGCCGTTCGCATCACCGAGGCGGTGCTCGCGTCCGCGGCCACGGGCGACTGGGTCGACGTCGCCGCTGCCCACGAGGTGGCGGTGTGACGGAGGAACAGAAGATCCTCGAGGTCCGCGACGTCGTCAAGGAGTTCCCCGGCGTGCTCGCCCTCCAGGGCGTGAGCTTCGACGTGGTCGGCGGTGAGGTGCACTGCCTGCTCGGACCCAACGGCGCAGGCAAGTCGACGCTGATCAAGTGCATCTCGGGAGTGCACGAGCCGACCAGCGGCGAGATCCTGTTCATGGGCGACGCCCTGCCCGTCGGCGACCCGGCCGAGTCGCTCAAACGCGGGGTCGCGACGATCTATCAGGAGCTCGATCTGGTCGAGGACCTGACGGTCGCGGAGAGCATCTTCCTGGCCCACGAGCCGCGTCGCGGGCCCCTGCTCGACTTCGACGAGATGCGCCGCATGGCGAGCGCGCTGCTGGCGCGGCTCGGCCATGAGGCGATCTCCCCGAGGACGAAGGTGAGGGCGCTGCGGCCGGCCGCGCAGCAGATCGTCTCGATCGCGCGGGCCCTGTCCGTCGACGCGCGGCTGCTGATCATGGATGAGCCGTCCGCGATCCTCGACGAGGGCGAGATCGAGACGCTCTTCGACGTGGTTCGCCGCCTCACCGACGACGGCGTGGGCGTGGTGTACATCTCGCACCGGCTCGACGAGATCCGGCGCATCGGGAGTCGCGTCACCGTGCTCGCCGACGGCCGGACCACCGCGACCGGCATACCGGCAACCACGCCCACCGAGGAGCTCGTGGAGCTGATGGTCGGGCACAAGGTCGACCAGCTCTACCCCGAGCGACCGGTGGCATCCGACCAGGTCCTCTTGGACGTCCGCGCGGTCAGGCGGCTGCCCGCCGTGAGGAGCGCGTCGTTGCAGCTGCACGCCGGGGAGGTGCTCGGCCTGGGCGGGCTGGTCGGCTCGGGCCGCACCGAGCTGCTGCACCTGATCTACGGGCTCGACGTCCCCGACGAGGGCGAGATCTGGCTCGACGGCAGCAAGCTCCCCGCGAACCCAGGCGCGGCCATCGCCGCCGGGCTCGGGCTGGCACCGGAGGACCGCAAGTCGCAGGCGCTCGTCCTGGACTGGGCGGTGGCGAAGAACGTGAGCCTCGCGAGCCTGAGTCGCTTCACCCACCCGCTGCTCAACATCAGGGCCGAGCGGAGCAAGGCGCGCGAGCAGCTTCAGAAGCTGAACACGGTGCCGGACGACCCGGACCGGATCGTTCGCCTGCTCTCCGGCGGCAACCAGCAGAAGGTCGTGCTCGCTCGCTGGCTGCTGCGCGAGTGCCGCGTGCTGCTGCTCGACGAGCCCACCCGCGGCGTGGACGTCAAGACGAAGGCGGAGCTCTACCGCATCATCACCGACCTGGCACGGGCCGGCGTAGGCGTGCTCGTCGTCTCGTCGGAGCTCGAGGAGCTCGTGGGGATCTGCTCTCGCATCCTCGTGATGCGAGACGGGGAGATCGTCGCCGAGATCGACGGCAAGTCCGCCAGCGAGCGCGAGCTGCTGCGTCACGCGGTCGCACCCACCGAATCTCCCGACCTCGCGGAGGAGGTTGTATGACGGCCGCTGTCGGCCGGCTGAAGCAGCTCGAGTTCCAGGACTACGCGCTCGTGATCGTCGTCGTGGCGCTGTTCGTGGCGGGGGCGATCCTCAAGCCGGACACGTTCCCCACCTGGGACAACGTCCGCAACATGCTCACCCAGGCGAGCGTGATCGGCGTGCTCGCGATGGGGATGACCTTCGTGATCGCTACGGCCGGGATCGACCTGTCGGTGGGTTCGATGGTCGCGGCGGCCGGGATGTTCGGCGGCGTGGTGCTGGGAGACACCGGCACGAGCACGCTCGTCTTCATCGTCTCGGCCGTGGCCTTCGCGACGGCGCTCGGGACCGTCAACGCGGTCGCCATCGCCTACGGGCGCGTCGTCCCGTTCATCGCGACCCTGGCGATGTTCTCGATCGGGAGAGGCATCGCGCTGCTGCTGAACGACAAGCTGCCGGTGAGCCTGCTCGACCTGAACGGCGGCAACTTCGGCGACCCGGCCGTGTTCTCGCTGCTCTGGTTCGGCAACGGGCGAATCCTCGGCATCCCGGTGTCGGTCTACGTGTTCCTCGCGGTCACGGTCGGCGCGTGGGTGCTGCTGAACCGCACGCGCTACGGGCGCCACGTCGTGGCGGTCGGCGGCAACAGGGAGGCCGCCCGCATCGCCGGGGTCCCGGTACGGCGGATCATCTTCAGCGTCTACGTGCTGATGGGCATCCTCGCCGGCGTGGCCACGGTGCTGCTCTGCGCGAGGCTGGGGAGCGCCTCCCCGGTGAGCGGCAACCTCTACGAGCTGGACGCCATCGGCGCGGTCGTCATCGGCGGCACGAGCCTGGCAGGGGGCCGCGCGAGCATCGTCGGCACCTTCCTCGGCGTCCTGACCTTCGCACTCATCTTCAGCCTGATGACGCAGCTGAACCTCTCGACCGAGGTGCAGCAGGTCACGAAGGGCTTGATCGTCCTCGGCGCCGTTCTGCTGCAACGGCCGGAGGCCCGGTACTGAAGTGCGCACAAACCACCAGAGGAGGTATCGCATGTCGCTGAGGCGACTTTGCATCACAACCGCCGCCGCGGTATTGGCGGTGGGTGTCGTGGCGTGTAGCAGCGGCGACACCGAGACGGTCACCGTCCAAGCTCCGGCGGCCGACGCCGACGGCACCCCCGCCGAGGGGGGCTCGGGCAAGACCGTGAAGATCATCGCGAGCGTCCCGCCGACCGACCACGGCTGGCTCGGGGCGATCTCGAAGAACGCGAAGAGCGCCGCCGAGCAGTTCGACGACGTCGACTTCGAGCTCCTGCAGGCGGCAGACGCCGACTCGCAGGCCCAGCAGGTGGAGCAGGCGATCGCCCAGAAGCCCGACGTCCTCGTCGTGCTCCCGCAGGACGGCGCCGCGCTCACGCCTGTGGCGCAGAAGGCCGAGAAGGCCGGCATCCCGGTGGTGAACATCGACCGGCTGTTCACGGCGCCGGACGCCGCCACGGCCACGATCCTCGGCGACAACTACCAGATCGGCATCCTCGCGGCCGACTACATCGCCGACGAGCTGAAGTGCGAGGGCAACGTCGTGGAGATCCAGGGCCTGGCCGGGATCTCGGTGACCGAGGACCGGACGAAGGGCTTCACGGACGAGCTCAAGAAGAAGTGCCCGGACGGCGGCATCAAGATCGTCGCGTCGCAGCCGGGCGACTTCAATCCGGACCAGGGCCTGAAGGTGATGGAGAACATCCTGCAGGCCGAGAACGAGATCGACGCCGTGTACACGCACGACGACGACATGGCACAGGGCGTGGTCCAGGCCATCCGCAACTCCGGCCGCGAAGACGAGATGTTCGTGACCGGCGTGGGCGGCTCGCAGGACGCCATGGAGCAGATCAAGCAGGGCGGCCTCTACCGGGCGACGTTCCTCTACAACCCGAACATGGCGGCGACCGCCGTCAACATGGCCCGGCTGATCGGTCTCGGGGAGGGCTTCCCCGAGCTCGTCCCGCCGGAGGTGCCGCGCCAGCTGGTCGTGCCGGCCGCCGTTGTCACCCAGGACAACGTGGACGACTACGAGCAGTACGCGTTCAACTAGGCGCTGCCGGAAACGTGCATGCCGCCGGGCGCCCTGCGGGGCGCCCGGCGGGCCGCGCTTGCGCTCCAGGGCCTCCGGCCATAGCGTTGGGCGCATGCGCAGGTGTGTCGGGCTGGCCCTTGTCCTCGCGTGCGGATGCCTCGTGCTTCCGGCCGCCGCAAGCGCCGTCACGTGTGAGCGTGTCGGACAGGCATTGATCGTCACCATGGACGGGAACGACATCGTGGGCCTCACGGTCTCGGCCGGGAACATCCAGGTGCGCGACCTCGGAACTCCGATCGCTTGCGCGGGGACGCCGGCGCCGACGGTCAACAACATCGGGGCGATGCTGGTGACCAGCCCGCAGGGGGGGAGCGCCGCGTCGGTCGTCATCGAGGACGCCGGCGACTTCGTGCCAGGCTCGAACATCGACGGCAGCGACGTGGGCGGCACGTCCGAGATCGAGATCTTCGTCGATCTGAACAACGCGAACTACAGCTCGCTCAGCGTGCGCGATCGCGGCGGCAACCTGCGCTTCGGACAGGACGGGATCAACCCGAACGCCGGCCCCGGTGAGGTGCTGCCCGACGACGACATCTTCCCGTTCGATCTCGACAGGCTCGAGGGCCGGCTCGGGACAGCGGGCAACATCGTCGACCCCGGTGTGCTCAGCGCGGAGGGCGGAGCAGGTACCGGAGCGACGCTGACCCAGAAGATCGACCTGTACGGGAACGGCGGCAATGATGCGCTCACCGGAGGCAACGGCAACGACCAGCTCCTGGCGTTCGGGGGTGACGACACCCTCGTCGGCTTGGGTGGCGACGACCTCCTGCAGCCGGGTCCCGGCACCGACTTCGTCAGCGGCGGCGCCGGGGTCGACAAGCTCGACTACCTGCTGAACCAGAACATCTCGTCCGTGTCCCTCGACCTCGCCTTCACGGGCCCGCAGAACACCGGGGGCGGTGGCACCGAGACGATCTCGGGCGTCGAGAACGTCGACGGGACGGCGGGACCCGACGTCCTCCGCGGCGACGAGGGCCCCAACGAGCTCTCGTCCGCCAGCGGCGATGACATCGTCGAAGGCCGGGACGGCAACGACACGATCAAGACGTGGAGGGGAGCCGACCGGATCGATGCCAGGGACGGCGGGCCCGACACGGTCGACTGCGGGGACGACGACGACAGGGTGACCACGGACGCGCCCGGTGTCGACACCCTGGTCGATTGCGAGGACGTCTCGTTCGCCGCCGTCGACGGGGGCGGCGGTGGCGGTGGAGGCGGCGGTGGCGGCGGCGGTGGCGGCCCGGACGTCAAGACCTTCGGCCCCAAGACGCTGGTGTCGCTGGGGCTCACGGCGGCTCAGATTCCCGGGAAGGGCCCGCTGGCGCTGCGGATCGCGAACCGCAACGACTTCCGTGTCGTGGCCAGAGTCACCGGCCAGACAGTCCGGAAGGTCCAGGCGTCGGCCAAGCGCCGCGTGAAGCTCGGCGCCAAGCGGATCGCGGTCCCGGCGAAGGCGGCGCGGACCGTGAGGCTGTCGCTGCCGAAGGCGGTTCGCCGCCTGCTCGCGCGCAACGGGAAGGTCGCCTTGCGGCTCAGCGTCAGGATCACCGACCCGATCGGGAACGTCCGGACCTTCACGAAGCGCCTGACGCCGAAGCTCATTCGCAGGTAGCCCGGCTCGGCTCACATGGCGATCCAGCGCATGGACCACGTGGGCGTCGTGGTCGACGACCTCGCGGCCGCGACGGCGTTCTTCGTCGAGCTCGGACTCGAGCTGCAGGGCGAGTGGTCGGTCGAAGACGCCAGGGCGGCGACCGGCACGCGCTCGTCGGCACGGTGGAGCGCTACGAAGACATCTATCGGCTCTGCTGCATCCGCCGCCCGGAGGGAATCATCGTCGAGCTGGCGGAGCGGATCGGCGCCGTAGTGTCCTCAGAGGCCTAGACGGCCCCCGAGGGCCTCCGCTTCGCCTTCGTCCAGTACGCCGCGCTGCTGCAGTTCGGTGACTTCCCGCCGCAGCTCCGCCGGGTTCGCGGGCGGCGGGGTGGGGTGGGCCGGCACCTTCGGGAACGCCGCACCGACCGTCTGTTCGGCCCAGCGCCCGCCTTGCCGCCCCGCGAACCACGCGTTGACGGAGTCGGTGCGTCCCGTGATGGCGACGGTACGAAACATTTGGCTCAGCAGAGCCATTCATGCGCCCAGGGAGACTCGAACTCCCACCCCGCATAAGCAGGACAAGGCCCTCAACCTTGCGCGTCTACCAATTCCGCCACAGGCGCGTGGACGGTGAGTATAGAGCGGCTTCTCCCGCCCCTTGATGTCGTCCGACCGGCGGGGTACTCTGCGAACACATGTTCGGATTACAGCACTGGAACCGGCCCAGGGGGGCGTCTGAATGGTCGACCTGAACCTCACCAAGCGCCAGCAGGAGATCTTCGACTTCGTCAGGCGCTACGTAAGCGAGCACGGCTATCCGCCGACCGTCCGCGACATCGGCAAGGCGATCGGGCTCACGTCCTCGTCCACCGTGCACGCGCATCTCCACAACCTCGAGCGGCTCGGCATGCTGCGCCGCGACCCGACCAAGCCGCGGGCGATCGAGGTGTTGGTGGACAAGGCGCGCCAGACGGTCAAGTCCGCGGGCCTGCCCGTGGTCGGTCAGGTCGCGGCCGGCTCACCTGTGCTCGCCGACGAGAACATCGAGGAGTACGTGCCCGTTCCCGGCATCGCGGGCGGCGAGGAGGGCGAGTTCGTCCTGCGCGTCAAGGGCGACTCGATGAAGGACGCCGGGATCCTCGACAAGGACTACGTGATCGTGCGTCGCCAGGAGACCGCCACCGACGGGGAGATCGTCGTGGCGCTCGTGGGCGACGAGGCGGAGGCGACCGTCAAGCGCTTCTTCCGCGAGGCGGACCATGTGCGCCTGCAGCCGGAGAACCCGGCGCTCGAGCCGATCCTGACCACCGATGTGCAGGTGCTCGGCCGGGTCGTCGGTGTCTGCAGGACGGTGTCATGAGCGTCGCGCTGCTGGAATCCCCGGCCTCTCGCTTCGCCGCGCGCCCGCGCGAGGGCGCCGCGCGCGGACGAGGGACCACGCTCGAGCAGCTGCTCGACGCCACGTGGCACGCGGCCCGCTGCCACGCCGAGGCCGAGTGCCCAGTCTGCCAGGCGCCGATGCGCATGGAGGGCAAGCGAGCCCACTGCGGCGGCTGCGGAACGACGCTGTCCTGAGCGGGCCGGCCGGACCGGCCGCCGCGTGCCGGGCGGGCCGGCCGGGGCGACGTTGAACAGCTATTTGCTGTCGAACGTTGCCCTCGGCGATCCAGGATCCGCGATCGCTCGCGCCGCCCGGCGGGCGTGGCCCTGCGCCCCTCGCCAGACCAGCCGGGCCGCTCTAGAATCCCTTGGTGCTGGTCAAGCAGCCGCGGGAGGGTCGGAGAGACAACCGGCCCCTCGAGGAAAGTCCGGACACCGCAGGGCAGGGTGGTCGGGAAGCCGACCCGGGGAAACCCGCGGGAAAGTGCCACAGAAACAAACCGCCTAAGCGCCGGGCCGCACGTGAGCCCGGTGCCGGCAAGGGTGAAAAGGTGCGGTAAGAGCGCACCGGCGCCGCGGTGACGCGGCGGCCAGGCAAACCCCGCCCGGTGCAAGGCCAAGCAGGAGCGTTGACGCTGCCCGCCGAGCTCCAGGTAGGCCGCAGGGCGAGAGCCCCGTCCGGCGCGGTCCTCGGACCGAGCCGAGCGAGATGGATGGCTGCTCTAGACAAAATCCGGCTTAACGACCGGCTAAGGGAAACCCCCGCTAACGCGGGGGTTTTCTATTTGTCAGCGTGGGGCGTACATGATCACGGCTACGCCGGCGAGGCAGACTCCCGCGCCGAAGACGTCGTAGCGGTCGGGGCGGAAGCCGTCGAAGGCCATTCCCCATAACAGCGAGCCGACGATGAAGACGCCGCCGTAGGCGGCCAGGACGCGGCCAAAGTTGGCATCGGGTTGGAGTGCTGCGATGGCGCCGTACCCGGCGAGCGCGATGGCGCCGGCGAGCGCGAAGAGGAGGCCGCGGCCTTCCTTGATCGCCTGCCACATGAGGTACGCGCCGCCGATCTCCGCCACCGCCGCGGCGACGAACAGCGCGATGGAGCGACCCGTCACGCGGGACTGGTGTGGGCGATGGCGAGGGCGGTTGACTGCTTGGCTGATGGGAGCGCAGGGTCGTCGAACAGCGCGCACTCGTCGATCGTTTGGCAGTCGCAGCCGGTGGCGCTGTGCAGCCAGGTGCGTACGCGTTGGGCGCGTTCGATCAGCGCGTCGATCTCCGGTAGGCGCCGCTCGGCGAGTTCGCGCAACTGGTCGGACATCGGGTCGTTGCCGTGCTGGACGAGTTCGGTGATCTCGTCGAGCGTGAGGCCGGCGCGCTGGGCCACGTCGATCACGGCGAGGCGGCGCAGCACCGAGGTGTCGTAGCGGCGTTGGCCGCTGACGCGCTCGGGCGCGGGCAGAAGCCCGATGCGTTCGTAGTAGCGGATCAGCGACGTGCGCACGCCGGCGCGCTCGGCCACCTCGCCGATCCGCATCACCCCGCCGTTCACGGTCGGGCCTTGACTTAAAGCTGACTTCACGGTCCAGAGTGTAGGCGTCGCGTTTCCGACCGAAGGATCTACCGCTATGGACCAGCCGATCGCCTGCACGCTCAGCGGCCCCGAGTTCGCCGAGCGCACGCAGGAAACGGCCGCGCTCGCACGCCGTGCGCTGCGCTCCCGCCAACCCATCCCTGAGGGCACCCGTCTGACCTTTGAGGCGAGTGCCGACACCGAGCGTGAGTTGCGCGCGATCATTGCGGCCGAGTCGCGTTGCTGCGCATTCCTGCAGCTGGATCTGCGCTCCTATCACGACGCGCTGATCCTCGACATCACCGGGCCGGATGAGGCAGAGCCGATCATCGCGGGGCTGTTCGCATGAGCTTCTTCGAGATCAACTACGGCCGCATCACCCGCGCCTGGGGTCTGGAGGACACCCGTTCGCGACTGCGGCAACTCGGCCTATGAACGACCGCGAAGAGCCGGTCCGTGTCTTGCTTGTTTCCGGCAGCTTGCGTGCAGGTTCGACGAACACGGCAGTGCTCCGAACGGTCAGCGCCATCGCGCCCGACGACGTCGAAACGTCAACGTACGAGGCACTGGGCTTGCTGCCGCACTACAACCCCGACGACGACCCGGAGGGCGGCCCGGTCGACCAGCAGGTCGCAACGCTGCGCGCGGCACTGCATGCCGCCGACGCGGTGCTCATCTGTACCCCCGAGTACGCCGGTGCGCTGCCAGGCTCGTTCAAGAACCTGCTGGAGTGGACGGTCGGCGACGCCTCGACTTACAACAAGCCAGTCGCATGGATCAACAGCGCGTCGATCGCGGCGCCCACCGGCGGCGCAGACGCCCACGAGTCGCTGCGCAAAGTGCTCGGCTACGTCGGCGCAGACATCGTCGAAGACGCGATCACACGCTTGCCGATATCCCGCGACGCAATCGATGATGGACTCGTCGCCGACCCCAACGCACGAGCTCACCTCGCGGGCGTGATCAACAAGCTCGTCGCCCACGTCCGCTCAGCGCCCTGAACAGCGCACCGCCGAGCGCTCTGTACCCCGCTCTGGCCGAAAGTTCGGGTTTGGGTACCCCTGGTCCTGGCGATTAGTTGAAGGAGTCAGGGGATCTCGCTTGCCGTCTGCCGCTCGCACCAACTCAGCCACTCGTCCCAAGTCCACGCGTCGTGCTGCCTCAAAGACCGCGGCCGACGGCTACTGCCCGCACTGCCACCTGTTGGTCGACCGCCGCGTAGGCGGCGAGTGGCCCAAGGAGCCGATGCGCTGCCCGCACTGCCGCCTGCTGGTGGGTGCCGGTCGGGGCCGGCCGACGCCGTCGGCCGAGCCGGGCGCCCGCGGCAGCGCCGCCGGCGTGTTCGCGCACGAGGCCAAGCGGGCCGGGGCCGACGGCGAGGTCTCCGAGGACGAGGTCGGCAAGGCGATCCGCCAGGTCGCGGAGGACACCGGCCAGCGCCCCGAGCGCCTGCTGATGGTCGACTACCAGCAGCGCGCCGCCGACGACGAGGACCTGCCGACCCTCAGCGACGTGTTCGCCGCCTACGGCAGCTGGAAGCGCGCCCGCCGCGCCGCCGCCGACTCCGCGTAGGCGCGCCCCGGGCCCATCCGAAGCGTCCGCGCCTGCGGCAGGTAGAGTGCCGCCCTCGATGCAAGTGCTCCTGGTCATCGGGCCGTTCCTGGTCCTCGGGATCATCGCGATCTTCATCGCCTTCTCCGGCAGCCCCGGAGCCGCGCGCGAGGCCTACCTCACCCGCGGCGGCCGCCTCTTCACCTTCGTGATCGTCGTGCTCTACGTGGGCCTCGGCATCGCCGTTCCGGCCGTCGTGATCGCCGGCCGGGGCGAGGCGGAGGGCGGCGTGGGCAGCCTGCGCAGCGAGCAGGCCAGCGCCTCGGCCGAGGAGGGCAAGGAGCTCTTCATCGCCAACTGCAAGAGCTGCCACAACCTCGACGCGGTTCAGGCCCACGGCGTCACCGGCCCCGACCTCGACGAGCTCGGCGGCCTCGATCGCCAGCGCGTGCTGAACGCCATCAAGAACGGCGGCACCGGGCAGGACCGGATGCCGAAGGCCGTGCTCGAGGGCGCGGACGCCGAGGCGGTCGCCCGCTACGTCGCCAGCGTGGCCGGCCAGTAAACCCCGCAAACTCCTGCGTCTTGCGGCGCTTTTCCGGCTCGAAGCGTCCAAACTGCGTGCTAGCATGCCCGCGTCTATCTAAGCCGAAGCCCTGCCCGGCAGTGGGGCGTGGGGGAACCAAGATTGGCCGAGAGGCCAGGGGCGAGTCGAGCAAGACCATTTGCTCGTAGCGCGACTCTTTCAGCGCGAGCCCGTCAGCTAACCCCGCAGGCGCGAAGAGAGAGAGCCGATGCATTCAGCCGGTGCCCGCGCTTTGCGGGAGGATGACAACGAAATGAGTCGGGAGGCGGTCCTACTTCAGTGGGAGCGCAAGATCGAGGCCGCCGAGCGTCTCGACTCCGGCGGGCGCTTCGTGCGCTCCGAGCAGCCCGAGACTGTCACCGAGGACTCGACACCGGCGCCGCAGCCCGTTCCGCTGCGCCCCGCCGAAGACGCGACCGACCCCGCTCCGCGCCGCTTCGAGCGCACTCCGGCGCCCATCGCGGCCGAGCGTCGCACCATCACGATCACGGGTCAGCCCACGCCGGCGCGCCGCCGCCGCGCGGTGGTGGACTCGCAGCTCGCCCAGCCGGACCGGATCGCGTTGTGGGCCTTCCTGCTCGGGCTCCTGCTGGTGGCGGTCGCCGCCGGCACCGCGCACGCCTAGCGCGAGCGCCGCGGAGCTCGGGTCGATCTGCCGCTTTGGAGCGCCCGACGCGGGACTATTGGCCTGCTCGCCACGCCTTTCTCCTTTATACTTACGGGCCGTAAGTCACAAGCAGAAAGTGAAGCGGGCGATGAAGACCAAGGAGAGCAGGTTCCAGGTCCACGACGAGTTGACGGCGCCGGAGGGGAGCGTCCCGATTCTCAAGGGAGCGCTCTCGGGTGGCGGCCAGCTACCGAACTTCATCGGCGTGCTCGCCGGGTCGCCTGCCGCGCTGCGTGCCTACGCCCGCTTCCGGTCCGAGCTTCGCAACGGCTCGCTCCCCTACACCACGCAGCAGCGCATCGCGCTGGCGGTGGCGGAGAGCCAGGGCAGCGAGTACGCGCTGACCACCCTGCAGCGCACGGCGCGCGACGCCGGCCTGGGCCTCGACGAGATCGCCCTCGCGCGCGAGTTCGACTCCCACGACGAACGCGAGGCCGTGCTGCTGCGCTTCGTGAAGGCGCTGCTCGAGACCGACGGCGCGCCGGCACGTCACAAGCACGAGGAGGCCCGTGAGGCCGGGTGGGACGACGAGCAGCTGCTCGAGGCGGTCGCCCACGTGGCGCTCGCCACCTTCTCCAACCTGGTCACGCGCGCAGGCGACGTCCCGCTGGACGGCTCCAGCGAAGAGTCGCGTCTGTCGATCGCCGCGTAGAGGTCTACGATGTTCGGCATGGCCTCCGGGCAGGCCATAGCGGAGGGGGAGTCGGTCGTCGAGCGGCGCGAGTGCTGCTGCTCGGCCTACCACCGCGCCGTCGAGATGATCGGGAAGCGCTGGACCGGCGCCATTGTCTTCGTCCTCCTCGACGGGCCGCTGCGCTTCTCCGAGGTGAAGGTGCTGGTCCCGGACCTCTCTGACCGGCTGCTCTCCGAACGCATGAAGGAGCTCGAATCGGAGGGCATCGTCGAACGCAATGTGATCGACGAGATGCCGGTGCGCGTGGAGTACTGCCTGACTCCCAAGGGCCAGGCCCTCGAGCCGGCGGTGCGCTCGCTCAGGGTCTGGGCCCGGTCGTGGCTCGAGCCTCGTTAGCCTGTCGCGCGGCGTCGCTCTCCCACGACACACTGCAAGGAGCTCCATGGCTGACCAGCCGAAGACCGCCGACGACGTCAAGGCGATCGTCGATGATCGAGACATCCGCTTCGTCCGCCTGTGGTTCACGGACATCCTCGGCCAGCTGAAGAGCTTCTCGATCAACGCGGAGGAGCTGGACGACGCTTTCGAGGGCGGAATGGGCTTCGATGGCTCGTCGATCACCGGCTTCAACGCGATCGAGGAGTCGGACATGATCGCGATGCCCGATGCCTCCACCTTCGCGGTGCTCCCGTGGCGCCCCGAGGACCGCGGTGTGGCACGCATGTTCTGCGACGTCGTGACCCCTAGCCGCGAGCCCTACGAGGGCGATCCGCGCCAGGTGCTGCGGCGGGCGCTGGCCCGCGCCGAGTCGATGGGCTTCACGGACTTCAACGTCGGCCCGGAGCTGGAGTTCTTCTACTTCCGCAACGCCAAGGTCGAGAGCGGCCAGCAGCCCGAGATCCTCGACGAGGGCGGCTACTTCGACCTCACGACGCTCGACGCCGGCTCCGACGTCCGCCGCGAGACCGTGCTGGCGCTCGAGGAGCTCGGCATCCACGTGGAGTACACCCACCACGAGGTCGGCCCCTCGCAGCACGAAATCGACATGCGCTACGCGGACGCGCTGAAGATGGCGGACGACTGCATGACGTACCGGATCACGGTCAAGGAATACGCCATGAAGTACGGCTGGCACGCGACCTTCATGCCGAAGCCGCTGTTCGGCGAGAACGGCTCCGGCATGCACACGCATCAGTCGCTGTTCACCGACGAGCGCAACGCCTTCTACGACGCCAACGACCAGTACTTCCTCTCCGACGTCGGCAAGGCGTTCATCGCCGGCCAACTCAGGCACGCGCGCGAGATCGCCTCGGTCTTCGCCCAGTGGGTCAACTCCTACAAGCGCCTGGTGCCCGGCTATGAGGCGCCCGTCTACTGCGCCTGGTCGCGCCGCAACCGCTCGGCGCTCGTGCGGGTGCCGCTCTACCACCCCGGCAAGGAGCAGGCCACGCGCATGGAGCTGCGCTGCCCCGACCCGGCGTGCAACCCCTACCTGACCTTCGCGATCCTGCTCGCGGCGGGGCTCGAGGGCATCGAGAAAGGCTACGAGCTTCCCGAGCCGATGGACAAGAACCTGTACCACATCAGTCCCGAGGAGCGGCGGCGGCTCGGCATCGAGCAGCTGCCCGAGACGCTCGGCGAGGCCATCGAGTTGACCGCCGAGTCAGAGCTCGTGCTGCGCACGTTCGGCGAGCACATCTTCAACCGCTACATCGAGATCAAGCGCCAGGAGTGGGAGGACTACCGGGTCCAGGTAACCCAGTGGGAGCTCGACCGCTACCTCGCCGTCCTCTAGGAGTCTTACGTGTTCGCAATTCCCGCTGGCTCGCGCGCCAAGTGGATCGTCTTCGCTGTTTGGCTGCTCGGCATCTTCATCGCGTTCGGCACGAACCTGCCCGGCAAGTTCGCCGATGCCGAGGAGAACGAGTCCACCTCGTTCTTGCCGGGGGACGCTGAGTCGACCAAGGCGCTGACCGCGACCGAGGAGCTGCAGGGCGGCGAGCTCGCCCCGGCCGTGATCGTCTACCGGCGTGAGTCCGGGCTGACGGAGGCGGACCGCCAACAGATCGCCGACGACGTCGTGAGGCTGACCGAACAGCGCTTCCCAGGCGTGGTCGCGGACGGGGCGGCCACGGCCGGCGCCGATGCCGAGGGCGGCGGCACGACAGCACCCGCGGAGGATCTGCCGGAGGGCTGCGGGTCACCGGTCAGCGCTGTCCCGGGCCAGCCGGACGGGTACGAGCCGTTTGTCGGGCCGATCTGCTCGTCGGATGGCAAGGCCGCGATCATCACGGCCTATCTGAAGGGCAACGGCGAGAGCGACCGGATCCTCGATCCAGTCCAGTTCTGGCGCGACACCGTGTCGGACCCTGGCGGCGGCCTCGAGGTGAAGGTCACCGGCGGCGCCGGCTACGCGGCGGACGCGATCGAGGTCTTCGAGGGCATCAACGGCACGCTGCTGCTCGCCGCGGTGTCGCTGGTGATCGTCCTGCTGATCCTGATCTACCGGTCGCCGATCTTCTTGTTCGTCCCCCTGGTGGCGATCATCTTCGCCGAGATCCTCGCCCGCTCGGTGGGCTACGGGCTCTCCGAGCTGGGCGTGACGATCAACGGCCAGTCGAGCTCGATCATGTCGATCATGGTGCTGGGGGCCGGGACCGATTACGCGCTCCTGATCGTCGCCAGATACCGGGAGGAGCTGCACCACACCGAGGACCGCCACGTGGCGATGCAAGCCGCCATGGCGTCGGCGGGCCCGGCCGTGTTTGCGTCGGCCGCGACCGTGATCGCCGCGCTGCTATGCCTTTCGATCGCCAAGGTCAACGGCACGTCGGGGATGGGCCCGATCGTCGCGATGGGCGTGGCCTGCGCCGCACTCTCGATGCTCACGCTGCTGCCCGCGCTGCTGACGATCTTCGGCCGCCGCGCCTTCTGGCCGTTCGTCCCGCACACGCCGCGGTGGTCGGAGGCCGACCAGCCGCGCCAGCGGGCGCTCGGGCGCCGGATCGTGGAAGGCTCGCGCGTCTTCGCGCTGAGTGCGGTCGTCGTCGCCTGCCTGATCGTCCTGGTGTTGCTGCCGCTGGTCCTGCTCAACGCGATCCTGCGCGCCCTCTTCGCCTGGATCACGCGCGGCCATGTCCGCATCCCGTCGCTGATCGTCGGCCCGCTCGACCGCGCGGTCTTCCAGCCCTACGAGATCCGCCGCACCAAGCACGAGCGCCTCGCCGACGCCACGCACGGATTCTGGAAGGAGGTCGGCGATCGCGTGGCCGAGAACCCCACGCGAGTGCTGGTCGGCTCGACCGCGGTGCTGCTGGTCATGTGCGCCGGCCTGCTCTTCTTCTCCACCGACCTCACCACCAACGACAGCTATCGCACCAAGGTCGAATCCGTCGAGGGCCAGGAGCTGCTCTCGAAGAGCTTCCCCTCGGGCGCCTCGGCGCCGACCGACGTGATCGTCCCCGACCGCGCCGACGTCCCGGCGGTCAGCCGCGCGCTTGCGGACGTGGAAGGGGTGCAGTCCGTCTCGCCGCCGGTCGCCGAGGGCGACCCCGGTGTGCTCGTGCAGGCGACGCTCGAGCCGGAGCCCTACTCGACCGAGGCGTTCGACCTGATCGAGCCGATGCGGGATGCCGCCCACGAGGCGGCTCCGGGCACCTTGATCGGCGGCGCGAGCGCCGTCGAATTCGACGTGCGTGAGGCCGCCGCATGGGACTCGGCGGTGATCCCGCCGATCGTGCTCGTCGTCGTGTTCCTGATCCTGGTGGCGCTCCTGCGCGCGGTGATCGCGCCGCTGGTGCTGATCGGGACGGTGATCGTCAGCTTCCTGGCCGCGCTTGGAGTGGGGTACTTCGTCTTCGACGTGTTCTTCGGCTTCCCCGGCTCGGACCCGTCGCTGCCGCTGTTCGCGTTCGTGTTCCTGGTTGCGCTCGGGGTGGACTACAACATCTTCCTGATGGCGCGAGCGCGCGAGGAAACCCTCAAGCACGGCACGCGCGAGGGGATCCTGCGCGCGCTGGCGGTGACCGGTGGCGTGATCACGAGCGCTGGGATCGTGCTGGCCGGCACCTTCTCGGTGCTGGCGGTGTTGCCCCTCGTGTTCCTGACGGAGATCGGCTTCGTGGTCGCCTTCGGCGTGCTCCTGGACACGTTCCTCGTGCGCAGCGTCCTGGTCCCGGCGATCGTCTTCAAGCTCGGGGGGCGGGTGTGGTGGCCGTCGAAGCTGATGGACAAGCCGCGCGAGCGGCCGATGGCGCAGCCCTAGCGGCGCGCAGTCAGGGCCGCCTCCACCAGCCGGCGGGCCAGGCGGAGTGATGCCGGGTCGAGGCGCTCCGGGCGGTCGCAGGGGGTGTGGCGGCAGGGCTCGCCGCCCGCGCCGACTCCCAGCTTCAGCCCGGGCAGCCCGAGCAGCTCGAACTCGCGGTGATCGGAGTTGCCGGTCGCCTCGTCGCGCACCCAGCTGACCGGGACGCGCGCGGCTCGCCCGGCGCGCAGCAACGCTCCCTCGACGCTCGCGCGCACGCCCGCCGCGGGCGAGCGCAGCCAGAACGGGCGGTCGCGGCCGACCTCGTCCAGCGACAGGGCCCACTGCAGGCGCCGCGCGCCCCCGCGGGCACGCGCCCGCCGCGCCAGCGCGAGCGCGCCGAGGTGATCGGGCGACCCGGTGTAGATGCGCTCCTCGGCGCCGGTCGCGACCAGCCAGACGTCGCACGGCGGGTCGATCGCCCGCAGCCGCCGGGCCAGCGCCGCGATGACCCCGAGACCCGAGGCGTTGTCGTTGGCACCGGGCGCGGTCGGCGTGGTGTCGGTGTGCGCCATCGCGATCCGCAGGCACGTGGCCGGTGTGTCCAGCGTGCCGATCACGTTGCGCGAGCGCCCGCGGCCCGGTACGGCGAACTCCTGCACCGCCACGCGCAGCCCGGCCGCGCGGAAGCCGCGCGCCATCAGCCGGTGCGCCCGCGCCTCACCGGCGCTCGCGGCTGGGCGAGGTCCCCAGGACGAGACGCGCACCGCCACGTCGTGGGCCGACGGCGCGGCGCCCAGCGCCAAGCCGAGGATGGCTAGGAGAGCAGCCGTTCCAGCTCCTGCGGCTCGGTGACCGGCGCCTTGCACGCGAACCGCTCGCACACGTAGGCGGCGGTGCTCCCGTCGACCGTGGTGCGGTCGGCGAGCAGCGGCACCCCGTCGGCCGCGCCGCCCGCGACGACCAGGTGGGGGCGGAAGGCGCCGCGCACGACCCGCTCGAACGGCTCCAGGTCGTCGCCCACCAGCGCGACCTCCTTGACCGGCGCGAGGTGGAAGTCGAGCGCCTGCAGCAGGTGTCCGAACGCCTGCGGGTGCTTGACCGCGAGCTCGTGCAGCAGGCGCAGCACGCCCACCGCCGCCTCCTCGTAGCGATGCTCGCCGGTCAGGGCCCCGAGGCGCAGCAGCCCGTATGCGGCACTCGCGTTGCCCGACGGGATCGGATGATCCTCGAGGTCCTTGCGACGCGCGAGCAGACGCTCGTGGTCGGACGACGTCTCGAAGAAGCCGCCGTGCTCGGGGTCACCGAAGCGCTCGATCGTGGTGTCGGCCAGCTCGCGCGCGGCGGCGAACCAGCGCGGGTCGAAGCTCGACTCGTAGAGGGTCAGCAGCGCCTCGAGCAGGAACGCGTGATCCTCGAGGTAGGCGTTGAGCCGTCCACGGCCGTCCTTCCAGGTGCGGAGCAGCCGGCCGTCGTCGTCGCGCAGGGAGCCGAGCACGAACTCGGCGGCTCCGGCCGCAGCGTCGAGGTAGTCGGGGCGCTCGAGCACCGCGCCCGCCTCGGCCAGAGCGGAGATCATCAGGGCGTTCCATGAGGTCAGGCGCTTGTCGTCGAGGCCCGGCCACACTCGCTGCGAGCGCACCTCGTAGAGGCGCCGGCGCCACTCGTCGAGCCGCTCTGGCGTGCCGGGGCCGCGGACCGGGATGTTGGCGCCCTCGAAGTTGCCGCGGTCGGTGGCCCCGAACCAGGCGATTGCCTCGTCGGCGTCCGGCTCGTCGCCGAGCGCGGCGCGCAGCTCGTCCACGCTCCACACGTAGAACTTGCCCTCGACCCCCTCGGAGTCGGCGTCGAGTGCGGAATAGAAGCCGCCCTCCGGGCCGCGCAGCTCGCGCAACGCCCAGTCGAGCGTCTCCTCGGCCACGCGCCGGAACAGCGGCTCATCGGTCACCTGCCAGCCGTGCAGGTACGCGCGTGCGAGCAGCGCGTTGTCGTAGAGCATCTTCTCGAAGTGGGGGACTAGCCAGTAGGGGTCGACCGAGTAGCGCGAGAAGCCGCCGCCGACCTGGTCGTACATTCCGCCGGACGCCATCGCGCGCAGGGTGTGGGAGACCATCTCGACCTCGCCGCGGCGCATCAGGAGCTCGAGCGCCGAGGCGGGCGGGAACTTAGGCGCCGTGCCGAAGCCGCCGTTGGCGGCGTCGTACTGGGAGCGCAGCGTCTCCACCGCGGCATCGAGGGGCGCCGCCTGGAGCGGCTCGACCGAAGGTCGCAGCGCGGCGCCGCCCTGGAGGCGCTCCGCGATGCGCGCGCCCCCGGCGCGGATCTCCTCGCGCTGGTCGCGCCACGCGCGCGCGACCGCCTCGAGCACGTCGCGCCAGCTGGGCATCCCTCCGCGCGACTCCGGCGGGAAGTAGGTGCCGGCGTAGAACGGCACCTGCTCGGGGGTGAGGAAGGTGTTGAGCGGCCACCCACCGGCGCCGGTCATTGCCTGGCAGGCCTCCATGTAGATCGAGTCGAGGTCCGGTCGCTCCTCGCGGTCGAGCTTGATGCACACGAACAGCTCGTTCATCAGCTCCGCCGTGACCGGGTCCTCGAACGACTCGCGCTCCATCACATGGCACCAGTGGCACGCGGAGTAGCCGATCGAGAGCAGGATCGGACGGTCCTCTTCGCGCGCACGCGCGAGGGCGGGCTCGCCCCACGGATACCAGTCCACGGGGTTGTCCTTGTGCTGGAGGAGGTACGGGGAGGTCTCGTCGGCGAGGTGGTTGGCCATCGCCTCTGAGGCTACTCGCGCAGCGCGGCTCGCTTGATCTTGCCGCTCGTGGATTTCGGCAGCGCCTCCGCGAAGTCCACTATGCGCGGGTACTTGTAGGGCGCGGTCTGGCCCTTCACGTGGTCCTGGAGCTCCCTCGCTAGCGCGTCGCCTGGCTGGTAGCCGGGCTGCAGCACGACCACGGCACGCACCACCTGGCCGCGCACCTCGTCCGGGGCTGCCACGGCGGCCGCCTCGGCCACGGCCGGATGCGCCACCAGCGCCGACTCCACCTCGAACGGCCCGATCCGGTAGCCGGCCGAGATGATCACGTCGTCGGTGCGGCCCTCGAACCAGAGGTAGCCCTCATCGTCCTCGCGGACGCGGTCGCCGGTGCGCCAGGGCCGGTCCCGCTCGCCGTCGATGAAGAAGGTCGGCACGGTGGCGGGGTCCACCACCAGCTCCCCCTCGTCGATCCACGCCTTGAAGCCGGGCAGCGGTCGGCCCATGGACCCCGGCTTCACGGGCGGGCCGATCGGCATCCCGGTCAGGTGGCCGGTCTCGGTCTGGCCGAAGCCGTCGTGCACGGACACCCCGACGCACTCCTGCCAGGTCACGACCACCTCCGGGTTGAGCGGCTCGCCGGCGGCGACCGCGTGGCGCAGGGCCGGCAGCCGGCGCAGCTCGCCGTGCTTCGCGATCGCCCGGTACTCGGTGGGCGACATGCAGAGCACGCTGACGCGCTCGCGCTCCAGCAGCTCGAGCCGCTCGCCCGCGTCGAAGCGGGCGTCGTGTAGCAGCGCCGCAGCGCCGCGCAGCCAGGCGGCTACGAACGCGTTGCGCGCCGACAGCGACCAGCCGCTGGCCGCCGTGCACCAGCACAGGTCGCCGGGGCGTGCGGCGTACCAGTGCTCGGCCTGTACCCGCTGTCCCGCCAGGTAGCGCGCGCCGTGGCGGATGGGCTTCGGCTTGCCGGAGGTGCCGGACGTGAACACGATCAGCGCCGGATCCTCGGCCTCCAGCTCGACAAGGGGGGCGGGAGCGGTCTCGAACAGGCGCTCGTCGGGCACGACCAGGAGCGGCCCGTCGAACCCGGCGTTCGTGGCGAGGTCGACGTTGCCGGCCTCGGCGACGATCGCGCGCGGCTCCACCGCCTCCATGCGCGCGCGCAGGTCGGCGGAGCGCAGCTGCTCGGCACACGGCTGCGCGATCGCGCCGAGTCGCCAGCACGCCAGCATCGCGTAGACCCAGTCGGGCCGGTTGCCGATCAGCGTCATGACCGCGTCGCCGCGCCGTACGCCGCGCTGCGTCAGCGCACCGGCCAGCCGGGCGGAACGGTCGGCTACCTCGCCGAAAGCGATCTCGCGCCGCTCGCCGCCGCCATCGACGGCCACCAGCGCCAGTCCCTTCGGGTCGGCCGCGTCCACGACCTCGCGGACGAAGTTCACTGGGCGGCGGCCGGCCAGCGCTCGCCGCGGCTGAGCCGCTGCAGGCCGAGCCAGGCGAAGTCCATCGTCATCTCGACGATTCGCTCGCGCGGCAGCTCCTGATGGTCCGCCCACCAGTTCGCGAGCGACTGCACGGCGCCCACGAGCAGCTGGGCCAGGATCTGCACGCCCTGTTCGCGCGTCTCCACGCCGGTCTCGGCCCGCTGCGTTCCGGGGTCCTCCGCGATCAGCCCGGCGACGACCGCGATCACCTGGGTCACGACCCGGTCGAGTACGGCCACCGCCTCCGGGTCGGTGGCCTCGCGGAACAGCATGCGCCAGGCCACGCGGTGTTCCTCGACGAACCCGTAGAACGCGTCGAACCCGACGGCGAGCCGCGACGGAGCCGAGCTGCCTGCCTCCGAGATGGCCTCCGCGAGCGCGCTGAACAGCACGCCGGCGTGCTGTTCGAGCAGCTCGGCATAGAGGTCCTGCTTCGACGCGAAGTGCTCGTAGATGAGCGCCTTCGAGACGCCGCCCTCGCGCGCGATGTCGTCGATCGACGACGCGTGGTAGCCGCGCTCCGAGAACACGGCCAGCGCGGAGTCGAGAATCGCGACTCTGCGTTCCTCGGCGGTGAGGCGTTTGCGTGGCGTTGTGCTCACTGCGATGCGGGGGAGGCGGGGTGCTCGCTTGGGGCGGGCGAGCGAGTGTGAGACTGGTCACACATCACTTACTGGACGTTCAGTTAGTTTGCTGGCTGGGCACACCAAGTCAACCGATGGTCGTTCGACGCGCGGGAGACTGACACATGAAGGCGCTGACACTCGTAGGTCAAGCGAGCGGCGACGAGCCCGCCGGCGGCGCCGCGCTCGGCGAAGCGGTCGCCGCAACGGCCGGTGCCGCCGTGGCGAGCGCCCTGATCGTGGTGCTGATCGCCGGGCACCGCAGCGGGCGGATCGACTGGCTGGCCCGCGCCGGCCGCGCCGCCGAGCGGTTCACCGGCCTGCCGCCCTGGGCGGCGCTGCCCTCCACGCTGCTGAGCGCGTCCCTGCTGACGGCGGTGCTCGGGATGTACTGGGACATCTCGCTGCACATCGACAACGGCCGCGACGCCGGGCCGCTCGCCAATCCCGCCCACTACCTGATCCTGTTCGGTCTGTACGGGGTGCTGCTGTCCGGCGTCCTGACCGCCGCGCTCGCGGGGGAGCGCCCGACGCGCACGGCCGTCACACCGGGCGCCGGTTGGTGGTTCCCGGTCGGCGGCGTGCTGATCGTGGCCTGCGGTGCCTTCGCCCTGTCGGGCTTTCCGCTCGACGACGTCTGGCACCGGCTGTTCGGCCAGGACGTGACGCTCTGGGGACCGACCCACCTGATGCTGATCGGGGGCGCGTCGCTCGCCACGCTTGGAGGGTTGGCGCTGCTGTCGGACGGGATCGGCGCGCTCGGCCACGACCCCGAGCGGCACCATCCGCGGCCGCTCGTGACGGTGCGCCGCGCGCTGCTGCTGGGCAGCTTCCTCGTCGCTCTGTCCACCTTCCAGGGCGAGTTCGACTTCGGCGTGCCGCAGTTCCGCCAGGTCCTGCACCCGGTGCTGGTCATGCTCGCCGCCGGCCTCGGACTCGTCACCGCACGGGTCTACATGGGCCGCGGTGGCGCGCTGATGGCAGTGCTCGGCTTCGTGCTGATCCGCGGGCTGCTGGCGCTGATGGTCGGCGGCGTCTGGGGCCAGACCGTGCCGCACTTCCCGCTCTACCTGGTGGAGGCCCTGCTCGTGGAGGCCGCCTTCGCGCGCGCGGCGGGACGCTCCCCAGTCGCGACCGGGGCGCTGGCGGGCGCGCTGATCGGCACCGTCGGGCTGGCCGCGGAGTGGGGGTGGAGCCACCTGTGGATGCCGCTGCCGTGGTCCCAGGCGATGCTGGGCGAGGCCGCCGTGGCCGGGCTCCTTACTGCCGTGGCGGCTGGCGCCGTGGGCGGCTTCGTGGGCAGCGCGCTCGCGCGGCCGATGACGAATACACCCGCGCTCGGGCGCCGCGCCCGCCGGGCGGCGCTCGCCGGCTTCCTCGCGATCGTCGCCGTGGTCGCATGGGGCCTGCCGATCTCCTCCGACGGGCCGCGGCTTGCGACCGTGAGCCTCGCCGACCTGCCAGGGAGCGGCGGGCGCGAGGTCCAGGCGACGATCCGCTTCAGCCCGACGGACGGCGTGGAGGGTGCCAACTTCGCGAACGTGACCGCCTGGCAGGGGGGCGGGAGCGTGGTCAGCGAGCTGCGGCGGCTCGGGCCGGGCGCCTACCGCACGACCGAGCCGATCCCGGTGCACGGCAGCTGGAAGGCCCTGGTGCGCGTGCACACGGGCAGCTCGCTCGTGGGGACTCCGATCTACCTCCCGCGCGACCGTGCGATCCCGGCGCCCGAGGTGCCGGCACGCTCCACCTTCACCCGCCCGTTCGTGCGCGACGTGGAGATCCTGCAGCGCGAGCAGAAGGACGACGTGCCGGGAGGACTGGCCCTTGTGGCCTATCTCGTCGTGGCGACGATCACCGCCGGACTGGTGGCGCTGATCGCCTGGGCGCTGGTGCGCCTCGAGGGGTCCGGGAGCCGCGCGCGGAGCCCGCGCGCGAGCGGCAGGAGTTCGGCCGCGTATCCCGAATTGGTGGAGATACGCACGAAGTAAATGACTGCGCAACGTTTCCGAAACATCTGGTAGCCTCGCGCCCACGCCGAGTCCGCGGTCACGCGGAGCGGGGGAACCAAGGTGGTGCGAACCACTGGGGCGAACCTCCCCTTTGAGGGAGGCGCGCAAGCTCTTTCAGCGCGAGCCCGTCAGCTAACCCCGCAGGCGTTCGAAAGAGAATGCCGCCTTTAGTTAGCCTCAAGAGACCTGTTCTTTGCGTCGCCCTCGCGGCCGCATGCCTGCTGCTCCCGGCGCTGGCCGGTACCGCCGCGGCCGCGCCGAGCCCGACGAGCGGCGGCGCGACGTTCGAGCCGCCGCCCCCGCCGCCCGAGGAAGCCACCCTTGTCGACGGCCGGGTGATCGCTCCGGCGTCCGCGCCCCTGCGCGTGAAGCGGGTCATCGCCGCCGCCAACCGCCTGGTCGAGAAGCCGTACATCTACGGCGGTGGGCACAAGCCCTTCACCAGCCGGCGGCTCGACCGCGGCTACGACTGCTCCGGCGCGGTCTCCTACGCCCTCTTCGGAGGCCGCTTCCTGCGCTCTCCGCTGCCGTCGGGCGCGCTGATGGACTGGGGCCAGGACGGCCCCGGGCAGTGGATCACCGTCTACGCGCACGGCGGTCACGCCTACGTGGTGGTGGCCGGCCTGCGCTTCGACACGTCGATGCGCGACCGCGACGCGCCGGGCCCGCGAACCGGGCCTCGCTGGAGCCGGTCGCTGCGCAAGTCGAACGCCTTCGTTGCGCGCCACCCGCGCGGCTACTGAGGCGCGCCGCTTCCGGCGGATTGCGCAGTATCTTTCCTGACCAATGGCGATCGCCCCAGCCCTGAGCGACAAGACCGACGAGCAGAAGGCCATCACCGAGATGGTGCGTCAGTTCGTCGACAACGAGGTCATTCCGATCGCGGAGGAGCACGACCACGAGGACAAGTTCCCCGAGGCCGTGGTCGAGCAGATGAAGGAGCTCGGGCTGTTCGGAGTCACGATCCCCGAGGAGTTCGGCGGGATGGGCCTCGACCTCACCACCTACGCGATGATCGTCGAGGAGCTGTCGCGCGGCTGGATCTCGGTGTCCGGCATCGTCAACACCCACTTCATCGGCTCCTACCTGCTGATGAAGTTCGGCACCGACGAGCAGAAGCAGAGCTTCCTTCCGCGCATGGCCGCCGGTGACCTGCGCGCCGCCTTCTCGCTGTCCGAGCCGGAGGTCGGCTCCGATGTGCAAGGCATCAAGTCCACCGCCAAGAAGCTCGACGACGGCTACTGGCAGCTCAACGGCCAGAAGATGTGGGTGACCAACGGCCTGCTCTCGGGCGTGGTCTTCGTGCTCATGAAGAGCGACCCGCGCGCCGACCCGCCCCACAGGGGCATGACCTGCTTCATCACGGAGAAGGAGCCCGGCGTCGCCGAGAACACGGGCGACTTCAAGGGCCTCACGGTTCCGCCCAAGATCAAGAAGATGGGCTACAAGGGCGTCGAGTCCACCGAGCTCATCTACGACGGCTACATCAGCTCCCCTGACCGCATCCTCGGCGGCGAGGAGGCTGGCGTGGGCAAGGGCTTCGCGCAGATGATGGACGCGCTCGAGGTCGGGCGCGTGAACGTCGCCGCGCGCGGGGTCGGCATCGCCCAGCGCGCGCTCGAGCTGGCGCTGCGCTACTCCCAGGAGCGCAAGACCTTCGGCCGGCCGATCGCCGAGCACCAGGCGATCCAGTTCAAGCTCGCCGACATGGCCACCAAGATCGAGGCCGCCCGCCTGCTGACGATGAAGGCGGCCCGCATGAAGGACGCCGGCGAGCGCTCCGATCTCGAAGCCGGCATGGCGAAGCTGTTCGCCTCGGAGACCGGCAAGGAGGTCGTGGAGGAGGCGTTCCGCATCCACGGCGGCTACGGCTACTCGAAGGAGTACGAGATCGAGCGCCTGTACCGCGACGCGCCATTGCTGCTGATCGGAGAGGGCACCTCCGAGATCCAGCGCATGGTGATCGGCAAGAAGCTGCTGCAGCGCAACAAGCTCTAGGCGACCGCGCGCTCGCGCCGCCGGGCGTGCACGTTGCCGACGGCCCGGGCCGCTCCGCGCGCGATCACGGCGCGCGGTCCGGACGGTCCGATCACCAGGCTCGCGAACGAGCGGCGGTCCGGCATCAGGCGGTTCATCAGCTTCGAGTCGTGCGCGGCGCACGAGTCCATCAGCCGCTCCGGCCGGTGCTCGGAGAAGTCCTCGATCACCCGCATCAGCAGCTCCACGCCCGGGCTGAGCGAGCGATACGACTCGTCGAAGGCCATCTTGAAGGCGAACAGCGCGTCGCCGGCGGCGAGCTCGCAGAGCATCGCGATCGGCGGCGACGACCCCCCGCTGAGCGCGAGCAGGCGGGTGCGCCCGGCCGCCGTGAAGTCGGCCCACATCTCGCGGAAGAAGGCGGCGTCCGCCTCGCTGGATGCCAGCGCGGTCCCGGCCTCGCCCTTCCAGCTCGCGGCTTCGAGGCGCAGGAACTCGTCGACGGCCTGCGGGTCGCCGCTGCGGTCCTCCAGCACCACAGCGCCTCCGAGCCGCTCCTCGAGTCGCCGC
The DNA here is from genome assembly GCA_963716215.1 of uncultured Thermoleophilaceae bacterium. GTDB lineage: Bacteria > Actinomycetota > Thermoleophilia > Solirubrobacterales > Thermoleophilaceae > JACVRW01. The sequence continues at coordinate 3,227,943 of OY970298.1, read as the reverse complement.
AGGCGCCGCCGCCGGTCCTTGGACGCCATGTCGGGGGTCTCGGCGCCGGGCTCGCGCACCAGGCAGGAGCGCTCGAAACGGCGGTCGAACACCAGCTCGTAGCGGCCAGCTCCCACCGCCCGCTCCAAGGCGGCGCCGACGGGTCCGTCGAGCGCCATCAGCGGGAGCGCCAGAAAGCGGTTGTGCTCGCGCACCGCGGCGACCAGCTCGGCTGCCGCGAGCTCCACGCAGTCCCTGTCCACGAGCGGCGTGGCGAGAAAGCAGTAGCGGTGGCGCCACGCCTGCAGCGCGCCCAGAGGAGGGGTGCCGCGCGGGCGGACCGGCAGGCAGGCGAGCCACTCGCCGTCGCGCTCCAGCACGAGCAGCGCCCCGCGACCGTCCGTCGAGCGGGCGGCGGCGGGGAGCACGAACTCCGGCTCGAAGAACGGGTTCGGCTCGGCGGCCCGGGCGGCAAGACGGCGCCAGGCATCGACCTGCTCGTCGGACAGGTCGGAGAGCGAGATCAAGCGCGTCGGCACTCCAATCGTCATCGGCGTGGCGGGGTGGTGCCTTGAACCGCTCGCGCGGGGCTAGAGTAGGTCCCGTTGTCCGCCGCTGACACCAAGACGCTGATTGCCCAGGCCGTTGAGCGGCTGCGCGAGGAGCTGCCGGCGCTGCGCAACCTCCAGCTGGTCGTGAAGCTGGAGCTGCGCGCCCGCGGCGGAGACGTCCCGATCTGGCGCGTGGAGCTACCGGGGCCAAAGGTCGACCGCGACCCCGCGGCCGACGCTCGCATCGACGTCTCGGTGGCGCGACCGCGCTTCAACGAGCTTGCCGCGGAGGGCCTCCTGGAGGACTGGGTGCGGGCCTACGATCGCGGCGACGTCAAGGTCACCGGCGACCGCGCTGTGGTCGCGCTGCTCGGCAACGTGATCCAGCGCCGTCGCGCACGCGTGTAGTCGCGGCGCGCGGCGAGCGCGCTAGATAGGCGCAAGAACTTCGCCCGATCCTGGAATCTCGGGCTATTCTGGATTTCGTGCAAGATCGCCTGCAGGACGCAAAAGCGAACGGAAAAACCGGCGAGGACACCGCCACGGCTGGCGAGGACACGCCCAAGGAAACGCCCAAGCAGACCGCCAAGCCCGCCCGGGCGAGAGCCACTGCTGCCAAGTCGACGAGACAGAGGTCGCGCCGCTTCGAGCGCGAGAACGGTGGAGAGCCGGAAGCCGAGGTCTCGTCGCGCACGCTGCTGAGGCGGCTGGAGCAGCAGTCAGCGCAGCTCGGGATCCTCCGCTCGAAGCTGGACGAGACGCGCAAGGCGCTCGCCCGCGAGCAGGAGGCGGCCAAGGCGGCGGCGGAGGCGCTCGAAGAGGAGCGGCGCGCTCGCGAGCGGGTGGAGGCCAACCTCAAGCGCGAGCGGTCGGCGCGCCTGCAGGCCGAGGGCTCTGTCGAGGAGGCACGTGCCACCTCGAGCGCTCTCGAGGCGCAACATCACCTGCTGCGTGCCCAGCTCAAGGCGCAGTCCGACCGGCGCGGCTTCTTCAGGCGCTCTCGCTAGCACTCAGCATCTGGGTGCAGGTGAAGAAGGCCGCGTTGCGGGACTCGTCGTTGCGGCTGATCCGCACCTCCCAGACCTGAGTGCGGCGCCCGAGATGCAGCGGGCGCCCGACAGCATGGAGCACGTCGCCCGGATGGCCGGGGGCGAACACGTTCGCCTTCAGCTCGGCAGTGGTGAAGTCCTGCCCGTCGGCAAGGTGGCGGAAGGCGCCCCACGCCGCCACCGTGTCGGCGAGCGCCATCCACACGCCGCCGTGGACATAGCCGCCGGGGTGGAGGTGACGCCGGTCCACGACCAGCTTGCCCTCCACCTCGTCGTCCTCGATCCGGACCACCTCGATGCCGAGGTCTCCCGGGAAGCTGCCGCCGATGCGCTTCCGGAACTCCTCGGGGGTGACGTCCGGGTTGGTCAGCTGCGCTCCAGAGTCGTACCACCGTCGTAGAGCTTGACCACGCGCACCGCGCCGGCCGGCGCCGCGTCGAGGCAGAGCTCGCAGAGCACGCACTCGTCGAGCTGCTGCTCGCGGATCTCGACGCCGCCACTGCCGGCCGCGAAGATGTCCACCGGGCAGACCTCCTCGAGCTTGCGCGCCAGCTCTGCGTCCCCGCGCACGCTGTCGTCCACCTGCACGTCGATGAACAGGCCCGGCATCAGGCGCGCGCTCCGAGCTTCTCGCGTACGGCGGCGGGGATCGCGTCGATGCGCTCTACCACCGGGATGCCGGCGCCCTCCAGGCGGGCGATCTTCTCCGTGGCGGTGTCCTCCTTGCCCTCCACGATCGTGCCCGCGTGTCCGAACGACATGCCCTTCATCGCCTCGTCGTCCATGAACCGACCGGCCATGAAGGCCACGATCGGCAGCCGGGAGTCGTTTTCCGCCACCCACTCGGCGAGCTGGGCCTCCATCCGGCCGCCCGGCTCCGTGTAGATCACGATCGCCTCGGTCTGCTCGTCGGCCTCGAACAGCGGCATCAGCTCGGCGTAGGTGGAACCGATGATCGCGTCTCCGCCGATCGAGATGGCGGTGGACACGCCGAGGCCGGCGGCCGTCAGGGTGGACGAGATCTCGGTGGTCATGCCGCCCGAGCGCGACATCACGCCGACGCTGCCGGGCTGGTAGGCCTGCTCGGTGTTCCGCGCGGGGCCGCCGATGCCGCCCATCTTCGCCACGCCGGGCACGACCAGGCCGAGGCAGTTGGGACCGATGATCCGGGCGCCGCGCGCGTCGGCGGCCTCGACCATCTGCGCCACGTCGCCGCGCGGGATGCGCTCGGTGACGACGACGATCAGGCCGATCCCCGCGTCGATCGCCTCCAGCACTGCGTCCTTGGTGAAGGCCGGAGGAACCGTGACCACCGACCCGTCCGGCACGCTCCCGCCGTTGTGCTCGACCACCTGCTGAACCGTGTCGAAGACCGGCACGCCGTGCACCTCGCGGCCCTTGCGGCCCGGGGTGACCCCGCCGACGATCTTCGACCCGTAGCTGAGGCACTCGCGCGTGAGGTTGACCGCCTCGCGCCCGGTGATGCCCTGGACGATGAAGGTGGTGTCCTGGTCGATGAGAATGCTCATGCCGGGGCCCCCTGGATCTTCGCCACGGCTCGGCCGGCCGCCTCGTGCATGGACACCGAGCGGTCGCAGTACTCGACGCCGTAGGCGTTCAGGATCTTCGCGCCCTCCTCTTCCCAGGCGCCCGGGATGCGGAAGATCGCGATGGTCTCGGCGGGGTCCTTGTCCAGCTCGAGGCAGGCCTTGATCACTCCGCGCGCCACGATGTCCACGCGGGTGTTCGAGACGATCGACATCATCACGGCGATCTTCTCCACGCCGTCCTTGAGCAGCACCTGCTTCGCCAGGCCGCACGCCTTCGCGACCGACGGGTTGCCGCCGATCTCGGAGTAGTTGGCCGGCTCGCCGCCGTGCGAGCGGACCGCGTCGGTCAGCGTGAGCGAGCCGCCGCCCGCGCCGATCACGAGCCCGAGGTTGCCGTGGAAGCCGGAGTCCTTGCCCTGGATGACGCCGCGGTGGTCGGCGGCGTCGATCGCCTCGACGGCGGCCTCGAACGGCGTCGGCTCGCCCTCGCGGGTGCCCTCGTCTGCGCCGATGCCCAGCTCGCGCAGCAGCCCCTGCTGGCGCGGCATTCCCTCGTTCTCCATCTCCATGTGCGCGTCCAGGGCCACGAAGGAGCCGTCCTCGAGCTGTGCCAGGGGGTTGATCTCCGCCAGCGTCATGTCGCGCTCGCGGAACAGCCGCGCCAGCCGCGCCAGGATCGGCGTGAGCCGGTTGAGCGCGCTGCCGGTGACGCCGGCAGCAGCGATCACCTGCTTGGCCTGGAAGTCCGAAAACGGCAGCAGGTTCGAGAAGTGGCCCCGTCCCACGTGGTCGGGGTGCTCCTCGGCCACCTGCTCGATGTCGATCCCGCCCATGTCGCTGAACAGCATCAGCGGCCGCTTGCGCGTGCCGTCCCAGACCACGCCGGCGTAGTACTCCTGCTTGACCTGTGCGCGCGGGTCCACGAGCACGCCGCGCGGCATGTGGCCGCCGATCTCGAGCTCTAGGATCGCCTGCGCGTGCTGGGCGGCCTCGTCGGGCGTGTCCGCGAACTGGACGCCGCCGGCCTTCATGCGGCCGCCGGTGAGCACCTGGGACTTGATCACGGTCGGCCCGCCGATGCGCTCGGCGATCGCGCGCGCCTCCTCGGGGCTGGTGGCGAACCCGAAGTCGGTCACCGGGATGCCGGCCCGCTTGACGATCTCCCGAGCCTCGTATTCGTAGAAGCGCATGGGCGGCGCGGAACCCTACAGGCGGCGCGCGGCCCTAGGCCCCGACGGGCTCGAAGCCGTACGCCTCGGCCAGCTGCGGGTCCTTGGCGGCGAGCTGCTCGGCCAGGTCCACCATCACGCGGCACTGCTTCCACGTCGCGTCGTCCTGCATCTTGCCGTCGATCATGTGCACCCCGCGGCCGTCCGGGATCGCCTCGATCACCTTCTTCGCGAAGGCGACCTCCTCGGGATCGGGCGAGAACACCCGCTTGGCGATGTCGATCTGAGCCGGGTGCAACGACCATGCCCCGACGCACCCGAGCAGGAAGGCAGCCCGGAACTGGGTTTCGCAGCCGGCCAGGTCCCTGATGTCCCCGTAGGGGCCGTAGAACGGGAGGATCCCGGCGCTGGTGCACGCGTCGACCATGCGCGCGATCGAGTAGTGCCACGGGTCCTGCTGCGCGGTCGGCCGCGGGGCTTCGGGGTCGGCGGGATCGGGGTCCTCGATCACGCGGTAGCCCGGGTGGCCGCCGCCCACACGGGTGGTCTTCATGCGACGCGAGGCGGCCAGGTCCGCCGGGCCGAAGCTCATGCCCTGCATGCGCGGGCTGGCGGTGGCGATCTCCTCGAGGTTCACCACGCCCTGGGAGGTCTCGAGGATCGCGTGCACCAGCAGCGGCCGGTCGAGGCCGGCCTTCGCCTCGAGCTGGGCGAGCAGCCGGTCGACGTAGTGGATGTCCCATGCCCCCTCGACCTTGGGCACCATGATCACCTCGAGCCGGTCCCCGATACGGGTGACCAGCTCGGTCAGGTCGTCGAGCACCCACGGGCTCTCGAGGCTGTTCACGCGCGTCCACAGCGCCGTGTCGCCGAGGTCCGCGTTGCGAGCGGCGTCGATCAGGGCCTCGCGCGCCGCCTGCTTGCGGTCGACCGGGACGCCATCCTCGAGGTTGCCGAGCAGGATGTCGCTCTGACGCGCGATGTCGGGCGCCTTGGCGGCCATCTTCTCGTTCGAGAAGTCCATGAAGTGGATCATCCGCGAGGGCTTGAAGGGCACCTCGCGGAGCGGCTCCGGCGCATCGACGGCAAGCGGTTTGAAGAAGTCGCGGGGATTTCGCATCGGGCGCTCAATCTATCGTTCGCGCGATGCCGGACGTGCTCGTTCTCTGCTACCACGCCGTCAGCGAGCGCTTCCCCGCGCCGCTGTCGGTAACCCCGGCCGCCTTCGAGCGGCAGCTGGAGCTGCTCGCACGCGCCGGATACCAAGGCGCCACCTTCGCGGACGCCGTGCGCGCGCCAGCGCCGAAGACCGTGGCGATCACCTTCGACGACGCCTACCTGTCCGTGCTCGAGCTGGGCAAGCCGATCCTGGACGCGGTCGGGTTCCCCGCGACCGTGTACGCGCCGACCGCCTACCTGGACACGCCCGAGCGCCCGCTTTCGTGGGCTGGCATCGACAACTGGATCGGCGGCGAGCACGAGCGGGAGCTGCTGCCGATGTCCTGGGATCAGCTCGGCGGCCTCGCGGACGCCGGCTGGGAGGTCGGCTCGCACACGCGCACGCACCCGCACCTGACAACGCTCGACGACGAGGCGTTGCGCTCGGAGCTGGCGGAGTCGCGGGCGACGGTCGAACAGCGCCTGGGGCGCCCCTGCCCGACGTTGGCCTACCCCTACGGCGACCACGACGAGCGCGTGGTGGCCGCGGCCGGGGCCGCCGGCTACTCCGCCGCGGGCACGCTGCCGGCCCGCCTGCCGCGCCCGCGCCCGCTCGCCTGGCCCCGGATCGGGGTCTACCACGGCGACGACGAGCGTCGCTTTCGGATGAAGGTGTCGCGCACGATGCGCCGGCTGCGCGGCTCCCGGATCTGGCCTGGCTGACCGGCCGGACCGGCTAGGATTGCCCGCCCGATGACCGAAGCCACGAACGCAATCGAGACCGATCAGGCGGCCCGCGAGGCCTCAGGGGCGCGCGAGTACGGGCGCTACCTCGAGGAGTTCGAGGTCGGGGCCGTGTACAAGCACTGGCCCGCCAAGACCGTGACGGAGGCGGACGATCACCTGTTCTGCCTGATCACGATGAACCACCATCCGCTGCACCTGAACGACGTGTACGCGCGCCAGTCCCAGCAGGGCCGCAATGTGGTGGTCGGGCCGCTCGTGTACTCGCTGGCGCTCGGGATGTCGGTGGCCGACGTATCAGGCAAGGCGATCGCCAACCTCGCGACCGAGGAGCTCTCGCACCCGGCCCCGGTCTTTCACGGCGACACGCTGTTCGCCGAGAGCGAAGTGCTCGATGTCCGCGCGTCGGAGTCGAAGCCCGACCGCGGCATCGTGCGAGTGCACACGCGTGTGTTCAAGGAGGACGGCACGCTGGTGGCGGAGTTCAAGCGAGCCGTGCTCGTGCCGCGCCGCCCGGACCAATAGCCGATTGCGGCGCCGCGAGCCTGTGTTAAAAAGGTGTAATGGGGGTACGCCTGTCAGTCGCATGGAAGCGTGCGATAGCTGCCGCCGCCGTCATCCTGGTTCTGCTTGCGGTGCTGGTGGCGCTCGCGCCGTCCGTCTACGAGGTTCAGGCCAAGGGCAAGGGCCCGCCGCTCGTGCCCTACGAGGGCACCGGGCTGATCTACAAGGTCAAGGTGCTCGACACCTTCACGATCTACGCCGACGAGGAGTCGCGGCCGATCCCCGACAAGTTGAGCTCGGCCGGGCTGGTGGCCGCCGCGACTGTGGCGCTGATGACCTGGCTGCTGCTGCACGCGGCCGGCGCGGACGCGCGGCGTAGACGCTTCTACGGCTACGCGACCATCGGTCTCGCCTACCTCGCCGCTGACGAGCTGCTGGCCTTCCACGAGACGATCGGACACAACCTGCAGTTCCTGACCGACGTGCCGGGGGTAGAGCGCCCGGACGATCTGATCTTCCTGCTGTACGGGCTCCCGCTGGCGCTGTTCGCATGGTCTTTCCGCGATGTGCTGCTAGAGGAGCGCATGGCGGTTGTGCTATTCGCCCTCGGGGCGCTCATGTTCGCCCTCGCCGTGGCCGGCGACATCGTCGGCATCGGGATCGACGAGCCTGCGGAGGTGGTCGCGTCGCTGTTCCTGATGGCCGGGCTGATCGTGCTCACGGCCGCGACGCTCAACCGCGAGCTCGGGCTGGGACGTACGCGCGACGAGCGCGTGCCGCCCGAGCGTGCCCCCGCCAAGCGGCCCGCGGTTGTACACGGCCGCACGGAGCGCCCGGCGCACTGAGGCTCAGCGCCGGCGCGCTGCGACCTGCACGACCCAGACGGTGCGCGGGCGTCCCGCGAGCCGGCCACGGGCATGCCCGACGCCGACCAGGTTCATCGAGCTGGTCAGCACCAGCGCCCGGTGGGCCGGTGACCCCAGCCAGGCCTTCACCGTGGAGCCGATCTGAGCCTGGAGCGAGAAGTGCAGTGCCAGCGCCTCGCCGCAGTGCGGGTAGGCGCGGTTGGTCGAGACCGAGGGACGGTGCTCGAGCTCCTGGTGGGCGACCAGCCAGCGCGCGAACGCCCCGGCGGAGCGCTCGAGCGCCGGAGCGGTGCGCAGCGGCGGGAGGCCGGCCTGGCTGCTGCGCGCCTTGTTGATCTTCTGGATCATGCGGTCCTCGGGGCCCGCGACGGCGACGGCCGGAATGGCCAACGACGCGAGCAGCCCAACGAACAACACGATCCTGGCGTGTCTCAAACGGCTCTCCCTTTTGACGGCCTACGGGGTTAGCTGACGGGCTCGCGCCTGAGAGCAGCGCGTCGCCTGAACGAGCAGGCGATTAGCCCCAATAGATGGATCCCCCGTTCGCCCCGAGGATCGGGACGATTCGGCAAACCTGTGGGCGGAAGGACTATCAGCCGGCTTGGACGGAACCGGCCGGATCGGCCAAAAACCGTGCTACGCGGGCACTTTCGGCCTCCAGGGTGCGTCCACGGACACGCTCGATGCCCCGCGTGACCAGCTGTCGGCGCAGCTCCGGCTCGGACGCGATGCGCGCCAGCGCGCTGGCGGCGGCGTCCGCATCCCCGGGCGGGATCAGCAGCGCCGCGTCGCCGGCGGCCTCGGGCACGCCGCCGACGGCGGTGGCCACGACCGGGGTGCCGGCCGCGAATGCCTCGAGCAGCACCTGCGGCATGCCCTCTGTCCAGGAGATGTGCAGGAACGCGTTGGCACCGCGGTAGCGGTCCATCAGCCCGCCGTGGATGGGCAGGTAGCCGAGCAGCTCGGCCCGGTCCTCCACGCCAAGCTCGCGCAGACGCTCGCGCAGCTCGCCCTCCAGCGGGCCCTCGCCGCAGATCTGGAAGCGCCAGGCGTTTCCTTCGAGGCCCGAAGCAGGCGGCTCGGCCGCCTGCGCAGGGTTCCGGGTCAGCAGCGCCAGGACGTCGGCCAGCAGCAGCGGATTCTTCTCGGTCTCGAGCCTGCCGACGCTCAGCACCGTCCGCTCGCCGTTCCAGGCGCGGCCGGCGGCCTCGCCGGGGTCGGCGATGTCCGAGTCCCGCACCAGCGACACCGAGATCGGCAGCAGGTGCCGGGCGCGCCGGAAGTTGGCGGCCAGGTCGGGGCCGACGACGACCGTCGGCGCGCGGCGCGCCATCAGCCGGTAGGAGCCCTCGAGCAGGTCGCCGGCCAGGTGCACGAGTCGCTTGCCGGGGTGGCGGGTGCGCACGTAGGTGGGGAAGTCCTGGCGAACACCGAGCGTGATCCGCTTGCGCCGCAGCCCCGCCAGCGCCGCGAACGCGAGGCAGAGCGGGTGGGGGCCAAGCAGCCAGACCACGTCGACCTGATCCAACACGCGCCAGAAGCGGCGCAGCGAGCCCAGCATGGCCAGCGGGGCGCGCGCGCTCAGCATGCTCGGGTACGAGGGCAGGCCGACGAAGTCCACGTGGTCGGGCACCCGGTAGTGGGCGCGCGGCAGGTTCGGATCGAGCTGACCGAGCAGGACAGTGTGGTCGGCGGCGGCCGCGACCCCGGCGATGAACAGGACGAGCGAGCGGTCCGCGTAGACGCCGTCGGCGGTGGGGCGGTACCAGTTGTCCGCGTAGACCGCGACTCGCAGCGGGGGCTGCCCGCTCACACCGCGCTCCGCCGCGCCAGCTGGCGCAAGGCCCGCAGCGGTGGCCCGAAGCGCGCGCAGCCGAAAAGGAACCCGAAGCCCCACGCGAGGTGCATGGCGCCGAAGACCGCCGGCAGCGTGGCCAGGTCGGCCGCGCTGGCGTCGAGCTCAGGCGAAGCGTCGGCCCGCCACGCGGCCGCGCTGGCCACTCCCACGACGACCGCGCACCAGAGCGCAAAGGCGGTCCGGCCGAGCCGGCGCAGGCCGCCGAGGGGCAGGATCGCGGCCGCCAGCGACAGCGCGAGCGAAGGGGCGAACAGGTGCGAGCGGCGCATGCTGTCGGGGTGGGCGCCGGAGGTCTTGGCGCGGTAGACGCCGTAGCGCCAGTACTGGCGGGCGAGCCCGGTGAGGCTGTTGCGGGGGATGTATTGGGCGCTCATCTCCGGCAGGCAGACGATGCGCCCGCCGCCGCCGCGTATGCGCGCGGCCAGCTCGGAGTCCTGGTCGTTGGGCCAGTCCTCGTGCCAGCCGCCGTGCGCCTCGAGCACCGCCCGCGGCCAGATGCCGGTGAAGCCGCTGTCGACCTCGATCTCGCCCTCCGACGCCTGGCGGAACTGCGCGCCCCCGCGGCCGAGCGGGGTTTCCAGGGCGAGCGCCACCCGGCGCGACCAGGTTCCGGCGCCGCGCGCCAGCTGGGGGCCGCTCACGTGGTCCGCGCCGCCACGCCGCAGGCGCTCGACGCCGCGCGCGAGGTAGTCCTCGGGATAGAGCGTGTGCGCGTCCATGCGCGCGATGTACGCGCCACGCGCCTCCGCGAGACCGATGTTGAGGCCCACCGGGGTGCTGCGCCTGGGATTCTCGAAGATGCGGATGCGCGCGTCTGTCTCCTGGAGCTCGCGCAGGATCTCCACGGTGCGGTCGCTCGAGGCGCCGTCGATGAAGACGAACTCGATGGTGCCGTCGAAGCGCTGCGCGAGCATCTTCGCCGCGGCGTCACGGATGTGCTCCTCCTCGTTGAGGACGGGCGTCAGCACGCTTACGTCGACCTGCATCGCGTCCCCTGATCGCTGCCGGGCGTCAGTGCCCGACGAACTCGACGGTCTCGCCGAGGATGAAGTCCTTGGCCGGGAGCTGCTCCTCCCGGTCGCGCTCGACCAGCACGTGCACCGTCTGCAGCAGGATCAGCAGGTCGAAGGCGGCGGACCGGTGCTTGATGTAGTAGAGGTCGTGGCACATCTTCCACGCGGTTCCGAAACGGCTGCCCGCGTATCCACAGCGCACTTGCGCCCACCCGGTCAAGCCCGGCTTGACCAGAGCGCGGCGCTCATAGTAGGGAACCAGCCCTGACAGCTCGTTAACGAGCTGGGGCGGCTCCGGACGGGGCCCCACGAGGCTCATCTCGCCCCTGAACACCTGCCACAGCTGCGGCAGCTCGTTGAAGTGCGTCTTGCGCATGAAGCGCCCCGTGCGGGTGAGCATCTCCTCTTCGTTCATCGAGCCCCAGAGGTCATCGGCATCCGGGCGCAGCATGCGGAACTTCAGCATGTCGAACTCGCGGCCCTCCTCGCCGACGCGCCGCTGGCGGTAGAACACCGGCCCGCGATCCTCGAGCTTCACCGCGAGCGCGCAGAGCAGCATCGGAATCGCCGCTCCGAGCAGCATCAGGCCCGACACGAACAGGTCGAGCGCTCGCTTGGAGAGTGGGGAGGAGGGGGAGTAGCGCGGGTGCATGATGAACTGGAACCACGCCGAGTTGATCGTGCCGATCGGGACGTGTCCGAGCAGGCCCTCGTAGAGCGCGGTCGCCTCGATCATCCTCACCTGCAGGTCCAGGCACTCGCGGGCGGCGCGCTCGAAGATCTCCAGCCGGCGGCTGCCGGGTGCGATCACGAGCAGGTCGATCGACTCCTGGCGCACGGCGGAGCGCACGTCGTCCAGCGACCCCAGCCACGGCACGCGTGCGGTCTGACCGCCGAGCTCCTCGCCGATGTAGCCGACGACCTTGTACCCGCGGATGCCGGTGTCCTCGATCTCGGAGGCGAGCTTGTTGGCGAAGGACGCGCTGCCGATCACGGCGGTCCACACGGGACGGTCGGTCTCGAAGCGGGTCTCCAGCCAGTCCGCCATGAAGGTGGTGGTGACGGCGGCGGCCAGGGCCGCGACTGCCGTGTGGGGGCCGATCAGCGACTCGCCGAAGGCGCCGGGGATCAGCGCGACGGCGATGCCCGCCGCGGGTACGAAAGCGTTGAACGCGACCCGTGCGATCGGCATCAGGTGCAGGGGGCGCGGGTTGGCGCGCAGCGCGGTCGCGGTGATCGTCATGACCGCGAACAGGAACACGACGGCCGACACGCTCACGCCGCGCACCAGCGCGATCGCAGAGGCCACCGCCGCGGGGGCCAGGCCGTAGAGCACGCGCGTGTAGTAGCGCTGCGCGGCGAGCGCGCTGAGCACCGGAGCGGTGTCGCCGCTCCACTTGCCCTCGCGCATGGTGCGGAAGGTCACTTCGATCGCCGCGGCCACGACCGCCGCGATGGCGATCGCGCCAAAGGCGAAGATGACGAGCCGGGCGCCGTCTCCCACGAATCCATCGGCGCTTGGCGCCGCCGCGGCGACAGCGGGGTCAAGAAGCAGGGCTGCCAGGCCGATTATGGAAGCAACGTGGATACGAACGATCGTCATATAGCGTCGGGACCTAGTATCGGCAGCGATCGTGACGGCGTTGATCGAGGCACAAACACTTCCAGGGCTGCTTTCATAGTAGTCGCATGAATCCGGCCGATACACAAGCGGCTCGTGACTCGGCGGGCATGGGTTGGCGTCGGCCCGAGGCGGGCAGTTCAGGCCTCGAGCGCTACTACCGGACGGTCCGTGAGCGCCTTGGGCTGATCGCCCTCATCACGCTTACGACCACCCTCATGGCGGCCGCCTACCTGGCCGTCGCCACGGAGAAGTACAAAGCTGAAGCCGACCTCCTGGTTCTACCAGCCAGCAGGGACGACCCGACGCTCGGGAGCCTTCCGCTGATCCGCGAGTCGAGCGATCCCACCCGCGACGTGGAGACCGCCTCCCGCCTGGTGACCAACCTCAACGTGGCCGAGCGCGTCAAGCGCGAGCTCGGTCTAGAGGAGTCGGCCGAGGCGCTGAAGTCGCAGGTCACCGCGGAGCCGATCGCGCAGAGCAACATCGTTGCCGTCACGGCCGTAGCGGATTCTCCCGACCTGGCGCGGGATATCGCGAACGGCTTTGCCACTGGCGTGGTGGCGGAGCGCTCGGCGGTCGTGCGCTCCGAGGTCGACAAGCTGGTCGCGGGCCTGCGCGAACAGGTGCAGGAGGCCGAGGAGGCCGGCGAGCCGACGGAGGCGCTGCTCAACCAGATCGCGGACCTGCAGGGAGTCCGGGCGGCCGGCGACCCCACGATGCGGGTCGAGACACGTGCTGACGCGCCGGCGTCGCCCTTCTCCCCGCGGCCCATGCTGACGATCCTCGCCGGCTTCTTCGCCGGGCTGATCATCGGCGTCGGCGGCGCCTTCGCGATGAGCGCGCTGGACCCGCGGCTGCGCCGCGAGGAGCAGCTGCGCGAGCTCTACAGCCTGCCCATCTTGGCGCGTGTGCCCAAGGAGAAGCGGGCGCCCACCTTCACGCTCGGCAAGCGCCGGCTCGGGATCGGACCGCGCGAGCGCGAGCGCCGTGCCCTGCCGCCCGGTGAGCTGTCGGCGGCGACCCTCGAGTCGTTCCGAACGCTGCGCACGATGCTGGCGGCCCAGCGGCGCGAGGACGGCAACAGCCGCTCGATCCTCGTCACGGGCCCGTCGCCCTCGGAGGGCAAGACCACGACCGCGATCAACCTCGCGTCGTCGCTGGCGCTCGCCGGCAACCGCGTGATTCTGATCGAGGCCGACTTCCGCCGTCCGACCGTCGGCGAGGCGCTCGGCGTGCGCGCGCGGGTCGGCATCGGGGACGTGCTGCTCGGCAACGTGGCGCTCGAGGACGCGCTGGTGCTGGCACCGCCCTTCGGCGACAACCTCTGCGCGCTGCTGGTCGATCGCGCCGACGACTGGCTGGCCGAGGTGCTCTCGCTGCCGGCCGCCGAAGCGCTGCTCGAGGACGCCAAGCGCCTGGCCGACTACGTGGTGCTCGACTCGCCGCCGCTCACGCAGGTGATCGACGCGATGCCGCTGGCCCGCCAGGTCGACGACGTGGTGATCGTGACCCGCCTGGGCTCCAGCAACTTGACTCAGCTCGCGCACCTGGGTGATCTGCTCGAGCAGAACAACATCCGCCCGGCCGGCTTCGTGGTCGTCGGCGGCCCCGGCCCGGAGGAGTCGAGCTACTACCGCGAGGCGCAGCGGCGCCGCAACGCGCAGTCGGACTGGCTGGTGAACTTCGAGCAGAAGACCTCCTCCTCGTCGTCCTCCGCCGAGTCGCCGCCAACGCCGACCTCCTCAGCCGAGCGCTGAGTCACCGGCCCGTTGACCGCACGGGCTGAGCTGCCGACGAGGCTGCTGACGGCGGCCCTGCTCGCGTCCGCGCTGTTGGTCGGCGTGGTCGCGGGTTACAGCCCGCCGCTGGCGATCGGGCTGACGCTCGGTGTGCTGTTCCTGGTCGTCGCGATGGCCGACCTGACGGCCGGCATCTGCATCTTCGCCGTCCTCACCTTCCTGGACACGCTGCTGGCCTCTGAGGCGCAGGGCAGCCTGTCGGCCCCGAAGCTGCTGGGGATCATCCTGATGCTCTCCTGGCTGGCGCTGATCACGGCCGGCGACCAGGCGCAGCGCCAGCGCATCTTCAGCCATCAGGGTTTCCTGTTCGTGCTGATCCTGCTGGTGGCGTGGACCGGCCTCAGCGCCCTCTGGGCGGAGAGCCCGGCGGCCGCCCTCGACGCGGCCACCCGCTATCTCCCGAATGCATTCCTGTTCCTGATCGTGTTCGCCGGCGTGCGCACACGCGAGCAGCTGGTCTGGGTGCTGGCGAGCTTCGTGCTGGGCGCGCTGATGTCAGCCGCCTACGGCATGGTCAGCCCAGCCCCCGAGGGGGACATCGGGCGCCTCTCGGGCGCCGGCGGCGACGCCAACGAGACGGCCGCCGCGTTCGTGGCCGGCGGGATCCTCGCCGCGGCGCTGTTCGCCGCGATGAAGGGACGACCGATCATGCGGGTGGGTGCCGCGCTCGCGGTCCCGTTCTGCGGCCTGGCGGTCTTCTTGACGCTGTCGCGTGGCGGCCTGATCGCGCTCGGCGCCTCGCTGATCGCCGCCGTGTTCATGGGCGGCAAGCACCGCGGCGCCGTGCTCGCCGCCGCGCTCACAGCGGCGGCCATTACGGTCGCCTATTTCGCCTTTCTCGCGCCGGCGGCGGCGGTCGAGCGCGTCACGGGCCTCGGCGGCGGCACCGGGCGGGTGGACATCTGGAAGGTCGGCTGGCGCATGGTGGAGGACGAGCCGATCCGGGGCATCGGTGCCGGCAACTTCCCGATCTCGTCGATCCACTACCTGCTCGAGCCCGGCGCGCTCGTGCGCGACGACTTCATCGTCGACGAGCCGAAGGTCGCCCACAACACCTATCTCGGCGTGCTCGCCGAGCTGGGCATCATCGGCCTGCTGCTGTTCCTGGGGGTGGTCGTGTTCTCGCTGGGCTGCACCGTCCTCGCCGCTAAACGCGCCGAACGCTCGGGCGACCGGCAGATCGAGGTCCTCGCGCGGGCGCTGTTCGTGGCGCTCGTCGGCCTGCTGGCAGCGGACTTCTTCGTCTCACGCGAGTACAGCAAGCAGCTCTGGCTGCTGATGGCCCTCTGCCCGGTGATGCTCGAGCTCAGCCGTCGGTCGGCGGCGGGCGACCTGGCCCCGGCACGCGCTCGAGGTCGCCCTTGAACACCCTCGCGCAGGGGCTGCGCGGCACGAGCCGGTAGTCGAACGGCTCGCCGCCCCTGAAGGCGGGAGCGCCGAGCAGGTTGTTGATCGCGTCGAACCCGAACTCCGGGGTGATGATGCCGCCGGCACCGGAGTCCCGCACGCCGCCGCCGATGCAGTTGCGCCGGATCACGTTGTTCGTGCCCACGGGGCCGTCGAAGTGCGACTCGACGTTGTCGCGCAGCCGGGAGTTGCTGATCACGTTGCCCTCGACGAGGTTGTCGCGGGCGGCCGACCAGCGCGTGCCGCCGAAGATCAGCCCCTCGCCGTTGGAGTCGATCACGTTGCCGGCCACGTAGGTGCGGCGGGCGTCCGGGTAGAGCTGCACGCCTTGGTCGGCGTTGTTGTAGATCCAGTTGCCGACCACGCGCGTGTCGCGCGCCACGGCCACGTAGACGCCCTGGTGGAGGTTGGTTGGCGGCAGAGCGCCGCAGTCGTGGATGCGGTTGCGCTGGAGCGTGACCCGCTGCGCCGTGCCGTAGCGCTCGTGGCCGAGGGCGAAGCAGATCGTGGTGTGCTGGTTCGTCACGTCGTTGTCGACGAACAGGATGCGCCGGCCGTTGACCGTGGGGCTGGGCACGTCCCCGCGGTTGCGTCCGTCGAGGTACAGCCTGCGCACCACGACGCGCGAGGCGCGCCGGGTGACGACGACGCGGCCCACCACCCGTGCGCTCTCGCCCGGGCGCGGCTGGAGCGTGATCGGGCGTCCCGGTTCGCCGGCGCGACGGATCATGGTCGGGCCGAAGTAGGTGCCGGAGCGCAGGCAGCCGGTCTGACCGGGGCGCAGCGAGTCCACCAGCCGCTGTGTGGTCCTGAACGGCCGCTTCAGGGTGCCCGGGTTGGAGTCGGACCCGCGCGGCGCCGCCACGCGGTCGCACGGGCCGGAACGCGCGGCTTGGGCGCCGTCGTCGTCGCCCGAGCTGTCGCCGGCGCAGGCGCCGAGCGTGATCGCAGTTGCTGTGAGGAGCGCTACCGCCGCGGCCGGTGGCCGAGCCACGCAGCAGCGCCCCGGCTCAGCGCTTGATCGCCAGGTATTCCATGCCGCCCTCGGCGATATCGCCCAGCAGGCGCATCCCCCGGTTCGTGGCAGCGCTGTCGATCAGCCGACCTCGCCTGCCGCCCTTCTCTCCCTTGCGCAGCTGCCAGCGGTCTACGACCTCGGCGAAGCCTGCCTGGTGGAGGGAAGCGCGCACCTTGCGGTGCTTGAACCAGTGGATCGCGGGCCTGGTCGTGTTGCCGACCAGGGCCGGTCGATGCTCCGTCGCCCAGCTCATGATCCTGCGCTGTAGGGGCGGCGGGTACCAAGGGAACAGCGGGAATCCAGCGATCTCGCCCTGGCGGGGGCCAAGGGCGCTCGTGGTTGAAAAGAAGAACGCCCCGCCTGGCTTGAGGACCCGGTAGGCCTCACGGAACACCTGATCGGGGTCGTCCACGTGCTCGAGCACGGAGTAGGCGTTGACGAAGTCGACCGAGTTGTCCTCGTACGGAATCGATTCGGCGACGCCGGGCTTGATCCGCAGCTCGTAGCCGGTCTCGCGGCCGAGCTCGCGGCTGACCGCGATCGCGGGCTCCCACGGCTCGACGCCCACGGCGTGGAAGCCGCGCTTGGCGAGCGCCGTGAGCGACACGCCCTGCGCGGCGCCCACGTCGAGCACGGTCGCGGGTGGCTCCAACTTGAAGAACGGCGCCATCCGCTTGAGCTGGCGGTCGAAGAAGGCGTCGGCCTCCGGGATCCGTGCCAGCGCGGTATCGAGGTCCGCGCGCTCGGTCGCCTGTTCCTTGACGTAGGTCAGGGGTCCGAGCTGCGCCTCGACCGGGACCGAGTGGCCGCCGGCGGCTCGCTTGATGGAGGGTTGCTTGTTCATCGCGGCGCTGCCCATGCAAAACGCCGGCTTATTACCTCACGCATGCGGTTTATATCGGCACGTGAGAGCTCACCACTGAGCCTCAATGCAAGGACGTATACGACGCACGCGATCGCCACGCCCAGCACCAGTACGACGACGCCCGGATCGGTGCCGAGCGCGAGCAGTGGCAGGCACGCGACGCCGGCCGAGGCGATCGCGCGCGCGAACGCGAGCCACTGGGGCCCCAGCGGCATCGCGATCAGCTGACGCAGGATCAGGAGATGGGCGGGCACCCAGATAGCGTAGGCAACGTCCGTTCCGATGGCGCCTGCAACTATTCCGATCTTGGGAATCAGGATGATGTCGATGATCGCGTTGACGGCCAGCACCACGACCGCCAGCGGCACGCGCTTGCGCGCCGCGCCCAGGTAGTTCACACCCAAGGACGCCAGCAGAGCCGGGCCCGAGAGCAGCACGAACGGCGCCAGCGCGCGCAGCACGTCGGCCGACTCACGGAACTCCGTGCCCAGCAGGGTCACGATGATCGGCTCCGCCCAGACGATGATCGGCGCCAGGAAGATCCCCTGCAGCGCAGTGATGTAGCGCAGGGCGGTGCCGAACAGCTCCACGTCCGGCTCCGCTCCGGGTCGGCGGGCCAGCCGTGGGGCCACCGCCGTCGACGCCGCGCCGGCGGGGTAGTGCAAGAACCAGGCGATCTGCATCGGCAGGTCGAACAGGCCGACGGCGCGGCCGCCGCCGACGATCGCCCCGATCAGCAGCACGTCGATCTGCGCGAAGGCCCGGAACAGCGCGTCGATGATCAGTAGCGCTCCCGCGTAGCGTGCGATGTCACGCGCGCGCAGGCCGCTCACGTCGCCAGCGCCGAAGCGGGGTGCGCCGACCAGCTTCCAGATGAAACCGAGCGCGATGCCCGCGCCGATCGTGTAGCCGATCGCGCGCCCGAACGCCGCGCCGGCGGCGCCGCCGCCGAGCAGCACGAGGGCGACGATCGAGGTCCCCTCCAGCACGCTCTCGAACGCCACGATGCGCAGGTTGTTCGAGATCCGACCGAGCGCCTCGAACGCGCCCAGCACGAACAGGAACAGCCCCTGGGCGAACACCGCGATCGACATGCCGCGCAGCGCCCAGGCCGCCTCGGGGGCGTCGAACGCGCTCGTCAGGGGACCGGCCAGCGCGAACAGGGCCACGGACACCGGCACCGCCGCCGCCACCTTGAGCCGCAGTGCGTCGCCGAGCACGGCTGCCACCGCCGCCCGGCTGTGACGCCGCTCGGCCAGGAAGCGCGGCGTCGCGGCGGTGATGCCGACGTCGGCCAGGAACGCGGCCACGCTGGCGATCGCCATCGCGAGCGCGAAGTAGCCGTACACCTGCGGGCCGAGCTGCCTGGCCAAGAACAGCGCCAGACCCGCCGTGATCGCGGCGGTGGTCATGCGCGCGACGACGGCGAAGGCCGCGTTTCTGCTCACGCTGTCAGCGGCGACCCCCTCCGATGCCACTGGCGGAACCGTACAGACTGCCTCAGTGGGTAGGCTTCGCCGCCCGAATGAGCGACACGCGGCGCCTCAAGGTCCTCACCCTGACCGATCAGCTCGTCGCCTCGGGCGGCGCTGAGCGCGTGGCGATGGAGCTCGCCACGCGGCTGGACCGTGAGCGCTTCGAGAGCGTCTACTGCGCCAGCCGCTTCTCCCCGGAGAAGTCCGTGGGCTCGATCGCGGTCGCGGAGCAGCGCCTCCAGGCCGCCGGGCTGCGCTACTTGGGGCTCGGGCGCGGCTCGTCGGTCGACCTGGCCAGCTGGGTGCCGCTCTACCAAATGCTGCGGCGCGAGCGCTTCGACGTGATCCACGCCCACATGTTCGGCTCGAACGTGTGGGGGACCGTGATCGGGCGGCTGGCACGGGTCCCGGTGGTGGTGGCGCACGAGCACACCTGGTCGTTCGAGGGCCAGCCGGTGCGGCGCCTGGTCGACCGGGAGGTGATCGGGCGCGGCAGCAGCGTCTTCATCGCGGTCTCGCGCGCAGATCGCCGCAAGATGGTCGAGATCGAGCGGGTGGCGCCCCACAAGGTGCTGTTCGTGCCGAACGGGATCGCGACGCCCCCGCCGCCGAGCGGCGCCGACGTGCGCGCCGAGCTGGGCATCCCGTCCGACGCGCCGGTGATCGGCACCGTCAGCGTGCTGCGGCCCCAGAAGGCCCTGGACGTGCTGATCCGTGCCGCCGTGCCGCTGCTGTCGGAGCTGCCGGACCTGCGGGTGCTGATCGCGGGGGAGGGCTGGGACAAGCCCAAGCTGGAGGAGCTGATCGAGCAGCTCGGCGTGGGCGACCGGGTCCAGCTGCTCGGCTTCCGCTCCGACGTCCCGGACGTGCTGGAGGCACTGGACGTGGCGGTGTCGTCGTCGAACTTCGAGGGCAGCCCGCTCGCGGTGATGGAGTTCATGGAGTCCGCGCGACCGATCGTCGCGACGCGCGTGGGCGGCGTGCCCGACCTGATCGACGACGGCGTGCACGGGCTGCTGGCCGACGCCGGCGACGTGGACGGGCTGACCGCCGCGATCCGGCGCATGCTGGGCGACCGCGAAGCCGCGCGCGCGATGGGGGAGAGGGCGCGTGAGCGCCGCCGCCGCGAGTTCGACATCGCGCTGATGGTCAGCCGCTTCGAGTCGCTCTACGAGAGCCTCAGGGCCGGTGCCGGGCTGCCGGCGTCGGTCACCGAGCTGCAGGGCGCGCCGGAGCCGAGCGGCGTCGCCACATAGCCCAACCGCGGCCAACGGCGGCGAGCAAGGCGGCCCGGGCCGCCACGAGACTGACTTTTGCCGCGTATATCGACGTCAAACTCAGTCTCGCGGTGCGGGGGGCCCCAGAACGCCTCGAGCCCGGCTGCGGGATCCGCAACCGGGCTCGAAGCCCATCAGGTTGTAGTAGGTGCCGTTAGGCGGTCGGCCGGTGCGTGAGCCGGCGCAGGCCGAGGCCCAGGCCGAGCAGCAGACCGCCAGCCGCGGCAAGCACGCCGAGGTCAGCGCCGGTGAACGGAAGGCTTCCGCCCTCGTCCGCCGCGGCCTGAACCGGAGCAGCGGTGTCGGTGCCGCCGCCCTGCTCGAGGCCAGCGACGACATTGGAGCCGCCGTAGCCCTCGGTGCCGGACTGTGCGTACACGGCAGGAGCGGCTAGCGCCAGCATTGCGGTCGCCCCCAATACCGCAAAAAGCTTCTTGAAACGCGTCATTTGGACCAGCAACTCCTTGTCTCGATTCCGTGTCTTGAGTCCAGCTGTCTGCTCATCCGTGTCCCTGCGGCCTGTCGATGAGCGGCTCAACTGGCTTCTCGTCTTTGGTAACACGGGAATCAACTTCGCGTCAAACAAGTTAACACTCGTTACTCGAACTTGCCCAGAACCTATTCAAAGCTACGTGCGGTCGGCTCGGGGCGCTTTGTCCGTGTACGACGATTCCCGCTATTTGGGCCCTTTTCTTGCTCTTTGGGGTACACACATCGCGGCGCCGAACTGGCACCGACAGGAGAGTAGGAGGCCCGTCGGACGGCTCCGCGCTGCGGGCGGTCACTCGGGGCCGATCCGGCGCTGCACGTTCGCCCTGATCAGCCGATCGATCCGCGCGGGGTCGAGGCGCCTGCCGCGCCGCAGCGCGGCGAGCACCCTCGGCGTGATCTCGTCCTCGGGCGCCATCCGCCGGGCCTCGGTGACCAGTCGGAGCGCCTCGTCCTGCTTGCCGGCGCTGGAAGCCACCACGCCGAGGAGCAGGTGGAGCCCGGAGTCGTCGGGATCGCGCTCGAACGCCGAGCGCAGCGCGCGCTCAGCCTCCGCGTAGTTGCCGCTGCGGATCTCCACGACCCCGGCGGCCTTGTCGGGCACGGGGGAGAGCGGGTTCAGGTCCGCCGCCCGCTCGAAGCGCTTCAGGGCGGCCTCGGGATTGGTGCTCGCGAGCTCAGCGCCGCGGCGCTGCTCGCGCTCGGCGAGCCAGGGCGGCACGACCGAGGCCGCCAGCAGCAGCGCGCACGCTCCCGCGATCACGAACGCCGGTGCACCAGACAGCAGCGGTCGGCGGGAGTGCTCCGTGGCGGGCTCCTCCGCCTGGCTGCGGGCCACCCCAATGGCGATCCCGAGGCCGGCGATGGCCGGCCCCGCGAGGCCGGGGAACTCCCAGAACCAGTCGAGCGAGCTGTGCAGCAGCCAGTAGCCGAACAGGAGCACGCCGGTGCCCGCCGCGGCGCCCGCCAGGTCGGCGCGCCGCAGGGCGGGTAGCGCCGCCACAAGCCCGGCGACGAACGCCCCGAACATCAGGAAGGTCCCGATCAGCCCCGTCTCGGACAGCGCCGCCAGCGGCGTGCTGTGCGGGAAGCGCGGCGTTTGCGTGCTCTCGCCCTCCACCTGGTAGGCGCGCCCGAAGTTGTCGGCGCCCGCGCCGAGGATCGGCCGCTTCTCGAACTCCTCCCACGCCACGCGCCAGTAGTCGTAGCGGTAGGTGGAGAAGCCCGACCCGAGCCTCACTGACTGGCCGACCGGGTCGCTGCCGCCCTCCTTGAACTCGGTCCAGCCGTCGGACGCCGCGGTGATCGGGCTGCGCTCGACCACCGCGTAGCCCACGAAGCCGGCCACGACCGCCAGCACCACCAGCGCCACGACGCCCCCGCTGACCCGGCGTGCGGTGCCTTCGGAGATCGGGACGCGTACGTCGATCATCGCCACCAGCGTGCCGACCATGCCCAGGCCGATGCTCGCCAGCAGCAGCGCCCTGAAACCGGCGTCGTAGGCCTCGCCGGGCGGCTGGAAGGCGCGCCACGCGCTGTATATGTCGAGTAGCGGGTTCAGCGCGGCCAGCAGCGCCAGGCCGATCGCGGCGAAGGAGACGATCGTGCGCCCGCGGCCGGGCACCACCAAGATCGCGAGCACCGCGACGGGCGGCAGGACGATCAGCCAGCCGCGGCTCTGTCCGAGCAGCGCCGCGCCGGCGAGCAGGACGGCTGAGCCGAGGAACAGGCCCCTCAGGGGCGCGGGGACGCCCCGTCGTCCGCCCAGGATCGCGCAGGGCAGCAGCCCCAGCATCCAGAGCGCCACGTTCCCGTTGGTGTAGCCGACCGGCTCCGCGAAGCGCGCCTCGTGGAAGTACTGGATGCCGTTGACCGCCCCGCCCGCCTTGATCAGCTCGACCAGCGCGATCGCCGCGATGCCGAGCCCCAGCGCTCCCAGGACGAACGTGGCGGCCTCGCCGCGGATCGGCCAGAGGGCGCACAGGGCCAGCATCAGCGCGTAGAGGAGCGCGCGGTTGCCCGCGTCCCAGGCCAGCTCCTCCTGGCCCGCCCACGCGATCGAGATCAGCGACCAGACGCCGAACCCGGCCAGCAGCAGCACGGCCACGAGCGCTGCCCGCGCGGGTCGCGGGCGCGGAAGGGCGGCGAGACAGACGAGCAGCACCGCCAGCAGCAGCAGCATCGCCGGCATCCACGTGGTCCCGCGGAAGCCGCCCTCGTCCCCTCCGAACCAGAGCAGGACCGCACAAACGATCGAGCACGGCACGAGCCCCGGGCTCCGCGCCAGGATCGTCGCGGCGCGTTCACGGCCCCTGCCCAGGGTTGCCGTCGACATGGCTTAGCCGCCGGTTGCCGCACCTGCGCGGGCGAGGCTCTGTACCCCGTCCGCGAGCGCTGAGACCACGCGATCCTGATCGTCCTCGGAGAGCGTGGGGAAGAGCGGGAGCGTCAGCTCGGCGCGCCCGATCAGCTCGCTGCGCGGCAGCTCGGCCGCGCGGTCGGTGTAGGCGCTCAGCTCGTGCAGCGCCGGGTAGAGCACGCTGGTCTGCACCCTGCGCTCGTCGAGCATGAACTGGCGCAGCGGATCGCGCTGGGCGGCGTCGTCGACGACCACGGGCATGACGTAGCAGGAGGAGACGTCGACGTCGGCGTCCTCGTAGGGCACCGTCACGCCGTCGAGGCCGTCGAGCAGGGAGCGGTAGCGGTGCACCAGGCGACGCCGCTCGGCGATGTCGGCCTCGAGTCCCGTCATGCGAGCGGTCAGCAGAGCCGCTCGCGGCTCGTCCATGCGGTAGTTGTAGCCCACGCCGAGCACGTCGTAGCCGTGCGCGTGACCGCGGTGGCGATCCCAGGTGCCGCTCGTCAGCGTGTGCGAGCGCAGGCTGCGCACCTGCGCGGCCACATCGTCGTCGTCCGTCGAGAGCAGGCCGCCCTCGCCGCACGACAGGACCTTGTTGGAGAAGAACGAGAAGCAGCCGGCCAGCCCGTAGGTCCCGAGCTTGCGCGAATCGTCCACGGTCTCCGCGCTGGGGCTGTGGGCGGCGTCCTCGATCAGCGCGATCCCGGCGTCGTCGCACAGGGCGCGCAGCGCAACCAGGTCGGCCGGGTAGCCGCCGTAATGCACGGCGCAGACCGCCTTCGTGCGGTCCGTGATGCGGCGCTCGACCTCGGCCGGGTCGATGCTCAGGTCGTGGGTGCCCTTGACGTCGGCGAAGACCGGCTCGGCGCCGCAGTAGCGCGCGGCCGCGGCGGTGGCGACGAACGTGATGGGCGGGACGATCACCTCGTCGCCGGCGCCGACGCCGGCCGCCAGGTAGGCGAGGTGCAGCGCCGCCGTGCAGTTGGCCAGCGCGATCGCGTGCTTGCAGCCGAGGTGCTCGGCGAAGACCTGCTCGAACTCCTGCGTGCGCGGGCCCATCGTCAGCCAGCCCGAGCGCAGCGTGTCTGTGACGGCGTCGAAGTGGTGCTGCTCGAGCTTGACGTCGAACAGCGGGATCAGAGGGGCGTCGCTCATCAGCCGATGTTCGAGTAGCGGGGCGAGAACGGGTCGCCGAAGCGCTTCTCCTCGAGGGCGCCGACCAGCTCGTCGATGCCCGAGGGCACGCGCTGCACCGGCTCGAAGCCGAGCTCGTTCTTGATGCGCTCGAACGAGACCTTGTAGTCGCGCGGGTCCTCGGTGCGGGTCGTGTACTCCACGTCACCGCGTCCCAGGCGCTCGGTGATGATCTCGACCAGGTCGAGCTTGCGGTAGTTCTCGTCCGAGTGGCCGGCGTTGAACACGCGGCCGGCGACCTTGTCCACCGGTGAGGCCAGCACCAGCGCGACCGCGCGGGCCGCGTCGCGGACGTGCACGTACGGGCGCCAGAAGGTCTCGCCGAACACGTCGAGCTTGCGATCGGCCCAGAGGTCGCGCGTGAACTCGTTGACGGTCAGGTCGAAGCGCATGCGGTGCCCGACGCCGTAGACGGTCGCGAAGCGCAGACAGGTGGCCGAGAGGCCGTTCTGCTCGCCCTCGAGCAGCGACTTCTCCATCGCCACCTTCTGCTCCGCGTAGAGCGAGACGGGGGCCAGCTCGCCGGTCTCGTCGATCGGCACCGTCGGGTCGGCCATGCGGCCGTAGTTGGAGCACGTCGACGCGAACAGGAAGCGCTCCACGCCGGCCGCGCGGGCGTCGGCGACGAGCGCGCGGGTGCCCTCGACGTTGACGGCGTTGGACAGCTCGGGATCGCGGCCGCAGGCGGGATCGCCCACGATCGCGGCGAGGTGCACTACGGCGTCCACGCCGTCCAGCGCGCGCTTGCGGGCGTCCGCGTCGCGCACGTCGCCGATCTGCTGGTCCACGCCCAGCGAGTCGAGGCGCGACGAGACGTCGTCCTGGCCGTGCAGCAGCACGTCGAGCGTGCGTACCTCATGGCCGGCGTTCAGCAGTTCGTCTACGAGCTCGGCTCCGACGTAGCCGGCGCCTCCAGTCACAAGTACTTTCATGTTGCGTTCCCGGTCTGTGGTTCACGCTCCGGCAGGAACATCGGCCGGAGCTGTTCGAATTCGATCAGCGCCTTCTCGTAGTCCTCGTGGCGCCCGATGTCGAGCCAGTACCCGTCGTACAGGTATGACCCCACCTGGCGGCCCTCCGCGAGCAGCCTGAGCACGAGGTCGGGGAGGTCGAGGTAGGTCCCCTGCTCGATGTAGTCGAGCGCCGCGGGCTCCAGCACGTACACGCCCATGCTGACCACGTAGGGGATCTCCGGCTTCTCCTCGAAGCCCGAGACGTTCAGCATGTTGCCGTTCTGGTTGGAGAAGTGGAGGACGCCGTACTCGGTGCGCACCACGCGCCGGTGGGAAGCGATCGTGAGCAGGTTGCCCGAGTCGCGGTGCACGTCCATCAGGTGGCCGTAGTCGAGCGCGGTGAGCACGTCGCCGTTCATCACGAGGAAGGTGTCGTCGAGATCGTCGATCTCGGCCAGGGGGCCGACCGTGCCGAGCGGCTCGGTCTCCTCGCTGTAGCCGATGTGCACGCCGTGGCGCGAGCCGTCGCCCATCACCGCGCGGACGAGGTGGGCGAGGTAGCCGACGGCCAGGGTGATGTCGCCGAAGCCGCAGTCGCGCAGCTGGTGCACGACCACGTCGAGGATCGCGCGCTCGCCGACGGGAAGCAGCGGCTTGGGTAGCACGGTCGTGTAGGGCCCCAGCCGGGAACCCTTGCCGCCCGCCAGAATCACGGCTCGACGTCTCACTTCAGTTTCTGTCGGCAATACGTCCAAAAGATTGAGCCCGGCCGCCTATGCTTGCAGCCCGATGCGGATAGTGGGAAAGATCGTGTACTGGTTGGCGGTAGTCGCCATCTCGCTCGTGCTCCTAGTCGTGCTCATGATGTGGTTCGAGTCACAGGACGCGTCGCAGGTGGAGGACACCGCCGTCCCTCATCTGGTCACTTAGCTCTTGCGCACCTTCGCGGGGCGGCGGTCGGTGAGCCGCGCGAAGGCCACGATGCGCTGCGCCGCTGAGTACAGCGGGTGGCACGCGGTCAGAACGAGGCGATCGTGGCCCACCCGCCTCGTCACCCAGAGCGCGCTGTCGTCGACGATCTGGGTGCGCTCCACGCGGTAGACGAACGTGCCGTAGGGCAGCTCCACGATGATCCGGTCGCCCTTGTCCAGCTTGTCGAGCTTGCGGAACGGGGCACCGAAGGTCGTGCGGTGCCCCGCGATCGCCGAGGTCCCGCGCTGGCCCGGCAGCGGCGTGTCGGGGTAGTGGCCGGGACCCTTGCGCAGCTCGTCCGGATCGGTTCCCTCGATCACGTACTCGGACACCCCGATGTCCGGGATCAGCAGCTTCCCGAGCGCGTCGCCGGGCAGGGGCTCCTTGCGCACGACCCGCTCGGGAGGGTCGACGAGCGCCTTCTCGAGCTTCACCTGCTGGCGCTCCGAGAAGTAGGCGGAGACCGGCTCCTGCCACGCCAGCGTGACCACCGCGTCGGAGATCAGGAGGACCCCGCTGACCATCATCACGGACGCCACGAAGCGCAACACGACTCGGAACGGATGCTCGCGGAGACGGGTCACGGTGCGCCCCAGTCTAGGCAGACGGGGTTACGCTTACCTCCTTCAGCGACCAGGAGAAGACGCAGCCCCGATGAGCCATGCCACCACTACCGCGACCACCAACACCACCCTGCTGGACTGGGTGGACCAGGTCGCGGAGCTGACAAAGCCCGCCGCCGTCCACTGGTGTGACGGGTCGCAGGAGGAGTACGACAACCTCTGTCAGACGCTCATCGACGCGGGCACCTTCGAGCGGCTCTCGGAGACCGAGCGGCCGAACTCGTACATCGCGCGCTCCGACCCCGGCGACGTGGCGCGGGTCGAGGATCGGACCTTCATCTGCAGCCCCCGCGAGGAGGACGCGGGCCCCACCAACAACTGGCGCGACCCGGACGAGATGCGCGCCGAGCTGACGGAGCTCTTCGACGGGGCGATGCGCGGCCGCACCATGTACGTGGTCCCGTTCTCGATGGGGCCGATCGGCTCGCCGATCGCCCACGTGGGTGTCCAGCTGACCGACTCTCCGTACGTGGTCGTATCGATGCGGATCATGACCCGGATGGGTCAGGACGCCCTCGACGCGCTCGGCGACGGGGAGTTCGTGCCGTGCCTGCATTCGGTTGGGATGCCGCTCGACGAGGGGGTCGAGGACGTGCCGTGGCCCTGTGCCGCGGACGACAAGTACATCGTCCATTTCCCCGACAGCCGCGAGATCTGGTCCTACGGCTCGGGCTACGGCGGCAACGCCCTGCTCGGCAAGAAGTGCTTCGCCCTGCGCATCGCGTCGGCCATGGCGCACGACGAGGGCTGGATGGCGGAGCACATGCTGATCATCAAGGTCACGTCGCCGGAGGGGCAGGTGAAGCACATCGCCGGCGCGTTCCCGTCGGCCTGCGGCAAGACCAACCTCGCGATGCTGATCCCCACCCTGCCCGGCTGGAAGGTGGAGACGATCGGCGACGACATCGCCTGGATGAAGTTCGGCGAGGACGGTCGCCTGTACGCGATCAACCCGGAGGCGGGCTTCTTCGGCGTGGCGCCCGGGACCGGGGAAGCGACCAACCCGAACGCGATGGCGACGGTGGAGGCGAACTCGATCTTCACCAACACGGCGCTCACGGACGAGGGCGACATCTGGTGGGAGGGCATGACGGAGGAGCCGCCGGCGCACGCGATCGACTGGCACGGCGAGGACTGGACGCCGGACTCCGACGCCCCGGCCGCCCACCCCAACGCGCGCTTCACGACGCCAGCCGCCCAGGCCCCGTCGATCGCGCCGGAGTGGGAGGACCCCGCCGGCGTGCCGATCGACGCGATCCTGTTCGGCGGCCGGCGCGCTTCGGTGGTCCCGCTGGTGCACGAGGCGCTCGACTGGGAGCACGGGGTCTTCCTCGGCTCGATCATGGCCTCGGAGACCACGGCGGCCCAGGCCGGCGACGTGGGCGCGCTGCGCTTCGACCCGATGGCGATGCTGCCCTTCTGCGGGTACCACATGGGGGACTACTTCGCCCACTGGCTGAAGATCGGGGAGCGCGAAGGCGCGCAGCTCCCGCGCATCTTCATGGTCAACTGGTTCCGCAAGGACGACGAGGGCCGCTTCCTGTGGCCCGGCTTCGGGGAGAACAGCCGGGTGCTGGCCTGGGCGTTCCGGCGCTGCGACGACGAGTCCGAGGCCGTCGAGACCCCGATCGGTCGCCTGCCGGCGGACGGCGCGCTCGAGCTGGAGGGCCTGGAGCTGGCCCCCGGGGCCCTGGACGAGCTGCTCGGCTTCGACCCGGAAGCGTGGCGCGCCCAGCTGCCTCAAGTGCGCGACCACCTGGCCCAGTTCGGCGACCGCCTGCCCAAGGCGCTGCGGAGCCATCTCGAGGCGCTCGAGTCACAGGTCGGCTGACGGGCGCTTGACCGAGTCGGGCGAACTCGAGCTCCGCCCGGAGCCTTTCGAGTCCTTGGAGGACGACTGGGTCCGACTCGGCGAGCTGTCGGGCAACGTGTTCGCGACCTGGGAGTGGGCGAGCGTCTGGTGGCGCCACTTCGGTGATGGCGCGCGACCGCTCACGGCCAGCCTGCGAGACGGCGCCGGCGACGCGGTTGCGATCCTGCCGCTCTACCTCGGCTTCGAGCGCCCGGTGCGGGTGGCCCGCTTCATCGGACACGGCGCAGGCGACGAGCTCGGCCCGGTGTGCGAGCCGGGGGAGCGGCGCCCCGAGGCGGCCCTGCC
Organism: uncultured Thermoleophilaceae bacterium; assembly: GCA_963716215.1. GTDB lineage: Bacteria > Actinomycetota > Thermoleophilia > Solirubrobacterales > Thermoleophilaceae > JACVRW01. Next base: position 3,199,289 of record OY970298.1, on the reverse strand, counting down.
CGGTGCCGCCCGCGAGCTCGGCTGCCACGTGCTGCTGGCCGAGCGGCTCCCGGGGGCGGGGCACGCGGCGCGGCTCGGCGGCAAGCTGCTGCGGCGCGACGCCAGCCCGGTCGTGGACTTTCCCGACGGCGGCTGGGACGGGTACCTGGCCACCCGCAGCTCGAACTTCCGCTCGCAGGTCCGCCGCAAGGAGCGCAAGCTCGAGCGCGAGCACGGTCTGACCTACCGGCTCAGTGAGGATCCGGCCCGGCTCGCCGGCGACCTGGCGACGCTGTTCGAGCTGCACGAGGCGCGCTGGGCAGGCGAGTCGTCGGGCGCGTTGGCCGGCAGCCGCGTGGCGTTCCACAACGAGTTTGCCGCCGTGGCGCAGCAGCGCGGCTGGCTGCGGCTCTGGCTGGCCGAGGTGGAGGGGCGCGCCGTGGCCGCCTGGTACGGCTTCCGCTTCGGCGGGGCGGACTGGTACTACCAGTTCGGCCGCGACCCGGAATGGGACCAGACGTCGGTCGGCCTGGTGCTGCTGGCCCACACCGTGCGCGACGCGGTGGAGAGCGGCCAGCGGCAGTACCGCCTGCTGCGCGGCGGCGAGGGCTACAAGGATCGCTTCGCGACGGGCGACCCCGGGTTGGAGACGGTCGCCGTGGCGCGCGGGGGGCGGGGCCGCCTGGCGGTGGGCGCGGCCTCCACCGGCCTCGCGCTCCCGGGGCCGCTGCGCCGCCGCCTCACGCGCGCCGTCGGCTAGCGCGGAGCTACGCTTCTCCGATGAGCATCACTGAGACGAGGACCGTCGCTTCGATCGTCGGCGGGCAGGTGCGCGAGGGCGGTACGCGCGTGGAGTCGCGCAACCCGGCGAACCTCGACGAGCTGGTCTGCGAGGCATGGCTGACCGGCAGCGACGGGTTCGTCGACGCCTGCCGCGCCGCCCGCGAGGCGCAGCGCGCCTGGGCTGCCACCCCGGCGCCGGTGCGCGGCAAGGCGATCGGCCGGATCGGACGCCTGGTGGAGGACAACAAGGAGGCGCTGTCTCGCCTGCTCACGCGCGAGATCGGCAAGCCGTACCCGGAGTCGCTCGGCGAGGTCCAGGAGGTGATCGACACCTGCGACTTCTTCGTCTCGGAGGGGCGCCGCCTGTACGGCCAGACCGTGCCGAGCGAGCTGCCCGACAAGCAGCTGTTCACGTTCCGCAACCCGGTCGGCGTCGCGGCGATCGTCACGGCCGGCAACTTCCCGGTGGCGGTGCCGTCCTGGTACCTCGTCCCGGCGCTGCTGTGCGGCAACGCCGTGGTCTGGAAGCCCGCCGAGTACGCGCCGGCGCTGGGTCAGGCGCTCGCCGAGCTGTTCCTCCAGGGAGGGCTGCCCGACGGCGTGCTCAACCTCGTGCAGTGCGACGGACCGTCCACGTTCGATGGCCTCGAGCGGGCCCTCTCGGAGCGGCTGGTGGACAAGGTCGGCTTCACCGGCTCGTCGGCCGTCGGCTCGCGCATCGGTGAGCTGTGCGGGCGCCACGTGCAGTCGCCGTGCCTCGAGCTGGGTGGCAAGAACCCGCTGGTGGTGATGCCCGACGCAGACCTCGACCTGGCGGCGGAGGGCTCGCTGTTCAGCGGCTTCGGGACCGCCGGCCAGCGCTGCACCTCGCTCGGCACCGTGATCGTCCACGAGTCCGTGCACGACGAGTTCATGCGCCGGTTCACCGGGCTGGTGGAGGAGGCCGCGATCGGCGACCCGTTCGCCGAGGTCCTCTACGGACCGATGATCCACGAACGCTTCCTGGAGCGCTTCGACGACTGGCTCGGGCTGATCCGCGACCATCATTCGATCTCCGGGTCGAGCGCGACCGGGCGGATCACGGCCGACAACCCCCGCGCCGGCTTCGTCGGCGACCCGGACGCCGGGCTGTTCTGCCACCCGACGATCGTGGACGGCGTGACCGCCGACGACGAGCTGTACGCGACCGAGACCTTCGGGCCGCTCGTGGGCGTGGCAACGTTCGGCGACTTCGACGAGGCGATGGAGCTGGCCAACGGGCACGGCTACGGGCTGTCGTGCGCGATCTACACGAACGACCCCCGGTCGGCGTTCAAGTTCCGCGAGCGCGTGAGCGCCGGGATGGTCTCGGTGAACAACTCCACGTCCGGCGCCGAGGCGCACCTGCCCTTCGGCGGCAACGGCAAGTCCGGCAACGGCAGCCGCCAGTCGGGCATTTGGGTGCTCGACCAGTTCACGCGCTGGCAGTCGCTCAACTGGGACTACGCCGGCAAGCTCCAGAAGGCGCAGATGGACGTGGCCGAGCTGACCGGCGATCCAGGCTTCCGGCTCGACTGGGACTAGGCGCTCTGCGCGCCCTCGCGCTCGCCGACGAGCCGCCGCACCGGCCCATCCCGGAGCTGGTCGCAGCCTGCCGCCCCGAGGTGATCCTGGTGCTGGGCGACCTAGAGCGCGCCTGGACCGACGGGCTGGAGCACGTCGACCTGCCGAAGCTCGGTGTGCGGGGCAACCACGACGCCGAGGACGCCCTGGAGACCCTCGGGGTGCAGGACTTGCACCTGGAGCAGGCCGAGCTGGGCGGCCTGAGCTTCAGCGGCTTCGGCGGCTCCCCGCGCTACCAGCCGCACGGGGGGAATCAGTGGACCGAGGCCGAGGCGCTCGAGCAGCTCGCGCGACTGCCCGCCGCCGACGTGCTGCTCACCCACTCGCCACCCGCCGGCGTGAACGACGAGCCGGACGACCGCGCGCATCGTGGCTCCGAGGCCCTGCGGGCCTGGGTCGAGCGCGCCCGTCCGGCCTGGCTGCTGCACGGCCACACGCTCCCGCATCCGGCGCGGCGCGTGGGGGCCCTCGGGCCGACGAAGGTCGTGCACGTGCGTGGCGCGTTGGCGCTCGAGCTGTCCTTGACAGGCGCGCGCGGCCTTTCGTAGCGTGACGGGTCGTCCGCCCCCGACGTCGAAGGACGAAGCTCAATGTCCCGCCGCCTGTGCCTCCTCGCCCTGCTCGCCGCGGTCGCCGCCCTCTTGCCTGCCGGCGCCGCGTTCGCTCATCGATCCAGCGCGCCCGAGGTCGTGGCCTCCGGGTTGGACAACCCGCGCGGCCTGGCCGTGGATCACCGCGGCACGGTCTACGTGGCGGAGGCCGGGCGCGGCGGCCCGGGCCCCTGCGTGCCGGGCCCAGAGGGCGGCGAGGTCTGCGTTGGCACTAGCGGTGCGATCACGAAGGCCTGGCACGGCGGCCAGAAGCGGATCGTGGAGGGCCTCGCCTCGAACGCCGCGCCCGACGGCACCGGCGCGATCGGTCCGTCCGACATCACGCTGACCGGCTGGGGCAGCGCGCTGTTCACCGTCGGTCTCGGCGCCGACCCGGCGGAGCGCGCGCCGGGCAGCGGCTTCGCCCAGCTGTACAAGCTCGGCCGTCATGGCGTGCGGTCGATCGCCGACATCGGCACCTACGAGGCCACCGTCAACCCGGACGGCGGCCTGCCCGACACCAACCCGCAGTCGGTCACCACCCGCCGCGGGAAGGCGTACGTGACCGACGCCGGCGGCAACGCGCTGCTGCGCGTCGGCTGGGGCGCCAAGATCTCCACGGTCGCGGTCTTCCCCGACCGCCTGGTCGGGCCCGCGCCGGGTGTCTCGGTGCAGGCCGTGCCCACCGGTGTGGTCGTCGGACCGGACGGTGCGCTCTACGTCACCCAGCTGACCGGCTTCCCGTTCGTGCCGGGTGCGGCGAACGTGTACCGCGTCAAGCCGGGGGCAGAGCCCGAGGTCTACGCCAGCGGGTTCACGAACGCCATCGACCTCGCGTTCGATCGCCACGGCAACCTGTACGTCCTCGAGATCTCGGCCAACGGCCTGACCTCGGGCGACCCCGCTGGTGCTCTGATCAAGGTGCGGCGCGACGGCTCCCAGAGGGTCATCGCCAGCGAGGGGCTGATCGCACCCTCGGGCCTGGCGATCGGCCGCGACGGCTCGATCTACGTGTCTAACCACGGCACCGAGCCGGGCGCCGGAGAGGTGCTGCGCTTCAGGCGCTGAGCGGAGCGTCCAGCCGGGCCGTGCGGACGGCCTCCTGCGCCTCGTCGCGCTCCAAGCCGGCGGCGCGCAGGAGGTCCACCGCGGCCAGGCGGATCTGTCCGACGATGTGGACCGCCGACAGGTTGCCGGTGGCCTCGAGCACGTTGTTCGCCAGCGCGGCGGCGCGCGTGGCGGCGGCTCGGGTGGGCTCGGGCGCGCCTCCCATTAGGTAGTCCGCGAGCGCGCGGTTGCCGGCGGCCAGCTCCTCGATCGCCTGGACCGCCTCGGGTGGGACGGCGTCGTCGAGGTTGATCGCCCGAACCGCCCCTCGGGCGAGCGCGCGGACGTTCTCGATCACGCGACCGAGCTCGCCGGCCGCCACGGCGTAGCGGTCGAGCCCTCCGAGCGCCCCCCGGCGCTGCGGGGACAGGCGCGCGGCCTCGCCGGCCGCCTCGAGCGTCGCGACCAGGCCGTCGTGGGCCGCGTCGGCGCGCGCGACCGCCAGCAGTGCCGCGTCCGCGGCCTCGGGTCGCCGCGTGGTCAGGGCCGCGGCGATCTGCTCGAGTGCCGCCGCGAGCCGGTCGAGGACCGGGTCCGCGCTCTCGCGCAGCAGCCGCATCGGGTTGACCGGCAGCAGCAGCGAGCTCACGACCAGCGCGGTGCCGCCGCCGACCAGCGCGTCGAGCGCCCGCCCGAAGTCCACGCCGCCCTCGGGCGGCGCCAGGGTCGCGACCAGGACCGCTGAAGCACCGGCCTGCGACGCGAGCAGCGGACCCCCGCCCACAAGCGTCGCGGCGACCATCGCCAGCGCCACGATCACGCCGATCTGCCAGGTGCCCGTGCCGATCGCGGCGACCAGGGCATCGGCGATCGCGATCCCGACGGCCACGCCGATCGCCAGCTCGATCGCGCGGCGGCGGCGCTCGCCGACCGTCAGCCCGAGCGTGATCACCGCGGAGATCGGCGCGAAGAACGGTTGGTCGTGGCCCACGACCTCGGTTGCGATCAGCCAGGCCAGCGAGGCGGCCACGGCCGAGTGCAGGATCGGGCGCGCGCCAGCCACGACGCGCTCGCGGCGGGTGCGCAGTCCCGCCCGCGAGGCGACCGCTGCCTGCTCGAGCAGCTCGTCCCGGCGGGCGCGCTGGTTCATCGCCGATACCAGCGCGGCGAAACGTTCGGCGGTGGCAGCAGGGATGCCTTTGCCACCAGCACGGTGGGCTCGTCGAGGCGCAGGTGGTGGCCCAGCATCCCCTCGAAATGCTCTCCGAGGCCCTCCACCTGATCGGCGCGCACGCCGAACGAGTTCGCCAGGGCCACGAAGTCAGGGGTGTCGAGATCCACGCCCTCGTGCGGGTCGCCCTTGCGGTCCTGGTCGTAGCGGAGCATGCCGTAGCCACCGTCGTCCACGATCACGGCGGTGAGCGGGATGCGCTCCTGCGCGGCCGTCGCCAGCTCGCCGCACGCGTACAGGAAGCCGCCGTCGCCCGAGAGGCTCACGACCGGGCCGGCCCCGGCGAGGGCGGCGCCGAGGCCCTGCGGGAACGCCCCGCCGAGCGTGCCCCAGCCGAGCGGATAGGTGAGCTTTCGCGGGCCCGGCGTGCGGTGGAATCCGCCCATCCAGTAGCCGGCGATGCACATGTCGCAGACCACCACGGCGTCGTCCGGCAGCACCCGCTCGATCGCCTCGAGGAAGCCGAGCGCCTCGGGGTCGGTCTCGGCCAGCCCGGCGCGGACGGTCCGGTTGAGCTCGCGCACCCGCTGGCTGAGCGCGTCGAGGCCACCGCGCTCCGCGATGCGCTCGGCCAGCGCCCCTGCGCCGTCCGCCGCGTCGGCTTCCAGCAGCACATCGGCGAGGTAGTTCTTCGACGCGTCGGCCGGGTCGACGTTGATCTGAATCAGGCGCGGTGGCTGGGGCTGCTTCCAGCCCTGGGTCATCATGCCGTCGAAGTCGGTGCCGATCCCCACCACCACGTCGGCCTCGTCCCAGAGCGCGCCGACCTCGGGAAGGCTGGGGGTGGCCTCCACGAGGCAGGGATGGTCGGGGGCAGCAGCCCGCGCGCGGAGTACGTGAGCATCACGGGAGCGACGAGGCGTTCCGCCAAGCGGCCCACCGCCTCGCCGGCGCCGGCCTGAAGCGCTCCGCCGCCGGCCCAGATCAGCGGCCGCCGGGAATGCTCGACGATCTCCGCGGCGCGGGCGAGGTGATCCTCGTCGGGCGCGGGTTGCGCCACGGCCTCCACGGTCGAATCCGCAGCCTCGTCGACCTCGGCCGACAGCAGGTCGGTCGGGATCTGGAGATACACGGGCCGGCAGGGCGGAGTGAGCGCGCTCGCCGCCGCCCGGGCCACCGCGGCGCCCAGCTCGCCAGCCTCGCGCACGCGGATCGCCTCCTTCACGACCGGCGCGAACATCGCCGCCTGGTCGGTTGCCTCGTGCAGCACGCCGCGCCACACGCCGGGGCGGCGCAGCTTGGCGGGGATGTCGGTGGCGATCACCAGGATCGGCTGGCGCGACGCCCAGGCCTCGCCGACGGCGCCAAGGGTGTTGGCCGCCCCGGGACCGGTGGTGACGAGCGCGACGCCCAGGCGCCCGGTGGCGCGGGCGTAGCCGTCGGCGGCGTAGGCGGCGGCCTGCTCGTGGCGCACGCCGACGAGTCGGATCGGCGACTGCCCGAGCGCGCGCCACAGCGCGAGGTTGTGAACGCCCGGCAGGCCGAAGGCCAGGTCCACGCCGGCGTCCTCCAGGGCCGCCACCGCCAGCCCGGCGCCTGTCAGGATGCCCGTCCGGGATGAGCTCATCTCAAGCATCCTTGCAGCCGCTTCAGGGCGTGCGCGTCGTCGACCTGTCCCGCGTGCTGGCGGGGCCGTACTGCACGATGGTGCTCGCGGACCTGGGCGCCGACGTGATCAAGATCGAGCGGCCCGAGGGAGGCGACGAGACGCGCTCGTGGGGACCGCCGTTCGCGGGCGGAGAGGCGGCGTACTACCTGTCGATCAACCGCGGCAAGCGCTCCTGTGCCCTCGACCTGTCCCAGCCGGAGGGGCGGGAGTTGGCGCTCGAGCTGTGCGCGGCGGCCGACGTGGTGATCGAGAACTTCAAGGTGGGAGGGGCCGATCGGCTGGGTGTGGGCTACGAGCAGGTCCGGGAGCGCAACCCGCGCGTGGTGTACTGCTCGATCACCGGGTTCGGGTCGGAGCGCGAGCCGCGGGGGAGGCCGGGCTACGACTTCGTCGCGCAGGCCGAGAGCGGGCTGATGTCGATCACCGGCGCGGAGGACGGCCCGCCCTACAAGGCCGGCGTGGCGCTCGTCGACGTGCTGGCGGGGCTGCATGCGACCGCGGGGATTCTCGCCGGGCTCCACGGGGGGGTGGGGGGCCGGATCGAGGTGCCGCTGCTGGACAGTGGTCTGGCGGCACTGGTCAACGTTGCGCAGAACAGCCTGATCACCGGCGCCGAGCCCGCCCGCTACGGCAACGCCCATCCGAACATCGTCCCGTACCAGGCGTTCGAGACCGCCTCGGGGCGGATCGCGGTCGCCGCGGCGAACGACGGGCTGTTCCGAGCGATGTGCGGTGCGCTGGGTCTCGACGAGCTGGCCGCCGACGAGCGGTTCGCGTCGAACTCGGGTCGGGTGGAGCACCGCGACGAGCTGATCCCGCTGCTGGCGAAGCGGCTGCTGGAGCGTCCGGCCGAGGACTGGTTGGAGGCGTTGGCCGCCGCCGGCGTGCCGGTCGGGAAGGTCCGCACGGTGCCCGACGCACTGGCCGCAGCGGCAGCGGCCGGTCGCCCGGCCACGATCAGCGTCGACCACCCGAGCGCCGGGGCGCTCGACCTGGTCGCGTCACCGATCTGGGGTCCCACCAACCCGGACGCCGCGGCGCCACCACCCCTGCTGGGGCAACACACGGCGGAGGTGCTGGGAGAGCTGGGACGCTCGCCCGAGGAGATCGCCGGGCTGGCGGAGCGCGGCGTGGTGCGGACCGAGCCGTAGGGGATGGCATCTGGGGGCTCGCGCCCCCAGACCCCCGTGGCACGCTGGCCGGCCCGTGGGGGGTCCGCACAAAACGTCGCGGATAGCGACGTTTCTTCAGGGACCCCTCCGCGAAGCGAGCCCAATGGGCCGGCCAGCGTTCCACCGGGCGACCGGGGGCGCGAGCCCCCGGATGCCATCAACCCATCAATGCGGTTCGTCCGGGGTCGACGCCGGCGGCCGTGACTCCTCAGCCAGGGAGGTGATCGTCAGCGAGCCGCGGGCCGCGCCTTCCATCACCTCGGTCGCCTCGTCGGCGGAGCGCGCGTACAGCTCGACCAGCATGTGGATCACGATGCGGTCGTCCTCGTGCTTGTGGAAGCGCACGTGCGTGAAGAACTCGCGGGTGCCGTGGTCGCCGAACGCGGCGAAGGCGAGCGACTCGGCCGCCTCGGGGCCCGAGCAGGACTCGACCTGGTCGGCGTCGACCGTGACCGTGCAGGAGGCCACCCAGGGCGTGCCGGTGACCATCCGCTCCCAGCGGTCCTCCACCGGCTCGACGCGCGAAACGCGCCGCCCGTTCTCCTCGTAGAAGGTGAGCGCGAGGTGGGGCTGGTCGTGCAGGCAGTCGAGGCACTGGACGACGGCTTCCTGCACCTCCTCGACTGGATCGACCGCCTCGCCGGTGTCGGCGTCGACCTTCAGGATGCCCTCGTAGTGCAGCTGCACCTCGAGGTTCTGCGACCAGCAGCGATAGCAGCGCAGCCAGCTCGACTGCGTGCCCACGGACTCCTGTGCGGATCCTTCCATGTGTCCATTATGGCCCTCGCGGGACTGCGCCCGCTCGGGAGTGCCTAGCCGGCCGCGGCTTGGGCGCGCGCCCACATCTGCAGGTAGGCCTCAGCGCCGTTGGCCAGGTCGTTCACGATCTGTGGCCCGGCGATCACGCGCAGGTCCTCGATCCAGTCGGGATAGAGGCCGTAGTGGTCCACGCCGTCCGTGTTGATGTCGTACAGGCGCGTGCCGGAGCGCTGACGGTCGATCACGCTGCCGCCGTCGAACGAGCGGAACGGGTAGCGCACCGGATTCTGCGCCGCGTTCGCCCGCGGCGTGGGCTGGGAGTGCAGCCCGTTGATGTCGGAGCCGAAGCCGGTGCCGAAGAGGAAGCGCGGGTCGCGGTTCGCGCGTGCCGTGGCCCACTCCTGCACGAAGCTGGGCGAATTGAGCGAGATCGGCCCGACCAAGCCGCCGAGCTTCTGGAGCCGCTTCTGGCTTCCGAGGTCGCCCCAGCTGTGGCTGGAGATCAGGCCCGGGTACTTCGTGGCCTCGAGGATCGTGAGCGTCTGCTGCCGCGCCTTCACGCTCATGTGGTCGGTCTCGACGATCATGCCGCGCTTCATCATTCCGCGGATCACGTGCTCGCCGAGGGCGGTGAGTCCCTTCGGGTTGCACAACGGCGCGGGCGGATAGACCGGCAGCTGACCCTGCAGCAGCGGCTGGGTCAGGAGCGGTCCGAAGAGGGTGTAGATCGTGGCGGCGTGCTCGCCGGTCGGGTTGGTCGGCTCGTTGTCGTGGTCGGCGGCCTCGCAGTGGTTGGCGGCCCAGAACTGGCCGGTGGCGTACTTGTTGCCGGTGTTGACCAGCACCCCGGTGGTGCCCGAGTCGAAGTGGGTGCCGCCGAGCGCGTTGTCGAACTTGTGGACCGGGAACATCGAGCGCACGCCGGCGGCGTAGAGCTTGTCCAGCTCGGCGTCGATCTGGGCGGCGGTGCACTTCGGCGTCCCGTTGAACTGGCCGCAGTTGAGGACCTCTGAGACCTCGATGCCGAGCACCATCGCCAGCTTGCCGTCGTTGATCACCTTGCGGGCCTCGGCCGGCGTCTTGACGATGCGCAGGAAGCCCTTGCCGGGACCGCCGTACTGGGCGTCGATGTAGTCCTGCAGTGCGCGCATGTCGTCCGCCTGCTTGTACGCGCTGACCATCTCGTTGCAGTTGTTCTTCTTCAGCGGGTAGAGGTCGCAGAGGGCGCGGTTCTCCACCAGGTCGTTGACCATGATGCGCAGCCCCGACCGCCAGGCGCGCTCGATCCATTTCCAGTAGGTGCCCTCGTGGCTCTGGGACTCGTCGCGCGGCCAGCCGGCGAAGCTAGGCCAGCCCTCCGGGCTGTGCGTGCCGACCGGGCCGCCGGTGGAGATGAAGTTCTCCACCACGGCGCCCGCGCCGTTGGGGTAGTGGTCGACGCAGTCGCGCAGCGCAACCGTGACCCCGTAGGGACTCCACGGTCGTCCGCAGTGGAAGCGGCCGCCGAGGAACTCGAAGGCGCCGATGTGGATGTGGTCGTCGAGGAACCCGCGCACCGGTGCCGTCGGGCTCGACCCCTTGAGCGGCTGCCCGGTGACGTTGACCTGGATCTCCGGGAAGCTCCCGCACCCCTGGGTCGGCGTGAGCGCCCAGCGCGGGGCCGAACCGGCGACCTGCTGGACGCGGGACAGCGTGCCCACGCCGAGGCTGCGGCCGGTGGAGACGTTGACGAGGCCGAACTTCGCGCCCGCGTCCTGCATGCGCCAGTCGGCCGTGGGACCGGGGGTGGTGGTCTGCAGGATCGGGTCGATCGCAGAGGCCGCGGGCATGCGGCCGTCGGGCCCGTAGAGCAGATAGCTGCCGAGCGCCGTGGCCTGCATCCGGAAGGGCGTGGCCGCGGCGGCGGTCGGGGCGGAGGCGATGTAGCCCAGCGTGTCGCGCACGACGAAGCGGCCGGTGTTCGCGTCGCGCAGGGCGTAGCAGCCGTTCGCGTAGGAGTAGATGTCGACCGCGTTGGCCGTCGGCGCGAAGAATGCGATTGCGCAGATACAGGCGGCGATCGTGGTGGCCAGAGTCTTCACGCGCGATTCCCTGGCCCAGTCATCCCCACCGGGAGCGAAACGTAAACGCTCGTGTTTTTCAAGCTACGTGTTCGCGAAGCTCAGCGGAGTGAGCCGGCCAGCGCTTCGAGCGTCGCGTCGAAGTCGGTCTTCGGGATGCCGCCGAGGCAGGGCGAGGTCGTACCGGCGTCGGCGTAACGGCGGACCGTCGCCACGGCCTCCTCGGCGCTCCCGATTCCCGTCAGCGCGGACAGGAACCCGTCGGAGATGCCGGCCAGGGCCGCCTTCGGCCCGCCCTCCGCCATGCCGCGGTCGAAGCTGGCGATGTCGTCGCCGTAGCCGGAGCGCTCGAGCATCTTGCGGTAGAACGGCAGCGAGAAGTAGGAGACCAGCTCGGATCTCATCTGGTCACGCGCCTGCCCCGGCTCGCTCGTGACCGCCGACGGCACCGCCGCGACGATGTCGAACCCCTCCGGCGGCTTGCCGGCCTTCGCACGACCCTCGGCGACCGTCGGCACCACCACGTCGCGGATGTAGTCGGGGTTGCAGAGCCAGAGGACCACGCCGTCCGCGATCTCGCCGGCCAATCGCAGCATGCCCGGGGACAGCCCCGCGAGGTAGATCGGGATGTCCGGTCGCGGCTCGAACCCCATGAAGTGGAAGGCCGACTTGAAGGTCTCGCCGACGGGCGGGTCTTCCCGCTGCAGGATCGCCCGCACGATCCCGACGTACTCGCGCATCTCGCGCAGCGGCTGGTCGATCGTCTGGTCGTACCAGTGCTCGACCACGGGCCGGTGCGACACGCCCAGCCCGATGATCGCCCGGCCGCCGGAGTACTCGTCGAGCGTGGCGAACGACTGGGCCATGGCGACCGGCGTGCGCGAGTAGATCGGCGTGACGCCGGTGCCCACCAGCAGCCGCTCGCTGCGCGCGGCGTATGCCATCAGCAGTGTGACCGAGTCGCGGCCGGCGATGTGCGTCACGTAGACCGACTCGTACCCCAAGCGCTCCGCCAACTCCACGCGCTGCAACGCGGTTTCGAGAGATCTGCCGACGCCGATGAACGCACCCAGGCCCACGGAGGGCGAGCCTACTGCCTCGCTAGCCTGCCCGGCGGTGATCGGCGCGCTGCTCGCAGGAGGCTCCGGCAGCCGGCTCGGCTCGGGCTCCAAGCCGGCCACGCTGCTCGGCGGCCGCCCGCTCGCCTCCTACCCCGCGGCAGCGCTCGCCGATGTCTGCGAGCGGGTGGCCATCGTCTGCAAGCGGGACACGCAGCTGCCCGACCTGCCCGGCGTCGAGCGCTGGGACGAGCCCGACGAGCCGCTCCACCCGCTCACCGGGATCGTGCACGCGCTCGCCACCGCCGGCGGGCCGGTGCTGGTCTGCGCGGCCGACATGCCGTTCGTCACCGCCGACGCCTGCCGCACGCTCCTGCAGGCCCCGGCGACCGGGCCGGCGGTGGTGGCGACCTCCGGCGGAGTGCTGCAGCCGACGTTCGGCATGTACGCGCCCGCCGCGCTGAAGGCGCTGCGTGCCGCGACGGCGGACGCGCCGCTGACCCGCACCGTCGAGGCGCTCGACCCGGTCCGGGTGGCGCTGCCCGAGGCGCTCGTGCGCAGCGTGAACACCCCGGCCGAGCTTGCCGAGGCGGAGGAGCTGCTCGGTTAACGACACTCCGGCGAGATGGGGATCGACATCACGTAGCTCGTCGGGTGCAGCGGACGCGGGTTCTCCTTGCACCAGGCCAGCGCCCCGGAGGGCAACCGGGCGTAGGCGCTGAAGCGGTAGCCGGACTCCAGCACCCGCTCGCCAACGCGCGTGCTGTTGGTGAGTGCGAAGCAGTTGTAGCCGGCGCCGCGCGGCGCGCGGACCTGTACGGCGCTGCAGGTCGTCTCGAGCAGCGGGCCGGGCAGGTCTCCCGCTGCGATGCGCGAGCGCACGTCGCGCGCGATCGCGGCCTCGAGCCGGGTCCCGGCCATGTGGGCGGCCGCCGGGCTCGTCAACCCGCCCGCCATTCGCATGCGGGCACGCGTATCCGCCGGCAGGGTGGAGCGGCGGGGACGCTGATCTTCGATCAGCTCGCGCCTGCGCTCGGCGTGCCGTTCGGCCGCCTCCTGAGCGCGCCGGGCTTCCCCCGCGCGCTTCTCGCGCTCCACCTGGGGCCACGAGGCTACGAGCGCCGCGGTGCCAGTCAGGACGATCGCAACCACTATCAGCCGTCCGCGGCGAGACAGCTTGCGCCAACCGTGTGTCGGCAGCCGCAGCAGGCTCGGGAGCGGGTCATACCGGTCGGCCTGCCCCGCGGGTGTCCAAGACTGCTTCCGATCGTCCATCACAGTGAGCATTACCCGCAGCCTCGGGACTTTCGACCCCCGCTTGCCCGTAGTGGCAGTGGGGGCGAGTATTTGTCTGCTCTGGCGCGCGCATCCGCAATCGATCTGACCGCTGCCCGGCTCGGGGCGGCCGCTGGTGCGCGCCCGTCCCCCCGACGCGAACGAGCTTGGGTGCGCGCCGCCCAGGCGGGGTCCGACGAGGCGATGGAGTCCCTGTTCAAGGCGCACTGGGCGCCCGCCCACCGCGCCGCCTTCCTGATCGTGCACGACGCCGCCGCGGCCGAGGACATCGCGCAGGAGGCGTTCCTGGCCGCGATCCGCGCGCTCGACCGCTTCGACCGCAGCCGCCCGTTCGGCCCCTGGCTGCACCGGATCGTGGTGAACCGTGCGATCGACTGGTCACGGGCGCGTGCGCTGCGCCGCGAGGTGGCGGAGCCGCTCGAGCGCGAGGCGCCCCCCGACAACCCGGTCGCGTGGTCCGACGAGGTCGTGGACGCGCTCGCCGTCCTCGACCCCGACCAGCGCGCCGCGGTCGTGCTGCGCCACCTGCTCGAGTACACGCCGGGGGAGATCGCCACGCTGATCGAGCTGCCGCGCGGGACCGTGAACTCGCGCCTGCGGCGGGCGCTCGACCGGTTGGCCGCGGAGCTGGGCCCATGAGCCCTCGCGCGGCGTTCGAGCGCCGCCTGCGCGACGAGCTCCACTGCGCGTCACCGCCGCGGGCGGCCGAGGCGGAGCGGCGCGCCTGGCACGTGGTGCGTGCCGCTCACGCGGCGCGCGCGCCGGTCCGCCGCAATCGCCGGGCCGCGCGGCTCGCCGTCGCGGGCGCCACCGCCGTGGTGGCGGCCGCCCTTGCGCTCACCCCGGCCGGGGCGAGGATGGGCGACTGGATCGACGACGTGGTCAGCCCCGCGCCGCAGGTCGCGCGCTCCTCGCTCTCGTCGCTGCCGGCCAAGGGCCGCCTGCTGGTGGTGGCCGACGGCGGCGCTTGGCTCGTCCGCGACGACGGTGCCCGACGCCAACTCGGTGGCTTCAGCGACGCAACCTGGTCGCCGGGTGGGCTGTTCGTCGCCGCCGCTCGAGGCCGTGAGCTGGTGGCGCTCGACCCGCAGGGCCACGAGCGCTGGACGCTCCCCGCGACCGGGCGAGTGGGCGTGCCGCGCTGGTCTCCGGACGGTTTCCGGATCGCCTATCGCAGCGGTAGGGACCTGCGCGTGGCGACGGGCGACAGCACCGACGACTGGCTGCTGGCGCGCGGCGTAGGCGCGGCCCCGCCCGCCTGGAAGCCGCTGGCGGCGCCCTCCCAGCAGGTGCTGGCGTTCGCCGCCGGCGGCCGCGTCCGGATCGCGGAGGCCGATCCGCCGCACCGCCTGCTCGGAACCACGCCGCCCGGGCCTGCACCGCGTGAGCTGTGGTGGGCGCGGGGCGGCCATCGGCTGGTTGCGGTCACGTCGCACGCGGTGCTGGTACACGGCCCGCGCGGACGGCTGCTGCGGACGGTGACGCTGCCGCGCGGCCTGACCGCGGTCGGTTCGGCGCTGGCGCCGGACGGCACCCGACTTGCAGTGATCACGGAGCCGCTCGGGCGGCGGGCCACCAGCGAGTTGCTGCTCGTGAGACTGGACCGCGCTGCACCGCCGCGGTCGCTGTTCTCCGCCCGCGGCTCGTTCGACGGACTGACCTGGTCGATCGACGGCTCGCTGCTGGTGCTCGGCCTGCCCGAGGCCGACCAGTGGCTGTTCGTACGCCCGCACGGGCCGGGCGGGCTCGAGTCGGTCCGCCGTATCCGCGAGCAGTTCGGTGGCGGTCGCGAGCCGCGCCGGGGCGAGTTCCCCCGGCCGGCGGGCTGGTGCTACGCGACGCCGGCGGCCGGCGCGCAGCCGCCGTGCTCGTCGGGATCCGCGCCTTAGCCTCGCCGTTCGCCCGCACTCGATGCATGATGGGCTGGTGCCGCGCGCGATCAGTCGATGCCCGAAGTGCAGGGAGCCCGTAAGCCCGTTCGCGGCCGGGTGCGCGATCTGCGGCACGGACCTGGGGGCGGCGCGCGCCACGGTGGCGGCCAAGCGCCGGCCGCAGCTCTCCGGCGTCAGGCCCAGCGACGACGCGATACGGATCACCATCAGCGTGCTCACCGCGATCTTCTCGCCGGTGATGGGTGCGCTGCTGACCGGCTACTTCGCCTACGACGCGGACCGCAACGGCCGCGCCGCCACACGCAATCTGATGTTCGCGCTGCTCGGTTTCAGCCTGCTCGGCGTGTTCGCGTACTCGCGCCTCTGGGGCGGGCTGTTCCTGGGCTTCTGACGCGAGTCAGGAGCGCAACATGACCGCCATCAGCGCGATCGCGAAGGCGACCTCGCCGATGCTGAAGGCCACGCCCAGGTTGGCGGCCCCGGCCAGCTCGGCGAGCAGGGAGACGATCGCGAAGACGGCGATCAGGATGCCGATCTGGGCGAGCAGCGAGAGGCGCGAGGGGCTGCGGCCGGGCGGCCCCGTCTCCGGCGGCTGCTCCACCGGGGTGCGGCGGGTGGGATTGCGACGGCTCACGCGGCCGCCTCCGTGAGCGCGCCGACCAGGTCGGCCACCGACTCGTTGCTGCCGCGGTCCTGGAGCAGGCGCTGGGCCTCGCGCCGGCCGCCGATCGATCTGAGCGCGCCCTCGCCGTGCTCGGCGGTGAACTCCCGCAGGGCCGAGAGGCGACGTGCGCGCAGGCGCCGGTCGGCCACGTCGGTGCCCGCGCGGTGGGCGTCGAGCGCCGCGGCCAGCTCGGCGATTCCGGATGGGGGAGGCACGGACGACACGCTAACCACCGGCACGGCGCCCGAGCCGAGCGCCGCGAGCGCCTGGTCGAGGTCGGCACGGGCGCGCTTGGCGGTGTCGCCGAGATCGGCCTTGGTCACCACGAGCACGTCGGGCACCTCCATGATCCCGGCCTTGAGGAACTGCAGCACGTCGCCGGAGCCGGGCTGCACCACCACCGCGACCGTGTCGCAGACCTCCTCGACGTCGGTCTCGGACTGCCCGACGCCGACCGTCTCGACCACCACCACGTCGAACACCGCGGCCAGCGCGTCCGCGGCCTCGCGGGTCGCGGCCGCCAGGCCCCCGAGCCGCCCGCCGGCCGCCGTCGAGCGGATCAGGATGCCGTCGTCCTTGGGGTCGTGGTCGATGCGGGCACGGTCGCCGAGCAGCGAGCCGCCGGAGCGCTTGGAGGAGGGGTCGACCGCCAGCACCGCGACGGTCCGCCCGCCCGCGCGCCACTCAGCGACGAGGGCGGACAGCAGCGTCGACTTGCCGGCGCCCGGCGGACCGGTAACGCCCACGAGGTGCGCCGGCGCCTCACCGCCGAGCGCGGCGGGGGAGACCTCGGCCAGCAGCGCCGCGGCGGCCGCGCGGCCGGCCGGCGAGCGGTCCTCGATCAGGTTGAGGGCGCTGGGGGCGGCGGACCGGTCACGCCCGCGCAGGCGGCGTCCGAGGTCGGCAGGGTCGACGGCGGCCATCGGCGCGGCACGCTAGCGGGCGAGCAGGGCACCGGTGGTCGCGATCGTCCGGGCCGGGTCGCGAACCACTTGCCGCCGGGTGAACCGGAGCACCTCCCAGTCCGCAAGCCGTGCTCGCTGATCGCGCAGGCGGTCGCGCTCGAACCCCTGCCGTGTGCCGTGTGTGGCCCAGCCGTCGACCTCCACGATCAGGCGTGCCCGAGGCCAGACGAAGTCGGCCCTGATCGGCGGCCCGTCGTCGACGGCGAGCCACCGATTCACGGCCGGCTTCGGGAGGCCGGCGGCGCGGCAGAGCTCGAGGAACCGGTCCTCCAAGTCGCTGGCGGTGACGCCGGGCTCGTCGTCCAGCTCGGTGAGCACGCCTCGCAGCTCGGCCGCGCCGCGGCGGCCGTTCGCACGGGCCAGCACGTCCTCGATCGCCGACCCGTCGAACACGCGCGCGATCACGGCCTGCTCGACCACCCGCTCGAGCTGCCCGCGCGGCAGCACGTCGGCGAGGTCGAGCAGAGTTCGCGCCACGGTGGTGCAGGGGATGCCGTGGCGGTGCGTCACGTCGGCGGGCCGGAGCGTGGGAGCGGCGTGAGCGATCACGCCCCTGCGTGACCGGACCGACGCCCGCGGCAGGGCGATCTCGGTGACGGCCCGGTTGTCCGGTCGCAGTCCGTGGAGTCCGGCGGCGGTCCGATGACTGACGGCGGCCGATGATCCGTACGCCAGCACGGCGGCCATGGAGCGGCCCCGCCCGGTCAGGCGCCTGTGGCCGACGGCGTAGACGCCGCGGTGAATGCGGTGGAGTCGACCGGCCTGCACCCGATCCCTTACCCCGCTCGCGGTGAGCCCGACCGTCCTCAGCTGAGCGAGGCTCACCACACCGTGCTGGCGCTCGGCCAGCTCCGCGATGCGCACGTCGCGAGGGGGTCCGGCACGAAACGTCGCTATATCCGACGTTTCGTCAGGGACCCCCCGGGCGCTCATGCCCGGGTAAGCGCCCGCGCGGGCTCCTTCGCCCTACGACGCGGCGGCCGCTACGCCGTGGCGCTCCGCCACGAGGTCCACGATGTCGCCCATGATCCGGCTCACCTCGAAGTCCTTGGGCGTGTAGACGCGCGCCACGCCGGCTTCGAGCAGGGCGGCCTCGTCGGCCGGGGGGATGATCCCGCCGACCACGACCGGGACCGACGCACCGGCCTCATCGAGCTCGCGCAGCACGTCCGGGATCAGCTCGGCGTGCGAGCCGGACAGGATCGAGAGCCCGACCACGTGCACGCCCTCGTCGACCGCGGCGCGCGCGATGCGGGCCGGTGTCAGCCGGATGCCCTCGTAGACCACGTCCATGCCGGCGTCGCGGGCCCGCACGGCGATCTGCTCGGCTCCGTTGGAATGGCCGTCCAGTCCGGGCTTGCCGACCAGGATCTTGACCCTCCGCCCGAGCGCCTCGCTGACTCGCTCGACGCGGTCGCGCAGCGCCGCCAGCGAGTCGTCGGACGGCGCCGCGGCGGCGTCCCCGACACCGGTCGGGCCGCGGTACTCGCCGAACACGGACCGCAGCGCCTCCGCCCACTCGCCGGTGGTCGCCCCCGCCCGGGCTGCCGTCAGCGTGAGCGGCATGAGGTTCTCGTCCGTCGAGGCGGCCGAACGGAGAGCCTCGAGGGCGGTCTCGACGGCGGCGGAGTCGCGTTCGTTGCGCCAGGTGTCCAGCGCCTCGATCGAAGAGCGCTCCACATCCGGATCCACGCGCAGGATCCCGCCGTCCTCACCCTCCTGGAGCGGGGATGGCTCGGCCTCGGTGAACACGTTCTTGCCCACCACCGCCAGCTCGCCGGACTCGATGCGCCGCATGCGCTCGCGGTGCGACTCGACCATCTGCGTCTTCATGTAGGACACCGCCGCGACCGCCCCGCCGCGCTCCGCCACCACCGCCATCTCCGACCGCGCCCCGGCAACCAGCTCCGCGACCAGGCCGTCCATGACCTTCGAGCCCTCGAAGATGTCCGGGTAGTCGAGGATGTCGGTCTCGTGGGCGAGGATCTGCTGGATGCGCAGCGACCACTGCTGGTCCCACGGTCGCGGCAGCCCCAGCGCCTCGTTCCACGCCGGCAGCTGCAGCGCGCGAGCCCGCGCGTCGCGGCCCATCGTGACCGCCAGGGCCTCGAGCACGATCCGGATGATGTTGTTCTCCGGCTGCGACTCGGTCAGGCCCAGCGAGTTCACCTGCACGCCATAGCGGAAGCGCAGGAACGTGTCGTCGTCCACCCCGTAGCGCTCGCGGCCGATCTGCTCCCAGAGCTGGCCCATCGCGCGCAGCTTCGCGTGCTCCTCGATGAAGCGGATGCCCGCGTTGACGAAGAACGACATGCGCCCGAACACACGCGGGAAGCTTTCTGCCGGCACCCGCTCGCGTACCCGATCGAGCACCGCCTCCGCCGTGGAGAGGGCGTACGCGATCTCCTGGACCGGCGTCGCTCCAGCTTCCTGCAGGTGGTAGGAGCAGATGTTGATCGGGTTCCACTTGGGCACCTCGTCGACTGTGAACGCGATCATGTCCGCGATCAGCCGCATCGACGGCTCCGGCGGGAACGCGTAGGTCCCGCGCGAGAGGAACTCCTTGATGATGTCGTTCTGGGTGGTGCCCTGGAGGGCGCCGCGCGAGACCCCGTTCTCCTCGGCCACCGTCATGTAGAGCGCCAGCAGCCATGCCGCGGTGGCGTTGATCGTCATCGACGTGTTCATCTCGTCGAGCGGGATGCCGTCGAGCAGGGCGTGCATGTCGCCCTTGTGCGCGATCGACACTCCCACCTTGCCGACCTCGCCGCGCGACAGCTCGTGGTCCGGGTCGTAGCCGGTCTGGGTGGGCAGGTCGAACGCCACCGACAGGCCCGTCTGGCCCTTCGCCAGGTTGCGGCGGTACAGCTCGTTGGACTCCCGCGCCGTCGAATGACCGGCGTAGGTACGCATCACCCAGGGGGCGTCACGGTCAGGGAGGCGATGCTCGCTCACTCCGAGAATTGTATGGTCGGGTCGCTTTGTCCCGTGCCATTGACGTCATGCACCTGGGCCGAGACCGGGTGATCTGCGCGTACGAGGTGAACGGCCTCATCATCGACCCGGGCCCCGCCTCCTGCCTGGACAAGCTGCTCGACGAGCTCGGGCGGGTCCGTCCGCGCGCGCTGCTGCTGACCCACATCCACCTCGACCACGCGGGCGCCGCCGGGGTGCTGTGCCGCCGCTTTCCCGACCTCGAGGTGTACGTCCACGAGCAGGGGGCGCCGCATCTGATCGACCCCTCGAAGCTGCTCGAGAGCGCGGGGCGCCTCTACGGCGACGACATGTGGGAGCTGTGGGGCGAGGTCGCGCCCGTACCGGAGGAGCGCGTGCACAGCCTCAGCGGGGGCGAGACGATCGAGGGCTTCCGCGTGGCCTACACACCCGGGCACGCGTCGCACCACGTGAGCTACCTCCACGAGGAGACCGGCGACGCGTACGTGGGCGACGTGGCTGGCGTGCGCGTCCCGCCGTACGAGCACACGCTGGCCCCGACGCCACCTCCCGACATCGACGTCGAGGCCTGGCTCGACTCGCTCCACACGGTCGCCGCGTGGAATCCGCACTCGCTCTGCCTCACCCACTTCGGCCAGGTGACCGACGTGGCCGACCACTTCCACCGGGTGCGCTCTGCGCTGATCGACGCCGCCGACTCCGCGCGCCTCGAAGGCGAGGAGCGCTTCATCGCCCGCATCGAGCAGGGGCTGGTGGACAACACCGACCCGGCCACGGTCGAGGCGATCGAGCAGGCGGCGCCCCCCGACCAGCTCTACCAGGGCCTCGCGCGCTACTGGCGCAAGAAGGCGGAATGACCCAGACGGTCGAGAAGCCGCGCATCGCCGGTCCGGGAGACACCGGCCTCGGGGGGCACTGGCGTGTGATCGTCCTCAACGACGACCACAACACCTTCGAGGGGGTCGCGTCCGCGCTGTCGAGCGTGCTCCCTCGCGTGAGCTACGACAAGGGCATGACGCTGGCCAACCAGATCCACAGCTCGGGCCGGGCGATCGTCTGGTCAGGCGCGAAGGAGCTGGCCGAGCACTACTGGGAGCAGCTCGGCGGACAGGGCCTCACGATGGCTCCTCTGGAGCAAGGGTGAGCGCCCGGCCCTCGCCGACGATCTCGTACAGCTCAGGCAGGACCGGAACGTTGAAGTAGCCCTGCAGCTCCACGCGCCGCTCGCGGAGGGCATCCGAATACCAGTAGCGCTCGAAGTGGGCCTTGCTCGGGAATGTGGCCGTCTGGATGAAGTCGAGCCGGCCCTCGAGGGCCCGGTAGAACGCCCACGACGTGGCCCCGTAGTCGAGCGCGAGCTCGGCGGCGGGCTCCCAGCCCTCGGCGAACTTGTCGCCCCGCCACGGGTTCGCCGCCCAGACGATGTGTACGAAGATCACGCGCCCACCTCCGCCCGGATCGCGCCTGGGCCGTCTTCGGTCTTGCCTTCGCCTTCGCCGTCGGCGCCGACGAGGATCGAGATCTTGCCCAGGTGCTTGTTCTCGCGCATCAGCTGGTGCGCCTCCGGCACGCCGTCGAAGCCCAGCGTGCGCCACAGCACCGGGCGGATCTGGCCGGACTCGATCAGCTCGTTGGCTTTGTTGCACTCGTAGGCGTTCGCGAAGTGCGATCCGAGGATCTGCTTCTGGCGCATCCACAGGTAGCGCACGTCGAAGTCGAGCTCGAAGCCGGTGGTGCCGGCGCAGATCACGACCTTGCCGAAGGGCTTCACCGTGAACACCGACGTCGGGAAGGTCGCCTTTCCGACGTGCTCGAAGACGATGTCGGGCTGGTCGCCGAGGATCTCCTTCACGCGCTTGGAGAACGCGCGCGAGACCCCGAAGCGCTCCTTCTCCTCCTCGCGCGACTCGCCGCCCTTGCGCATCATCCCCGCGAACTCGTTGCGGTCGATGTAGTCCACCGCGCCGAGCTGCTTGACCAGCTCGCCCTTCGCCGCACTCGAGACTACGCCCACGGCGTGGGCGCCGGCCATCGCGCAGATCTGGGTCGCGAACACGCCCAGCCCGCCGGCGGCGCCCCAGATCAGCACCCGCTGCCCCGCCTGCAGGTTGCATTGCGTGAGCAGCATGCGGTAGGCGGTGAAGTACACGAGCCCGTACGAGGCGGCCTCGTCCCAGCTCAGGTTGGTGGGACGGGGGAGAAGCTGCTGAGCCTGGACCTTCGTGAACTGTGCGAACGAGCCCCAGGTCGTCTCATAGCCCCAGATCTTCTGGCTCGGCGCCGCGAGCGGGTCGAGGCCGTGGACCTCCTTGTCCTCGTAGGAGGCCATGTTGCAGTGGATCACCACCTCGTCGCCGGGCTTCCAGCGGGTGACGCCGGCGCCGACCTTCCAGACGACGCCCGAGGCGTCGGAGCCGCCGATGTGGTGCCCGAACTCGGGGTGGTCCCCGTAGCGCATGACCGACACGGGCTCGCCGAGCGCCGCCCAGACGTTGTTGTAGTTCACCCCGGCGGCCATCACCCGCACGATGACCTCGAAGGCGCCCGGCTCGGGGACCTCGACCTCCTCGAGCTGGAAGGCGTCCTTGGGCTCGCCCAGGCGCTCCTCGCGGATCACCCACGCGGCCATCGTCTCCGGCAGCGTGCCGGGCTCGACGTCGAGCTCGGACACCTTCGTCACGTCTACAGCCATCTTCGAGTCAATCCCTCCGAGGTCTCGTCCAGGGGCGCGGAGGTTACCTGCGCGGGTGCCGTAACGTGCGCGCTATGGGGTGTGGAGCGCGCGGTCTCGCGGTCGTCACGGCCTTGCTCGGCGCCGGGATCTGCGCCTCGGCGGCGCAGGCGGCGACCGTGTCGGTCAGCTCCGCCACCGAGGAGGAGGGCACGCTCGTCTCGTTCGGCTTGAGCGCCGCGGACGGCGAGGCCAATCGCGTCACGGTCACCGCCCGGCCGCCGGCCGGCAAGCGGCGCATCGTCGTGTTCCGGGACGCCGGTGCGACGCTGACCGCCGGCGAGGGCTGCCAGGCCGGCGCCGCGGGCGCGGTGGTCTGCCGCGCCGAATTCGGCGACTTCGCGAACTCAGTGGACGTGTACGCGAAGGACGGCAACGACACCGTCGACGCGTCCGCGGTCGCCCTGCGTGGCTTCACCGTTTTCGTGGACGGCGGGACGGGGTCGGACGCGATCGCCGGGAGCCGCACGCTGCCGAACGCGCTGTTCGGGGACTTCGTCAGCTCCGAGGTCGGCGACGACCGGCTCACCGGCGGCCGTCGCGACGACTTCCTCCAGGGTGGGCCCGGCGACGACCTGATCGACGGGCGCGGGGGGAGCGACCAGGCCACCTACCGCGACGAGCGCAAGCGCGTGCGCGCCGACCTTGCCGCCGGCACGGCCGTGAGCGCGGCCGGCGAGCGCGACACCCTGCGCTCGATCGAGCGGCTCGAGGGGGGCGACGGTCGGGACATCCTGCGCGGCAACGCGGCCCGCAACGTGATCCAGGGCCTTGGCGGCGACGACCTGCTCGACGGCCGCGGCGGCGACGACCTGCTGCAGGGCGCCGAGGGGCCGCGCTTCCGCGGGCCGCCCGACCGCGACCTGCTGCGCGGCGACGCCGGACGCGACACGCTGCTCGGGGACGCCGGTGCTGACCGCCTCTTCGGAGGCCCGGGCCCCGATCGCCTGGTGGGCGGCCGCGGCCTGGACCTCTTCGACGGCGGGCCTGACGCCGATCGGCTGCGGTCAGCGGACGGAACGGCCGAGACCGTGAGATGCGGGGCCGGGGTGGACCGCCTGCTCGCCGACGCGGCTGACAGGCGGTCCGGCTGCGAAGCGATCCGGCTGCGCTAGCCCTGCGTCAGGACCTCGGCGGCCGCTTCCGGGCGCCGGGCCGCCTCGGGCCGCTCGGAGCTCTTGGGCGCGATCAGCACGAATGCCAGCACGGCTCCCAGCGCCGCGACGCCGGCGGACAGCCACATGCCGTTCGAGAAGGCGTGGATGAAAGCGTCGTGGGAGGCGGTGACGACCTGCGGAGGTAGCCCCGCTCCCTCGCCGCCGGCACCCAGGCTGTGCACGAGCTGCTCCCGCTCAGCGGCGGTCACGCCCGTGCCGGCCAGCTTGTCGGCAAGCTCGTTGCCGGCGAGGTGCTGGAACAGCGCTCCGATCGCCGCGACCCCGAACGTCGCGCCCACCATGCGGCTCATCGAGAGGATGCCCGAGCCCACGCCGGCCTTCTCCGGCTCGACCGAGTTCATGGCGGCGGTGGACATGGGCGACATCACCAGCGCCATCCCGATGCCCATCAGGATGAAGGCGGGCAGCAGCAGCCCGTAGCCGGTGTCGACGTCGATGCGGGTCTGGAGGAACAGCGCGAAGGCGACCACGGTGAGCCCGGTGACCATCAATGGTCGTGGGCCGACGCGGTCGGCCATCCGCCCAGCGAGCGGCGCGATCAGCACGATCATCAGCGTGGAGGGGAGGAAGCGCACGCCGGCCTCCACCGCGGAGTAGCCGAGGATGTTCTGGAGGTAGAGCGCGGTGAAGAAGAACATCGCGAACATCGCGAAGGAGACGATGAACGCCACGATGTTCGACCCCAGGTAGGTCCGCGAGCGGAACAGCGCGAAGTCCACCATCGGTTCGCGCACGCGCGGCTCGAGCAGCGCGAACCCGCCTAGGCCGACGACGGCCACGCCGAACAGCGCGATGATCCCCGCGGAGTCCCAGCCCCAGGCGTTGCCCTCGACCAGGGCGAGCACCAGGGCGCTCAGGCCGATCGAGAGGGCGGCGATGCCCGGCCAGTCGATCGTGTGACTACGGGTTTCGTCGCGCGACTCCTTGGTCGCGAACAGCGTCACCACGACGGCGCCGATGGCCACCGGCAGGTTGAGGAAGAAGATCGCGCGCCAGGAGGCGTACTCCACGAGCGCGCCGCCTACCACCGGGCCGATCGCGAGCGCCAGCGCGGACACGCCGGCCCACGTGCCGATCGCCTTGCCGCGCTCCTCGGGCGGGAAGGTGACCGTGATGATCGAGAGCGTCGCGGGCATCATGAACGCGGCACCGGCGCCCTGGACGGCGCGGCCGGCAACGAGCCAGCTCGCCCCGGGAGCCAGCCCGATCGCCGCGCTCGACAGCGCGAACACGACCACTCCGAAGAGGAACATGCGGCGCCGGCCGAGGATGTCGCCCAGGCGGCCGCCGGTCACCAGCAGCACCGCGAACGTGAGCGTGTAGGCGTTGACGGTCCACTCGAGGCCGGAGAGCGAGGCGCCGAGGTCGTCCTGAATGGACGGCAGCGCGACGTTCACGACCGTGTTGTCGAGCATGATCATGAAGAGGGCGAAACACATCGCCGCGAGCGTCCACCAGCGGCGGTTGCCCTCGTTCAGGCGGATCCGGTCTGTCATTGGTCGAGCCTCCTTGCGATGGGGCCAACACCGGACGCGAACGCCTCGCGCTCGGCCTCGGTGAGCCCCTCTACGAAGCGCTTGATGGCGGCGAGCCGGATCGCGACGATGCGATCGACGGTGCGCCTGCCGCGGGCGCTGACGGTCAGCAGCTTGGAACGGCGGTCACGCGGGTCCTCGGTGCGCTTGACCTCGCCGCGCTGGACGAGGCCGTCGACGGCGCGGCTGATGGCCGGGCCGGACAGCCCCAGCGTCTCGGACAGCGCGCCGAGCGAGATCGGCTCCCGCGCGTCGCCGAGGAGATGCAGGCACTTCATCTGGGTGAAGGTGATGCCTGCCTCCTCGATGGCGGCGAAGAAGTCCCGGCTGGAGGACACCAGCAGATGCTTCATCAACTGGGCGAGGTCGGCGGCAACCGCATCTGTTGAGGTGTCCGCCACGTTGTCGCCTACAGATGCTTGCATGCATGCAAGTATTGCACACACGCATAGATTTGCCCACCCCGGCTGAGGAGATAGGATCGCCGGCGTGAAGGCGACCCTGTTCGGCGTCCCGGCCTCGCATCCCACGCTCGCGGCGGAGCTGATGCTGCGCGCCAAGGGCATCGACTACCGCCGCGTCGACCTGGTGGCCGTGGTGCACCGCGGGGTGCTCCGCGTGCTCGGCTTCCGGGGCATCACCGTTCCGGCGCTGCGGCTGGAGGGCAGGCGGGTCCAGGGCACTCGCGCGATCGCCGCCGCGCTCGACGCGATCGTTCCGAACCCGCCGCTGCTGCCGCCGGATCCGGAGGTCGACCGGGCCGAGGCCTGGGGCGACGAGAGCTACCAGCCGGTTCCGCGCCGGCTGGTCTGGGCCGCCATGCGGCGCGACCGCTCCACCATGGCCACCTACCTCGTGGACGCCAAGCTCGGCATACCGGTGCCCGTGGCCGTGAAGGTCGGCGCGCCGGTCGTCCACGCCGCGGCGCGCGCGAACCACGCCACCGACGAGAACGTGCGGCAGGATCTGGCCAACCTGCCCGGCCTACTGGACCACGTCGACGGGCTGCTCCGCGCGGGCACGATCGGCGGTGCCCAGCCGAACGCCGCCGACTTCCAGATCGCCACCTCGACCGCGCTGCTGGCCACGCTCGAGGACGTTGCCCCCGTGCTCGATGGGCGGCCCGCGCTCGCGCACGCCCGCCGGATCGCGCCGGGCTACCCGGGCCGCATGCCGAAGGTCTTCCCAGCCGCCTGGCTGCACGGCTGAGCCCATTCCGTCAGGTCCCGTCCGTACGGTGGACCAAGACTCCAATGGAAGCTGCGACACCTCTCAGACAGCCGCACGTGCGGACGGTCGGCGACCGCCTCGCGATCGACGGCCTGGTAATCGACGACGAATGCGCCGTCAGGCTCGTTCGCGACCGCGAGCAGCACGGCGACGATCCGGTCAGGGTCGTGCGCGACGCCGTGGAGATCGGCGCCCGCGTGCTCGACCGCGAGCAGGCCGCTGCCAACGCCGAGTTCGTCAAGACCGAGTTCGAGAAGGCGTCCAAGGACGTGCAGCAGGAGTTCACCGACAAGGCGCGCACGATCGCCGAGTTCTTCGAGCGGCAGTTCTCCGAGGTGTTCGGCGAGGACGACGGCCAGCTCGCCAAGGAGCTCGAGCGGCGCTTCGGCGACGGCAGCGCGGTCTCGGTCCAGAACCGGGTGCGCGAGGCGGTGGCCGAGACGCTCACCAAGTCCCGCGAGGACCTCGTGCGCCAGTTCTCCGCGTCTGACGATCGCAACCCGCTGGCGGACTTCAAGACCGCGGCTGTGCGCTCGATCAACGAGGCCGCCAACAGGTCGGACGCCACCCAGCGCGCGCTGCTGCAGAAGCTCGGCGAGGTGCAGAAGGAGCTCCAGGCGCTGCGCGACGAGAAGGAGAAGCTCGAGGAGGTCGAGGCCGAGCGCGAGCGCGGCACGGCCAAGGGCCGCAGCTTCGAGGAGGCGGTCTTCGAGACCGTCGACCGCATCGCGGGCGCCCAGGGTGACGACGCCGAGGCGGTCGGGGACCGGCGCGAGGCCACCGGCAAGGTCGGCGACGTCGTCGTCTCGCTCGACGCTTGCAACGGCCCCGCGCGCGGACGCATCGTGGTGGAGGCCAAGGACCGCCGCCTGTCCAAGCCCGCGGCGCTGGCGGAGCTCGACAAGGCGATGGCCGAGCGCTCGGCGGACTTCGCCGTGCTGGTGGTGCCGACCGAGGAGGAGGTGCCCGCCCGGCTCGAGCCGCTGCGCGAGTACAACGGCGACAAGCTGGTCGTGGCGCTCGACCCCGACGCCGGCACGCTCCCGCTGGAGCTGGGCTACAGGCTGGCGCGTGCCCGCGTGCTGATGAAGCGCTCCGACGCCGACGGCATCGACTCAGGCGCGCTGCGCGCCACCATCGAACGCGCCCTCGGTGCGCTCGTGGAGGAGCGCAAGATCAAGCAGCAGCTGACCGGCGCCAAGGGCGGCATCGACAAGGCCTACGACCTGGTCGAGACGATGGCCGCCTGCGTGCGCGGGCACCTCGAGGAGATCGACACACTGGTGCGCCCGCCGGACGCCGAGGCCGCCCAGGCCCCGCCGGACCCAGACCAGCTCGCGCTCTAAGGCAGGAGCAGGTCGGAGTTGGAGTCGGGCCGCTCGGCGCCTATATCGAGCACGGCCGGCTCGATTTCCTTCGGCACCGCCTGCTCTGAGCCGGCGCGCACCTCGTACGTGCCCGGGTCGAGCGTCCGCTTGATCGTCAGCGTGTCGTCCGGCTCGACGGAGCCGGCGTCCTCGGTGATCGACTCGCCCTCGAGCGTGATCGTGTGGGCGTCCTCGGTCTGGTTGGAGATCGTGATCTCGAACGGCCCGGCGCCGAGGTTGCGCGACGGCGACACGGTGACCTTGTCCGTCTGGATCACCCCGCTGAGCTGCAGCCGCACCGCGGGGCGAGGCTTGTTCTCGAAATCCTCGTCGCCACAACCGGCGACGAAGATCGCGGCGGTCGCGAATGTGGCCAGGACTCGTCCCCCCATGGCTCCGGCAGCCACCCTAGCCGAACCACACCGACTGGCGCGACGCTCGCATCGCGTCCAACTCGGCCTGGATGCGCTCGCGCACCCGCTCGCCCACATCCTGCACGAGCGCCAGGTCCTCGGCGTCCTCGGGGGCGTGATGGGACAGGTCGACGGGCTCCAGGAAGCGGATCTTGAACTTGGCCGGCAGATACATCAAGGCCGCGGCCAGCCCGAACTGGGGGAAGGCGTGGTTGACGGGGAAGTAGACGAGGCCGGTCAGGCGCTGTAGCAGCGGGACGTGGGCGAAGATCGGCATCGCCTCCTCCGCGCCCAGCACCGCCACGGGCACGATCGGCACGCCCGCGCGCATCGCGGTGCGCACGAACCCGCCGCGCCCGAACCGGCGCAGTCGATAGCGCTGCCAGTACAGCTTGCGCGAGCCCTTCTGGCCCTCGGGGAAGACGAGCACGAGCCGGCCCTCGTCGTGCAGCAGGCGCTGGGCGTTGGCGGGGTGCGCCGCAACCAGCCCCAGCTTGTTCACGAGCATGCTGACCCCGGGGTAGCCCTTGAACCAGTGCTCGCCGAGCATGTGCAGCGGCCGCGGGCTCGGATGCTCGTGGCGGATCGCCTGCATGATCATCGGCGCGTCCGGGGGCAGGGCACCGGAGTGGTTGGACACGATCAGCGCGCCGCCATCGGCGGGCACGTGGTCGATGCCCTCGGTCTCGACGCGGAACCAGTGCCGGTAGTAGAAGTCGAGCACCGGCTCGAAACGGTCGAACACCCGCTGCGAGCGGCCCCAGTCGTCGAGCTCCCGTCCCGGCTCGGCGGCGGGCACGAGCTCGCGCAGGTCGCGCAGGTCGGTTGGCGGCTCCGGCGCCGCGTCGGGCTCCGGCGGCATGTCGAGCACGCCTGCGTGCGGGTCGTAGCCGAGCAGCTGGCTGTCGCGGGACAGCCCGCTGCGGCTGGTGGGCGTGCGCGGCTCAGCCACGCTCGAACGGCAACTCGGCGACGCGCGCCTCGGTGCCGTCGACCAGCACGGTGTCGCCGGGGGCGGCCTCGCGCCGTACGAGCGCGAGGGCGATCGGGCCCAGCCGCGGCGAAACGCAGGTGGACCCCACCCGCCCGACCACCTTCTCGCCGAGCAGGATGTCGGCGCCGCGCGCCGCTGGCTCGGAGAGCCGCAGGCCGCGCAGATGCCGGTTCGGCTTGCCCCGGTGGTAAAGCCGCGCGACGGTCTCCTGCCCTACGTAGCAGCCCTTCTCGAAGTCGACCGCGCGCTCGTTGATGCCCGCCTCCTGCGGGATCGTGTCGGCGTCCATGTCGAGCCCAAGGCGCGGACGCCCCGACTCCACTCGCACGCACTCCGCCACCGCCTCGGACACCTCCTCGACGTCAAGCTCGGCGCGCAGCTCCGCCGCCCGCGCGGTGCCGCAGAGCAGGTCGATGCCCAGGTCGGTGCGGACCCACAGCCCCGCGCCGGTGTCCACGAACGAGTGCTCCTCGCCCGGCGGCGGGGGGTCGACCAGTACGTCGGCCCCCGGTCCGATCAGCGACAGGATCGCGTGGCCGGGGCCCACGTCCTCCCACTGCACATCGCGGCCGAGCGTGTAGGTGTTGAGCATGTGACGGACCACCGCGTGGCCGATCGCCTCGGTGTCGAGCCAGAAGAAGTCGGCGCCGCGCAGCACGCGCAGGTCGGTGCGCAGCTTGCCCTTGTGGTTGAGGATCGTCGCGTAGCAGCCCTGACCGGGGGAGAGGCCCTCCACGTCGTTGGAGACCTGGCCCTGGAGGAAGTCCCCGGCCTCCGTGCCGCGCACGACGAACATGCCGCGGTCGGAGCGGTCCACCAGACCGGCTGACTCGGTGACGAGCTCGTACTCGCTGGTGGCGATCACATGCCGATCGTACTCACGCCGTCGCGCGTTCTCCTATGCAGGTGTTTTAGCCGCGCCTAAAACATGCTTCAATAGCCACTCATGCGAAAGCTGTGGGAAGACAAAGTCTCGCGCCGCAAGCTGCTCGGCGGGGCGGCCGCCACCGGTGCCGCGCTGCCCGTGCTCCACGAGCTGGTCCCGCACCAGGGCCTGCACGGCGGCACCTCGGCCGCGCACGCCGCGGTCGAGCACCACCGGGCGGCTCACCGCGGCGCCGGCCACCTCGGCGCGATCGGGCGGGTCGACCCCAAGCGCAACGGGTTCGATCCCCAGGAAATCGTGCGCGACTTCGACGAGGGCGTCGTCGTCGGAGGGGTGCGGGAGTGGGAGATCGTCGCCGAGGACCGCGAGATCGAGGTCGCGCCCGGGGTCAAGTACGCGGCCTGGACCTACAACGGCCGGGTGCCCGGCCCGACGCTGCGGGCGCGCGAAGGCGAGCGCCTACGGGTGCGCTTCGTCAACGGCTCGACGCACCCGCACACGATGCACTTCCACGGGATCCACCGCGACGTGATGGACGGCATCCCCGGCGTGGGGGCGGGCAACATCGCACCCGGCCGATCCACGACCTACGAGTTCGACGCCACCCCGTTCGGCGTCCACCTCTACCACTGCCACTCCACGCCGCTCGCCGACCACATCGCGAAGGGCCTCTACGGCGCGTTCATCATCGACCCGAAGGACGGCCGCCCGCCGGCCGACGAGCTCGTGATGGTCATGAACGGGTTCGACACCAACTTCGACCGCGCCAACGAGGTCTACGCCGTCAACACCGTCGCGTTCGCCTACATGGACGAGCCGATCCAGGTCAAGCGCGGCGAGCTGGTGCGGATCTACCTCGTCAACGCCCTCGAGTTCGACCTCCTCAACTCGTTCCACATCCACGCCAACTTCTTCGACTACTACCCGACCGGCACCCGGCTGGAGCCGCGCGACTTCACCGACACCGTGATCCAGGGCCAGGGCGAGCGCGGCATCCTCGAGCTGCGCTTCCCCTACACCGGGAAGTACATGTTCCACGCCCACGTGTCGGAATTCGCGGAGCTTGGCTGGATGGGCTTCTTCGAGGTCACCGAATGACGCGGATGACCGTCGCATGCCGGCGTCCTCGGCCCTCGGCTTGGCCCACCAAGCCTTCGGGCCTGCGTCCTTGGCCTGCTCGGCCTCCGCGTCCCCGGAGGCGTAGAAGGCGAAGGCGAGGGCACCGGCTGATGGAGGCCGCCACCGCGGTCAAGCGGCGCCCCGCGTGGCTGACCGGTCTGATCCCGGTCTTCGTGCTGGCCGCGGCGATCGGCCTGTTCGTGGCCTTCGATGCGCCGGGCCTCGATCGCATCGGCGTGCCGGCGGAGGAGCTGGCCGTGGAGCGCACTGTGCTGCGCCCCGGCGAGATCGAGCTGCACGTGCGCAACGACGGCCCGGACCCGGTCCAGGTGAGGCAGGTGATCGTCAACGACGGCTTCACCGCGTTCACCCAGGACAAGGAGGAGATCGGTCGGCTCGGCGGCGCCCAGGTCAACGTCCAGTACCCGTGGATCGAGGGCGAGGCCTACGAGGTCATGCTGCTGACCGCGACCGGCGCCACCATCGACCACGCGATCGAGGCGGCCGTGGAGACGCCCGACGGCGACATCGGCTTCTACGGGCTGATGGCGCTGATCGGCATCTACGTGGGGATCATCCCCGTGGCGATCGGGATGCTGTGGCTGCCCTGGATCCGCAGCGTCGACGCGCGCTGGATGCGCTTCCTGCTGGCCTTCACCGTCGGGCTGCTCGGCTTCCTCGGCATCGAGGCGCTGCTGGAGGGCACCGAGATCGCGGGCCAGAGCCCGGAGGTGTTCGGCGGCGCCGCGCTGGTCTGGCTCGGCGCGGTCGGCGCTTACCTGGCGTTGGCCGGTGTGGACGCGTGGCTGCGCGGCCGCAGGCAGGCCGCGACCACGGACACGGCCGGCGACGCCAAGGGCGGCGCCCGCCGCCTCGGCGAGCGCGCCGCCTTCCTGGTCGCCCTCGGGATCGGCCTCCACAACCTTGGTGAGGGCCTCGCGATCGGCTCCGCCTACGCGATCGGCTCGCTCGCGCTGGGGGCCGCGCTGGTGGTGGGCTTCGCGCTCCACAACACCACCGAGGGCCTCGCCATCGTCGCCCCGGTCGCGCGCGAGGGCACTCCCCGCATGCGCACGCTCGTGCTGCTCGGGCTGCTCGCCGGCGCACCGGCCGTGCTGGGCGCTTGGATCGGCGCCTCCGCCTACAACCCGAGCCTCGCGGCCCTGATGTTCGGCATCGGCGCCGGTGCGATCGCCCAGGTGGTGGTTCAGATCGCCCCGGCGATCCGCGGCGACGACGGCCGCCTGCTCAATCCGCTCACGACCGGCGGCCTGCTGACCGGCCTGCTCGTGATGTACGCCACCGGGCTGATGGTGAGCGTGTGATGGCCGTCCGCGTCGAGGTCTCCAACGCCGTCCAGGACTACGCCAAGGCGATCTGGTCGCTCGAGCAGCGCGCCGACCTGCCCGTCTCCACCTCCGCGATCGCCGAGCGCCTCGAGGTCTCTCCGGCCTCGGCGTCGGCGATGGTCAAGCGGCTCGAGTCCATGGGCCTGGTGGAGCGCGAGCCCTACCACGGCGTGAAGCTCACGCGGAGCGGCGAGCGCGTGGCGCTGGAGGTGCTGCGCCACCACCGCCTGCTCGAGCTCTACCTCGCCGAGGCGCTCGGCATGTCGTGGGACCGCGTGCACGAGGAGGCCGAGGTGCTGGAGCACGCCATCTCGCCGGCCCTCTCCGAGCTGATCGCCGCGAAGCTCGGCAACCCCACGCACGACCCGCACGGCGATCCGATCCCCACCGCCGACGGGGAGATCGACGAGGCTCCCACGCACGCGCTCGCCGACCTGCAGCCCGGAGCGCGCGGCGTGTTCGTGCGCGTCTCCGACTCCGATCCAGACATGCTGCGCTACCTCGCCGACCGCGGGATCGCCCCCGGGGAGCGGTTCGAGGTGCTCGAGCGGGAGCCGTTCGAGGGGCCGTTGACAGTCCTCTTCGCCGACCGTGCGCACGTGCTGGGCGGCGCGCTCACACAGGCGATGCGGACGGTCCTGCGCTGAGCCGGCCCGCGCTGCAGCAGGCGGAGGCCTCGAACGGGGCGCCCCCCGTGCTCGAGGCCGTCGTGCCCGAGCACCTCGAGCCGAGCGCGCTCGAGGAACTGCGCGGCCGCGGCCGGTTGCGATACGGGCTGGCGCTGCTCGGCCCGGCGTTCGTGGCGGCGGTGGCGTACGTCGACCCCGGCAACTTCGCGACCAACATCGCCGGCGGCTCGAAGTACGGCTACCTGCTGCTGTGGGTCGTGGTCGCGGCAAACCTGATGGCGATGCTGATCCAGTACCTGTCGGCCAAGGTCGGGATCGCCACCGGGATGAGCCTGCCCGAGCTGTGCCGCGAGCACTTCCCCCGCCGCACCTCGATCGGGCTGTGGGTGCAGGCCGAGCTGATCGCCATGGCCACCGACCTGGCGGAGTTCGTGGGTGCCGCGATCGCGCTCAACCTGCTGTTCGGCGTGCCGCTGTTCGTGGCGGGCTTGATCACGGCGGTCGTGGCCTTCGCGATCCTGGGCCTCCAGACGCGCGGCTACCGGCGCTTCGAGACGACGATCGCGGGCCTGCTCGGGGTGATCCTGCTCGGCTTCGTCTACGAGGTGCTGCACGCGGGCCCCGACGCCTCCGGCATCGCCAGCGGCTTCGTGCCCGGCTTCGAGGGCACCGAGAGCATCCTGCTGGCCACGGGCATCCTCGGCGCCACCGTGATGCCGCACGTGATCTACCTGCACTCGGCGCTCACCCAGGGCCGGATTCGCCCGCGCGACGACGCCGAGCGGCGCGAGCTGCTGCGCTTCCAGCGCCTTGACGTGGGCGTGGCCCTTGGGATCGCGGGGATCGTGAACGTCTCGATGCTGGTGGTCGCGGCCGCGCTCTTCCACGGCGTCGCCGACATCGACTCGATCGAGGGCGCATACGACGGGTTCAGGTCGCAGCTGGGCGAGGGCGCGGCGATTGCGTTCGGGGTGGCGCTGCTCGCGTCGGGGCTATCGAGCTCCAGCGTCGGCACCTACGCGGGACAGGTCGTCATGCAGGGGTTCATCCGCCGCTCCGTCCCGCTGCTCGTGCGGCGGCTGATCACGATGGCGCCAGCACTGGTGGTGCTGGCCGTTGGGATCGACCCGACCAAGGCCCTGGTGATCAGCCAGGTGGTGCTCTCGTTCGGCATCCCGTTCGCGCTCGTGCCCTTGGTGCTTTTGACCCGGCGGGCGGACGTCATGGGCAGCTTCCGCAACGCGCGTGCCACGACGCTGGTGGCAAGCGTGGTCGCGCTGATGATCATCGCGCTCAACCTGTTCCTGCTGGCCAGGACGTTCGCCGGGTAGCGGGGGGATAAGGTTCCCGGGCGATGGCGCTCGCCGACGACTTTCAGGCCGTGGCCGACTCGCTGCCGCCCGACTGGACCCAGCTCGAGCTGGACCTGCGCATCTTCGACGAGGACCGCTACGTCGAGGCGGCCACGCTGCTGGTGCAGATCAACGCCATGCCCTACTCCGAGCACGACTGGCACTGGCGCCTGCGCTCCGCGCACGAGTTCGGCCACGCGGCCGCACCGGAGACCGTGCGGGGGACGCTGGCGCTACTGGACAACCTCGGCATCGACGGCGAGATGGCGCTGCGGGAGGCCCGCACCGGGCGCGTCGAGGTGACCCAGATGTGGGGCCGGCCGGAGTCGGTGCGCCAGGAGTTTCGCCACCGCCGCGTGCAGTAGGCGTGGCCCGCGTCGCGCTGCACTCGCCTGACCTGCTGTTCAGCTCGAAGGTCGAAGGTGCACTGCGAGCCGCCGGGCACGACGTGGTGCGCGACGGGGAGGGCGAGGTCGCCGTCGTGGACCTGACGCTCGGCGAGGTGCCCGCGCCGCCCGGCGGGGTGCCCACCGTCGGCTACTACCTCCACACCGACCAGGACACGCGCCAGCGGGCCGAGGCGGCGGGCTACCGGCTGGTGGTGCCGCGCTCGCGGATGAACCGCGAAGCGGTGCAGCTGGTGGAGCGGCTGCTCGAGGCGTGAAGCTCGCGCTGGTCACCGGAGCGTCGTCCGGGATCGGCGCGGCCACCGCCGAGCTGCTCGCGAGCGACGGCTGGCGGGTGGTGCTGGTGGCGCGGCGCGCCGAGCGCCTCGAGGCGCTCGCCGGCCGGCTCGGCAACGCGGTGGCGGTGCCCGCCGACCTGACCGATGCGCAGGCGCCGGGGCGGATCCGCGAGGCGGTGGAGCGGGAGGGTGGGCTCGGACTGCTAGTGAACAACGCGGGCACCTCCTGGCGCTCGACCTTCGCCGAGGGCGGCTGGGAGAACGTCCGCCGGACGATGGCGATCAACTTCGACGCGGTGGTGCGCCTGACGGAGGAGCTGCTGCCGATCCTGCGCGCCTCGGCGCCGAGCGCGATCGTGAACGTCAGCTCGGTCGCCGGACGCGTGGGGCGGCCCAGCACCGGCGCGTACGCGGCGTCGAAGTTCGCCCTGGCGGGGTGGAGCGAGTCGCTGGCCGGCGAAGAGGCGCCGCACGGTGTGCACGTGGGCCTCGTGCTGCCCGGGTTCGTGGCCACCGAGGGCTTCCCGGCCAAGGGGCTGCGTCGCAGCGTGCGCACGCGCTGGCTGGTCTCCGAGCCCGACCGGATCGCCAAGGCCATTCGCGCCGCCGGCCCGGGCGGCAAGCGCGAGGTGTACGCCCCGCGCTACTACGCGCTGGTGCCGAAGCTGCGCCACCTGGCGCCGAGCCTGGTCCACCGCGTCACGCGCGCCGGGCGCGCCTAGCGGGGGAACGCGGCGTCCACGTCGGGCGGGCGGTCGAGGATGCCGAAGCGGGCGTCGAAGCGCGCCCAGCCTCGCAGCGCTCGCCGGTCGAGCCGGATCGGCGGTCGCAGGGCCGGCGCGACTGCCTCGAACTGCGCCCGCACGAGCGGCTCGTCCGCGCCGGAGGCCTCGACGAGCCGGTCGATGGTCGCGTCCGGGTCGGCCAGGGCCTTCCGGGTGCCGGCCTTAAGCCGAACGAGCGTCCGGTCGACGCCGTCGAGGTCCTCGCGCATGACCGCGAGCACCAGCTCCGGGTAGCTGGGGGCGCCGAAGTCGTCCACACGGAACTCGCGTGTGCGCACCCCGCGGCGGCGCAGCGCCACACCCTCCGCGTTCCAGAACGAGACCACCGCGTCCACCTTCCCCGCGATCAGGCTGGGCACGGCCGAGAAGCCGATCGTGGTGCGCTTGACCCGCGAGTAGTCGCCGCCGTCCCCCTCGACGACCGCGCGCAGCACCGCCTCGTCGGAGGGAAGGCCGGTCACGCCCACTCGCTTGCCCTCCAGCTCGCGCGGGCGCGCGACCTCGGCCCCGGCGATCACGGCCGCCAGCGGCCGCTGCACGAGCGCGCCGACGCCCACGATGTCCGCGCCGCGCTCGCGCGCGAGGCCGAGGTCGTGGATGTCCACCACGGCCATGTCGGCCCGGCCGGACGCGAGCAGCTTGAGCGAATCGGTCGACGAGGACGGCACCCGCACCTCGAGGCCCTCGGCGGCGTAGATCCCGGCGTGGACGGGGTTGGGCGCGAAGTCGAGCGCCAAGCGGGTCGGCTGGGGCCCGTCGTCGGCGGACCCGCATCCGGCGCAGAGGGCAACGACGAATCCAAGCAGCAGCACGGCTCGCATCCGGGCCAACCCTAGGCGTCCGTAGACTCCGAGCAGATGCGGCGGGTCACGTTTTCCCGGAACTTCACGCTGTCTCT
Organism: uncultured Thermoleophilaceae bacterium; assembly: GCA_963716215.1. Lineage (GTDB taxonomy): Bacteria > Actinomycetota > Thermoleophilia > Solirubrobacterales > Thermoleophilaceae > JACVRW01. The sequence continues at coordinate 3,162,476 of OY970298.1, read as the reverse complement.
GTCGCGCACGTGCCAGTGCTTCTGCAAGTACTGCGCGTTCGCCACGCACCGGGCGCACCTGTACGCGCCTGACGAGGTGGAGAAGCTGCTCGACGACGCCTCGAAGCGGGGCGCCAAGGAGCTGCTGGTGCTGACCGGAGAGAAGCCCGAGGTCAACGCCGAGGTTGCGGCCCGGCTGGCCGACTACGGCCACGACGACTTCGTCTCGTACGTCGCGTGGGCCTGCGAGCGGGCGCTGGAGCGCGGGATGCTGCCGCACACCAACGTGGGCGTCTGCTCGCCTGGCGAGCTCGCCCGGCTGCGCGAGGTGACCGCCTCGCAGGGGCTGATGCTCGAGTCGGTCAACCCCGATCTGGTGGTCCACCAGGGCTCGCCGACCAAGGACCCGTCGGTGCGGCTGGACACGATCCGGGCGGCGGGCGAGCTGCGCATCCCCTTCACCAGCGGGATCCTGGTCGGGATCGGCGAGTCGGCCGAGGAGCGCGTCGGCGCGCTGGAGGCGCTGGCCGAGGTCCATCGCGAGCACGGCCACCTGCAGGAGGTGATCCTCCAGAACTTCGTGCCGCACCCGCGCTACTACGGGGCCGAGCCCGCGGAGATCGCCGACGCCGCGCAGGCCTCGGCCACCCACGGCGAGCCGGCGCCCCTGCCGGCCTGGGCGCAGCCGATCACTCTCGAAGACATGCGCGCGCTGGTGCGCGAGTGCCGGCGCCTGATGCCGGACGTTGGCGTCCAGATTCCGCCCAACCTGTCCGACTGGTGGCTCCCACTGGTGGAGGAGGGCGCTACCGACTTGGGCGGGTTGTCGGCCAACGGCGACCACATCTCGCCGGAGCACCCGTTCCCGTCCGTGCACCGCATGCGCAAGCAGCTCCAGCCGCGCGGCTACGCCCTGACTGAGCGGCTGTGCGTGTACCCGCAGTACATGGATCCGGGGTGGATGGAGCAGGGCGTGCTCGATGTGGTCAAGCTCAAGTACTGGTCGTTCATCCCGCGGCGCGGCTCCGGGCGGCGCGAGGAGCGCCCGATCCGGCGCGACCTGGTGCCGGGCGCCATCGAGCGGGCGCGCAACGGCGGCGCACTGGGCGAGGAGGAGCTGACGGCGCTGTTCGCGGAGTCGCGTCCGGAGGCGGTCGAGGAGATGCGCCTGGCGGCTGACGAGCTGCGCGCCGAGCTGGCGGGCGAGACGGTGACGTTTGTGGTCAATCGCAATATCAACGTGTCGAACGTGTGCGTCGTCGGCTGCGCGTTTTGTGGGTTTGGTCAGGGCAAGCGGTCGCCCGATGCGTATGAGCATTCGGAGGCCGATTTCCGTGGGCGGGTGCGTGAGGCGGTGGAGTTCGGCGCGACGGAGATCTGCATGCAGTCGGGCATCCATCCGGACTGGTCGATCGCGGACTACGAGCATTGGTTGCGGGTGGCGAAGGACGAGGCGCCCGACTTGCATCTGCACGCCTATTCGCCGATGGAGATCGATGCGATGGCGGCCGACATGCCGCTCGATGAGGTGTTCGCGCGGTTGAAGGCGGCGGGTTTGGGCTCGACGCCGGGCACCGCCGCGGAGGTCCTGCACGACGGGGTCCGTGAGCGCATCTCGCCGAACAAGCTGCCGGTCAAACGTTGGGTCGAGGTGATCGAGGCCTGCCACGCCGCCGGGATCCGCTCGACGGTGACGGTGATGTTCGGGCACATCGAGGAGCCGTGGGAGTTGGCTGAGCACATGCGTGTGGTGCGTGAGCTCCAGGAGCGCACGGGCGGGTTTACGGAGTTCGTGCCGTTGTCGTTCATCCCGTTTCACACGTTGTTGGGGCGTACGCATGGGATCGAGGAGATCTCGATCGAGGACAACCTCAAGCACACCGCCGCCTTCCGGCTGGCGCTCGGCAAGACGATCCCGAGTCTGCAGGCGTCCTGGGTCAAGATGGGCCTCGACGGCGCGACCGAGGCGCTGCGCTGGGGCGTCAACGACCTCGGCGGCACCCTCATGGAGGAATCCATCTCCCGGATGGCCGGGTCCGAGCACGGCGTCCGGCTCGACCCCGACGACTTGATCGGCGCCGCCTGGGCCGCCGGCCGCCCCGCCGCGGAGCGCGACACGCTGTACGGCATCCGGCGCCGCTTCGAGCTGCCAGTCGCGGCCTAGCGCCCGGGCGCCCAGCAGAGCCCCGGTCCGGCAACGAACGCTCGTCGAGTTATGCCCCGCATGTGCCGGAAACTCGACAAGCGCCGACCTCACTCGCTGCCGTTGCCCGCGGGGCCCTGCCGGTCGCGGCCTAGCGCGCCGGGTCACACCTCCTTCACGCCTTCTTCGCGCCTTCTTCACCGCTACGTCCGGGCCTGTTTGCCACGCTGACGTCCCGAATGCGGCGCCGCGAGTTCATCGGGCTGGGGGTGGGTGGGGTCGCGGCCGTGTCGCTCGGCGCGGCCTTCTGGGACCAGCTCTTCGGCTCGGCCGAGTCGCGCGAGCTCACACGGGGTGCCGGCTACGGTCCGCGGCGCGCCCCGGACGCCAACGGCGTGCGCCTGGCCGAGGGCTTCGAGTCGCGCGTGATCGCCCGCGGTGAGGAGCCGGTGGCGGGCACGGACTACCGGTGGCACCGGGCCTCGGACGGCATGGCCACCTTTCCGGAGCAGGGCGGCGGGTTCGTGCTCGTATCGAACTGCGAGGACCTCAACGGCGGCGCCTCCGCGCTGCGCTTGGGCCCCGGTGGCGAGGTGCGCGACGCCTACCGCATCCTCTCCGACACCACCCAGAACTGCTCGGGCGGTGGCACGCCCTGGGGCACCTGGCTGTCGTGCGAGGAGACCGAGATCGGCCGGGTGTGGGAGTGCGACCCGCGCGGTCGCAAGCGCGCTGTCGCTCATCCCGCCATGGGCATCTTCAAGCACGAGGCGGCCGCCGTCGACCCGCGCGAGCGGCGCGTGTACCTCAGCGAGGATCTGATCGACGGCGGGCTCTACCGCTACACGCCCGAGCGCTGGCCCGACCTGTCAGCCGGCCTGCTCGAGATTGCCCGTGTCGGCGGCGGCAGGGTGGAGTGGGTAGAGGTGCCCGATCCCGCTGCCGCGCGCGAGCGTACGCGCCGCCAGGTGCGCGGCAGCGCGCGCTTCAAGCGCGGCGAGGGACTGTGGCTGGACGGCCGCACCGTGTACGTCTCGACCACGGCGGATCAGCGGGTGCACGCCTACGACACCCGCACGCGGCGCATCCGGGTGCTCTACGACGGGCTCGCATCGGCCAGCCCGCCGCTGCTGCGCGTGGATCAGCTGACCGGCTCGCGGGCCGGGGAGGTGTTCGTGTGCGAGGACATCGCCACCGAGGAGATCGACATCGGCCTGATCGAGCGCGACGGCAGCGTGTCCAAGTTCCTCTCGGTGACCGGCCCCCAGCACAGCGGCTCCGAGCTGACCGGCGTCACGTTCGACCCGACCGGCTCGCGCATGTACTTCTCCTCGCAGCGCGCCTACCCGGGCGACGACGGTCTGCCCGGCCCGGGGGCGATCTACGAGGTGACCGGCCCCTTCCGAGGCGCGGCTAGGCCCCGACCCACCTGATCCGGGCCCCGGCCAGGCTTGGCGTGGCACGGGGCGAGCGGGCTTTGGATCCCACGTCCTCGACCCCGAGCTGCTCGAGCCGCTGCAGCACCGCCGATCGCTGAGCGTCGAGCTCGTCCAGCCGCGCCAACAGGTCGTCGCGCACGGCCTCGAGCCCCTCTGTCGAGAGGAGCGCAGGCCTCGCCCGCCGCACGGTCGAGCGCTCGTCCGCCAGGGCAGGCGGCGGAGGGAGCCGCACCAGCGCCGCCTCGAGCTGGGCGATCTGCCCGCGAAGCTCGCGTCGGGTGGCCGCCTCGTCGCTTGGCGGACCGGTCACGAATGTGCCGCGGCCCTGCTCGCTGGTCACGATCCCCTCCGACTCGAGGCGCGCGTAGACGGTCCGAGCGGTGTTGACGTTCACGCCGGCCGCCTCGGCCAAGGCCCGGACGCTGGGTAGCCGATCGCCCGGTGACAGCGTGCCATCGCGCAGGGCATCCCGGACGCTGCGCGCCAGCTGGGCGCCGAGCGGGACATCGGCGCTGCGATCGACTGCCAGGACCAGCCGCCGGGGCATCGTGCACAGGCTACCTCACTGTGTGGCTGTACCAGCGCAGCTTGCAGCTGTGCCATAGCTGTGATAGCACACCAGAATGGTACGGGTGGCTGCCGACCGGGTGTTTCTTCCCACCAAGGGGCTACTCGAGCAGGTAGGCGAGATGATCATCCTCACCGGCAAGACCGTGGTTTCCGCGGTGCGGCCGCCCTACCCTTACGGGACCGAGTTCGTCCAGCAGTTCCTGTTTATGCTGCGCCTCTGCTGGATGCCGCTGACCGTTTCGATGCTGGCGGTGAGCTACGGCGCACCTGGGCTGCAGGCGGGCAACTTCCTCGTCCTGTTCGGCGCGATCGACCGGCTCGGCGGGTTCTTCGTGCTGGCGTCGATTCGCGAGTTCGCGCCCAACGTTACGGCGATCATCATGGCCGGCGTCGGCGGAACGGCGATCACCGCCGATCTCGGCGCTCGCAAGATCCGCGAGGAGCTCGACGCCCTGCAGGTGCTCGGGGTCGACCCGATCAAGAACCTGGTCGTGCCGCGCTTCCTCGCGCTGATGATCGTCACGGGCCTGTTCAACCTGTATGCCATCTGCTTCGGGATCACCGGAGGCGTTCTGGCGACGCTCAGCTTCGACGCGCCACTGGGGCCCTTCTTCGCGACGCTGCTGAACAACGCCTCGGTGCCGGATCTGTGGGGATCGGTCGTGAAGACCACCATGTTCGGCGCGATCATCGCCGTCGTCTCCTGCTACAAGGGGATGACGGCCTCGGGCGGAGCCGAAGGGGTGGGCAAGGCCGTCAACCAGGGCGTGGTGATCGAGTTCCTGGCGATCTTCGCGTTCAACTACGTCTTCACCCAGACGCTGCTGGCCACCCATCCGGAGATCTCTGTGATCAAGTGACCGGCTGGATCGCCTCGCTTGGCGACATCGGCAAGTTCTCGGCGCGGGTGGTGGCTGAGATATTCGACGGCCGCGTGTTCCGGTTCTTCGGCGAGGCTCTGCGCCAGGCCGGCATCCTGATCCTCGGCTCCGCGATGGTGATCTGGGGCCTTGCGTTCATCCTCGGGCTCCAGTGCGGCATAGAGGGCGCCTACTTCAGCCGCAGCGTCGGTGCGCCCTCCAACGCAGGCACTTTCGCGGCGTGGTGCGACCTGCGCGAGATCATGCCGTACGCATTCGGCTACATGATGTCCGCCAAGGTCGGCACCGGACTGGTCGCCGAGATCGGCGCGATGCGGATTTCCGACGAGATCGACGCTCTCGAGGTGATGGGCATCTCCTCGATCACGTTCCTCTGCGCCACGCGGCTGCTGGGTGCCTGGCTCGTGCTGCCCGCGGTCTACATCGGAGCGGTGGGCGCCGGTTTTCTCGCCTCGTACCTGGCCGTCGTCGAGCAGGTGGCGGAGGTATCTGCCGGGGGGTACTTCGTCATCTTCTGGATGTTCCAGAACCCTCCCGACCTGCTCTACAGCCTGATCAAGGCGATGGCCATGGCAACGGTGATCGTGCTGGTGGGGTGCTACTACGGCTACCACGCGTCCGGTGGCCCGGTCGGCGTGGGCACGGCGACCGCGAAGTCGATGGTGTTGAACACCGTGCTCGTCCACCTCGTGGGCATGGTGGGCACACAGATCTTCTGGGGTACGAACCCGCGTGCCCCGATCGGCGGGTAGCGCGCCGCCTAGCTCTCCACGAAGTACGGGCCGGTGCCCTGGCCGCTGGAGAACCAGCGGCTCGTGACGGTCTTCTTGCGTGTGTAGAAGTCGACCGCGTCGGTGCCGTGGGCGTGCAGGTCGCCGAGGAAGGAGTCCTTCCAGCCGGAGAACGGGAAGAACGCCACCGGCGCGGCGACTCCGATGTTCACGCCGATCATGCCGGCCTGGACCTCGTGGCGGAAGCGACGGACCGACGCTCCGGACTCCGTGAAGATCGACACGCCGTTGCCGAAGCGCGAGCTGTTCACGATCTCGATCGCCTCGTCGAGGGTGCCGGCCTGCACGACCGACAGCACCGGGCCGAAGATCTCCTCGCGGGCGGCCTCCATCTCGGGCGTGACGCCGTCGAGGATTGTCGCGCCGAGGAAGCAGCCCTCGCCGCCGGTCTCGCGGCCGTCGAGCGCCAGCTCGGCGCCCTCGTCGACGCCGCGCTCGATCGCGTCCACGATGCGGTCGCGGGCCTGCTCGGACACGACCGGGCCGAGCTGGGACTGCTCGTCGAGGCCATCGCCGACCTTGAGCGCGGCGGCGGCTTCGCGCAACGGTGGCATCAGCTGGTCGTGGGCGTCGCCCACCGTGACCACCACCGACCCGGCCATGCAGCGCTGACCGGCGGCGCCGAACGCGGATCCGATCAGCCCGGCCACCGTCTTGTCGATCACGGCGTCGGGCAGCACCACCATGTGATTCTTGGCCCCGCCCAGCGCCTGCACTCGCTTCCCGGACTTGGCGGCGCGCTCATAGACGATGCGCGCGACGGGCGCGGAGCCCACGAAGGAGACCGCATCGATGCCGGGGTGGTCGAGGATGCCCTCCACGATCTCGCGCCCGCCGTTGACCAGGTTGACAACACCGGCCGGCAGGTCGAGGCGGTCCAGCATCTCGAAGGCGATCTGCTGGGTCATCGGCACCTGCTCCGACGGCTTCAGGATGAAGCTGTTGCCGCACGCGATCGCGAACGGCAGGAACCAGAACGGCACCATCGCGGGGAAGTTGAACGGAACGATCGCGGCGCACACGCCGACCGGCTGCCGCACGGTCTCGGCGTCCACGTTGCGCGACACGTCCTCGAGGATGCGGCCCTGCATCGTCGTCGGCACTGCGCACGCGGCCTCGATCATCTCGATCATGCGAGCCACCTCGGCCCGCGCGTCGCCGATCGTCTTGCCCATCTCCATCGTCACCGAGCGCGCCAGGTCCTCGCGGCGCCCGTCGAGTAGCTCACGCAGGGCGAACAGGCGCCGTGCGCGCTCGATCACCGATACGGCGCGCCACGCCGGCAGCGCGGCGCGCGCTGCGGCCACCGCCGCGTCGAGGTCCGCCGCAGACGAGAGCGGCACCCGGGCGAGCGCGTCGCCGGTCGCCGGATTCAGGACCGGCAGCACCTCCGACGAGGTCGATGGGGTCCACTCTCCGCCCACGTAGTTGTCCAGCAGGCGAACGTCCGTGATCTCTTGTGTCGCCATCTGCCCCTCCGTGCTCCGTTCGAGTCACCCGGGACGCTACAGCTAGCGGAACAGATCCTGCTCGCGCGAGCGTCGCAGGCCGGCCGCGCCGGGCCCGTCGTCGGCGGTCACGTAGCGGTCCAGGCCCCGCACCAGCACGACAGGGCGGCGCGAGTCCTTGGTGCGGGCGAGGTCCGCCGCTGCGGCGGCGGAGTCGGCAACCGCGATCGAGGTGGCGTGCAGCTCGCGGCCGTAGGCGTCGGCGCGGCCGCTCCACTCGTCGAGCGCGAGCAGGCCAGCCGAGCCGAGCGCGATGTCGGTCTGCCCCAGCCGCCAGGGCCGGCCGAAGGAGTCCGCCACGACGATCGCGGGGCGGACCCCGCGCTGCGCGGCGATCCCGGCGCGGAGGCGCCGCGCCGAGCCGTCGGGGTCGGCCGGTAGCAGGATCAGCTCGCCCGGGCTGGACGCGTTGGACTGGTCGACGCCGGCGTTCGCGCACACGAAGCCGTGGTGGGTCTCGCAGATCAGCACGCCGTCGCGGGCGCGCAGCACCTGGGCCGACTCGTCCAGCACCGCCTGCACCAGCCGCGCGTCCTTGCGGTGCTCCGCGGCCAGCTCCACCGCGCGCTCGCCGGGCTCGATCCGCTCGAGCTGGCGTACGCGCCCCTCGGCCTTCGATACGACCTTGTGGGCGATGATCAGGACGTCGCCGTCGCCGAGGTCGGCAGGCGCCGCCTCCGCGATCAGCGCGGCCAGGTCGTCGTCCGCGGTTACGTCGGGCAGCGCGTCGAGCGCGCGTAGGGACAGCACCCGCGGAAGGCTAGATCGCTAGGCCGGCACCGGTGGCCGCCGCCACGCGCGCGAACGGTCCAGCTGGCGCAGCGCGCCGCGCGTGGAGGGGGCGTGGCCGCGCCTGCCCTCGAGCAGCGCGACCAGCACCTCGAGGTCCTGGCCGGTGTCGATGTCGAGCGACAGCGTCGGCACCCGCTCCACCGTGCACGAGACCCCGGCCGCGCTCGCGGCCGCGGCGTGGCGCTCGCAGCTGCCGGGCCCGAACGACGGCTCGATCGCGTCCGGCGGGGTCAGCAGCAGCGCGTTCGTGCCCTCGCCGTGGCGGTCGGGCACGATCACCACGCCCGGGTCGCTGCGACGGAGCAGCCCGGCCACTTCGCCGGGGTCCAGCAGCGGCGTGTCGCCGGGCACGAGCAGGACCTGCGCGAAGCCGCTCTCCTGCGCGTAGCGGATCCCGATCAGCGCGGCGGCCGATTGGCCCGTCTGCTCGGTGTCCTTCAGCACGTGCACGCGCTCGCCGAGCGCGGCCGCCTCGGCCACCCGGTCGGCGGTCACGACCACCACGGAGTCGAGCCCGGGTACGCGCCGCAGTGATGCCAGCACGTCCGAGAACATCGCCTGAGCGAGCGCCTGTCGGGAGCCGGCGCCAAGCGCGGAACCAAGGCGCTGCTTCGCGGCGCCAAAGCTCTTGACGGGGAGGATCGCGATCGTGCTCATTCGGTGATCCGCTGCGGGCTGCCGAGACTACCGCGAGGTATCGGTTCGGTTGGGCTCACGCGGCCAGAGTGCCCCCAAAGTCCAGGATCTTTCGTGCCAACTGCCGCATTCGCGGCAGGTCGTCCATCAGCGTGTCGGTCACGAGCTGGGGGAGGTCGCCGCCTGGCTCGTCGGCCACGATCGCGTCGAGCACGTCCGCGTAGGCGCGCGCGACGCCGGCGGCGCTCGGCTCGATGCCCGGCCCAGGCGCAGAAGTGCTCGCTCGGCCCCTTGATCGAGCGGCCGTCCACGAACGGGCTGACGCCGACCACCGGCGCCGGCGCGCCGGCGAGCGCCTCGCGCATGCCGGGCACGGCGAGGATCGGGCCGATCGAGATGACCGGGTTGGACGGGCCGATCACGATCAGGTCCGCCTCGGCCAGCACCGCGAGCACGTCGGCTGTGGGCCGGGCGCGCTCGACGCCGTCCAGCTCCACGCCCTCCACCGGCGGGGCGGCGCCCTCGACGATCATGTACTCCTGGAACGGCAGCACGCGACCTCCGTGGCGCACCCGGGTCGCGACCGGCTCGTCGGCCATCGGCAGCACCCGTGCGTCCACCCCGAGGGCCGCGACCACGGCGGCGTGCGCCTCGGTCAGACGGCGGCCGGCGCGCAGCTGCTCCGTGCGGATCAGGCACATCGCGAGGTCGCGATCGCCGAGCCGGAACCAGGCCGGTCGCCCGGCCGCCTCGAGCGCGTCCATCACACGCCAGCTGTCGCCCCGGAGCCCGTAGCCGCGCTCGTCGATCTCGTCGGCCAGCCAATAGGCGACCAGGTCGGGGTCCGGCGACACGTGCACGCCGTGCACCTCCGCGTCGTCGCCGGTGTTGGCGACCACCACGAGGTCATCGCACTCGTCCAGCAGGCCGCGGGCGAGCTTGGCGCCCCCGGTGCCGCCCGACAACAGCACGACCGTCAGGCCGGCACGCCCTCCGGCCAGCCGTCGACGAAGATGTCGAGCACCAGGTCGGCGCCCTCGGCCGAGTAGCCGCTCAGATCGGTGATCCCGGCTTCGGCCAGCACCTCGTCGTCGATGAAGGTGTTGCCGGTGCAGGCACGCGGGTCGCGGATCAGCACGTGGTAGGCGGCGTCCGCATAGATGTCGGGCGTGCGTGCGCGCGCCATCGCCTCGTCGCCGCCGAGCAGGTTCTGGACCGCCGCGGTCGCGATGATCGTGCGCGGCCAGAGGCAGTTCGCGGCGATCCCGGCCTCCGCCTCGTCCGCGGCCAGTCCGAGCGTGATCATCGTCATGCCCATCTTCGACAGCGTGTACGCGCTGTGGGCGACCAGCCAGCGCGAATCGACCGACAGCGGCGGCGAGAGCGTGAGCACGTGCGGGTGATCGGACTCGCGCAGGAACGGCAGGCAGGCCTGCGAGACGACGAACGTGCCGCGCGCGTTGATCTGCTGCATCAGGTCGAAGCGCTTGACGGGCAGCTCGCGCATGGGGGAGAGGTTGATCGCGCTGGCGTTGTTCACCACCAGGTCGATGCCGCCGAAGTGCTCAGCGGTCTGCGCCGCGGCGGCCTCGACGGCCTCGGCGTCGCGGATGTCGCCGACGATCGGGAGCGCCTCGCCGCCGGCCGCCTCGATCTCCTCGGCGGCCGTGAAGACCGTGCCGGGCAGCTTGGGATGCGGCTCCGCGGTCTTTGCCATCAGCGCCACCTTGGCGCCGTCGCGCGCGGCCCGGAGCGCGATCGCGAGGCCGATTCCGCGGCTCCCGCCGGACATGAACATGACACGACCCTCGAGGCTCATGAGGAGAATCTATCCCTCAGGAGCGGTAGCACGTCGGTGCTGAACTGCTCGAGGAAGCGGCCCTGGTCGGGGCCCGGCGCGTGCAGCACCAGCTCCTCGAAGCCGAGCTGCACGTACTCGCCGATCCTCTCCACGACCTCCTCGGGGTCGTCGGAGCAGATGAACCGGCTCGGCGCCTGGTCGAGGTTGGCGTCGGCCACGCGCTCCATCTCGATCGGGTCCTCGATGCCCTCCTTCTGCTCCGGCTTCAGCGCCAGGGCAGCCCAGGGGTGCGTGTTGGTGGTCGCCAGCTCGCGGTCGCGGTCGTAAGACACCTTGATTTCGATCATGTGCCGGATCGCAGCCGGGTCGCGTCCGGCGGCCTCGGCGCCCTCCACGACCTTCGCCAGCAGGTCGTCGTACAGCGCCGGGTCCTTGCCGCTCGTGCAGATGAAGCCGTCGCCCACGCGGCCGGCGAGCTTGGCTGCCAGCGGGCCGGACGCCGCCACGTAGATCGGCACCGGGTCGTCGGGCCGGTCGTAGATGGTGGCCTTGCGCGTGCGGTAGAAGTCGCCCTCGAAGTCCACCCGCTCCTCGGTCCAGAGGCGCCGCATCAGCTCGATCGCCTCGGCCAGCCGTAGGCGACGCTCCTTGCGGCCCGGGAACTCGCCGCCGGTGACCGGCGTCTCGTTCATCGCCTCGCCGGTGCCGAGCCCGAGGAACACCCGGCCGGGCGTGAGGCAGGCGAGCGTGGCGAACGCCTGCGCCACGACCGAGGGGTGGTAGCGCAGCGTGGGCGTGAGCACGCTCGTGCCGAGCACGAGGCTGGACGTGCGCTGACCGGCCGCGCCCAGCCAGGGCAGGGCCGCCGGCGAGTGGCCGCCCGTGTGGCGCCACGGCTGAAAATGGTCGGACACCGCGGCGATCTCGAACCCGCGCCGCTCTGCCTCCACGGTGAACTCGAGCAGCGTGGCCGGGTCGAACTGCTCGGCCGAGGCCTTGTAGCCGATGCGCACGGGCATTGACCGGATCGTACGGGTACGCTCCCGTGCGGTTTGCGATTGGCCGACCGCACAGCGCTGGTGACCGGCGGAGCGTCCGGGATCGGGGCTGCCACATGCCGGCGCCTGGCCGCCGAAGGCGCGCGCGTGGCGGTCACGGACATGAACCTCGAAGGCGCCCAGGCCGTGGCCGACGAGGTCACCGGTGCCGCCTACGAGCTCGATGTTCGCTCGGAGGACTCGATCCGCGCGGCCGTGGATGCGGCCGAGGCCGACCTCGGCCCGATCGACGCGCTCGTCAACAACGCCGGCTACGACGAGTGGGGTTGGTTCACCGATACCGATCCCGCGCTCTGGGACCGCGTGCTGGCGGTCAACCTGCGCGGCGTAATCGCGGTGACGCACGCCGTGCTGCCCGGGATGCAGGAACGCCGCCGCGGCCGGATCGTCTGCACGGCCTCCGAGGCCGGTCGGGTCGGGTCGAGCGGGTCGGCCATCTACTCGGCCGCCAAGGCGGGCGTGATCGGCTTCACCAAGGCGATCGCGATCGAGAACGGCCGCTACGGGATCACCGCGAACGCGGTCGCGCCCGGACCGATCGAGACGCCGCTGCTGATGGGCGCGCCGGAGGCCTTCGGCGACCTCGGCAAGCGGCTGGTGGAGAACATGGTGGGCGCCACCAACCTGCGCCGGCTCGGCCAGCCCGACGAGGTGGCCGCCGCGATCACGTTCCTCGCCTCCGACGACGCCTCCTACATCACCGGGCAGGCCCTGGGCGTGAGCGGAGGGCTTGCCAGAATCTGACCGTGGTCTCGATCAGGGAGGTCGGCCCGCGCGACGGCTTTCAGAACGAGCCGGAGGTGGTGCCGACCGACGACAAGGTCAGGTTGGTGGAGGCGCTCGCGCGCACCGGGTTGCGACGCCTGGAGGTCACGAGCTTCGTACGAGCGGACGTGATCCCACAGCTCGCGGACGCCGCGGAGGTGCTGCGCCGGGCCGACATCCCCGAGACCGTCGCCGTGTCGGTGCTGATTCCGAACGAGCGCGGCCTGGACAGCGCGCTCGAGGTGAGGGACAGCTTCGACGAGGTGAACCTGTTCCTGTCGGCCTCCGAGACGCACAACCGCAAGAACGTGAACCGCTCGATCGAGGAGTCGCTGAGCGGACTGGAGCGCGTCATCGAGCGTGCCCGGGGCGAGGGACTGCGCTGCGAAGGCGTGATCTCCGTGGCGTTCGGCTGTCCCTACGAGGGGGAGGTACCGCGCGAGCGCGTGCTCGAGATCGCGCGGCGGCTGGTGGACGCGGGCTGCGAGGAGATCGGCTTCGGAGACACCACCGGGATGGCCAACCCGGCGCAGGTGGGCACCTTCTTCGAGGGGCTCGACCTGGGGGTGGAGCTGACCGCGCACTTCCACAACACGCGCGGCCAGGGGTTGGCCAACGTGCTGGCGGCCCTGGGCGCCGGCGTTCGCTCGTTCGAGTCGTCATTCGGCGAGCTGGGCGGCTGCCCGGTCCCGCCGGGCGCGACCGGCAACATCGCCACCGAGGACCTCGTTTCGATGCTCCACGAGATGGGTCATGACACCGGCATCGACCTCGAGCGCCTGGTGGACTGCGCGCGTGCCGCGCAGCAGGTGCTGGGGCGCCCGCTCGGCAGCCACGTGCTGACCGCTGGCCCAGTGGACTGGCACCGGACATGAGGGAGGACATCGAGGCGCTGGCCGCGATCGAGCGCGGCTCAGCCACACCGGGCGAGCGCACATCGGCTGAGTGGCTGGCCCAGCGCCTGGCCGAGCAGGGCGCTCAGGACGTACGGCTCGAGTCGTTTCGCTACCAGCGCACGTTCGCGCTCGCCCAGGCAGCCCACTTCGCGGCCGGAGCGGTTGCCGCGCTGACCCGCCGGCGCTTGACGGCGGCGGCGATCCTGGCCTCGTTCGAGCTGGAGTACTCCGGGCGCGCCCAGTGGCTGCGACGCGTTCTGCCGGCGGGCGAGGGCAGCAACGTCCTCGGCCGACTGCCGGCGCTCGGCACGCACGAGCGCACGCTGGTGCTTGTCGCGCACCACGACGCTGCCCACACGGGGCTGATGTGGAATCCGGCCCTCACGCAGCTCGGCGACCGCGCCGCGGAGCGCAGCGGCAAGCGCGCCTCGCTGGCGCTGCTGCCGGAGGCGGCGCTCGCCGCTGCCGCGCTCGGCCTGCGCCGCCTGCCTGCGGCCGTACTCGGCGCCGCGGTCGCGCTGGCGCTCGACCAGGCGCGCAGCGCCACGGTCCCGGGCGCCAACGACAACGCCTCGGGGGTCGCGGGGGTGCTGGAGCTGGTCCGCCGCCTGGCCGCGCACCGCCCGGACGGGCTCGAGGTGATCGCGCTGTTCCCAGGTTGCGAGGAGTCAGGCATGGGCGGGATGGCCGCGTGGATGGGAGCGGACGGCAAGGAGCTCGACCCTCGACGGACGCTCGTCCTCGGGCTCGACACGATTGGCTCCGGGCACCCCGTCGTGCTGGCGGCCGAGGGCGGCTGCTGGCCCGTGCGCTACGACGACGCGGACGTGGTCCGCGCCGAGCGGGTGGGGCTGCAGCGGTGGCGGCTCGGCGCCTGGACCGACCCCGTGCTCGCCCGCCTGGCCGGGCTGCCCGCGATCTCGATCCTGAGCGTGCGCGACGGCGGGTTTCCCAACTACCACCTGCCCACGGACACCCCCGACCGCGTGGATTTCGACTGCGTCGAGGCCTGCGTCGCCGCGGCGCACGCGATCGCCTTCTCCGACTAAACCGGCGTAGATCTCCAGCCAGCCGGGTAACGGGGGCTCCGAGGAGGAGGCCCTATGGCGACCGATACCGAGCAACGCGACCCTGCGTCGACAAAGAACGGGGATTCCCCCGAGGAGACGCTGACCTCGGGCGGGACCTACAAGACGCTCGACGAGCAGGAGGGGCGGCTGTCGCCGGCCGAGCAGCGCTTCGAGCGCAACCGCCGCACCGTGGGCCTGTTCGCGGGGCCGATCGTGCTGGCCGTGATGCTGCTGATCCCGTTCGACCTCGACGGCAACCAGCACCGGCTGGCGGCGATCCTCGCCTTCGTGGTCGTGTGGTGGGTCACGGAGGCGATCCCGATCCCGATGACCGCCCTGCTGGGCGTGTCCCTCTGCGCCCTGCTCGAAGCGACTCCACCGCCGCCCGAGGGCGACAGCTCCGTGGACGTGGTCTTCGGCCTGTTCACCGACGACACGGTGATGCTGTTCATCGGCAGCTTCATCATCGCCCAGGCGATGGTGGTGCACGGGCTGCACCGCCGCCTCGCGTTCCGGGTGCTTTCGCTCGGCTGGGTCGGGGGGAACACGTTTCGGATCATCCTGGCCTTCGGGCTGATCGGGGCGATCACGTCGCCGGTCATGTCGAACACCGCCGGCGCGGCGATGATGCTGCCGATCGGGCTCGGCGTGATGGGCGTGGTCGGCGGGATGGTCGCCAAGCAGGCTGACGGCGAGCACCGCATCGAGCGACTCCGCTTCGGTGCCGCCCTCATGCTGGTAATCACCTACAGCATCACCGTCGGTGGCCTGCTGCTGCCGATCGGCAGTCCGCCGAACCTGATCGGGCGCGAGCTGCTCGAGGCCGAGACCGGCGAGCCGATCACCTTCTTCGAGTGGTTCGTGATGGCGCTGCCGATCGTGCTCGTGATGTTCGTCGCCGTGATCCTGATCGTGACGCTGTTCAACCGCCCCGAGGTCAAGCAAGTGGACGGCGTGGAGGAGTACGTGGCCGAGGAGCGGCGCAAGCTGGGCCGGCTCTCGCGCGGCGAGAAGAACACGCTGTTTGTGCTCGCCTTCGCCCTGATCGGCTGGTTCCTGCCGGGCCTCGTCGGGCTCGTCGCCGGCGATGACTCCGACGCCTACGTCCAGGTCAGCGAGGCTTCGAACGAGGGCATCGTGGCGATCGTCGCCGCGGCGCTGCTGTTCGTCCTCCCCATCGATTGGGCTAGACGCAAGTTCACGCTCAACTGGAACCAGGCCAGCCAGATCGACTGGGGCACCGTCCTCCTGTTTGGCGGCGGGCTGGTGCTGGGCTCACTGCTCAGCCAGACGGGACTGGCCGCGGTCGTGGGCGAGTCGCTCTCCGACTCGCTAGGAGTGAGCAACCTGTTTGGCGTCACGGTCGTGGTCGTGATCGTCTCGGTGCTTGTCTCGGAGACGACGAGCAACACCGCGAGCGCGGCGATCATGGTGCCGATCGCGATCTCGATCGCGGCGGCCTCCGACCTCAATCCGACGATCCCCGCGCTCGCCGCGATCTTCGGCGCGAACTACGGGTTCATGCTGCCCGTTTCGACTCCGCCGAACGCGATCGTGTACTCGTCCGGCTTGCTTCCGATCACCCGCATGATCAAGGCGGGTGCCGTGTTCGACATCATCGGCGCCGTCCTATGCGTGGTAGGGGTGATCGTGATGGCGAACTTGGTGGGCCTGGCGTAGAGCCGGAGCCCAGTCTTTGGCGTCCCTCCGTCCTGGCGATCGGCGCCGGGGCGGCCACGGTCCTGCCCGGGTTCCTGGTCGGCGCGCTGGCGCTGCAGATCCGCGCCGACCTCGACGTGAGCGTCGGCGCTGTGGCCGGGGGTGTCACGGTGTTCTTCGCCGCCGGGGCCGTCGCCGCGGGGCCGGGTGGCCGATTCGCGGAGCGCGTGGGAGGGTTGAGCGCGATCCGCGGGTGTGTTGTCGCGACCGCGGTCTGCCTGCTGCTGGCGGCGCTGCTCACCGAGTCGCTGCTGGTCCTGTTCTTGTGCCTCGCGGGGGCCGGCGTCGCGAACGCCGTCTGCCAGCCGGCGATCAACCTGTTCATGGCCGACCAGGTGCCGCGCGACCGCCAGGGGCTGGCCTTCGGCATCAAGCAGGCGGCGATCCCCACGGCGGTCCTCATCTCGGGGCTGGCCCTGCCGCTGCTGGCGTTGCCGCTGGGGTGGCGGCCCACGTTCGCGATCTGCGCGGGGGCGGCGCTGCTGATCGCGGCCGTGCTGGGGCGGGCCGTGCCGCGACTCGTCGCGCCGCCGGAGCGGGCGCGCGCGCCGCGGCCGAGCCGCAAGCTGGTCATCACGGCGATCGGCGCCGCGCTGGCCTCGTCGGGGCCGGGCGCGCTCAGCGCCTACCTGGTGGCGTCCGCGGTCGACATCGGGATCGCCGAGGGGGCGGCCGGCCTCCTGGCGGCGGTCGGGAGTGCGTTGAGCCTGGCGATGCGCGTAGCGTTCGGGCAGCGCGCCGACCGCAGGCGCGACTACGGGTTCTCGACGATGGTCGCGCTGCTCGTGGCCGGCGCCGGCGGGTTCGCGCTGCTGACGATCGGCGAGGCGGCCCCGTTCGTGGTCGGCGCGGTGACGGTGTTCGGGCTCGGCTGGGCATGGCCGGGGTTGTTCAACCTGGCCGTCGTCGACCTCTACCGCGAGGCACCGGGGGCGTCCACCGGGGTCTCGCAGACGGGCATCTACGTGGGCGCCGCGGGCGGCCCGGCGATCTTCGGGCTGTTGGCGCCGGAGATCGGGTACCAGGCCGCCTGGGGCGTCGCCGGGGGGCTCTCGCTGGCCGCCGCGGCTGCGGTGGCCTACGCGGCGCGGAAGCCGAAATAGCGTTTACCTCGTTCGGGTCTTCGGTACCCAATTAGAGAAGGCGCTGAGGCCGGTTTTCGGCATACGTGGGTTTCCCCCGAACCCAGCCTCGGCAGGTTTGTGACAGAAGGGCATCTGGGGGCTCGCGCCCCCAGCCCCCCGTGGCACGCTGGCCGGCCGGCTAGGGCGCCGGCCGGCCCGCTACGGCGCGGGGGTTCCTGAAGAAACGGGAACATACGTCCCGTTTCGTGCGGGACCCCCTCGCCCGCCGCGGCAGCACCGGCCACAGGTCACGCTCCCACTGCGCGCGAGAAGCGCGCCCGCTGTCGCCGTTGCGCTCTGGTGGGCGTGGTTGATCGACCTCCTGGGCAACCATGTGTCCCACCGGCGTGCATGGTCGAGGGCGTGTCGAGTTTCCGGCTCATAAGGGGCACAACGCGACACGCGCACCGCAGCGGACTGGGCCGGCAATCGCCGGGTGCTTGCGGCTGTGTGGACTAGCGCCCGGCGAAGTCCGGGTCGCGCTTCTCGAAGAACGCCCGCGCGCCTTCGGCGAAGTCCTCGGTGGCCGCCAGCGTCTCCTGGGCGGCGACCTCCTGCTCGAGCGTAAGCGAGAGCGCCGGCTTGGCGGCCGCGTCCAGCACGCGCTTGGCCAGCCCGACCGCACGCGGGGCGCAGGCGAGCAGCTCGTTCGAGAGCGCCTCGGTCGTGGCGTCCAGCTCCGCGGCTGGGGCGATCCGGTTGGCGAACCCGATCCGGTGTGCCTCGCGCCCGTCGATCACCTTGCCGGTCATGATCAGCTCCTTGGCGTTGCCGAGCCCGACCACGGCCGGCAGGCGCGAACAGCCGCCGACGTCGGGCAGCAGCCCGATCCGGACCTCCATGATCCCGGCCATCGCGTCTTCGGCCATCGTGCGGAAGTCGCACGCGAGCGCGAGCTCGAAGGCCCCCCCGAGCGCGGCGCCGTGGATCTGACAGATCGTGGGCTTGGGCATCTCCTCGAGCAGGTTCCACCAGCCCAGCAGCGGACGGCGAAACGCGCGCAGGCGGCTGGCGTCCTCGGACAGGTCGCGCAGGTCGTTCAGGTCCATTCCGGCAGAGAACATCGCGCCCTCGCCGCGCAGCACCACCACGCGGACGGCGGCGTCGGCCGCCGCCTCCTCGATTGCCGCGCCGAGCTCGGCGATCACCTCGCCGTTGAGGGCGTTGCGCTTGTCGGGACGGTTGAGGACGAGGTGACGGACCGCGCCGCGGTCCTCTGTCTGGACCAGAGCCATGCGGAGCAGGCTACCCGCTGCAATCGGGCGCCCACCGGAAAGGAGCCGCCGGAGCGGGGTAGAAGGGCCACTCCAATGCGCATTTCAGACCCTCGTCGCAAGCGCGCCCCGCGCGAGCTGGTCGCCGCCATCATCGGCGCGGAGGCCGGTGCCGGCATCGGCCTGATCGTGGTCGGCGGCACATTCCTGGCACCACTCGGGCTCGCCGTGCTCGGCGCCGGCATTGGTGCAGGCGGGGTGTACGCGCGCAAGACGCTGGTGCGGCGCTGGCTACGCGCGCAGCTACGCGGCGCGCGCTAGTAGATTCGCGGGGGATGTCGGACCTGGAAGAGGCGCTCGAGCGCGCCCGCGCCGGTGGCCCTCAGCGCCACCGCGACAAGTCACAGGAGCAGGGCAAGCTGCCCGTGCGCGAGCGGGTGGCCCGCCTGGTCGATCCCGGCAGCTTCGTAGAGGACGCTCTGCTCGCCAACTGGGAGCAGGACGGGTTCGGGGCCGACGGCGTGGTCACGGGCATGGCGTCAGTGGCCGGAAGGCCGGTCGCGCTGATGGCCAACGACCCGACCGTCAAGGCGGGCTCGTGGGGCCCGAAGACCGTCGAGAAGATCATCCGCATCCAGGAGCAGGCGCTCGAGCACCTCGTGCCGATGATCTACCTGGTCGACTCCGCCGGGGCACGTATCACCGAGCAGGTCCGGATGTTCCCGGGCCGGCGCGGAGCAGGCCGCATCTTCCACACCGAGGTGAAGCTGTCCGGCGTCGTGCCGCAGGTGTGCGTGCTGTTCGGGCCGAGCGCCGCCGGCGGCGCCTACATCCCCGCCTTCTGCGACGTGGTGATCATGCGCGACGGCAACTCCTCGATGTACCTCGGCTCGCCGCGCATGGCCGAGATGGTCATCGGCGAGACGGTGACCCTGGAGGAGATGGGCGGGGCGCGGATGCACACCGGCGTCTCGGGCTGCGGGCACTTCCTGGTGAAGTCGGACGAGGAGGGCATCGACCTCGCCAAGCGCTACCTCGGCTACTTCCCTGTCAACTGGCACGAGCAGCCGCCCGCTGCTCCGCCCGCCGAGCCCGCCGGCGCGCTGCCCGACATTCCGGCGGACGAGAACAAGCCGTTCGACATGCTGGAGCTGATCGCCGCGCTGGTGGACGCCGACTCGTTCCTCGAGGTCCAGAAGCGCTGGGCGAAGGAGCTGCTGGTGGGCTACGCCCGACTCGACGGGCGGGCGATCGGGATCGTCGCCAACCAGCCCAAGCAGCGCGGCGGGGTCCTGTTCGTGGACTCGTCCGACAAGGCGGCCCGCTTCATCTGGACGTGCAACGCCTTCAACGTCCCGTTGTTGTTCCTGGCCGACGTGCCCGGCTTCATGATCGGCACGCAGGTCGAGCGCCAGGGGATCATCCGCGCCGGCGCGAAGATGATCTCGGCCGTCTCTGAGGCGACCGTTCCGAAGCTCTCGGTGATCGTCCGCAAGGCCTACGGCGCCGGCCTCTACGCGATGGCCGGACCGGCCTTCGACCCGGACGCCTGCATCGCCCTGCCCGACGCCAAGATCGCGGTGATGGGCCCGCAGGCCGCCATCAACGCCGTGTTCTACAACCAACTCCAGGCGATCGAGGATCCCGGCGAGCGGGAGCGACGCACCGACGAGCTGCGGGCCGAGTACAAGGCCGAGATCGACATCCTCCACCTCGCCTCGGAGCTGGTGATCGACGCGGTCGTGGCGCCCGCCGATCTGCGTACGGACCTGATCAGGCGGTACGCCGCCTACGCCTCGCGCGACCGCTCCTGGCCGCTCAAGCGGAATCCCGTAACGCCCGTCTAGATTCAATGGGGTGAGTCACCCCCGCTACCGCTGGACCGTCTTGGCCATCGGCGCCGCGTCCACGGCGGCGATGGCGGCGGCCCAGGGTGGGCTCCCAGCGCTCGGGCCAGCCCTGCAACAGGCGTTCGGCCTCTCGCTCGTCCAGGTGACCGGGGTCTTCACGGCCTTCGGGGCGGGCACGGTGCTGACCGTCTATGCCTGGGGCGCCCTCGTGGACCGCGTCGGCGAGCGCGTCGTGCTGGCGATTGGCCCTGCCGTTGGCGGCGTGGCTCTGGCCACGGTGGTGCTCGCCAGCGGCTACGCAGGGCTGCTGGCCGGCGTGTTCGCGGCGGGACTGTTCGCAGCGGCCGCGACCGGGGGCAGCGGACGCGCCGTCTTCGGCTGGTTCCCGCGCAGCGAGCGCGGGCTGGCGCTCGGGCTGCGCCAGACCTCGGTCCAGCTCGGCACGGCGGCCGGCTCCTTCACTCTGCCCACGATCGTGGCGGCGTTCTCGCTCGACGTCGCGCTGCTCTGTCTGGCGACCGGCCTGGTGCTCTCCTCGGTGATCGCCGGGATCTGGCTGCGCGACCCGCCGGCGCGCGTGTCGGCCGCCCCGCCTTCGCCACCGGCAGCTCGCGACCCACGGATCTGGCGCCTGGGCGTTGCGAGTGCGCTGCTGATCGTCGGTCAGATCGGCCTGACCTCACTGCTCGTGCTGTACCTCTACTCCGAGCGCGGCTGGTCAGCGACGGAGGCCGCTGTCGCCCTCGGTACGGTGCAGCTCGGCGGGGCAGCCGCGCGTGTGATCGCCGGGCGCTGGTCCGACCTGCGCGACGCCCGGATCGCCCCGTTTCGCCGGCTCGCCCTCGGCGCGGGGGTGCTGCTGCTGGCCGCCGCCGCGCTTGCCCACGCTCCCAGCGCCGTCCTCGTGCCGCTGCTGATGGGCGGCGGCGTGCTCGCGATGAGCTGGAACGGCCTCTCCTTCACGGCTGCGGCGGAGATCTCCGGCGGCGCCCAGGCCGGCCGCGCGATGGGGATGCAGAACACGTTGATGCGCGTGGCCGGCGCCGTCGTGCCGGTCACCCTGGGCGTGCTCGCGGCGCACGGCTCCTGGCAGGCGGCCTTCGCGGTGATGGGCGTGGCGCCGCTGCTCGGCCGGGCGCTGCTGGGCCCGCTCGTCCACGACGAGGACCGGCGCCGCGAGGAGCGCCGCGTGCGCCTCAGCGGGCCGTCCACCCCAAGTCCATCGGCACCGCCGCTCCGCTGAACGGGCGCCCGCCCGGCCCGCCCAGGAAGGCCACGACCTCGGCCACCTCCTCCGGCTCGATCAGCCGCTTGACCGCGTGCGGGGCGAGGATCACCTCCTCGAGCACACGCTCCTCGGGCACCCCGTGGCTGTGCGCCTGGTCGGCGACCTGATCCTCCACCAGCGGGGTGCGCACGAAGCCGGGGCAGACGGCGGTGGCCAGGATGCCGTCGTCGGCGCCCTCGAGGGCGAGCGTCTTGACCAACCCGACCACCCCGTGCTTGGCCGCTACGTAGGCCGACTTGAACGGCGAGGCGACCAGCCCGTGCGCCGACGCGATGGCGATGAAGCGCGCGTCGCCGGCTTCGCGCAGCGCGCCCCAGCCGTACTTGGCGAGCAGGAACGGGCTGGTCAGCAGCAGGTCGATCAGCCGGTCCCAGTCGTCCTCTGGAAACTCCTCGACCGGCGCCACGTGCTGGAAGCCGGCGTTGGCCACTACGCCGTCGAGGCCGCCGAAGCGCTCGACGGCGGCTTCGACGGCCGCGCGGTTGCCCTCGCGAGTGGTCAGGTCCGCCTCGAACGGCTCGCCGGGGCCGTCCGGGTCGGGGCGCAGGTCCACGGCCAGCACCGACGCGCCGTCGGCCTCCAGCCGCGCCGCGATCGCTCGGCCGATTCCGCTCGCCGCTCCGGTCACCACTGCTCGTCGCATGACTGCTTCCTACCCAATGCGCCCTAGGATCTCCGCGCAGATGGCCACGGGCGAGGGAACAGTGCTGTGGGAGCCGCCGGCGGAGCTGCTGACCGGCTCAAAGCTGGCGCGCTACATGGAGGCGCGCGGCTACGCCGACTATCAAGAGCTGTGGCGCTGGTCGGTGGAGGATCTGGAGGGCTTCTGGCGGTCGCTCTGGGACCTCTACGAGGTCGGCCCCTCGCCCGAGCGCGTGCTCGGCAGCACCGCGATGCCGGGCGCGGAGTGGTTCCCGGGCACCGAGCTCAATTACGCCGAGCATCTGTTCCGAAACGCCCCACAGGGCCAGACCGCGATCGTCCATGCGACCGAGTCGAGCCCGATCGCGGAGCTGAGCTGGGAGGAGCTGCGCGAAGCGGTCGCGCGCTGCGCCGCCGGCCTGCGCCGCCGGGGCGTGGGCCGCGGCGACCGCGTGGTCGCGTATATGCCGAACGTCGCCGAGACGGTGATCGCGTTCCTCGCCACGGCCAGCCTTGGGGCGATCTGGTCGAGCTGCGCGCCCGAGTTCGGCACGCCGACCGTCGTCGATCGGTTCAGCCAGATCGAGCCGAAGGTGCTGATCGCGATCGAGGGCTACCGCTACGGTGGCCGCGACTTCGATCGGCGCGACCGCGTCGCCGAGATCGAGCGGGCACTGCCCACGCTCGAACACACGGTGATGGTGCCCTCGGGGTGGGACGACCTGCTGTCGGAGGACGCCGAGCTGGTGTTCGAGCGGGTGCCGTTCGACCACCCGCTGTGGGTGCTGTTCTCGTCGGGAACCACGGGGCTGCCGAAGGCGATCGTGCAGGGCCAGGGAGGGATCCTGCTCGAGCACCTCAAGAAGGTGAACCTGCACTCCAACCTCGGGCGGGACGATCGCTTCTTCTGGTACACGACGACCGGCTGGATGATGTGGAACTTCCTCGTCGGCGGGCTGCTGTCGGGGTCCGCGATCGTGCTCTACGACGGCCAGCCCGACCCGCACGGGCTCTGGGAGCTCGCCGCCGAGGCCGGCGTCACCTGCTTCGGCACCAGCGCGGGGTTCATCGGTGCCTGCATGAAGGCGGGCGTGGAGCCGCCGGCGCTGCCGGCGTTGCGCAGCGTCGGCTCGACCGGCTCGCCGTTGCCGGTGGCGGGATTCGAGTGGGTCTACGAGCAGGTCGGGGACGTGTGGCTGTTCTCAACCAGCGGCGGCACCGACCTGTGCACCTCGTTCGTGGGTGCCTGCCCGCTGCTGCCGGTGCGAGCCGGCGAGCTGCAGGCGCGTGCGCTGGGCGCGTCGGTCGAGTCGTGGGACGAGGACGGTTGCGCGCACGTGGGGGAGGTGGGGGAGCTGGTGATCACCAAGCCGATGCCGTCGATGCCGCTGTACTTCTGGAACGACCCTGACGGCGAGCGCTACCGCGAGAGCTACTTCGAGATGTACCCGGGCATCTGGCGCCACGGGGACTGGATCAAGCTCACCGACCGCGGCTCGGCCGTGATCTACGGGCGCTCGGACTCGACCATCAACCGCGGCGGGGTGCGCATGGGCACGAGCGAGCTGTACTCGGCGATCGAGGGCGTGGACGAGGTGCTCGACAGCCTGGTCGTGGACGTGGACGACCGGATCGTCCTGTTCGTGGTCACGCCGGCGGAGCTGGACGACGAGCTCACCGCCGAGATCCGCAAGCGGGTGCGCGAGCACTGCTCGCCGCGCCACACGCCCGACGCGATCCACCGCATCGACGAAGTACCGCGGACGCTCTCGAACAAGAAGCTCGAGGTGCCCGTCAAGCGAATCCTTCAGGGCGGCGATCCCGCCAAGGTGGCGAGCCGCGACTCGCTGGCCAACCCCGCCGCGCTGGACTGGTTCGCCGAGCGGGCCGCCGAGCTCACTCGCTGAGGCTGGGCCCCAGCTCGGCGTCGAGCCGCTCGATCAGCTCGGCGCAGAAGCGCTCCGTTCGCTGGAGCGCCTGCTCGTCGACCCGCCCCGAGGCGTAGTCGAGCCGGTCGCGGCACGTGACCGTGATCGCCGGGAGGCCGGCTGCGCCCGCGGCCGACGCGTCGCTGGCCGCGCGGATCACGAGCGGCTGGGCGTCGGAGCCGTCCTCGACGATCTGCTCGCAGAGCGCGACCAGCTGGGGGTGGGAACGCAGCATGAGCAGGGCACCCTCGCGGCGAGTGAAGCGGACCTGCCCGGACCCGACCGTGTCGACGTTGAGGAAGACGGTGCGGTCGCCGGCGAGCCGCTCGCGGTGACGCTCGAGGAATGCACGCATACCGGCGCAGCCCGCCTTCTGAGCGCCCGTGAGCAGCACGTGGACGTCGAAGTGCTCGAGCGCGTGGCCGGCGCCGAAGCGCTCGACCAGGCTGAGCACGACCACGCTGCCGGAGGCGTTGTCGTTCTCGCCTCCCCTGGTACCCGATAGCGCGACGTCGAGGAGCAGGGCCACCGCCACGATCAGCACCAGCGTTGGCACGAACTGCACGGCCGTGAGCGCCGTGTTGTCCAGCCCGGCCAGCCGCAGCAGCGCGCATGCGAGCACGCCCAGCTCGGCCCAGAAGACCGCCTGGAGCCCGCCCACCGGGCGCCGGGCAAGTAGGCGCGCGGCGCGGTCGCTGTGCGCCAGCCCGCCGCGGCCGGCGTCGTAGTGCGCCACCAGCACGAGGGAGGCGGCCTTGGTGTCGCCGCCCCACGAGACCACGTTCTGCGAGGCCCGTCGCCCGAGCAGGCGGCGTACGGTGGGCACCAGCGAGCCGGCGTCGAGCCAGGTGAGCAGGCCCGCCGCGAGGGCGAGCGCGGCCCCGGCGAGCGGGACGTAGACCGCCAGCACGCTGGCGCCGACGCCGGCCGCGGCCAGGATCGCGTAGGCCAGCGGCCAAGAGGGGTGGCTCTCCACCGGCTCTGTCCGTGCCTCGCGGCCGAGGGCGGCCAGTCGGCGTTCGAGATGGAGCGCGGCACGACGCTCGGCGTCGCTGCCGGGGGAACGCCGTCCGACGGCCACGAGGGCGTCGAGCTCGGCCAGGGCGTCGAGGCCGCCGGCGGGCTCGCTCGGCTCTTGCTCCGACGTCGTCATGACCCGGCCCGGGAGTATGGCGCGCGCGGTTAGAGTCCCCGCGCGATGGCCTCGCGACGCCCCGGCCCCGGCGAGCTCCTGGCCGGCGCGAGCGGCCTTCTGCTGGTGCTCGTGATGTTCCTGCCGTGGTTCGGCCTCGACGCCCGGGTGCGGCTGCCCGGCACGGGCGACGTGATCACGGTCGACGGCGGCAACCTCAACGCCTGGGAGGCGTTCGGCGCGATCGACATCGTGCTCGTCGTT
Organism: uncultured Thermoleophilaceae bacterium; assembly: GCA_963716215.1. Classification (GTDB taxonomy): domain Bacteria; phylum Actinomycetota; class Thermoleophilia; order Solirubrobacterales; family Thermoleophilaceae; genus JACVRW01. The sequence goes on along the minus strand of OY970298.1, from coordinate 3,136,986 downwards.
GCCGCGCTCCTCGCGATCGCGCTGGTGGTGGTTGGGCGGGTGTCGTCGCCACCGCCGGCGCTGGTCGTCGCCGCGACCGCCGCCGCAGCACTGGCGGCCCTGCTGATCGTCTACCGGCTGATCGATCCACCCGAGCTGCCGATCGTCGCCGGCGGGGACGCCACCTACGAGACCGGTCGCCGCCTGGGCGTCTTCTTCGGGCTGCTCTGCACGGCGGGGATCGCCTGGGGGGCGGGGCTCGTGAGCGCCGCGGCGCCCGAGGAGGGCGGGCCGGAGCCCGAACCCGCGGTGCCGGAGCCCGTCGCCCCCGCGCCCGTCGCCGGCCGGCTCGGTGCGTGGACCCGGGCCGACATCGCCGCTGCGCGTGACGCGGCGTGGCGCCGCTACGACCGCCGCCTCGGCGCGCGCTATGCCCGCTACTTCGAGGCCAACCCCGAGCTGGTCGGGGAGCAGCGCACTTCGGCGCGGGACCTCGCGGCCTCGCTACCGCCGGGGTGGGCGGACCTCGCCGAGCTGATCCCCGAGGACGCCTGGCAGCGCCAGCATCTGTCGGCGAAGTCGAGCCAGACGCTCGGGGTCGGCCTGCTCGGGGCGGCGGCCCGTCATGACCCGTCACTCGGATGGCTGTGGGAGGCGCTCGCCCCGCTGCCACCCGCCGCCGAGGCCGAGCCGCGACTCGAGTTCGAGCACGTCGTCGCGCCGACGCTGCTCGGAGAACGGCCGCGCCAGACCAGCCTCGACGTCCTCGTCGACGACCCGAACGTGGTGATCGGCTTGGAGGTGAAGTGGCGCCAGCACGGCATCGGCGCGTGCCTGTGCCGCGGCGACGGCGTTGGGCCGCTTGGCGGCGAGCGCTGCTCGCGCCGCGTGGAGGAGCGCGAGGCCTACTGGGACGCTGCCCGCGAGGTGTTCGGCCTGCCCGCCCGCGAGCCGGGCACGCCCTGTCCGATCAGCCCCGCGTACGAGGCGGTGCGCCACGCGGCGGCGCTGCGCGCGCTGGCGGGACCGGAGCGCCCGGCGGTGCTGGCGCTCCTGTACGACGCGGAGAACCCGTACTTCGCGCCCGAGGACGAGTGGCCCGGATGGCCGAGGCTGCTGGAGGAGGCGGCGGCGGACGGCGCCGGCGGGCTGCGCGTCGTGGCGGTCGCGTGGCAGGAGCTGGTGCCGCTCCTCCCGCTCGACGACCAGGCGCGCGCCTGGGCCGCCGAGAAGCACGGGCTGGAGTGAGTCAGTAGGCAAGCCGGCGGATCACGGCGAGCGACGCCGGTGGCCCGGGCCAGTGCGCGAGCAGCAGCCGGTCCCCGGAGCCGCGCAGCAGGATGCGCAGCGCCAGCGCCACGACGATCGCGTCGTCCAGCTGGCCCGCGATCGGGATGAAGTCCGGCACGAGATCGATCGGCGAGACCAGGTAGGCGAGCGCCACGACGAGCAGGGCCTTGCGCCACCAGTCAACGCTCGGGTCGGTCAGCAGGCGCTGGAACAGCACCACGCAGTCCGGCACGAAGCGCGCCAGTGCCCGGGCGTCGCCGTCGCGCCCGGCCAAGGCCAGCGCGAGCACCGCCGCGCCGTAGAGCGTGGCCACGACCACGGCGCTCACGAGCAGCCATTCCCCAGGCGTCACGTGCGCCATGGTACGGCCAGGTCAAAGACCGCTCCCCGCTAGCGGCGTGCACCGTCGAGCTCGCTGAGGAGTTGCTCGATGCGCCGGGAGATGTCGTCGCGGATCTTGCGAACGTGCTCGAGCGGCAGGCCCGAAGGGTCGTCGAGGTCCCAGTCGATGTAACGCTTGCTCGGGATGTAGGGGCATTCGTCGCCGCAGCCCATCGTCACGACAACGTCCGCTTGCTCGGCGAGCTCGCGAGTGAGCGCGGTCGGCTTGCGGTCTGCGAGGTCGATGCCGAGCTCGCGCATCGCCTCTGCCACCGCGGGGTGGACTCGGTCGGCGGGTCGCGTGCCGGCGGAGGCCGCGGTGTGGCGTCCGTTCGCTGCGCGCTCGAACAGCGCTTGGCTCATCTGTGAGCGCCCGGCGTTATGCAGGCAGACGAACAGGGCGTGAGCCATCGCTCTCCGATGCGGTTGCCGTGTGGCGGGGACCTCTCACGGCCTGGTAGGCCAGGGCGCCCGCCGCCGCGCCGGCGACCGGCCCGGCGACGTAGATCCAGAAGTCGGTCCACGTGCCAGAGGCCAGCGCCGGGCCGAGCGAGCGGGCCGGGTTCATCGACGCCCCGGTAACGGGACCACCGAAGATCGCATCCAGGCCGACGGTGCCGCCGATGGCGATCGCCGCCGCGGGGCCCACCGCACGGGTATCGGTCGCCACCGCCATGATCACGAACATGAGGAACCCCGTGAGGACCAGCTCGTATACGAACGCGCTGCCCGCGCCGACGCTCGGGACGGTGGCTCCGAGCTCGGCGGGCTGGCCTGGCCAGATCGCGAGCAAGAGCAGTGCCGCGGCGATCGCGCCCGCCGCCTGAGCTGTGATGTACGCCGCGGCCTCCGCACGCGGGAAGTGGCGCGTCAACGCGAACGCGAGTGTGACCGCGGGGTTGAGGTGTGCCCCCGAGAGATGACCGGTGGCGTAGACCATCGCCGTCACGATCAGGCCGAAGACCAGACCGATACCGACCGCTCCGAGCGCCGCGTCGTACTCGGAGTCGGTGATCACGGCGCCGCAGCCGGCGAACACCAGAGCGAACGCGGCGAGGCCTTCGGCGGCTGCGCGGCGTGCGAGGGGCAGCGACTGGTCCATCGGAGCGTACGGACCCTATCGATTGACAAATACCAATTCAATCGATATATGTAAATAGATGTCTGTCGATTTGGAGCTAGCTCCGAAGCAGAAGCGCCCCGCCGGCGAACCATGCTGCGAGCCCGTCGTCTATCCCGACGTCGCGCGCGCCCAGGCGCTGCGCATGGCCGAAGTGGCCAAGGCCCTCGGCGACCCGGTTCGCCTGCAGTTGGTGGACGTGCTGCGCAAGCATGCGGGCAAGGTGTGCGTCTGCGAGCTGGTCCCGCTGTTCGACATCTCCCAGCCCACTCTCTCGCACCACCTCAAGAAGCTGCGCGAGGCCGGCATCGTCGACTCCGAGCGACGCGGCCTGTGGGCCTACTACTACGTGAATCCCGACGCGCTGGAGGAACTGTCTTCATGGCTGAGCTGACCGACACAGACGTCCGCGAGCAAGTCCGTGAGCGCTACGCCGCGGCAGCGACCGCCGTCGCCGAGAACACCGGCTCCGGGTGTTGCGGAACGGGGAGCGCCTTCGCGGGTTGCGGCGCGGACATGGCACTGACCGACAAGCACGGCACCGAGGTCTTCGGCGGAACGCTGTACGAGCGCGAGGCGGACGCGGCCCCCAAGGCGGCGGTCGAGGCGTCGCTCGGCTGCGGGGTTCCCACAGCCGTCGCTGACCTGCACGAGGGGGAGACGGTGCTCGATCTCGGCTCGGGTGCCGGTGCCGACGTGCTGATCTCAGCCCGCCGTGTGGGCGTGAGGGGCAAGGCGATCGGGCTCGACATGACCGATGAGATGCTCGAGCTCGCGCGGGGCAACGCCGCCGAGGCGGGTGTGGACAACGTCGAGTTCCTCAAGGGCTACATCGAGGAGATCCCGCTGCCGGATGAGTCGGTGGACGTCGTCATCTCCAACTGCGTGATCAACCTCTCCGCGGACAAGGGCACGGTGCTGCGCGAGGCGGCGCGGGTGCTGCGACCGGGCGGGCGGCTTGCGGTCTCGGACGTGATCGCCGACCCCGGCATGGACGCGGCGACCCGGGAGGACATGCGGCAGTGGACCGGGTGCGTCGCCGGCGCGCTCACGCGGGGCCAGTTCGAGGCCGCGCTGGCCGACGCGGGCCTCGTCGACCTGGACATCCGCGAGACGCACCGCGTCCATGAGCAGGCAAGCTCCGCGATTATCCGCGCGCGCAAGCCCGGCGGCTGACCACGACCGCACCTGGATGACCCCAGCGCGCTCGAGTCAGGCGGCATACCCCTTGCTGCTGGCGCTCGGTGCGCTCGATGCCGCGGGGTACAGCGTGATCGTGCCGGTTGCACCGGCGATCGCGGATGTCACCGGCGCCGGGCCGGCGACGATCGGGCTGCTGGTCGCCTCGTTTCCGGCCGGGATGGTTGCCGGGTTCGCGCTCGCCGGTTGGGCCGTTCGACGCCGCGGCTCGCGAGCGCTTCTGATCGGCTCGCTGGCGTTGGTTGCGCTGGGCGCGCTGGGTTTCGTGCTGGGCGACACGCTGGGCGTCTATTTCGTGGCGCGGACGCTGATGGGCTTGGGATCGGGCGGGATTTGGATCGGCGTCACGTTCGACACCCTCGAGCGCTGGCCCGGCCAGGAGTACCTGTGCATGAGCCGCGTCTACGCCGCGTATGCCGCCGGGGGGCTTATCGGTCCGGCGCTCGGTGCGTTTGGCGGCATTCACGGACCGTTCCTTGCCTACCTGGTCCTGCTCTTGCTGGCCGTGCCGCTCGTGCTACTGGTCGGCGAACCGCCCACCCGACGCGCGTTCGCCGGCGACAGGGCCGCCTTGCGCAGCCGGCCGTTCTTGATTGCGTCGGCAGCGATCTTGTTCGCGGTGCTGACGCTCGGGGTGCTCGAGGGCGTACTGCCACTGCACTTCGCGGAGCGTCTCACTCAAGCGCAGATCGGCGCGCTCTACGTCGGCGCCTCCGTGGTCGTTGCCACGAGCGCCACTGCATCGGGAGGTCGCCGTCCCCGCCCGCTGGTGTTCGCCGCCGTCCTGTTCAGCGTGGCCGGCATCTCGCTCGCCGGGATGGTCGCCAACGTTCCGCTGTGGCTACTCGCGGTGCTGCTCGCCTCGGTCGGGATCGGGCTCGCCAACACCGGCTCCCTAGGGCTGCTCGTCGAAGCGGTGCCCGTGGAGCGGATCGTCACCGCGATGGTGGTTTGGTCACAGATCGGCATCATCGGCTACCTGCTCGGCCCGCTGGCCGGCGGCCTCGTCGCCGCCGGACCGGGCTACGCATTCATCGGGCTCGTGCCGGCCGCGGCGGGGGTGCTGGTGGTAGCCCTCTTGCGCAGCCGCCCCGCCCTCACCGCCGGCTGAGCCGGCCGCCGCAGTGCCCGGGGTGGGATTCGAACCCACACGCCCTTTCGAGCAGGGCCTTTTGAGGACCCAGTGTCTACCGATTCCACCACCCGGGCGGGCGAGGTCGAATCGTACGGCGGCGAGCGGGCGGCGGGCCGGTTACGCCGGCTGGACCTGGCCGGGCCCGACGTCGCCGCGACCGTAGCGGTCCTGCTCGTCGGGGTCGACCTCCACCTCGACGTTCCACTGCTGCTGGAAGCCGCGCATGGCGAAGGCGACCAACAACAGCTGAACGGGCACGAGGATCAGCGTCAGCAGGCCGAGGATCGACGGGTCCAGCGTGGACTCGGCGAACCCCGGCTTGTCACGGTCGAACCACGCCGGGCCGGCAACCGCGGCCATGACGGCGAACAGCACCGCCAGGCCGGCCGCGACGGGGAGCACACCGCGGTTCCAGCGCGCTACGACCACCGCCATCCCGATGTAGATCAGCGCGTAGGCGAAGGAGACGATCTGCGCGCCCTGCAGCTGTGACCAGCCGCCGATCGTGACGATCAGGATCAAGGCGGCGCTCGTGATCAGCAGCAGGATCACCACGGCCTTGGTGGCCTTTGACTCCGCCTTGTCCCGATTGGGATGCTCGAGGACCGTGTCGGCCATCGCGATGACAATACCCTGTGTCTGGCCGGATTGTCCCGGTTTCAGCGGGCGTGGCGGAACTGGCAGACGCGCGAGGTTTAGGTCCTCGTGGCCGACAGGTCTTGGGGGTTCGAGTCCCTCCGCCCGCATCTAATCTCTACCTGAGACAGCGTAACGCCAAGTAGCGTAACGCCATACGGTATGATGAGCGCATGGCAGACGTTCGCAACCCATTCCGGTTCGGCGCTCTCGCGCTCGACGACGCCTTCACCGACCGCCAGGCCGAGATCGCCGAGATCGAGGCAGACGTTCGCAACGGCCAGGACGTGGTGCTGTTCGCCCCGCGCCGTTACGGCAAGTCGTCGCTCGTCTGGCGGGTGGCGCAGCGGCTGGTGCGCAAGCGCGTGCTGGTGGCGCAGGTCGACCTGATGACCACGCCTACCAAGGAGCGGCTGGCCGAGAAGCTGGCGAAGACGATCTATGAGGATGTCGCGTCGCCGCTGTTCCGGGTCAAGGAGCGGCTGCGGGTGTTCCAGAACCTGCGCATCCAGCCGACGGTGACCCTCGATCCGCAGGACGGCTCGGTCAGCTTCGGCTTCTCGGCCGGCCTGGCGCCGCAGGACCTGGACGACACGCTGGAGCGATTGCTGCGACTGCCCGGCGAGCTGGCCGCGGACCGCGACCGACAGGCTGTGCTGATCCTCGACGAGTTCCAGGAGATCACGGACATCGACCGGGAGCTGCCCAAGTTGATGCGCGCGGTGTTCCAGCAGCAGCCCGAGGTCGCACACCTGTACCTCGGCAGCAGACGGCACATGATGCAGCGGATCTTCAGCGACGAGAACGAGCCGTTCTGGCGCAGCGCCAAGCAGATGCAGCTCGGCGTGATCGCGCCCGAGCAGTTCTCGGGCTACATCAGCGAGCGCTTCGAGGCAACCGGACGGCGGATCCGCCCCGAGGGCGTCGACCACGTGCTGGCCACCACGCGCGGGCACCCGTACGCGACCCAGGAGCTCTGCTACTTCCTCTGGCAGCGCGTGGGGCGCCGAACGGCCGGAGTCGAGCAGGTCGAGGAGGCGATCGCGGACGTGCTGCGCTCGGAGAACGCGCACTTCGGGCTCGTGTGGGGGCGGGCCTCGTCCGCGCAGCGCAGCCTGCTCCACGCGCTCGCCCAGGCTCCGGGCCACCCGCTCAGCGCGAGCTACCGCCGCCGCTTCGCGCTCCCGGGCCCCTCGACGGTCCAGAAGGCCCTGCAGGCCCTGGAGCGGGACGAGCTGATCGCGCGCGACGGCGGCTTCGCCGAGATCAGCGAGCCCTTCCTCGCCGAGTGGATCGTGCGGGAACTGGACGACTGACGACGCTACGTCTTCGGACCGACGAAGCCGTCAAGGATCCGTACGCTCTTGCGGTCGGCGACCGAGATGTTCCGCGGGTTCGACCGGGTCCAGCGGATCTCGAGCAGCTCGCAGTGGGCACAGAAGATGTCACGGATGCCCGTGGATAGGTTGGAGAAGAAGTACCGCGCGTACTCGTACCGGGCTACCCGCCCGCTCGGCAGTGTCGTCCTGAAGCGGTTGATGGTCCGGCAGCCGTCCGAGTGGATGAGACCGCGCAGCAACTCACGTGGATACCGCCGCGTCAGTTCGCGTTGCCAGTCCGTGAGGACGATGGCTCGCTCATGCTTTCGCCCGGGTCCGTGCTGCGGGAAGGCCACCGGAAGCGCGGGGTGGTAGGTCTTCAGGACGGTGACGCGGCTCTCCTGTCTCAGGATCAGGCTGATCGGGGTGCCCAGCCAGACCAGCCTCATCGCGCCATGGGTCTCGGCGACGATGCCCGGGTAGGCCGAATCAAGGCTGACACTCAGCGATGCGGAGCCCGTGGAGCTCACCTGGATGCAGCCGTCCCCGAGGTACACACCGAGGAGATAGGAGTAAGCCGCCGGAGCACGCGGCCTCCAGAGCTCGGTCGCGGTAGCGCTGCGCAGGTGGTAGCCGGACCCTCCACTCCGACGCCATGCGCCGACGGTCGACCGCGGAACGCCGGTTAGGCGCGCTATCTCGGAGTCGCCCCGGCCTTCCTTGATCAGGGACAACACGGATTCGAACTCCGACTGCGGCCTAATGCGCACGACGAACGAATGTTCGTCTGACCGGCGGACGTAGGCGTAGCAAACCGCCCTACAATCAGCGCCCCGGGGGGCAGTAGTTCAGCTGGTCAGAACGCCGGTCTCCAAAACCGGAGGTCCCAGGTTCGAATCCTGGCTGCCCCGTCTCTCATGGCCGTGGTCCCGTACGCGCTCTTCTTCCTGGCCGGCTTCGGCTTCGGGTACGCGGCCCCCGGCCGCGCGAAGTGGCTGCCGGTGCTGTTCCCGCTCGCCCTCGCCTTGGCCGCCGCCCTGCAGGAGGGCATCGGCGGCACGCTGGTCGTACGCTTGCTGGTGGCGCTGCTCGCCACGGGAGTCGGCGTCGTCCTCGGCAGCCTCCTCGACCCGGGGCAGGAGCGCAGGGTTGCCGCGCCGGGCTGGCGGTAGCGTTCGTCGCGGACCGCGACCTGAGGAGGAGCCGGCATGCCCACAGTGGAGACCACGGGTGGGCCCGTGGATGTCGAGCAGCTCGGGCTGACGCTCATCCACGAGCACTTCCGTACCACCGACGAGGCCGGTCGCTTCCAGTTTCCCCACCTCTACGACGAGCAGGAGGAGTGGGAGGCGGCGATCGCCGATGCCAACGCCGTGAAGGGACACGGCGTGACCACGGTGGTGGAGCCGAGCGCGATGTTCCTCACCCGCGACGCCACGTTCAGCAAGCGGGTCGCCGACGAGAGCGGCCTGCAGGTGGTGCTGGCCACCGGGATCTACACCTATGACCACCTGCCGCAGTTCCTGGCGAACCGCGACGAGGACGGGATCGCGGCGATCTTCGTGCACGAGCGCGAACACGGCATCCAGGGCACCTCGATCAAGCCGGCGTTCCTCAAGTGCGCCGCCGACGCCGCGGGCGTGACGCCCAACGTCGAGAAGGTCCACCGCGCGGTCGCGCGGGCGGCCCAGCAGACCGGCCTGCCGATCATGGCCCACTCGCACCCGTCCAGCGGGACCGGCCTCGAGCAGATGCGCATCTTCACCGAGGAGGGCGTGGACCCGGCCATCGTCCAGATCGCCCACACGGGCGACACCGACGACCTCGACTACATCGAGCGCCTGCTCGAGACCGGCTGCTGGATCGGCATGGACCGATACGGGCTCGACCTGTTCCTGCCGACCGACCGGCGCAACGCCACCGTCCTCGCTCTGCTCGAGAGCGGCTACGACGACCGCATGTTCCTATCGCAGGACTACTGCTCGTCGATCGACTGGTTCCCGCGCGAGATCCAGGAGCACCTCAAGGCCAACGAGGTGCCCGAGTGGTCGATGACCTTCCTGTTCGAGCGCGTCATCCCCGAGCTCAAGGAGGGCGGCATGACCGACGAGCAGCTGGACCAGATGATGGTCGAGAACCCCAAGCGGTGGCTCGGGCGTTGACCTCGCGGGCCGGGGGTCATGCCTGGCGCCGCACCTGCCGATGAAGCCCTAGAATCGCAGTCCTGCGGGCGTGGTGTAATGGCTGCACAAGAGCCTTCCAAGCTCTTAGTATGGGTTCAACTCCCATCGCCCGCTTCAAGTTCTAGAGCCAATGCAGGAGGACGTATGCATCAGTCGCGCGGGCTGTACCACCACGCCGACTCGACCAGGGAGTGCCCCGACTGCGGGCGCCGATTCCAGACCCACACCGGCGTTGTTCAGCGCGGCGACCGAATCGGGGTCAGCTTCCAGTCAAAGCAGGATGGCCGCTGGGGCGTGCTCCGGGTGTCGGAGAGTGAGGTCGTCTGGGCGGACACTCTTGGCGAGGCGTGGGCGATCAAGGACGCTCAGGACGGTGGCCCGTAACAACGCGTGGCCGCTCTCCACTCTCGGCATAGACTGGCCGCAATGCTCGCGCTGCGCGTTGCATTCACAGCCGGCGCCACGGCTCTCTGCGTGTGGCTCTTGGCCACCGGCAAGCCGCTCGGCGGCCTGGTCATCGTTCCGGTGCTGGCTGTCTGGCTTCGCCTCGAGGCCGAGTCGGGGCGACTGACCCGGTTCGCTAGGCGTTTGGCCAAGTCCTCCTAGTCGACGGCCCACAGCCCACTGGTACCGTGCACCATGGCCTTGCGCGCGGAGTCGCTTCAGGCACGCGAGGCCGCGCTCGATCCGGACGTGGTTCGCCTGCGAGAGCTCGGCTACGAGCAGGAGCTGCGGCGCGGGCTGAGCATCTTCGACAACGTGGCGATGGGCTTCGCCGCGATCTCCCCGGTCGTCGGCCTGTACGCGGTGGCCCTGGTAGGCATGACCGTCGCGGGCCCGGCGTGGGTGTGGGTGCTGCCGATCTCCCTGGCCGGGCAGTGTCTGCTGCTGGTCGTCTACTCGGAGCTCGCGTCGCAGTACCCGATCGCCAACGGGGCCTACCAGTGGAGTCGGCGCCTGCTCGGCGCCCGCTACGGGTGGTTCAACGGCTGGGTCGCGCTCTGCGCCTACGCGGTCGCGAACACGACGATCGCGTACCTCGGGGCGCCCTGGGCGCTCACGCTGCTCGGCATCACACCGACGGCGAACGCGGTGGTGGTCACGGGGATGGTCATCGTCGTGCTGTGCTCGCTGGCTGGTGCGCGCGGGATCGGGATGCTCAAGCGGGCGGTCAAGGCGGGCATCGCGGCCGAGATCGTCGCCTCCGTGGGGGTCGGGCTGGTTCTCCTGCTTGCTTTCCGCGACCAGGGCTTCTCGATCCTCACGGAGACGTTCGGGGCCGAGGCGCTCTCCGGCGGCTCGACGGGGGCCGCGTTCCTCGCCGCGATGGCGGTCGGCGGCTGGGTTTTCATCGGGTTCGACGGGTGCGTGGCGACGGCCGAGGAGACCAGGGACGCCGCGCGCCACGTGCCGCGAGCCGTGTGGATCGCGCTGCTGAGCGTCGGCGCGCTGGTGATCCTCAACGCCTTCGCCGCCACGCTCGCCCACCCCGACCCGGCCGCGGTCGTCGCTGGCGAGGACCTCGATCCCGTCAGCACGTCGGTGGTCTCCTCCTTCGGCTCGTGGTCGAGCAAGCCGTTCGCCGCCGTGGTCCTGGTGGGCTTCCTCGCCTGTGGCATGGCCGCTCAGGGCATCACTGCCCGCTCGATCTACTCGGTCGCGCGCGACGGCGCCCTGCCCGCGTCGCGCTTCCTCGCCAGGGTCGACCGCCACCAGAACCCAAGCGGCGCTCTGCTCGCCACCACCGTGGTGGCGTGCCTGGGGCTGCTGCTCGGCCTCGACTCGGCGGCCATCGGCAGCCTGATCACGTTCGGCACCGCCGGGATCTACGTCGCGTTCCTGCTCGTGGCGGTGGCCGCACTCGTCGCTCGCCTACGAGGCACCTGGACGCCGGCCGGTGGCGTGCGGCTGGGTCGCGCCGGGACGATCCTCAACGCCGCGGCGGTCGCGTGGCTCGCCTTCGAGACCGTCAACATCGCCTGGCCGCGCTCGTCGCTCGCCCCGCCCGGGGCGCCCTCCTACCAGGTGTGGGCGGCGACGATCGTGCTGGCGATCATCGTGGTGGTGGGGCTGCTCTACCTGGTGGCCGCCAAGCCGCACCGCAAGCTCGGTCCGTAGACTTCCGCGAAACCCCGGGGCGTGGCGCAGTTTGGTAGCGCATTCGGCTGGGGGCCGAAAGGTCGCTGGTTCAAATCCAGTCGCCCCGACTGAACACCGACGCAACCGGGATCGCCACGCGGTCCCGGTTTCGCGTCTGGCCCAGCTAGCCTCGGCGGGATGTTCGATCACGTCGGCATCGCCGTCTCGGACCTGGCCGCGTCCGAGCGCTTCTATCGCACCCTGCTCTCCGTGCTGGGGGTCGAGCCCAGTCACGCGGACGCCGAGCTCGTCGAGTGGGAGGACTGGGACATCGCGCCCACCGACCGCGAGCACCCGGTGACCCGCGGCCTGCACGTGGGCTTCCGCGCGCCGACCCGCGAGGCCGTGGACGCCTTCTGGCGGGCGGGGATCGACGCCGGGTTCCGCGACGACGGCGCGCCCGGGCCGCGCACGATCTACGGACCCGACTACTACGGTGGCTTCCTGCTCGACCCGGACGGCAACAGCGCCGAGGCCGTGCACTACGAGCGGTCGAGCCCGGTGCCGCCCGGCCGCATCGACCACCTGTGGATCCGCGTCGCGGACCTCGCGGCGTCCAGGCGCTTCTACGCGACGATCGCGCCACACGCCGGGATCCGCCTGGGCACAGAGGAGCCGGGTCGCGTGCAGTTCACCGGCCCGGACTACACCTTCTCCCTGCTCGAAGACGAGCGCCCGGTCACGGAGCCCGTCCACCTCGCCTTCCCCGCCGGGGACGACGCCACGGTGCGAGCCTTCCACGCCGCCGCGCTCGCCGCCGGCTACGAGGACCACGGTGGGCCCGGCGAGCGCCCCGTCTACCACCCGGGCTACTACGGCGCGTTCGTCCTCGACCCCGACGGGCACAACGTCGAGGTCGTGAACCACAACCGCTGAGCGCTCAGGGCCGCTGCGTGAACGTCGCCGTCAGCGTGCGGTCGGTGTCCGCGAGGATGTCGTGGATGCGCGCCAGGCCGTCCGACCAGGACGCGAAGTCGTAGGTGAACACGCCCAGCGTCTGCGGTGTGGGGGCGGCCAGGCCGTTCACGGAGCCTTGAATGACCGTGCGGTTGAACGGCGTCTTGGGGTTAGGGGTCGAGTCGTTGAACGACAGGGCCAGCCCGCTCGGCTGAGAGCGCAGGCTGAGGACCACGGTCTTGGGGTCGAGCCGTATGGAGCGGGTGTCCTTCAGGCCCCCGCTGTCGGTGGCGGTCAGGCGCAGCTCGGCGTACGACGGATACTCGTGGTCGGGGCCGATGACCGTGCCGCGGTCGACCCCCGGGAACGTCTCCACGGTGTGCTCGTGACAGTTGGACGGGCAGTGGTGGAGCACCACGGTCCAGTCGAGCCGGCTCGGGGCGAGCGTGCCGTCCTGCGCGTCGGTGGCGCTGCCCCGGAAGCCGATCGGGTCGCCGACCTTCCACGTAAGGCCGGTCGACGGCTCGATGATGGTCGCCGTCGGCGGCGTGTTGCCGGCCCGGATCGCTACCGCATCCGTGGCCGACGCCCCGTGGTCGTCCGTCACCTTGAGGCCGGCGAGGTAGCTGCCCGGCTGGTTGTAGGTGAACTGCGCGTCTGAGGTCGAGGCGTCGTCGTACTCACCGTCGCCGTCGAAGTCCCACGCGTAGGAGAGCGTGTCGCTCGGATCCGGGTCGCTCGACTGCGCGCCGCTGAAGCTCACGTCTAGCGGCACCCCTCCGGACGTCGGAGTGGCGCTAGCGACAGGGCGCGGAGCCTGGTTGCCGGCGGTGTAGTGGATGCGCCTGATCGTCCCGTTGGCGGCGTCGGGATAGAACAGGTCGCCTCCGGGGCCGAACTGGAGATCCACCGGCCACGCCGCTCCCGCCCGGAACGTCCTGACGCGCGCGGGGTCGGGCAGGGGGCCGGTCGTGCGCTCCATCACCCAGATGCAGGTGCGTGAGTAGTCCGAGAAGAACAGAGCGCCCTGGAACTCCGCCGGCAGGGTGTTCTCGGGCGGCGTGAACGCCAGCCCCGAGATCGACGAGCTCCCGGTCGGGCACGACTCCTCGGGGAAGACCTTGTCGCTGTGCGCGTAGCGGAAGAACGGCGAGCGCGCGGTGTTCGCGGTGTAGAGGCTCTCGCACAGGCTCAGGTCGGCGCCGTCGTACCCGCCCTGGCGCCCGTTGCCCTCGAGGCACGGCCAGCCGAAGTTGTCGACCGTGCCAGGCGGACGGAGGACGCGGTTGATCTCCTCCCAGCTGTTCCATCCGACGTCCCCCACGAACGGCTCGTTCGTGCCCGGTCGAATGGCCAAGCGGAACGGGTTGCGGAACCCGTGGGCGAGGATGCGGCGCGCGTCAAGATCGCTGCTGGCGCTGAGCGGGTTGTCGGGCATGGCCTCGCCGGTGTCCGGGTTGACCCGGATGAGCGCGCCGTCGAGGGACGTGGGATCGCCGGTCGTCCTGACGTCCTGGCTGCGCAGCGCTCCGCCCTCGGCCCCGGGCGGGGCCGGCGTCCCGCCCGGCGGCACCACCGGATCACCGCACGGGTTCTTGGGAGTGCCGGTCTGGCCGTAGTCGACGAAGTTGAAGCTCGCGCCGTCGCCTCCGGTCATGTAGAGCGCCCCGTCCTCGCCGAACTCGATGTCGCCCACGGAGTGGCTCGGGTGCTGCTGGCACCAGTCCTCGATCAGCACCTGCTCGGGGCCGGCGGCGTCACCGATCGCCTGGAGCCGCGACAGGCGCCCGCTCACCACGCATCCGTCAGTGGTCGGCCCGGGCGGAGTCGGGCAGGTGTCGCCCCAGCGCGGTGCCGCGCCGCCGATTGGCGCGTCGTGCGTGTAGGCGACGTACACGAACGGCTTGGCCGGGAAGCTCGGATCGAGCGCCATGCCGAGCAGGCCGCGGTCCCAGAAGTCGTGGACCTTCGGGATCAGGTTGGCGAACGTCGTGGGCGTGGTGTCGGAGAGGCTGTCGAAGACCCTGATCGTCCCGCCCTTCTCCGCGACGAAGACGCGGCCGTCGGGTGAGAAGCGCAGCGTCGTCGGGCGGGTGAGCCCGGTGAGGGCGATCGTGTCCTGGAAACCGGGCAGCAGACCGAGGGAGCCCGTGTTGAACGTCACGTCGTTACCGCACTTGGTCTCCTTCGGGTTCGAGTCGCAGGCGCGGAAGTGGTACTCGGTGTCGGGGGTCAGCCCCGTCACGCGCTCATGAACGCCCCGGATGTCCGTCCCGGACCCCGCGCTGCGGCGCGGCGTGACCGTGCCGTACGAGCTCGTCTTGCCGTACTCGAACCAGTACTCGGTGGCCTGGCCGCCCGGGGCGATCGTGGCGCGCAGCGTGGCCGCCTTGTCCGTCACGTCAAGGGCCGTATTGGTGATCGCGCACCCGGTCGTGACCAGGACGCCGATCAGCAGCCCGGCGCATAGAAGACGCGCGGGACGGCGGGTCGCGGGTGTCAACGGTGTCAGTGCCTGCTCACTCGACTCGGAGACGTGTTGGCCGTTGCCTCCGTGCCGCGACCGCCCCCGACTATCTCCCCTCGACCGGGTTATGTCAACGGGTCCGCGGCACCGGTATGGTCGGCGCGTGGCGCGCCACACCACGGCGACGGACCTGCTCGGGATCGACCTACCGATCCTCCAGGCGCCGATGGCCGGCGCGGCAACCCCCGAGCTGGCCGCCGCCGTCAGCGAGGCCGGGGGGCTGGGCGCACTCGGCTCGGCGATGCTGCCGGTCGAGGAGCTGCAGGCGCAGGCAGCGGCCGTGCACGCGCTGACCGACCGCCCGTTCCAGCTGAACTTCTTCTGCCATCCGCCGCCCGAGCTCGACGCCGAGGAGGCTGCTCGTGCACGCGAGCGGTTCGCCGCGGTCTACGCCGAGCTCGGCCTGGGGGAGCCGCCCGAGCCTTCCACGCCCCCGATCGCCTTCGGCGACGCCCATCTCGAGGCCCTGCTGGAGATCCGGCCGGCCGCGGTGTCGTTCCATTTCGGCCTGCCCGGGCCCGAGGCCCTCGACGCGATTCGTGCGGCGGGCATGCGCGTGCTGGCCAGCGCGACGACGGTGGGCGAGGCGCAACGCCTCGAGCAGGACGGCGTCGACGCGGTGGTGGCCCAGGGCACAGAGGCAGGCGGCCACCGCGGCAGCTTCCTCGTCGATGGCGACGACGGCCCGGTCGGCACGCTCGCGCTGGTCCCGCAGGTGGTGGATGCCGTAGGCGTCCCGGTGATCGCGGCGGGTGGGATCGCCGACGCCCGCCAGGTGGCCGCTGTGATCGCGCTGGGCGCCGGGGCCGCTCAGATCGGGACGGCCTTCCTGGTCTGCCCCGAGAGCGGCATCTCGGACGCCTACCGCGCGGCGCTGAGCGAGGCGCGCCCCGAGGAGACCACGCTGACGCGCTCGTTCACCGGCCGCCCCGCCCGCGTGCTCTCGAACCGCGCCACCCGCGAGCTCGAGTTCGTGCTCCCATATCCGGCCCAGATGTCGCTCACCGGGCCGCTGCGCCAGTCCGTCGACTTCCAGCCGCACTTCGCGGGCCAGGGCGTGGCCCTCGCGCGCGCCGCCCCCGCCGCGGAGGTCGCCGGCGAGCTCGCCAGCGGGGCGGAGGAACTGCTGGGCCGCCTGGCCGCCGGAGGGCACGGCTGACGATGGAGATCGCGCTCGCCCGCCACGGCGAGACCGAATGGAGTCGCGACGGTCGTCATACGGGGCTGACGGACATCCCGCTGACGGAGGCCGGCCGCGACGAGGCCACCCGGCTGCGCGAGGCCCTGGGCGAGTGGACCTTCGCGCGCGTGCTGTCGAGCCCGCTTGCGCGCGCCCTCGAGACCTGTCGCCTGGCTGGCCTCGGCGACAGCGCCGAGACGACCGACGACCTGCTCGAGTGGGACTACGGCGAGTACGAGGGCATCACGACCGCCGAGATCCGCGCCGAGCGTCCGCACTGGAAGCTGTGGCGCGACGGCTGTCCCGGCGGTGAGGACGCAGCCGCCGTCGGCCGCCGCGTGGACCGCGTGATCGCGGCAGTCGAGGGCACCGATGGCGACGTCGCGCTGTTCGCCCACGGCCACGTGCTGCGGGTGCTGGCGGCCCGCTGGCTCGGGCTCGGTCCCGAGCAGGGCGCCCTGCTGGCGCTGGGCACAGGCACCCTGTCGGTGGTCGGCTACGAGCGCGAGACGCAGGTGGTCAGGCGGTGGAACGCGCCTGTTCGCGGCGCGGGAACACCGCACCGATGAGCGCCACGACCGGAACGAACAGCCCGAACACCCCGGCCAGCTTGCGCCCTCTGCGGAAGCAGACCAGCGCGAGCACGATCCCGATCAGCTGGATCGGGATCGCGATCCAGGAGTTGCCGCGGTTGAAGCCTGTGAGCACCAGCACGGCGTCCCAGACGTCGATCCAGAACTGCAGGCCCAGGAGCGCGATGACCAGCAGCGCCGTGGTCACGACCACCGCGTCGATCGACTGCCGCCCCTTCTCCTGCCAGTACACGTCCTGGAGGTTGAGCCACAGCGCGAACTCGTCCATCGTGAGCCCCATGCCGATGCCGAAGGCGACCCCCACGATCTCCAGCCCGGGGCTGCCGATGTCGGTGGCGATGCCCACGTAGCCGGTCGACAGCAACAGCAGGATGCCCCACACGAGATGGTGGACGTGGGTGCCGCCCTTGGTCTCCACGTTGCCGGGCCACCACGAAACCTCGGCTCGGATCAGGTGCGCGCTGGTGCGGATGAACCCGAACGAGAGCACGAACGCGATCAGGATCAGGAAGTGGAGCTCCTTGCCCGGGGCCTGGATGTGGTGGTCGTAGGCCCTCGTGATGTCGTTCCAGAGGAGTTCCACCCGGAAGCGATCGTAGCCTGCGTCTCCGATCGAGGGGCTCGACTACACCGACCTGGCCCTGGCGCTCGCGGCGGCTACGGCCGCGCCGCTGCTCGTCGACCTGCTGCCGGTGCCCGACGTTCCCCCGATCGTGAGCGAGCTCGTCGCCGGGATCGTGATCGGCCCGGTCGTGCTCGACCTCGTGGACATCACCGCTCCGCTGGAGGTGTTCGCCCAGATCGGATTGGTGTTCCTGTTCTTCCTGGCGGGCCTGGAGATCGCGTTCGATGCCGAGGAGGACCGCCACCTCGGGGTGGTGGCCACCGCCTTCCTGATCTCGCTCGTTCTGGCCCTGATCGTGGCGCTCGGCTTCGAGGCCGTCGAGCTGGTCGGCGCGCCCGTGCTGGTGGCGATCATCCTGGCCGCGACCTCGTTCGGGATCGTCGTGGCCGTGCTCAAGGACGCCGGGCAGACGGGCACGGCGTTCGGCCAGCTGGTGATCGCCGGCGCGTCGCTTGCCGACTTCGTCACGGTCGTCCTGCTGTCCCTGTTCTTCTCGTCATCGGGGGCGAGCTTCGAGACGACGCTGGTCCTGATGCTGCTGTTCCTCGGCGTGGTCGCGGCCGTCGGGCTGGCGCTGGCCGGTGCCCGCGGGTCGGCTCAGCTCACGGCCGCGGTCACCCGCCTGCAGCGCACCAGCGCGCAGATCGGCGTGCGGATCGCGTTCCTGCTGCTGGCGGTGCTCGTCTACATGTCCGAGGAGTTCGGCTTGGAGGTGGTGCTCGGGGCGTTTCTGGGCGGTGCGATGGTCAGCCTGCTCGACCGCGACCGGGCGGTGCGGGCCATCGGACTGCAGGAGAAGCTGGAGGGCATCGGCTTCGGCGTCTTCATCCCGATCTTCTTCGTGGTCAGCGGCGTGCGCCTGGATCTCGACTCCCTGTTCTCCTCGCTCGAGACCATCGTGCTCGTCCCGCTCACGGTGATCGCGCTGCTGGTGGTTCGTGGCCTGCCTGCGCTGATCTACCGGCGCTTCGTCCCGCGTCGCCAGGCGCTCTCCGCCGGCCTGCTGCAGGCGACCTCGCTGTCGTTTATCGTCGCGGCCAGCCAGATCGGCGTGGAGCTCGGCAAGCTCGACACCGCCGCGGCCGCCGGGCTGGTGACAGGCGGCGTCGTGTCGGTGCTGCTGTTCCCGGCGCTGGCGCTGCAGGTGTTGGCCAGCGACGACTAGCGCCCGAGCCAGGCGACCAGCGCTTCGAGGTCGGTGCCGACCACCTCGCGGTCGGTGCCGCGATCGAACGGCGGGCGCCCCGCGACGATCCCGTTGGCCGCGACGGTGTACACGAGCTCGGGGCGCAGGTCGCGCGACCCGGACACGAGCAGCCCGGGCTGATCCGCCATCGCGGCGATCAGGTCGGATCCGCGCAGGTGCAGCCGCCAGACCGGATGCTCGTAGGCCTGCACCTCGAAGGCGTCGGCGTAGGTGATCGGGCCGGCCTCGATCTCCGCGCGGGTGTTGCCGGGGTTGAGGAAGGCGATGTCGGCCCCCGCAAACGCTCGCTGCGCGTCCACCGCCAGCCGGTCGACCGCCGCCTTGTCGAGTCGCCGCTGCGCGTGGCCCACCACGCGGTCGGCCAGCGGAGCGACACGGTCGCGGTAGCTCTGGACCAGCGTGGCGAGCTCGGGGTCGGGCTCGACGCCCGCGTGGTTGGTAGGCACCACCAGCGCGGACTTCGAGACCACGTCGCCGCTGGCTCGGTCGACCCCGATCCGGACGCGGTCGAAGGCGACGCCGTAAGCGAGCGCCTCCACGACGAGCTTGCCGTCCACCTCGAGGTTGAGCCGCGAGTGCGTGTGCCCGGCGACGACCACGTCGACCGCGTCGTCCATCTCGCGCGCCTCGTCGACCACCTCGCCCGCCGCGGCGGGACCTTCCTGGAAGGCGCCGGCGTGCGCCAGCACCACGATCGCCTCCACGCCCTGGGCGCGCAGCCTCGGGACGTAGCGGTTGACGGCGTCGGAGAGGTCGGTCCAGCGGTACTGGCGCGCGAACTCGGAGAGCAGGAGGTAGGGCGTGTCGGTCGTCGTGACGCCGATGAACCCGACCTTCACGCCCGCGCGCTCGACGATCCGGTAGGGAGGCAGGATCGGCTCGCCCCCGTCGCGGCTGACGGTGTTCGCCGCGATGTACGGATAGTCGGCCAGCCCGGCCAGCCGCAGCGCCTCGGCCCCGCCCTCGTCGAACTCGTGGTTGCCGAGCGTGCCCACGTCGAAGTCCATGCGGTTGGTGGCCTCGATCGTCGGCTCGTCGCGAAAGTGGCTGGAGATCAGCGGCGAGGCGCCGACCATGTCACCGGCGTGCACCCGGATCGTGCGCTCCGGGTGCGAGGCCGCGGCGCGGTCGAGCCAGGCGCCCAGCCACGCGGCGCCGCCGACGCCCGGGCGCGGCGGCTCGAGGTGGCCGTGTAGGTCGTTGACGCCGAGCAGCTGCAGCTCGACCGTGCCGGACGCGGCGGCGGGCACTTCGCTGGGCGCCTCGGCGCCGGCGTCGAAGCCGAGCAGCGCGACGAGCAGAGTGGCCGCGAACGCGGCGGCGCCGGGCAGCAGATGACGTCTGTCGATGCCTCGCATGGGCGCAAGGTATGCGCCATTTGCAGGGCTTTTGTCACCGACTTATGTCGATGGCGTGAAGCGGGTGTGAATGGTCCCGGGCGCCGCCTCGGCGTGCGCAACCACCCATCGATGCAGATCGTCCGGCGGGACCGGCTGGCTCAGGAAGTAGCCCTGGGCGATCGTGCAGCCGAGCTCGGCGAGCCGGTCCCACACCGCCCGCGTCTCCACACCCTCCGCCACGACCTCGAGCCCGAGGTTGCGCCCCAGGTCGATGGTCGAGCGCACGATCGTGGCGTCGTCCTCGTGCTCGACCATGCCCATCACGAAAGAGCGGTCGATCTTGATCTCCTCGATCGGCAGCCGCTTGAGGTGGGCCAGCGAGGAGTAGCCGGTGCCGAAGTCGTCGATCGCGAGCCGGATGCCCATCGCCGCCAGCTCGTCGAGTACCAGCGTGGTGCGCACGGGGTCGGCGAGCACCGCGTCCTCGGTGATCTCGATCTGGAGCAGCGCCGGCTCGATCGCCCAGGAGTCGAGCAGCGCCTTCACGTGGGTGGGGAAGTCCACGTCCATAAGATTGCGGGTCGACACGTTCACGGCGATCGAGAGCGCCAGCCCCTCTTGCTGCCAAGCCCGGCACTGGGCCAGGGCCTCCCCGATCACGTACAGGGTCAGCGGCTTGATCAGCCCGGTCTGTTGGGCGAGTGGGATGAACTCGTCGGGGCCGATCAGCCCGCGCTCCGGGTGCCGCCAGCGCAGCAGCGCCTCCACCGAGTGCACGGCTCCGTCAGCGAGCTTCGCCTTGGGCTGGTAGTGGAGGACCAGCTCATGGCGCTCGAGCGCTCGGCGCAGCTCGCCGACAAGCGTCAGGCGCGCCAGGTCGAGCTGGTGGGAGGTGCCGTCGAAGAACTCGTAGTCGACCTGTTCTTCCTTGGCGGTGTACATCGCCACGTCGGCGGCCCGCAGCAGCGTGTCCACGTCGAGACCGTCGTCCGGCGACACCGCGATCCCGATCGAAGCCTCCACCACCAACGGCAGGTGCTGCACGGTGATCGGCTCCTCGAGCGCTCCCACGAGCTTCTCGACCACCTTGACCACGCTGGTGGGGTCGTGTGGCCCCGGGAGCAGGACGCCGAACTCGTCGCCGCCCAGGCGCGCGAGCGAGTCCGAGGAGCGCAGCACGGCGCAGAGGCGGCGCGCGACCTCCTGCAGCAACTGGTCGCCGGCGTGGTGACCGAGCGAGTCGTTGACCTCCTTGAAGCGGTCGAGGTCCATCAGCATCACCGCCACGAGGCCCTCACCCGGGCGTGCGGCGGCCAGCGCCCGCTGGATGCGCTCGCTGAACAGGGTCCGGTTCGGCAGGCCCGTCAGCGCGTCGTGGTGTGCCTGATGCTCGTTCAGCTGGGACTGAGCGAGCAGCGCCTCCTCCGCTGCCTTCCGTTGGGTCACGTCCTGGACCATCAGCACGGCCAGGTTGGGCTGCCCATCCGCGTCGCGGGTGAAAGAGACCGAGCTGACCACCCACCGCAGCTCCCCGTCCTTGCGCACGATCCGGTGCTCGAAGGGGCCGGCACCCTGCTCGCCGCGAACCATGCGTCGGTACTGGACGATCACCTCGTCGCGGTCCTCGGGGTGGACGTAGCTCTCCGCGCGGGTCCCGGCGACCTCCCCGGCGCTGTAGCCCATCAGCTCCTGGAGAGCCGGGTTGGCGTCCACGATCGCGCCCTCCAGGTCCAGCGTCATGATGCCCGCGAGGGCGCCGGCGTAGGTCGCCTCGAAGCGCGCGAGAGCGTCCACCTGACGCTGCTTGGCGTCGAACTCGTCGGCCCGGCTCACGGCCGAGGCGAGCACCACCGCCAGCAGCTCGAGCGTGCGGCGGTCCTCATGGTCCAGGCGCGGCCCGTCCGAGGTCGTCATCACGTTCAGCGCCGCGACGCGCCGTTCCCCGTGGAAGAGCGGGACACAGAGGTGCGATTGGTCTCCGTGCGCGTCCGCGAACTCCCGATACAGGCGCGGGTCGTCGCGGGCGTCCTCGATCAGCAGCGGCCCGCCCGACTCGAACGCATACCGGGCGACGGACTCGCTCAGCGATCTGCGCTCACCCACGAGCGCGGAGGCGGTGCCGCTGGCGGCGCCCACCACCAGCTCCTCGCCGTCGATCAGGCTCACGAACGCGCCGTCCGCGACCGTCAGCGCCTGGGAGCGCTCGACGATCAGCTGCATCACTCTCTCGAGGTCCACGCCGGCCGCGGCGATGTCGCGCTGCGTCTCGACCACACGCGCGAGGCGCTCGCTGTGGTCGCGCAGGGCCAGCTCGGCGAGCTTGCGCTCGTTGATGTTCTCGATCATCGCGATCGCGGTGCACGGCTCGCCGTCCCCGCGGGGCTCGAGCCATCCGCGCACGTGCGCCCAGATGACCTCGCCGTCCTTGCGCACATAGCGCTTGTCGTGCTCGTAGGCGCCGCGCTCCCCGTCCATGAGCTCGCGCAGCAGCTCGATGCTCTGGGGCAGGTCGTCGGGGTGAGTGCACGCCTCGATTCCGCCTCTCGCGTGCTCCTCGGCCGAGTAGCCGAGCATCTGCTGGACCGCCTCGTTGACCTCCAGCGTGCGGCCGTCGGCTCCGATGCGAACGATGCCAACCGAGGCGCCCTCGAAGATCGTCCGGAAGCGCATCAGCGCCTCCACCTGCTCGCGCTTGGCCTGGAACTCGGAGGCGTGGCTCATCGCCGCGGAGATCACGACCGAGAACAGCTCGAGGGTGCGGACGTCGTCGTCGCCGAACGCCTGCGGGCTCTGCGCGAGCACCAGCAGCGAGCCGACCGGCTGCCCCGAGTGCAGCAGGGGCACCGCGATTATCGACCGAACCCCCGTCGCCGCGACGCGGGCGGCGTTCACGCGTCTGTCGGTGAGAGCGTCGTGGCAGATCAGCGAGCGCCGGTCGCGGATGGCTTGGCCGCCGAGGCTGTTGTTGAGATCGAGCGCTTCGCCGACAACGTGCTCGGGGGAGCCGTGGGATGCGCCGATGCGCAGCTCGCCGTCGTCGAGCAGGGCCACGGCGGCGCCCTCGGCGCCGGTCAACTCCATCGTGCGCGCGCAGAGAAGGTTCATCACCGAGTCCAGGTCGAGCTCGGCGGTGGCCACATCGCGCTGGGCGTTGATGATCGCGTGCAGGCGGTGCGTCTGCTCCCAGAGCGCCCGCTCGGCGACGATGCGGTTTGTCATGTCGCGCGACAGTCCGACGATGCCCACGATCTCGCCTTCGTCGTCGCGGACCGGCAGCTTGGTGGTGGTGTTCCAGTACTCGTGCCCGCCGAAGACGCCGGACTGCTCGTCGTCCACGAGCGGCTCACCCGCCTGGAGGATCGCCTGGTCGTTGGCCACCACCTGGGCCGCGAACTCCGGAGGGAGCAGGTCGCGGTCGTGCTTTCCGACCAGGTCGTCGGGGCCGTCCAGGCCGAGCACGCGGGCGAGCGAGCTGGACGCCATGCGGTAGCGGCCCTCGGTGTCCTTGACGTAGAGGTACTCCTCGCTGTGGGCCAGCAGGGCACGGAGAAGCCGCCCTTGGAGAGATCCGTCCTTCCAGGGGCTGAGCTGTTGGGCGCCTGCGGAGTCCATCAAGGCCGTTATCGGCCATTTGGGCCACGAATTTGAACGGTGAGGGTGCCTAGACCAATGCGTGGATCGCGGTGGCCGCGCCGGCCACCAACAGCACCGCCCCGACGAAGCGCAGCAGCTGACGCTCGCTGAGCCTTCCCGTCAGGCGCGCGCCGAGCAGCGCGCCCGGCACAGACGCGGCCGCGCCGGTGCCGAGGGCGGTCCAGTCGACGCCCCCTGGGAGGTGTCCGATCACGCCCGCCACACCAACCCAGAAGCCCACCGCGAGGTTGGTCCCGACGGCCAGCGCGGGCTGCTCGCCGACCCAGCGCAGCAGCGCCGGCATGCGCAACGCGCCGAGGATCAGGCCCACCAGCCCGCCGAGCACGCCGATCAGGGCACCCGACACCACCGCCGCGCGAATGTCCAGGCGCCCGCCGTCGCGTGCGCTCGGCTCGAGCGGGGTCGAGCGCAACAGGTCGACGCCGAAGTAGAGCAGCGTCGCGGCGATCGCCAGCAGCAGCGCCGTGTCCGGGATCGCGCCGGAGACCAGGCCGCCGACCACGGCGCCGGCCATCGACGGCGGGGCCATCCAGGCGAAGAGCCGCCAGTTGATCCGTCCCGCGCGGATGTGCGCAACGGCGGCGCTGAACGCGGCGACACCTGAGATTCCGATGTTGGCGCCCGCCGCGGCAGCCGGGGAGGAGACGATCAGCAACACCGCGGGCAAGCGCAGGTTGCCGAGCACGAGGCCCGCGGCGCCGCCCGCGAAGGCGACGGCGAAGCACCAGAGGCAGAAGGCGACGAGCTCCATCGACCAGCGCAGTTTCGCGCGCCCGCGAGTTGTGAACGGCGCGCCGGCGGGCGGACCGACGACACCAACTGAGAATCATTCTCATTTGTGTATGCTGCGCCGCCGTGCGCGCCCTCCGTCCAAGCCTCGCCGCCCTCGCGCTGGCCGCGTCGCTGCTGACGGCGGCGTGCGGCGACGACGGCGGGGGAGGGGGCGGAGGCGCCAGCGTCGGCGCGGTCGCCACCACGACGCAGGTCGCCGACCTGGTCCGCAGCGTCGGCGGGGAGCGCGTGGACGTTGACGGCATCCTGCCGCCGAACGCCGACCCGCACGACTACGAGCCGCGCCCCAGCGACGCCGCGGCGCTCGCCGATGCCGAGGTCGTCTTCCGCTCGGGCGGCGACCTCGACGAATGGCTCGACGAGGTGGTCGACAGCGCCGGCGGCGACGCGCGCCAGGTCACACTGATCGATTCGGTCGAGCGCGCGGGCGACGACCCGCACTGGTGGCAGGACCCTCGCAACGCGATCCTCGCCGTCGCCGCGATCCGGGACGCGCTGGTCGAGGCCGATCCCGGCGGGCGGGCCGGCTACGAGCGGCGCGCGGCGGCGTACACGCGCAGGTTGCGCCGGCTCGATGCCGAGGTGGCGCGCTGCATCGCCCGCGTCCCGGCAGCCAAGCGCAAGCTTGTCACCACCCACGACGCGCTCGCATACTTCGCCGATCGCTACGGCCTCGAGGTGATCGGTGCGGTGATCCCGTCGCTCTCGACTCAGGCCCAGCCGTCGGCGAAGGACGTGGCCGAGCTGGTCGACCAGATCGAGACCGAGGGGGTGGAGGCGATCTTCCCCGAGGCGGCGCTCAACCAGAAGCTGGAGCAGGCGATCTCACGCGAGGCGGGCGCCGACGTGGGCGGAGAGCTGTGGGCGGACACGCTCGGCCCCGAGGGCTCCACCGGGGCGACCTACGTCGGCGCGATTCGCTCCAACGCCGCGACGATCGCCGCGGGCCTCTCAGGTGGCCGCGTGAGCTGCGGCTTCAGCCGCTGACTGCGGGCTCGGGCCGAGGCGGGCGCTGCTCGGCGTCGCGGCGCTCGAAGTAGTCGCCGCCCTCGATGCTGATCGGCGGCAGGATCCGGTCGAGCCACTTGGGCATCCACCACGCCGCACGGCCCATCAGGGCCATGACCGCCGGGACGGCGAGGCACCGCACGATCGTCGCGTCGATCGCGATCGCCACCGCCAGGCCCACGCCGAACTCCTTCACCACGGCGTTGCCGTTCAGCACGAAGCTCGAGAACACGCAGACCATGATCAGCGCCGCCGACGTGATCACTCGACCGGTCGACGCGAGCCCGTCGACGACGGCCTTGTGGGGGTCGTCGTCCTTCTTGAAGTGCTCCTGGATCTGGGTCAGCAGGAACACCTCGTAGTCCATCGACAGGCCGAACAGGATCGCGAACATCAGCAGCGGCACGTAGCTGGCGATCGGGACCGCGCCATCGAGCCCGATCAGCTCGGCCCCGTGGCCCTCCTGGAACACGAACGTGACGACGCCGTAGGCGGCCCCCACCGACAGCAGGTTGGCCACGGCGGCCTTCACCGGCAGCAGCACCGAGCGGAATGCCAGCATCAGCACCAGGCAGCTGAGCCCCACCACGATCAGGATCATCTGCGGCAGCTTGTCGGCGATGCGGGCCGCGAGGTCGATGTAGCCGGCGGTCTGGCCGCCCGCGAACACCGTCATGCCGGTCCCCTTGATCGCCTTGGGCACGACGTCGTTGCGCAGGCGGTTGACGGTGTCGACCGTGTCCGGTGACGAGGGGGCGGTCGTGGCGATCGCCGTGAACACGGCCACCGTCCCCTTGGGATCGACGGTGGCGGGCGAGACCGACTTGATGCCGGGGTCCTTCTTGATCGCGTTCTCGAGGTCGGTCAGGCGCGTGTCCGTGGCCGGCGACTGCGCGAGCTTCTTCTGCTGGGCCAGCTGCTGGGTCTGCGAGGACGTCTGCTGCTGGACCTGCTGTTGGGCCTGTGCCTCCGGCACGCCCTCGGCGATCAGCTGCTGCTCCTGCGCGGCGCTCTGCTGCTGGAGCTGCTGCTGCTGGCTGTTGATCTTGTTGAGCTGCTTCTGGTTGGGCTTGGCCTTCGACGGCAGGTCCACGCCGATCAGCAGCGGCCCGTTGGCGCCCGGCCCGAAGCCCGTGGCGATCAGGTCGTAGGCCTGGCGCGCGGTGGTGTCCTTGGGCAGCTCGCCGCTGTCCGAGGAGCCGAGCTGGAGGTTGAGCACCGGGATCGAGAGCACGATCAGGATCGCCAAGCTCGCCACCAGCGAGCGCCACGGCCGCGCCACCACGCCGCGCGCCCAGCGCGCCCAGCCGTGCGGCTGGTGGTCGTCCGGGTGCGTGCGACCGAGCTTCACGCGCAGCGAGTTGATGCGCAGGCCCAGCGCGCCCAGCAGCGCCGGCAGCAGCGTGGTCGCGGCCATCACCGCCACGAGCACGGCGACCGCGGCGCTGTAGCCCATCGTCCCGACGAACGGGATCCCCGAGGCCAGCAGCGAGACGAGCGCGATCACGACCGTCACGCCGGCGAACACGACCGCGCCGCCCGCCGTGGCGGTGGCGCGGGCGATCGACTCGCGCACCTCCATGCCGTCGCGCATCTGCAGCCTGTGCCGGGTGACGATGAAGAGCGCGTAGTCGATCCCCACGCCCAGCCCGATCATGGTCGCGAGCGTGGGGGCGACGCTCGGCACGTCGACCAGATGCCCGAGCAGCTTGATCAGCGCCAGCGAGGCCACCAGCCCCAGCACGGCGGTCACGAGCGGCAGCATCATCGCGGTGACCGTGCCGAAGGCGAACAGCAGGATGATCACGGCGGCACCCAGGCCGATCGCCTCGCTCGACTCGGTGTCCGACTGCGAGACGGCCTGGCCGAGGTATCCGCCGGTCGCGACGGTCAGCCCGGCGTCGGTGGCCGGGCTGGTGGCGTCGATGATCGTCTGGGCGTCCTCGTCGGTGAGGTCCGACGGCCCCTCCTTGAGGGTCACCGAGATGTAGCCGATCGTCTTGTCCTTGCTCAGCGCGGCCTTGCCGGCCTTGCCGAGCGGGCTGACGACGTGGTTGACCCCGGGCTGCTTCTTGAGCGAGTCGACGGTGGCGTTGATCGCCTTCTTGTTCTTCGAGTCGGTGAGCTTGCCGCTCTTCGACTGCAGCACCACGGGGTTGGTGCCGTAGGCCTGGTTCGGGAGGTGGTCCTTGAGCAGGTTCTGCGCGTTGGTCGACCCGGTGCCGGGCAGCGACAGGTTGTCGCTGGTCTTCTCGCCGGCGGCGTTGGCGATCAGGGCGACCGCGATCACCGCGACCAGCCAGGCTGCAATCACGGGCCAGTGGTGGCGGCTACAGAAGCCGCCAAGGCGGTAGAGCGGGCCAGTCATGCCGCGTCCGGGACAGTACTACTCGGCGGCCCGGCAGCCAGGGCACTCGCCGCGCAGCGTCACGTCGTGGGCGTCGATCGAGTAGTCCACCCGGCGCGAAAGCTGCTCGATCGCCAGCTCGAGCTCGTGGTCCTCGAAGGCGGTCACCTCGCCGCAGCTCTCGCAGACGAGGTGATGATGATGCTCCCCGCTCGGGTCGATGGGCTCGTAGCGCGCCACGCCCTCGGCGGCGTCGACGCGCTTGGCGAGCCGCAGGCGGTCGAGCAGGTCAAGCGTGCGGTAGATCGAGGCCACGCCCACGTCCTCGCCGCGCTCGCGCAGGCGGTCGGAGATCTCCTTGGCGGTGACGCTGCAGCCGAGCGAGGCGAGCGTCTCGACCACGGCCGAACGCGGTGCGCTCAAGCGATAGCCGTCGCGCTCGAGCGTGGAACGGGCGTGTCCGATCCAGTCCTCCATGCCACGGCCAAGGATAGGCGGCGGCTCCGGGCGAGCCGCCGCCACGAGGGTCCTGCTAGCCGGCGACGGCGGCGTGAGCCTCCGCGACCTTCGACCAGTTCACGACGTTCCAGACGGCGTCCAGATAGTCAGGGCGCTTGTTCTGGTACTTCAGGTAGTAGGCGTGCTCCCAGACGTCCACGCCGAGCAGCGGCGTCTTGCCGTCGGTCAGCGGGTTGTCCTGGTTGGGAGTGGACAGCACGGCCAGGCCGGAGCCGTCGTGCACGAGCCAAGTCCAGCCGGAGCCGAACTGGCCGACGCCCGCGTCCTTGAGCTTGCCCTGGAAGTCGGAGAACGAGCCGAACGCGTCGTTGATCGCGTCGGCGAGCGCGCCGTCGGGCTCGCCGCCGCCGTCGGGCGAGAGCCACTCCCAGAAGAGGCTGTGGTTGTAGTGACCACCGCCGTTGTTGCGGACGGCGGTGCGCTTGTCCTCCGGGATCTGCGAGAGGTTCGCGACTACCTCGTCGATCGGCTTGTCGGCCCACTCGGTGCCTTCGAGGGCGGCGTTGACCTTGTCCACGTAGGCCTGATGGTGCTTGTCGTGGTGCACCCGCATCGTGGCCTCGTCGATGTGAGGCTCGAGCGCGTCGTAGTCGTAGGGAAGAGGCGGTACCTCGTACGGCATCTCAGCTCCTTCTTCGTAGTTCCGGTCCTGCACTCTATTCCCGCGCCTATCCTCGGCAGCTCTTGCTGCTGCTGTCGTGGAACGTCGCCGGGCGGGTGAGCCGCGTCTCCGAGCAGGCCGCACTCGTCGCGGACTCCGGCGCGGACGTGATCTGCCTGCAGGAGCTGACCCCAGCCAGCACGGCCAGCTGGGTGGCAGGACTGGAGGGGGCGGGCTACCAGGTCGCGCTGGCGGAGCTGCCCAAGGCGCGCGAGTCGTCGCGGCCGTTGGGCGTGCTCACGGCCGCGCGCGGTGCGCTTGAGCCGATTCCGGTGGCGGACGTGCCTTGGCCGGAGCGCGTGCTGTCGGTGCGCCTCGAGGACGGCCTCGAGGTGGTCAACGTGCACTCGCCGATCAGCCCCAAGCCAGGGCTCGCCAAGGTGCTCACTCACGAGGCGGTGTTCCGCCACCTGGCACGCGCTGAGGACGGGCCGCGGCTGGTGTGTGGCGACCTGAACACGCCGCGTCGCGAGCATCCCGACGGCAGCGTGTGGACGTTCGCGCGCACGCGCAACGGGGTGCTGCGGAGAGAGCGCGGCGAGCGCTGGGACGCGGCCGAGACGGCGCTGATCCGGGGGCTCGAGCCGCACGGGTTCCGCGACGCCTTCCGCGAGCGCCACGGACACGAGCTCAAGGAACGGTCGTGGGAATGGCCGCGGGGCGGCGGGTATCGCCTGGACCACCTCGTCGTGTCAGAGGGAATCGAGGTGCGGGACTGCCGCTACCTGCACGACTGGCGGAAGACCCTCAAGCTCTCAGATCACTCGCCACTCTGGGCTGAGCTCGCCGTGGTCGCTCGCTAGGCTTTGGCGGCCCGCGGCTGTGGCGGAACTGGCAGACGCGCAGGCTTCAGGTGCCTGTGTCCTTTGGGATGTGGAGGTTCGAATCCTCTCAGCCGCATGCGGGAGCTGTACGCGAGGCGCTCAGTCGGAGCGATGCGACACGACGTTGACGACCGTGCCGCTCGGCTCGCGGAGCATGAAGCGCCGGACGCCCCACTCCTCGTCGCGCAGCGGGTAGACGATCTCGAAGCCCTGCTCCACCGCCCTGGCGTGCACGGCATCGACGTCGTCCACACCTACCGAGATGCCCGGGGCGGACATGTCGTCGTTGCTGATGATGTTCACCTGGACCGAGGGGTTGGTCGGCGACGCGAGGGTCACGACCCAGCCGATGTCCATCGCCACCTCGAAGCCGAGCAGGTCGACGAAGAGCTCGCGCGTGGCCGCGGGCCGATCGGACTTGATGTTCGGCACCGCCCTGCTGGCCATCGCTCGCGTCAGCGACCGCGCTTCAGCGGCGTGCCGAAGACGTAGTCCCAGAACGGGGCGCTGATTCCGAACCCGCGCGTGTCGTCCTGGAAGTGATGGCGCATGTGGAGCTCGCGCATCATCCGGCCGAAGCGCGAGCTTGGCGTGCGGTGGTGCAGGAAGAAGTGCGTCATGTCGTACACGAGGTAGCCGAGCAGGAAGCCGGCCGCGAAGACGCAGCCCGCCGAGCTGCCCATCACCAGCACGAAGAGCCCGAAGAAGGCGGCGGCCAGCGGGACGCTCACCGACGGCGGCATCACAAGGCGCAGCGGGTCGTTCGGATGGTCGTGATGCACGCCGTGGATGATCCAGTGGAAGCGCGCGCCCGGGCCGGACTCCGGCTCGAAGTGGAACACGAGCCGGTGGATCCAGTACTCGGAGAGCGTCCAGAACAGCCAGCCGGCGACGACCAGCCCGACCGTCGACGCGGTCGTCTGCTGCTCCACCCCGAGCACGAACAGCACCACGATCGCGGGCACGAAGATCACCGGCGGGACGGCCGGGTGGACACGCGACAGCCGATCGAGGAGATCGGAGTCGAACATCCTCGGCGAGGCCTTCAACACGTCTGTCCTCTGAACGTCCAAGACCTTCAAATTTACCGCAAGGCCCGCCCTTTCCGAAGGCGGTCAGCTTCGCTGCCAGATGCCGCCCCACGACGCCACCAGGTACTCGAGCCCGAACGCGGCGGTCACGCCATAGACGACGACCTCCGCGGGAGCGGCCGCACCGCCGAGGATGCGGCTGAGCAGATAGCACGTGACGAGGGCGACGAACACAAGCCTGCCGGTGGTCTCCATCTCACTTGAAGTGTCGGCTCGAGGCGCCCGCGTCCCGTTATCGGGGCGTAAAAGGGTCGTGAACGTCCCGTTACCGGGCTACAGCCAGTCTCCAGCGGATTGCCAGCCGGGCGGGCCAGGGTGGGGGAAAGCGGCGCGGTGCCGCACCCAGACCTAGGAGGCAGACATGAAGGCCCTATTTGTGGCGACCGCAGTGGCGATGCTGCTGGTCGCGGCGCCGGCCAGCGCCGGACCGGTGCACTCGCTCTCCGGCAAGCAGGTCGTGGTGGACGAGGAACTGGGCGCTGTTCGGATCCGAGGATCCCTCGTCGCTGATCTGGGGCTCGTGCTGGCACCCGGTCGTGAGCGGCACGGGCGACTTCGCCGGCGCCAGCGGCGTGATCGTCATGGTGGACACGCCCACCAAGGGCGGGATCAGGACCGCGTACATCGGCAACCTGACGCTCAAGGGCAAGGGCGGCAAGGGCGCCCGCCACTCGCGTGCGAGCGCGGCCGGAGCCGGCTGCTAGGAGAGCTCGCCGCATGTGCCGCGGGGCGGGGGTCACGAGCCTTCGCCCGCGGCGCTCGTCCAGTGCTAGCCGCGACGGCGCAGCCAGTACCAGACGTTGCTGGTGAAGCTCCACCAGCCCACGACCACGACCGCCAGGAACAGCACGAGCCCCACCTGGATCGCGGACGCGCCGCCCAGCGCCAGCATCACCGCGAAGGTGATCCCGGCGCCGAGCACCACGACAGCGACGAACTCGTCGATCAGGCCCAAGATCGGCCCCAGCGTCCGTGCGAACTCCCGCATCCCATCCAGAGGTAACCCAGACTCGGGGTGGCGTCAAGCGCGACGGCGGGGCGCCCTACGCCTCGTCCTCCCACTCCCGGCCGGGGAGCCGGGTCGTTACCTCTTGGAGCACCCAGCCGTTGCCGTCCGGATCGCTGAACGACGCGAGCGCGAAATACGAACGCCCTGGTGCCGACTCGAGGCCCGGGGGCCGCTGCTCGAACACCTCGCTGACTTCCACGCCGCGGCTGATCAGATCGGCCCGGGCGGCGTCGATGTCCTCGACGACCAGCTCCATGCGCTGAGCTGACCCAGGCTCTGCCGTGGTGATGCCCTTGCCGAAGTGGATCGAGCACTGCGAGCGGGGCGGAGTGAACTGCACCCCGCGGAACTCGTCGCCCCCGGCAAAGTCGGCGTCCAGCCGCCATCCGAGGCTCTGATAGAAGCTCTTTGCCCGATCGACATCGGACACGGGCAACGTCACCACCTCGAGCTTCATGTCGATGGCGCCCACTTCCGGGACCTCGGTCGAGGTATCGGTCGTCGCTTCAGTGCTGCTCATGTGGATCTCCATCGTCGGGTGCGCAATGACCCTTGCCCGCGACCCACTCTCGTCTTGTGCGAGGGCGAAGTCAATGATGCGCGCACACCTGACGGCTTTGACAGCCCCTCCGCGACCCCATAAACTCGGACAATCGTTTGTCTAGGTCAGCAGCGGTGAGCCACGCGCCGAAGCGGGACGGCAACTCGGCGGTGCGGCTCAGGGACGTCGCGGCTGCCGCCAACGTCC
Source organism: uncultured Thermoleophilaceae bacterium (assembly GCA_963716215.1). Taxonomy (GTDB): domain Bacteria; phylum Actinomycetota; class Thermoleophilia; order Solirubrobacterales; family Thermoleophilaceae; genus JACVRW01. The sequence goes on along the minus strand of OY970298.1, from coordinate 3,104,582 downwards.
ATTCCTCGACGGTCTCGCGCGTCCTCAACGACGTCGACCCGGACAAGGTCAGCCAGGAGACGCGCGAGCGGATCCTGGCAGCGGCCGCGCGGCTCGGCTACAGGCCGAACGCCGCCGCCCGCGCGCTCCGCATCGCCCGCGCGGGCGCGATCGGCTTTGTGATGCCGTCGTTGCGCAACCCCGTCTATGCCGAGATCACTCGCGGTGCCTTCAGCCGCGCCCGCGAGTCGGGGCTCGTCGTGCTCCTGACCGAGGACTCCACGGGCACCTTCGAGGGCAGCGGCTTCCCGGTGCTGATCTCCGAGGGCCGCATCGACGGCCTCGTGATCGGCAACGCGCGCATCGAGACGGCGCGCGACCTGGACGTCTCGGTGGCGGAGTCCGGGCTTCCCTACGTCTTCGTCAACCGCGCGTCGGAGCGGAGCAGTCGCAACGTGACCATGGACGAGGAGGCGGGTGGCCGCCTGGCCGGGGAGCACCTGATCGGCTTCGGTCATCGCAAGCTCGCGCACCTGGCCGGGCCGGCTGACCTCGACACGGCGCGGCGGCGCAGCGAGGGCTTCATGAAGGCCGCCGCCGAGGCGGGCATCGAGGTCGACGTCGTCCACGCGGAGTTCGACGAGAGCGACGCCTACGAGCGCGTCGGCGAGCTGATCAAGCGAGGCCCGACCGGACTGTTCGTCTCGAATCTCAACCAGGCGATCGGCACGCTCGCCCGGGTCCGCCACGAGGGTCTGCTCGTGCCCGACGGCCTCTCGCTGGTGGCGTGCGACGACGACCCGTTCGTCGAGTTCCTCGAGGTGCCGTTGACAGTGGTTCGGATGCCGTTGCGCGCTCTCGGCGTGGCGGCGATCGACTCGCTCGTCGCGCAGCTGGAGGGGGCCGAACCGTCCGACGTCCAGGTACCGATCAAGCCGCTGCTCGTGGAGCGCGCGTCCTGCGCCCCGGTCGGCGGCAGCTGACCCCAGTCCGCATACAAGGAGAACGCCGTGGCACCACCCGATATAAGCCTCACTTGGTGGGGCAACGCCTGCATCGACCTCTCGATCAGGGACACGCGGATCGTCATCGACCCCTACATGCGGCCGGACGACGCCGATATCGACTACGTCCTGATCACCCACGAGCACTACGACCACTGCCACGAGCCGACGCTCAAGCGGCTGCTGGCGGGCGATCGCTTCAAGCGGATCATGGTGCCGCCGAGCGCGCTCCAGATGTCGAAGATCGACTCACCGATCGAGAAGGACCCCGAGGACCTGCGCTGGGTCGACCCGGACAAGCTCACGGTGATGTACCCGTCGCTCACGCGCGAGCCGGGACGCCAGCATCCGGGCCCGGGTCAGATGGACCTCGGCGACGGCATCACGGTGGAAACGATCGACAGCAGCGAGCGGCCCACGCGGTACCTCGGCGGTCAGTTCGTCGGTGGGCACTACATCTCGGGCAGCATGCCGACGCTTGGCTTTCTGATCGAGGATGAGCAGTCCGGCATCGGGATCTTCCACCCCGGCGACCTCCACGAGGCATTCGACGTCCAGCGCGAGCTGCGCGGTCGCGTCGACTACATGCTCTATCCCTCGATCAAGCTCAAGGGCGTTGAGCAGACGGTCCTCGACAACATCCAGCCGCGCTGCGTCATCCCGATCCACTACTACCTCGACGAGCCGGACTTCCCACTGCGGATGACGATGGGACCCGGCGACGTGACGGCGACCGACTTCGCAACTGGTGACCCGATGCCGGGTGCGGCCCCGGAGGCCTACCGCAGCGAGATCGTCGACCTGATCGAGGCGCACTGGTACCCGACGCCGCTCGATCCGGTGAAGGAGTTCGAGCAGCTCGAGCAGACGCTCCCCGAGGGAATCGACCTGCTCGTGGTCGAGGGCGGCAAGCCGCACCGGCTGCCGGCGGCGGTCACGACCTGACATGTCGGAGGTCGAGCGACGTCTCGCCGAGGCGGGGCTGGAGCTTCCGCCGCCGCCACCACCGGTCGGACGCTTCGTCGGGGCCGTCGCGACCGGCAGCTTGCTGTTCCTCTCGGGCGCGGGACCGGATCGCGACGGTCGCGCGGTGGTCGTCGGCAAGCTAGGGCGTGACCTCACGGTCGATCAGGGGCGTGACGCCGCCCAACTGACAGCGCTCAACCTGCTGGCGGTCGCGAAGGGGGAGCTCGGCGACCTTGACCGGGTCACCCGGGTCGTCAAGTTGCTCTGCTTCGTGAACTCAGGCGAGGACTTCCACCGCCAGCCGGAGGTGGCCAACGCCGCCTCCGACCTCCTGATCGAGGCGTTCGGCGATCGCGGTCGCCATGCCCGCTCGTCGATCGGCGTATACGAGCTGCCAGCGGGGATCCCCGTGGAGCTCGAGGCCGTCTTCGAGTTCGCATGACCGGCGTCCGGAACGAGCGTCTCGACGCTGTCGCCGCTCGGCTCGCCGATCGTCGACTGCTCCCGATTGCAGAGCTGGCGGACGAGTCCGCCGCCGTCCCGCTCGCGGAAGGGCTGATCGCGGCGGGGCTGCCCTGCCTCGAGATCACCCTGCGCACGGACGCCGCGCCGGCGGCCCTGCGCGCCGTCAGGGCGGCCTACCCGGAGCTGCTCCTGGGGGCCGGAACGGTGATCTCGCCCGCCGACGTCGAGGTCGCCGCCGACTGCGGGGTCGACTTCGCCATCTCCCCGGGTCTCAGCCCCGCGGTCGTGCACGAGGCGCGCGGCCTGGAGCTGCCGATCATCCCGGGCGTCTGCACCCCGAGCGATCTGCAGGCGGCGATCGAGCTCGGAATCGACACGGTGAAGTTCTTCCCAGCCGAGGCGAGCGGCGGCGTGGCGGCCCTACGCGCGCTGAGCGGGCCCTTCGGGGACATGCGCTTCGTCCCGACCGGCGGGATAACCCCAGGTGACATCGACGCGTATCTGGCGCTTGAGCAGGTGATCGCCTGCGGCGGCAGCTGGCTCGTCGACCCAGACGCGGTCAGACGTGTGACAGGCGTGCGCTGACACCGCCGTCGACGAACAGCGTCGTCCCGGTGATGTACGCCGCGTCGGGCGATCCGAGGAACGCGATCGCCGCCGCGACCTCGTGCGGTTGCCCGATCCGCCCGAGCGGCTGTAGCGCCTCGACGGCGGCGATCGTGGCCTCGCGGTCCTCGGCCTCGTCGAGCCAGCTGTCCCACATCGCCGTGGCTGTGATTCCCGGGCAGACCGCGTTCACCCTGACGCCTGAGGGCGCCAGGTCGAGGGCCGCGCTGCGCGTCAGGCCGACCAGCCCGCTCTTGGCTGCAGCGTAGGCGGCGAAGTTCTCGATTGTCGCGGCGGCGTGGAACGACGCGACGTTCACCACGCTGCTCGGCGCCGCTTCGATCAGCCGGGGCCCCGCGAGCCTCAGCCCGAGGTAGGCCGAGCGCAGGTTCACCGCCTGGACGCGATCCCACTCCTCGACCGATGTGTCCATGAAGCCTTTGGGCAGGGTGATCGCGGCGTTGTTCACCACCAGGTTGAGCGGCCCGACCTCCGCGGCGGCCTGGTCGATCATGCGGCGCACGCCTCCCTCGTCCGCCACGTCGGCCTCCACGAAGATCGCTCGCCCACCGTCCGCCTCGATCTCGCTCGCGACGCTGGCCCCGCCGGGGTCGATGTCCACGCATGCCACAGCCCACCCGCGCTCAGCCAACAGCCGGGCCGTCGCCTTACCGATCCCCGCGGCGCTCCCAGTGACGATTGCGCCTCCGCGGTCAGCGGCCATCCGAGTCTCCTCCTCGTTCGTTCCGGCCCTCGGCTACAAGGGCGGCGAGCGCCGCATCGGCGTCACCGTTCTCGCTCAGGTACGTCTCGAGCTCGTCTAGCAGGGGAAACGCCTCGAAGTCCCCGAGGGTCGCGCAAACGGCGCTGGCGCAGATCGTGCCCGCCCGCACGGCCTCGGCGGTCGTTGCCTTGCGCTCGCGACACGCCAGGTAGCCGGCGTTGAACGCGTCACCCGCCCCGACCGGGTCGCGCACCAGAACCGGATAGGCGGGCTGGTCGACCCAGCCCTCCGGCGTCAGCGCGATCGCGCCCTCGGCTCCCTTCCTGATCACGGCCTCACTGGGCCCGAGCTGTGTGATGGCCGTCGCGAGCTCGTCCGGGGAGTCGTCCGACGCCAGCAGCAGACGGGTCTCGTCGACGCCGCCGAGGTAGACGTCCACGTTGGACAGCAGCGGTGGGAGCAGCTCGGCTGCGCGGTGGCTGCCCCACAGCCCAGCCCTGAGGTTTGGGTCGAAGACGGTCTTGCAGCCGCGCGCCCGAGCGGTCGCGAGCGCCTCGCGGACGCAGTTGTACGCGGTCTCGCTCAGGAGCGCGGTGATCCCGGTCGTAACGAGCGCGGCGCTCGACGCCAGCCGGTCGGCGGCGACGGACTCCGGCCGCAGCCGGCTCGCGGCTGAACCGGCGCGGTAGTAGAGGGGGCTCGAGCTGTGCCCTAACGGGTTCACGCCGCGGAAGTAGACGCCGGTTGGGGCGTCGCAGTCAACCTCCACCGCGCTCGTGTCGATCCCCGACGCGCGCAGGGTCGACGTCACGAACGCGCCGAACTCGTCGTCTCCGACGCGCGAGATAAGCCCGCAGCGCAGCCCGAGCCTGCTCATCCCGCTGAGCACATTGCACTCGGCCCCTCCGAGGCCGCGAGCGAAGTTCGAGACCGATCGCAACGGGCCCGCGCGATCGGGAACCATCACCACCAGCGGCTCGCCGAGGCCCACCATGTCGAGCTGGTCGCGCAACGCCTACTCCCACGCGACAGCGCGCACTGGCGCGCCGTCCAGGTCGACGAAATTCACCGGCAGGGCGGAGAACATCACGGACGGGGCGCTCAGTCGCCTCAGGTTGGCGAGCGACTCGACGATCACCATCCCGGTGGCAAGCATCGTCCGGTGCATCTCCGCGAAGGCCGTTTGGTGCAGGGTCGGGATGTCCACGCCGACGAGCGCGACGCCGCGCTCGGCCATCCAGTCCGCTGTCTCGGGGCTCAGCGGCGGGAAGTCCTCGAAGTAGCCCGCCGTGCCGAAGCGCTCGTCCCAGTCGGTGCGGATCAGCAGCCTTGCGCCGGGCTCGAGGTGAGGGATGGCGCTCTCCAGCTCGTTCGCGGTGATCGGCTCGCGTTCTGCCTTCGCACTGAAGTCGAGGATGCTGGCCACGCCCAGGCAGGACTCGAGCGGGATCTCGCCGACGTCGTACCCGTCGGCCAGGAAGTGCGAAGGAGCGTCGAGGTGGGTGCCGCTGTGGCTGCCCATGACGACCATGGAGATCCGATGTCCGACCGCCTGGATCGTCTGGCTCTCCGCCACGAAGACCGGAGGCGTGTCCGGAAACCGCGGCATCTCGGCTTTCACCGGGAGCGACAGGTCGACGATCCGCATCAGCCGCGCCCCCGTGTGCCCAAGTAGTCCATGATCGCCTCCTCGGTCGCTTCGATCTCCACGAAGGCGTCGCCGTCGCGGACGAGCCCCAGATCCTTCAGTCCCGTGCCGGTGAGGCAGCAGGCCACTCGGTCATCGGCGCCGATCCGTCCGTCCGCGACCGCCAGCTGGAGGCCTGCGAGCGTGATCGCCGCGGCGGGCTCGACGAAGAGCCCCTCGGTGACCGCAATCCGCCTCAGCCACGACAGGGTCAGGTCGTCCTCCACGGCCACCGCGGCGCCGTTCGTCTCGCGGATCGAGTGGAGCGTGTGCAGTCCCTCGTGCTCGTAGCCGACCAGTGGGTCGGCGAGCGCGCCGACAACCGTGTCGGGAGCGCCCCAAGCGACGATCTTGTCGGCGTTCTCGGCGAAGGCGCGGACGATCGGCGCGCAGCCCGCGGCCTGCACCGCGAGCAGGCGAGGCACGCGGTCGACCGCGCCGCCCCGGCGCAGCTCCTCGAACGCCTCGTGGATGCCGACCAGCAGCGGCCCGCAGCCGATCGGGACCACGATCCAGTCCGCCGGGTCGTCGCCCATCTGCTCGTGCAGCTCCAGGCCCACGGTCTTCCCGCCATCGACCGCGTGCGGGTTCACGAAGGTCGTCGTGGTGTTCAGGTAGGGGAGCGCGTCCGCCGCCGCGGCGGCGAGCGCGTAGGCATCGCTGTAGGTGCCGCGCACCACGAGCAGCTCCGCGCCGCAGATCTGCGCTTGAGCGAGCTTGCCCGTCGGGGCTCCACGCGGCACCAGGACGACCGCGGCGAGGCCGGCCCGCGCGGCGTAGGCGGCGGCCGAGGCGCCCGCGTTGCCCGTGGATGCGCAGATCAGGCCGTCGAGTCCGGCACCGCGCGCCACGCCGGCCGAGATGGCAAGCGCGCGGTCCTTGAAGGTGCCCGTGGGATTGCCCGAGTCGTCCTTGAGGAAGAGCTCGGCGACCCCGAGCTCCTCCGCGAGGCGCGGCGAGGGGAGCAGTGGGGTATCGCCCTCGCCCAGGGTCACCTGGTGCTCCGGCGCCACGTCGGGCAGCGCGCTCGCGAAGCGCCAGACGCCCGGTCGGCGCTCAGCTACTCGGCCCATCTCACCAACCAGTCGAACGCGCGGTTGACGAGGCTGAAGCTGATCGCGGCGTAGATGACGATGAACAGCGCGATCACCGCGAGCGTCGTCGTGTGGCCGAAGTACTGCGCCTGGTTGACGATGCGCCCAAGCCCCTTCGACTGGCCGAGGAACTCGGCGGCGATGACCATGCTCCAGCCAAAGCCGAGCGAGAGGACCACCGCCGCTCGCAGACCAGGCAGCGACGCCGGGAAGACGACGCGGACGTACGTCGCGGCGCGGCTCGTGCCGAGGGAGCGCGCGTACTGCTCGTAGTAGCCGGGGACGTTGGCGATCGCGGTCAGCGCGACGACGAAGAAGAGCGCAAAAGTGCCGAACGCGACGAAGATCACGGCGCCACGCTCGCTGTTGCCGAACCAGAGGGCGAACAACGGCGACATCGCCAGCAACGGCAGCATCCGGGCCGTGTTGGCCGGCAGCAGCAAGGAGCGCCGCAGCAGGTTGGACCAGCTCACCAGCAGCGCGAGCGCCACGGCCACGACGGCTCCGATCACCAGCCCGGCGGCGAGCCTGAGGATCGTGATCAGCGAGTGCTGGGCGAGCGCCAGCACCGCCCCGGCGAAGCTCTCGGGGTTGCCCTCCTTGGTCGCCCCGACGCCGAGCCCACCTTCCCAGTAGTTCGAGAGGCTCTCGAAGCCCGAGACGAGGTCCGCGGCGTTGGGCACGAAGCGCTCCCCGGCGACGGAGGTCTCGCCGGCCAGGGCCGAGACGAGGTGCCACAGGAGGATCAGCCCGATCACCGCGAGGAGCTGGATCACCCAGACGCGCCGCCTGCGCTCGCGTCGGGGTCGCCTGCGGAGCTTGGCCGCCGGCAGTGACGACGCTACTCGGTCCATCGCACCGTCGCCTTCCCGAGCGCTGCCACCACCGAGTCGACGATCAGAGCCACGGCCGCGAGACACACCAAGGTCGCCATCAGATCCTGCGTTGCCGTGACCTGGGAGGTCACCTGAATCAGCCGGCCGACGCCGAACTCGGAGCCGAGCAGCTCAGCGATCACCTGCAGTCCCCATCCGGCGGCCAGAGCGAGTCGCAGGGCGCCGACCAGGTCGGGGGTCACGGCGGGCAGGATCACCTCGCGCAGGATCCGCGCCTGGCTCGCGCCCAGGCACGCGGCCCATTCGGCGTAGCGCTCGCCCACGCCCCTGGCGGCGCTTTGAACGGCGAAGGCCACGGTCAAGAACGAGAAAACGATCACCAGACCGGACTGGGCGATCCGGGCCGTCCCGAACCAGAGCGTGATGAACGGGAGCATGATCAGCAGCGGCATCGTGCCGACGAAGAGGAGCGCGGGCTCCACCACCAAGCGGAACATCAGCCACCTCGCGAGGAGGATCCCCACGGGCACGCCGAGCACCGCGCCGATCCCCACGCCGACCAGGACGTTCACGGTCGTGTAGCCCAGCGCCGACCCGATGCCGCCCTCCTGGAAGGTGACGTACTCCAGCGACGGGACGGAGCTCCAGCGATCGCCGACGATGCTGATCACGTCGGTCGGGGCAGGCAGCCGCGCCGGATCGCTCACCAGCGCGATCGCCTGCCACACGAGGCCGATGATCAGAAATCCTGCGATCCCGAGCGCGACGGCCGCCGCCCCGCGGCCGAATGTCCGCAGGGCGGAGCCCCCGGTCACGCCGACGGGCGTGACCGGGGACACGGCGTCGCCGCCGATCGTCTCGGGCTTGCGCAACTGCACCCGCTATCCCTCGGTGGCCGCCTTCAGGAAGCGGTACGCGTCGAGGTAGTTGCGATGCTCGTAGAACGTCGCGGCCTGCTCGGCCAGCTCGGCCTGCTCACCTGAGAGGTCGCCGGCCTCGGCCTCGAGCGCGTCGTACTTGCCCTTGAGGTCGTTGAGGATCTTCCACAGGTCGCCCGCCATCGTCAGGTCGTCGACCGTCACGTCGGTGCCTGCCGGGATGACGCCTCCGGCCTTAGCCGCCTCGATGTGCGGCTTGTACACGGTCTCGACGTAGAACTGACTGTCCTTGTTGACCCACCAGTCCTTCTGGCGCTCGAAGTCGATCATCGAATAGAGGTCGGTGAAGATCGCCTTGAGCTGGTCCAGCGACAGATCGAGGTCCGCCGCGCTGTTCAGGAAGGGCAGAAGCACGCCCAGCGGCTCGTCCGGGGCCTCCTGGATCTCGTCGATCAGCCGGAACCGCACCGAGATGTATCGAAGGACCGCCTCCAGGTTGTCCTTGACCCACTCCTCCTTCGCGGCCACGCCGGAGTCCGAGATCCCGGTCGCGGCGCGCGGATCCCCGGGCGGCAGCCCTTCGATCAGGTCGATTGCGCCGACACCGCGCTTGAAGCCGATGTTGAGCATCGAGCTGACCTGACCCGCGCCGTTGGTGAACGCGTAGTCGAGCTCACCGCTGCGCGCGAGCTGCACCTGGGCCGTGTCGGCCATCACTTGAAGGTCCACGTCCTTCGGCGTCAGGCCACCCATCTTCATCACCAGGTTGAAGAACTCGCGGTTCGCGCCGGTGTCGCTGAGCGCGACCTTCTTCCCCTTGAGCTGCTGGATCGTCGACTTCATCGCCTCGTCGAACGACTGACCTTCGTCGACGAACTCCTTGACGGTCTTGTCGCCGGTCTCGCCGCTGATCAAGAGCATGTTCCCGACGTAGATGTCGTTGTGCTGGATCATCTTCACTTCGGGGGCCGCCGCGACGCCCTGGACGGCCAGGGACATCGCGTACGGGGCGATCTCGATCTGGTCGTTCTTCATGCGCGGGATGACCTGGTCGTCGAGGATCACGTCACCGCTCTCGGGGGTGAGCGTCAGGCCGACCTCGTCGTAATAGCCGTTCTGCATCCCGATGTAGTCCACCGCTTGGTCGCCGTAGGGCGTCATGGCGAACTTGATGTCCTGCTTGGGGATGTCCGTTCCGGCTGACGGCTTGAACTCGCCGAGGGTGGAGCCGGCTCCAACGGACTCCTGATCAGTGCTGCTGTCGTCATCGTCTCCGCCGCACGCCGCGATCAAGAGGGCCATCGCGAAGATTGCCGCGCACGCGACAAGGGCACGCAGGACGCGGCCCCCCGCGTTGTGGCTGCTGCTGGGATCTGCAGGGGTGGCCGTCGATGTGGAGGGCTCCACGTCACGTTCCTTTCTAGGACAAACGTTTGTTCTACAGGCGGGTCGAGTTGCGCCGCGGCGGTCGGCCACGGTCAGAACGACGTGCTTATTCGCTTGCGACCACCTCCGTGCGCTCGGTGCCCGCGACGGCCTCGTGGAGGCCGGAGAGCACGGTTCGCCGGATCTCGGCGGCCGCCGGCCCGGTGAGGGCGTCGGGACCGCGCGGTCGGGCAAGGTCGAGCGGCAGATCGTGGGCGATCGTGCCGTCCACGACGACGAGGATGCGGCCCGCGAGGGTCAAAGCCTCGTCGATGTCGTGGGTTACGAAGAAGACCGTGTTGCCGGCGCGCTGCCAGAGCTCGAGCAGGACGTCATACAGCACCGCGCGGCGAGCGTAGTCCAGGCCGGTGAAGGGCTCGTCCATGAGGAGCACCCGGGGCTCGTTCGCGAACACGGTCGCGATCGCCACGCGGCGGCGCATCCCTCCCGACAGTTGCTTGGGCCAAGCGCCGGCGAAGTTCGTGAGCCCCACGATGTCGAGGTAGCGCTCCACGACGCGGTCGCGGTCGGCAGCGGGAACGCCGCGTGCCTTCAGCCCGAAGGCGACGTTGTCGGCCACCCGCTTCCACATGAAGAGGGTGTCGCGCTGGAACACGACGCCGCGGTCCGCGCCGGGCCCCCGCACCGGCTCGCCGTGGGTGAGCACCTCGCCGCTCGTCGGCTCGATGAAGCCGGCGATGAGGTTGAGGAGCGTGGACTTGCCGTGGCCCGACGGGCCGAGCACACAGACGAACTCGCCGGGCTCGATCGTGGTGGTCACGGCCTTCACCGCGGTCACCGACTCGCCCGAGGCGAGGCTGAACTCCTTGTGGACGTCCCTCAGCTCGATTGCCGCGACGGTGCCGGAGCCGTTGTCTGCGGTGCCCGAGACGGTCAGTCCCAAGAGCCGGTCGTGGAAAGAGGACAAACGTTTGTCATGGCTCGGCGCACAAGCTACCAGGGGGATCGCGAGGGGACAAGCGGGTGCTGGCGACGCTGGCGTGGCCCGGCCCCTCCAAGGATGATGGTGCCGGTGACAAGCAGACCCAAAGTGGTCGTTCTTGCCGCGTTGCCGGCGGCGGGGGTCGAGCTGCTGAGACCTCGCTTCGTTGTCGAGGCGCGCGGCGAGCGAGCTGACCCGGGCTGGCTGGAAGAGCATGCTGCCGGGGCGGTGGCGCTGGTTTCCGACCCGAGCACCCAGGTCGGCCAGGAGGTGATGGACGCCGTCGGCACATCTCTCAGGGTTGTCTCGAACTTCGGGGTCGGCTACGACAACATCGATCTCGCCGCCGCTCGCGCGCGTGGCGTGCGCGCGACCAACACTCCGGGGGTGCTGACCAACGCCACAGCTGAGCTCGCAGTCGCGTTGATGCTGGCAGCCGGCCGGCGGATCGCCGAGGCCGACACGATGATCCGCATGGGCCGGTGGACGGAACCCGATGCGGACCTGCTGGGCCGTGAGCTGGCGGGCGCAACCGTTGGCCTGGTCGGCCTCGGACGTATCGCCCGGCGCGTTGCGGAGCTACTCCGCTCCTTCGACGTGCAGCTGTTGTTCACGGCCCGCTCTAACGCTTCGCCGCCGCCTGGCGCCGAGCGCCGCGAACTCGAGGATCTCCTCGCCGCCTCCGACTTCGTCAGCCTCCACGTGCCCCTCACCGCCCAGACCAGACACCTGATCGACGCACAGGCCCTGGCGAGGATGAGGCGAGGAGCGGTCTTGGTGAACACGAGTCGGGGCGCGGTGGTCGACACGACGGCCCTCATCGACGCGCTGCGAACACGCCATCTCGGCGCGGCCGGCCTGGACGTCTACGAGGACGAGCCACACGTGCCAGACGAGCTGCGAGAGCTGCCGAACACCGTCCTCCTGCCACACCTTGGATCAGCCACGGTTGCCACCAGGAACGCGATGGCGCGCCTGTGCGCCGAGAACGTGATCGCCGTCCTGGAGGGGCGGGAGCCGCCGACGCCGGTGGTCTAGCCCATGCATCCGATGTACGCGGACACCCGGGGACGCCGAATCGGCGAGGTACCGCCACGGGGATTCGAACCCCGGTTTCCGCCGTGAGAGGGCGGCGTCCTAGTCCCCTAGACGATGGCGGCTCGTCGGTCGGCGATTGTAGCGACAGGGTCTGCGTTCGGCCCGGCTAGCCTCCCGCCCGATTCGCGCCCCCGCACACATCCTTCTGGCCCTGCTCGCCGTGCCGCTCCTGGCGGGCTGTGGCGCGGCCGGCGACGACCACGAGCCGCAGGGCGTCCAGCTCACCGTGACCCGCGACTTCGGCCGCTCCGAGGTCGACTCCGTCCGCCTCGCCGAGGTGCCCGACGGCGCGACCCCGCTCACCCTCCTTCGCGACGAGTCGGAGGCCGCCGCGGGCGGGGCCTACTTCGTCAACGGCGTCCGTCCCCACGCCCCCGCCGCGGAGTACGAGCTCTCGCCCGGCGAGCACGTGCAGTGGGACGACCGCCGCGCTCCCACCCGCGCCATCGTGGGCTCGTTCCCGGAGCCCTTCCTGCACGGCCTCGCGGGTGAGCGCCGGCCCGTCCGCGTCGAGTGCGACGACGCCGACTCGGCCCCCTGCCGCGACGCCAAGCAGGCCCTCGAGGACGTCGGCGTCCCGACGTCGGGCTCCTCGCTCGGCGCCCCCGGCACCGAGAACGTGACCCGGCTGGTCGTGGCGCGCTGGCCGGCCGCACGCATCGTGCGCGGCGGCTCCACCCTCGAGGAGGGGCCCGCCCGCAGCGGCGTGTTCGCTCGCTTCGCCGAGGACGGCACCGCGCTCGAGCTGCTCGACGCCGACGGCCAGGTCGCCCGCACGGTGAGGCCCGGCGACGGCACTGCCCTGATCGCCGCGCTGCGCCCGCGCGCCGACGAGCTGCTCTGGCTCGTCACGGCCCTCGACGAGCGCGGGCTGGCCGCCGGCGTGCGTGCCTTGCGCGAGCACAGCCTGCGCAACGCGTACGCGGTCGCCGTGACCGGGCGGACCGTCGACAAGCTCCCCCTCTGAAGCCCTTTGCAATAGTCACTGGGGTGACCGCGCGCGACCCCTTCGACGGCGCCCTCGAGCACGCGGAGGAGCTGCGCGAGTTCTACGACGCCGCCATGGAGCGCGCGGTGACGAAGGACATCGGCCGCATCGACGAGATGTGCCGCCGCCTGATCGCCGCCGCGCCGATGCTGTTCGTCGCCACCTACTCCGCCGAGGGTCAGGCCGACGTCAGCCCGCGCGGCGGACCGCCGGGCTTCGTCACCGTCCTCGACGAGGAGCACCTCGCGATTCCGGATGCGACCGGCAACCGCCGCCTGGACACGCTCGAGAACGTGGTGGCCACGGGCCGCATCGGCGTGATCTTCGTGATCCCCGGGCGCGACACGACCCTGCGAGTGAACGGCCGCGCCTGCGTTACCGCCGAGCCCGACCTGCTCGACCGCGTGACCCCGGTGGGCAAGCCGCCGCGCACTGCGATCGTGGTCGAGGCGGAAGAGGTCTACGCCCACTGCCCGAAGGCGTTCGTGCGCTCCAAGCTCTGGGATCCGGCCAGCTGGCCCGACCCCGCCGACCTCCCGACTTCGGCCGAGGTGAGCGTGGCCCACCAGCGCGACTCGAGCTGGACCGTCGAGCAGGAGGAGCGCCGCCAGCGCGAGGCCCTGCTGCACCGCCTGGACTGACCGTGGCCGACTTCGCGCAGTTCGACGCACGCGGCTACCGGACGGTGGACGTGCGCAGCGGCTACGGCGAGTGGGTCGAGACCTACGAGCAGACCGTGGAGGACGCGATGGACATCGACCTGCTCGAGGCGCTCGAGCAGGTCTCCTGGTCCGGCACCGCCGCCGACCTCGGCTGCGGCACCGGCCGCACCGGCGCCTGGCTGCGCGAGCGCGGCGTCGGAGCGGTCGACGGCGTCGATCTGACTCCGCAGATGCTCGAGGTCGCCCGCGAGCGCGGCGCGCACCGGCGCCTGGTCGAGGCCGACGTCTCCTCGACGGGGCTCGCCTCGGAGGACTACGACCTCGTCGTCACGTCGCTCGTCGACGAGCACCTCGCGGACCTGCGGCCCCTGTACGGCGAGGCCTTCCGGCTGACCCGACCGGGCGGTACCTACGTGCTGGTCGGCTTCCACCCGCACTTCATCATGGCCGCCGGGATGCCTACCCACTTCGACAGCGCGTCGGGCGAGCCGGTGGCGATCGAGACGCACGTGCACCTGCTGAGCGACCACGTCCGCGCGGCGCTCGGCGCCGGCTGGCAGCTCGCCGAGCTGCGCGAGCGGGTCATCGACGACGCCTGGCTCGCCCTGAAGCCCAAGTGGGAGGAGCTGCGCGGTCAGCCGCTCGCGTTCGCGGCCGTCTGGCGCAAGCCCGACTAGCGGAGCGCGCGCACGATCAGCCGGTCCATCACCCGGTCGGGCAGCACCTGCGCCAGCAGCGCGCGGATCTTCGCGTCGGTGCCGACCAGGTACCGCGTGCGGGGGCGCTTCGCGGTCATCGCGGTGCCGATCACCTCGGCCACCGCGCGTGGCTCGATCCCGGTCTTCTGCTCGACCTGCGCGGTCCGGCGCCGCACGCCCGCGATCATGCGCCCGTAGAGGCGGTCGACCTCCGGCGGCGAGTCCTCGAGGAGGTCGTCGGCCAGCTTGCCCGCCTTGCCCCAGATCGGCGTCTTGACCCCGCCCGGCTCGATCAGGATCACCTCCACACCGTGAGGGAGCAGCTCGCGGCGCATCGAGTCGCTGACCCCCTCGAGCCCGAACTTCGAGGCCGTGTACGCCGACAGCAGCGGCGGCGCCACCCGCCCGCCGATCGAGCTGACGTTGACGATGCGTCCGCGCGCGGCGCGCAGTGCCGGGAGGAACGCCTGGGTCACGGCGACCTGGCCCACGAGGTTGATCTCGAGCTGGAGGCGCAGCTGGTCGAGCGGCAGGAACTCGAGCGGCGCCGCCACCGCGATGCCCGCGTTGTTGACGAGCCCGGCGAGCGGCGCGTCGCCGAGGTCGGCTCGCGCGGCGGAGATCGAGGCCGGGTCGGTCACGTCGAGCTTGACCGTCCGCAGACCGCGCGAGCGCAGCCGTTCGGCGTCGGCCTCCTTGCGCACGGCACCGACGGAGTCGAACCCGAGCTCCTTCAGGTGGAGGGCGGTCGCCTCGCCGATACCGGTCGAGGCGCCTGTCACGAGCACGGTGCCAGTCGCCATACGAAGCGACCCTATCCGCTAGCGTCGAGCCCCGGTGGAGCTCGAAGACGCCATCCGCACGCGGCGCACCCACAAGGTCTACGGGACCGATCCGGTGCCCCGCGAGACGCTCGAGGAGCTGTTCGAGCTCGCGCGCTGGGCGCCGAACCACAACCTCACCAACCCGTGGCGCTTCCGCGTGGTCGGGCCCGCGGCGCTGGCGGCGCTCAAGCAGGCCGCCGGACCGGAGGCCGCCGTCAAGCTCGACCGCGCGCCGACGCTCGTGGTCGCCAGCCAGGTGCGCTCCGACGACGGCGTGCAGGACGAGGAGGACCTCTGCGCGGTCGCGGCGGCCATCTCCTACGTGCTGCTCGCGGCACACGCGCGCGGCCTGGCCGGCTACTGGCGCACGCCGGGCGTGCTGCGCACGCCCGAGGGACGAGCCGCCGTGGACGTGCCGGCGCAAGAGCGCGTGCTGGGCCTGGTCCACCTCGGCCCGCAGCGCCAGGACAAGGAGCCGCCCGGGCGCCTCCCACCCGGAGACTTCGTAACGTTCCTGCCGTGATCCCGCGCGTCGACGCGCTCGCCTCACTCGAACGGGAGTCGTTCGACCTGGTCGTGGTCGGCGGCGGCATCACCGGCGCCGGGGTGGCCCTCGACGCCGCCTCGCGCGGGTACAGCGTGGCGCTGCTCGAGCGCTCCGACTTCGCGGCCGGCACCTCCAGCCGCTCATCGAAGCTGATCCACGGCGGGCTGCGCTACCTGCAGAACTTCGACCTCGGCCTGGTGCGCGAGGCCCTGCTCGAGCGCTCCCTGCTCGTGAAGCTCGCCCCGCATCTCGTGAAGCCGCTGCCGCTGCTGGTGCCGAGCTTCGAGGGCAAGCGGCCCGACCGCCTCACGGGCGTGGGGCTGAACATGTACGACGTGATGGCCTGGCGCCGCGGGCGCGAGGAGGGGGAGGAGTGGAGCCCCGCCCGTCACCGCATCGTCGACGGTGCGGAGACCGTGGAGCTGGCCCCGGCGCTCGCGGGGCGCGACCCGACGGCCGCCTACCTCTTCTACGACTGCCAGACCGACGACGTGCGCATGGTGCTCAGCGTGCTCGGCGAGGCCGAGCGCTTCGGCGCCGTGATCGCCAATCGCTGCGACGTGACCGGGCTGGTCGAGCGCGACGGGCGCGCCGTCGGCGTGCTGGCGCGCGACACCGAGACGGGCGGCGAGTTCGAGGTCGCGGGGACGAACGTGATCAACGCGACCGGCGTGTGGGCCGACCAGCTGCGCCCCGACGAGCTCTACCGCCACGAGGAGATGCCGCGGATCCGGCCGAGCCGCGGCACCCACGTGACCCTCTCGCGCGACCTGCTGCCGATCGAGGTCGGCGTGATCGTGCCCGCGGGCGGCGGCCGCACCGTGTTCGTGCTCCCCTGGCTGGGACGCACGCTCGTCGGCACCACCGACAACGACTACGAGGGCTCGCTGGAGCACGTGCCGGCCTCCGACGCCGACATCGCCTACCTGCTCGAGGCCGTGAACGGCTTCTTCGGCACCGCGGTCGCCCCTAGCGATCTGACCGGCGCCTACGCGGGCGTGCGCCCGCTGATCTCCACGGGCGACCCGAAGAAGTCGGTCGACATCTCGCGACGCGCCGAGCTGTACGAGACCAGCTCCGGCCTGGTGACCATCACCGGCGGCAAGTTCACCACCTGGCGGCGCATGGCCAAGTCCGCCGTCGACCGGATCGTGGAGCGCGAGGGCCGCGAGGCGCCCTGCCGCACGCACGAGATCCCGATCGGCCAGCCCGAGGACCCGTCCGCGCTGCCGGAGGTGCCGGGCGTGGACGAGCAGAGCCGCGCGCATCTGGCGGCTCGCTACGGGCACGCCGCGCGCGAGGTGCTGCGCCTCGCCGCCGCCGCCCCGCAGCTGTCCGGGCGCCTCTGCCCCGAGCTCCCCGACATCGCCGCCGAGGCCGCCTTCGCCGCCGGTCACGAGCAGGCGCGCTCGCTCGCCGACGTGCTGTTGCGCCGCACCCGGCTGGGCCTGCTGGACGCGCGCGCCCTCTCCGAGCCCGGCTCGGAGGGTGCCCGGCTCGCGGCGCGGGCGATCGCCGGCGAGCTGGGCTGGGACGAGCCCCGCATCGAACAGGAGCTGCGCGACTGGGCCGAGGTGTCGCGCCTCGAGGGGCTCGTGCCGAGCGGCGCGGCGGCCCCGGTCGCCGAGCCGGCCGCCCACGCGGCGGCACCGGCGCGCAGCGCGGGCGCCGCGCCCGAGGAGGCGGCGTGAGCGTCCCGCTGCTGATGGGGATCGTCAACGCGACGCCCGACTCGTTCTCGGATCGCCAGGGAGAGAAGGACCTGCGAGAGCTCGTGGATCGCGCCCACGGACTGGCCGCCGCCGGAGCGGCGATCATCGACGTGGGCGGCGAATCGGGGCGCACCGATCGCGAGCTGGTGTCGGTCGACGAGGAGCGTTCGCGCGTGGTTCCGCTGATCGAGCGGCTCGCCGCCGACGGGCTGCGGGTGTCGGTCGACACCTGGCGCGCCCCGGTCGCGCGGGCGGCGCTGGCCGCGGGCGCGACGATGGTCAACGACGTGAGCGCGCTGAGCGACCCCGAGGTCGCCGACGCGTGCGCCGAGTCGGGCGCCGAGCTGGTCATCACCCACACCCGCGTGGCGCCGAAGATCAAGGCCTATCCCGCCTACGCGGACGTGATGGCGGACGTGATCGAGGCTGCTGCGCGAGCGCGCGGCGCAGGCGTGCGCGCGCGGGGTGGACGAGGACCGGATCGTGTTCGACCCCGGCATCGACATCGCCAAGTCGCCGGCGGAGTCGATCGAGCTGCTGCGGCGGCTGCCCGAGCTGGCTGTGCTGGGCGCCGCTGCTGGTGGCGGTCTCGCGCAAGGACTTCGTCGGGGCGCTCGACCGGCCGCTCGCCGGCCGCCCGCGACGCCGGCACGCTCGCCGCCGTGGGCGTGGCGGCCGACGGCGGCGCCAGCATCCTGCGCGTGCACGACGTGGCAGCCGCGCGCGACTACCTGGCCGTGCGCAGCCGCGCTCGCCGACGGGGCCAGCGACGACCTGCGGCTCGAAGCCGAGCTGCGCCGGGAGGCGGTGTGAGCGACCGCTTCACGATCGCCCAGCTGTCCGACCTGCACTGCGGCTCGCCGCACTTCGTGCCGAGCCTGCTCGACCGCGCCCTGGTCGAGATCAACGAGCTCGAGCCCGACCTGGTGATCGTGTCCGGCGACCTGACCAGCGACGGTCTGCGCGGCGAGTACCAGCTCGCGCGCGACTACCTCGACCGGATCGACGTGCGAGCGGATGATCGTGATCCCCGGCAACCACGACTCGCGCAACGTCGGCTACGTGCACTTCGAGGAGCTGTTCGGCGAGCGCCGGTCGGAGCTGCACACGGACGGCGTGTCGATCGTGGCCGTGGACTCCACCGAGCCGGACCTCGACCACGGCGTGATCGGCCGCGGGCGCTACCCGTGGATCGAGGAGCGCTTCGGCTCCCAAGACGCCTACCTGCGCATCTTCGTCCTCCACCACCACCTGCTGCCTGTGCCCGGCACCGGCCGCGAGCGCAACGTGGTGCACGACGCCGGCGACACGCTCGAGTGCCTGCAGCGCGCCGACGTGCACCTGGTGCTGTCCGGCCACAAGCACGTGCCGTACGCCTGGCGGCTGGAGAACCTGTTCGTCGTCAACGCCGGCACCGTCTCCACCACCCGCCTGCGCGGGAAGACGAAGCCCTGTTACAACGTGATCGAGGCGAGCCCGGAGCGCGTGACCGTGTTCCGCAAGTACCCGTTCCACGAGCAGGACGCGATCATCTCGTTCGACCCGCGCACCTACGAGTACGAGAAGGACCAGTCCCTGCTGGGCGAGACGGCGCACGGCTAGCGCCTCCGAGGTCTTCGGGTGGCGGTCATCGCGCTCATCGACGGCGAGCACCATCCGGCGGCGGTGCGCGACGCCCTCGCGCGGCTCGACGCGGCTCGCCGGCGTGGTGTTCTGCGGCGGCGAGGAGAAGCTGCCGTCCGGGTCGCTCGACGAGGTGCTACGGCCGGCCGGTCGAGCGCGATCCCGAGGAGGCGCTGCGCAGGCTGGCGCCGACCGCCGAGGCGGTCGTCGACCTCGCCGACGAGCCCGTCCTGCCGCCGAGCGCCAAGCTGCGCCTGGCGGCGCTCGCGCTGCACCTTGGCCTGCGCTATGAGGCGCCCGGGCTGCGGCTCGACCCGCCGCGCTACGAGCCCGTCGCCTTCGGCGGGCCGAAGCTGGCGGTGATCGGCACCGGCAAGCGCACCGGCAAGACCGCCGTGGCCGGGCACTGGGCCGGCCTGCTGCGCGACCGCGGCGTCGACCCCGTGATCGTGTGCATGGGTCGCGGCGGTCCGGCCGAGCCGCGCGTGGCCGACGCTGACACCGGCCTGGACGAGCTGCTCGCGATCGCCGCCGCGGGCGCGCCACGCCGCGTCCGACTACCTCGAGGACGCGATCCTCGCGCGCGTGCGCACAGTCGGCTGCCGGCGCGTCGGCGGCGGGCTCGCGGGCGCGCCGTTCGAGTCGAACGTGCCGGCCGGCGCCGAGCTGGCCGCTTCGCTCCCGGGGGCGGGCGCGCTGATCTTCGAGGGCTCGGGCTCGTGCATCCCGCCGGTGGAGCCCGACCGCACCGTCTGCGTCGATCGGCCCCGGCGAGCCCGAGCCGCTGGCCGAGTACCGCCTGCTGCGGGCGCAGCTGCTGCTTGCCCACGCGGACGCGGTCGCGCCGCCAGAAGCGGTGCGCTTCTCGCTGCGGCCCGAGCCGGCCGAGCCGCTTCCGGAGGGCGCGCGGGTGGCGCTGTTCACGACCGGCGCGCCGGGGTGCGATGGGGTGGAGCCGGTGGTGGCCTCCGCCAACCTGGCCCGCCGCTCGGCGCTGGCGGCGGACCTCGAACGAGCGGCCGCCTCCGACTGCGACCTCTACCTGACGGAGCTCAAGGCGGCCGCCATCGAGCTGGTCGCCCGTCAGGCCGCCGAGCTGGGCGCGCGCGTGGTGTTCGTGCGCAACCGGCCGGTCGGCGTGGACTGATGCGCTCGTGGAGCTGGCCGAATGGCTGAACGCGAGACCATCATCGTGAGCAAGGGCCACGGCCTGCCCTACTCGAAGGGGTTGATGGCCCAGACGCTGTCCGCCACGGCGCTCTCGCACGAGCGCTCGTTCGAGCTGGCCCGCCTGATCGAGACGAGGCTGTCCGAGCGGGGCCAGGCCGAGATCGACGTCGAGGCCCTGCACGCGCTGGTCGAGGATGTGCTGGTGGCCGAGGTGGGGGAGAGGGCCGCGCGGCGCTACCGCCGCTGGCGGCGGCTGGATCAGCTCGACCGCCCCTGGTCGTGCTGATCGGGGGCACGACCGGCGTGGGCAAGTCGACCCTGGCCGCGCAGCTCGGCGCGCGCCTCGGCGTGAACCGGGTGATCGCCACCGACGTGATCCGGCAGGTGCTGCGCGCCTTCTTCACCGAGGAGGCGATGCCCACCGTGCACGGCTCGGCCTTCGAGGTCGGCGGGATCGCGGGCTATCGCGACCAGGCCGAGCGGGTGGGCACCGGCATCGCCGCCATCGTGGAACGCGCCGCCGACGAGGGCAAGCCCGTGGTGGTGGAGGGCGTGCACGTCGTCCCCGGGGGCGTGCACCCGCGCGTGCGCGAGCGCTGCGTGCTGGTCGAGGCGCTCGTTGTGGTTGACGATCCCGACCTCCACCGCGGCCACTTCTCGCTGCGGCCGGGCTCGCGGCCGGCTCAGCGCTACCTGGCCCACTTCGAGGAGATCCGGCGCCTCCAGGACCACCTCTGGGAACGGGCCCGGTCCGAGAGCGTGGCCATCATCGACAACACGAGCGCGGACGACACGCTGGCCCGCCTGATGGAGCTGGTGCTCGACGCGGTCAAGGAGGACGGGTGACCGCCCGGCGGCCGACCCGCTCGCTAGGGTTCCCCGCCCCATGACGGTCCTCCAACGCAAAGAGCTCGAAGCCAGCCCGCTCGCCGACCTGCACGCGATCGCCTCCGAGCTCGGCCTCGAGGGCTATCGCTCCAAGCGCAAGGGCGACCTGATCGGCGTCATCCTCGACGCCCAGGGAGGCGGCGCCCCCGAAGCGGTCGAGGAGGAGCCGGACCCGGACGAGGTTCCGTCCGAGGAGAGCCTCGAGGGAGCCGCCGAGGACGAGGACGAGGACGAGCCCGCCGAGGCGGAGGCTGACGTCGTCGAGGAGGAGCCCGAGGTGGAGGACGAGGTCTCCGACGAGGAGATCCTCACCGGGGGCCTGGACATCCTGGCCAACGGATCGGGCTTCCTGCGCCTCGACGCGGCCGGCCAGTCGCGCGGAGACGTGTACGTCTCGCCCGCCCAGATCCGCCGCTGTGAGCTGCGCTCCGGCGACGAGGTCAGCGGACCGGTGCGGCCGCCGCGCCGCAACGAGCGCCACCCGTCGCTGATCCGTGTGGAGAGTGTCAACGGGGCCGACGCCGAGCCGCCCGAGCAGCGGCCCTGGTTCGGCGACCTCACGCCGGTGTTCGCGAAGGAGCGCCTCGGCGAGCTGGGCGGCATGCCCTACGGGAAGGGCTCGCGCGTCGCCATCGTCGGGCCGCCCGGCGCCGGCGCGACCAAGCTGCTGCGCGAGGCGGTCAAGGAGCTGGCCGCCAGCTACCCGGACGTGGGGGTGCAGATCGCCCTCGCGGGGGTCCGGCCGGAGGAGGTCGGCGCGTGGCGCGAGCTGGGTCCGCCCGTCGTGGGCGGCAGCTTCGAGCGCTCACCCGAGGCGCAGGCGCAGGCCGCCGAGCTGGCGGTCGAGCGCGCCAAGCGCCAGGTCGAGCGCGGCGGTCACGCCGCCGTGGTGGTCGACGCCCTGCACACGCTTCCCCCGGGCACGCGCAGGCGAGTCTTCGGCGCCGGACGGGCGACCGAGGAGGGGGCACGCTCACGATCCTCGCCGCGGGCGGCGACGACACGGAGCTGCTGCGCTGGGCCACGTCCTGGGTCGTGCTGGGCGCCACCGTGGAGAGCGGAACCCTCCACGGCGACGACCTGAAGTAGCCCTACTTGACGACCAGCGTCTCCGCCATCGTGGTGGGGTGCACCAGGCAGACCAGCTTGTACGTGCCCTTCACCGTCGGCGTGTAGCTGAAGCTGCCGCTCGTGCGGCCCCAGTAGACCGAGGAGAAGCCGCGCGGTCCGTTCGCCACGGTCACGCTGTGCGGTCGTGAGCCGCCGAAGCTCCAGGTGACCGTCTCCCCGGCCTTGGCCGTGATCCGGCCGGGCCGGAAGAAGTCGTCGCCGATCTCCAGCGGACCTCCGTCGAACGCGGCCATGGCGCCCTTCGGCTTGGACAGCTGCGGCACCTCGAGGTCGTAGTCGGGCGTCTTGTCGTAGCGCTTCGGCTTGTTGATCTCAACGATGTCGTTGGGCAGCTTGCCGCACTTCTTGATGGAGTCGTCCTCGACGAACCAGGTGGCCCAGAACCCCATCGAGGCCACGTGCAGGTTGTGGTTGTCGTGCACCGCGGTACGGCGCAGCACCTCGCCCTTGGCGATCGGGATGCCCTTCGCGGTGGCGTACGCCCCGGTGCCGATCGGCCCGGGTTCGTGCAGGATCGGGCGGATCGAGTTGTAGGGGTGCTTCGCCAGGCCGTGGTACACGGGCGCCTTGAACAGCCGGCGCTGGCAGGTACGGCTGTCGAGCGTGTGGTACTTGCCGCCGCCGTGCTGATGGGAGGAGGCGACCAGCATGCGGCCGTTGAACGGCGCCACCCAGTCGCTCGAGTCGACGAAGTTGGAGCCCTTCTTGCGGCCGCCCGGAACGTCGTAGGACATGCCATTGAAGAGCTGCGAGCAGTCGCCGATCACGATCGGGAGCACCGACTGGCGCTGCTCGGTCGTGTACCAGACCCTCGTGCGCACGTAGAAGCTCTTGGGGCGCTTGTAGTGGTTCATCACCATCGCGGTGAGGCGCCAGTTCGGCGCTGCTCCGGCATCGGTGCGGTTGTTGATGCCGTAGACGTTGCGCGCGCTGCGCGGCAGCAGCGTCTGGGGATGGCCGAGCGGGTGCTCCTCGCCGCGGCCGCCGATGAAGCCGGAGCGGCCCCAGCAGCTGCCCTGACCCTGGTCGACGCGGCCCGGGGCGAAGTAGAGGAAGTGGTGCACCATCATCTTCGCGATCGGCAGCGGCTTGGCGTCAGGGTCCTTGGAGTCGACCAGCGCCATCTCCTTGAAGCCGAGGATGTAGCCGGGCTGCTTCGGGGCACCCACGCCGTCGGCCGCGAGCGCCACCTCGTGCGTGTCGTGCACGTAGGGCAGCGAGTCGATCTTCGGCGAGTACAGGGTGAGCAGGCGCTCCTTGGCGCCGGCCGCGGGGGCGGCCACCAACCCGACTAGGGCGGCCGCCATGGCGACCACCAGCAGCTTGCGCATCACTCCTCCTCCAGGATCTTGCAGCGCGACTGCAGGAAGCCTATCGCCGATACGCGACGGCGCGCCAGCTCGGCTCGGGCGAGAGCTCGATCAGCTCGAAGTTGCGATCGGGCTGCGCGTATCCGAACGAGTGGGTGGTCTCCTCGAACACGACCTCGAGCTCGCCCTCCATCACTCTCTGGTCGAGCCAGGCGCCGCGGAACACCAGGCGGCGGATCCAGTGCACGAGTGAGCGCTCCGAGGGACCGTTCAGGTCGCCCCAGCAGAAGTTGATGTGCTCACCGAGCTCCGACTGCGGCTCGAGGACCTCACCGTTGACGGCGAGGTTCACGAGGTCCTCGCGCTCGTCATCGCCGAGCGGTCCGTCGACGAAGCCGAGCTTCGACGCCGCCTGCTCCACGCGCTCGGTGAAGTCACGCTCGTTGAACGTGAATCGGAGCTCGCCATACTCCAGCACGTAGTCGGAGCCGGACTCGTAGTTGCCGCGTTTTGCCGTATCCATATTCCAGTTCGCGGTGGGTGCCCGGCCGCGTCGTCATCCTACGGCCGATTCCTCCCCTGCCGAGAGGTCTGCAACCCGGTTTGCAGCCGGATGGGAGGGATGGCGCTCGCGATGCGTTGGCGGGCGCGGAAGAGGCGGGTGGTGATCGTGCCTTCGGGGGCGCCGAGTAGGCGCGCGGCCTCGCGATAGGAGAGGCCCACCAGGTCCACCGCCACGACGGCGTCGCGAAAGTCATCGGGCAGCGCCGCGATGGTGGCGAGCAGCTCGCGATGCTCCGCCGCGGCCTCGGGGTCGGCCAGGTCCGAGCGGAGGGTCTCGCTCGTCTCGGGCGACAGCTCGACCGTGCGCGGCCGCCGGCTCGCCGTCCTGATGCTCGTGAGATATGTGTTGCGCAGCGCCCCGAGCAGATAGGGCAGGTCGTGGTCCCGGCTCAGGCGCCGCGGGCGGGCGAGCACCCTCGCGAAGGTCTCCTGCACTAGGTCCTCGGCGTCGTGCGGCGAGCCGCACATTGCCCAGGCGGCGCGGTAGAGCCGGTCGATCTGGTCCGGCAGTTGCTCGGAGCTCGCGAGCCGCCGCGCGCTGATGATCCTCGGCACCGGACGGCGGGCGCTGGCGCTCGCCTAGGCGCGGATGTTGCGGTTGGACCGGAACAGGTTGTCCGGGTCGTACCGCCGCTTGATTTCCGCGAGGCGCTCGAAATTCGCCCCGTACGTGGCGCGGATGCGCTCCTCGCCCTCGTCGGCGCTCTGGAAGTTGATGTAGCTGCTGCCCGTGGAGAACGGGCGGACCCGCTCCCAGGCTTCCCGCACCCAGTCGGAGAACTCTTCGGCGCGGGGTTCGCCGGGCTCCCACATCCCCAGTGCCCCGAACACGTAACGGACGTCGCGGTTGCCGACCGCGCCGTCGTCGCCGGCGCGCTCGTTCAGTGCCCCGTCGAGATGCAGGACCCCGAGCTGCCCTCGCGGCATTGGGCACTCGGCCCCCAGCTCGCGCAGGGTCGCGAGCAGTCCGTCGTCGAGCTCGCCGATGAACCCGGTCTTCCAGTAGTAGTGGTCGCCCTTCGGCTCGGTGTCGTCGAGGTAGGACTGGACCTGGGTGTACGGCTGCTCCGCGAGCAGATCCACGACCGGGTCGGCCAGCGCCCTTATCGGCGCCATGGCTTCGTCCACTCGGTCGAGGTCGCCGGTGTAGCAAACGACCATCGCGCAGACCCGCTCTCCGTGCCACGCTTCCGGCACGAACGGCGCCGCCGGCGCGCGTAGGAGGTTCATCCACACCGCCAGCTCCCGCGGCGCCTCGGCGGTGAGCGACCGGTAGGCGTCGAGGATCTCCTCCGCGCGCTCGAACGGCCACGCGATCAGCCCCCCGTAGACTGTCGGGCCGACCTCGTGCAGGCGGAACGTGAACGAGGTCACCACGCCGAGGTTGGCGCCCGCGCCGCGGACCGCCCAGAACAGGTCCTCGTTCTCGTCCGGCGCGGCGCGGCGAACCGAGCCGTCCGCCGTGACGATCTCCACCTCCAGCAGGTTGTCGACGGTCCAGCCGAAGCGCCTCGTGAGGTAGCCGAGCCCGCCGCCGAGCGTGAGCCCCGCGACGCCCACCTCGGAGATGAAGCCGAGCGGGGTGGCCAGGCCGTGGCGCTGGGTCTCGCGGTCGACGTCGCTGAGCAGGCATCCGGGCTGCACGGTCGCGGTCCGGGCGTCGGGGTCCACGCGCACCTCGCGGAGTCCCGACATGTCGATCGTCACACCGCCGTCCGCGAGCGCAGTGCCGGCGATGTTGTGCCCGCCGCCGCGCACGCTCGGCGAGAGCAAATGGGTACGGGCGACGTCGACCGCGGCGACCACGTCCGACGTCCCGGACGGCCGCACCACGAGCGCCGGAGCCTTCTGGATCGCGCCGTTCCAGAGCAGCGTCGCTTCGTCGAAGTCCGCCTCACCGGGGAGCACGAGCTGACCGTCCAGACGTGCTCGGAGCGCCTCGACAGCCAGGGTCTGGCCCAGCGCCGCCATGAACGCGTCCGGCCGCTCGATCGGAGGATCGTCGGCGCAGTCCTCGATCACCCGCAAGGGCCAGCCGTAGCGTTCGCTCGCCATCCGGGCCGTGTCGAGCGGCGTTGCGAGGTCGTGACGACCCCAGATCAGCGTCGTCGGCACGGTCACCCGGCCGAGCTCGTCGGCCGGGATCGCCGGCAGCCCGAACTCCTCCATCAGCAGCCCCAGGGCGGCCTGTTGGCTCGGCGTGCGGGCGCGCTCGATGTTGTACGCCTCGAACGCCTCCCATCGGGTGCCGATCCGCTCGCGCATTCCGCCCAGGTCCAGCGCGCACTGCTGCCAGAGCAGCTCGTGGGTCCGCTCGTTCGGATCGGTGGCGAAGTCGTGCAGGGCGGCCCCGAACTCCGGTGCCGGGTCGAACGCGCGCAGGCCGAGCGAGTCCACCAGCACCAGCCCGCTGATCTCGTCGGGGCGATCGATCGCGAAGCGCGCCGCGATGGCGCCCCCGAGCGCGAAGCCCACCAGCACCGGCGGCGACGTGCAGGTGCGCTCGACCAGCTCGCCGAGCCAGGCGAGCACGCGGGGAGCGTCCGGATCGCCCTCGGTCAGCTCCGAGGCGCCGTGGCCCGGCAGGTCCGGCACCACCACGCGATGGCTCTCCGCCAGCGCCGGGATCACGTCCATCCAGTGGGCCGCGTTGCCGCTCGGGCCGTGAAGCAGCACCACGGGTGTGCCCTCGCCGCCCTCCAGCACAGCGGTCGAGATCCCGGCGAGCGCCATCCGCCGCTCACTCACCGGGAGTCCCTCGATCAACCGTTCGCGCGCCGCCCGGCCGGTCAGTTCTGCCTCGTTCGTAGCCATGCCCGCAATCTGCCGCCGCCCGCCCGCCGCTGCTTCGGCGGAATCACCCAACTTGCTCGAGCCGGCAATGGGTGGTTTCACCCATTGCGAGCGGAGCAAGAGGGCAGGCACGGCTTGCCGATCAGGCGGGGTGGCAGACCGACTGCACGGAAGGCCGAGTCGGTCGCGCTCGTCACCTCCCCGCCGTAGATCGTGAACGCCCTGTGGTAGAAGGCGTTCGCGACCTCCTTGAAGGTCGGCCGAGGGCTCAAGAACGAGGGCACGTTGTGCAGCAAGCGTCCCGCCCTGGGGTGGCCGACGGCCTGTACCAAGCGGTAGTAGGCGTGGCTCAGGATCGTGGAGTTGTAGTGCGGGAAGCTCGACCGGAACGGGTCGTACTCGCTCATGTGGTTCGGGAAGCTGAGGTTGTGCCGGTTGTTTCGGTCGCTCGGGTTGGCGATGTTGCGGCTGACGCCGAGGTCGCTCTCCTCGGCGATCGTGGCGTCGAAGCGGTCGTACTCGTAGGCGAACATGTCGGCGAGCGCCTCCTGGACCTCGCCGGCCTGGTTCTCCGTCGACGAGTGGTCGCGATCGCCCGCGTAGCTCCAGTCCATGATGTGTCCCATCTCGTGGGCGACCACGTCGTTGGCGCTGTTCAGGCCCATCACGTCTTCACGCGCGAGCTCCACGAGCAGGGTCGACGGGCGCGTACGTGAGCCGGCCGGGGTGTTGCCGGCCAGCTGCCACGCGGTCACGGTGCCCGAATAGGTGCTGGTGCGATCCCGGAAGCCGCCGTCCTGGCCGCAGTAGCCGCGCAGCTCGCAGATCGTGCGCGCGACGTTGGCCGCGTTTGCGCTGGCCATGTCCATCACCGTGTTGGTGGGCGCAACGCGCGCCTGGACGTAGCTTGGCCAGACTCCCTTCAGGCGCGGATCGCCGGTGACGTTGTAGCGGGCGTAGACCGGCGCACCCGACCCGCCGTTGGTTCCGTTGCCGACCAGCAGCTGCGTGACGGTTCCCGTGGCGCGGGCGGTGCCGATGGGACCGGCCGCGCCACGCGCGTTGGGCCCCCGGTCGGGGCGGTCGGCGATGCCGCGCCAGCGTCCGATCACCTGTCCGGTCTTGGCGCTGACGATGATGCAGAGCGGCGTGCTCGCCTCGGCCTCGCCCGCGGACACAGGCGTGACCTCCACGACCCACGCGAGCCGCGCCGTGCGCGCCTTCGCCTTGCCCACCGTCGGCTTGCCCGCGTAGGCCACCCGCAACGGCGTGAGGGCCTGCTCGCGACCCGTGACCGCGCGGCGCGCGATCCGCAGCGCCTCGGCGCGGCTCACCTCGGGGTGTCGAGCGAGTCGCCTGGCCGCGATCGGCACGGCGGTCGCCGAGATCGAGCTGACGCGCCCGGCGGCGATCGTGACGTCGATCTGGCTCCACAGGACCCGCACCCCAGCCACGGTCTGGTGGAAGCGCAGCAGCTCGAGCGGCGCGGCTCCATCCGCGCCTCCGGGCACGTGCTGCCTGCGATCGAGACGTACTCCTCGAAGCGACCTCGCCAGGCCGAGACGCTGCGACTCACGCCTCAGCGCCGCGCGCGCCAGCCGCTGCGCGGAGGTCCCGGCAGGGAGTCCGAGCTCGCCGGCGGAGAGCCCCGGGGCGATGGTGCGCGTCCACGCGCCCTTGCCGTTCGCCGCGGGCGCGGCGACGGCCAGCAGTACCAGCAGCACCAGAGCGATGGCCAGGGCGCTGGCGCGCGAGCTGAGGTTCGGGTGATGGACGACCATGGGGCACGACCCTCCTGTTGGCGAATGCGGCTTTCGTCCACCAGGACTCCGCTCGCTCGCGACTCCTTCCCGACTCGCGGGAAGCAATCTGCCTCCGTCGGAGTCAGGAGGGGTGAGGGTGGTTGGTGCAGACGGACAACTGAGCGACGCCGAGCGCGCCGAGCTCGCGGCGTTCGCGGACGGCTCGCTGCCGGCGGGTCGGCGCGCGCGGGTCGCGGCCCGCGTTACCCGCTCGCCCGAGCTGGTGGCGCTGGTAGGGGCGCAGCGAGCCGCGCTCGACGCGGTCAGAGCGGTCGACGTCGCCGCCCCGGCCCGGCTCCACGCCCGGCTCCGGACCGAGCCCAGCCGCAAGGCGCCGCTGTGGCGACCGGTGTTCGTCACCGGTGCGGTCGCGCTGGCCGTCCTGCTGGCGGTGCTCCTGGTGCCTGACGGGGCGGGCGAGCCGACGGTGCTCCAGGTCGCCGGGCTGGCGGCCCGGGGGGCGAGCGCGCCCGCGCCGGCGCGCGATCCGGTCGACCCAACCCAGCTCGCGGCGTCGGTGGCCGGAGTGTCGTTTCCGGCGTACGGGGCAAAGCTCGGCTGGCACGCGTCTGGAGCCCGGGCGGACGACGTCGACAGTCGTGCGACGCGGACCGTGTTCTACGCGCACGGTCGCCGGCGCGCCGCATATTCGATCGTGTCCGCTGACCCGCTCGCCTGGCCTGCGGGGGCACGACGAACGGTCCTCGCCGGCATCGAGTTGCGCTACCTCCGGCGCCACGGGCGGACGATCGTCACGTGGCTGCGGGCGGGCCACACCTGCGTCTTGACGGCGACGGGCGTGCCGCGCGCCGAGCTGTTCGAGCTCGCCGTGTGGGACGGGAAGGATCGCGCGACCGCGGAGTCCTAACGGGTGTAGGCAACCCCGCGACAGGAGGCCCAGGTGTCACCGCTACTTCGGAATGCTGCACGGCTTGGAGGCATCTGCGTGCTCGTGTTTGCGCTTCAGGGCATCGGGGCGAGCTCGGCCATGGCGGTCGTCCCGCTCGGTCAGTTCGGCGAGGGTCCCGGCGACCAGGCGGGCCTGCTCAGCGTCCCGCAAGGGACGGCTGTGGATCCCACCGGACGGGTGTACGCCTCTGAGCTTCAGCGGATCTCGGTGTTCTCACCGCAGGGCCCCTTCCTGCGCGCGTTCGGCGGGGACGTCGCGCCCAACAACGACGAGCTGAGATTCGAGCAGTGCACCACCGTCTGCAAGGCGGGCAGGCGGGGCGAGGACAGCGGCGAGCTCGACGGTGCGGCGGGCCTCGCGGTCGACGAGGAGGGGCTCCTCTACGTCGCCGAGGTGCGCAACAACCGCATCTCGGTGTTCAACCAGCAGGGCGGGTTCGTGCGTGCCTTCGGCGCGGACGTCAATCCGAACGAGGACGGCACCGGCGCGGAGGTCTGCGACGAGTTCGAAGCCTGCAAGCGAGGCGAGCCGGGAAGCAGGCCCGGACAGCTCAACAGTCCAGGCGGGCTGGCGATCGACTCGTCCGGCGTGCTGTTCGTCGCCGAGCTCGCCAACAACCGGGTGTCCTTGTACAGGCGCGACGGCACCTTCCTGCGTGCGTTCGGGAAAGGGGTCAACCGGATCCTGGGCGGGCGCACCGACCGGTGCAGCTCGAGGTGTGGGCCAGGCGTGCGGGCGGACGGCCCGGGCGCGCTCAATGGCGCGATCGCGGTCGCCGTCGACGCCGCCGGCAACGTGTACGTGAGCGAGTCCGTCAATCGCCGCGTGTCGGTGTTCTCACCGGACCTGGCCTTCCAGCGCGCGTTCGGCACCGACGTGATCCCGAGCAACGGGAACACCGGGTTCGAGGTGTGCACGAACGCGACGGGATGCAAGGCGGGCAGCAACGGGTCGGTGTTCGGCCGTCCGGGCGGCACGGCGCGTGCCAACGGCCCCGGCGTGCTGAACCAGCCACTGGGCCTGGCGTTCGGCGCCGGCGGTGCGCTGTTGGTCGCCGAGACCGCCAACCGCCGCGTGTCGGTCTTCTCCCCGGAGTCGGTATTCCTCGGCGCGTTCGGCAAGGACGTCGTCCCCGAGAACGCCGAGACCGGGTTCGAGGAGTGCCTGGAGAGCTGCAAGGCCGGCGCCTCCGGCGCTGGGGCCGGCGAGTTCAGCACTCCCGCCTTGGTGAGCGTCGACTGTCGCGGTGCGCTGTACGTCCCCGACGTGCTCAACGGCCGGGTGCAGAAGCTCGGCGAGCCCGGGACCGAGCCCCCGCCGTGTGGGCAGCCGCGGGCGCTCTCGCGGCGCTTCGGGATCATGAAGGTGCGTCGCAACATGCGCCGCGGCACGGCGACGTTGATCGTCACCGTGCCCTGGTCCGCGGGGCTGCGCCTGCGCGGAGCGGGGATCAGGCGCGTGAACAAGCAGGTGGAGTTCGCGGGCAGGACGCGACTGGCGCTGCGCCCCACCCGTGCGGTCATGCGCCGGCTCGACCGGCGCGGTAGGGCACTGGTGCGCGCGCGGGTGACCTACCTCCCCTGGGGAGGCAAGGCGCGCGTCAAGCGGCGTGCGATCGAGCTGCTCAAGGGGTGAGATTGGGGCGCGGCACCTTGCCAGCGCTCACGGGCGTCCTTTCAGCTCGTCGTGTCGAGACATGAGCGAGCCG
This sequence comes from uncultured Thermoleophilaceae bacterium, assembly GCA_963716215.1. Classification (GTDB taxonomy): domain Bacteria; phylum Actinomycetota; class Thermoleophilia; order Solirubrobacterales; family Thermoleophilaceae; genus JACVRW01. Next base: position 3,073,547 of record OY970298.1, on the reverse strand, counting down.
CGCGACAAGCCGGTGGAGTCGCCGGCGCCCCGCGCGGGTCGGCTGCTGGTGGTCGAGCGCCCGCGAGGCCAGCGCACCGAAGAGCGGTAGTGATGCCATCGCCGCGACGCTACGGCTGAGGGGCCGCGCTTCGCTACGTGGACCCACCGCAGGCTTTTCTCCGGGTGGGGGATACGCTTGGCGTCAGCCGAGGCGAGCCCAGGAGCCAGCCATGCAAAGTCCGACGGCTGCGCAGCGCCGGATGACGGATCTGAACAGGCGCACCCATCTGCTCGAGCGCGAGGCCGAGTTGGAGCAGATCGGCGATGCGTTCCGCATCGCTGCGGGCGGCTCAGGGCGGATCGTGGTGATCGAGGGAGCGGCCGGGATTGGCAAGAGCTCGCTGCTTCGAGAGGCCGCGGAGTTGGCCGAGGCGGAGCGGATGGCCGTTCTCCGTGCCCGTGGCGGCTTGATGGAGCGCGAGTTCGCGCTGGGCGTAGTGATCCAGCTGCTGGCGCCCAGAATCGAGCCGCTCACAGACCGCGAGCGTGAACGCGTCTTCATCGGTGCCGCGGGACTGGCGCGCCCGCTGTTCGAGGAGGTTCCCGACCGAGCCGCCGCCGACGACCGCCTGTTCGCGCGATTCCACGGCCTGCACTGGCTATGCGCCCGGTTGGCCGAGGAGCAGCCGCTCGCCCTGCTCGTCGACGATGCACACTGGGCCGACGAGCAGTCGATTCAGTTTCTCGCCTACCTGGACGCCAAGATCGAGGAGATCCCGGCGTGCGCGATGCTCGCGGTTCGGACAGGCGAGGCAGCTGAGGCGACAGAAGCCCTGACCAAGCTGAGCGAGCGTGAACGGCCAATAACCGTCCGGCCGCCTCCGCTCAGCGCGGATGCGATCGCGACGCTGGTGCGCGGCAGCCTCGGCGAGGACACCAAGGATGAAGTCTGCGTCGAGTGCACCCGGACGACGGGCGGGAACCCGCTGCTCGCACGTCAGCTGATCACTGCGCTCGAGGAGCGAAGTGGAGAGGCCGGAGGCGTCGACGCCGGCGCGATCGCCGCCATGGGCCCGCCGTCGGTGGCACGGTTCGTGGCGGCCCGCCTAAGACGCCGCTCGCCAACGGTCGGGGCCGTCGCGCAGACGCTGGCGATCCTCGGCGACGATGCCTCCCTGGCGGACACCGCCGTGGTCGCTGGCGTGGACCGTGACGCGGCGGCGGATGCCGTGGACGCACTGATCGACGCCGAGCTCCTCTATCCGAGACTTCCGCCGCGGTTCGTCCATCCCATCATCCAGCAGGCACTCCACGACTCGATCCCGCCGGCCGAGCGGGTGCGGCTGCACCTGGCCGCCGCTCGTGAGCTGGCACGAGACCCGGCTCGATGTGAGCGAGTGGCTGCCCACCTGCTGGCCGCCGGCCCCGCTGGCCCCGTAGGGGAGCAATGGGCATTCGACGCGCTGACTGACTCGGCGCGACGAGCCAGTAGTCGCGGCTCCCCCGACCAGGCGGTGCGATTCCTCCGCCGGGCGCTCGAGGAGGACGCGCCTCCCGCGCTTCGGCGGTCGATCCTGCTCGACCTCGGCGCGGCGGAGTCGGCCGCCCGCATGCCCGAGGCGGCCGGCCGGATGGAGCAGGCGCAGCTCCTGTCGAGCAGCCCAACTGAGCGGGCGAATGCGGCGCTCGGCCTCTCCATGGTGCGCTTCCTGGCCGCCGAGTTGCCGGCGGCCATCGCCGCCTGCGAGGAAGTCCTCGGGTCGCCCGGTGATCTGGATCGGGAGCTTCTGTTGGGGCTCGAGTTCCAGGCGGCCGCCACTCGCCTGGTCGGCGGGCTTCCCAGCGCCGAGACGTTTGGCCGGCTGCTGGCGCTCGAGCAGGAGGTCAGCAGAGGCGAGACGGCGGCGGAGCGCAGCCTGCTCGCCATGATGGCGGTCGTCTTCGCGGCGACTACGGCCCGCACCGCGAACGAGGTGGCCGCGCTGGCCGAGGCGGCGTGGGGAGATGGGCAGCTGTTGGTCGAGGTCCGCTCCGAGCACTCGTCTTTGGCGGCCCCCGCCGCGACGATCGCGCTGACGGCCGCGACGGTCGGCATCGCACTCACCGGCAGGCTGACCAGGGCGAGCGAGGTGTTGACGGCCGGGGTCGAGGAGGGGCAGGCCCGGAGCTCGAAGCTCCTCTACTCCAACTCGCTCGGCCTGCGGGCCTCCACCAGGGCATGGACGGGCGATCTGGGCGACGCCGAGGCCGACGCCGTCGCGGCCCTGGCGCTGCTCCCCGCCGACGACCCGATCGTCCTGCCGGCCGTGCTTTCCGCTCTGACCGACGTTCACATCGAGCGCGGTTCGTTCGAGCAGGCCGTGGCATTGCTGCGGGACTCCTGGCCGAGCGGTGATCTGCCGCTGTCGTTGAGCATCAGCCAGGCGCTGGCGTCTCGCGGCCGTCTCGCCCTGCGGATGGGCGATCCGCGCGCTGCTCTGATCGACCTCGAAGAGGCCGGCCGGCGATCGCTGGCCATCGCATACGTGAATCCGTGCGCGCTGATGTGGCGCAGCTACGCGGGACTTGCCTTGGCCCGCCTGGGTGAGCACGATCGAGCGCGCGAGCTGATCGAGGAGGAGCTCGAGATCGGGCGACGGTTCGGCGCTCCGGAGCCGATCGGCGAGGCCCTCCGCGTGCGGGCACTGATTGCCCCAGCCGCGGAGATGGTCGAGCTGGTCCGGGAGGCGGTGGATGTCCTCGCCGGCTCCGAGCTGCGGGTAGCGCACGCCCGAGCGCTGATCGACCTGGGTGCCGCGCTGCGTCGCGGCGGCCATCGCCGCGACGCCCGTGGGCCGCTTCGTGAAGGCCTCGACCTCGCGAACCGCTGTGGGTCGGTGGTCGAGACGGACCGGGCGATGGACGAGCTGCGAGCTACCGGAGCGCGTCCGCGCCGCCCGGCGGTGAGTGGTGTCGAGTCGCTCTCGGCGCAGGAGCGCCGGGTCGCGGCAATGGCCGCCGAGGGCTTGAGCAACCGCGAGATCGCCGAAGCCCTGTTCCTCACCCGCCGGACCGTCGAGATGCACCTGACCGGCGCGTACCGCAAGCTCGACGTGTCCGGCCGCGGGGACCTCCCGGCGGCTCTGGACGTGGCGGTCCGTCGTCCCGTGTAGCGCAACCGGGGCGAGTTTGCTGGCAATGGGGCTTCATCGGGCGTGGACGCCACCGCCTCGCCCGAGCGCACGGTCCTGGTCGTCGAGGACGACGAGGCGACGCGGGCCTTTCTGCTCGACAACCTGGCCGCGGACGGGTTCCGCGTCGCGGGGGCCGCCGGCGTGGGGGAGGGCTTGCGCGGGATCGAAGTGCGCCAGCCGTCGCTGGTTGTGCTCGACCTGACGCTGGAGGACGGGAACGGCCTGGCCTTGCTGGACCGCGTGCGGGCCGCCGACGGCCTGGCATCGCGGATCGATCCCGACGTGCCGGTGATCGTGCTGAGCGGCCGGGCTGGGGACGCCGACCGGGTGCGCAGCTTCACCCGCGGCGCCGACGACCACGTCTGCAAGCCGTTCCTCTACGCCGAGCTGCTCGCGCGCGTGCGCGCGGTTCTGCACCGTGCCGAGGGCCGCCGGGCGCGCGGCACGGTGCGGGTGGGGGAGCTGACGCTCGACCCGGCGACGAGGGCGGTGCGCCTGGGCGGCAGGCGGGTCGATCTCGCCGCCAAGGAGTTCGCCCTGTTGCACGCGCTGGCCGAGCAGCCCACGCGCGTGTATGGGAAGCAGGAGCTGTTGCGCGACGTCTGGGGCTACCTCTCCGCCGGCAACACGCGCACGCTCGATGCCCACGCGTGCCGCTTGCGCAAGAAGCTGCGGCCGTCGGGCCGGCCATGGATCGTGAACGTGCGCGGGGTGGGCTACAAGTTGACGGAGGGGCCGTGAGCTGGTGGAGCGTGGTGCTCGCCTGGGGTGGCTGGGCGGCGGCGGTTGGGACCGCCCTGGCGCTCCGCCGCCACCGGGCGGTTGTTGCGGATGCCGAGCACGAGCTGCGCGGCGCGGCGACCGCGATCGGGCTCGCCGCCGAGCGGTTCGACCCGCCGGGAGGGCTGGGCTTGCTGCTGGCGCTGGAGCTCGAGCGCATGGGAGCGGCGCTCGGTGAGCTGGCCGCGGCCCGGGGAGCGTCGCCCGCGCCCGCGGCTGAGCTCGATGCCGGCCGGCTGGCGCAGGTGCTCGGAAACGTCATCGACAACGCGACAGAGCACGGGGTCGGCGCGGTCGAGGTGCGGAGCCGGCGGGAGGGCGGGCTGGTGGTGCTCGAGGTGTGCAACCTCGAGCGCCGCGCTCGCGCGGGTGGACGCTCGGGGCGCGGACGCGGGCTGGCGATCGCGCAACGCGCCGCCCGCGAGCTCGGCGGCCGACTGCGGGTGGAGAGCGCCGGCGGCATCACACGAACGGTGTTGGAGCTGCCGGAACGCAGCATCGAGGCGCGCGAGGGCCGGGACGACGATGGGCGCCGGGCCGCATGACCGCGGCCCGGCGGCGCGGGCTGTTGCTGCTTTGCTTCGCGCTCGTGTGCGGCGGGTTGGCGGCGTCGCAGGTCCGCGAGCGCGAGCACCGTGCGCAGGCTGCCGTCGGCCCGCTCGTTCCGGTCGTCGTAGCGCAGCACGAGCTTGCCCCGGACGAGCGCCTGAATCACCGCGACCTCGCGATCAGACGGGTGCCGGCGCGCTTCGCGCCGCCCGACGGCCTGGCCGAACCCGAACCGCTCGTGGGGATACGCACGGCTGTGGGGGTGCCGGCTGGGGCCTACGTGACGGCGACGACGATTCAGGGCTCGGGCCGGAGCGCGGAGAGCGGCGCGCTGCGCCCCGGGCAGCGCGCCGTCGAGCTCGCGGTGGCCGGCGGGACTGCGCTCGCGGGCGCCCAGCCGGGCGCCCATGTGGACGTGCTCGTCTCGGCCGAGCGCTCGGACGGAGCGGGCAGGACGTTCGTGGCCCTGGAGAACGTGGAGCTGATCGGCGTGCGGGCCGGCGGCGGCGAGGCGGTAGCGGAAGCCGAAGCCACGTCGGGGCCGACCGCGCTCGCGACGTTGCGCGTGGGGGCGCGCCAGGCCGTCTACCTGACCGCCGCGACCAACTTCGCCCGCGAGCTGCGCCTGCTGATCCGCCCGCCGGGCGACCGCACGCGCGTGGGGCCGCTGGCGGTGGAGGAGGGCGGGCTGTGAGACGCTAATCCATCGTAAAGATATCTTGACTAATAAGAGATTACGTTGCATGATCTAACGATCCGCTCGTTGTCTCCGTCTTCACCGACCCACCGCCTTGCCTCGGAAGCACCACTCGCTCGAGGCGGGCCAACCGTGCTCCGCGCGGTGGTGTTCCTTGTGATCACCGGGATCACAGCGCCGGCAGCCCGGGCCGACTACCAACCGACGAGCCAGGAGTTCACTCAGATCGCACAGTTCCTGGCAGAGGGCGGAGCGGCCCCAGGGACCGCGGGCATGCCATGCGACACCGGCTGCCAAAGCCTGATGGCATCCCAGGGGGCGCTGCCCCAAAACGCCCGGGGCAATCTGATCCGACAGGGCTTGGCGGCGCTCCGGACGGATATCAAGACGCTGCCGTTGCCCCGTGTACTGGCACCCGTTCCCCTTGCGCTCGCGACGGGGTGGCGTATCGGCAACGGGCTAAATGCCAAGTTCCTGCATCTGGGGTGGGCCTACGAGGAAAGCCCCGAATGGACACAGCCCACTGCACACTTCTGTGAGGACGGCTGCTCGCTGACTCGAGGCGTCTCCGTTGACCACGGCCAGTGGTTCATCACCTGGTACTTCGACTCCGGTGCGTCTCATGGGTACCAGAACACCTACGTCGAGGCGCGTCCTGACGGCTGTGACACCGCTGGCCCGCCCACCCCTCCGTGGCCATTTACGCCTCGTGACGGCGACCTGATCAGCTGTCGGAAGAATCCGTGTTGCTGGCCTCCCATCTACGGCGAGAACCAGGGCGTCGGCTATGCCACAACCAAGGAGTCCGACATCCTGCAAGGCGCGGAGCTTGTGCCTTATGTGGGTCAGCCGTACGACAAGTGGACTGGCAACTGGAACGGGTCACCGGGCAGCGGAGACGCCGTTGTCGAGGACGCGCCCGACGTCATGGACAACGCGTCTGGCGTCGCCGAGGAGCTGGCCCGCGACTTCATCTACGACCAGCTTGCAGCTGGGCAGGGAGAAGACCCGCTTCAGGCGTTGCACGACACGGACGAGCTCCTCGAGTCACCCCATCGGCAGGAGCCGACAGGCGACACCGAGGACATCGTGCGCGACTGCGCCGTGCCTCTCTGGCACTACACGGAGGACTTCAGAGCCATAGAGATCTATGTGTCGAAGGCGCTGATCGCTTCGCCAGAGAACCCACCCCATCCGGAGGGCGGCTTCGCCACCACCATCACACCGCTCGATCCGGATTGGACGCAGCCGAGCCTTGCGCTCCACCTGTTTGACGAGGTCAAGCCGACGGATTCATGGGTTCTCATGTGCTGGAACGTCGGGCAGAATCGTCGGTTCAGACCAACCGGGACCGAGCCCGATTACTGGTACACGCCTGGTACAGCGGGCAACCCTGTCCCAGTGGCGCCGGCGGCGTGGGGCTTCAATCCGATGCCGGCTCAGTGATCTGATTCCCTGTGATGACGTGGAGCTCGCCGCCGCGCGGGCCGTCGAGGAGGACCGTTCTGGTACGTCGTGGAGATAGGTTCAGAGTCACGCGGTCGGTCGACCCCCGCTCGGTCGCGGTCATTAGCAAGGCCCCCGCTCACACAGGAGGATGTCAGGGGCGGTTGCCGGCGGGCACGATCTTGGTCGCCATGGACCAGCGGCCGGGCGCCACTGGGTTTGTGGCGTATCCAGAGGACTACGACGGCTTGGAGCGGGCGCTGGTCCCCCAGGACGAGCGGACCAAGGACAGCTACTGGGCCTATCACCTCGTCTTTATGCTCACCGACATCGGCGACCTCCTCGAGCCGCTGTCGCCCCTCGAACCGCGGCCCGACAATCGCTTGCCGCGCCGAGCCGACACTTCCAGCTAGGGCGGGCTGTGACGCCCGGGGCTGTCACAAGATGCGCCCAGCCGGAAGATAGGAGGTAGTGGAGGAGCTTTCGCGACTCACCGACGACGAGCTGCTCGCGCTCACGGCCGAGCGGCCCGAGGCGTTCGGCGTGTTCTACGAGCGCCACGCCCGAGCGGTGTTGCGCTTCCTCGCGCGTGCGTGCGAAGACACCGAGCAGGCGCTCGACCTGACCGCCGAGGTGTTCGCCGCGGCGCTGGTCGCGAGCCGCCGCTACCGACCTGGGGAGGCGCCGGCGGGTGCGTGGCTGGCTGGCATCGCCCGCAACAAGCTGGCGGCCACTCGGCGGCGCGACCACGTCGAGCAGAAGGCGCGACGGCGCCTCGGCATGGCCCCGCTGAGCTTCTCCGACGAGGAGCTCGAGCGCGTGGAGGAACTGCTGGATGCCGCGGGCGGCGACTACGTCAACGGCATGGGCGAGCTCTCGCCCGCCGAGCGGGAGGCCGTAACGGCGCGTGTGATCGAAGAGCGCGCCTACTCCGAGATCGCGCGAGCGACCGCCAGCAGCGAGGCGGCCGTCCGCCAGCGCGTGAGCCGCGGGCTGTCCCGGCTCGCACGACTAGGAAAGAGGGGAGCATGAACGACGCCCGGGACCTCACCGCCGGCGATCCGCTGGCCGCGATCCGAGAGCAGCTGGTGGCCGCGGCGCGACGCCGCCGCGTGCACCGCAGGCGCCGGCGCCGGGGCGTGACGCTGGCAGCCGTGGCCCTCCTGCTGTTGGCGGCGGGGGCTGGGGCTAGCGAGCTCGCCGGCCTGAGCACCGGGGTGCCCGCTGTCGACAAGCTGCTCGACGTGGAGAACGGCTCGGGCGGGTCCGAGGGCTCCGCGCGGCCTGACATCAGGCCTGGCACCGGCGGCGCCAGCGATCCGCTCCCGGCTCCCCGCCTCGCGGGTGGGCCGGGAGGCACGGCGGTGGCCTACGTCAGCCGCGACGGGTTCATCTGCAGCGCGTTCGCCGACGACCGGCACCGGTCCGAGAACGACGTGCGCGGCGGGACCGGCGGGTGCTTGGACCCCGCGGACCTCCGGCGCCGCCTCGAGCGCCGCGGTGCCGTCCTGGGCGCGTTCGCCGTCGGCGCCGACGGGCAGGAGATCTCGGGCCACGCCGCCGCCGACGTCACCGAGATTCGGGCGATCGGCCCATACGGCACCGGCACGGCACGGCTCACGGACCCGTGGACGCCGCGCGTCCCCGGCGGACGGCCGCAGCGCTTCTTCATCGCCTACGTGCCGGCCGAGATCGACGTGGGAGACGACGGCGTCCAGCCCGGTGAGATCGACGAGCTGACGCGGTCGCCTCTGCTCGAGGTGCACTTCGCCGACGGAAGCGTGAAGCGGACCGACGGCTCGCCGTACTAGGTGGGCCGCTCCAGCACCTCGACGGTGCCGTCCGGCCGGCCGAGCAGGGCCCGCTCCGCCATCCCGATGAACAGCCCATGCTCGACCACGCCCGGCACCTGCTGGAGGGCGCGGCCGAGCGCGTCCAGGTCCACGTCGGGCGGCACCGCGCAGTCGAGGATCAGGTGACCCTCGTCGGTCACATACGGCTCGGCGTCGTCGCGCAGCCGTTGCTCGGCGTCGGGCAGCAGCGCCGCGAGGCGCCGCCGCGTGTCGCGCCAGCCGAACCGCACCACCTCGACCGGCAGCCGGAAGCGCTCGCCCAGGCGCTCGACCCGCTTGGTCGCCTCGGCCACCACCACGAACCGGCGCGCGGCTGAGACCACGATCTTCTCCCGCAGCAGGGCCCCGCCGCCGCCCTTGATCAGGCGCAGCTCGGCGTCCACCTCGTCGGCCCCGTCCAGGGCCAGGTCGAGCTGGAAGCTGCCGTCCAGCTCGACCACCTCGATGCCGTGCTCGCGCGCCAGCTCGTCGGTGCGCGACGAGGCGACGGCGGCGCGCACGTCCTCGCCGCGGTCGCCCAGCAGCTCCACGACGTTCCAGACAGCCCGCCCCGAGCCGAGCCCGATCGTCATGCCGGGCTCGACCAGGGCGACCGCCGCCGCAGCCGCGGCCGCGCGGGCGGCGCGCTGCGGATCGGCGGGTTCGCTCACCCGACCAGCTCGGCGTTCAGCTCGATCGTCGCGACGGCCGCGAGTGCGCGCGACACGGGGCAGTTCTGCTTCGCGCCCTCTGCCACGCGCTGGAGCTCCTCGGCGTCGATCCCGGGCACCCGGGCGCGAGTGTCGAGGTGGATGCGCGTGATGGTGAAGCCTCCGTCGCCCTTGTCGAGATGCACCGTCGCGGTCGTCTCGACGCTCTCCGGCTCGTGGCCCGCACGGCCGAGGTCGCCGGACAGCGCCATCGAGAAGCAGCCCGCGTGGGCGGCGGCGATGAGCTCCTCTGGGTTGGTGCCCTCGCCCTCCTCGAAGCGCGACTCGAACGAGTACGGGCCCTCGTACGCGCCGCTCGCCATGTTCATGACCCCGTGGCCCTCCTGTAGCGAGCCCTCCCAACGTGCTTCCGCCCTGCGCTTTGGCATATCAACCTCCGAATCGCTGTCAGCCGGGAAGCTACCGGCGTCACCGTTCAGGCGTCCGGGCGTCCACTAGACTTGCCACTTACGCAAGATAAGTAGCTTTGGAGATGCCCATGGAAACCCTGCTGCTGGTCCCTGTCGACGACTCCGTCGTCTTCCCGAATATGACCGTGACCCTCGCCATCGACGTCGGCGACGACGAGCGTGTTGTGCTCGTCCCGCGCAAGGGCGACGAGTTCGCCAGCGTGGGGACGGTCGCCAATGTGGTCGAGCGCGTGCGCCTCCCCGGTGGCGGCCGCGCCGTCGAGCTCGAGGGTCAGCACCGCGGCCGCATCGGCGCCGCGAGCACCGATCCCACGGGCGCGCTGCGCGTGGAGGTCGAGCCTCATCCCGACGATGAGCCCGTCGACGGCCGTACCCGCAACCTGGAGCGCGAGTATCGCGCCGTGGTCGAGGAGATCCTCGAGCTGCGCGGCGACGACGGCCGCGTGGCCGCGTTCGTGCGCTCGATCACCGAGCCCGGTGCGCTGGCCGACACCTCCGGCTACGCGCCGGATCTGACCTACGCCCAGAAGATCGACGTCCTCGAGACGCTTGACGTGACCGAGCGGCTGGAGCTGTCGCTGCGTCTGCAGCGCGAGCGGCTGGCCGAGCTGCAGGTGCGCCAGCGCATCCGCGACGACGTTCAGTCGGGTGCCGAGAAGCAGCAGCGCGAGTACTTCCTGCGCAAGCAGATGGAGTCGATCCGCAAGGAGCTTGGTGACGACGACGCCTCGGTCGTGGACGAGTACCGCACCAAGATCGAGGAAGCCGGCATGCCGGAGGACGTGCGCGAGCAGGCCGAGCGCGAGCTGGGCCGGCTCGAGCGGATGGGCGAGCAGGGCGGCGAGGCCTCGATGATCCGGTCCTACCTGGACTGGCTGATCGCGGTGCCGTGGTCCGGTCGCTCCGACGAGCGGCTCGACCCCGTGCACGCGCGCGAGGTGCTGGACGCCGACCACGCTGGCCTCGAGGACGTGAAGGACCGCATCGTCGAGTACATCGCGGTGCGCAAGCTGCGCCAGGAGCGCGGCATCGAGGAGGACAGGCGGAGCGGCGCAATCCTCACCCTGATCGGGCCGCCCGGCACGGGCAAGACCTCGATCGGGGAGTCGATTGCGCGCGCGACCGGGCGCGAGTTCGTCCGCATGTCGCTCGGCGGCGTGCGTGACGAGGCCGAGATCCGCGGTCACCGCCGCACCTACATCGGCGCGCTGCCGGGCCGGCTCGTCCGCGCCCTGCGCGACGCCGGGACGATGAACCCGGTGATCATGCTCGACGAGGTCGACAAGGTCGGCGCCGACTGGCGGGGCGACCCGAGCGCGGCGTTGCTCGAGGTGCTCGACCCGGCGCAGAACCACGCCTTCCGCGACCACTACCTGGACGTGGAGCTGGACCTGTCGCAGGTGGTGTTCATCGCCACCGCGAACGTGGCCGAGACGATCCCGGCGCCCCTGCTCGACCGGATGGAGATCATCCGCTTCGACGGGTACACGACCGAGGAGAAGGTCGCGATCGCGCGTGGGTACCTGTGGCCGCGCCAGCGCGAGCGCAACGGCCTGCGCGAGGACGAGGTGACGATCGACGACGCGATCGTGCGTCAGGTGGTCACCGAGTACACGCGTGAGGCTGGGGTGCGCAACCTGGAGCGCGAGCTCGGCACATTGCTGCGCAAGACCGCGACGAAGCTGGCCTCGGCTGAGGCGCAGGCTCCGGTGGCGATCGCCGAGGCGGAGCTGCGCGACGCCCTCGGGCGGCAGCGCTTCTTCCAGGAGTCGGCCGAGCGTACGGCGGTCCCCGGCGTCGCGACCGGGCTCTCGGTCACCGGCGCCGGTGGCGACGTGCTGTTCATCGAGGCCACCGACATGAAGGGCAAGGAAGGCCTGGTGCTGACCGGACAGCTGGGCGACGTGATGAAGGAGTCGGCGCGGATCGCGCTCTCCTACGTGCGCGGCCACTCCGGCGACCTGGCCATCGACGAGGACCGCTTCGACGATCGGGAGTTCCACGTGCACGTGCCGGCCGGGGCGATCCCCAAGGACGGCCCGAGCGCCGGCATCACGATGACGACGGCGCTCGCGTCCCTGCTGTCCGGGCGGCCCGTGCGCCACACCGTCGGGATGACCGGCGAGGTGACGCTGCAGGGCCGTGTGCTGCCGATCGGCGGCCTCAAGCAGAAGGTGCTTGCTGCCCACGCGGCCGGGCTGACCGACGTGATCCTGCCGGAGCGCAACCGCGGCGACCTCGACGATGTGCCGGAGGAGGTCCGCGACGCGATGACCTTCCACCCGGTGATGACGATCGACGAGGTCCTCGACCTGGCGCTCGAGCCGCAGCCGTCAGTCCTGTCCGCCTAGGCGAGGGGGCCGCCGCGTTGTGACGCGGCGGCCCCTTTCGCGTACAACCAGTGCATGCCGCGCCTTGTGACAGCCGCCTGTGCGCTCGCGTTGGTGTTCGCCGCCTGCGGCGACGACGACGACGAACCCGGGCAGAGTGCGGCCGCCCCGGCGGCCGACCTGACCGTGACCGTCCACCCGGATGGCCCCGACGGGCCGGCCCAGCGTCGGCACGTGGAGTGCGCGCGGCTCGGCGAAGGGGACGCGACCTGTCGTGGCCTCGCGGGGCTCGGCGCCGAGCAGCTGGCGCCGGTGCCATCCGGCACCGCCTGCACCCAGATCTACGGCGGCCCGGCGACGGCCCGCGTGCAGGGCACGCTGCGCGGCCGGGGCGTGGACGCGCGCTTCGAGCTCAGCGACGGCTGTGAGATCGAGCGCTGGGACCGCAACCGGGTGCTGCTGGACGACCCGCCGCGCGGCGCCTAGGTGGCGCGGATCAGGCCGCCGTCGACCGCCAGCGCCACACCTGTGATGTAGCTCGCCTGGGCCGAGCAGAGGAAGGCGCCGGCCACCGCGATCTCCTCGACCGAGCCGAGCCGGCCCGCCGGAACCTGGTCGCGAGCCGCTCCTCGGCAGCCTCGATCGAGCCGTACAGCTCCGCCAGTCGGTCGGTCGAGATGCGTCCCGGCACCAGCGTGTTGAGCGTGATGCCGGCACCCGCGAGCTCGCGTGCGAGCAGCTTGAAGGTGGCCAGCAGCGCGCTGCGGTGCGCGGTCGAGAGCAGCAGCCCCTGGATCGGCTCGCGGATGGCGCTCGAGGACACGTTCAGGATGCGGCCGAACCCGCGCTCGCGCATGCCGGGCACGGCGTGCTCGATCAGCGCCATCGGAGCGAGCACGAGGTCGCGGTAGGCGTCCTGCCACTGGTCGCGGGTGAAGCCCAGCGGCTCGCCGCCGGGCGGGCCGCCCGTGTTGGTGACCAGCACCGCCAGCGGCCCCAGGTCCGCCTCGACACGGTCGACCAGGCCCGGTGCGTCGTCGAGGTCGGCCGAGTCGTGCACGTAGGGAGTGGCGCCCAGCTCCGCGGCGGCGGCCTCGATGCGCTCCTGCGAGCGCGAGCTGATCGCCACCTTCGCCCCCTCGGCGGCCAGCGCCTTGGCGATGCCGAAGCCGATCCCGCTCGATGCGCCAGTTACCAGCGCGACCCTGCCCTCAAGCCCGAAGTCCATCGGCGGCGGAGGGTACCCTGCGCGCGTGCCTCCCCGCCGTTTCGTACGTGTTGCGCCGTTCGTCCTCGGCGCGGTCGCCGCGGGGATCTGGATGCATCGCAGGCAGGTCGAGCGGCCGGCCCTGCGCGAGGTCACGGGCGAGCTGCCGCCGCCCGTTCCCCCCGCCGCGCGGCCGCGCCCGCTGTTCCAGCGACCAGCCGCGGCCCGCTTCGCGCGCGCCGCGGCACGGCGCCGAGTCGACATCGTCACGATCGTCGACGACCTGCTCGGCGCGACCCGCTAGCCCGTCTCGGACCGCAATCTGCTTGGATACGACGTTCGTCAAGTGAATTGCCGAGTCCCCGTCGTCCCGACGGCGGGGAGCGGGGGAACCACCAGCGGCCCTAGGCCGCCGGGGCGAATCGCAGGCCGCCCATTGCGTAGCGCCACTTTCCGGCGCGAGCCCGTCAGCTCACCCCGTAGGCATTGGAAAGGGGAAAGAGGACGTTGCAAGCGACCGTCGATGCCGTGCGCCGCCCGCTGTTCGCGGGTCTGCTGGTGGTGTTCGCGCTCAGCGCGCCCGGTGCGGCTTGGGCGGACGGCGGAGGCACGGCCGCTCCGCCGGCCGGTGGGAGCAAGGCCCCCAAGGGCTCCAAGGTCAAGGCCAAGCGCAAGGCCGCCGGCAAGGGCGGACCGGCTGCCGGCGCGGTGGTCGTCAAGCGGGGCGACCGCGGGGACGCGGTGCGCAAGGTCCAGGCAGCGCTGGACATCGCCGTGGACGGCGCCTTCGGCGCGCAGACCGAGGCGGCCGTGAAGGACTTCCAGCAGCGCAAGGGACTCACCGCCGACGGCGTGGTCGGGCCCAAGACCCGCGATGCGCTCGGCCTCGATCCGTTCGCGCGCGGCTCGCTGCAGCGCGAGTCGAGCGGCGCGAAGGTCCCGCGGATCCTGCGCCTGATCGCCGAGTGCGAGTCGGGTGGCAACCCGCGGGCGGTCTCTCCGGGTGGGCAGTACCGCGGCAAGTACCAGTTCAGCCGCGACACCTGGCGCAATCTCGGCGGCGACGGCGATCCGATCGAAGCCTCTGAGGCCGAGCAGGACCGCATCGCGCTCAAGCTGTACCGCAAGGCCGGCACCTCGCCGTGGCCGAACTGCCCCTGATCGCCTAAAGGCCGCTCGCCGCCCTGCCGAAGCGCAGGGTATGCAGCCCACCAGCGCAGCCGTGGCCGCGCCGCCGGTCGGCGCGCTCAGCGCCGTACACGAGCTGAAGACGCTCGTGCTGTCCCGCCACCCGGCGATCGTGATCGAGACGCACGAGCCCGAGCGCGCCGAGGCGTTGGTTGCGGCGGCGGCCGCCGACCTCGCGATCGGGCGCTTCACCTGGTCGGTCACCGCTGGGCTGCGGCGGGCGAGCGACGCCAGCCCCGTCTACGAGACCACCGACCCGGCGCGCGCCCTCGCGGCGATCGCCGAGCTCGAGGTCGAGGCGGTCTTCGAGCTGCAGGACTTCTCGCCCTACCTCGACAAGCCCGAGCTCTCGCGCGCGTTCCGCGACCTGCTCGACCGCTTCTCGCGCCCGGGCCGCATGTCCACGCTGGTGCTGGTGGAGGCGAAGGCGGAGCTGCCCTCCGAGATCGAGGCGCGCGCGGTGCGCTATGAGCTCAGCTCCCCGAGCCGCGCGGAGTATCGCGCCGCGATCGCCGCGGTCGTCGAGTCGCTGGCGCAGAACGGCCGCGCCCGCGTGGAGCTCGCGCCCGGCGACTACGACGAGTTCTGCGCCGCGGTCAGCGGTCTAACGCTCAACCAGGCCCGCCAGGCGGTGGCCCGCGCGGCGATCGAGAACGGCCGGCTCGGACGCGACGACCTGGCTCGCCTCGCCGGATACAAGGCCACTGCCCTGCACGAGGAGGGCCTGCTCGAGTACTTCCCGCCCGCCGACAACCGCTACGAGCTGGGCGGGTTCGCCAACCTGCGGCGCTGGCTCGGCCGCGCCCGCGTCGGGTTCAGCGCGGAGGCCGCCGCGCTGGGCCTGCAGCCGCCCAAGGGGCTGCTGCTCGTGGGCGTGCAGGGGTGCGGGAAGTCGCTGGCGGCAAAGGCGATCGCGCGCGAGTGGGAGCTGCCGCTGCTGAAGCTCGACGCCGGCCGGCTGTTCGACAAGTACATCGGCGAGACCGAGCGCAACTTCCGCCGGGCGATCGCGATCGCCGAATCCTGCGCGCCGGCCGTCCTCTGGATCGACGAGCTGGAGAAGGCGATCGCGCCCGGGGGCGGCGCCAGCGACTCCGACGGAGGTCTGTCGCGGCGCCTGTTCGGCTCGTTCCTTACCTGGCTGCAGGAGAAGACCGCTCCCGTGTTCGTGGTGGCCACCGCCAACGACCTCTCACTGCTGCCGCCGGAGCTGCTGCGCAAGGGGCGCTTCGACGAGATCTTCTTCGTGGACCTGCCGCAGGCCGACGAGCGGGAGCAGATCCTGCGCATCCACCTGACCCTGCGCCATCAGGACCCGGCCGGATTCGACCTGCCCGCGCTGGTGACGGCCGCGGACGGCTTCAGCGGCGCCGAGATCGAGCAGGCGGTGGTGGCGTCGCTGCTGGGGGCGCTGCAGGCCGGCGCGCCGCTCACAACCGAGATGCTGGTGGCCGAGCTCGGCGCCACGGTGCCGCTGTCCGTATCGCGCGCCGAGGACGTGGCTGCCCTGCGGGCGAGCGCGCAGGGGCGCTTCGTCCCCGTGCGTTGAGGCACAATGCGCGGCCATGCACACCCTGCGTGAGGAGCTGGACGACTGGCTGCGCATCCCGTCGGTGTCGACCGCCGGGGGTGACGCCGCCGCGCTGGCGAGCGCGTGCCACTGGGTCTGCGAGCGGATCGAGGCGGCCGGCGGCAGCGCCGAGGCGGTGCAGGTGGACGGCGGCCATCCGATGGCCGTCGGTGAGCTGCGCGCGCGGACGGACGCGCCCACGGTGCTCTCCTACGGGCACTACGACGTGCAGGCGGCCGGGCCGCTCGAGCTGTGGGACAGCCCGCCCTTCGAGCCGACGGAGCGCGACGGGCGCCTGTACGCGCGCGGCGCGGCCGACGACAAGGGCAACTTCCTGCCGCTGCTGCACGTGGCGTGCGAGCTGGCCCGCGCGGGCGAGCTGCCGGTGAACGTGCGGTTCCTGGTCGAGGGGGAGGAGGAGGTAGGCAGCCGCTCGGTGTTGAAGCGCCTGCAGACCGGTGAGGACCACGCCGACTGCGCGATCGTGTTCGACTCGATGATGGTCGACGAGCGCACCCCGGCGATCACGATCGCGGCTCGCGGCCTCGTCCAGGCCGGCATCGAGGTGCGCACGGGCGAGCGTGACCTGCACTCGGGCCTCTACGGCGGCGCGGTCCTGAACGCGGCGCACGTGCTGATGTCGATGCTCGGGGCGGTCGCCCCGGACGCCGAGGGGCGCGCGCGTCCCGAGCTGAGCGCGGGAGTGGCGGCCGTGGCGGCCGAGGAGCGCGCGTCCTGGGACCGGCTGCCGCCCGGCGGCGCCGCGATCGCGGAGGTCGGCGGGGCGGAGGTGGCCCCGGGAGCCGGCGCGGAGCTCTACGAGCGCACCGGCGCGGCGACGGCGGTGGACGTGAACATGATCGAGGTGGGCGAGCCGCGCACGATCGTCCCGTCCGTCGCGCGGGGCTACGTGAGCGTGCGCCTGGCGCCGGGCCAGGACGGGGCCCAGATCGCCGCCGAGCTGGAGCGCCTGCTGCGCGCCGCGGCGCCCCCTGGAGCCGAGGTGAAGCTCGACGTGGGGGTGGCCGAGCCGGCGCTGTTCGACGCAAGCGACCCGGCGCTGCGATTGGCCTCAGGCGCGATGGAGCGCGCCTGTGGCGTCGCGCCCGCGTTCGTGCGGCTGGGCGGCACGCTGCCGCTGCTGGCCGTGCTCGCCGACCGCGGCATCACGTCGATCGTGAGCGGCTTCGCGCTGCCCGCCGATGCCTTCCACGCGCCCAACGAGAGCTACCGGCTCGAGAGCCTGCGTCTCGGCGAGGCAGCGGCGCGCGAGCTGTACACGGCGCTGGCCGGGCTGCCTAGGTGAGTCTTAGCCGGTGGATTCGCACGCGCGGGCTGCGCGCGCTCGTCGTGGTGCGCACGTACCAGCGCCCGGCGCCCGCGCGCTCGAGGAACTCCTCTGCCGGCTGCCGGCCCGGGTCGGCGATCAGCACGCGGCCCTTGCGGTCCACCAGGCGCGGCAGCAGATCGAGCAGCTGCTCGACGTTGCGCGGCTCGTAGAGCACATCGGACGCGATCACGTAGGCCCACGGCGCCGCCTGGAGGATCGCCTCGGGCTCGGCCCAGCTCACCCGCGCGGTCTCGACCGTCACCCCGTTGAGCTCCGCGTTGGCAGCCGTGGCCCGCACCGCATCGGAAGACCAGTCGGTGGCCAGCACGCGGCCTCCGGCGAGCGCCGCGGCGATACTCGGCAGGCCGAGCCCGCAGCCGAGCTCCAGCACGCGGGCCCCGCGCAGCGAGCGCCGGGCGAGGTCGTGGGCCAGCGCGACCCCGCTCGACCAGAGCTCGGCCCAGTACGGCAGGAACTCCTCCTTCTCGAACCCCTGCTCGGTGAGCAGCGCCTCCGAGTCGCGCGGGCGCGTGAGGGCGACCTCGCCGAGGGGCAGCGCAATCCGCTCCTCGACCGAGTCGATCACTTGGCCCGGCCGGACTCCTCGGCGGCGCGCTCGGCGGCCTCGAGCTGACGCTCGATCAGATCGAGGCCCGAGCTCCAGAACCCCGGGTCGGCCAGGTCGACGCCGACGATCTCGCCGAGCTCCTGGGGCGGGCGTGAGCCGCCCGCCTTGAGCAAATCGAGGTAGGAGGAGACGAAGCCCTCGCCCTCCTGCTCGTAGCGGCGGTACACCGACAGGGCCAGCAGGTGCCCGTACGCGTAGGCGTAGACATAGCCGGGCGTGTCGACGAAGTGGGGGATGTAGGACCACCAGCTCCCGTAGTCCTCGTGCAGCTCGACGGCGTCGCCGAGCAGGTCGGCCTGCGAGTCGAGCCAGAGCTCCGCGAAGCGCTCCGGCGGCAGCTCGCCGGTCTCGCGGCGGGCGGTGTGCACGGCGTGCTCGAAGCGGTTCATGGCAACCTGGCGGAACACCGCGCCGACCGCCCCGTCGAGCGAGCCCGCCAGCAGCGACAGCCGCGCGGCGGCGTCGGGCGCGCGCTCCACCAGGCGGCCGAGCACGATCGTCTCGCCGAAGATCGATGCCGTCTCGGCCAGCGTGAGCGGGGTGGTGAACTGGAAGATGCCCTGCGGTCTGGCCAGCGCGGCGTGTACGCCGTGGCCGAGCTCGTGGGCCAGCGTCAGCACGTCGTACGGGCGCGCGGTGTAGTTGAGCATCACGTACGGGTGCTGCGACGGGACCGTGTACGAGCAGAAGGCGCCGCCGCGCTTGCCCGGGCGCGGCGGGGCATCGATGTACCCGTGCTCGAAGAAGCCGGCGGCGGCCTCGCCGAGCTCCGACGAGAAGTCCGAATAGCAGTCGACCACGATCGCGCGCGCCTCGTCGTAGGGGATCTGCTCGTCGGTGTCGCTGACCGGGGCCATGCGGTCCCAGTACGCCAGGCGGTCGACGCCGAGCAGCCCCGCCTTGAGTCGGTACCAGCGCCGGGCCAACTCGTAGCGGCCCGAGACCGCCTCGATCAGGGCCTCAACCGACTCGTCGCTCGCCTCGTTGGCGAGGTTGCGCGACGCGAGCCAGTGCGGGTAGTCGCGCAGCCGGTCCTTCGTGGACTTGTCGGCCAGCAGCGTGTTGAACAGGTACGCGCGCGTCCGCAGCCCGGGACGCAGGGCCTCGCTCGTCGCCTTGGCCGCCTGCTCGCGCACCGTGCGGTCCGGATGCTGGAGCCGGCTCAGCGCCACCTCCAAGGACTCCGGCTCCTCCGCGTCGGGGAGCGACACCTCGACCGACGAGATCTGCTCGGTGAAGAGTCGCCGGAAGGCGGACGCGCCGGTTACGTCGAGCTCCGTGATCACCCGCTCCTCCGGCTCGGTCAGCTGGTGCGGGCGGTAGCGGCGCAGGCTGCGCAGATGGTGGCTGCAGAAGGCGAGCTCGCCGGCGGCCAAGAGCTCCTCCGCGCGCTCGTCGGGGAGCAGGTTCCACTCGAGCTCGAAGAACAGCAGCTGCGTCTCGATCGCCGCTCCCAGCTCCTGCGCCTTCTGGATCAGGGCGCCGCGCGGCGGGTCGGTGGTGTCGAGCGTGAAGCTGAGCATCGCGTATGACCCGGCGCGGCCGGCCAGGTCGGCGATCGCGCCCAGCTCGTGCATGGCGTCCGCCAGCCCGTCGGGGCCGAGGTCCGCGACCTGTCCGCGGTGGCGCTCGGCGAACGCCACGGCGCGGTCGCGCGCCTCGTTCAGCAGCTCTTCCACGCCGGCGGCGCCCTTGGAGGCGACCAGCGGCTCGAGGTCCCAGGCGGCGTCTTGGAGGGCGGGGTCGACGGTGGTGCTCACACCGGCGAGACTAGAGCAGCCGATGGCTGCTTTGCCCACCCCCCTGGAGGACGCTCCACCCGCCCTCGCGGCCGGCCGCCGGCTGCTGTTGAAGCGCGAGGACGGCCACGAGCTGGGCGCGTTCAAATGGCGCGGCGCGCTGCCGTCGCTCGAGCGCTATCGCGACGACGGCGCGACCGCCGTGGTCACCGCGTCGACCGGCAACCACGGCGCAGCGACCGCGTGGGCGGCGCAGCGCACCGGGCTGCGGGCCGTGGTCTACGTGCCCGAGCAGGCCAGCCGCGCGAAGCTCGACCTGCTCGAGCGGCTGGGCGCGGAGCTGCAGCACGCGGGCGCGGACGTGGACGAGGCCAAGGACGCGGCGCGCGCCCACACGGAGCGGGAAGGGGTGCCCTTCTTCGAGGACGGCGCCGAGCCGGCGCAGTTCGAGGGCTACGCGGCGATCGGGCGCGAGCTCGTGGAGCAGCTGGGCGGGCGCCCCGCGCTCACGGTCGTCCCGGTCGGCAACGGCGCGCTGCTGATCGGGGTGGCTCGCGGCCTGGGCGGCAGCGGCGCGCTCGGCGTCGTGTCGACGGGCGCACCCGTGATGGCCCTCAGCGTCGCGGCGGGGCAGCCCGTCGAATGCGGCCCGCCCGCCACCTTCGCCGACGGGCTCGCCGTGCGCGTCGCGGTGCCGCTGGCCGTGGACGAGCTGGCGGCGCTGGGCACGCCCTTCGTGCAGGTCTCCGAGCGCTCGATCGCGCGCGCGGTCGGGGCCTTCGCCGGCGCGGGCATCCGCGTGGAGGCCTCCGCCGCAGCCGCGCTCGCCGCGGTCGACGCCGTCGAGCCGCCAGACGGTGCCGTGGTGCTGATCGTGACCGGGCACAACATCGACGAGACCCTCTACCGCCGCGCCGTCGACGACCCGGGCAGCTTCCCGGACTAGCGCGCCTCGGCCATCTCCGCGAGCGTCTGCTCCAGCGCCGCCATCAGATCCGGCGCGGGCTTCGGCTGCTTGGGCTCCGACGGCGCCTTCACGGTCTCGCCCTTCTGCTTGGCCTTCACGACCTTGGTCAGCCGCTCGCGGTAGCAGTCCGTGTAGCGCTCGGGGTCCCAGTCGACGGACATCGCGTCGATCACCGCCACCGCCTGGTCGAGCTTCTTCTTGGATGGCTTGCGCGCGCTCGGGGCGATGCCGTCGGTGGGCCGGACCTCGTCGTGGAACAGCAGCGTGGTCAGCGACAGCAGCCCGTCGCGCGGGCGCACCAGCACCAGGTACTCCTTGGTCCGCATCACGAACCGCCCGAGCGCGGCGCGGTCGGTCGACTCCATCACCTTCACAAGCAGCCGGTAGGCGCGCAGGGTGCCCTCGCTCTCGCCGAACGGCACCAGGAACCAGGGGTGGTCGAAGTAGATCGGGTCGACGTCGTCGATGTCCACGAACGCCTCGATGTCGATCGTGCGCGTCTTGCGTGGCTGGACCGAGGCCAGCTCCAGGTCGGTCAGGACCACCTGCTCCCCATCCTCGAGGTCGAACCCGCGGGCGACCTCCTCCCACTCGACCTCCATGCCTTCCTTCGAGCAGAAGCGCCGCTGCTCGATCGGGGCGCCGTCCTTGCGGTGCAGCTGGCGGAAGTGCAGGTCGAGGTCGCGCGCCCCGCTCACCAGGCTGACGGGAACGTTCACGAGGCCGAACGACAGCGAGCCGTTCCAGAGCGTGCGCGGCAACGTCAGGACCCCTTGCCGAGGCTCGCCTGCAGGGCCGCCGCCAGGTCGCCCGGCTCCTCCTCGGGCTCGGGCTCGTCGGGCGTGGTGTCCTCGCCCTTGGCCTTGCGGCTGATCAGGTCCAGCACCGCCTCGCGATAGGTGTCCTCGTACTCGGCGGGGTCGAACCGGCGGTGCAGCGACTTGACGAGCTCGCCCGCCATCTCCACCTCGCGCTTGCTCGGCCCCTTGCCCGGCTTGCCAACGTCCAGCTCGTCGGCCTCGACGAGCTCGTCGTGGAAGCGCATCGTGTGCAGCGCCAGCACGCCGCCCAAGGTGCGCACGGCTGCGAGGTACTCGCGGTCGTGGAAGGTGAAGCGGCCGATGCCCACCCGGCCGGTCCCCTCGAGCGCGGCGCGCAGGACGCGGTACGCCTCGTCCTCGTCGCGGCTGCCGACGTAGTAGGTCTTCTCGAAGAAGATCGGGTCGATCGCGTCCTCCGGCACGAAGTCCTCGATCTCGATCACCTTGCCGCGTGCGCCGGCCGCCGCCTTGACCTCGTCCTTCTCCAGCACCACGTACTCGTCCGGCGACACCTCGTAGCCCTTGACGATCTGCTTGAAGGGCACCTGCTTGCCCTCCTTCGAGCAGATCCGCCTGTGCTCGAGGCGCTCGCCGTCGCTCACGTGGACCTCGTGGAAGCTGACCGTCTTCGACTCCGTGGCCGAGTAGAGCTTCACCGGCACGTGGGCCAGGCCAAAGCTGATGGTGCCGTTCCAGATCGAGCGCGGCATGCTCAGGCGTATATGCCCCGCCCGGCGCCCGCTGACGCGTTGGGCGGGTACGGCGCGAGGTCGTTCACGAAGCCGGGAGTGGCCTCGACGCGCTCGATCCAATCGCGCACAGCCGGATACTCGTCCAGGTCGAACCCGGCCTCGCCGGCCACGTGCACGTAGGCGTAGACGGCGATGTCGGCGATCGAATAGCGCTCGCCCACCAGAAATGCATGGGAGCGAAGGTGCTCGTCGACGATGTCGAGCGCGGCGGCGCCACCCGCACGGCGGCGCTCGACCGCCGGGCTGTCCGGTGCGAGCCGCCCGGTGATCAGGCGGAAGCGCAGCCCGGCGATGCCGGGGATGATCTCGGCCTGCTCGAAGAAGAGCCAGCGCAGCACCTGGGCCCGCTCGGCGGAGTCGTCGGGTAGGAGCTCGGAGCCCTCGGCCAGGTGAAACAGGATCGCGTTCGACTCGGGCAGCGAATCCCCAGTGAAGGTTTCGAGCACAGGGGTCATGCGTGCGGGGTTCAGCTCGGCGAACTCGTCCGTGAGCGTGTCCCCGCCGAAGATGTCGACCCGCACGCGCTCGTAGTCGATGCCGAGCTGGGCGAGCAGGAGGCGCACCTTGAAGCAGTTCGCCGACGCCGGGTAGTCGTGCAGGCGCATCAAGCGGCCGCGTAGGTCTCGCTGCCCATGATGTGCAGCGACACGTACGGCTCGTCGCCCACCACCCAGCTGTCGTGCCCGGGCGGGACGTAGAAGAACTCGCCGGAGCGCATCACCCGCTCGGTGCCGTCCGCCATCTTCACCGCGGCCGAGCCCTCGAGCACCAGGCCGACGTGCTCGACCTGGCAGAGCTCCTCGCCGGTCGCCGCGCCGACGTGCTCCGACCAGCGCCAGCCCGGCTCGTAGGTCGCGCGACCCAGCGTCATCGGGCCCACCGCGTAGACCTCGAAGCGCCCCTTCTCGAAGGCCCGCGTCTCGGTCGGCTCGTTGAAGGGAAGCAGGGTGAGGTCCATCAGCGATTGCGCACCAGTTGAAGAGCGTACTCCGGCCACCACTGTCCCGCTGGCGGCGCCCCCGCGCGGCACGTGCCGTCGCTGGCGCCGGGCTGCTTGATCCACAGGTAGGCGTCGACCTTGCGCTGCCCGGTCGCGGTGCTGGGACTGCGCCCGATCGCGCGTCCGGGCGGGTTGCACCACTTTGGGCCGCCGGCGTCGTCCTGGGGACTGGGACCGTTGCCGTTGCGGCTGGTGTCGATCACGAAGTGCGCGCCGCCGAGCCGGCGCGACAGCGCACGGCCGTAGCGGATCACCGTGCCCGTCCGGTAGAAGTTGCTCACGTTGAGGGCGAAGCCGTCGGCGGCGGCGACGCCGGACTGGCGCAGCGGCGCGACCAGGCGCTCGGGTGGGCGGACCCAACCCGGGTTGCCCGCGTCGATGTAGACGGCCGTGTTGGGCAACGCCGCGAATGTCCGCACGGCGTCCGCGAGCAGCGCCCAGCGCTCAGCCTTGGCGGCGGGGGAGAGGCAGTTCTCGAGCTCGGCCTGGGGGATCGCGTCGGGCTCGAGGATCACGGTCGCGCGCCGCGGCCCGATGCCGCGCGCGAACCCGCGCACCCACGCGCGATAGGCCTGGGGCGAGCCCGATCCGCCGGCCGAGTAGCTCCCGCAGTCGCGCCCCGGCACGTGATAGGCCACCAGCAGCGACGCACGCTTGGCTGCGGTTGCCTTCCGGGTCACGGCCCGGACGCGCGCGGTCACGTCGTGGCCGTCGGTCAGCCAGACGGCGATGGGGCGCCGGGCGAGGCGCGTCATGGCGGCGGCATCGGCGGTGCGACCGGCGGCCCGCCAGCGGCGCGCCTGCTGGGCCGCCGGGTTCCGCGGGTCGACGTAGAGCGACCGCCCGGCCAGCGGCGCGCCGCTCGTCTCGGCCTCCACGGACGCGCGCGCGGGCGCGTCCCGCTCGCCGGAGGAGCAGCTCATCGAGCCCAGGAGAATGGGCATCAGCGCGAGCGCGGCAAGCGCTCCGCGGCGACGTTCGCCTACCGCCAACACCCGGTCGAGCATAGACCGGGATCGCAGCCGGCGGGCGCCAAGCGCTCCGACCGCCGGTCGATACTCCCGTTCCAATGTGGCCGAGGTGCTTGACGCCTCGCAAGGACCGTTGTACGAAGGTTATGAACGTTTTTTTCGTTGGCGCCGCCAAACGTGCCCGCAAATAGCGCGGGAACGCCCCCACAGACATCGATTCCTGGCTTCCGTCGGCCCGCAAGCTGATGCGGGCGCTTGGCCTCACCCGCAACGAATTCCGCCCCCTTGCCCGACCTCACCTACGACTACGAGCGCCGCAGCCAGGTAGCTGGCCCCCTCACCGAGCCGCTCGCGGGGGGTGACTACCGCGTGCAGTTCCGCCGCCTCGAGGGCTCGCGACCGGTTCGCAGCTCCCTGCTGGTGTTCCTCGCGCTGCTGTTCGTGGGCGGCTTCCTGACGTGGCTGATGCTGCCCAGCCACTGGCCGCGCGCGGGCGACGACGTGCTCGTGAACGTCGCCTCGATCATCGTCACTGCCACGACCGGGATCATCGGCTGGTTCGCGTTCCTCAACGTCGCGACGCTGTGCCGGGCGACGCTGCTGGCCCGCGACCCGGTTCCGGTGCGCCCGCCCGACGGACAGCGCGTGGCCTTCCTCACGACGATCGTCCCGCAGGCGGAGTCGCTCGACCTGGTGCGTCCGACGCTCGAGGCGGCGCTGAAGATCCGCCACACCGGGCAGCTCGACGTGTGGCTGTTGGATGAGGGCGACGACCCCGACGTCAAGCGCATGTGCGCCGAGCTCGGCGTGAACCACTTCAGCCGGCGCGGCGTCGCCCGCTGGAACCAGCCCACCGGCCCGAACCGGGCGAAGACCAAGCACGGCAACCTGAACGCTTGGCTCGAGGCGCACGGCGAGGAGTACGAGTTCATGCTCGGCGTGGACCCCGACCACGTGCCGCTCCCGAACTTCGCCGAGCGCCTACTGGGGTACTTCCGCGACCCCGACGTGGCGTTCGTCGTCGGCCCGCAGGTGTACGGCAACTACCGCGGCTTCGTGGTGCGCTCGGCCGAGTCGCAGCAGTTCCTCTTCCACTCGCTGCTGCAGCGGGCGGGCAATCGCTCGCGCACGGCCATGCTGGTCGGCACGAACAACGCCCTGCGGCTGAGCGCGCTGCGCCAGATCGGCGGGTTCCAGGACTCGATCACCGAGGACATGGCCACCAGCCTGGTCATGCACACCGCGCGCAACCCCGAGACCAAGGCACGCTGGACGTCGGTTTACACGCCCGACGTTGTCTCGGTCGGCGAGGGCCCCACGTCCTTCACCGACTACTTCAGCCAGCAGGACCGCTGGTCGCGCGGCACCGACGAGGTCCTGGCCAAGCGCTTCTGGCGCTCGGCGCATCGGCTCGGGCCGCGTTCGCTGCTCCACTACTTCCTGCTCACGTGCTACTACCCGACCGCCGCGATCGCCTGGATCCTCGGCGCCGTCAACGCGATCCTCTACTTCTCGCTGGGGGCGGGAGGGGTGGTCGTGCCGGCCCACCTGTGGCTGATGCTCTACGTGGACGCCGCGGCGCTGCAGGTCGGGCTGTACATCTACAACCGCCGGCACAACGTGAGCCCGCACGAGAAGAGCGGCTCGGCGGGCGTGGCCGGGATGGTCATCTCGGCGCTGTCCGCGCCGGTCTACGCGGCGTCGCTGGCGGCGGTCGCGCTGCGCCGGTCGCGCGGGTTCGTGACCACGCCGAAGGGCGACGCGAGCACTCGCGACACGGTGATCACCTTCCGCAAGCACCTGCTCTGGGCGCTGGTGTTCGGGGTGCCGCTGGCGCTGTCGTTCGTCGCTGGGCACCATCACTTCTCGATGCGGGCGTGGTCGGCCGCGTCGCTGGGCGTGTGCCTGCTGCCGATCGCCATCTGGCGAGTGGAGCTGATGCGCGAGCGCCGCGCCAAGCCGGTGGCCGAGGCGAAGCCGGCGCCAGCACCGGTCGCCGTCCCCTCGCCAGCGCCGGTGCCGGAGCCGGTCGCGGCCGAGAAGCACCAGCCGAACCGGCGCGAGCGCCAACTCCCCGTCCGGCGCGAGCGGCGCGATCCAGCCCGGCGCGAGCACCTGCGGCCCGTACCCGACGCGCCGCGCGAGCCGGCGCGCCGCGAGCGCCTCGCGCCCGCCGCGAAGACCCACAAGGTCGTGCGGTTCGAGCGCCGTACGCCCGAGCCGGTGCCCCGCCGCGAACCCGAGTATCAGGGGCCGGTGGAGCCCGTCCGCGAGCTCAGGCCCGGGCGCAGCAAGCAGCACGTCGTGGTTCGTTTCGAGGCGGGGCACCCGCGCCGCACCGAGTCCGAGCTCGCCTGGCAGGTCTTCGACCAGATTGAAGCGTGAGCTCCGCTCGGACACAGCGCTTGGTCAAGGCGCTCTTGATCTTCGCGGTCGTCGGGGCGCTGGTGGCGATCAACGGGCCGACGCTCGTGTCAGCCGGCCGCAACGCGCTGCACGAGTACAAGATCAACAGCCAGGGCTACAAGGAGAAGTCCGGGCACTGGGCGATGCTCGACGTGCCCCCGAACCTGCGCGTCAACGCGCTGCACGCCGCACTGCTGCGCACCGGCAAGGTGCTGATCATCGCGGGGTCCGGGAACAACCGCGAGGAGTTCGAGGCTGGCAAGTTCAAGAGCCTCCTGTGGGATCCGGAGACCGGTGAGTACAAGCGGGTCCATACGCCCAGCGACATGTTCTGCGCGGGCCACACCTTCCTGCCCGACGGCAAGCTGCTGATCGCGGGCGGCACCAGGCGCTACGAGAAGCTCAAGGCGAACGTGCGCCACGCCGCCGGCGTGATGACCGTCAAGAACGAATCGCCCGACGGCAAGAGCGTGACACTGCCCAAGGGCTCGGAGTTCCTGTCGCCGGAGGGGCTCGCCTTCCGCAGCACGCAGGCGGTGGTGGTCAAGCCGGCCACGAAGAGGATTGCGGCGAACGGGACCACAACCGTGACGGCGCACGCCACGGAGGTGTGGGTGGAGGCCGTGGACAAGGGCATGGCGCCGGTCGTGCGCCGGCCCACGCAGTTCACGATCAGCGGCAACACTCGGAACAGCAACAACCTGTACGGCTTCGCGACCTCGCTGACGCGCGCAAAGCAGGAGTACTGGGGCGACGACAAGTCGTACCTGTTCGATCCGGCGACCGAGCGCTACGAGCGCGTCGACAACATGACGCTGGCGCGCTGGTACCCGACTCTCGTGGGGCTCAAGGACGGGCGCGTGCTGTCCGTGTCCGGGCTGGACGAGTTCGGGCGCATCATCGAGGGCGACAACGAGATCTACGACCCCGAGACGAAGCAGTGGCAGGCGCAGCCGCGGCTCAAGCGCACCTTCCCGACCTACCCCTCGCTGTTCCTGATGCCGAGCGGCAAGCTCTTCTACACGGGCAGCAACGCCGGCTACGGCTCGGCCACGGTCGGCCGCCACCCGGGCATCTGGGACCTCAGCGACAACTCGTTCACGAAGGTGCCGGGCCTGCGCGACCCGCGCCAGACGGAGACCAGCGGGAGCGTGCTGCTGCCGCCGGCGCAGGACCAGCGCTACATGATCGCCGGAGGCGGGGGCGTCGGCGAGTCGAAGCGGTCCACGGCCCGCACCGACGTCATCGACCTGCGCGCGAAGAAGCCCCATTTCGAGCCCGGGCCCGATCTCGAGGAGCCGGTGCGCTACCCGAACATGGTGATCACGCCCGACGACAAGGTCGTGATCACGGGCGGGTCGAGCGGCTACCGCGGCGAGAACGACAGCGACCAGCTGCTCTGTCAGATCTACGACCCGAAGGCCGGCGGTCTGTCCCGGATGGCTGATCCCACCGTGGGGCGCAACTACCACGCGGAGGCGCTGCTGCTGCCGGACGGGCGGGTGATCACGCTGGGGAGCGACCCGCTCTACTCGAACTCCGACAACACCGTGCCGGGCAAGTTCGAGCAGCGCATCGAGATCTACTCGCCGCCCTACCTTTTCCAAGGCGATCGGCCCCAGATCGCGAGTGGGCCGGAGCAGGTCAGCCGCGGCAAGACGGTCTGGTTCGGCATCCCGAACGCGCGGAGGATCAAGTCTGCGCGGCTGGTGCGGCCGAGCGCCGTGACGCACGTGACCGACGTGGATCAGCGTTCGATCAAGCTGAAGTTCGAGTTGAACGGGGACGGCATCGACGCCTCGATTCCCGACGGAGCCGGCCTGGTGCCGTCGGGTTGGTACATGCTGTTCGTAGCGGGAGAAAACGGCGCGCCGTCGAAGGCACACTGGGTGCACGTGCGATGAGGATCCTGGTCATAGGGCTTGCGGCGGCGCTGCTGACGGCGGCTCCCGCCAGCGCAGCGACGTTTTTCGAGACGCCATCGCACAACATCGGCTGCGTCGTCTCGAAGTCGGTCGCGCGCTGTGACATCCGCGATCGCGCCTGGAAGCCGCCCCCGAAGCCGGAGTCGTGTCCGGTGGACTGGGGCCACGGCCTCAGCGTCGGCCGACGCGGCTTCGCGGACTTCGTGTGCGCGGGCGACACCGTGTTCGGCGGCGAGCGCGTGCTGGGCTACCGCCAGTCGATCCGTCGCGGGCGCTTCGAGTGCACGAGCAGGCGCGACGGCGTGCGCTGCGTGAACCTGCGCAACGACCACGGCTTCAAGCTGGCGCGGCGCTTCGCGCGCTGGTTCTAGGCGGCCGCGCTGGGCCGCGGCCCGGGCCCTAGCCCGGCGCGGGCCCTGCGCGACGAGACTGAGTTTGATGACGTAATAGGACACAAACGTCAGTCTCGTGTGCCGGGGTGGCAGGGGCGAATCCGCGGCCTGGCCGTCTTGACCGGTCGTGGAGGCGCTGGACGAGCTGGCGGAGGCGCTGCGGGCGAGGCTCGTGGAGCGCGCGCGGGGCGGCGAGGCGGGAGGCTCGCTCGAGCACGAGGTTCGTGGCCTGGTCGATCGCGAGGCGGCTGCGCTGCCCGATGCCGAGCGGGCGGCCCTGGTCGAGCGCGTGATCGTGCTGGCCACGGGGCTCGGGCCGCTCGAGCCGCTGCTGGCCGACACTTCGGTAGACGAGGTGATGGTCAACGGTCCGGGTGCGGTCTACGTCGAGCGGCGCGGGCGGGTGGAGCGTGCGGAGGTCGAGTTCGCGGGCGAGGCGGAGCTGATGCACGCGATCGAGCGCGTGCTGGCGCCGCTGGGGCGGAGGGTGGACGAAGCCTCGCCGCTGTGCGACGCGCGGCTCGCGGACGGGTCGCGCGTGCACGTGGTGATCCCGCCGCTCTCGCTCTCGGGGCCGTGCCTGACGGTGCGCCGCTTCCGGCGCGAGGGCTTCTCCCTGCGAGAGCTGGTTGCGAACGGAACGCTTCCGGCCGCGTTGGCGGAGCTGCTGGCGGTGTGCGTGGCCGCGCGCGCGTCGGTCCTTGTCAGCGGCGGCACCGGGTCGGGTAAGACCACCACCCTGAACGCTCTGTCGGGCGCGATCCCGGGCGAGGAGCGGATCGTGACGATCGAGGACGCGGCGGAGCTGCGGCTGCGCCAGCGTCACGTCGTGCGGCTCGAGGCGCGGCCGGCGAACCTCGAGGGGCGCGGCGAGGTGACGATCCGCCAGCTGGTGCGCAACGCGCTGCGGATGCGCCCCGACCGCATCGTGGTCGGCGAGGTCCGCGGCGCCGAGGCCCTGGACATGCTCCAGGCGCTCAACACGGGCCACGACGGCTCGCTGACCACTGTGCACGCGAACTCGCCGGAGGACGCGCTGCGGCGAGTCGAGACGCTCGCGCTGATGGCCGGGGTGGGTCTCCCGCACGCGGCCGTACGCGAACAGGCGGCCAGTGCGCTCGATCTGATCGTCCACCAGGCGCGCCTCGCGGACGGGTCGCGGGCCGTGGAGTGCGTCACGGAGGTGGTGCGCGTGGCGGACGCTGCCGGCGTGCGCGAGCTGTACCGGCGCGGGGGCGAGCCCCGGGCGCCTGGCGATGGCCGGCTGGCCGAGCGGCTGGCGAGGCTGCGCCGGGAGGGGCGGACGTGACGGCCGCGCCCATGCTGGCCGCGCTCGGTGGCCTCGCAGCGGCCCTCGCCGCGCACGATCTGCTCGGCCGCGGCCTGCTCGCACGCGGCACGGGCGCCGCGCGTGCCTTGGCCGCGCTCGTCGACGTCGTTGTGACGCTCGGGCGCGAGGGCCGCGCTCCGGGTGCGGCTGAGCGGCGGCGGCTGTTGCTGGCCGGCGCGGGACTAGCGCTCGTGACCGGCTGGGTCGTCGCAGGCCCGCTTGGCGGCCTCGCGCTCGGCTGCGGCGGCCCGTGGCTGGTGGCCAGGCTCCTGCGCGCCCGCCGCGAGCGCTTTCGCCGAGCGGTCGACGCCGGAATGCCCGAGCTGGCGCTCGCTGTCGCCGACGCCCTGGCCGGCGGGCACTCGTTGCGGGGCGCGGTGCAGGAGGCGACGCGATCGGTCGGCGGCGCAGCAGGGCACGAACTGCGCCGCGCGTGCGCGGAGCTGGCCGTTGGAGCCGCGACCGAGGACGCCCTCGAGGCGATGCGCGGGCGGGTGGGCTCGGCTCGGCTGGACATCGTCGTGGCGGCCTGCGTCCTCCAGCGCCGTGCCGGCGGCGACCTCGCCCGGCTGCTGCGCGAGACGGCGCGGGCGATGGAGGAGCAGTCGCGCTTGGAGGGCGAGCTCAGGGCGGCGACGGCCCAGGCACGCTTCACGGGCGTGCTCGTGGTGGCCCTGCCTCTGGGCGGCGCCGTGCTGGCCGAGCTCGCCAGCCCCGGCTGGCTGACCGCCGTCGGCGGCTCGTTCGTGACCGGCGTGGCTGGCCGGCATCGCGCTGTTCCTGCAAGCGCTCGGCGGCGACCCTGATCCGCAGGCTGGGAAGGGTGCGCTGGTGAGCGCCGCGGTGCTGCTCGCCGGGCTCGCGGGCCGCGCTCGGCGCGGGGCGGAGGCGGGCTCCTGCTCGGGCGTCGCTGACCCCCGTGGCGGCGCGCGCCGGGCGGGCGCAGCCGACCGCGGACCGCCGCTGCTCCGCGTACTGGTCAGGGTCGGGGCGCGGCTGCGGCCCGCGGCGGCGCCGGCCCCGAGGCAGCTCGATGCTCGGATCGCGGCCGCCGGCAGGCCCGCCGGGCTCGGTCCGCGCGAGCTGATGGCCGCGAAGCTCGCCGCGGCCGGCGCGGGTGGCGTCGGTGCGGCGACGTTCGCCGCCGCGATGCCCGGGCGCGCTGGCCCTGGCGCTCGTGCTCGGAGCGGCCCGTCGCCGGCTTCCTCGCGCCGGACCTCTGGCTCGCCCGTCGGGCGGCCGAGCGGGCGCGGCTGGTGCGCCGCGAGTTGCCGGGCTCCTCGACCTGCTCCGCGTCGCGGTGGAGTCAGGCAGCACGCTCGCCGAGGCGCTCCGGGCCGTCGGCGCCCGCACCCACGGCCCGCTCGCCGCGGAGTGGCGGGCGGTGGGGCGGCAGGTGGCGCTTGGGGTACCGCTCGAGCGCGCACTGGCCGGCATGGCCGAGCGGGCGCCGCTGCCCGAGGTCGGGGCGCTCGTGGCGGCGCTCGACCGCGCGCGCCGTCATGGGGCGCCGCCGGCCGAGACGCTCGCCGCCCAAGCCCGCGACGCCCGCTTCGCCCTTGCCCGGCACGCGCGCGAGGAGGCCGCGCGCGCCGGGCCGAAGATCCAGCTGGTCGTGGCTCTGCTGCTCGTCCCCTCCGTGCTGCTGCTGGTGGCAGCGGCGCTGGTGGCGCGCGCCTGCTGGGCGACGGAGGGGGAGGGGAGCGCTGCCTGACGGCCGGTAGCTCAGCACGACACCACCAGGTGGAACGACCGGTCGGCGAGTGTGCCGTCGCTGTTGCGCGTGACCACCCGCACGCCGTTCACGTTGCTGGACAGCGAGGTGACCGCGATCTGACCCGTGCCGGGCCCGGAGGCCGACTCGTCGCCGAGCGTCGCAACGTAGACGCACTGGCGCACGTCGCGGTCGAGGATCACCTGGTACTGGCCGGGCCCGGTCTGGGCGCTCGAGGCCACGCCGCGCGCGCGCACGGCGCCGCCAGTGGTGGAGATCACCGCGTGCCGGGTGACGCCGTCGGCGACGGTCGCGATCGGCACGACCTTGAACTTGCTCGAGTCGAGGGACTGCTCCTTGATGGCGTTGGGGCCGAAGCCGTCTGGCTTGGCCTCCTGGCCGCGGAGCGTCCCGTCCTTGAAGTCCCGATTTCGGATGGAGCCGTTGACGATGTCCTCCGATCCGATCGTCGCCACGGCATAGGAGACGCCGCCGAGCGAGACGAACAGGGCCGCGCACGCCACGACCATGGCAGGTGAGGGTGTGCGGAGAAAGCGCTTCATGGATGACCTCCTGCGGTCTTCGGATTCCGTTCCCACCCCCAACAGCGCGTGACCCGCTCGGGTTGCGGCCTCACCCCTTCAGACGCAACGCCTCTTGCAGGAGCTCCGCGCAACAGGCCGCGGAGCACTCCGGTCCTCCCACCCGCTGTGGCGCTCTGTAGAGCCGAAATCACGTGTCGCCGGGCACGCGAGGGGCACGATCGGACGGAAAAGTGGGGCCTGGTGTTGCGGAGTGGGAGAAAGTGGGCTAGGGTGGCGCCCATCAATTGACCGGAGTGGCGGGGCTCCTCCCACTCCGCCACTCCGGTCTGACTCTTCCGCTGGACATGCAAATTGGCATTTCGAGGCCACTTCGAGCACTCGCTGGACGCGAAGAACCGGCTCAGCATTCCGGCTCGCTTCCGGACGTCCTTCTCAGCGGGAACGGTGCTCGCCAAGGACCCGGAGCCGTGCGTGGCGATCTGGACGCCCGACAATCACGAGGCGATCATCGAGCGCGCGCTCGGAGCGCTGAATCCGATGGGCGCCGAGTACCGCAAGCTGAGCCGCTTCTACCAGGGCAACTCCTTCGACCTCGAGCTGGACGCGAGCGGCCGCGTGACGCTGCCCGCGCCGCTGCTGACTCACGCGGCGATCGAGAAGGAGGTCGTCGTGGTCGGGGTCGGCGACCATCTCGAGGTCTGGGGCGCGGAGCGCTGGCGCTCGGTCCAGGACGCCCTGGACGCGGAGATCGAGGAGGTGACGGAGCGCCTTGGCAATCCTTCTTGACATGAGTCCCGTGCACGTCCCGGTGCTGGCCGGCGAGCTGATCGACCTCACGGCCCCATCGCGGGGCGAGACCGCTGTGGACTGCACGTTCGGAGCGGGGGGTCACGCGCGCCTGGTGGCCGACCGTCTGGGGTCGACGGGCACCTTGGTCTGCATCGACCGCGATCCGGCCGCCGAGGCGCGCTTCGACGAGCTGGCCGCGGAGGTGGCCTGCGAAACGCGCTTCCTGCGCATGGACTATGCGGAGGGCCTCGCCGTGCTCGGCGAGGAGGAGATCGGCGCCGACGTGGTCTACCTCGACCTTGGCATCTCCTCGATGCAGGTCGACGCGCGGGAGCGCGGCTTCTCCTACTCCTACGACGCGCCGCTCGACATGCGCATGGACCCCGGCCAGGAGCTCGACGCACGCACCGTGCTCAACGGCTGGGACGAGCGCCAGCTCGCACAGATCTTCCGCCGCTACGGCGAGGACCCGAACGCCCGCCGGATTGCCCGCGAGATCGTGAGGCGGAGGGCGCGCGCGCCGTTCGAGACGACCAGCGAGCTGGTCGAGGCGATCGAGGCCGCGCTGCCGGCGGCGGTGCGCCGCAGCTTCGGCGGCGGCCATCCCGCCAAGCGCGTCTTCCAGGCGGTTCGCATCGCCGTCAACGGCGAGCTCGACTCGCTCGACCGCGCGCTGCCGCTGGCCTGGGACCTGCTGCGTCCGGGTGGCCGGCTGGCCGCGATCTCCTTCCACTCGCTCGAGGACCGGCGCGTGAAGCGGTTCCTGGTCGAGCGGGCGCGCGGCTGCATCTGCCCGCCTGACTTCCCGGTCTGCGTGTGCGGCCACGAGCCCGAGGCCGAGCTCCTGACCGGGCGTCCGGTGGCGCCGACCGCCGGCGAGGTGGCCCAGAACCCGCGCTCCAAGTCCGGCCGGCTGCGCGCCGCGCGCCGGCTGGCCGGGGCGGAGGACGTCTGATGGGGCGCGCAGCCGCGGCAGCCGCTCCGGCCCGGCGGGCGACCGCCGGCCGCGCCGCGCCCGCGCGGCCGCACCCGGCACCACGGCGCCCCGTGGCGCCCGCCCGGAGACCAACCCGCCGCGCGTCCGGCCAGACCGCCTCGCGCCGGGCCACCGGCGCGCTGGCGATGCCGCCCGGGGCCCGCATCCTCGACGCACTGCTCTCGGGGCGGGTCTGGATCGGGCTGGTGGGCGTGCTGCTCGCCGGGATCGTGTTCTTCAACGTCGACCTGCTCCAGATGAACCGCGAGATCACGCAGATGGCGGATCGCGCGTCGCAACTCAAGCGCGAGAACGCGCGGATCAGGCTCGACGTGGCTCGCCTGGCGAGCAGCGAGCGCATCCAGCAGTCCGCGGCCGAGCTCGGCCTGGTGCTGCCGGCGCCGGTCGAGGTCCGCTACCTGAAGTCGAACCCGACCATCGACGCGCGCAAGGCCTCCAAGCGCATCATCGCGCCCGACCCGAGCGTCGCGCCGGATCCGGTCGTCGCGGAGCCGGAGACGCCGATCGCGCCGGTCGCGCCGACCACGACGGTCGCGCCGACCACCACCACAACGCCGACCACCACCACAACGCCGACCACCGCCACAACGCCGCCGACCACCACAACGCCGCCGACCACCGCCACGGCGGACTCGCCCACGGGTTAGCGCGTGCGCCTTGTTGAGCGCAGGATCGGGCTGCTCTTCGCCCTCTTCCTGTTGCTGCTCGGCGCGGCGACCGCGCGGGCGACCTGGATCGGCACCGTCAAGGCCGGGTCGCTCGGCGACCGCGCGCTCCAGCAGCAGGTGGAGGACATGGTCGTGCCCGCCCGGCGCGGCACGATCCTGGACCGCCACGGCAAGGAGCTGGCGGTCTCCGAGGACGCGGTCACCGTGTTCGCGCACCCGTTCCTGATCGACAACCCGGCGCGCGTCGCGGCTCGGCTCGCGTCGCTGCTCGGCGTGGACGAGGACGACCTGCTCAAGAAGCTGAGCGACCGCGACTCGAGCTTCGTCTACCTGCGCCACAAGATGGACCCGTCGCTTGGCCACAGGATCGAGCAGCTCGGTATCGAGGGCATCGACACGGTCGTGGAGCCGAAGCGCACCTATCCCCAGGGCGCCCTGGCCGCCCAGCTGCTCGGCACCGTCGGGACCGAGAACACCGGGCTGGCCGGGCTCGAGTACTCCCAGGAGGAGACGCTCGGGGGCGACGACGGCCACCGCCGGCTGGTCAAGGATGCGCTCGGAGAGCCCGTCAGCCTGATCGAGACCGACCGCGCCGAATCCGGCGAGGACATCCGCCTCACGCTCGACGCGGCGATTCAGGAGCGCGTCGAGGCCGTGCTGGGCGAGGTGGGCCAGGCCTACCAGCCGGCGGGCGCGACGGCGCTGGTCATGGATCCACGCAGCGGCGCGATCCTGGCGCTGGCCAACTGGCCGCGGGTGGACGCGAACAACCCGGCGGGCGCTCCCGACTACGCCCGGGCGAACCGGGCGATCCAGTTCAACTACGAGCCCGGCTCGACGTTCAAGGCCTTCACGATGGCCGGCGCGCTCGAGGAGG
Organism: uncultured Thermoleophilaceae bacterium; assembly: GCA_963716215.1. GTDB lineage: Bacteria > Actinomycetota > Thermoleophilia > Solirubrobacterales > Thermoleophilaceae > JACVRW01. The sequence goes on along the minus strand of OY970298.1, from coordinate 3,037,802 downwards.
GCCTGATCGAGCCCGACACCGTGTTGGAGGTCCCCGGTGAGATCAAGGTGGCCGACCGCACGATCGGGGAGGCACACGACGACGGCAACGGGACGCTCACCGCCTCCCAGATCCTCGCGCGCTCGTCGAACGTCGGCACGGTCATGATCGGCATGAAGCTCCAGCCGACTCGCTTCGACCGCTGGGTGCGGCGCTTCGGCTTCGGGCGGCGCACGGGCGTCGACCTCCCTGGCGAGGAGGGTGGCATCGTGCCCGCGCTGAAGAACTACTCGGGCTCCTCGATCGGCAACATGCCGATCGGCCAGGGCCTGTCGGTCACGCCGATCCAGATGGCCTCGGCGTTCAGTGCGATCGCCAACCACGGCATCAAGCGCCAGCCCTACATCGTCGCCGGCGACCGCAAGCCGGGCCGGCGCGTGCTGTCGTCGGGCACCGCCTCCGAGGTCTCGAGGATGCTCGAGGGCGTGCTGGCGGCGGGCGGCACCGCTCCGGAGGCGTCGGTGGAGGGCTACACGCTGGCCGGCAAGACGGGCACCGCGGAGAAGCCCGAGAACGGCACCTACTCCAAGACCGACTTCGTGGCCTCGTTCATCGGCTTCGCGCCGGCCCGCAACCCGCGGCTGCTGGTGTCGGTGATGGTCGACGAGCCGCGCGGAGACATCTACGGCGGCACGGTCGCCGCGCCCGCTTTCGAGCGCATCATGGACTTCGCCCTGCCGTACCTGAAGATCCCGCCTGAGTAGGCTTGAGGCCTCCATGACCCTGCGCGAGCTGATGGGGGATGGAGCTCCGCCGCTGGAGATCGCCGGGCTCGCCTACTCGAGCCAGAGCGTCACCCCGGGGACGCTCTTTTTCTGTGTGCCCGGCTTCAGGTCCGACGGCCACGACTTCGCTCCAGAGGCCGTCGACCGCGGTGCCGTGGCGCTGGTGTGCCAGCGCCCACTCGGCCTGGGAGTGCCCGAGGTGGTCGTGGACGACGTGCGCGCGGCCATGGGCCCCGCGGCGGCCCGCTTCTACGGGGACCCCACGGCCGACCTGGACGTGGTCGGCGTGACCGGCACGAACGGCAAGACCACGACGGCCTTCCTGGTCCGACACCTGCTGGAGGCCGACGGCCGCCGCTGCGGCCTGCTGGGCACGGTCAAGCGCGTCGTGGCGGGGCGCGAGGAGGAGGTCGAGCGGACCACGCCCGAGGCGATCGACCTCCAGGCGACCTTCCGCGCGATGCTCGACGGCGGCGACTCGGCCTGCGCGATGGAGGTGTCCTCCCACGCGCTGGAGCTGGGGCGCGTGGCGGGTATCCGCTTCGCCTGCCGCGTGTTCACGAACCTGACCCAGGACCACCTCGACTTCCACCAGACGATGGAGGCCTACTTCGCCGCCAAGCGGCGGCTGTTCGAGCCGCCCGGCCTGTCGGTCGTGAACCTCGACGACGAGTACGGCCGCCGCATCGCCGCCGAGACGGATTGCGTGACGTTCGCGCTCGATCGCGACGCCGACTACCGCGCCCGCGACGTGGAGTTCGACCTGATGGGCTCGCGCCTGCGCTGCGACACGCCGGCCGGGGAGCTGGAGCTGACCTCGCCGCTGCCGGGTCTGTTCAACGTGCAGAACGTGCTCGCCGCGGTGGCGGCGGCGCACTCGCTCGGCGTGTCCGGCGAGACGATCGCGGCGGCGCTGCCCGAGTTCGGGCGCGTGCCGGGACGCTTCGAGCCGGTGGACGAAGGCCAGGACTTCGGTGTCCTCGTGGACTACGCGCACACCCCGGAGGCGCTCGAGAACGTGCTGCGCGCCGCGCGCCCGGTGACCCAGGGCCGCTTGCACGTGGTGTTCGGGGCCGGGGGCGACCGCGACCGCGGCAAGCGCCCGCTGATGGGCGACGCCGCCCGCCGTCTCGCCGACCGCGTGCTGGTCACCTCGGACAACCCGCGCTCCGAGCAGCCGGACGCGATCATCGACGAGATCATGGAGGGCGCCGGCGCGAGCGCCGAGCGCCTGACCGACCGTCGCCTGGCGATCGCGCGGGCGATCGAGTCGGCCGACGCCGGGGACGTCGTCGTGATCGCCGGCAAGGGGCACGAGCAGGGCCAGGAGTTCGAGGATGGCCGCAAGGAGCCGTTCGACGACGTGGCGGTGGCGCGCGAGGCGCTGCGGGCGCGCGGCCCCGGCCGCCGGAGGCAGGTCGTGATCGACCTGTCAGCGGCCCGCGTGGCCGAGTACGCCGGCGGGCAGCTCGCCGCGGGCGAGCCGGAGCGCGCCGGCCCGGCGCGGGCGGTGATCGACTCGCGTGAGGTGGAGCCCGGCGACCTGTTCGTCGGCCTGCCCGGAGCGGGCGCGCATGGCGGTGAGTTCGCCGTGGCGGCGCTCGACGCGGGCGCCTGGGGAGTGGTGGTCGACCGCGAGCACGCCGCCGCCGCCGCGGAGGCCGCCGGCGACAGCATCGGCCACTCGGCGTGCACCGGCGCGGCGGTGATCGCGGTGGACGAGCCGCTCGCCGCCCTGCACGCGCTGGCCCGCTCGTGGCGGCGCGAGCTCGGGGCGAAGGTGTTCGGCGTGACCGGGTCGACCGGCAAGACCTCGACCAAGGACATCCTCGCCGCGCTGCTGCGGCCCCGTCTCGTCACGCACGCGTCGCGGGAGAACTGGAACACCGAGATCGGCCTGCCGCTGACGATCCTCGAGGCGCCGCGCGGCACCGAGGCGCTGGTGCTGGAGATGGCGATGCGCGGTGAGGGTCAGATCGCCGAGCTGGTGGCGGTTGCCGAGCCGGACGTGGGCGTGATCGTGAACGTGGGGCCGGTGCACCTCGAGCTGCTCGGCACCGTCGAGCGCGTCGCGGCCGCCAAGGCCGAGCTGATCCGCGACCTGCGTCCCGGTGCCGCCTCGGTCGTGCCGGCCAGCGAGCCGCTGCTGGACGCGCACCTGCGCCGCGGCGAGCTCGACACGTGGACCTTCGGACCGGGCGGCGAGGTGCGGCTGCTGGCCTTCGACGCGGGCCGCGCCGAGATCGAGGCGCGTCAGCAGACGGTGCAGCTCGACCTGGGCTATTCAGAGCCCCACAACCTGCTCAACACGCTGGCCGCCGTGGCCGCCGCGCGGGCCGTCGGAGCGGCCGTCGGGGGCAGCGTCAGCGTGCGCTTCTCGTCGCTGCGGGGCGAGGTCGTGGAGCTGCCCGGCGGCGTTACCGTGGTGAACGACTGCTACAACGCCAACCCGATGTCGATGCGGGCGGCACTGGATCACCTTGCGGCGAGCGCCGCTGCGCGTCGCGTGGCGGTGCTGGGCGCCATGGCCGAGCTGGGCGAGGGCTCGAGTCGCCTATCACCACGAGATCGGCGCGCACGCGAACGCGCTGGGCATCGACGTGCTCCTGCCGGTGGGCGAGGGCGCGCTCGGGTACGCGGAGACCTTCGACGGCGAGACGCACCCGGTGGCCACGCCCGAGGAGGCCGGCGCGCTGCTGGAGGAGCTGGCCCAGCCCGGCGACCGAGTGCTGATCAAGGGCTCGCGCTCCGTGGGCCTGGAGCGGGTCCTGGCGTAGAAGCCGAGCCGATGCTCGGCGAGATCCTCATCGGGGGCATGGGCTCCCTGCTCATCTGCATGTTCCTGGGGCCGCACTTCATCGAGTACCTGCGCCTCAAGGAGTTCGGCCAGCACATCCGCGAGGAGGGGCCGGCCGGCCACCACGGGAAGGCCGGCACCCCGACGATGGGCGGGCTCGTGATCTTCCTGGCCGTCTGCGTGCCGTTCCTGATCCTGTCCGAGTACCGCGCCGCCAGCCTGTGCGTGCTCGGCACGGCGATCGCCATGGCTGCGCTCGGGTTCGTGGACGACCTGACCAAGCTGCGCAAGCGGCGCTCGCTGGGCGTGTCGGGCCGCACCAAGCTGCTCGTGCAGCTGCTCACCGCGATCGCGCTCTGGATCGCGGTGACCGAGTACCTCGAGGGCGCCGACACGCTGAACCTGCGCGTCGTCGACGCCTCGGTGGACCTCGGGCTCGCGTATCCGATCCTGATCTTCCTCGTGCTGGCCGGCGCGACCAACGGGGTCAACCTGACCGACGGCCTCGACGGGCTGGCGGCGGGCTGCGCCGCGATCGTGTTCCTCACGTTCACGGTGATGACGTTCATCACGCGCGGCGAGATCCAGACGGACCTGGCGCTGCTGTGCGCCTGCCTCGTCGGTGCCTGCGTTGGCTTCCTGTGGTTCAACTCGTTCCCGGCGTCGGTGTTCATGGGGGACACCGGCTCCCTCGGCCTCGGCGGGGCGATCGCGGCGCTTGCTGTGATCACGCACACCGAGGTGCTGCTGATCCTGATCGGCGGGATCTTCGTGATCGAGGCGCTCTCGGTCGTGATCCAGGTGATCGCCTTCCAGCGCTTCCGCAAGCGCGTGTTCCTGATGGCGCCGATCCACCACCACTTCGAGCTGATGGCGTGGTCGGAGACGAAGATCATCCTGCGCTTCTGGATCGTTGCCGCGATCTGCTCTGCGATCGGCTTCACGCTCTACCAGCAGTCGATCACGCCCTGATGCCCCGCCCGCCGCTCCCGGCCGGGCCCTACCTGATCGTCGGGCTGGCCCGATCAGGCGTGGCCGCGGCGCGCATGCTGCGCGAGCACGGCGAGGTGCTGGCCACCGACCGCGGCAGCCCCGAGCTGCCCGGCGACATCGAGGCAGAGCTCGGGAGCGACGGGCTCGACCTGCTCGGCCGGGCCGCCTGCCTGGTCAAGAGCCCGGGCGTGCCCAATGACGCGCCTGTGGTCGCCGCCGCGCGTGACCGCGGCGTGCCCGTGGTCGGCGAGCTGGAGCTGGCCTGGCGGCTGCTGCCGAACCGCTTCGTGGCGGTGACCGGCACGAACGGCAAGACCACGACGGTGGAGCTGCTCGGGGCGATCTGGCGAGCGGCGGAGCTGCCGGTGGCGGTGGCGGGGAACGTCGGCAGACCGCTGTCCGCGCTGGTGGGGGAGGTGGCCGCCGAGGTCACGGTCGTGTGCGAGGTGTCGAGCTTCCAGGCCGAGGATTCGGTCGAGCTCGCGCCCGACACGGCGCTGCTGCTGAACCTCACCGAGGACCATCTCGACCGTCACGGCAGCCTCGACGCCTACCGCGACGCCAAGCTCAGCTTGTTCGCGCGCCAGGTGCCCGAGCAGGTAGCCGTCGCTCCGCCCGGGATCGAGCTGCCCGGGCGGGCGCGCAGGATCGACTTCGGCGACCCCGCGCAACTGCCGCTCGACCCGGGCGAGATCCGGTTGCGCGGGTCGCACAACCTCGAGAACGCGATGGGCGCGTCTGCCGCGGCCCTGGCCGCCGGAGTGCCGGCGGCTGCCGTGGCCGCCGCGCTGCGGGCCTTCGCCGGTGTGCCGCACCGTCTCGAGGAGGTCGGCACGGCCGGCGGCGTGCTCTTCGTGAACGACTCCAAGGCCACGAACGTGTCGTCGGCCGCCCGCGGCATCGAGTCGTTCGCGGGCGGGGTCCACGCGATCCTCGGCGGCAGCCTCAAGGGCGGCGGCTTCGCCGGCCTGCGCGAGCCGGTCGCGGCCCGCTGCCGCGCCTGCTACCTGATCGGAGAGGCCGCCGAGCGCCTGGCCGCCGACCTCGACGGCACCGGGGTCCCGCTGGAGCGCTGCGGCGACCTCGAGACCGCATTCGAGGCGGCCCGCGCCGCCGCCCGGCCGGGCGAGGTGGTGCTGCTCTCACCGGCGTGCGCCTCGTTCGACCAGTTCGCGGACTACGAGCGGCGTGGGGACCGCTTCCGGGACCTCTTTTCGGCTGAATGAATCGCGGCGTCTGCGTCGAATGGGTCCCGAATGGCTGCGCGCGCCGCCCGCAAGCGACCGGTCGAGTACTCGATCCTGTACACGGCCACGCTGTGCCTGATCGCCTTCGGCGCGGTGATGGTCTACTCGGCCAGCTCGGCGGAGTCACTGCTGAGCGGGACCGGCGACGCGTCCTTCTACCTCAAGCGCTACCTGATGTTCGGCCTCGTCGGCCTGGTGGTGATGCACGCCGCCTCACGCCACGGGCTGCAGCTGATCCGCGCGCTCACGCCGGTGCTCCTGATCGCGTCCTTCGTGCTCACGATCGCCGTGATGCTGCCCGGGCTGGGCGTGACGGTGAACGGCGCCACCCGCTGGCTCGGCGCCGGCCCGCTCCAGTTCCAGCCCTCGGAGCTGCTGAAGGTGTCGCTGGTGCTGTACGCCGCGCAGGTCCTGGCGGCGCGCCCGCGCGCGACCAAGACGCTCAAGGGGCTCGTCAACCCGCTGCTGATCGTGGTGGCCGCCGCCTGCCTGCTGCTGCTCAAGCAGCCCGACATGGGCACGGCGCTGGTGATCTGCTTCGCGATCGGCGCGCTGCTGGTGGCCGCCGGCACCCCGGTGCGGCTGCTCGGAGGCATCTTCGGGACGCTGGTGGGGCTGGCCATGATCGTCGCGCTCGTGGAGCCCTACCGGCGCGAGCGGCTGACGTCCTTCCTGGACCCGTTCTCGGACGCCGGCAACACCGGCTTCCAGGCGGTGCAGGCGCTCACGGCGATCGGGTCGGGCGGCTTCTTCGGCGTGGGCCTGGGGGAGTCGGTCCAGAAGATCTTCTACCTGCCCGAGGCGCACACGGACATGATCCTGGCGATCATCGGCGAGGAGCTCGGCCTGATCGGGATCCTCGGCGCGATCGGGCTCTACGGGATGATCGGCTACGCCGGCCTGCGCGCCGCCAAGGTCGCGCGCGACATGCACTCGAAGCTGCTCGCCGCAGGGATCACCTCGCTGATCCTCTGCCAGGCCACGCTCAACTTCTTCGCCGTGCTCGGCATGGCACCCCTCACCGGGGTGCCGCTGCCGTTCCTGTCCTACGGGAGCACCAACCTGATCGTGCTGATGGCCGCGATGGGCCTGCTGCTGAACGTCGCCGCAACCGGCGGTGCGGCGCGTCGGGCGCAGAAGCCGCGCCTAGAGGCGATCGAGGGAGGGCGCGATGCCCAGGATCGTGATCGCCGCGGGCGGCACGGCGGGGCACGTCGTGCCGGCGCTCGCGGTCGCTGAAGCCCTGCGCGCCCGCGGCGCCGAGGTCGACTTCATCGGAGGCGAGCGCGCGGAGGCCGAGCTGGTGCCCGCCGCCGGCTACCCCTTCCACAAGGTGCGCGTGCGCGGGCTGGACCGGCGCCGCCCGGTGCGGGCCGCCCTGGCGCTGCTGCTGGCCGCCGGCGCCACCGTGCGGGCGATCCGGCTGCTGCGCCGGCTGGGCGCCGACGCGGTGCTCGGCGGGGGCGGGTACGCCGCCGGGCCGGTGGGGCTGGCGGCGCGCTTGCTGCGCCTGCCGCTCGTGCTGACCGAGGCCGACAGCCACCTCGGCGTGACCAACAGGCTGCTCGCCCCGGTCGCCAAGCGGGTGTTCTTGGCCTTCCCGATCGAGGGTCGGCGGCGCAAGAAGTGGGTCCTGAGCGGACGCCCCGTGCCGGCCGGCACCGGGCGCGCCGATCCCGCCGCCGCACGCGCCCGCTTCGGCATCGGCCCGGACGAGCCGTGCCTGCTCGTCTTCGGCGGGTCGCTGGGCGCTCGCCGCGTCAACGACGCCGCGCTCGAGGCGTTCGGGTCGGGCTCGCCCTGCGCGGTCCTGCACGCGAGCGGGCGGCGCGACCACGACGATCTGCGCAAGCGGCTCGACGAGCTGGGCGCACCACCGCACTACCACCTGTATCCGTACATCGAGCCGTTCGCCGACGCGCTGGCCGCGGCCGATCTGGTCGTCGCGCGCGCCGGCGGGTCGGTGATGGAGGTTGCCGCCGCGGGACTGCCCGCCGTGCTGGTGCCCTACCCGTACGCGACCGCCGACCACCAGACCTCGAACGCGCTGTTCATCGAGCGTGCCGGCGCCGCGGTCGTGGTGCCGGACGACGAGCTCGACGGCCCGCGGCTGGCCCGCGAGGTCGGGGCCCTGCTCGGGGCGCCGCAGCGCCTGGCGGCGATGGCCAACGCCGCGCGCGCGGTTGCGCGGCCCGACGCCGCCGAGCGCATCGCCGACGAGCTGCTGGCTCTGTCCCGCTGACAGCGCCGACGGGGGCGGGGGCTATGGTCCGCGCGCTATGGATGATGCGCCATTCTCCGGCCGCACGCTGCATTTCGTCGGTATCGGCGGCGCCGGGATGAGCGGGCTGGCGCTTGTGTCCCACGCGCTCGGCGCGCGGGTGACGGGGTCCGATCGAGCGGATTCACCGGCGCTCGCGCGGCTGCGGGCGGTCGGGATCGAGCCCGCGATCGGCCACGACGCGGCAAACGTGCCGGTCGGGGGCGAGGTGATCGTGTCCACGGCGATTCCCGACGACAACCCCGAGCTCTCCGCCGCCCGCGCCGCGAGCGCGCCGGTGCTGCACCGTGGCGAGCTGCTCGGGGAGCTGTCGCGCATGAAGCGCACCATCGCCGTGAGCGGGGCGCACGGCAAGACGACCACGGCCTCGATGGCCGCCCACGCCCTGCGCGGTGCCGGCCGCGACCCGGCCTTCCTGATCGGCGGCGAGCTGCGGTCCGCGGCCGCCAACGCCGCATGGGGGACGGGCGACTGGGCCGTGATCGAGGCCGACGAGTCGGATCGTTCGTTCCTCGAGCTCGGCCGCGACGTGGCGGTGATCACGAACATCGAGCTCGATCACCACGCGACCTACGCCAACCTGGGCGAGCTCCAGCACGCCTTCGAGGAGTTCGCCGAGTCGGCACTGCTGCGCGTCCTGGGGCCCGACGTGGAGGTCGGCGGCGCCGGCGAATCGGTGCGGATCGGCATCGAGGCCGGGGATCTGGCCGCCGAGCGCGTGGAGCTGCTGCCCGGCGGCTCGCGCTTCCAGGTGGGGGACGCGGCGGTCGAGCTGCGCGTGCCCGGGCGCCACAACGTCCTCAACGCGCTGGCCGCACTGGCCGCCTGCCGCGCGGCCGGGGTCGAGCTCGGCGAGGCCGGCGCGGCGCTGGCCGACTTCAGCGGCGCCGGGCGTCGCTTCGAGGAGCACGGACGCACGCCGGGCGGCGCGGAGGTCTACGACGACTACGCCCACCACCCGACTGAGGTGAGAGCCACGCTCGAGGCGGCGCGCACGCTGGCGGACGCCCAGCGGCGTCGGCTGGTCGCCTGCTTCCAGCCTCACCTGTACTCGCGCACCAGCGCGCTGGCGCGCGACTTCGGGCGCGCGCTCGCCCTCGCCGACGTGGTCGTGGTCACGGACGTCTATCCGGCCCGAGAGCGGGCGGAGGACTTCCCCGGCGTGAGCGGCCTGCTGGTGGCCGAGGCGGCCGCCGACGCGGCCGCCGGGAGGCCCGTCTGGTGGCTGCGCGGCCTCGACGAGGCCGAGCGCATGCTGGCCGCCGAGCTGGGCGAGCAGGACCTGCTCGTCACGCTCGGGGCCGGCGACGTGGATCGCGTCGCGCGGCGGCTGGCGGGGGAGGCCGAGCAATGAGCGCCCTGCCCGCAGGTGTGGAGCGCGACTACCCGCTCGCGCGCCTGACGACCGTCCGCACGGGGGGCCCGGGCGACTTCTACGGGCGGCCCGACTCGCCCGAGCGTCTCGCGGAGCTGCTGGCCTGGGCAGAAGCCGCTCAGATTGCGGTAGGAGTGGTCGGCTCCGGCTCGAACCTCCTGATAGCGGATGCGGGATTTCGAGGACTCGTAATGAAGCTGGACGGCGCGCTCGCGACGATCGAGCAGGACGGCGAGCGCCTGCTCTGCGGCGGCGGCGCGCGGTTGCCGCAGGCGGCCGCGTACGCGGCGCGGGCGGGGCTGAGCGGGCTCGAGTTCGGCGTGAACATCCCGGGGACCGTCGGCGGCGCGGTGAAGATGAACGCGAACGCCTACGGCGGGGACCTGTCGCGCGTGCTCGAATGGGTCGAGATCGCCACGCCCGCCGGTGCGAGGCGGCGCGGGCCCGACGAGCTCGGCTTCAGCTACAGGCGCTCCAACCTCGGGCCGCACGAGGTCGTCGCGCGGGCGTCGTTCGCGCTCTCGCGGGCAGAGCCTGAGAGCGTCAAGGCCACGCTGGCCGACATGCGGGCGGCGCGCAAGGCCGCTCAGCCCTCCGGTATCAAGACCTTTGGCTCCACCTTCAAGAACCCCGACGATGCCCGCGCCGAGGGGCGCAGCGCCGGCGTGCTGCTCGACGAGGCCGGTTGCCGCGGACTGACGGTCGGCGGGGCGCGCTTCTCGGAGAAGCACGCGAACTTCGTCGAGAACATGGGCCACGCGACCACCGCGGACGTGATCGCGCTGATGGCCGAGGGCCGCAGGCGCGTGCGTGAGCGCTTCGGCGTCCAGCTCGAGCCCGAGGTCCAGTTGCTTGGCAACGTGGACGCCTCGGCGCTCTGGGAGGACGCGTGAGCACTGCAACCGTCGCGGGCCGGCGCCGGATCTCCCCGCGTCGGGTGGTCAAGCTGGCGGTGCGGCGCATGTCCCCGCGCCTGCGACGCCGCCTGGCGGCGCTCGCGCTCGTGACCGCCGTGCTGGCCGCCGGCTACCAGTTCTGGCTGCGCGACTCGTCGCTGGTCTCGGTCGAGCAGGTCCGAGTCACCGGGCTAACGACGTCGGACGCCGCCAAGGTGCGGGCGGCCCTGACCAGCGCGGGCAAGACGATGACCACGCTCCACCTCAATCGGGAGGCGCTCGAACGCGCGGTCGTCGGCTATCCGGTCGTCCGGGCGCTCGAAGTTCAGGCCGACTTCCCGCACGGCCTGCACGTGCGCGTGATCGAGTACCAGCCGGTCGCGATCGCGGTCGGCGACACCGGCCGCGTGCCCGTGGCGGGCGACGGCACCATCCTGCGCGGGCTCGAGGTCGAGGGGCGCTTGCCCACCGTGGACGTCGACGGACCGCTCGGCGACGAAACCCTGCTGGACCTGACCGCAAGCGCATCCGCGTCGGTCGCCGGCCAGGCCCCCGCCGCGCTGCGGCCGCGGATCCAGGACGTGCAGGCGCGCCCCGGTGAGGGGTACGTCGCGCAGCTGCGCGACGGTCCCGAGCTGATCTTCGGCCCCGCCACCCGGCTGCGCGCCAAGTGGGCGGCGGCGGTGCGCGTGCTGGCCGACCTCGAGGCCCGCGGCGCGAGCTACGTCGACCTGCGCATCCCGAGCCGGCCCGCTGTCGGCGGGCTGGCCGCAACGACACTCGCCCCGGTCGCGCCCGCCGACGCGCCGCTGGGAGCCGCTCCGGCGGGCACCACCCCGACCGGGATCGAGCAGACCCCCGACGCGGCGGCGATCGCCGAGGCGGTCCCGAACACCGCGTCCGCGGAGCCCGAGGCGCCCGCCACGACGACGCCAGCGGATACAACCGAGCCGGTCGTACCGGCGCCAACGGAGCCGACCACGCCGACCGTCACACAGGGCACCGAGGGCGGCGCGGTAGCGGCTCCCTGAACACTCAAGTCCTGGTCGAGCCTTACCCCAACTCTCGACCATGAGTCAAGGGTTGGTGTGCATGATTTGTTGCGCGAGCGGTTGACACATTCGCGGAATCCCACCTACAGTCCGATGCTTGCGGTAGCCGAGAACCCTCGACAACCGCTTGAGCTTCAGGAAGGCAGAAGGGAACAACCCTCATGGACACGGGCAGCTACCTGGCCGTCATCAAAGTCGTCGGAATCGGCGGCGGCGGCACCAATGCGGTCAACCGCATGGTGGACGCAGGCCTCAAGGGCGTTGAGTTCATCGCCGTAAACACCGATGCGCAGGCGCTGCAGATGTGCGACGCCGACATCAAGCTTCAGATCGGCGACCAGCTCACGCGCGGGCTCGGCGCGGGCGCCGACCCCGAGGTCGGCTACGGGGCGGCCAACGAGAGCCGCGACGAGATCAAGGAGGCGCTGAAGGGCGCTGACATGGTCTTCGTGACCGCGGGCGAGGGCGGCGGCACCGGCACCGGAGCGGCCCCCGTGATCGCGGAGGTCTCCAAGCAGGAGGTCGGCGCGCTCACCGTCGGCGTGGTCACCAAGCCGTTCGACTTCGAGGGCGCCCAGCGCATGCGCCAGGCCGTGGACGGCATCGACCGCCTGCGCGAGCAGGTGGACACGATGATCGTGATCCCCAACGAGAAGCTGCTGGCCGTCGTGGAGCGCCGCACCAGCATCCTGGACGCGTTCCGCGAGGCCGACGCCGTGCTCGGCCAGGGCGTGCAGGGCATCACCGACCTGATCACAACCCCGGGCCTGATCAACCTCGACTTCGCCGACGTCCGCACGATCATGCAGGACGCCGGGTCGGCGCTGATGGGCATCGGCGAGGCGTCGGGTGAGAACCGCGCCGCCGAGGCCGCCAAGAACGCCGTCTCCAGCCCGCTGCTCGAGCAGTCGGTCGAGGGCGCCACCGGGATCCTGCTGAACATCACCGGCGGCAGCGACCTCGGGCTATTCGAGGTCAACGAGGCGGCCGAGATCATCCAGGGCGCTGCCGACTCCAACTCGAACATCATCTTCGGGGCCGTTGTCGACGACGCGCTGACCGACTCGGTGCGCGTGACCGTGATCGCGACCGGCTTCGAGCGGCCGAGCCGCCTGCCGCTGTTCACCGAGGACTCCACGGGTCGCCGGCGCGAGCCGCGCCGGCGCGACGTGACGATGGACGAACGGCAGCGCGCGTCGCTCGAGATCTCGGACGACGACATCGACGTGCCGTCGTTCCTCAAGGATTAGGCCGCAAGCACGTGGCTCGGCCGCGTGCGCGCGGAGTCGCATCACAGCTCAGAGAGATCGGGGCGGGTGAAACCGCGCTGGCCTTCGAGGCCATGCGCGCGTTGCGCACGCACTACGAGGACGAGGCGCGGTTCGTGCGCCGCGTGGACGAGGTGCAGCGGCCCGAGGGGTACCGCATCGTCGGCGCGTTCGGAGACGACGGGCGCTGCCTGGCCGTGGCGGGGTTCCGCGAGCTGAACAATCTGGCGTGGGGCCACGTCGTTTACGTGGACGACCTCTCCACGCACCCCGACGGCCGCCGCCAGGGCCACGGGCGGGCGCTGCTCGAATGGTGCGCCGCCGAGGCCAAGCGGCTCGGCTGCGACGCTCTGCACCTGGATTCCGGCGTGGAGGCCAACCGCCTGGACGCGCACCGGCTCTACCTGAACACCGGGATGCGCATCACCAGCTTCCACTTCGCGCAGCCACTATGAGCGGGGCGGCCGAGCGCCTGGCGCTCGTGGCCGAACGCGAGCTGGAGGCGCTCGTCGCGGTGTCCACGCCGTCGGGCGACGTTTCGGGCGCGGAGGAGGCGGTGGCGCTGTGCGTGGCCTTCATGCCGCCCGAGGCGCAGCCCGAGCGCGTGGAGTGCTCGACGCCGGGTCACGCGCCGGACCTGATCGGGCGCCTGAGCGGCACGGGTGAGCGCCGGCTGCTGCTGGTCGGCCATCTCGACACCGTGGTGGCCCACGAGGCTCACAAGTCGGTATCGCGCGACGGGCAGCGGCTGATCGGCTCGGGCGCTGTGGACATGAAGGGCGGCGTGGCGCTGGCGCTCGGCGTGCTGCGCGAGCTGGCCGCGAGCCCCGAGCGCTACGCCGAGGCGGCGGTGCTGCTGGTCAACGACGAGGAGTGGCGGACCGTGGCGTTCGGCCATACCGAGCGCTTCGCCGGCTTCGACGCCTGCCTCTGCTTCGAGGCGGGCGAGGTCGACGCCGACGGCAACGACGCCGTGATCGTGCGACGCAAGGCGGCCGGGACGCTCGAGCTCCAGGCCCACGGCCGCCCGGCGCACTCCGGCTCGGCGCCGCACAAGGGCCGTAGCGCCTTGCTGGCGCTAGCCGGCGTGGCCCAGCGGATCGCGCAGAGCAGCGACCCGGGCGGACCGGAGCGGCTGACGGCGGTTCCGACCATCCTCAGCTCTGGGGAGGCCTTCAACGTCGTCCCGTCGCTGGGTCGGCTCGTCTGCGACCTGCGCGCCGACGACCTGGCCGCATTCGAGCCGGTGCTCGCCGCCGTGCCGGGAGAGGTCGACGGGGTGACGATCGAGTCGGCGCTGGTGCGGGCCTGGCCGGCCATGGACACGCGCGCAGCCACGGCGGGGCTGCTCGAGCGCGCAGCGGGACTGCTCGGGCGTCCGCTGGTGGCGTCGGAGCGCGGCGGCGCCAGCGACGCCAGCCATTTGGCGCAGGCGATCCCGGTCACGGTGGACGGGCTCGGGCCGCGCGGCGGCGGCGCCCACACGCCGCAGGAGTGGGTCGGGGTCGACTCGCTGCGCACGCGCGCCGAGGTGGCGCTCGCGCTCGTGGCCGCCATCCTCGATGGTTGAGGCTCCCGGCAGGTAGCCTCCTGGGCGCTTGGGTCAGGCCGCTGACACCCTCCGCCGCACACCCCTGTTCGACCGCCATCGGAGCGCCGGAGCGAAGCTCGTACCGTTCGCCGGCTGGGACATGCCCGTGCAGTACGAGGGCATCCGTGCCGAGCACATGCAGGTGCGCACGGCGGCAGGCATGTTCGACGTCTCCCACATGGGCCAGATCGAGACCTCCGGCCCCGACGCCGAGCGCTTCCTCCAGCACCTGCTCTCCAACGACGTGACGCGCCTGGCAGAGCACGGCGCGCAGTACTCCGTGCTCTGCCGCGACGACGGCGGCGTCCTCGACGACCTCTTCACCTACCGGCTGCCCGGCGGCCGCTTCCTCACCGTCACCAACGCCGCCAACCACGAGAAGGACCTCGCCTGGTTTCGCTCGCGGGCCGACGGCTTCGACGCGGAGCCGCGCGACGCCCACGCCGACTGGGCGATGCTCGCGGTGCAGGGCCCGGCGGCGCGCGCGGCGCTGGCCGACGTTGCCGCCGGGGAGCTGCCGGAGCGGATGCGCACGGCAGAGCTCGACGTGGCCGGGGTGCCGGCCCTTGTGTGCGGGACCGGCTACACCGGCGAGGACGGCTGCGAGCTGATGGTGCCCCCGGATGGCGCTCCCGCGCTCTGGGACGCGCTGCTGGAGCGAGATGTGCGCCCGGCGGGCCTCGGCGCGCGCGACACGCTGCGCCTGGAGGTCTGCTTCCACCTCTACGGCAACGACCTCTCGGAGGACCGCAACCCGCTCGAGGCTGGGCTGGGGTGGTGCTGCAAGCTCGAGACGGGCTTCATCGGCGCCGACGCGCTGGCAGCTGTCACGCCGGCGGACGCGCTGGTGCCGTTCGCATTCACCGGCCCGGGCATACCGCGCCAGGGCAACCCCGTCGCGGCGCCCCACGGCGCTGGCGTGGTGACCAGCGGCACCCTGTCTCCCTGCCTCGAGATCGGGATCGGGATGGCATACGTGCCGGTGGCGGACGCGGAGCCGGGCACGCAGATCGAGGTCGACGTGCGCGGCAAGCCGCGCGCGGCGGAGATGCGTCGCAAACCGCTCGTCGGGCACAAGCGCCCGGCTCGGCCGGGCGCGCAGTGATGACCTACAGAAAGGACGACAGTGGCTGAGGCCAGCTATCCGGAGGACCTCAAGTACCACGCCGAGCACGACTGGGCGCGGATCGAGGGCGACCAGGCGACGTTCGGCATCACCTGGTACGCACAGGACGCGCTGGGAGAGGTCGTCTTCTTCGATCCGCCCAAGGTCGGTACGCAGGTGTCGAAGGACCAGGCGTACGCCGAGGTCGAGTCCGTGAAGGCGGTGTCCGACGTTTTCGCGCCGCTGTCGGGGGAGATCGTCGAGGTGAACGAAGCGCTCGTCGACAGCCCCGAGCAGATCAACCAGGACCCCTATGGCACCGGGTGGATGGTGAAGGTGCGGCTCTCCGACCAATCCGAGCTCGACGCCCTGCTAGATGTGAACGCCTACAGGGAGCTTCTTTGAGCCGATACACGTCGATCACCGAGCAGGACCTCGAGGCGATGCTCGGCGCCATCGGCGTCGGCTCGCTCGAGGAGCTGTTCGCGGACATCCCGGAGTCGGTCCGCCTCGACCGCGAGATCGACCTCCCCCAGGGGCAGTCCGAGCAAGAGGTGCACGACCACCTGGCCGCCCTGGCGGCGCGCAACCGCCACGCGGACGCCGAGGTCAGCTTCCTCGGGGCGGGCATGTACGACCACTACGTCCCAGCGCTGATCGACAACCTGCTGTCCCGCTCGGAGTTCCTGACCCCGTACACGCCCTACCAGCCGGAGATCTCCCAGGGCGGGCTGCAGGTGATGTTCGAGTTCCAGACCGCGATCTCCGAGCTGACCGGGCTGCCGGTCTCGAACGCGTCGGTGTACGAGGGGCCGAGCGCCGTCGCCGCGGCGGGCTACCTCGCGAAGCTCGAGACGCGCCGTACCAAGCTGGTCGCGAGCCGCGGCCTGCACCCCCACTCACGCGCCGCGCTGCGCACCCACGCGGTGGGCTACGGGATGGAGGTGGCGGAGGTACCGCTCACGGCCGAGGGGGCCACTGACCCGCAGGCTCTCGCGGCCGCCGTCGACGACCAGACGGCGGCCGTTTTCGTCCAGCAGCCCAACTTCCTCGGCACGGTCGAGGAGCTCGGCGACCTGGCCGAGGCCGGTCGCCGCACCGGCGCGCTGGTCGTGTGCGCGGCCGACCCGATTCCGCTCGGCATCCTCAAGCCGCCCGGCGAGCAAGGGGTGGACATCTGCGTCGGCGAGGGGCAGACGCTCGGCAACCGGCTCGACTTCGGCGGCCCCTCGTTCGGGTTCTTCGCGGCGGCGGAGCGTTTCCTGCGCAAGATGCCGGGCCGCATCGCGGGCGAGACGCGCGACGTGGACGGGCGCCGCGGCTTCGTGCTGACCCTCCAGACGCGCGAGCAGCACATCCGCCGCGAGAAGGCCACGCACAACATCTGCACCGCCCAGGCGCTGAACGCGCTGGCGGGCGTCGTGTACCTGTCCTGGCTGGGCCGGCGCGGGCTCGTGGAGCTCGCTGAGCTGCTGCTGCGCCGCACGCACCACGCGCGCGAGTCCCTGGGCCTGGAGGCGATCAACCCCGGGCCCGTCGTGCGCGAGTTCGCGGTGCGGGTGCCGGACCTCGACGGCCTGTTCGAGCGCGCCCGAGCGGAGCGGGTCAACCCCGGCTACCGCCTCGGCCGGGACTACCCGGAGTACCCCGACGGGCTGCTGGTGGCGATCACCGAGCGCCGCACGCGCGAGGACATCGAGCGACTGGCCGGCCTGGTCGGCGAGCGCGCCGGGGTGGCGGCATGAGCGAGCTCGATCCTCGCGCCGGCGACGAGGCCATCACGATCTTCGAGCGCTCGCGCGAGGGCCGGCGCGCCTTCGTGGCGCCCGAGCTGGACGTGCCGGACGTGCCCGTCTCCGATCTGCTGCCCGCCTCGCAGCTGCGCGAGCGCCCGGCCGAGTTGCCCGAAGTGAGCGAGCCCGAGCTGGTGCGCCATTACGTGACGCTGTCGTCGAAGAACTTCCACCTCGACGAGGGCTTCTACCCGCTCGGGTCCTGCACGATGAAGCACAACCCGAAGCTGCACGAGCGCGTGGCGGCGCTGCCGGGCCATGCGCGGCTCCACCCGCTGCAGGACCCCGAGTACGCGCAGGGCGCGCTGGAGCTGATGTGGCGCCTGCAGGGTGCCCTTGGCGAGATCGCCGGGCTGCCCCACGTGTCGCTGCAGCCGAGCGCGGGATCGCACGGCGAGCTGGCCGGTCTGCTGCTCACTCGCGCCTACCACACCGATCGCGGCGAGCACAAGACGAAGGTGCTCACGCCCGACACGGCGCACGGGACCAACCCGGCCACGGTCACGATGGCCGGCTACGAGGTGGTCAAGGTCGGCACGGCGCCGGACGGTGGCGTGGACCTCGACGACCTGCGCGCGAAGGTGAGCGACGAGGTCGCGTGCCTGATGCTGACCAACCCGAACACGCTTGGGCTGTTCGACCGCAACATCGAGGAGATCGCGCGGATCGTGCACGACGCCGGCGCGACGCTCTACTACGACGGCGCCAACCTGAACGCGATCATGGGCGTCGCGCGGCCGGGCGACATGGGCTTCGACATCGTCCACTACAACCTGCACAAGACGTTCACCCAGCCGCACGGTGGCGGCGGGCCCGGGGCCGGGCCGATCGCCGTGTCCGACCGGATCGAGCCGTTCCTGCCGACGCCGCAGGTGGTGCGCAGCGGCGGCGACAACGGCGCCGGGCGCTTCGTGCTCGACCACGACCGGCCCAAGTCGATCGGCAAGCTGCGCGGGTTCCAGGGCAACTTCGGCGTGTTCGTGCGCTCGTACGCCTACATCTGCTCGCTCGGCGCGGACGGTCTCGCGGACGCGTCGCGGGTGGCGGTGCTGAACGCCAACTACCTGAAGGCGCGCCTGGCCGAGCCCGGCGTGGCGGAGTACCTGCCGGTCGCGTTCGACCGCACCTGCATGCACGAGTTCGTGCTCTCCGGCAGTGGGGCGAAGCAGGAGCTGGGCGTGCGCACGCTCGACATCGCCAAGCGCATGCTCGATCACCGCGTGCACCCGCCAACCGTGTACTTCCCGCTGCTGGTGGAGGAGGCGCTCATGATCGAGCCCACCGAGACCGAGACGAAGGAGCGGCTGGACCAGTTCGCCGACGTGGTCCGCGCGATCCTCGAGGAGGCCGCCGAGGACCCGGAGATCGCGCGCAACGCGCCCTACACCACGCCGGTGCGCCGCCTCGACGAGGCCGGGGCGGCGAAGCGGCCGGTGGTGCGCTGGCGCGCGGCCCACGACGAGCCCTAGGCACCGGGGATAGCACCGCGCCAATGGATCCTCCTGCCGGCACCGTCGCCACCGCGGACCTGACCCCGGCCGAGCTGCGTCTCGCCGCCCGCAACCACGGCCTGCCGCTCGAGGCGCTGCGCTACCCGATCACCCCGGTCGGCCTGCACTACCTGCTGATCCACTACGACATCCCGGCGGTGGACCCGGCCGCGTTCCGGCTCGAGGTGGCCGGCGCGGTCGAACGGCCGCTGAGCCTGAGCCTGGACGACCTGCGCGAGCGCGAGCACGTCGCGATGCCGGTGACCTTCGAGTGCGCCGGCAACGGTCGCGCACTGCTCAGCCCGCGTCCGGTCAGCCAGCCCTGGCTGACCGAGGCGGTCGGCACCGCGGAGTGGGGCGGCACCCCGCTCGGCCCGCTGCTCGCGGAGGCCGGTGTGCGACCCGACGCCGTGGAGGCGCTCTTCGCCGGCATCGACCGCGGCGTCGAGGGCGGTGAGCCGCAGGCGTACGAGCGAGCGCTCGCGCTGGCCGACGGCGACGGCGCCCTGCTCGCGTACGAGATGAACGGCGCGCCGCTGCCGCCCCAGCACGGCTTCCCGCTGCGGCTGGTGGTGCCGGGCTGGTACGGCATGACCAACGTCAAGTGGCTCGAGCGCATCACGCTGCTCGACCACCCGTTCCAGGGCTACCAGAACTCCGTCGCCTATCGGATGTACGGCCCGGACGGCGAGCCTGGCGAGGCCGTCAGCCGCATGCTGCCGCGCTCGTTGATGGTCCCGCCCGGCGTGCCCGACTTCATGAGCCGCGACCGCCACCTCCCGCCGGGCCCCGTGACCCTCACCGGTCGCGCGTGGTCGGGCCTGGGGCCGATCGAGCGGGTGCAGGTGTCCACCGACGGCGGCGCGAGCTTCGCCGAGGCCGAGCTGGAGAAGCCCCTCGGCGAGGCCGCCTGGCGCGGCTGGCGCTTCGAGTGGGACGCCCCCGCCGGCGAGCACGAGCTCTGCTCGCTGGCGACGGATGCGACCGGGAAGGCGCAGCCGCTCGAGCCGCCCTGGAACCTGAAGGGCTACGCGAACAACGCGGTCGAGCGCATTCCGGTCCTGGTCGAGTCCGGGTAGGCGAACCGCGTAACCTGCCCGCCGTCGTGCGCATCTTCTCCGGCATCCA
Organism: uncultured Thermoleophilaceae bacterium; assembly: GCA_963716215.1. Taxonomy (GTDB): domain Bacteria; phylum Actinomycetota; class Thermoleophilia; order Solirubrobacterales; family Thermoleophilaceae; genus JACVRW01. The sequence continues at coordinate 3,018,022 of OY970298.1, read as the reverse complement.
GCCCACCGGCCGCAAGCACCTCGGCAACTACATCGGGGCGATCCGCGGCTATCTGGACGGGCAGGAGCGCGCCGACCCGGCGATCTACTGCATCGTCGACCTGCACGCCACGAGCGTCAACTACGACGCGGCGGCGCTTCCGCGCTACGTGTACGACACCACCGCGATGCTGATCGCGTCGGGGCTCGATCCGGAGCGCTGCATCCTGTTCCGCCAGTCCGACGTGCGCGAGCACACCGAGCTGACCTGGCTGCTCTGCTCGGTCACGCCGTACGGCGACCTCCAGCGCATGCACCAGTTCAAGGAGAAGTCGGCGCGCGAGCAGGCGCTGGTGCGCACGAGCCTGTTCCTGTACCCGGTCCTGCAGGCCGCCGACGTGCTGCTCTACCGGACCGACGAGGTGCCGGTCGGCGACGACCAGCGCCAGCACATCGAGCTCGCACGCGAGATCGCCCGCCGCTTCAACGCGACCTACGGCGAGACGCTGGTCGAGCCGAGCCACGTGATCCCGAAGATCGGGGCGCGCATCATGGACCTGCAGGACCCGGCCTCGAAGATGTCGACCAGCTCGGGTACCGAGGCCGGCCTGATCTACATCGACGACGAGCCGGACGCGATCCGCCGCAAGCTGGGCCGCGCGGAGACCGACTCGGGTCGCGAGGTCGTGCGGGGACCAGACAAGCCCGGCATCTCGAACCTGATCGACATCCTGGCGGTCGCCCGCGGCGTCGCGCCCGAGCAGATCGAGAGCGAGTTCGAGGGCGAGGGCTACGGGGCGTTCAAGCAGGCGGTGGCCGAAGGGGTGGTCGAGCTGCTGGCCCCGGTGCGTGAGCGCTACCTGGAGCTGCGTCCCGACGAGGAGGGCCTCGAGCGGGCGCTCGCGCAGGGGGCGGAGCGCGCCCGCGCGATCGCGCAGCCGGTGATGGCCGAGGTGCGGACGGCGACGGGAATCGGGCCCGGCTAGCCCGAAGCAGGCGGCTCGGCCGCCTGCGCAGGGTTCCGCCTTCCTCGAGGCTAGGCTTCGCGCCGATGTCCCTGGCGACTCTCGACCTCGACCTGGAGGTCTTCCACGGGCCGTTCGACCTGCTGCTGACGCTCGTCCTGCGGGAGGAGATCGACCTGCTCGAGGTCGACCTGGCCGAGGTGGTGCTGGCGTACGTCGAGTACCTGGAGCGCACCGGCGAGCTGGACCTGGAGGCCGCCACCGAGTTCCTCGTGCTGATCGCGGCGCTGCTCGAGCTGAAGTCGCGCCTGATGCTGCCGCAGGAGGACGAGGAGGGCCTCGACCTCGAGCCCCAGGAGGCGGCCGAGGAGCTGCTGGCCCGGATGCTCGAGTACCACCGCTACCGCGGCGCCGCGCAGCACCTGCGCGACCGTCTGGAGGCCGAGCACGGCTTCCGCTACCGCTCCGCGCCTCTGCCTCCCGAGCTGCGCCGGGTGTCGCTCGAGGCGGCCGAGGCCGCCTACGACCCCGAACGGCTGGCGGAGGCGATCGGCGCCCTGCTGACGGTGCCGCCGCCACTCGACCTGCGCCACGTGCGCCGTCCGGCGGTCTCGGTCGAGCAGCGCCTGACCCACCTGCGCCAGCTGCTCGCCAGCGGGAGCCGCTTCTCTTTCGACGACGCCGTCAAGGGCAGCGACCGGCTGACCGAGGCCGTGACCCTGTTCGCGCTCCTCGAGCTCTACAAGGCCGGCGAGGCGAAGTGGGAGCAGGAGGTGCCGTTCGGCCCGATCACCGTCGTCCCCAGCGCCGGGCACGGCGCCGCGGAGGCCACGTCGTGAACGACCTCGCGCGCACCGTGGAGGCGCTGCTCTTCCTGTCCTCCGAGCCGGTCTCGGTCGAGCGGCTCGCCGAAGCCTGCGAGGTCTCCGAGGGTGAGATCGTCGAGGCGCTTGCGCGCCTGCGCGAGCACTACGCGGAGGGGTTCCGCGGGGTGGTGCTGCGAGAGGTGGCCGGCGGCTTCACGCTCGCCACCGACCCGGTCGCCGAGCGCGCCGCACGGCGGCTGCTCGCCAAGCCGCGCACGCCGCCACTGACGCAGGCGCAGGCCGAGTGCCTCGCGATCGTGGCCTATCTGCGGCCGGTTTCGCGCCCTGAGATCGCGCGCATCCGCGGCGTGGCGTCGGAGTCGGCGGTGGGGACGCTGCTGGAGCGCGGCCTGATCGAGGAGTCCGGCCGCTCGCGCTTCGGCGCCGCGCTGTACCGCACCACCGAGCTGTTCGAGAAGCTGTTCGGCCTGTCGGGGCTCGACGCGCTGCCCGATCCCGCGGCGTTCGACCCGAGTCCCGAGGAGGAGGGCGAGCTGCGCGAGCGCCTCCTGCGGGCCGGCGAGCAACGCACCCAGGCCACGCCCGGCTGAGCGGGGCGCGCCGATGCCCGGCTTCAGCCAGCAGCTCGACACGTTCGAGCGCTGGCGCCGGTTGCCGGGGCTGGAGCGCCTCGATCCGCCTGGCGCACGCTTCGCGCTGACGTTCGACGACGGCCCCGACCCGGACGCCACGCCGGCCGTGCTCGACGCTCTGGACGCGGCCGGCGCCAAGGCCACGTTCTTCCTGGTAGGCGAGCAGGTGGAGGCTCATCCGGATCTGGCCGCTGAGGTCGTGGCCCGCGGGCACGCGGTCGGGCTGCACGCGCACCGGCACGTCGAGCAGGACGAGTTGGACGACGTGACCGCCGACTTCGACGCGGTCGGCGCGCTGGTCGAGTCGGCGCTGTATCGGCCGCCGTACGGGCGTTTCAGCGAGGCCTCGTACGCGGAGTGCCTGCGCCGGGGGCTCACGCCGGTCTACTGGTCTGGCTGGGGCTGCGACTGGGAGCCGATCCCGGCCGCCCGCATCGCCGACCTGGCCATCCGCGACCTCGAGCCGGGCGCGATCCTGCTGCTGCACGACTCGTCGCGCTACGCGTATCGCGACAGCGCCATGGCGACCGCGCAGGCGCTCCCGGCGATCCTGGCGACGGCGGCCGAGCGCGGCCTCGAGACGGTCGCGCTCGGGCCCACGCCCTAGCTGGCGGCCAGCTCCAGCGGCGTCTCGCGGAACTCCTCGCCGATGTCCTGGAGCAGCTGGACCATCGCGTCGCTCGCGGGAGACGGGTAGGCGCCATCCAGCCGGGCCGCCCAGACGCGTCGCACGGGCGTCTCGGTGAGCTTGCGCACCACCACCCCCGGGTGAAGGGCGGTCAGCGCCAGCCGCGGCATCAGCGCGACCCCGACGCGCGCCGCCACCAGCGCCTGGACCGCGGTCGTCTCGTCCACCTGGAAGGCGACCTTGGGCGCGAACCCCGCGTCACCGCAGAGGCTCGCGACGATGCGCCGGCAGCCGCCGGCCATGCTCGACGCCACCCAGGGCTCCTCCGCGAGGTCGGCCAGGTTCACCCGGCGTCGCTTGGCGAGCGCGTGACCGGCGGGGAGGATCACGTCGTAGCCGTCGTCGAGCAGGTGGGTGAGCTCGAGGTCGGGACCGATCAGGTCGGGCACCGACGGGTGGTCGTTGTCGCGACGCTCCTGGCTGCTGCTCGGCCTGCTCTCAGCGCTCTGGGGGAGGCTCGGTACCTCTTCATCAAGGTGGCGCTCGAGGACGACATGTCGCCGACCGTGATCGTCTTCGTGCGCACGCTGCTGGCGGCGCTGGTGCTGCTGCCGCTGGCCGCCCGCGCCGGCTCGCTCGGCGGCCTGCGGCAGAACGTCGGGCCGATCCTGCTGCTCGCCGTCGTCCAGATGGGCGGGCCGCTGCTGCTGATCGCCGCCGGCGAGCGCGAGATCTCGTCGTCGCTCACCGGCATCCTCGTCGCGACGGCGCCGATCTTCACGTTCCTGCTCGCGTTCGCCCTCGAGGGCGAGGAACGCGCGTCCGGACTCAGCCTCGCCGGCGTGGTGATCGGCATCGCGGGGGTGACGATGCTGCTCGGGCTCGATGCCGGCGGCGGCACCGCGGCGCTGGTCGGCGGGCTGATGATCGTCCTGGCCAGCTTCGGCTACGGGATCGGCGGCTGGGTCGTCAAGCGCCGTGTGCGCGGCGTCCAGCCGGTCGCCATGGTCGGCGCCACGGCGGCCACCGTCGCGCGTCGGGATGGCTCCGCTCGCGGCGATCAGCGCGCCGTCGCACGGGCCGGACCTGGCCACCACCGCCTCGCTGCTGGCTCTGGGGGTGCTCTGCACCGGCCTCGCGTTCGTGATCTTCTACTCGCTGGTCGCCAGCGACGGTCCGGCCCAGGCCTCGCTGGTCGGCTACATCGCGCCCGGCTTCAGCATCGTCTACGGCGTCACGCTGCTGGACGAGAGCTTCACCGCGGCCACCGCCGCCGGCCTGGTCATGATCCTCGGAGGCTCGTGGCTGGCCGCCGAGGGCCGGCCGCCGTGGGTGGCGCGCTCAGCTGCGAGCGGCGAGCTGGCCGCAAGCGGCGTCGATGTCACGCCCGCGGGTCAGCCGCACGGTGGTACGGACCCCGCGAGCCTCGAGGGTGGCTCGGAAGGCGGCGATCGCGTCGCGGCCTGAGCCGCGGAAGCCGGCGTCGGTGGGGTTGTACGGGATCAGGTTGACCTTGAACGCCTTGCGCGGCTCGAGCACGTCGGCCAGCTCCTGGGCCTGCTCGTAGCGGTCGTTCACGCCGTCGAGCATCAGGTACTCCACGAACACCTGGCGGCGGCGCGCCTCGTGCCATGCGCGGCAGGCGGCGAGCACGTCGGCGAGCGGGTAGCGCTCGTTCACGGGCATCAGCTCGGATCGCAGGGACTCGTCCGCGGCGTGCAGCGAGAGCGCCAGCCGCGCCGGCGGTCCCTCGGTGGTCATGCGCTTGATGCCCGGGATCCAGCCAACGGTCGAGATCGCCGTTGCCGACGTCGCTACCCCGAGCTCGGGCAGCCGCTCGCAGGCGGCGAGCACGTTGTCGAGGTTCATCAGCGGCTCGCCCATGCCCATGAAGACAACGTGGTTCAGAGGGCCGTCGCGTTTGAAGTGCAACGCCTGGTCGAGGATCTCCGAGGCGGTCAGGTTGCGGCCGAACTTCATCCGGCCGGTGGCGCAGAACGTGCACGTCAGCGGGCAGCCGGACTGGCTAGACAGGCAGAGCGAGCGGCGCCCGTCGCGGTAGCTCATCAGCACCGCCTCGACGGGACGGCCGTCGGCCGTCTCGAACAGCGCCTTGGCGGTGCCGTCGCGGGCGAGCGCCTCGCGCACCGGTTGCAGCGATGAGAAGGGCACCTCGTCGGCCAGCGCGGCGCGCAGGTCAACCGGCAGGTTGGTCATCTGCTCATACGAATCCGCCCCGCGGGCGGCCCACTCCCAGACCTGCCGGGAGCGGAAGCCAGGCTCGCCGCGGGCGGCCAGACGTTCGTCGAGCAGCGCCAGGTCCACCCCCGTAGTGTGCCTAAAGGTCGCTCGCGCGACTGCCGACCTCATGGAGTGCAATGCCGGATCTCTCGCGCGACGTCGCGCCCGTCTCGGATCGCCCTCTCGACGCGGTGCTCGACGCCGCCTCCACGCTGATGGCCGTGGTGAGCGTCGACGGCGACCTGCTCCACTGGAACCGCGCATGCGAGCGGCTGGCCGGACGTCCCGGCCGTGCCACCGGCGCCTGGCTGGACTCGATCCCAGAGAGCCAGCACTTCGCCGCTCGGGAGGCGCTGGCCCGAGTCGTCCACGGCGAGTCGCCGGTGGAGGTCGAGCTGAGCTTTCGCACCGGCGCTGGGGAGCTGCGCCCGGTGTGCTGGACCAAGACGGCCCTGCCCGCGACCGACGGCGGTGTGGCCGGCGTCGTGGCCACCGGCGTGGACACCACGGAGCGCAGCCGGATCGAAGAGCGACTGCGCGACCTCGTCGGCCGCGATGGCCTGACCGGGCTGATCGATCGTCCCCGCTTCGAGGAGGAGCTCGAGCGCCACGTGGTCCACGGCAGGCGCTACGGGATGATCGGGGCGCTGATCGTGCTCGACCTGAACGACTTCAGGACGATCAACGAGGACCACGGCGTCCGCGCCGGCGACCGCGTGCTCGTGGGCGTCGCACGGGCCCTGACGAACCGCCTGCGCGAGACCGACCTGCTGGGGCGCATCGCCGGCGATCAGTTCGCCGTCCTCCTCCCGCGCGCGAAGCCGCCCGAGGCCGAGCGCGTCTCCCAGGCGCTCGAGGAGGCGATCCCCGCCGAGGTGCGCGCCCCCGGCGGCCGGCAGGTGGAGGCCAGCGTCGGCTTCGCACCGTTCACGGACACGCTCAGCTCGGTCGAGGAGGCGCTGCTGGCGGCGCACGCCGCGATGTACGCGGTGAAGGCCGGCCACCCGCGCCACTTCCGGCGGTTGCGGCCGCTGGACTAGCCCGAAGCAGCCGGCTCGGCCGGCTGCGCAGGGTTTGGTTAGCCCGAAGCAGCCGGCTCGGCCGGCTGCGCAGGGTTTGGATTAGCGCCGACGGGCCGAGCGCGCCTGCGAGGCTCCATGTCGTGCGCCTCGTGAAGTTCCTCGCCCATGCCGGAGTCGCTTCGCGCCGTGCGGCGGAGGTCATGATCGCCGACGGGCGCGTACGCGTCGGCGGCGAGGTGGTGACCAATCCCGCCACCGACGTCGACGAATCCAGCCACGTGGCCGTGGACGGGAAGCCGGTGGCGCCCGAGCCGCGCGAGGTGCACGCGCTCAACAAGCCCGCCGGCGTCGTGTCGACGGCCCGTGACACCCACGGGCGCCCGACGGTTGTGGAGCTGGTGCGCTCGCGCGGGCGGCTGTACCCGGTCGGGCGGCTCGACGCCGACTCGACCGGGCTGATCCTGCTGACCAACGACGGCGAGCTGGCCGACCTGCTGACCCATCCGCGCTACGGGGTCGAGAAGGTCTACCGGGTCAAGGTCCAGCCGGGCCGGTTGTCGCCGCGCTCGCTGAAGGCGCTGCGCGAGGGCGTGCAACTGGACGACGGCCCGACCGCGCGGGCGAAGGCGCGTCAGGTTGCCCCTGGGGTGCTCGAGATCACCCTGCGCGAGGGACGCAAGCGCCAGGTGCGGCGCATGTGCGAGGCGGTCGGCCATCGGGTCGTCGAGCTGGAGCGCGTCGCGTTCGGCCCGCTCGGCCTGCGCGGCCTGGAACGGGGCAAGAGCAGGCGTCTCAAGGACTCGGAGGTCGACCGGCTGAAGCGGGCCGCCGGCCGCCCTGGCCGAGGGCCGAAGCGGACGCCCTGACACAATCCCGCGCCGTGAAGCTGCGAGCGCTTAGGGGCGCCATCACCGTGAGCGACAACGAGGCGGACGAGATCCTGTCGGCCACCGAGGAGCTCATGCGCGAGGTCATCGACCGCAACGGCATCGCGCACGAGGACATGGTCAGCTGCATCTTCACCTGCACTGCCGACCTCGACGCCGAGTTCCCCGCGGTGGCCGCCCGCAATCTCGGGCTCAGCGACGTGCCGCTGCTGTGCGCCCGCGAGCTCGACGTGCCGGGCTCGCTGCCGCGCGTGATCCGGCTGCTGTTGCACTGCTACTGCGACCCCGACTCGCCCCCCAACCACGTCTACCTGCGCGACGCGGTCTCCCTGCGCCGCGACCTCGAAGGCGCGCAATGACGGGCATCGAGTTCAACCGCCACATCGCGGCGATCCCGGTCTACCCGGCCGCCTCCACTTATGCGTTCGACGGCGAGCTGGTCAAGCTCGCGTCCAACGAGACGCCCTACGCGCCGCACCCCCAGGTGCTCGAGGCCGTGGAGGCGCAGCTGCGCACGCTCAACCGCTACCCCGACCCCGAGCAGTCCCTGCTGCGCCGCCGCATCTCCGAGCGCACCGGTGTCCCGATCGGCAACGTGGCGGTGGGCAACGGCTCCTGCGAGATCCTGCTGGCCGCGGCCGCGGCCATGCTCGAGCCGGGTGCCGAGCTCGTCTACGCGTGGCCCTCGTTCTCGATGTACCCGCAGCTGGCCGCCATGTCCGGCGCCACGGCCATCACGGTCCCCCTGACCGAGGCCGGCGAGCACGACCTGGAGGCGATGGCCTCCGAGGTGACCGCGGCCACCCGCCTGGTGCTGGTCTGCAACCCCAACAACCCGAGCGCGACCGCCCTGACGCCCGCGACGATCGACGCCTGGGTCGGCGAGCTGCCGCGCCACGTCGCGGTCGTGCTCGACGAGGCCTACGTTGAGTTCTCGGCGTTGCAGGATCCGGACGACTCGCTCGACCTGCTGCAGCGCCACCCCAACCTGATCCTGCTGCGCACGTTCTCCAAGGTCTACGGGCTGTGCGGCCTGCGCGCCGGCTACGCGCTCGGCCCCGAGTCGTTCCGGCTCGGAGTCGATCGCGTGCGCCAGCCGTTCTCCGTGAACGCGCTGGCGCAGGCCGCAGCGACCGAGGCGATCAACCACCAGGACGAGGTGGAGCGGCGGGTGGAGCAGAACGTGATCGAGCGCGTGCACGTGGAGGCCGAGCTGCAGGAGCGCGGCCTCGCCACGACCGACAGCCAGGCCAACTTCTCCTGGGTCTCGCTGGGCGACCGCGACGAGGACGAGATCGTCGACGGTCTCGCGCGCCAGGGCGTGATCGTGCGCGCCGGCAGCGCCCTCGGAGAGCGTGGCCGCCTGCGCGTGACCTACGGCACGCGCGCCGAGAACGACCGCTTTCTGGCGGCGCTCGACAGCCTGCTTTAAGGTCGCACTCGCCCACTGCCGAAAGGGAGACCATGAGCAGGTTCAAGCGCGGCCTGGCGCTCGCCGGTCAGAGTTGGCAGACGCTGCGGTCGCACCGGTCACTGCTCTCGTTCCCGATCCTCGGCGCGGCGGTGGCGATCGTGGTGGTCGGTCCTCCGGCGGTCGCCGGCGCCTACCTGGCGGACCGCGGCGACACCGTGGCGGGCGCCTTGCTCGGCGCGGTCGCCATCTACCTGATCTGCTTCATCTCCACCTTCATCGGCGTGGGGCTCGCGGTCGCAGCCGACGCCGCCCTGCGCGGCGAGCCGGCCAGCCTCTCGCAGGGGCTGCGTGTGGCCGCCGGCAAGCTCGGCGCGATCACCGGCTGGGCGCTCATCAACGCACTGCTGACGATCGTGCTGCGCGCACTGGAGGCGCGGTCGGAGCTGGCCGCGATCGCAGGGGCGCTCGTGGGTGGCGCGTGGAGCGTGATCAGCCTGCTCGCGATCCCTGCCATCGCCCTCGAGGACGCGGGGCCGCTGACCGCGATCAAGCGGTCCGCTTCCATGTTCAAGCAGCACTGGGGCGGTCAGGTCACCGGGATGGCCGCGATCGGGCTCGGCGTGTTCGTCGTCGTGATGCTCCCGGCGATCGCGATCGTCGTGGTCGGCGTGCTCGTGCTGTCGGACGCCGGCAGCGCCGGTGTGGGCGCCGGGGCCGTTCTGATCGCGCTGGGCGCCATCCTGTTCGCGGCCGGAGTCGTCCTGGGCGCAGCGCTGCGCCAGGTCTTCGCGGTGGTGCTCTACCGCTACACGACCTCGGGCGAGGCGATCGGCGGCTTCACGGCCGAAGACCTGGAGCGCGCCGTGCGCGTACGGGGAGGGCCGACTCCGGCGACGACCTGAGTGCAACGCTTGCGTGGGCTCGCGCGTCCGTGCTAAAAGTCCGGTCGATGTCCAGGCACGTTCAGCCGGCCTACGAGCACAGCGCCCCGCGGGGCGCCGGCCGGCGCGCGTACTGGTACTGGCGATTTACATAGGCGTCCGGCCCGGCGGCCGCACCACAAGGTCGCTTTCTAATCTCATAGATGCCCGCCGGACGCCGATTCGAGCAGTACCGCTCCAGCCGGACTCGAAGACGTCTCTGAAAGGCTTCGCTTAGACCATGACCCCAACTCGCCATCTCCAACAGGTTCGGGACCTGCGCATCGAGCGCACGGTGCCCCTGGCGACGCCGGCGCAGCTGCTCACCGAGCTGCCGCTGAGCGACGAGCAGGCCGATGTCGTGCTGCGCGGCCGCGCCGAGGTCGGCGCCGTGCTCGACCAGGTCGACGATCGCCTGCTGGTGGTCGTCGGACCCTGCAGCGTCCACGACGTGGAGGCCGCGCGCGAATACGCGGGGCTGCTCGCGGCACGCTCGGCCGAGCTGCGCGACGACCTCTGCATCGCCATGCGCGTGTACTTCGAGAAGCCGCGCACCACGACGGGCTGGAAGGGCATGATCACCGACCCCCACCTCGACGGCTCGGGGGACGTGAACTCGGGCGTGCGGATGGCGCGCAGCCTGCTGCTGGACGTGCTCAGCCTCGGCCTGCCGGTGGGAGTGGAGTGGCTCGACCCGGTCACGCCGCAGTACATCTCCGACACGGTGGCCTGGGGAGCGATCGGCGCCCGCACGGTGGAGAGCCAGACGCACCGCCAGCTCGGGTCGGGGCTCTCGATGCCGGTCGGCTTCAAGAACCGCACGGACGGGAACGTCCAGGTGGCCGTCGACGCCGTGCGCGCCGCCGCCGTTCCGCACGCCTTCGCCGGCGTGCACGTGAGCGGGCGGCCGGCGATCCTGCACACGCGCGGCAACCCCGACTGCCACGTGATCCTGCGTGGCGGCCGCGGGGCGCCGAACTTCGGCGCCACGAACGTGGCCAGCGCGCTGGCGAAGCTGCTGGGTGCCCGGCTGCCCGAGCGCGTGGTGATCGACGCCTCGCACGACAACAGCGGCAAGGACCACGAGCAGCAGCCGGTGGTGGCCGCCGACATCGCGTCCCAGATCGCCGCCGGCAACTCGTCGATCGTGGGCGTGATGCTGGAGTCGTTCCTGGTGGCGGGCAGCCAGCCTCACGAGGGCGGGGCCCCGCTGACCTACGGACAGTCGATCACGGACGCCTGCATGGACTGGGAGACCACCTCCGAGGTGCTCGGCCAGCTGGCCACGGCGGTGCGCGCCCGGCGAGGGGGATGAAGGTCGCCGTCCTCGGCGTCGGCCTGATCGGCGGTTCGATCGGGCTGGCCGCCCGCGAGCACGTCGAGGACGCAGAGGTGGTGGGGTGGGGCCGTGACCCGGCGCGGCTGCGTGGCGCGGTCGAGCTGGGTGCGATCGACAGCGCCGCCGACTCGCTGCCGGCGGCCGTCGACGGCGCAGCGCTCTGCTTCGCGTGCGCCCCGGTTGGGGCGCTCGGCGGACTGGTCGAGGCCGCGCTCGCCGCGGCCGGGCCCGACTGCGTCGTGACCGACGTCGGGTCCACCAAACAGGAACTACTAGCCGGGATCGACGACCACCGCTTCGTCGGCGGACACCCGATCGCCGGGGCGGAGACCGCCGGCGTCGAGCACGCCCGCGCGGACCTCTTCCAGGGAGCGCTGTGGTACCTCACGCCGCTTCCGCACTCCGGCGGCCTGCTCTACGAGCGCCTGCACCGCTTCCTGGTCGACATCGGCGCGCGCCCGGTGGCCGTCGACCCGGCCACCCACGACCGGCTCGTGGCCGTGTTCAGCCATCTGCCGCACGTGCTCGCCAACGTGCTCGCTTCGCAGGCTGCGGGCCGCCTGGCCGATCACGGCGAGGCGCTGCGCCAGGTCGGCCCGAGCTTCCGCGACATGACCCGCGTGGCCGGTGCCAACACCGGCATGTGGACGGACATCTACCGCGCCAACCGCGAGGCGATCGCCGAGGAGATCCGCGCATTCCGGCGCGAGCTCGAGCGGGTCGAGCAGCTGCTCGACAGCGGCGACGTGGCCGCCTGGAACGACCAAGCCCGCGAGGACCGCCGGTCGCTGCTCGAGGCCGCCGTCGCCGGTGCGCCCTTGCACGAGCTGCGGCTGACGGTCCCGAACCGTCCCGGTATCGTCGCCCAGGTGGCGCTCGAGCTGGGCAGGGCAGGGGTGAACATCGCCGACCTGGCGCTGGCGCCGGCATCCGACATGCGCTCGGGTGCGATGACGCTCTGGATCGCGGGCGAGACGCAGGCCGCCCGCGCCGAGCAGGTGATCGGCGAGCTCGGCTTCCCGGTCGCCGAGCAGTGACCACCGCCCGCTTCGACCCTTCCGGCCCGCTGCGCGGCGACTACCTGCCGCCCGCCGACAAGTCGATCTCGCATCGCGCCGCCCTGTTCGCCGCGATGGCGGACGAGCCGGTGACCGTGCGCAACTACCTCCAGTCCCAGGACACCCGCTCCACGCTCGACGCGCTGCTGAAGCTGGGGGCCGCGGTGGAGGAGGACGGCCCGGGAACGGTGCTGATCCGCGGCGTGGGGCTGCACGCGCCGCTCGAGGCGACCGGAGGGCTGCTGGACGTTGGCAACTCCGGCACGCTGATGCGACTGCTGCCGGGCTGGCTCGCGGGGCAGCCGGGCGGAGCCTGGACGCTCGACGGCGACGAGTCGATCCGGCGCCGACCCGTGGACCGGATCCGCGAGCCTTTGGCCGCCATGGGGGCCGGCATCGAGGCGCGCGACGGGCGCTTCCCGCCGTTCACGGTGAGCGGGGCCGAGCTGACCGGGATCACCTACGAGCTGCCCGTGCCGAGCGCGCAGGTCAAGTCGTGCGTGCTGATCGCCGGGATGCTCGCCGAGGGCTCGACCACGGTCGTGGAGGGCGCCCCCAGCCGCGATCACACGGAACGCCTCATGCGCAGGGCGCGGGTGCCCTTCGAGCACGCCGACCTGCGCTCCACCGTCGCCCAGGTCGACGAGCTTGAGCTGGACGAGATCGCGGTGCCCGGCGACCCCTCGTCGGCGGCCTTCGTGGTGGCGGCAGCGACGCTCGTGTCGGGCTCGCGCGTGGTCGTCAAGGACGTGGGCCTCAACTGGACGCGCACCGGCTTCTTCCGGATCGCGGAGCGCATGGGCGCCGTGATCCTCGGCGACCTCGAGGAGCCCGGCACCGAGGCGGACAGCGAGCCGCTCGGGGAGCTCGATGTGGCTTCCAGCACGCTCGAGGGCACGGTCGTCGAGCCCGAGGAGGTGCCGCTGGCGATCGACGAGCTGACGCTGGTGGCGCTGCTGGGCGCGTTCGCGGACGGGGAGACGGTCGTCCGGGGCGCGGAGGAGCTGCGCTTCAAGGAGTCCAATCGGATCGCTGCGGTCGTGGAGGGGCTGCGCGGTCTCGGCGCCGATATCGAGGAGACCGACGACGGCTTCGTCGTGCGCGGGGATGGGAGTCCGCTGCGCGGCGGCACGATCGACTCGCTGGGCGACCACCGCCTGGCGATGCTCGGGGCGGTGGCGGGCCTGGCCTCGCAGGAGGGCGTGGAGGTCCGCGACATGGGGGCGGCCGCGGTGTCGTACCCGGGCTTCGAGCGCGATCTCGCCGCTCTGGTCGGCTGAGCACGAATAGCCTGCCTGGCATGGTCGTCGCCATCGACGGGCCCGCGGGGGCGGGCAAGAGCAGCGTGGCGCGTGCGCTGGCGCGCGCGCTCGGCTTCACCTACCTCAACTCGGGCTCGATGTACCGGGCCGTGGGGCTGCTCACCCGGCGCGACGGCGGCGCGGCCTCGGAGCACGCCGAGAGCCTCGACATCCAGCTCGGCGACCGCGTGCTCGTCAACGGCGAGGACGTTACGGACGAGCTGCGCTCGCCGGACGTGTCCGAGGCCGCCTCGCGCGTCGCCACCAACACCAAGGTTCGCGCCGCGCTGGTGGCCAAGCAGCGCGAGCTGCTCGAGCGGGGCGACTGGGTGGTCGAGGGTCGCGACATCGGCACGGTCGTCGCGCCCGACGCGCCGGTGAAGATCTTCCTGACCGCGAGCCCCGAGGAGCGCGCCCGCCGCCGCGCGGCCGAGCTGGGCACGGACTTCGAGACCGTGCTGCGCGACCAGGCGCTGCGCGACGCCCAGGACGAGGAGCGCGAGCACTCGCCGCTGCAGATGGCGCCCGGCGCGCTGGCGCTCGACACCACCGGCCGGGAGGTGGACGACGTGGTCGAGGAGATCGCCGCGCTGGTCCACGCGGCGCGATGAAGCGCTCCAAGGTCGCGGTCGTCGGCTACCCCAACGTCGGCAAGTCCACGCTGGTCAACCGCCTGTCGGAGTCGCGCGAGGCCGTGGTGCACGAGCAGGCGGGGGTGACGCGCGACCGCAAGGAGATCGACGCCGACTGGAACGGGCTCCCCTTCACGCTGGTGGACACGGGCGGGGTGGATTTCGCGGGTGAGCACGAGATGGCCGACGAGATCCGCCGCCAGGCGCTGGCGGCGCTCGCCGACGCCGAGCTGGCCGTGCTGGTGGTCGACGCGCGGGCCGGCCTGCGCGCCGGCGACGCCGAGCTCGCGCGCGAGCTGCGTGGCGGGCCGGTGCCGGTGATCGTGGTCGCCAACAAGGTCGACGAGGGCACCCAGCAGGGCCTGGCGTCGGAGTTCTACGCGCTCGGTCTGGGCGAGCCGCTGCCGGTCTCCGCCACCCAGGGACTGGGCACCGGCGACCTGCTCGACCTGATCGTCAAGCGCCTCCCCGAGCACGCTGACGAGCAGGAGGACGCCCCGCGCCTGGCGCTGATCGGGCGTCCGAACGTGGGCAAGTCGTCGCTGCTCAACCGGCTGCTCGGCGAGGAGCGAGTGATCGTCACCCCGACGGCGGGCACCACGCGCGACTCGATCGACACGCGCATCGAATTCGAGGGCCAGGAGGTGGTGCTGGTCGACACCGCGGGCCTGCGCCGCCGCACCAAGGTCGCCGGGTCGATCGACTACTACGCGCAGCTGCGCTCCGAGCAGGCCGCCGACCGCGCACAGGTGGCGATCGTCGTCTGCGACGCGTCAGAGGGCGTGACCAGCGAGGACTTCCGCATCGCCGAGATGGCGATGAAGAAGAAGTGCGCGACGGTGATCGCGTTGAACAAGTGGGACGTCACGCAGAGTGACCTAGAGGACGCCAAGGCGCGCGTGGCCAAGAAGCTGCGCCAGCGCCCGCAGGTGATGGCCGTGTCGGCGAAGTCCGGGCGTGGTCTCAAGCGGCTCGTGGCGGAGGCGCTGCGGCTGGCCGACCGCTCGTCGCAGTCGATCCCCACGCCGGAGCTGAACCGCTTCCTCGGCGACCTCCAGAGCCTGCGCGAGCCCGCCGCGGTGCGCGGGAAGCGGCTGCGCATGTACTACATGGCCCAGTTCGAGACGAGCCCGCCGCGCTTCGCGGTTCAGGTCAACAACCGCGGCCTGCTCACGCGCGACTACGCCTACTTCCTCGAGAACCGGCTGCGCGACCGCTACGGGCTGTTCGGGGTGCCGCTGGTGATCGACTTCAAGACCAGCCGCGGCCGCTCGGGCTGAGCGCGTCCGTATCGCGCATCCGGTCTGTACCCTTCCCCGACCCATGACGACGCAGCCGCTTTCAGACAACGAGTACTTGTTCACTTCGGAGTCGGTGACGGAGGGTCATCCGGACAAGATGGCTGACCAGATTTCCGATGGTGTGTTGGATGCGGTGTTGGCGGAGGACCCGACCGGCCGCGTTGCTTGTGAGACGTTGGTGAACACGGGGTTGGTGGTGGTGTCGGGCGAGATCACGACCGATGTGTACGTGGATATCCCGCGGATCGCGCGGGAGACGATCCGTCGGATCGGCTATTCGGAGAGCCGCTATGGGTTCGATTGCGATTCGTGCGCGGTGATCACGGCGATCGATGAGCAGTCGCCGGATATCGCTCAGGGTGTGGACAAGGCCTATGAGGCGCGCACCGACCCGGCTGACGATGACGAGCTTGATGTGGCTGGCGCTGGCGATCAGGGGATGATGTTCGGGTTCGCGACTAGGGAGACGCGCGAGCTGATGCCGATGCCGATCGCGCTGGCGCACAAGCTCGCGCACCGTCTGGCGGAGGTGCGCCGCGCGGGCGAGATCGGCTATCTGGGTCCGGACGGCAAGACGCAGGTGACGGTCCGTTACGAGAACGGCCATCCGATCGAGATCGAGCGGGTTTTGATCTCGACCCAGCACAAGGATGGGGTGGACGGCGAGACGATGATCAAGCCGGATCTGTGGGAGCACGTGGTGCACCCGATCCTGCCGGGCGAGCTCTATGACGAGAAGAAGCTGCTCGACGACAGCGGCCGCAACTTCCTCGTCAACCCGACGGGCAAGTTCGTGGTCGGCGGGCCGGTCGGGGATTGCGGGCTGACGGGCCGCAAGATCATCGTCGACACCTATGGCGGCATGGCTCGCCATGGGGGTGGGGCGTTCAGCGGCAAGGACCCGTCGAAGGTCGACCGCTCGGCGGCCTATGCCGCGCGCTATGTGGCCAAGAACGTGGTCGCGGCGGGGTTGGCGGACCGCTGCGAGGTGCAGGTGGCCTACGCGATCGGGGTGGCGCACCCGGTGTCGGTGATGGTCGAGACGTTCGGGACCGAGAAGGTCGCCCGCTCGGAGATCGCGCGGCTGGTGGACGAGCACTTCGACCTGCGCCCCGGCGCGTTTCGCCAGACCTTGGACCTGCACCGCCCGATCTACCAGAAGACCGCCGCCTACGGCCACTTCGGCCGCGAAGACCACGACTTCACCTGGGAGAAGACCGACAAGGCCGACGCCCTACGCGAAGCCGCCGGACTGGGCAACCCAGAGCCGGCCAACGCCTAGCGCGGGCGCTCTGCGGCCGGGCGCACCCGGTAGACCGGCACGTCCTCGCCGACGCCCTTGAAGCGGCGATTGCCGGCGAACGACCACGCATAGTCGTCCGGGGCGGCGTCGTGCACGTCCTTGGACGAGACGACCGTGCCGCGTCGGGCGAAGGAGGTCAGCCGCGCGGCCAGGTTCACGGGCCGCCCGTACCAGTCGCCGGCTCGCTGCAGCGCCTCACCTGACGCGACTCCTCCGCGTAGCAGCGGGAGCTCCTCCTCGTCGTCGCGCGACCGCTCGACCAGGCCGAGCACCGCGTCGACCACCGGGCCGGGGGAGGGTGAGACCAGCATCGCCGCGTCGCCGATCGTCTTGACCAGCCGCACCGGCGCGATCACGGCGCGCTCCACGGAGCGCTCGAAGTCGCGCACCAGCTCGCCCAGGTCCTCGGGCGGGATCTCCTCGCCCAGGCGGGTGAAGCCCACGATGTCCACGAACCCGACCGTCACCGGCTGCGCCCCCGGCAGGTGGCCGCTGCGCAGCTCCGCCGTACCCACGGCCGCGTTGCGGATCACCTCGCGCATCCTCAGGTTGAGCATGTGGCTGAGCGTCGGCGCGGCCAGCGGGCCGAGGTTGCGCAGCGACTCCGCGTAGCGCAGGCCCAGGTCGCGCTCGTTGTCGCCGGGGCGCAACAGCGCCTCGCCGAAGATCGACATGAAGCCGGCCGCGACGTTGCTCATCGCCTGGCTCATCAAGCGCGTCAGGTCCAGGAACTGCTCGCGGTCGATGCCGGCGGCGAGCAGGGCGGCCGCGCCCTGTGCGAGCTCGAGGTCGTCCTCGGTCAGCAGACGCACGTCCCGCTCGATCGCCGGGGCGCCGACCGCGCGGCGGGCCTCGGCCAGGAAGTCGGGATCGAGCCCGGTCTGCTCGGCCACCTCCTCCTGCGTGTAGCGGGGCTGCTCCGCGGCCAGCACCCGCTCTAACGGGAGCAGGGCCAGGCGACCCTCGAGCGTGGCCCGGCGCAGCTCCTCGAGCGGGAACCCGTCCTGCTCGAGCGTGCGCAGCAGGTCCAGCCGCGCGGCGCGCGCCTGCTCGTCGTCGAGCCCGTTCAGCAGCCCCTCAGCCTCGAAGTCCACGTGTCACATCGTGACCGAACGGCGGGGCGGTTGACGTTGCCCTCCCGCTCTGGTTGGGTAACAAGTGTTGAGACAGGTCTGTCTCTTGAGAGAGGAGTGCACATGTCCTACGACCCGCGGACCGCCACGGGGATCCCCACTGAACCGGTCGGCTCGCTGCCGCGCCCGTCGAAGCTGCAGGCGGCCTACGCCGACTACGACGCCGGCACGATCAGCCAGGAGGAGCTCGAGAGCGAGCAGGACGCGGCCGTCAAGGAGTCGATCGAGAACGGCGAGGCCACCGGTGCGCCGATCGTCTCCGACGGTGAGCAGCGCTGGTCGAGCTTCGCCACCTACCCGATCACCGACACCCTTGCCGGCACCGGCCTTGGCGAGAACCTCGCGCCCACCGGCGGCCAGTATTTCGCGATCTTCTCGGACGGCCACCACCGTCAGCTGCCGCGGCTGACCGGCGGCCCCTTCCGGTACAAGACCTACGCCGCCGACACGCTCGAGAAGTCGATCAAGTACGCGACCAAGCCGATGAAGCAGGCCGTGATCGCACCGTCCATGCTGGCGCTGCTCTATCCCCTCGACGAGGAGGTGCCGGACTACCCGCGCGAGCAGTTCGAGGAGGACCTCACCAACGAGACCGAGAAGGACATTCGCGGTGCCTTCGCGGCCGGCGCGGAGCGGGTGTCGGTCGACTTCACCGAGGGCCGGCTCGCCACGCGCAACGACCCTCGCAACCCGTGGACGGGCGCCGGGATGCTGCCGCATTTCATCGAGCTCAACAACCGCGTCCTCGACCGCTTCTCGCCCGAGGAGCGGGTCAACATCGGGATCCACACCTGTCCCGGCGGCGACCGCGACTCGGTGCACAGCGCCGACGTGCCCTACAACGACCTGCTCCCGCACATGTTCCAGATCAACGCGGGCTACTTCCTGATCCAGCTCGCCAGCGAGCGGGACAAGGACTCGGTGTACGAGTCGATCGGCAAGCACAGCCGCGAGGACGCCAACGGCGTGACGCAGATGTGTTACATCGGCGTCATCAACCCGCAGAATCCGCGCGTGGAGAGCCCGCAAGAGGTGTGCGACGCGCTCGTCCGCGCCGCGGACTTCATCCCCAAGGAACGCCTCGGAGCCACGGACGACTGCGGCTTCTCGCCGTTCAGCATCGACGAGAAGCCCAACCACGGGTCGCCGGACTTCGCCCGCGAGGTGGCGTTCCAGAAGATGACCAACCGCGTCGAGGGGACGCGGATGGCCGCGGAGCGGCTCGCCGTGGGCTAGACGGCGATCGCCTCGCGCTCCAGCAGCAGCTCGCCGATCTGGCGTGCCCGCGTGGCCGCGAGTTGGTCGCCCTCACCGGCGGCGACGATCGAGCCCTTCATCAGAATGTGCCACTGGTGGGCGAGCGCCTCGGGATCGGCGGCGCCGGCCGCGGTCGCGAGCTCACGCAGGAACGCGCGGATGTTCTTCAGGTGCTGGACGGTGGCCTGGCGCACGCGGTGCTCCCGGTCGTCGAACTCGAGCAGCACGTTGATGAACGAGCAGCCCTCGAAGTCGTCGACGACGAACCACTCGCCGAAGACGTCGAAGATCGCCAGCATGCGCTCGGCCGGCGTGTTGCCGCGTCGCTCGGCCTCGGCACGCAACCACTCGTTGGTCCAGCGCTGCTCGCGCTCCTGCAGGAAGGTGAGGACCAGGTCGTCCTTCGAGGGGAAGTGCCGGTACAGGCTCATTTTGGCCACCCCCGACTCGGCGACGATCCGGTCCACCCCGACGGCGCGAATGCCGTGCCTGCTGAACAGGTCATAGGCCGTATTTAGGATGCGTTCCCGTGCCCTCACGATTCGAGGATACAGTCAGGCAGACCACCCGCAACCCTCCCAAATGGATAGGGAAGACCTACATTCGGAGCAGTGCGCAGGGCCCTAACCCGGTCTAGCATCGCGTCCATGGGCACGGTTCCCGCCGAGACGGCTTATGACCCGCTGCGTCCCCCGGGCGCCGTCATGGCCCAGCGCGACGGCGTGCCCGTCGTTGCGCACTACGGGTCGGTGTCGGCGGAGATCGCGGTGAGCACCAAGGCAGCCGGCTTGGTCGACCGCTCCAACATCCGCCAGCTGGCGGTCACCGGGCCCGAGACGATGCTGGACCACGTGCTCGCGGCCGCGATCTCGAATGGCGTCCCGCCGGCGGGACGGGCCCTGTGCGTCGGCGGCACCTGGTGCTGCCGCACGACCGCGCGCCGCGCGATCGTGGCCGGTGGCCCGAGCGCGGTCGCCCGCTGGCGCCAGGTGACCGCGCGGGCGATCTCGACCGCGGGGCTCGCGGTGACCACCGAGCTGCTGACGGAGTCCGCGGCGCTGTCGCTGCTGGGGCCGCGCTCGGCCCGGATCATCGGCGCCGCCGGTCTGCCGGCGGAGCTCGAGGTTCACGAGGTGGCCGACGGTGAGCTGGGCGGCTCGCCGGTGACGGTCCTGCGCGAGGGCGAGGACAACTTCCTGATGCTGTTCGAGCAGGGCCACCCGAACGCGGTGTGGCAGGCGCTCTGCGAGGTCGGCGGCGAGTACGGCCTGGCCCCGGTGGGCAACGCGGCGCTCGAGCTGCTGCAGGCGGCGCACCGGCCGCTCGGCTGACGCGGGGCATTCCTTCCCAAAAGGGTGGCCCAAACCTACTCGGAAGGTAAGGTATCGGCATGGGTGCGGTTGACGTCTCGCGGCCGGCGCGGGCGGGTGACGAGGAGCTCGATGCGCGGGTCGCGACCGCGATGCGGCACGTGGCGGCGGTGCTGTCGGCGCCGGCGTCGGACGCGCTGCCAAAGGTCGCCGACTTCCACACCGCCCACCGGGAGGTCGAGGACGCCCTGCGCACGGTGATCGACGAGCTGCGCGACGGAAATCCTGGCCGCGCCGACCTCTGGTCGACCCTGATGGAGCTTCATCAGGTGCAGCGCGAGCTGGTGGAACAGCGGCTGGTACAGCGCCTGGAAGCGCTCGAGCGGGTCCGGGCCGCGCTCGGCCGGTTGCGCGAGCTGGGCCCGGTCAGCGAGATCCTGCGCCGCGCCCCCGCCGAGCTGAGCGCGAGCACGGGGCTCGATCGCGTGCTGCTGAGCCAGGTCAAGGACTCGACGCTGGTTCCGGTGCAGGCCTACTTCCGTGAGGACGAGGACGGCGCCGAGCGCGCGGCGGAGGCGCTGCGCGAGGACCCGCTGGTGCTCGAGTACCCGGTGGTCGAGACGGAGCTGATGCGCCGGCGGCGCGCCACGATCGTCAGCCAGCCGGGCGGCAAGCGGCCGGTGCGCAATCCACCGATTCCCGTCGAGGACGGCCTCTCGTACGTGGCCGCGCCGATCGTGCTCGACGGCGCGGCGATCGGGTTCTTCCACGGCGCCTACGTCGACCGGCAGGTGGAGTCGCTCGAGCGCGACGCCGCGTGGGCGTTCGCCGACGGCTTCGCCCAGCTGTTCGAGCGCGCCGTGCTGCGCCGGCGCGTGCGCCAACAGCGCCGTCAGCTGCGCGAGCTGGTCGCGTGGACCGACGCGATGGCCGCGGAGCTGTCCGAGGGGGCGATCGAGCTGGAGGTCGACGCCGACCCCGCAGGTGCCGCGGTGCGTCCGGCGGCCGTCCCGGCGGCCGACCCGGACCTGTCCCGCCTACGCGAGCTGCTCACCCGCCGCGAGCTCGACGTCCTGCGCCTGATCGCCCGCGGCGACAGCAACAAGGCGATCGCCAACGAGCTCGTCGTGTCGGAAGGCACCGTGAAGTTCCACGTCAAGAACATCCTGCGCAAGCTGAGGGCGGCGAACCGGGTGGAGGCGGCGTCGCGCTACGTGCAGCTGATCGGGCGCTGATGCGTCGGCTCCCTCCCGAAGGGAAGGGAATACCTCTCGGTCGGGAGGTGGCAGGGCCGTTCGAGCGAGTAACACTGTCCAACGGGAGATGACGGTTCAGAGAGAGACTGAACGCCCGGCCACCGCGTACGCGCGGATCGCCGAGCTGATCGCGTCCGACCGCTGCGTCGTGCTCGACGGCGGCACCGCCACGGAGCTGCACGGCGCGGGCGACCGCCCGGGCGACGACGAGGGTCTCTGGGGCACGCGCGCGCTCGTGCGGGCGCCCGACCAGGTGCGCGACGTGCACCGGCGCTATGCGCAGATCGGTTGCGACGTCATCTCCACGAACACGTGGGGTCTGCCCAGCGCGCTGCGGGAGGACGGCCCGCGCCTGTGGGAGAGCACGCGGCCGGTGCACTGGATGGACGTGGCGCGGCGCGGCCTCGGCCTGGTGCGCGAGGCGATCGACCAGGAGGGCCGCGCGGGCGAGTGTGCGGTGGCGTTCAGCCTCAACGGCGAGGTCGACAGCCCCGAGGGCCAGGAGACGATCCGCCTGCTGGCCCGCCCGCTCGAAGAGGACCCGCCGGACCTGATTCTCGTGGAGACGCTCTCGCTCGTAGGGCCGTCGATCTACGTCACCGTGGAGACGCTGCTCGAGACCGGGCTGCCGGTCTGGCTCAGCTTCAGGCGTTGCCGGCACGGCGTATGCGGCGTCTACGGCCAGCACTGGGGCGGCCCGGAGGGCGACCTGTTCGGTCGGGCGGCGCGCCGGTTCGAGGAGATGGGTGTGGGCGCCCTGCTGATCAACTGCATCCCGCCCGACCACGTGCCCGGGATGGTCTCCTGGCTGCGCGACTTCACCGACATGCCGCTCGGCGTCTACCCCAACCTCGGCTACCTCACCAACGACGGCTGGCGCTTCGACCGCCAGGTCACCGGCGACGAATACGCGGCGATGGCGCTTCAGTGGCGCGAGGAGGGAGCCCAGATCATCGGCGGCTGCTGCGGCGTCGGGCCGGACCTGATCGGCGCAGCGCGCGAGCGCCTGGCCGGGACCAAGCCGGGCAGCCGCCGTCTCGATCGGCTTGTGGAGGCGAACGGGGCCGGGCTGGAGGCGCCCGCGCGGACGGTCGAGCCGCCGCCCTGGCGCGACCTCAAGGGCCGTGAGCTGTTCCCCCTGCCGGTGCCGCAGATCGCCGTCGACGAGGGCGTGTTCGTCCCGACCCAAGGCAGCTTCTTGGCGTGGCGCCACCTGTTCGAGGAGCGCCTCGGCAACCGCCAGCGCTGCCTCGACATCGGCTGCGGCACCGGCATCCTCACCGTGCAGCTCGCGCTGAACGGGGCGGCTCACGTGCACGCGATCGACATCGACGAGCGGGCCGTGTCGAACACCCTCTCCAACGCCTTCCGCAACGGCGTCGCCGATCGCGTCAGCGGGGCCGCCGTCGACCTCTACCCCTGGGTGCCGGAGGAACGCTACGAGCTGATCGTGGCGAGCCTCTACCAGATGCCCGTCGACCCGGCCGAGCAGGTGAGCACCCACCGCCCGCTCGACTACTGGGGGCGCAACCTGCTCGACCACCTGATCACCAAGCTCCCCGAGGCGCTGGCCGAGGACGGGGTGGCCTACCTGATGCAGCTGTCGATCCTCAGCCAGGAGCGCACGGCCGCGCTGCTGGCCGAGCGCGGTTTCGAGGCGAAGGTGGTCGACTACTCCTTCTTCGAGGTCACCGACCTGTTCCAGCGCGGGCACGAGCACATCGAGCACGTGGAAAAGCTGACCGACGCCTACCACATGTCGTTCGGAGACCAGCAGGTGATGGTCGCCTACCTGCTCGAAGTCCGCCGCAGCAGCTGATTCCCGGTCGTCCGGGACTCCACGTAGCGTCGGGACGGTGATCGCCAAGGTCGAGCCGCTCACGCCCGCGCGCTCGCTGCGCGGCCCGTTCGACTACCTCTTGGGCGACTCCCTGGCGGGCGTGGGCGTGGGCAGCATGCTGGTCGTGCCGTTCGGTCGGCGCCGCCTGCTCGGCGTCGTCGTGGACCTGGCCAGCTCCAGCGACGTGCCCGCCGACCGGCTCGTCGAGCCGCTGTCCGCGCTCGAGGCCGACGTGCCCGAGACGCTCGTGCGCCTCGGGCTGTGGGTGGCGCAGGAGTACGTCTCGACCCCCGCGCGCGGCCTCGCGCTGGTGCTGCCGCCGGGCACGGGCACCGGGTCGGGGCGCCCGCTGCGGCCCCGGCGCTCGCTGCGGGCCACGCTCACCGACGAGGGCCGCTCGGCGTTGGAGGACGGCGGGCGGCTGGGCGAGCGGCAGCGCGCCGTGCTGGAGATCCTGGCGTCGGGACCGGCGACCGCGTCATCGGTCGCGCGGCTGGCGGGTGGCGACCACTCCACGCTGCGCAGCCTCGAGCGGCGCGGGCTCGTGTCGCTGGAGCAGGCGGCCGAGGCGTCGCGGCGACCGCGGATCGACGGCGTCGGAGCGCGGTCCGGCGGCGTGGAGCCGACGGCGGCCCAGAGCGCGGCGCTCGAGTCGATCGTCGCGCGGATGGAGCGGCCGAGCGCGCCGCTGCTGCTGCACGGCGTGACGGGCAGCGGCAAGACCGAGGTCTACCTGCGCGCGGTGGCGGCGGCGCTGGAGCGCGGGCGCTCGGCGATCGTGCTCGTGCCCGAGATCGCGCTCACCCCGCAGACCGCGGGCCGCTTCGTCGAGCGCTTCGGCGACGCCGTGGCGATCATGCACTCCCAGCTGTCCGCGCGCGAGCGCTACGACGAGTGGTGGCGCCTGCGCCGCGGCGAGGCGCGCGTGTGCGTGGGCCCGCGCTCGGCGGTCTTCGCTCCCTTCGACGACCTCGGGCTGATCGTGATCGACGAGGAGCACGACTCGTCCTACAAGCAGGAGGGCGATCCGCGCTACGACGCCCGCGTGGTGGCAGAGCGGCGGGCGGAGCTCGAGGGCGCCCAGCTGCTGGTGGGCAGCGCAACGCCGCGCCCGGAGAGCATGGTGCGCTACGAGCGGCTCGAGCTGAGCGAGCGGGTGGACGGGCGCGGCCTGCCGGCGGTGGAGTTGGTGTCCATGGCCGGGGTGGCCGGCCCCCTGCACGAGCGCACGCGCCGGGAGCTCGACGGCGTCCGCCGCCGCGGAGAGAAGGCGATCGTGCTGCTCAACCGCCGCGGCTGGTCGAACTTCCTTTCGTGCCGGCTCTGTGGGCGCGTCTGGGAGTGCCCCGATTGCGACGTGACGCTGGTGCTCCACCAGGCTGCCGGAGAGCTGGCCTGCCACCACTGCGGACACCGCGCCCGGGTGCCCTCGGAGTGCGCGGACTGCGGCTCGGTCTCGGTGGCGCGCCACGGCACCGGCACCGAGCAGCTCGAGCGCGAGCTGGAGGAGCTGGTGCGACCTCTGCCCGTGTTCAGGCTCGACTCGGACGTGGCCGCCGGGTCCGGCGTCACCGGCGTGCTGCGCGCGTTCGAGGCCGCCGACGCCGGCGTGCTGGTCGGCACCCAGATGGTGGCCAAGGGGCACGACTTCCCGGACGTGACGCTCGGCGTGGTGCTCGACGCCGACGCCACGCTGCGGTTCCCCGACTTCCGCGCCGAGGAGCGCACGTTCGCCTTGGTGGCCCAGCTGGCGGGGCGCAGCGGCCGGGGGGAGCGCGGCGGGCGCGTGGTCGTGCAGGCGCTGGAGCCGGAGGCGCGCGCCCTGCGCCACGCGGCCGCGCACGACTCGAGCGGCTTCCTCGCGGACGAGCTGCCGCGACGCGAGGCGTTCGCGTATCCGCCCTACGGGCACCTGATCCGTGTGGTCTGCTCGGCGTCCGAGGCCGGGCCGGAGAACGAGGCGGCCACCGCGGTGCGCGAGCTGGTCGAGGCCGCCGGGGTGCCGGTCCTCGGCCCGGCGCCGTTGTTTCGCCGGCAGGCGCGCCACCGCGCTCAGCTCGTGATCCGCTCGCGCGAGCGCGACCCCGCCATCGCGGCCGTGCGGGCGGCGGTGGAGGAGGTGGCGGCCGACCGCCGATATGGCGCGGCGGCGTTCGCGGTGGACGTGGATCCGCAGTAGTCGGGCAGCTAGACTCGCGACCCATGGCGCAGGACAGGGAGACCAGACCGGTCGAGGTCGAGGCGCCCGCCGAGGCCGACCTCGAGGTCACCACCCAGGAAGAGGAGGAAGGCCCGCCCCCGCTCGACCCAGAGGTCGAGGCACGTCGGGTGGCGGCGATGTCGTTCATCCGCCGCCTGGGCGACCCGGTCCTGAAGTCGCGCGCGACGCCGGTCGACCGCTTCGACGAGTCGCTGCGCCGGCAGGTCAGCCGGATGGCCGGCCTCATGAACGACGCCCTCGGCGTCGGGCTTGCGGCGCCACAGCTCGGGATCTCGCAGCGGCTGCTGGTCTACCGCGTTGGTCCCGACGCGCCCCTGACCGCGCTCGCCAACCCCGAGCTCGAGTGGACGAGCGAGGACCTCGAGGCCGGCGAGGAGGGCTGCCTGTCGATCCCCGGCGTGATCGTCGACGTCGACCGCCCGGTCCACGTGCGGGTGCGCGGCCGCGACGAGGACGGCGAGGAGCGGGTCGTTGAGGCCTCAGGCCTAGAGGCGCGGGTGATCCAGCACGAGATCGACCACCTGGACGGCGTGCTCATCCTGGAGCGCACCAGCCGCGAGGAGCGCAAGCGCGCCCTGCGCGAGCTGCGCGAAGCCGAGCGCCGCGACGAAGCGGCGTAGCCCGAGGGCTCGGCCGGCTACCGCTCCAGCTTCAGCAGCTCCTCATAGGCCGGCAGCGTCAGGAACTCCACGAACTCCCCGCCGCTCAGCGCGACCTGCTCGAAGACCGCGCGTGACAGCTCCGGGCGGCCCTGCTCCTCGAACCACTCGTCGTCGCCGATCTCGGCGCGGATCTTCTCCAGCTCCTCGCCGGCCAGCTCCCGGACAAGGTCGGCGGTGATCGGTCGGCCGTCGTCGAGCACCTCGCCGTGCTCGATCCACTGCCACACCTGGGCGCGGGAGATCTCCGCCGTGGCCGCGTCCTCCATCAGGCCGTAGATCGCCGCGGCGCCGTTGCCGCGCAGCCACGACGACACGTACTGGATCCCCACGTTCACGTTCAGGCGCAGGCCCTTCTCGGTGATCTCGCCCGGCGTCTGCGCCACCGAGAGCAGCTCGGGGGCGCCGACGGAGACGTCGTCACGCAGGCGGTCCACCTGGTTGGGGCGGTCGCCGAGCACCTCGTCGAACGCCTTCGTCGCCACCGGCACCGAGTCGGGGTGAGCCACCCAGGTGCCGTCGAAGCCGGCCCCGGCCTCGCGCTCCTTGTCCTCGCGCACGGCCTCGAAGGCCTCCCGGTTGGCCTCCTCGTCCGTGCGCGACGGGATCACGGCCGACATGCCACCCATGGCGTGCGCGCCGCGTGCGTGGCAGGTCTGCACCAGCAGCTCCGAGTAGGCGTGCATGAACGGCACGGTCATCGTCACGTCGGAGCGGTTCGGCAGCACGAAGTCGGGTCGCGAGCGGAAGCGCTTGATCACCGAGAAGATGTAGTCCCAGCGCCCCGCGTTGAGACCGGCGGCATGGTCGCGCAGCTCGTACAGGATCGCGTCCATCTCGAACGCCGCCGGCACCGTCTCGATCAGCACGGTCGCCTTGATCGTGCCGCGGTCCAGGCCGAGCGCGTGCTCGGCGATCAGGAAGGCGTCGCGCCAGAGCGCTGCTTCGCGCGCCGACTCGAGCTTGGGGATGTAGAAGTACGGCCCGCTGCCGCGCTCCAGCAACGCCTCGGCGTTGCGGTGCACGTAGAGCCCGAAGTCCATGAACGCGCCCGCCACGTGGTCGCCGTTGACCTGCAGGTGTCGCTCGGGGAGGTGCAGGCCACGCGGGCGCACCAGCAGCACGGCGTGGTCCTCGTCGAGGCTGTACCGCTTGCCGTTCTCCTCGTGCTCCATCGAGCCGCGTACGGCGTCAGCGAGGTTGACCTGACCGCCGACCATGTTCGACCAGTACGGGGAGTTGGAGTCCTCGAAGTCGGCCATGAAGCCGCGGGCGCCCGAGTTGAGCGCGTTGATGACCATCTTGCGCGACGTAGGCCCGGTGATCTCCACGCGCCGGTCCTGCAACGCCTCGGGGACCGGCGCCACCGTGAACTCCTCCGGCGCCGCGACGAACTCGAGCGTCCCGCCGGCGTCCAGCTCGGCCTGGCACTGCTCTCGCGCGCGCAGCAGCTCGCGCCTGCGGCCGTCGAGCTGCTCGTGCAGCCGGCCCACCAGCGCCAGCCCGTCGTCGCTGAGCACCTCGTCCCAGCGCTCGTCGACGTTTGCCCTGATCTCGATCATCACGCCCTCGTCAGCTTCTTGTAGGTGATCCGGTGTGGCCGATCGGCCTCAGCGCCCAACGTGCCCCGTCGGTGCTCTTCGTATGCCTCGAAGTTGCCTTCGAACCACGCGACCTGCGAATCGCCCTCGAACGCGAGCACGTGCGTGGCCACGCGATCGAGGAACCAGCGGTCGTGCGAGATGATCACCGCGCAGCCCGCGAACGACAGCAGCGCCTCCTCGAGCGCGCGCAGGGTGTCGACGTCGAGGTCGTTGGTCGGCTCGTCGAGCAGCAGCAGGTTGCCGCCGCGGCGCAGCAGCTTGGCGAGGTGCACGCGGTTGCGCTCGCCACCCGAGAGGGCGCCGACTTTGCGCTGCTGGTCCGAGCCCTTGAAGTTGAACCCGGCCGCGTACGCGCGCGAGTTCATCTCCCGCTCGCCGACCTTGATCGTGTCGTAGCCGTCCGAGATCTCCTCCCAGACGGACTTGTCGGCGTCGAGCACGTCGCGGCTCTGGTCCACGTAGGCCAGCTCGACGGACTCGCCGAGACGCAGCGCCCCGGCGTCGGGCTCCTCCTCGCCGACGATCATGCGGAACAGGGTGGTCTTGCCGGCGCCGTTGGGGCCGATCACCCCGACGATTCCGGCCGGCGGCAGGGAGAACGAGAGGTCCTCGATCAGCAGGCGCTCGCCGTAGCCCTTGCGCACGCCGTCGGCCTCCAGCACCACATCGCCCAGGCGGGGCCCTGCCGGGATGTGGATCTGGACGGAGTCGAGCTTGACCGCCTTCTCCTCGGCCAGCAGCGCCTCGTAGCGGTTGAGGCGGGCGCGCGACTTGGTGCGCCGGGCTCGCGGCGACTCGCGCACCCACTCCAGCTCGCGCGCGATCGTGCGCCGCCGCGCCGACTCCTGGCGCTCCTCCTGGGCGAGCCGCGCCTGCTTCTGCTCGAGCCAGGCCGAGTAGTTGCCCTTGAAGGGGATGCCACGGCCGCGGTCGAGCTCGAGGATCCAGCCCGCGACGTTGTCGAGGAAGTAGCGATCGTGGGTCACGGCCACGACCGTGCCCTTGTAGTCCTCCAGGTGCTTTTCGAGCCAGGCCACGGACTCGGCGTCGAGGTGGTTGGTGGGCTCGTCGAGCAGCAGCAGGTCGGGCGCCGTCAGCAGCAGCCGGCAGAGCGCGACCCGGCGGCGCTCGCCGCCCGACAGCGTGCCCACGTCGGCATCCCCGGGTGGGAGGCGCAGCGCGTCCATGGCGATCTCCACGGTGGTGTCCAGCTGCCATGCGTCGGCGGCCTCGATGCGGTCCTGCAGGCGGGCGAACTCGTCGGCGTTGTCCTCGGAGTAGCTGGCCGCGAGCTCGTTGAAGCGGTCGAGCATGTCGCGCACTTCCCGCACGCCGTCCTCGACGTTGCCGCGCACGTCCTTGTCCGGGTCGAGCTGTGGTTCCTGCTCGAGCAGCCCGACGGCTGCGCCGGGGGCAAGCTGGGCCTCGCCGCGGTAGTCGGTGTCGCGGCCGGCCATGATCCGCAGCAGGGTGGACTTGCCGGCACCGTTCGCGCCCAGCACGCCGATCTTGGCGCCGGGCAGGAATGAGAGCGAGATGTCCTCGAGCACCCGCTTGTCGGGCGGATGGATGCGGGACAGCTTGTACATCGTGAACACGTACTGAGTCGACATGAGCGGTCGAGGATAGGGACAGCGTGCACTCAGACGAGGGCCCGCAGCACGCGCAGTCCGAGCCCGGCGAGTCCGCGCACCTCGCTCGACAGCAGCACGACAGCGAGGCGCCGTTCGGGCACGACGCCGGCCAGGCTGCGAAAGCCGCCTGTCCCACCGTCGTGGAAGAGCGTCTGGAACGGGAGTCCGCGGCGCGGCGGCAGGATTATCCAGCCGAGCCCGAACGCCGTCCGCCCCCCGCTGGCACGTTCCGTGTGGGTCTCGCGCGCGGCGTGCGCCAGCGGACCGGTCGGCTCGCCGGCGTGCAGCGCGAGGAACGTCAGCAGGTCCGCGGCCGTCGAGCGCAGGGCGCCGGCCCCGGCGAGGGCGTCGAAGTGCCAGTGTGGGACCGGGCGGCCAAACCGGGAGTGGCCCTGGGCGAGGCGCCCGCCGTCGACAGACGTGCCCGTGTCGCGCAGCGCGAGCGGCTCGCAGATCCGTCGCTGCACGAGCGCGTCGTAGGTGCAGCCCGCGCGCTGGGCGAGGGCGTAGGCGAGCAGGCCCGGCCCGTAGTTCGAGTACGAGGCCCGGCGCCCGGGCTCGCGCCGCGGCTGGGTACGCTCCACCGCGGCCCCGAGCCATGCGGAGTCGAGGTGTGCGTAGGGGTCGCGGCGGTAGCGCGTGAGGGCAGGCCACAGGAGCCCCTTGGGAAGTCGCGGCAGGCCGGAGCGGTGCGAGGCCAGGTCCTCGAGGGTGATCTCCCGGCCATGCCCGGGCATCCGGACCTCGGGCGGGAGGTGCCTGGCCACCGGGTCGTCCAGCGCCACCAGGCCCTCGCGGGCCATGTCCGCCAGCAGCGTCGCCGTGAAGGTCTTGGTGATCGACCCGATCTCGAAGATCGAGTCGGCACCGTCTGGAAGCGGGTGGGTGTGCCAGGTGTAGCGCTCGTCGCCGTCCCAAGCCCCGACCACCAGGCCGCCGCTGCGGGCGCGTACACCCGTGAGGACCGAACGGAGCCGCTGGGCGACCACGTGCGAAGCCTCTCAGACAGTGCGAGACTGCGGCCGTGGGTCGGGACGTCCCTGGGGCTGTCTTCTCGCGTGAAGACCGGCAGCGCTACCGACAGAAGGTGCGGGCGTGCCTCGACGTGTTCGCTCGGATGCTGGGCGAGGCGCGCTTCGACCCCGACCGCCGCTCGGTCGGTCTGGAGATCGAGCTGAACCTCACCGACGAGGGCGGCGATCCGGCCATGCTCAACGCCGAGGCGCTCGAGGTGATCGCGGATCCGGACTTCCAGACCGAGCTGGGCCGGTTCAACCTCGAGATCAACGTGCCGCCGCGGCTGCTCGAGCACAGCGTCTTCGCTGAGCTCGAAGAAGACGTGCGCCGAGACCTGAACCACGCGGACGAGAGCGCGCGCACCGTCGGCGCGCACATGATGGTGATCGGGATCCTGCCGACCGTCAGCGACGAGCACCTCACCAGCGACAGCTTCAGCGACAACCCGCGCTACGAGCTGCTGAACGAGCAGATCTTCGCGGCGCGCGGCGAGGACCTGGAGATCTCGATCGCCGGGGTGGAGCGCCTCTCGACGTTCGCCGACACGATCGCCCCCGAGGCGGCCTGCACCAGCGTGCAGCTTCACCAGCAGGTCGAGCCGGAGGCGTTCGCGAGCTTCTGGAACGCCGCTCAGGCGATCGCGGGGGTGCAGGTGGCGGTGGCGGCCAACTCGCCGTTCTTCTTCGGCAAGGAGCTGTGGCGCGAGACGCGCATCGCGCTGTTCGAGCAGGCCACCGACACGCGCCCGGAAGAGCTGAAGGCGCAGGGTGTGCGCCCGCGGGTGTGGTTCGGCGAGCGCTGGATCACGTCGATCTTCGACCTGTTCGAGGAGAACGTGCGCTACTTCCCCGCGCTGCTGCCGGTGTGCGAGTCCGAGGATCCGGCGGAGACGCTCGAGCGCGGCGATACGCCCGGGCTGGGCGAGCTGCGCCTGCACAACGGGACCGTCTACCGCTGGAATCGGCCGATCTACGACGTGGTGCACGACCGGCCCCACCTGCGGGTGGAGAACCGGCTGCTGCCGTCGGGGCCGACCGTGGTCGACATCTGCGCCAACGCCGCGCTCTACTACGGCCTGGTCCGGGCACTCGTTGCCGAGGAGCGGCCGCTGTGGTCACGCATGTCGTTCTCGGCGGCCGAGGAGAACTTCCACTCCGGCGCGCGTGATGGCCTGGAGGCGCAGGTCTACTGGCCGGGTGTCGGCGAGGTGCCTGTCAGCGAGCTGGTCCTGCGGCGCCTGCTGCCGGCCGCCCACGAAGGGCTCGAGCAGGCCGGCATCGACGCGGCCGACCGCGACCGTCTGCTCGGCGTGATCGAGCGCCGCTGCGTGACGATGCAGAACGGCGCGGCGTGGCAGGCCGGCGCCTTCCACCGGCTCTACGAGGGCGGCATGGACCGGCTCGAGGCGCTGCGGCGGATGACGGTGCTCTATCGCGACCACATGCACGCGAACGAGCCCGTGCACGGGTGGCCGCTTCCCTAAGGGGCCGGTACGCCTTCGCCCTCGAAGTGCGCGCGCATCGCCTCGGCCAGCGCCAGCGCCCCGGTCAGGGGTCGGACCATGACGACGAACTCGTCGATCTGGCCCTCGGCGTTCTCGTGCAGGAAGTCGGAGCCCTCGAGCTCGCGGTCGCCCACGCGGGTGGTGAAGACCAAGGCGTGATCCGCGGCGTCGGACGCGCCGATCACGCGCTCGTAGCGGAAGTCCTCGAAGATCGCCAGGACGCCCTCGAGCAGAGCCCGCACGGCCTCCGGCCCTTGGTACGGCTTGTGCACGATCGGGCTGCGAAAGACCACGTCGGGCGCCAGCAACCCCACGGCCGTGTCGAGGTCTCCCGCCTCGAGGGCGGTGCGCATGCGCTCGGCGGCGGCCACGCGGGTGAGTCTGGCACGTAACGGTCCCGTGCCGAGCTTGTCACCGTCGCGCCTTGTCCCGCATCACCGGCGCTGGAACACTGGGTTCGTGGATCACGACGAGCTCCTCCGCCGGCTCGACGCTCACATGGAGCGCGGCAACGAGATCATGGCCCGGAGCAACAAGATCATGGCTCGTAGCAACCAGGTCATGGCCCGCAACGAGGTCGCGTTTCTGGACCTTCGTCGTTTCCTTGCCGACCAGACGGTGGCCCTGCGGACGCTGACGGACGAGCTCGTCTCTGAGATGCGCGCCCAGCGCCAAGCCCTGTTCCGCATCTTCGACCGCCTGGACGGGCCGGCGGGTGGCGCTCCCGGGACCCAGCGGTCCTAGGCGATCGAGCGGGCCAGCAGCTCCATCGGGTGCAGCACCGGCAGTGCCTTGCCGAGCCGCTCGGTGTGCGCCGTGATCTGCAGCGCGCACCCGGGGTTTGCGGCCGCGACCGCCTCGGCGCCCGTGTCGAGCAGGTTGCGGGCCTTGCGCTCGCCCAGCTCGCCGGCGGGCTCAGGAGCGACCAGGTTGTAGATCCCCGCCGAGCCGCAGCACAGCTCCCACTCGCGCGGCTCCACCAGCTCCAGCTCCGGGATCCCGCTCAGCAGTGCGCGTGGCTGGTCGCGCACCTTCTGCGCGTGGGCGAGATGACAGGCGTCGTGGTAGGCGACCTTCATCGGCACCGGCCGTCGCGGCGCCCGCGGGCCGACCTCGACCAGGAACTCGTTCGCGTCGCGCACCTTGGCCGCGAAGCGCTCGGCGCGCTCCGCCCAGTCCGGCTCGTCGCGCAGCACGTGGCCGTAGTCCTTCATCGCCGAGCCGCACCCGGCGGCGTTGACGATCACGGTCTCGTGCCCCTCGAGCGCCTCGATGGTCGCCTTGGCCAGCTCGCGCGCCTGCGGGTCGGCGCCGGCGTGCATCGGCAGCGCACCGCAGCAGCGCGGCAGTTGCGGCACGTGCACGTCGAAGCCCTCGGCGGCCAGCACGCGCGCCGTGTCCCGGTTCACGTGGCCGAAGAAGACCCTCTGCACACAGCCCTGCAGCAGCGCCACCTCACCGCGCTTGTCGCCCTGCGCCTCGAAGCGCTCGGGCAGCCGCGACAGGGCGCTGCGCACCGACGCGTCCGGGGTCATCGCGGTCATCGCCGCCAGCTTCGGGGCGAGCCGGCGCACGCGCGGCCGGCGGGCCAGTCGCGGCAAGCCGAGCCGGTGCGCGAGCGCGGCGCCGGGCGCGATCGCGCGCATGCGCCCCGGCCGCGTGAACAGCTCGAACACGAGCCTGCGGTGCGCTCGCTCGAGCGGCGGGCGGTCGAAGTTGCGCTCGACCTGCGGGCGCGTGTCCTCGAGCAGCTTGTCGTACTGCACGCCCGACGGGCAGGCCGTCACGCACGCCATGCAGCCCAGGCAGTTGTCCAGATGCTGAACCAGCGGCGCCGAGATCTCCTCGTGGCCCTGCTTCATCAGCACGATCCGCCCGCGCGGGGAATCCATCTCCTCGCCCCACAGCACGTAGGTTGGACAGGTGGGCAGGCAGAAGCCGCAGTGCACGCAGTCGTCGATCAGGTCGAGCTGCGGCGCACGCGTCTCGTCCCAGGAAGCTCCGGCCATCAGATCAGCGTGCCCGTGGGGTCGAAGCGCTCCTTCACACGACCCAGCAGCGCGGCGGCGCCGGCGTCCGCCGGCGCGTGCGGAGCACCCGCCATGCCCGCGGGACGGTCGAGCACCACGGCCACGTGGCGCGCGCGCAGCTCCGCCACCAACGCGTCGAAGTCGCCGTCGTCCAAGCGCATCCAGCACAGGCCCAGCCCGGCGCGCCCGACCAGCGCGGCGCCGTGGCGCTGCGCGGCGTCGGCGAGCTGGGCGAGGTCCGTCTGCAGCGCCGAGACGCGTACGACGAGGCCCGACGGCGAGCGCTGGCCGTCGCGCTGTGCCTGCCAGAGCGGCTCGTCCTCGGTGATCAGCTCGGCCTCGAGGCCGGCGTCGCGGAGCAGGCGCTCGGCCTGCTCGGCCGCGGGGCGGGCGTCGGCGCCGCCGAAGCGCGCCAGCACCATGCCGGCCCCTGCCGCCCAGCGCACGTCGAGGCCGAGCTGCTCGATGCGTGCGTGCGAGAGCGCTGCCGCACCGCGCGCCAGCGCGCTCGTGCCGTAGGTGTGCCCAACCGCCGTGGCGGTATCCGGCGGCACCGGGTGCAGCCGTACCGACACCTCGAGGATCGCGCCGAGCGACCCGAAGGAGCCGGTGAACAGCTTGGCCAGGTCGTAGCCGGCCACGTTCTTGATCACCTTGCCGCCGCTCTTCGCGACCGTCCCGTCCGACAGCGCCACGCGCATCCCGACCACGAGGTCGCGCGCGCCGCCGTACCGGGCGCGCAGCGGCCCCGAGTCGTTGGCGGCCACGATCCCGCCGATGGTGGGGCCGCCCGTGTCCGGCGGGTCGAGGGCCAGCATCTGGCCGGCCTCGCGGAAGCGCTCCTGCGCACGCGCCAGCGGCACGCCCGCCTCGAGC
This sequence comes from uncultured Thermoleophilaceae bacterium, assembly GCA_963716215.1. GTDB lineage: Bacteria > Actinomycetota > Thermoleophilia > Solirubrobacterales > Thermoleophilaceae > JACVRW01. Next base: position 2,983,233 of record OY970298.1, on the reverse strand, counting down.
ACTGCGGTCAGGTCGCCCGCGTTGTGCTCGAGGATGCGGTCCAGCCCAGCGGTCGACAGTTCGAGCCCAGGCTGTGCGTCGGCGGCCCAGCGCTGCTTGGAGCCAACGCCCCGCATGCGCACCCGGGTGCCCGCCGCCGTCGCCGACGCCAGCTCGGTCGCCACCTCGTCGTACGAGCCCGGTGCGCTCTGCCGAAGCGAAGCCGTGGCCATCAGAACCGCTCCGCCACGCCCGCCTGCTCGAGCGGGTGCTGGCGATAGTGACCCGGCACCTCGCCGCACAGGCGCGGAGTCGGCATCACCTTGCCGGGGTTCGCGCGCTGGTCCGGGTCGAAGGCGCAGCGCAGCCGCTGGAACGCGCCCAGGTCGGCGTCGCTGAACATCTGGGGCATGTAGCGCTTCTTGTCCACGCCCACGCCGTGCTCCCCGGTGATCGAGCCGCCGGCGTCCACGCACGCCCGGACGATCATGCCTGCGCACTCCTCCGCACGCTCGGCCTCTCCCGGCACCGCACCGTCGTAGCAGACCAACGGGTGCAGGTTGCCGTCGCCGGCGTGGAAGACGTTGGCCACCTGCAGGTCGTACTCGTCGGCCAGCTCCTGGATGCGGCCCAGCACCTCGGCCAAGCGCGTTCGCGGGATCACGCTGTCCTGGACGTAGTAGTTGGGGGCGATCCGGCCCATCGCCGCGAAGGCCGCCTTGCGCGCTCGCCAGATCAGCTCACGCTCGGCCTCGTCGCCGGCCACCCGGATCGAGTCCGCGCCGGCCCGTTCGCAGATCGCCACGACCTCCTCGAAGCGGGTCTCGCATTCGGCCTCTGAGCCGTCCAGCTCGACCACCAGCCCGGCGCCCGCGTCGGTCGGGTAGCCCGCGTTCGTGTAGCCCTCCGCGGCCTTGATCGAGAGGTTGTCCATCATCTCGATCGCCCCGGGCACGATCCCGCGCGACACGATATCCGAGACCACCTCGCCGGCCTGAATCGGCGAGCCGAAGAACGCGACGAGCGTGCGCACCGTCTCCGGCTTCGGCACGATCCGCAGCCAGATCTTGGTTGCGATCCCGAGCGTCCCCTCCGATCCCACGAACGCGCCCAGCAGGTCCGCGCCCGGGTAGTCGAGCTGCTTGCCGCCCAGGTGCGCCAGCTCGCCGTCCGGCAACACGAGCTCGAGCCCGGTCACATAGTTGGTGGTGAAGCCGTACTTGAAGCAGTGGGCCCCGCCGGAGTTCTCCGCCACGTTGCCGCCGATCGTGCAGACGATCTGGGAGGACGGGTCGGGCGGATAGAAGTGGTCGGGGCCCACCGCCTGAGACACCGCGATGTTGGTCACGCCGGGCTCGACCACCACGCGCTGGTTGGGCAGGTCGACCTCGACGATGCGGCGCATCCGGCTGAGCGAGATCAGCACGCCGTCCTCGACCGGCGTGGCACCGCCGGACAGCCCGGACCCCGCTCCCCGGGCGACCCACGGCACGCCCGCCCGGTGGCAGGCGCGCACGACCGCCTGGACGTCCTCGGTCGAGCCGGGCAGCACCACGGCGCCGGGGGTGACCGCGTACTGCAGCAGCCCGTCCGACTCGTAGGTGCGCAACTGGTGTTCGTGGGTGATGACGTGCGCGGCGCCGATGGCGCCGCGCAGCTCCGCGACTAGCGCGGCCGTTACTTCACGACCATCCAATCCAACACCGCTGTCGATTGCAGGTAGACGAGTGCGCACATGATCAGGACCAGCACGAGGCTCCACCCGAGCACCTTACGGAAGAGATCTCCCTCCTGCCCCGCGAGGCCCACAGCAGCCGCGCCGATGGCGAGGTTCTGGGGCGAGATCATCTTGCCCAGCACGCCGCCGGAGCTGTTGGCCGCGGCGAGCAGGGTGGGGGACATTCCCGCGTCGTTCGCGGCGGTCACCTGGAGCGCCCCGAACAGGGCGTTCGACGAAGTGTCGGAGCCGGTCACCGCTACCCCCAGCCAGCCGATCAGGGCCGACAGGAACGCGAAGAAGTCACCGGCGCCGGCGGCCCACAGGCCGAGCGTGATCGTCTGGCCGGACTGGTTCATCACGTACGCCAGCGCCAGCACCGAGGCCACCGTGAGGATCGCCCACTTGAGCTGGTCGAACGACGCCCCGGCCACCTTCAGCGCGCGCCCGGGCGACACGCGCAGGATCGCCATCGTGATCAGGCCCGAGATCAGCAGCAGCGTGCCGGCGGCGGGCAGCCAGTTGATGTTGTAGGTCAGCGAGCTGAGCGCCTCGCCCTCGGGGCTCACCACGTCGAGGCCGGGCCACTGGATCGTCGTCGTCCAGGGCTTCTCGGCCAGGGCGTCCTTGACGGCTGGGATCTGGGCGATCGAGAAGACCGCGATGATCACCAGGTAGGGCGAGTACGCGCGCAGGACGTCGCCGGGCGGGTCCTTCTGCGTGTCGTCGCGCCGTCGTACCTCGGCCTCCATCTCGGGGCTGTGGGTTGCCGATCCCGCCACGGCCGGACGGTCGAAGCGTCCTGGCCCCTCGTCGCCGATCAGCGGCTCACCGGGCTGCCAGACGCGCAGCAGCAGCACGATCGAGGCAGTGGCCACGAGCGAGGCGACGATGTCGGTCAGCTCGACGGAGATGTAGTTCGAGCAGGCGAACTGCGCGACGGCGAACGTGAACCCGCCGACGACGGCCGCGGGCCACGCCTGCCGGATGCCGCGACTGCCGTCGACCATGCCGATCAGGATCAGTGGCACGATCAACGCGAGGAAGGGGGTCTGGCGGCCGACCATGGCGCCCAGGTCTTCCTTGGGCAGGCCGGTGATCTCAGAGAGCGTCACGATCGGGATCGCGATCGCGCCGAAGGCGACCGGCGCGGTGTTCGCCACCAGCGCAACGGCCGCGGCCTTGATCGGCTTGAACCCGAGGGCGATCAGCATCACCGCGGTAATCGCGACGGGGGTGCCGAAGCCGGCGAGCGCCTCGAGCAGCGCGCCGAAGCAGAAGGCGATGATCACGGCCTGAACGCGCTGGTCCGTCGAGATCGCTCCGAACGAGCGTCGCAGCACCGCGAAGTGCCCGGTCTCGACGGTCATGTTGTAGATCCAGATCGCCGCGACGACGATCCACATGATCGGGAACAGGCCGAACGCCGCGCCCTCGCTGGCGGAAAGGAAGGTCTGGTCGACCGGCATGCCGTAGACGATCATCGCCACGATCATCGCCAGGCCGAGCGCGGCCAACGCCGCCCATTGAGCGGCCATCCGCAGCCCGCCCAGCAGGACGAACAGCGCCAGCACCGGCAACACTGCAAAGATCGAGCTCAGACCGAGCGAGTTCGATACCGGATCGAAATCCTGGGTGTACACGCCTTCTCCCCCCTCGTGGGTCGTGTCCCGTCGTTTGCCCCAGTCCGGCAATGGGGAAACCGAAAGCGGTAGCCGAGCGTGCGCGTATCCCTATTCGTCACTTGTTTCAACGACACGCTCTTCCCCGACACCGGACGCGCGGTCGTCCGGCTGCTGGAGCGGCTCGGTTGTGAGGTTGACTTTCCGCTGGAGCAGACGTGTTGCGGGCAGATGCACGTGAACTCCGGCTACCCGCGTGAGGGGACGGCGTTAGCAAGGCGTTTTGGGCGGGTGTTCGAGGGCGCGGAGGTCGTGGTTTGCCCGTCCGCGTCGTGCGCCGGCATGCTGCGGCACCAGCTCGAGAGCGGCCCGCCGGTACTGGAGCTGTCGGAGTTCCTGGTGGACCGCTTGGGAGTGGAAGACGTGGGCGCCTACTTCCCGCACCGGGTCACGTTCCACCCGACCTGCCACTCGCTGCGCGAGCTGGGCGTGGGTGACCGGCCGCTGCGCCTCCTGAGGGCTGTGCGCGGGATCGAGCTCGTAGATCTGCCCGAGGCGGAGGAGTGTTGCGGCTTCGGAGGGACGTTCGCCGTGAAGAACGCCGAGGTGTCGTCGGCGATGGTCGCCGACAAGGTGCGGGCCGTGCTCGACACCGGCGCCGAGGTCGTGTGCGCGGCCGACAACTCGTGCCTGATGCAGATCGGAGGGGCGCTGTCGCGGCAGCGCACCGGCGTGCGCACGCTGCACCTTGCGGAGGTGCTGGCGTCGTGAGCTCGGACAGTGGGTTCCCGGCGGCGGCGTCGGTCGCGCTGCGCGATTCGCAGCTGCGCCGCAACCTGGCCAAGGCGACGGGCACGATTCGTGATAAGCGGGCGGGTGTGGTGGGGGAGCTGCCGGACTGGCAGGAGCTGCGGAGCGCGGGGCGGGCGATCAAGGATGCCTCCCTGGTTGCCCTCGATCGCCAGCTCCCGGCGCTCGAGGCGGCCGTGACCGCCGCCGGCGGGGTGGTGCACTGGGCGAAGGACGGCACGGAAGCGTGCTCGATCGTCGCCTCGATCGCCCACGGCCACGGCGTGGACGAGGTGGTGAAGGTCAAGTCGATCGCCACGGACGAGATCAAGCTCAACGACGCGCTCGCGGAAGCCGGCGTGCGGGCGGTCGAAACCGACCTCGCGGAGCTGATCATCAAGCTGGCGGGCGAGGAGTCGTCGCACATCCTCGTCCCGGCGATCCACAAGAACCGCTCCGAGATCCGCGACCTGTTCGCGCGCGAGCTGGACCTGCCCGATCTGATCGACGAGCCGGAGGCGCTGACGGAGGCCGCTCGCCTGCACCTGCGGCGCAAGTTCCTGAGCGCTCGCATGGGCATCTCGGGGGCGAACTTCGCCGTCGCGGAGACCGGCACCGTGTGCGTGTTCGAGTCCGAGGGCAACGGGCGCATGTGCACGACGCTGCCGGAGGTGCTCGTGACGGTGATGGGCATCGAGAAGCTGGTGCCGGCCTGGCGGGACATGGAGGTGTTCCTGCAGCTGCTGCCGCGCTCGTCGACCGGGGAGCGGATGAACCCGTACACCTCGTTCTGGACCGGTGTGCGTCAGGGCGACGGGCCCCAGGAGTTCCATCTGGTGCTGCTCGACAACGGTCGCACGGACGTGCTCGCGGACGAGGTCGGGCGCCAGGCGCTGCGCTGCATCCGTTGCTCCGCCTGTCTGAACGTGTGCCCGGTCTACTCGCGCGTCGGCGGTCACGCCTACGAGTCGGTGTATCCCGGGCCGATCGGCGCGATCCTCACCCCGCAGCTGAAGGGGATGGAGGAGGCCCGGACCCTGCCTTATGCATCGAGCCTCTGCGGCGCCTGTTACGAGGTGTGCCCGGTGCAGATCGACATCCCACGGGTGCTCGTGCACCTGCGCGGCAAGGTCGTCTCCTCCGAGCCGGGGTGGAAGCCCGAAAAAGCAGCGATGAAGGCCATGTACCGGGCGTTTGCCTCGCGGCGCTCCTTCGAGGCGGCCCAGCGCGCCGCGCGCCTCGGGCGGCCGCTCGCGCGCGGCGGGCGCATCACGCGGCTGCCGTGGCCGATGTCGGGCTGGACCAACACGCGCGACCTCCCCGAGCCGCCCGCTGAGACCTTCCGCGACTGGTGGCGGCGCGAGCGCGGCGAGCCCGCCGCGGCGCCCGCCCTTCCGCGAGACCGTCTTTCGCGTCCTATTACGTCATCAAAGTCAGTCTCGTCGCAGCCGGCGGCGGAGAACGGCGGCGCCCGGGCGGCCATCCTCGGCCGCATCGGCGCGGCGCTGGTGGACCGACCGGCGGCGCCGGTGGTGCCGCGCGACTACCGCCGCGGCGGTAACGGTGACCGCGCCGCGACGGTGGCGCTGTTCGCAGAGCGCGCCGGCGAGTACCGCGCCACGGTCGTGCGCGCCGCGGAGGGTGAGCTGGGGCGCGTGGTCGGCGAGCTGGCCGCGGGCCGGCGCCTGGCGATCCCGGCCGATCTGCCGACCGAACTGCGGCCGCAGGGGGCAGAGCTCGTACCGGACACCGCCCTCACTCCTCACGACCTCGACTCCCTCGACGGAGCCCTCACCGCGTGCGCCCTGGCCATCGCCGAGACCGGCACGATCGTCCTCGATGCCGGAGCGGGGCAGGGTCGGCGGGCGCTCAGCCTAGTGCCCGACTACCACCTCTGCGTGGTCCGCGAGGAGCAGATCGTCGGGCTCGTGCCCGAGGCCGTCGAGGCTCTCGAGCCGGCGGTGCGCGAGGGGCGACCCCTGACCTTCATCGCCGGACCGTCCGCCACCTCCGACATCGAGCTCAACCGGGTCGAGGGTGTCCACGGGCCGCGGACCCTTCACATCGTGATCGCCGGCCGAGCGTAGGCTCGCGGGCATGCCCACCGTCTACCTGGGCACGTCCGAGTTCGCCGTGGACGTGCTCGAGCGCCTCGCGGCGACGCCGCACCGCCCCGCGCTCGTGGTCACCCGCCCCGACCGCCCGCGCGGGCGCGGGCGCAAGCTGCAGCGGCCGCCGGTGGCTGAGCGCGCCGCCCTGCTGGGCGTCGAGACGATCCAGCCCGAGGACGTCAACGACGAGCAGGCACGCGCGGCGATCGCGGCGGCTGATCCCGAGGCCGTCGTGATCTGCGCGTACGGGGCGCTCGTCGAGGAGCCGCTGCTGTCCGCGCACGAGCTGCTGAACGTGCACCCGTCGCTGCTGCCTCGCTGGCGCGGCGCGGCGCCGATCGAGCGCGCCATCGAGGCCGGCGACGAGGAGACGGGCGTGACGATCATGCGCCCGATCGCCGAGCTCGACGCGGGTCCGATCGCCCTCCAGCAGGCCGAGCCGATCCAGCCCGACGACGACTACGGCAGCCTCGCGCCGCGGCTGGCGGCGCTTGGCGGCGAGCTGCTGGTGGAGGCGCTCGACATGCGGCCCGCCTTCCGCGACCAGCCGGAACAGGGCGTCACCTACGCGCCCAAGCTGGAGGCCGGCGACCGCCTGCTCGACCCCGCCCGCGCGGCCCACGAGCTCGAGCGGCGCCTGCGCGCGCTCACTCCGCACATCGGCGCGTACGTGCAGCTCGACGGTGGCGAGCGGCTCGGCGTGCGGCGCGCCACGTTGGCGGCCGGGGTGGACGACCTCGACCCCGGCGAGCTCGCCGTGCGCGACTCGGCCCTGCTCTACGGGGCCGCTCAGGGGGCGCTCGAGCTACTCGAGGTGCAGCCGCCCGGAAAGCGGCCGATGGAGGCCGCCGCCTGGCTGCGCGGCCAGGGCGGGGCGCCCGGCGTGTAAAGGGGTTACCGTAAGTACCCGCTGGCCGCCGAAGAGAAGACCAACATGGGACCCGACTGCCCTTCATGCGGGGAGGCGTGGCTGCGCGGGACGAACCTCGCGGGCCGCTATCGCTGTGTCTACTGCCTGCGCCGCTTCGAGCTGCGCTCCGAATGCCCCAACTGCGGCGCCCACTCGACCATCGCCCGCATGTCGGACACCGCCAACGTGACGTGTCGGAATTGCGGCGGCTCGATGTTGTCGCCGATCTAGGCGGGCACGGCCTGCGCCACCGCGGCGCGCACCTCGACCGGGATTCCGTTCAGCACGGCGTTGCCGGACAGCGGGTCGACCTGCGACTCGTCGGCCAGCACGTTGCTGTTGACGCCGGCGTGTTCGCTCGCCACGCCCATCTTGATCCCCGGGGCGCCGTGGCCCCAGCCGTGCGGGATCGAGACGACCCCCGGCATGATCCCTTCGGTCACCTCGACCGGCGCCTCGATGCTCCCGGTCGCCGAACTGATCACGGCGCGGCCGCCGTCGGCGAGCCCCAGCCGCCCGGCGTCGTCGGGGTGCACGTGCAGCGTGCACGACTCCTTGCCCTTCACCAGCGCCGGCAGGTTGTGCATCCACGAGTTGTTCGAGCGCAGCTGGCGCCGTCCGATCAGCACCAGCGCCCCGTTGCGCTCCCGCGCGAGCGCGCCGCGCAGCCGCTCGACGTCCGCGGCGATCGCCTCGGGCGCCAGCTCGATCCGACCGGACGGCGTGCGCAGTACCTCCGGGATTCGCTCGCGGTGCGGACCCAGGTCCACGCCGTGCGGGTTGCGTTCGAGCACGTCCAGCGTCAGGCCGTCCGGCTCGGCTCCGAACCCGTCTCCGTAGGCCCCGACCCTCAGCATGAAGTCGACCACCCGCTCCGGCCCTCGGCGCGGCTCCAGCGCCTCGATCAGCTCGGCGGGGTCGCGGCCGGCGACGCGTGAGCCGGGGTCGCCGACCTCGCGCTGGACGAGCGTCGCGATCACCAGGTCGTCGAGGGCTTCCCCGTCGGCGTTGGGGCCCTGGCCGGCGAACACTCCCGCCAGCCGCAGGAACACCTCCCACTCGGCGGGGCCGGTGGGCTCGAACACCGGCGGCGAGTAGTTCGCCACGTTGCGTACCGCGAGCTGGTAGAGCGCGAGGTCGTAGTGCGACTTCTCGAGCGGCTCGGGCCCCGGCAGCACGACGTCGGCGTGGCGGGTCGTCTCGTTCACGTAGATGTCCACCGCGAGCATGAAGTCGAGCCCCTCGATGGCACGCTCGAGCCGGTCGGCGTTGGGCGTCGACACGACCGGGTTGCCGGCCACCGTCACGAGCGCCCGCACCTGTCCCTCACCGGGGGTGTCGATCTCCTCGGCCAGGCAGGCCACGGGCAGCTCGCCGTAGGTCTCGGGCAATCCGCGCACCCGGCTGTGCCAGCGCCCGAAGCGCACGCCCTTGCCGCTGCCGGACGTGCCGGACGAGTTGCGCTGCGCCGCCGCGGCGAGCGGGAACATCGCCCCGCCCTCGCGGTCGAGGTTGCCGGTCAGCACGTTGAGAATGTCGACCAGCCAGCTCGCCAGCGTCCCGAACTCCTGCGTGCAGGTGCCGACGCGGGCGTAGACCGCCGCCTTCGGCGCGCCCGCCAGCTCGCGCGACATGCGGCGGATCTCCTCCGCCTCGATACCGCAGGCATCCGCCACCAGCTCCGGCGTGAAGTCGCGCAGCAGCGGCGTCAGCAGCTCGAGCCCGTTGAGGTGCTCGATCAGCCGGCCGGGGGCCACCAGGTCCTCCTCGAGCAGCGTGCAGACCATCGCGGCCAGCAGCAGCGCGTCGCTCGCGGGCCGGATGAAGTGGTGCTCGTCGGCCTCCTCGGCTGTGCGCGTGCGCCGCGGATCGACGACCACGACCTTTCCGCCGCGCTCGCGGATGCGCCGCAGCCGCCCGCGCATGTCGGGCGCGGTCAGCAGGCTGCCGTTGGAGACCAGCGGGTTGGCGCCCAGGATCAGCAGATGGTCGGTGCGGTCCAGGTCGGGCACCGGCACCGACAGCACCGTGCCGAACATCAGCCCGGCGCTGACCTGCTTGGGCATCTGGTCGACGGTCGAGGCCGTGTAGACGTTCTGCGTGCCGAGCGCCCGCAGCCACACGGGGCCGTACGTCAGCGACGACAGGTTGTGAGCGTTCGGGTTGCCGATGTAGACCGCCACCGCGTTGCGGCCGTGCTCGGCCAGCAGCGGGCCCATGCGCCGGTCGATCTCCTCGAACGCCTCGTCCCAGGTGGCCTCGACCAGCTCGCCGTCGCGGCGCACGAGCGGAGTCCTCAGGCGGTCCGGGTCCTCGTGCAGCTGCTTGAGCCCGAACGCCTTGGGACAGATGAAGCCGTGGCTGAGCACGTCCTCGTCGTCCCCTCGAACCGACACCACCTCCGTCCCCTCCGTCTCCACCTCGAGCCCACACGTGGCTTCACAGAACGGACAGGTGCGGTAATGGAGCGCCATTGGCGCAGCCTACTCCTGCCTCAGCTCGATCCAGAGCGCCTGCGAGGCGCACAGCAGCCGGCCGGCGGAGTCGAACAGCGCGCAGGCGCCGTGGCGCTTGCGGCCGTCGGACGCGAGCGGCCAGGAGAGGATCGAGTGAGGCTCCCCGATCCTGACCGAGCAACCGAGCCGCGCGGTCAGGCGCGCGAGCACCATCGGCGGCCCGCTGGCGAAGTTCGCGACCGGTGCGCTCGTGGGGCAGTCGAGCGCCGCCCACACGCACTCGGGCACCACATGACCGGTGCCATCGTCGAGCGACTCGTCGGGCGTCCAGTCGGTGGCGTACATCCCGTCCCTGAGCGGCCCGGGGAACAGGCGCAGCCCATCGCCGCCGCGACGGTCGGGCCCGCAGGCGAAGCAGGTGGGGAAGGGGTGGTGGGTACACCAGTGATCGCGCCCGGCGGCGGACGCCGCGAGGGCCTCGTCGTAGGGGACCGGCTCGGGCATGTCGAGCAGCAGCTCGGCCGGCGCGCCCTCGGCGACGAGCGCTTCGCCGTCACGCAGCTCCACGCGCTGGCCGTCGCGGACCACGACCAGGGGGCGGTCCATCGGCGGAGGCAGCCGCAGCGACACCGCCACCTCCTCGCTGCCCACGAGCCCCGCAACCAGCCCGCAGGTGTAGCCACCGTTGGCCGACGCCGGCGGGCCGTTGAAGCGGGCCGGGATGCTGATCGACTCGGCCAACCGTCAGGCGCGGGACATCGAGTCGAGTGCATCGCGCAGGTCGTCCACCGTCTGGAAGTCGAGCCCGATCAGATGATCGTGCCGATGCCCGATGTTCCCGCTCTCGTCGACGATCACGACCGCGCGGGTCGTTCCGCGCATCATGCGGTACGCGCCGTAGGCCTTGGCCACCTTGCCGCCGGGGTCGGCGAGCAGCGGCACGGTCAGCCCGTGGGTGGCGGTCCAGCTCTGGTGGGACTCGACGCTCTGGGTGGAGATTCCGACCACGGTGGCGTCGAGCTGGTCAAAGCCCTCGGCCTCGTCGCGGTAGGAGCAGAACTGGCGCGTGCAGACCGCCGTGTTGTCGCCGGGGTAGAAGAGCAGGACCACGCGCTCGCCGCGGTGCTCGGAGAGGCGGAAGGGGCCGTCCGTGCCGTCGAGCTGGAAGTCCGGTGCGGGATCCCCGACTTGGGGAGATGCCATCGCTGAAGAATGTCAGGCGCGCCGGTAGAGCAGCCACAGCAGTGAGCTGAGCGCGGCCGCCGCGCCGAGGAAGGCCAGCTCGACCTGGAGCACGGGGTCGTCGAACTCCACCACGAGCATGAACAGCGCGAACGCGATCGCGCACGCGATCCACACCGATGCCGCCTGTGCCGCGCGCGCGTGGGCCAGCAGCGCCTGGTTGAGCGTTGCGGCCGCGAGGTAGAGGCCCATGCCGATCGAGACCAGCACGAGCCCGCCGCGCTCGTAGTCGAAGTCGCCGCCGAACACGACGCCCATCAGCCACGGACCGATCGCGAGCATCACGAGCGCCACGCAGCCGGCGAAGCCCGCGATCGCGATCAGGGTGAGGTTCACGCTGCGGCGAAACGGGTCGGTCTCGCCGCCCGCGCGCAGACGGGTGAGGTGCGGCAGGATCGAGGTCTGCACGGCCTGGAACAGCTGCAGCGGGGCGCGCGCGATCAGCAGCACGTTGAACACGAAGCCGGCGAGCGCGGCGCCGTGCGAGCCCTCGCTGGCCTGAACCAGCAGCGGTCCCGCGTTGAGGAAGGTCTGCTCGCTGAGCATGATCAGCAGCACCGCCGCGGCGAAGCCGCTCCCGTGGGCGAGCGTGAACTCGGTGCCGTCCGGGGGCTCGGCCGCCTCCTCGACGGGCGGCTCACCGCGCAGGCGCCGCCCCAGCGCCAACGGCACCACCGCCAGGGACACGATCGGCGCCGCCGCGATGCCGAGCGCGACGGCCGTCTGGCCCTCCGCGATGCCGATGGCGACCGCCAGCGCGAACAGGCAGCGCGAGCTGGCCTCCATCAGGACCAGCCCGCCGTAGAGGGCGAAGCGGTGGTGGCCGGCCAGGAATCCGCGCGCGAAATAGCTCACCGCGTAGGCGAGCACCGCCACGATCATGATCCGGTAGAGCGCGACCGAGCCGTCGAACAGGTCGTCCTCGATCGGGCCCCGCAGCGCGAGCGCAACCGCTACGAAGAGCACCCCGAGCGCCAGCTGGATCGTGCCCGCCACTCGCAGGTGCTCCGAGCCGGTCACACCGCGCGCATCGCGGTCGGCGATCGTGCGCGAGAGCAGCTGCTCGACCGGCCGGTACAGGACCGACACCGTGATGAAGACCGCCGACCAGAGCAGCGTGATGCGCCCGTACTGCGCCTCCGGCAGCGCGTGGCTGGCGAGCGCGAAGTAGGCGAAGGTGATCAGCCCGGTGACGCCGATCCCAACCGACAGGATCGCCGCGCCGCGGCCGTAGCTGCCCTCAGTTGACGCGGACAAGCACCATGGTCCAAGGGAAGGGCGAGCGCGCCTCCTCGACGGTCCCGTAGCGGGACAGCAGAGCCACGAACGCCCGCTTCGACCAGTGGTTCACGTGACCGGGCGTGTTGCCCAGGTCGCGCACGTAGGCACCGCGCGCGACGTTGAGCCCGCGCCAGAGCGGCTCGCGCGGCACGCTCACGAGCAGGTGACGCGACGCCACGCGGGCCATCTCCGCGACGGTCGCCTCCGGCTCGGGCACGTGCTCGAGCACCTCGATCGCGCAGGCCATGTCGAACTCGCCGTCGCCGAACGAGAGCGAGGTGGCCTCCTCGACGCGGAACTCGAGGTTGGGACGCACCCGGCGCTCCCACTCGGCGCGCAGCTTCGGGTCGTCCAGGTCGATGCCGACGATGCGCCCGTCGCCCAACCGCTCGGCCCACTCGGCGGTGAGCACGCCCTCGCCGCAGCCCACGTCGAGGATCGAGCGCGGGGCGGCCCTGGCCCAGAGCTCGTCCAGCGACGAGTGGAAGCCGCCCATCAGGCGCTTCACGACCGGGTTCGACGAGCCGTACTTGTCGAAGGTGTTGCCGGTGGGGACCTCGGCGGTGGCGTTGCTCACAGCTTCAGCGCCTCTCGGTCCTCGGTCTTGCCGGTCGCGCGCCCGGCCTGGGCGCCGGTGGTGGCCGCTTGGCCGGTCGGGTGGGCGCCCGGCTCGTAGTGCGAGGGCTCCACGCCCACGTGCAGCTCGACCCGCCTGACGCGCTCGAGGATGCGCTGCTGAAGCACGCGCGAGCCGGCCAGGATGTCGCCCAGCACGCCGAGCGCGACGAACTGCACGGCCACGATGAACATGGTCGAACCGAGGATCAGCGACTGGATGTGGCCGCTGCCCTCGTCCTCGACGAAGAACCACCACAGGAAGCGGCCCCAGATGACCGCGCCGACCAGCGCCGCAATCGCCGCCGCGAACAGGAACAGCCGCATCGGCTCGTAGAGGGCGTAGATGCGGAAGATCGAGACCCCGTTGCGGCGCACGTAGGCCGCCGTCGACGGGAACAGGCGCGACTCGCGCGTCTTCGGGTTGGTCCGGATCGCGACGTGGTCGACGGCCACCAGCATCTTGCCCGCCTGGATCAGCGACTCGAGCGTGTAGGTGAACTTGGACACCACCTGGATCTGCAGCGCCGCCTCGCGGTTGTATGCCCGGAAGCCCGACGTGGTGTCGGGCACGCCGGTGTCGGAGGCCCTCCGCACGACCGCGCTGCCCCAGCGCTGCAGCAGCTTCTTCACGGGGGAGAAGTGCTCGATCTGGTCGGTCTCGCGGTTGCCGATCACCATGTCGGCCTGCCCCTCGAGGATCGGTGCCACCAGCTTGGGGATGTCGCCGCCGAAGTACTGGTTGTCGGCGTCGGTGTTGACGATCACGTCGGCGCCGAGCTTGAGGCAGGCGTCGAGCCCCGCCTGGAAGCCGGCCGCCAGACCGCGGTTGTTCGTGAGCCGCACGATGTGGTCCACGCCGCCGGCGCGGGCGACCTCCACCGTGCGGTCGGTCGAGCCGTCGTCGACGACCAGCCACTCCACGGTCTCGATCCCGGGAATCTCGCGCGGCAGGTCCGCGAGGGTGCTCGGGAGCGTCTGCTCCTCGTTGAAGCAGGGGATCTGGATGATGAGCTTCATGCGGCCCGCCCCGTAGCGTAAAGGGCGGGTCAGCGGCTGCGCCGCAGATCGCGTTCACGTCTGCGTCACGCGCGGTTCACAAGCTGCCGCCGGTTCGCGCCTACCGTGCGAGCGGGCCATGGGGAAGCTGATCGCCGCTTGCCTGGCGCTGGGTGCAGCCTCGCTGTTGGCGCCCTCGGAGCCGAGCTACGACCCGGTCGCGTGGCTGATCTGGGGCCGCGAGCTGGCGCACCTCCACCTGGACACGAACGGCGGCCCGTCGTGGAAACCGCTGCCGGTCGCGTTCACCGCGCTGACCGCGCCGCTGGGGGAGGTGGACCGCGGCCTGCCGCCGGCGCTCTGGATGGCGGTGGCCCGTGCCGGGACGCTGCTGGCGCTGGCGCTGGCCTTCCGGCTGGCGCGCCGCCTCGGCGGCGGTGGAGTCGCGGGCGCCCTTGGAGGAGCGGTCGCGGCGGTCGTGCTGTTCCTCACGCCGGACTGGTTCCAGTTCGCCGCCCACGGCAGCGAGGCGCCGCTGGCGGTGGCGCTGATGCTGTGGGCGGTCGAGCGCCACCTCGACGGCCGGCCCGAGCACGCGCTCGTGCTCGGCACGCTCGCGTGCCTGCTGCGACCGGAGCTGGTCCCGTTCCTCGGGCTCTATGGCGCCTGGACGTGGCGCGGCGAGCGCCGCCTGCGCCCGCTCGTGGTGGGCCTGCTAGTGGTGCTGCCGCTGGCGTGGATCGCACCGGAGTGGATCGGCTCTGGCGCTCCACTCGACGCCGGCTCCCAGGCCCGCAGCGAACCCGCCTGGAGCCTGTCGCTGGCGGACCGGCCCTGGCTGCGTGCCCTGGAGCGCGTGCACAATCACGCGGGCCTGCCGTTGGAGCTGCTGGCGTTGGTCGCCGTGGTCGCGGCCGTCGCTCGCCGCCGGCGCGTGGTGCTGGTGCTCGCCGCCGCGATGGCGGCAGAGGTCGCCCTGTTCGTCGCCATGACCCAAGCAGGGTTCAGCGGCAACCCGCGCTACGTGCTCCCGGCGCTCGCCGTAGCGGCCGTGCTGACCGGCGTCGGGGCCGCGCAGCTCGCTCGGGCACGGCCCGCCCCGCTGCTCGCCGGCCTGGCTCTGATGGCGCTGGTGGGGGCGCCGTTCATCGCCGCACGCGCGACGCGCCTCGCCGACGAGGCACACGAGGTGCGCGTGCGCATGCGGCTGCACTCCGAGCTGGCGCGCGCGGTGCAGGCGGCCGGCGGCGCCGACGCCGTCACGGCGCTCGGCTCGGCCACGTCGAACCGCGCGCTGCAGACGCGGCTCGCGTGGGAGCTCGGGGTGCCCATGGAGCTGGTCGAGAGCCTCGCTGGCCACCGCGTGATCTTCCGCTCGTCACGCGAGCTCCTGGTCGGCCGGGTGTACATGCGCGGCCGCGCGCGACGGCGCGAGACGCTCGCCCGTGTGGGCACCATTCGGGTCTACCGGCGGGACCAGATCAGCTTCCCACTCGCGGTGCGCGAGTGGAAGGCCATCGACCAACCGTTTACAGGACTTTTGCAGGGAATTCACACAGGCACGAAGCAGGGGAGGAACTCGCGTCCCCGGGTAGTAACGAGGTGACTACGCATCGTTCACTGGCTGGTAACCCCTCTGCTAGCCTGATGCCTCTCTCGACCCCGGCTGTATGGAGTCCCGACCACGATGACCACCCTTCTCGCGTACCTGGATCCCGGCAGTGGCAGCATGATCCTGCAGATCCTGGCGGGTGGCGTGGCAGCCGTCGCTGTTACCGCGAAGCTGTACTGGAACCGGATCCTCAGGTTCCTGCGCATCCGCAAGGACGAGCCCGAGGCTGCGAAGCCCGAGCCCGCCGGCACCAGCGAGTAGCGCTTAACCCTCGCGGGCCCGGAAGGGCCCGCACCGGCAGACGAGCAGGCGGGCGCGTGCCGACCCTCTACTATGCCCCGCGCCGTGCCCCCGCCCGCTGACGCCCAGACCTCCCGCTCCGGCCTAGAGCCCGGGTCCTTCAGGGACCCCGAGAGCCGCGTCTTCTACGAGGGGGACGAGGTCTACCGCGCGCTGTCGCCCGACGGCCTCGGCGACTTCCAGGCGCTGCAGGCCACCGGGCTGCTCGACGACGAGCGGATCGTGCGCACCGAGGTCGTCGAGGACGGCGCCGCCGGCGGGCGCGCCGCCCGCGAGGGCCTGCTCGTGCACGAGCCCGCCGGCGTGCTGCGCCACGAGCGCATCCCGTTCGTCTCGTATCCCTACGAGTGGACCTTCTCGATGCTCAAGGACGCAGCGCTGGTGCAGCTCGACTTGCTGCTCGCGTCGCTCGACCACGACCTGGTTCTCAAGGACTCCACGCCGTACAACGTGCAGTTCAAGGGAGCGCGCCCGGTGTTCGTCGACGTGGGCTCGTTCGAGCGCATCCGCGAGGGCGAGCCGTGGGTCGGCTACCGGCAGTTCTGCATGCTCTACCTGTATCCGCTGCTGCTGCAGGCAGTGAAGGACGTGCCGTACCACCCGTGGATGCGCGGCTCGATCGACGGCATCACGCCGCGGCAGATGCGCAACCTGCTCTCGTTCCGCGACCGCTTCCGCAAGGGCATGTTCACGAACGTGTTCCTGCACGCGCGGCTCGAGGACCGCTACGCCGACCGGCCCGACCAGGTCAAGGCGGAGGTGAAGCGCGTCTTCAAGAAGGAGCTGTTCGTGGCCAACGTGCGCAAGATGCGCAAGCTGGTCGAGCGGCTGTCCTGGGATCCGCCGCAGGGCGTGTGGACGGCCTACGGGGAGCGCAACAGCTACACCGACGACGACGCCAAGCGCAAGGACGAGTTCGTGCGCCAGGTCGCGATCGGCCAGCCTTGGAATCTGGTCTGGGACATCGGCGCGAACAACGGTCGCTACTCGCGCATCGCAGCCGAGGGAGCGAAGACCGTCGTGGCCGTCGACGCGGATCAGGGCCCGGTCGAGTTGCTGTATCGCGACCTCCGCAAGGAGGGCAACGAGCAGATCCTCACGCTCACCATGAACCTGGCCGACCCCTCGCCGGGCCTCGGCTGGCGCGGCCTGGAGCGGAGGTCGCTCCCCGAGCGCGGCAAGCCCGACCTCGTGCTCGCGCTGGCGCTCGTGCACCACGTCGCGATCAGCGCGAACGTGCCGGTGAAGGAGTTCGTCGACTGGCTCGCTTCGCTCGGCTCGGCGCTCGTGATCGAGTTCCCCACCCGCGAGGATCCGATGGTGAAGAAGCTGCTCGCGCCCAAGCGCGACGGCCTGCACCCGGACTATGAGCTCGAGTACTTCGAGCGCACTCTGAACGAGGCCTTCGACGTCGAGCGCTCCGAGCGCCTGGAGTCGGGCACGCGCGTGCTGTACTTCGCCCGGCCGAAGCGGGGATGACCACCGCCGAGGCGGCTGCGGCGCCGGCGCCCGCCCTCTGGCGCGACGCCCTCTGGGCCTACCTCGGGCTGGCTGTGCTGTGGACCTTCGCGGTCGCGCAGCCGCTGTTCGACCTGCTCAAGGACAACCCGGAGTTCTTCGCGGCGCGGGGCTCGTCGGGCTTCGACGTGATCAGCTGGTCGGTGCTGGTCGTGGTGGTGCCGCCGGCGCTGCTGCTGGCGATCGAGCTGCTCGTCGGCCTGGCCGGACGGCTCGCGCGTGAGGGTGCGCACCTGGTCCTGATCGCGGGCTTGGTGGTGCTGATCGCGGGGCAGGCGCTGAAGAAGGCGCTCGACTCCTCCGACATCGTGCTGATCGTGCTGTCGCTCGCGGTCGGCGTCGGGGTGGCCGCCCTCTACGCGCGCGCGGAGCCGGTGCGCTCGTTCCTGCGGGTGCTGTCGCCGGTGCCGCTGGTGTTCCTCGCCCTGTTCCTGTTCACGGACCCGATCTCCAAGGTCGCGTTCCCAGACGAGGCGCAGGCCCGGACGATCGGCGGGGTCAGCCAGGCGCCGATCGTGGTGGTGCTGCTGGACGAGCTGCCGTCGAACACGCTGGTGGACGAGAACGACCGCATCGACGCGCGCCGCTACCCGGGGTTCGGCGAGCTGGCGCGCAGCGCCACGTGGTTCAAGAACGCGTACACGGTCTACGACTCCACCGAGCGCGCGCAGCCGGCGATCATGGACGGCAACCTCCCGTCCAAGGACAAGCTGCCCACGTCCGCCGACCACCCGAACAGCATCTTCTCGCTGTTCGCCAAGACGCACCGGCTGAACGTGTCGGAGGAGGCCACCACGATCTGCTCGCGCGACCTGTGCGAGGACCAGCGCCTCGACGAGTCGTACGGCAAGCGACTCAGCTCGATGAGCGAGGACCTCGGCTTGGTGTGGCTGCACGTCGTGTCGCCGCCCGACATGGAGGCCGATCTCGCGTCGGTGTCCGAGAACTGGGGCAACTTCGGCGGCGCGTCGGAGGAGAAGCCCGACCTCGGCAGCACCGGCGCCGAGCGCAACACCCGGGCGAACCTCAACGGTGGGCGCGAGGCCCGCTTCGAGGAGTGGATCGACCAGATCCGTCCTGGTCGCCGCCCGTCGCTGAACTTCAAGCACACGCTGCTGCCGCACGTGCCGTGGCAGTACCTGCCGGACGCGCGTCGCTACCGGCGCCAGGCCAACGACGCCCTGCCGGGCCTGTCGAACCAGTCGTTCGAGTGGCAGTCGCAGCTCGACGTGCTGATCCAACGCCACTTCCTCCAGACCGGCTTCGCGGACCACGAGCTGCAGGACCTCTGGCGCCACCTCAAGCGAGAGGGCATGTGGGACAAGTCGCTGATCGTCGTGGCGGCCGACCACGGCGTTGCCTTCCCCAAGGCGCGCGAGCGGCGCCGGTTGTCGCGCGCGAACGCCGCCGAGATCGCGCCGGTGCCCCTGCTGATCAAGGCGCCCGGCCAGAAGCAGGGCGAGATCGACGACGCCTGGGTGTCGACGATCGACATCCTGCCGACGATCTTCGACGTGCTCGACCTGAACCCGAAGGTCAAGATGGACGGCAGGTCGGCCTTCTCGGACGAGGTCCAGCAGCGCGACACGATGCACATCCTGCTGCGCAACAGCTTCGAGGAGCTGAACATCCCGGTGGCCGACTTCGAGCGCGAGCGCCAGCGGATCATCGATCGCACCCACGAGCTGTTCGGCACCGGCAGCGACGGGCCCGATCGCCTCTACCGCCTGGGCCCCCACCAGGATCTACTCGGCGAGCCCGCGGATGCCGCCGGGCTGGAGCCGCTCGACGTGGACTTCGTCTACGGGCCGGACTACGCGGACGTCGACCCGGACTCGCCGTTCGTCCCGGCCCACGTGGTCGGTCGCGTGCAGGGTGGCGGTGACGGTGGGCGCGACGTGGCCGTGGCGGTCAACGGCAAGATCGTGGGCGTGGGGGAGACGTTCACGCTCGCGACGGGCGACGAGGGCGAGCTGGTGTCGGTGATGGTGCCGCCCAGCTCGTTCAAGGCCGGCCGCAACGACGTGCGCGTCTACCTCGTCAGCTGACGCTCGAGCTTCGGGTAGCGCTCGAGCATCCGCTCCACCTGCGGGGTCGTCACCAGGCGCCCCAGCTGCCGCTCCGCCGCGCGCGCCGCGCTCACCGGCTGCCCGGACGCGTGCGCCAGGTCGAGCGCGAGGTAGAGGAAGTAGCTCGCCTGCTCCAGGTAGAGCGCGCGGTACTGCGCCCACGGCACGTGGCCGGCGCCCTGCTGGGTCTGGAGGAAGGCGGGCACGCCCGCGTGGAGCATCTTCGCGGTCGTCACGTTCGACCAGTTCGCCGGCACGACCGTGTCCGCCGAGCCGTGGAAGAAGAGGCCGGCGGCGTCGCCGGCGCTGGCGAACAGGCCGTCGCGTAGCCCGCCGGCGACCGACACGAACCCGCGCACCGTCGACTGGAAGCCGGGATTGCCACTGGCGCCGACCTCCTCGGAGTTCAGGCCGGTGAGCGTCGCCGTGATGCCGCCGGCGGACTCGCCGCCGATCGCGATCCGGTTCGGGTCCACGCTGTAGGCGACGGCGTTTGCCCGCAGCCACCGCACCGCGGCCTGGGCGTCGTGCTTGGCCTCGAGCGCCGCGATCGCGCAGTTGGTCGTGCCCGGGTTGGCCGCGCAGGCGTTGCCGAGCAGGCGGTAGTTGATCGATACGACGACGTAGCCGAGCTTCGCGAAGGTGTTGGCCACGTCGACCGGCACGGTGTTGGCCTTGTCGCCCCCGCTGAAGCCGCCGCCGTGCACCCACACGAGCGCCGGGCGGCCGCGCTGCGCGTCGCCGGTGGGCTGGTAGACGTCGAGCCTGAGCGCCGTGGGCGTGCCGTTGACGGGGGCGCTGCCGTACTGCAGGTCGCGCGTGACCGTGACGGCCGAGAAGAGCGCGTCGCGGTAGCGGAGCGGGGAGTCGCCCGGCGGCCTGGGGAGGGTGCACCCGGTCACGAGGACGATCGCGGCTGTGGCCACCACCGCCAGCACCTTGCTCCCCACCCTCATCTCAGACCCCCTGTCGTGTGGCGGCCATGCTAGAGGTCGCTAAGGCACTTCTCGACGGTCTCGAGGAGGTCGTCGTCGCCGTCGCCGACGAACAGGAGCGCCGACCCGATCTGCTCGGCGCCTTCGCCGCGCCCCTGGAACTGCTCGGCCTCGGCTTCGCCGGCGGTGAGGAAGAACATGATGTGGGGGGCGTCGGCGCTGTCGCCGATCACGATCTCCTCCGCGCCCTCGTCACCCTCGAGCCGGGCGTCCACGCCGGCGTCGTCGAGGCAGACCATCGTCGCCGAGCGGTCGTCCAGGTCGTCGCCGCCGCCGGCGTCGTCGGAGCCCAGGCTGCATCCCGCCAGGGCGGCGGGGGCGAGCGCGAGCAGGAGCGAGGCGAGCAGTACGGAGGGCTTCAAGCGCCGGGGAGCGTAGCGGGGCAGGTCCCCGGTCAACGAAGGGCGCGCGTGCGGCGCCAGCGCTTGCGCAGCTCGAAGTAGGCCGGCTTGCGGGCGTTGGACTCCTCGATCAGGCTCTTGTTGTTCCACGGCGGCGTGGCCCAGGCGCGCGGCGCGCCGCCGACCCAGGTCGGGTCGACGCGGAAGTCGCGCAACGCCCAGTGGATCGACCCGGCCACGTACGGCTTCGATGCGTGGATGCGCAGATGCTCGAGCACGAAGCGGGTCTGGTACTCGAGCGTGCCTGGCTGGGCGACCGGCCCGGTGCGGGCCGCCTCCGCGCCGAACTCGGTGATCATCATCGGCAGGTTCGGGTTGGCGGCGTGGATCGTGTCGAGGTAGGGACCCAGCTCCTGCGTGGTGGTAGGCGGCCGGACCAGGTCCGCCTTGTACGAGTCGTACCAGCCGAAGTACTCGTTCACGCCGAGTACGTCGAGCCAGCGGTAGACCGAGCTGGTAGGCGGCTCGCCGGCGCGCGACTGGCGGTCGATCGCGATCAGGCGCGTGTCGTCCAGCGCGCGCACCGCCGCGGCGCTCTCCTTGACGAAGCGCGCCAGCCCGGACCCGAAGATGCCGAGCTCCGAGCGGTTGCCGGCCGGCTCGTTGGCTAGCGACCAGGTCATCACCGACGCGTGGTTGATGTTGTTGCGGACCGTCAGCGCGACCGCCCGCTCCGCCGCGATGCGCACGGCGCTCTCGTTGAAGTAGCGGTTGGGAATCTGGTAGACGGGCGCGTCGACCCAGTAGAGGATCCCGTAGCGGTCGAGGGCCTCGACGAAGGCCGGGTGGAGCGGGTAGTGCGAGCGCGTGATCGTGGCGCCCAGGTCGCGCAGCCGGGAGACCAGCAACGAGCGGGTGCCCTTGGAGAGCGCGCCGCCCTCCTTCAAATCGTCCTCGTGGATGCTCGCGCCGCGGGCGTTCAGACGCCTGCCGTTGAGCAGGATCACGCCTCCCCGCGCGGTCTCGAGCTTGCGCACCCCGAAGCGGAGGCGGTATGAGGCGCGGGTGGCGCGGCCCTCCTCCACGGACACCGTCATCGGGTAGAGCTCCGGCTGGCCAGGCTGCCACAGGCGCGGCCGCTTGATGTCGAAGCTCGTGACCAACACGCGCGTGGCGTTGGCCGGCACCTCTTTGCCCTCGAGCTCGTAGCGCTTGCCGTCGACCGACACGTCGAGCGTCACCTCGCGCGCCTTGCGCGTGAAGTTGCGCAGGTACGCGCGCACCTCCACCTCGGCCGGACCCCCGACCTTGGGCAGGCGCGGCACCACGTGCACGTCCTCGATGTCGATCGTGTCGACGCGCCGCACGTACACCTCGCGCAGCAGCCCGCCGAAGTTCCACCAGCCACCGGTGCCGTAGCCGTTGAAGGCCGCGGGGCGCCAGTGCGTCAGATCCCTGTTGCTACGCACCGAGGACACCTTCACGACCAGCGTGTTGCGGCCCTTGCGCAGCCCCTCCAGGGTTTCCTCGAACGGGAAGTAGCCCGTGTAGCCGCCGATCACGCGACCGTTGAGCCAGACCTTCGTGCGGTAGTTGGCGCCCTCGAAGCGGACCTTCCAGAACGTGCGCGCCAGCTCGTCCTTGGGGACCTTCGGCAGCGTGAACTCCTTGCGGTACCAGCCGACCGAGGACCTGTCGACCGTGATGTCCTGCGCGTTCCAGTTGTGCGGCACGCGGATCGCCTGCCAGCCGTTCAGGTCCTGCTGGGCGTACCAGCGCTCGGTGTCCCCGGCCACAAGCGTGTCGTCTTGGCGGAAGTACCAGGTTCCGCCGAGCAGCTGGCGCGTGGGCTGGCCCTCGTAGATGAGCGGCTTCCCGCTCGGCGGCTGCACCACGAGCTCGGGCGGCGGCGGCGGTTGCGGCGGCGCCGGAGAGCCGCTCGGCGGCCCCGGCTCGCCGCCCTGCGCGAACGCGGAAGCAGGCAGCGCGAGCAGCGCAGCGAAGGTGGCCAGAGCTGTGAAAGGGGAACGCACGGTGCGGGTGAGCGGGCGCCGCAGGGTAACGCCTGTGCCCCTGGGGGTATGACAAGACGACTGCTACCGTGCACGGCGACCGGCTCCCCGGGCCGGTTTTCCTGCGCAGGAACGCCTTTCCCGCCGACCGCGTCGCACGCGGGGGTCGTTCGAGTCAGCCTATGAACCGACGCTTCGCGCTCATCCAAGTCCTGGTCTCCGTTGTCGCGCTCGCCGCGGTCATCTGGTGGGCGTCGAAGCAGGACGCCCCGGAGTTCCCGACGGGCGCCGACGCGATCGCCTGGCTGGGGGCGGCGCTGGTCCTGTATGCGATCGCGACGCTCATGCGCGGCGAGCGCTGGCACTGGATCCTGGTGATCACCGGCGTGCGCACCCACCGCAGCGACTGCTACATGCTCACCGCCGTCGGCTACATGGGCAACAACGTGCTGCCCGCGCGCGCGGGCGAGGCGCTGAAGGTCGTGCTGCTCTCGGGGCGCTGCGACGCGAGCAAGCGCACGCTGCTGGGCTCGGTCGTCGCCGAGCGCATCCTGGACCTGGTGGCGCTGGCGGCGATCTTCGTCGTGGTCGTCTACGGCGCGCTCAGCTCGAGCGTGCTGCCCACCGACCGGCCGGTGCTGGTGGCCGGGGGCGGGGTGGTGCTGCTGGTGGGCGCCGGGATCGCGCTCTGGGTGCTGCGCCGCCACCACGTCTTCGAGCGCGCCCGCGACTGGCTGCGCCCGCTGGCGGACTCCCCGCGCGCGCTGCTGAGCCGCCAGGGTGCGCTATTGCTGGCCGGCACGTTCTTGCTGTGGGCGTTCGAGGCGGCCGTGTACCTGGCGGTGGCCCGGTCGATCGACCTCGACTTCAGCATCACCGGAGCCCTCTACCTCGTCGCGCTCACGAACTTCGTCGCTGCGCTGCCCGCGGCTCCCGGGTCGATCGGGACCTTCGACGCCGCCGTCGCCTTCGGAGCGCGCCGGCTCGGGGCGACCGGCTCGATGGCAGTCACGTACATGCTCCTGCTGCGCTTCGTGCTGTACGTCCCGATCACCGTCGTCGGCCTCGTCCTCCTGGTCATGCGCTACGGCGGCTGGTCACGCATGCGCTCGGCCATCAGGCTCGAGGCCGAGGCCGAGGCGACTCGCGCCTAGCCCGCGTCGATGCGGGAGGGCGTGGCACTGTTCCGTACCCTCGGCCGGCGTGAGCCCGGCCGGCGCAGCCCTGTCCGGGCGCGCGCCGCGGCGGGCCCGGCCGGGTGGTCGCACGGCGCGCAGATGGCGGCGATCATCGCGGGCTGCCTGGCGGTGGCCGCGATCACGCTGCTGTACCCCTCCACGCCGACCTACGACCCCTGGGCCTGGATCCTGTGGGGTCGGGAGATCCTCCACCTCGACCTGGTGACCGAGGGAGGGCCGTCGTGGAAGCCCTTCCCGATCCTGTTCACCACCCCGTTCTCGCTGTTCGGCCAGGACGTGGCGCCCTACCTGTGGGTCTGGCTCGCGCGCGCAGGTGGGCTGTTCGCGTGCGTGATGGCCTACCGCATGGCCAGCAGGCTGATCGGCGGCCGGCTGTACGGCGCGCTCGCCGGCGTGTGCGCGTTCGCCGCGCTGCTCTCGAGCAACAAGTTCGTGCGCGACGCCGCGCTCGGCAACTCCGACCCGATGCTCGGCGGGCTCGTGCTGTGGGCGTTCGAACGCCACCTGGACGGCCGCCGCGACCACGCGCTCTACCTCGGCGTCGCGGCGGCGTTCATGCGCCCGGAGGCCTGGCCGTTCCTCGCGCTGTACGGGCTCTGGCTCTGGTTCAGCGACCCGTGGCTGCGCCGACGCCTCGTGGCGTTCGCCGTGCTCGTGCCGGCGGTGTGGTTCCTGCCCGAGTGGTGGGGCTCGGGGGATCCGCTGCGCGCGGGCTCGCGCGCCAACGCCCCCAACCCGGGCAGCGCGGCCTTCGACGACATCCCCGCGTTCGCGGTGGCCCACCGCTTCGTGCAGGTCACGATCGCACCGGTCGAGCTGGGCACGATCGTCGCGGTCGGCTATGCGCTCGCGATGTGGCGACGGCATCGCACCGAGCTGGAGACGCTGATGCTCGCCATGGGCGGGTTCGCCTGGTTCCTGGTGGTGGCGGCGATGACCCAGGCCGGGTTCGCCGGCAACCAGCGCTACCTGATCGTGACCACCGCCGTCGTGTGCGTGCTCGGTGGGATCGGCGCCGTCCGGGTGCTCCAGGGCGTGGAGGCGCTCGCCCGTCGCTGGTTCGGCGCGCGCCGGGCGCCGGCGATCACTGCCGCCGCGCTGCTCGTGGGGCTGCTGGCCGGCTTGCCGACGATCGTCGCGAAGGTCAACAACGAGTCACGCGTGCGCGGTGGGCTCGAGCACGAGGCGTACCTCTGGAACGACTTGAAGGGCTTGATCGACGAGGCCGGCGGCAAGGACGCGCTGCTGGCATGCGGCGGGGTCTTCAGCGGTCCGTTCCAGACGCAGATGGTCGCCTACGAGCTCGGCATCCACGGCATCCAGGTGGGCTGGAAGGTGACGCCGCCGCCGGGCGTGACGTTCCGGACCCGCACCGTGCCCGACGGACCGCTCGTGACCAAGCCGACGGACGACCGCTACCGACTGGTCGCGACCCATGGCAAGTGGCGGCTGCTGACCGTGCCGCCCGATGGTCGCTCCGAGTGCCCCAGGGCGAGCCGCTTCGCACCCACATCGGGCACGGCGGGGAACGTGGCGACGAAGGACGCGCCGCTCGAGGTGATCGGGGACCCGCAGAAGCCGCAGGGCGACAAGTGACCCCGGAAACCGCCGGCGGCACTCACTAGGATCGCCGGGTTGGCCTCCGTCGCATCACGCCTGCGCCCGCTGCCGAGCGTCCGCTCGCTCCCGTCCAGCTTCGTGCTGCCGGCGGCGGTGCTGCTCGGGCTGCTCGCGGTCTCGTTCTACCTGCGTACGCACTCGCTGGGCGAGTCGCTGTGGATGGACGAGGGGCTGTCGATCGGGATCGCGTCGCAGCCGCTGTTCGACATCCCCGGCACGCTGCGCGTGGACGGCTCTCCGCCGCTCTACTACATGCTGCTGTCGGTCTGGATGGACCTGACCGGCAACGGACCGGCCGAGACGCAGGGGCTGTCGGTCGCGATCGCGCTGCTGAGCGTGCCCGGCGGTCTGTGGGCCGGGTGGAGCCTGTTCGGCCGCCGCGCCGGCTTGATCTGCGCCGCGCTCTGCGCGGTCAACCCTTTCCTCACCGCGTACGCGCAGGAGACGCGCATGTACGCGCTGATGCTCGTGCTGTCGCTGCTGGCCACGGCCGCGTTCCTGCACGTGTTTGCGTTCGGCCGGCGCGGCTACCTGCCGCTGTTCTCGGTGCTGCTGGCGCTGATGCTCTACACGCACAACTGGGGCCTGTTCCTCGCGGCCGGCCTGGTCTGCGCGCTGGTGCCGTGCTGGTACGTCTCCGAGGTGCGCTCGAGCTTCTGGAAGGACGCTCTGATCGGCTTCGGGTTCGCCGGGCTGCTCTACCTCCCATGGGTGCCCACGCTGCTGCACCAGGTGCAGCACACGGGTGCGCCGTGGCTCAACTCGCCCAACTTCGGGGCGCCGATCCAGATCAGCAAGTCGCTGCTCGGCGGCGGGACGCCGACGGTGGCGCTCGTCCTGGCGGGCGGCTCGGGCATCGCCGCCGTGATCGCGCGCCGCGTGGAGGACCGCGAGCGCACAGCCGTGCTGGCTGGCGCCGTGACCGTGCTCGCGACGCTGGCCGTCGCCTGGCTCGTGTCGCAGGTGTCGCCCGCCTGGACCACCCGCTACCTCGGGGTCCTGCTGGGGCCGATGCTGCTGATCGCGGCGCTCGGTCTCTCGCGCGCGGGCGCACTCGGCCTCGTCGCGCTCGTGATCATCCTCGGCATCTGGGCGATCCCACGCTCGTACGGCCTCGAGAACAAGTCCAACGCGTCCGACCTGCGCAAGGCGGTCGTCTCGGACCTGCGCGAGGGCGACCTGGTGGTGTCCATGCAGCCCGAGCAGGGGCCGCTGCTGGCCTACCACCTGGAGGACCTCGGCGGGGCGCCCAAGCTGCGCTTCGCGAGCCCGATCGGGGCGGTCGAGAACGATCGCGTGATGGATTGGACCAACGGCTACGACAAGCTCAAGGACGCAACGCCTGCCACGAACTTGGAACCCCTGCTTGCTAACCTGCCGCCCGGCGGCCGGGTGCTGTTCGTCTACCCGGTCACGGCGCGAGCGGACGACTGGGATGCACCTTGGACGGAGCTCGTGAGGCGCCGCGCGGCGCAGTGGGGCGCGGCTCTCGCGGCCGACAAGGGCTTCGAGAAGGTCAAGGCGGTACCGCCGAATTATCGGCGCGCGACCCGGATCGGCGTGCGCGGCGTGGTCTACGAGAAGAAGACGGGAACGGGATGACGACAGAGAAGACCCCAGCGGAAGCGTCCGGCTCGGCCGGACGCGCACCGACCGCCTCCGAAGCACCGACCGCCTCCGAGGTTGCGCGTCCGGACATGCGCGACAAGCCGACCGTGATCCTGGGCGGGGGGCCTGCAGGCCTGACCGCCGGCTACCTGCTGACCAAGCAGGGCCTGCCCGTGGTGGTGCTGGAGGCCGAGGACCAGGTCGGCGGGATCGCCAAGACCGCCGTGCGCGACGGCTACCGCTTCGACCTCGGCGGCCACCGGTTCTTCACCAAGGCCAAGGAGGTCGACGACCTCTGGCACGAGATCATGCGCGAGGACTTCCTCGAGCGGCCGCGCATGTCGCGCATCTACTGGCGCTCGCCCAGCGGCGAAGGGAAGTTCCTCGACTATCCGCTGCGCGGCCCCGACGTGATGAAGAAGCTCGGGCCGGTCGACCTGACCAAGGCGCTGGTCTCGTACCTGTGGGCCGCGGTCAAGCCGAAGGGCAAGGAAGACAACTTCGAGCAGTGGGTCTCGAACCGCTTCGGCCGCTGGCTCTTCAACCAGTTCTTCAAGTCCTACACGGAGAAGGTCTGGGGCGTCCCCACGTCCGAGATCCGGGCCGACTGGGCCGCCCAGCGCATCAAGAACCTGTCGTTCTTCAGCGCGGCCAAGTCCGCCTTCTTCGGCAACAAGGACGACAAGGTCACCAGCCTGATCTCGAAGTTCAACTACCCGCGCTACGGCCCAGGCCAGATGTGGGAGACGATGACCGACGACATCCAGCGACTCGGGGGGCAGGTGCTGCTCAACACGCGCGCCACCAAGCTCGAGTTCGAGGGCGACCGCTGCGTGCGGGTGCACGCCGGCGACCAGAGCTGGGAGCCGTCGGCGGTGATCTCCTCGTTGCCGCTGCGCAACACGGTGGGCATGGCCGAGCCCAAGCCTCGTCCAGAGGTCATGGCGGCGGCCCGGGGCCTGCGCTACCGCGACTTCCTCACGGTGGCGGTCGTCCTGAACGGCGACGACCTGTTCCCCGACAACTGGATCTACATCCACGATCCGAACGTGAACGTCGGGCGCATCCAGAACTTCCGCTCGTGGAGCCCCTGGATGGTTCCCGACGCGAGCAAGGCCTGCGTGGGGATGGAGTTCTTCTGCTTCCAGGGCGACGAGCTCTGGGAGACCGAGGACGACAAGCTCGTGCAGCTCGGCATGCGCGAGCTCGAGAAACTCGGCCTGGCGAAGCCCGACCAGCTCGAGTTCGGCTTCGTCGAGCGCGTTCCGAAGGCGTATCCGATGTACGACGCGGACTACTCCGAGCGCGTCCACTCGATCCGCTCGTGGCTCGACGGCCTCGACAACTTCATCCAGGTCGGGCGCAACGGGCTGCACCGCTACAACAACTCGGACCACTCCATGCTCACCGCCATGCGCGCGGTGGACAACCTCGTGAAGGGCACGGAACACGACATCTGGGCCGTGAACGCCGAGTCGGCGTACCACGAGGAGGAGCAGCAGGACGAGCAGCAGCCGTACATCGAGGCGCCTGAGACCGAGAGCATGAAGGAGCCGCTGCACCAGTAGCGGCCGCGTGCCGCTCTCCGCCTTCTCGCTGGCGCTCGGCGCCGCCTTCCTCCACGCGAGCTGGAACGTGTTGCTGGCGGGGGCGCGCGACAGCGAGGCCGCGACCGCGGTGGCCACCCTCGCGGGCGTCGCGCTACTGGCGCCAGTGGCGCTGGCCACCGGCGGCGTCTCCGACGCCGCGCTTCCCTTCGCTGCCGCGTCGGCCGCCCTGCACGTGGCCTACCTCGCGCTGCTGGCGCGCGCCTACCAGCACGGCGAGGTCAGCGTGGTCTATCCGGTGTCGCGCGGCACCGCGCCCGTGCTGGTGCTCGCGTTCGGTGCCCTCTTCCTCGGCGAGGGCGCCACGGCCGTACAGGTCGCGGGCGTGGTCGCCGTCTCCGCCGGCATCTTCATGGTGGGGGCTCGTCGAGAAACCTCCGCTATCCGGAAGAAACTCGACGAGCGCCCCGGGCGCGACATCCTGTTCGGCCTCGGGATCGCGCTCACGATCGCCGCCTACACGCTGGTCGACGCCGAGGGCGTGGACCACGCCCGGGCGCCCGCCTATCTGTTCCTCCTGCTGGCTCCCTCCGCGGTCGTCTACACGGCCGCGCTGGCCGCGGGCGGGCGCGGGCCGCAGCTGCGCGCCGAGTTGCGCCCGCGCGCGTTCCTGATCGGCGCCTTGATCGTCGGTGCCTACGGCTCGGTGCTGGCCGCCCTGCGGCTGGCCGACGCGGCGCCGGTCGCGGCCGTGAGGGAGTCGAGCGTGGTAATCGCGGCGCTGCTGGCGGCCGCCTTCCTCCACGAGGACGTCGACCGTCGCAGGCTCGGGGGCGCAGCGCTCGTCGTGGCCGGCGTGGCCGCGATCGCCTACTCGTAGTACGGCAGCGGACCGCCGGCGACGTCGAGGATCTGGCGGTACAGCTCCTCGCTCACGTCGGGGTGGTCGCGTAGGACGTCGAAGAACTCGTGCGGGTCGGTGCGCAGGTCGTAGAGCGTGCGCTCGTTGCCCTGGTTGTCGCCGATCAGCGCCCAGTCGTTGGTGCGGATGAAGAACCGGTTGTACATGCCGCCGTAGTGAAAGTCGCGCCGCTGGGCCGGCCGCTCGTCGTCGAGCACGGGGGAGAGGTCGGCTCCCTCCATCCAGCTCGGCGGCCGGATCCCGGCCAGCGAGAGCAGGGTTGGGCCCACGTCGTGGGTCGAGGTGAAGTAGGTGTTCGTCTTGCCCGCGGCCCTGCCGTCGGGGTGCGCGATCACGAACGGGACCTGCGCCAGCTCGGGGTGCAGCTGGGAGGGGACCTTGCCGGTGTAGCCGCGCTCGCCGAGCAGGTAGCCGTGGTCGCTGAGCAGCAGGATCACCGTGTTGTCGCCGAGTCCGGTCGCGTAGAAGCTGTCGAGGAAACGGCCGAGCCAGTGGTCGGTCTGCGTGACCTCGGCGGCGTAGATCGCATGCAGCTCGCGCAGCTGCGCCTCCGAGAAGTTGCGCGCGAACCCGTAGCGGGTCACGCCGATCTTCTCGCCCTCGTAGGTCGGGTCGCTGTACATGCGGATGTACTTCTCGACCGGGCTCCACGGCTCGTGGGGATCGAAGCAGTCGATCACGAAGCAGAAGGGCTGTCGTACCCGCGCACCGTCCAGGGTGGCGATCGCCTCGGTGAACAGGCGCGCGGCGCAGGTCTCGTCCTCCCGCACGCCCGCGCCGGAGTTCGCCAGGTACTCGCGCATGCCCGGCACGTAGCGCTCGTCGCGCAGGAACGGCGGCAGCCACTCGTAGACCGTCTCGAGCGAGACCGTGCTCGCGGGCTTGTAGGTGCCCGCCTGGCCGGGGACGGACTTCCAGTGGTCGAAGCTCCTGCGGAACGGTCCGAACGCCTTCGTGTAGCCCAGATGCGGGTTGTCCGAGATTTGCGCGGTCCAGTAGCCGTGGCGCCGGAACTCGCTCGTGAACGTGTGCTCGACGTCGTCGATCGGCAGCCACCCGGGGCTCGTGCCGAGCTCGAGGTTCGGCTTCCAGTTGCGGAACGGGAAGATCCGCTTGCTGGTGAAGATCGAGCGGCGCGCCGGGATCGTGACCATCGCCTCCGGGAAGGCACGGTTGAAGCGCACGCCGCGGGCGGCCAGGGCGTCGATGTTGGGAGTCCTGACCTGCGGTGACCCGTACGCGCCGACGTGATCCGGCCGCAGGCTGTCGATGATCAGCAGCAGCACGTTCATCTGCCCGGGCGAGCCGGTCTCGTCCATGGAGCAGCCGGCCGCCGGGAGCAACGCCGCGCCCGCCGCACCCGCGGCGCCTGCCTGGAGGAAGCGGCGGCGGTTCACGTGCATGCGGGCGCGGAGGCTAGCGGACGCCTTGGGCCTCACCGCCGGCGTTCGACTAGGTCAGGGCGGCGGCGAGCGCGCGCAGGCGCGCCGCCCACGCGGCGTCGGTCACCCAGGCCGCCTCGGCCCGGGCCCGTACCCGGACCCATGCGCCCGCGCGCTCGGGCTCCATGTCCGCCGCGCCGGCGTAGCGCCTCACCCACGCCCAGGCCGTCCCGCTCGCCGCGTCCGACGGCAGCGGCGGTGCGTCCGGCTCCAGCAGCGCCCAGACGTCCGCGTGCCGGTCTCCGCAAACGCCCTTCGGGTCGATGATGCGCCAATCCCCGTCGTGGAGGAGCGCGTTGCCGCCGTGCAGGTCCGCGTGGACGAGGACGTCGTCCTCGGTGGGTGCGACCAGCCGCTCCAGCTCGCGGAGGGACTCCGGCTCGGTCGCGAGTGCCGTGCGCCAGTCGTGGCTGAAGTCGCGCATCGAGATGAACGCTCCGGCGGGGGGCGGGCGGGCATGCAGCCGCGCCGCCAGGCCGCCGAGCACTTCGAGCCGTTCCTCCCAACCGAGCCCGGTCTCGTCGAGCGCCGTGCCCGGCACCAGGCGCTCGAGCAGCAGCGTGAAGCCGTCGTCGCGCGAGCCCAGCCGGAGGGCGACGGCGCCGGTGGGCTCCCAGAAGGCGAGCGCGTCGCCCTCGCCAGCCAGCTGGAAGTCATCGGGGTGCCCGCGAGGGCTGACCTTCAGCACGACCTCGGCCCCGTCGAGCTCCGCTCCGCTGACAAGGCCGACGCAGCCGCCGTCGAGCGGCTCCACGTTTCGCAGCCGCCAGTGCGCGACCGCCGCGTCGTGGCGCTCGTTCACGTCGGCGGCCAGCTCGCGGGCGTCGAGCTCGGGCCAGAACTCGGCCCAGTAGCCCGTCAGCTGCCGCAGCGCCTCTATGAGAACGGCTCCGGCTCGACCGCCTTCGGGATCCTGATCAGCGGCGGCCCGTAGGCTTGGTCGCAGTCGCGCAGCCGGTGGATGCGCACGATCGGGCCGGGCCGCTCGTAGGCGCGCGGGTAGTAGTTGTAGGAGAGGTCGAAGCTGAACGGCACCGGGTCGGAGCCGGGCTTGTAGGGGCTGAACGACGCGGCCACGCGCGACTCCCGCTCGAGGCGGCGGTAGTAGGCGCGGGCGCGTGGGTCGCGGGTCTCCAGCGCGCGGTCGCGCACCACGTTGACGGTCATCACCAGGCAGTAGCCGTACAGCCGGTAGTCGTCGATCACCTCGGGCGAGAGGACCGCGTGGTACGCCGAGGCGCGCACGCCGCCGTCCGGCCGCACGAACAGTCCCGGCTTGTACTGGTCGCAGACGCGCCGACCGCCAGCCGCCACATACGACCACCCGGGCTCGGTCCAGCCGGGTTGCCGCGCGCAGCGCGCCAGCCACGACGGGATCCGGCCCTCCGGGTTCGAGCGGAAGTAGCGCCCGGGCACCGCCGGCTCGATCGCCACCCGCAGGCCCGGCGGGTACCTGGCGTCCAGCCAGGCGCGGGCCTCGCTGAGCGTGTCCTCGCGGCCGAGCACGCGCGCCGTGCGTACGTCGGCGAGCAGGGGCTGGGCGATCACCACGAGCGCGAGCGCCGCGGTGGCGGCGAGCTGCCAGCCACGGCGCGGGAGCAGCTCGCCGGCGCGGGCGATCGCCACCGCCGCCAGCATCGCCAGCGCCGGATAGGCGGGCAGCAGCCAGCGGCCGAAGTAGCGCGACTGCAGTGCCAGGTAGCCGAACAGCACGAGCGGCAGCGCCATCAGGATCAGCCCGCGCACGAGGTCGCGCCGCAGCACCAGGACGGCCCCCGCCAGCGCCGCGGCGATCCCGGCCCACCCGAGGCCCCACGTCAGGCTGTCGAGGTAGTAGGAGAGCCCGCCCGACTCCTGCCCCGGCTTGGCGTCGCTCGCCGCCACGTCCGCCTGGTCGCGCAGGTCGGTCCACCAGTCGCCGAGCGAGCCGAACAGGTAGGGGTTCAGCAGCGCGAACACGACCGCGGCGGCCGCGCCGCCGAGGGCCAGGCCGGCGAGCGGGCGCGCGCCGTCGGCGCGCAGTCGCGCCACCGCTGCGATCGCGAGCGGCAGCAGCACCAGGCCGGCCGTGTACTTGAAGGAGATCGCCAGCCCGGCCGCCGCGCCGGCTAGCACGTAGTCGCGCGTACGGCCGTCGTCGGCAGCGCGCACCGACCACATCAGCGCCAGGGCCACTCCGGCCAGCGCCCCCACGTCCGTGACGGCCACGCGCGAGTAGGCCACCGGTAGGAACGCGAAAGCCAGCACGGCGGCCGCCACCAGCCCCTCGCGCACGCCCCAGAGGCGCTTGGCGGCCGCGTACGTCGCTGCGACCCCGGCCATGCACAGCACCGCGGCGAGCGTGCGGGCGATCACCCACATCTCCGCCGGGTCCTTGTCGAACTGCTCGGTGACGTTCCCGTAGGGCAGCCCGAAGGCGAACCCGAGCGGGCCGTAGAGCACGCGCAGCACGCCGTACACGAGGTACGTGTACGTGGCCGGGTTCTGGTAGTAGCCAGGGTCGAGGTCCTGCCAGAACATCTCCACCGCGCGGCTCGTGAAGTGCGAGGCCTCGTCGATCGAGTAGACGAACGGCAGTCCGTAGTCGTTGTTGACCACCCGCAGCGCGAAGCCGGCGACCAGGATCAACCCCAGGATGAGGCGGTGCACGCGGCGGAACGCTAGTTGGCGCCTTGCTGAACCCAGGTGGCGCCGGGGCCTGCTCCCTCGACGCGGAGGCTCCCGTCGGCCTTCAGGGGCTTGAGCGCGAGTCGAATCGTCTGGTCGCTCACGCCAGGCAGGGCGCGCCGAACGTCGCGAAGCTTGAATGCCACGGGCGCCGAGTTCGCCACCCAGTGCCGAACGCGCTCTTGCTTGTTTAGGCCGTCGGTTCCGCGCGCGGCCGCAATCCGGCTCTCGAAGACCTCGTACGACTCCGCGAGCACGGAGATCAGGTATTCGGTCCAGGGCCAGATCGTGTGGCTGCCCTCGTGCCAGTGCTCCTGGGAACCCTTCAGCGCTGCGTAGTAGCGGTTCCTCGACTCGAAGATCCGTTGCTCGACGCTGACGTAGCGGGCGACCCCGTATCCAAGGCGCAACAGCTCGTGCGTCGTCAGAAGACGGGCGACTCGGCCGTTGCCATCGGCCA
Organism: uncultured Thermoleophilaceae bacterium; assembly: GCA_963716215.1. Classification (GTDB taxonomy): domain Bacteria; phylum Actinomycetota; class Thermoleophilia; order Solirubrobacterales; family Thermoleophilaceae; genus JACVRW01. The sequence continues at coordinate 2,949,200 of OY970298.1, read as the reverse complement.
CGGGGTGAATGGCCAGGAAATCAAGGATCAGAGCCGACAGGAGGACGAGCGGATGAGCCGCCTCGGTCGCAAGAGCGTCGTTGTAGCCGTCAAAGAGTCCAACGAGGAGTCCCTCCGTCTGTGGCCACGGTGGCGGTTCGAAGATCACGTAGCGTCGACCCTCGACGTCACGACCCGCGATCAGGTTGTCATCGGTCTTGAGATAGCCACCACGCCCTCCGGTTCGAGCGAAGAGCCGTCTGTGCAGACCCAAGGCCAGCACCGCGTCAGGGACGGATAGCTCCCCTTCGCGCATGAGGCCTTCGATCGCATCGGCGTATCCCGCGAATTCCTTCTCGTTGCGGTTGCGCGGGCGCGCACGGTCTGGCTCGGCCAAGCGTTCGGCACGGTCGCTTGCGACCTCGACGCCTTCGATTGCGCTAGAGGCCCTAATCGACTCGACGCGCGTCTGCTGGGCAAGGGACTGGAGCAGCTCAGGCAGCTGATCCTCGTACAGAGACTGCTTGCCGCTGGCAACGTCGACCTGGCGCAGGAGCACACCGAGGCGCGCGGGCATAGCGCCGAAGGTACGGTCGGGCTGTCCGAAGCTCTTCATCGTGGTAGTAGGCGGTAAATAGCGCTAATTACCACGCAAATTATCACGACTATCGGCCAATTAGCAGTATTCCGAGAGCTTGGATGGCTCCCGCTCGCGCCGATCCGGCCTCGGCAAACCCTCAGGTATCTTTGATTGTCGAGTCAACAATGTCTCCCATGGCGGTCACAGAGCACGACACGCGGCATCTTCTGAGGGCGATCGAGCTTGCCGAGCGGGCGCGCGGGCACACGAGCCCGAACCCGATGGTCGGCGCCGTGGTCGTCAAGGGCGGCCGCGTGATCGGCGAGGGGATCACCCAGCCGCCCGGAGAGGCCCACGCCGAGCGCGCGGCGCTCGAGGGCTGCTCGGAGGATCCGGCCGGGGCCACGATGTACGTGTCGCTCGAGCCGTGCTGCCACGAAGGCCGCACGCCGCCCTGCACGGAGGCGATCCTCCAGGCGTCGATCGCGCGCGTGGTGATCGCCTCCGACGACCCGACCAAGAAGGCGTCCGGCCGCGGCCCGGGCATCCTGCGCGACGAGGGCGTCGACGTCGTCTGGGTCGACGGCGAGGTGGCCGCGGCAGCCCGGCTCGTCAACCAGCCGTTCCGCAAGCACGCCCGCACCGGGCGACCGCTCGTGGTCCTCAAGGCGGCGATGACGCTCGACGGCAAGGTGGCCACGGTCACCGGCGACTCGCAATGGATCTCGGGCGAGTCCAGCCGCGCCCGGGCGCACCGCTGGCGGGCCGAGTCGGATGCCGTGGCTGTCGGCATCGGCACGGCGCTGTTCGACGACCCTCGTCTGACCGCGCGGATCGAGGGCGTGGCGCGTCAGCCCCGCCGAGTGGTGTTCGACTCCGAGGCGCGCCTGCCGCTGTCCTCGCAGCTGGTGCGCGGCGCGGCCGAAGTGCCGGTGACCGTCGTCTGCTCGCGCGCCGCGGCACGCACGTCGGTCCAGGGGCTGGAGTCCGCTGGTGTCGACGTGATCGTGTCGACCGGCCAGAACGAGCGGGCCCGCGTGGAGCATGGGCTCGACGAGCTCGGCGCGCGCGACGTGCAGTCGCTGCTGCTGGAGGGCGGGCCACACCTGGCCGGCGCCTTCCTCGAGGCCGGGGAGATCGACGAGGCGCGCATGTTCATCGCGCCGCTGATGACGGGCGGACGCGAGGCGCGCACCGCGGTGGAGGGCATCGGGATCGAGCAGATCGACGCTGCTCCGCGGGCGCTGCATCTGGAGGTCGAGCGCCTCGACGACGACGTGTTGATGATCGCCCGGCTGAAGGAATGGTGAGTTGTTCACAGGTCTAGTGGCAGGCACTGGGGTCGTCCGATCGGTGCGCGACGGGCGTCTCCAGGTCGACACCCGGCTCGCCGGCGAGCTGGCGCCGGGTGACTCGATCGCCGTGAACGGGGTGTGCCTCACGGCGGTGGACCCGACCCCCGACGGCTTCGCCGCCGACGTGATGGATGAGACGCTGCGCCGCTCGTCGCTCGGCCCGCTCGGCGCCGGGGACGAGGTGAACCTCGAGCTGCCGCTGCGCGCGGGCGACCGCATGGGCGGGCACGTCGTGCAGGGTCACGTGGACGGCACCGGCACGGTCGAGGAGGTGCGCGAGGAGGGCTTCTCGCGAGTGGTGCGCGTGGGCGCATCCGCCGATCTGCTGCGCTACGTGGTCGAGAAGGGGTCGATCGCGGTGGACGGAGTGTCGCTCACCGTGAGTGCGGTGGACGAGAATGCGTTCGAGGTGTCGTTGATCCCGGAGACGCTGGAGCGCACGACGTTCGGCGCGGCGGTGCCGGGCAGAACCGTGAACCTGGAGGTCGACGTGCTCGCCAAATACATCGAGAAGTTCGCTTCGGCGAGGCAGAGCGCATGAGCCCGTTCAGCTCCATCGAGGAAGCGCTCGAGGACATCCGCGCTGGGCGCATGGTCGTCGTGTGCGACGCCGAGGACCGCGAGAACGAGGGCGACCTCACGCTGGCGGCCCAGTTCGCCACACCCGAGGCGATCAACTTCATGGCCACTCACGGACGCGGCCTGATCTGCCTGGCGCTGACCCCCGATCGCTGCGACGAGCTGGGCCTCGACCTGATGGCCGCCAAGAACGAGTCCGCGTTCGAGACCGCCTTCACGGTCTCGGTCGAGGCCCGCGAGGGGATCACGACCGGCATCTCGGCGCACGACCGTGCCCACACGATCCAGGTCGCGATCGACCCGAGCAGCCGGCCGCGCGACCTCGTTCAGCCGGGCCACCTGTTCCCGCTGAAGGCCAAGGCCGGCGGCGTGCTGGAGCGCACCGGCCAGACCGAGGCCGCCGTCGACCTGGCGCGCCTGGCGGGGCTCAACCCCAGCGGGGTGATCTGCGAGGTGATGAACGACGACGGCACGATGGCGCGCGTGCCCGACCTCGAGGCGTACTGCGCCAAGCACGACCTCAAGATGATCACGGTCGCCGATCTGATCGCCTACAGGCGGCTGCACGACAAGCTGGTCGAGCGCGTGGTGGAGGCGCAGCTGCCGACCAAGTTCGGCGACTTCATGGTGTTCGGCTTCCGCTCGCTGATCGACGAGAAGCACCACGTGGCGATGGTCAAGGGCGAGATCGACGGCGAAGACGACGTGCTCGTGCGCGTCCACTCGGAGTGCCTCACGGGCGACGTGTTCCACTCGCTGCGCTGCGATTGCGGCCAGCAGCTCGAGGACGCGCTCGCGCGGATCGACGCCGAGGGCCGCGGCGTGCTGCTCTACCTCGCCCAGGAGGGCCGCGGCATCGGGCTGCTGAACAAGCTGCGCGCCTACAGGCTTCAGGAGCAGGGCCGCGACACCGTCGACGCCAACCTCGAGCTCGGGCTGCCGGCCGACCTGCGCGACTACGGCATCGGCGCGCAGATCCTGGTCGACCTCGGCCTCACCTCGATCCGCCTGCTCACCAACAACCCCAAGAAGATCGTGGGGCTCGAGGGCTACGGCCTGTCGGTGTCGGACCAAATCCCGATCGAACACGCGCCCGGCGACCACAACCGCGACTACCTCCGGGCGAAGAAGGACCGCCTCGGGCACCTGCTGCACCACCAGGGCCTGGCCCTGGACGAGGAGATGATCCACGAGGAGCAGGTGGGCGACCGCCGCCGCGCGGAGGCCGAGGCCGACCTCTACGGACAAGGGCCGGCGCCGAGGCAATCCAGTGAATAAGCCCTCCCCTGCGCAGCCGGCCAAGCCGGCTGCTTCGGGCCAGACATACGCGGCCTGCGTGGGTCGCTTCTACGAGGACCTCGCGCGCCAGCTGGTGGAGGGCGCCAGCCGGGTCTTCCTCGAGTCCGGCGGGTCGGTCGACGTGCACGAGGTGCCGGGCGCGTTCGAGCTGCCGCTGGCGGCGAAGTACTGCGCCGACTCCGGCCGCTACGCCGGGGTGGTGTGCCTCGGCGCGGTGATCCGCGGCGAGACCGACCACTACGAGTACGTCAGCGGCGAGGCCGCGCGGGGGATCCAGCGCGTCCAGCTGGACACGGGCGTGCCGTGCGCCTTCGGGGTGCTGACCGTCGACTCGATGGAACAGGCGCTGGAGCGTGCCGGTGGGGGCAAGCGCCACCAGGGCGAGGACGCCGCCCGAGCCGTGCTCCGCATGGTCGAGCTGCGGCGCCAGCTGGCCGGCTGAGCTCAGCCGAGCGCGGCGCCCCGTTAGCCTCCCCGCGGTGCCCGGGGCCGTCAACCTCTACAGCGACACCCAGACCCGCCCCAGCGAGGGGATGCGCCGGGCGATCGCCACGGCGGACGTTGGCGACGAGCAGCGCCGCGAGGACCCGACCACGCGCCAGCTCGAGGAGCGGGTGGCCGAGTTGCTCGGGCAGCAGGCGGGCCTTTTCCTTCCGAGCGGGACGATGTGCAACCAGATCGCGCTGCGGTTGCACGCCCGTCCCGGCGGCGACGAGCTGATCCTGGACCGCACCGCGCACCCGATCGTCGCCGAGGCCGGCGGCCCGGCGTGGAACGCCGGCCTGATGATCCACGCGCTCGACGGCGACGGAGGCATCTTCACCGCGGACGCCGTGCGCGCCGCCGTGCGGCCGGACAGCCGCTACTCGCCGCGCTCGCGGGTGGTTTCGGTCGAGCAGACCACGAACATGGGCGGCGGCCGCGTGTGGCGGGTCGAGGCGGTGCACTCGGTGCTCGAGGCCGCGCGCGAGCACGACCTGCGCACCCACATGGACGGCGCGCGGCTGATGAACGCCGTCGTCGCGTCCGGCGTGTCGGCCGCCGAGTACGCCGGCGGCTTCGACACCGCCTGGTTGGACTTCACGAAGGGTCTCGGTGCGCCGGTCGGCGCCGTGCTGTGCGGCTCGGCCGAGCTGATCGACGAGGCGTGGCGGTGGAAGCAGCAGATGGGCGGAGCGCTGCGTCAGGCCGGCATCGTGACCGCCGCCTGCCTGTACGCCCTCGATCACAACGTCGAGCGGCTGGCCGAGGACCACGAACACGCGCGGCTGCTGGCCGCCGGCCTCACCGAGCTGGGCCTCGACGTGATCCCGCCCGAGACGAACATCGTGATCTTCACCGCCCCGCCCGGCTTCGTGGACGCGATGGGGCGCCACGCCGTCGAGCTCAGCGGCACTCCAGACGGGCGCGCGCGGGCAGTCACGCACCTGGACGTGAGCCGTGCCGACATCGAGAGCGCGCTCCAGGTGGCCCGCGAGGCGCTGCTAACCTGACCCGCCGTGCCGAAGGTCTGTTACGTGTGCAGCAAGGGCCCCGCGTTCGGGAACAGCCGCAGCCACTCGATGGTGGCCACCAAGCGGCGCTTCAACCCGAACCTGCAGAAGGTCCGCATCTCGGTCGGGGGCACCCCCCGGCGCGAGTATGTGTGCACGCGCTGCCTGAAGGCCGGCAAGGTCACCAAGCACGTCTGATGCGGGGCATCCGCCCGCGTCGCTCGTCGGGAGCACCGCCGCCGTAGGGTGTACAACGTGCCCGTGCCAGACGAGAGCCTGGTTCGGTTCCGGCGAGTGGCCGAGGCCGCGCTCGCGGAACTGGAGAACCGCCGCCAGGAGGTCAACGACCTGAACGTGTTCCCGGTCGCCGACGGCGACACGGGCGACAACATGGCACTCACGCTGCGCGCGGTCGTCGAGGAGCTCAACGGCGTGAACGGGCGCCCGCTCGACGTGACCACCCGCAACCAGCTGGTCAGCGCCGTCGCCCGCGCGGCCCTGCTCGGCGCGCGCGGCAACTCGGGCGTGATCCTCTCCCAGATCGTCCGCGGCGCGGCCGAGGAGCTCGCCTCGCGCCCCGGCGAGCTCGTCGACCCGATCCTGGTGTCGGCCGCGTTCGCGCGGGCCGCCGACGCGGCCTACGCGTCGGTGCGCGACCCCGCCGAGGGCACGATGCTGTCGGCCGTGCGCGCGATGGCCAGCCGCGTGGCCCACGACCTCGCCCACATGGACACGCGCCGGCTCGGCCCGGACGCGACCGACGTCGAGCAGGACGCCTTGCTCGCCGAGGTGCTCGAGAACGCGCTCGAGGCCGGCAAGGAGGCGGTCGAGCGCGGGCCCGAGCAGCTAGCGGTGCTGCGTGAAGCCGGCGTGGTGGACGCGGGCGCGTACGGGCTGACGGTGATCCTCGCCGGCTGCCTGGCGGCGCTGCGCGGCGCAGCTGCTCCCCAGCTCGAGCACCAGTACGCGCCCGTGGCACTGCACCGGCCCGAGCACGAGTCGTCGAGCTTCCGCTACTGCACCAACTTCGCCGTGACCGGCGAGCGGCTCGAGGCTGGCCGCTTCACCGCGCTGCTCGAGGACATCGGGGACTCGGTTCTGGTCGTCGGCGACGACCGCACCCTGCGCGTGCACGTGCACACCGACGAGCCCGCCAGTGCCGTCGCCCTGTTCGAGTCGACCGGCGAGGTGTCGCGCTTCGACGTCGCCGACATGCACGAGCAGGTAGCCGACCGCAATGCGCGACTGATGGGCGAGAGCACCGTGACCGAGGGCGCCACCTGCGCGGTGGTGGCTGTGGCCAGCGGCGCCGGGGTGAGGCGGCTGTACGAGGAGCTTGGAGTGCTGGTGGTGGACGGCGGCGCGACCATGAACCCCTCGACCTACGAGCTGCTCGCGGGCATCCACGCGGCGCCCGGGGGCGAGGTGCTGGTGCTGCCGAACAGCCCGAACGTGATCCTCGCGGCCGAGCGTGCCGCCGAGCTGTCCGAGAAGCCCGCCCGCGTGGTGCCCACCACGGCGCCGCAGGAGGGCCTGGCGGCGCTGCTCGCCTTCGACCCCACCAAGGGCTCCGATGCCAACGAGGAGGCCGTCCGCGAATCGGCCGAGGCGCTGCGCGTGGGCGGCGTGGCCGAGGCTGCCCGCGACGACGCCCAGGGCCGCTTCACCGCCGGCGATGCGGTCGGCTACGCCGGCGGCGAGCTGGTCGCGTGGGGCGATCCGGCCGAGACGCTCGCGGCCACGCTGGAGCGCATCGCCGACGGCGCGGAGCTGCTCACGTGCATCGCGGGCGAGCGGCCGCCGCTCGGTCGCGACGAGGTCGAGGCCCGCGCCCCGGCCGGCGTGGAGGTGGAGTACCACGAGGGTGGCCAGCCCGCGTGGTGGTGGCTGCTCTGCGCGGAGTAGCGTCGGCCCCGACACGGTTCGCCTCCAGCGAGCCCCTGCCCGACGACGCCCCGGTCCGCTCGTACCCGCGGCCGAGCCTCTTTTCCGAGCCGATCAAGGGACCCAAGGCGCTGGAGCGGCTCGGGATCGCCACCTGGGGCGACCTGATCGAGCACCTGCCGCACGCCCACCGCGACCGCCGCGGGGTCAGGCTCGCCGGCGAGCTCGAGGTGGGGGAGGAGGCCACCGTGGGCGTGGCGGTGCGCGGCGTGACCGTCAAGCCGATGCGCGATCGGCGCCGCAAGCGCGTCGAGGCGCGCGTCTTCGACGAGAGCGGGCCGCTCGTGGCGGTCTGGTTCAACCAGCCGTGGATCGCCCGCCAGCTGGGCGAGGGCTCACAGGTGCTGCTGCACGGCAAGCTGCGCAGGCGCGGCGAGTTCTGGGTGACCGAGTTCGAGCAGCTCGGGGCGGACGCGCCCGTGCACACCGTAGGGCTCGTGCCGGTGCATCCCGCCACCGAGGGCATCAGCGCGGCCAAGCTGCGCGAGCTGATGTGGCAGGCGCATCCGCGCATGCTCGCCGCGGTTGAGCCGCTGCCCACCGCGCTACGGATCGCCGAGGCGCTGCCCGACCGCCCGGCGGCTCTCGCCGCCGTCCACTTCCCCGACCGCGAGGAGGACGAGCAGGAGGCCCGCCGCCGCCTCGCCTTCGAGGAGCTGTTCCTGCTCCAGCTGGCGGTGGCCGGGCGCAGGCGCGCGCGGCGCGAGGGCCGCCGCGCGCGGCCGCTCGCCGCGCGCGGCGTGGTGGTGGACAGGTGGCGCTGGTCGCTGCCCTTCGAGCTCACCGCCGATCAGGTCGCGGCCATGGCCGACATCGACGCGGACCTGGCAGGGGAGAGCCCGATGCAGCGCCTGCTGATGGGGGAGGTCGGCAGCGGCAAGACCGCCGTCGCGCTCGGGGCGATGCTGCGAGCGGTCGAGAACGGCGCCCAGGCAGCGCTGATGGCGCCCACCGAGACGCTCGCGGAGCAGCACCACCGCACGCTCGACGCCCTGATCGGCGGGACGCTGCCGCTCGAGCTCCTGACCGGGTCGACGACGGCCGCCCGCCGCCGCGAGGCGCTCGACCGGCTCGCGAGCGGTCAGCTCCAGCTGGTGGTCGGCACCCACGCGCTGATCGAGCCGGTCGTGGAGTTCCGCGATCTGGCGCTGGTCGTTGTGGACGAGCAGCACCGTTTCGGGGTGCGCCAGCGGGCGGCGCTCGACGCCAAGGCCCCCGAGGGCCTGGTGCCGCACGCCCTCCACATGACCGCGACGCCGATCCCGCGCACGCTCTCGCTGACCGCCTACGGGGACCTCGACGCCACCGTCCTGCGTGAGCTGCCCAAGGGCCGGCGGCCGGTGGAGACGTTCGTGGTCGACGGCGCTCGCGCCCGAGCGCGAGCGTACGAGCGCATCCGCGAGGAGATCCACGCCGGCCGCCAGTGCTTCGTCGTCTGTCCGCTCGTCGAGGAGTCCGAGGCGCTGCAGGCGAAGGCGGCGACGGTCGAGTTCGAGCGGCTGCGGACCACCGAGTTCCGCGACCAGCGGGTGGAGCTGATCCACGGGCAGATGCCCTCGAAGGAGAAGACCGCCGCGATGGAGACGTTTGCCCGCGGCGAGGCCGACGTGCTCGTGGCGACCAGCGTGATCGAGGTCGGAATCGACGTGCCCAACGCCACGGTGATGCTGATCGAGGCGGCCGAGCGCTACGGCCTGTCGCAGCTGCACCAGCTGCGCGGTCGTGTGGGCCGCGGCGAACACGCGTCGCTGTGCATCGTCTTCGGCGACCCCAAGCTGCCCCGGCTCGAGGCGATCGCCGGCGAGCGCGACGGCTTCAGGCTGGCCGAGATCGACCTCGAGCTGCGCGGCGCCGGCGACGTGCTCGGCACGCGCCAGCACGGCCTGCCCGAGTTCCGCGTCGCTCGGCTGCCGGAGGATGCGGAGCTGCTGGTGCGCGCCCGCGACCGCGCCGACGCGATCCTGCTCGAGGACCCCCGCCTCGAGTCGCCCGAGCACGCGCTGCTGCGCCAGGCCGTGGTCGCACATTTCGGCTCCGAGCTCGATCCGATTCCGGCGTGAGGGTCGTCGCCGGCAGCTTCAAGGGGCGGCGCCTCCAGGCGCCCCGTGGCACCGATACCCGGCCGACCGCCGACCGCGTGCGCGAGGCGCTCTTCTCGATGCTCTCCGACGTGTCGGGCGCGCGCGTGCTCGACCTCTACGCCGGCACCGGGGCGCTCGGGATCGAGGCCCTGTCCCGCGGCGCGGCGTCCGCGCTGTTCGTGGAACACGAGGCGCGGGCGGTCACCGCGATCGAGCGCAACCTCGCGACCGTCGGCGCCGAGGGGGAGGTCGTGCGCCAGGACGTGACGCGGTTCCTGGCCCGCGCGCAGGGGGCATTCGACCTCGTGTTCTGCGACCCCCCATATGATTCGGCGTCCCAGCTGGCAGGGACGCTCGCCGAGCGCCTGCCCGCGCTCACCACTCCCGAAGCACGCATCGTGACCGAATCCGACAAGCGCAACCCGCTCGAGCTTCCCTTCCCGCTGATCACCGAGCGGACCTACGGCGACACCCGCATCGCGATCCATGGCCGCTGACAGCCGCAAGCAGCCGGCTCGTCCGGCTGCGCGCGGACCCAATCGAAACGGCGGCACGGCCGTCTGCCCGGGGTCGTACGACCCGATCACGATGGGGCACCTCGACATCATCGGGCGCGCCGCCAACGTGTTCGACAACCTGGTCGTGGGCGTGGTGAATCAGCCCGTCCGCAAGAAGGAGACGATCTTCAGCGCAGAGGAGCGCGTGGCTTTCATCCAGGAGCAGGTGGCGGAATACCCGCATGTGCAGGTAAAAGCCTTTGATACGCTGCTCGTCGATTTCGCCCGCGAGCACGGGGCCAAGGCGATCGTCAAGGGACTGCGGGCGATCTCGGACTTCGAGTACGAGTTCGAGATGAACCAACTCAACCGGAAGATGGCGCCCGATATCGAGAGCATGTACTTCATGGCGGCGCCGGAGTTCAGCTTCCTGAGCTCGAGCGGGGTCAAGGAACTGGCCATGTTCGGGGGCGACATCAGCGGGCTGGTGCCCGATCGCGTGGCGGCCCGGTTGAAGGAAGAACTGAAGCGGTAGAGAACTGAGGAAGCGCCTATGGACGTTCTCGTCCTAATCGACAAGCTCGACGACACGATTCACAACGCCAAGCCCGTCCCCTTGACGGATCAGGTGCGCGTGGACAAGGAAGAGGTCTACGACATCCTCGACCAGATGCGCGCCACGATCCCCGAGGAGATCAAGCAGGCACGGTGGATCGTCAAGGAGCGCCAGGAGATGCTCGCCGAGGCCAAGCGTGAGGCCGAGCGCATCATCAAGGAGGCCCGCGACGAGCAGGGCCGGCTGATCTCCGAGGAGGAGATCGTGAAGCAGGCCGAGCGCCAGGCGGACGAGATCATCGAGGACGCCCGCGCCCGCGAGCGCGAGATCCGGCTGGGCGCGGAGGACTACGCGGACGACATCCTCAACACGCTCGAGGTCAACCTGACGAAGTTCATCGCCGCGGTGCAGCGAGGGCGGGATCGGTTGCAGGGGCGCGAGGAAGCCGAAGTCGGCTAGCCGCGTCGTTTGGTCCGGGCCTTGTAGCTTGGGCTCGTGGTCGCAGTCGTCGCTCTCGCCGTGGCGGTCTCCTTCGGGCCCCCCAGTCCGGTTCTTCGCAGCGCCGACGACCGGCTAGTAGCCGCGCGCGGCACGTTCTGCTGGGTCGACTCCGGGCGGGGCCTGTGCGTCGACACGCTGCCGCCCCTGACGTCAGGCTCGCTCGAGGTGGGACGGCGCGTGCTGGTGGGCATGCGCACCGAGACGAATTCGCTGTCCGCGTCGCTGCGAGGCCGCGAGGGACGTCTGCGCGTGCGGCGGGTGGATGGGTCGGACCGCCGCTTCGTCGTGCGCCTACCGCGCCGCTTCGGTCCGCGCGCGGTCCTCGACCTGTTCGCGCGCTACCCGCAGGGCGACGGTTCCTTCGGCGCGCGCCTGCGGGTGCCATGAGCGTCTCCGGCCGCTGCCTCTGCGGCGCGGTGCGCTTCGAGGTCGACGAGCCTCTGCGCGACGTGATCCTCTGTCACTGCGCGGAGTGCCGGCGCTGGCACGGGCACGTGTGCGCCGCGACCTCCGTCCCGACCGCCGCGCTGCGCTTCCTCTCCGGGGACGCCCTGCGCTGGATCGACAGTCCCGAGAGCGAGGCTCACGCCCGCCGTGGGTTCTGCGGCGAGTGCGGGTCCAGCCTGTTCTGGGACGCGCCTGACCGCGACACGATCTCGATCGCCGCCGGCAGCCTCGAGCCGCCGACCGGCCTGAAGACGATCGAGCAGATCTACGTGGAGGACGCCGGCGACTACTACGAGGTGGACTCGGAGCTCTCGCGCCGCGGCTCGTAGGTGTAGACCGCCACGCCCGAGTCGAACTCCTTGGAGTCGACCAGCCTCAGCAGGACCTTGTCGTCGGCGTCGTCGGGGAACATCCGCTCCCCGCTTCCCAGCACGACCGGGAAGAGCATCAGCCGGTACTCGTCGACGAGGTCGTGCTTCATGAGCTCCCGGGCGAGCGTGACGCTGCCCGCCACCAAGATCGGTCCGCCGTCCTCTGCCTTGATGGCCGCGACCGCGTCGGCCAGCTCGCCCTCGAGCACGGTGGTGTTCCAGTCGGCGCTGTCGAGCGTCGAGGACACCACGTGCTTCGGCATCGAGTTCATCTTGTCGGCGAACTCGCCCTCCCGCGGGGTCCACGCTTCGGCGAACTGCTCGTAGGTCCGCCGGCCCAGCAGCAGCGACTCGGCCTCCAGCACCTCGTCGAGCTTGTACTGCATCTGGCCCGGGTCGTCGAAGTGGGGGTAGTCCATCACCCAGCCGCTGTGCTTGTAACCGGGCTCTCCACCAGGGGCCTCCACGACCCCGTCGAGCGAGATGTACTCGGACACGATCAGCTTGCGCATGGGTCTCCTCGGTCGATGCCGTTAACGGTAGCCTCGCCGGCATGGCGCGCTACCTCCACACCTGTTACCGCATCGGCGACATCGACCGGTCCGTCTCCTTCTACGAGAAGCTCGGCTTCGAGGAGGCGCGACGCATGCCGATCGGCGACGAGGCCATCAACGTGTTCATGAACCTGCCCGGCGAGGATCCCGTGCTGGAGCTGACCTACAACCACGGCGTCGACTCCTATGAGCTCGGGACGGGCTACAACCACATCGCGCTGGCCGTGGACGACCTCGACGCCACCCTCGCCGGGCTCGCCGACGAGGGCATCGAGCCGGAGAAGCCGCCGTACCGCCCCGGGGGGCGCACCGAGGGCCCCCTGATCTGCTTCGTGCGCGATCCCGACGGCTACCGGGTCGAGCTGATCGCCCGCCGCGCGTAGGGCTCCCGCCGGGTACGGGCCGCGGCCGGCCCGGCGCTAACCTCGAAAACATGGCTCCACGCACCGAGATCTTCGACATCGGCGTGCTCCGGCTGTCGTCCGGGGAGGGCCGGCGGCTCGACCTCGACGTGCCGGTCGACGGCTTCGATTTCAGCGGACAGTCGTACACGGTGCCGGAGGGCGAGGTGCACGTGCGGGTCGACGTCGCGCACACCACCACCGGGTATTCGCTGCGACTGCGGTTCGCGACCCAGCTCGAGGGCCCGTGCATGCGCTGTCTGGAGGAGGCCGGTCACGAGGTCGAGGCGGACGCACGCGAGGTCGACCAGCCCGGCGGCGGCGAGGAGCTGAGCTCTCCGTACCTCGACGAGGGCGAGCTCGACGTGAAGGCGTGGACGCGCGACGCGCTGGCGCTCGCACTGCCCACCCAGATCGTCTGTCGCGCAGAGTGCCTCGGGCTGTGCTCGGTCTGCGGCGAGAACCTGAACACCGCGAGCCCGGACCACGCGCACGAGCGCGAGCCGGACCCGCGGTGGGCGGCGCTACGCGAGCTCAAGCTGGACTGAGCTCGCGGACTTCCGTCAGGCGGAAGCTGTTGCCGGACGGGTCGCGAAAGCCGGAGTCGACACCGTAGGGGCGCTCCTCGGGCTCGTCCGTGAACTCGACGCCGCGCGACTTGAGCTCCTCGTAGGAGGCACGGACGTCGTCGGTGGTCAGGAAGACCGTCCCGGCGAAGCCCTTCGCCATCAGGTTGCGTACGTCCTCGCTGGTCTGCTTGTCCATCACCGGCTCGCCTGGAATCGCCATCAGGACGATGCCGATGTCGGGCTGCCCGGGGGGTGCGACGACGAGCCAGCGGAAGTCGCCGAGCTCGGGGAGCGTCACGTCGGTGCGCACCTCCATGCCGAGCTTCTTGGTGTAGAAGTCGAGTGCCTCGTCCTGATCGTGCACCCACAGCTGGGCCACGCTGATGCTGATCACGGTGATCTCCTTGAGTCGACGAATGGGTCGACTGGAAGCTAATCCCGGGCCGGCTCGGTGTCTTCTCGAAACGTGCTGTTCCGCGGGCGCCCGTAGAAACGGACCATGCAGGCCGGCACCCGAGCCAGGTGCGAGGCGGGCGGAGAGGCGGAGCGATAGGCAGTCGGGGAGATGCCGTAGATGCGCTTGAAGCTGGTGGTGAAGGAGCCGATGCTCTGGAGGCCCACGTCGAGACAGATCTCCGCCACCGAGCGGTCGGTGGTGCGCAGCAGGGCTGCCGCGCGCTCCAGCCTCCGGGTGAGGAGGTACGCGTGCGGCGACTCGCCGAAGGCACGCCGGAACTCGCGGCTGAAGTGCGCGCGCGACAGACCGGCCACCCGAGCCATGTCCTCCACGTCGAGCGGCTCGAAGTAGCGCGCGTCGGCGAGATCCTTGGCGCGCAGCAGATGCCGAGCGGGAGGGACGAACGCCACGGTCCGAGTATTGCGCGTGACGGCCAGCCTGCCGGCCGCGTGTCGAGTTGTGCCCCTCATGGGTCGGAAACTCGACACGCTCGCGGGCTTCGCGCGCGGGTGGCGCATATCTTGGTCCCACCAGGGGAGCAACGACGCCCACCAGCCTGCAGCGGCGGAGGTGCGCGCGCTTTTCGCGCGGGGCGGGGTCCCGCACAAAACGTCGCCCATGGCGACGTTTCTTCAGGAACCCCCCTTGCGCGGAGCGCCCTAGCCCGGCGGCCAGCGCCCTCGCCGGCCGGCCAGCGCGCCACGGGGGTCTGGGGGCGGGAGCCCCCAGATGCCATCTTCATATGGCTACACTCACCGGCCGATGGCCGTCCCCAAGCAGAGACAGTCGCACTCGCGGACGCACAAGCGCCGCTCCCAGCACAAGATCACGGCTCCCAGTCTGAGCCATTGCCCGCGCTGCCACGCGCCGCGGCTGCCCCACCGGGTCTGCCCGAACTGCGGCACCTACGCGGGCCGCGAGGTGGTCGTGCAGCAGCCGGGCACGAGCACCGACGACGAGTAGCCGGCGTGGCCGCCGCAGCCGTGATCGCGGTCGACGCGAACGGCGCTGACCAGGGGCCGGCCGCCGTGGCGGAGGGCGTGCGCCGCTCCGGCCTGCCAGTGCTGCTGTTCGGGCCGCGGCTCGAGCTCGTGAGTGCCGGCGAGCGCGCCGAGCTGATCGACGCGCCGGAGTCGATCAAGGCGGGTGACGAGCCGGTGGCCGCGGTGCGCTCGCGGCGGCAGGCTTCGATCGTGCAGGCCGCCGCCGCCGTGGCGGCCGGGCGCGCCGACGCGCTCGTCTCGGCCGGCTCCACCGGCCCGACGCTCGCGGCCGGGACGATCTCGATCAAGCGAATTCGCGGCGTCTTCCGCCCGGCGCTCGCAGTGCTGCTGCCCGTGCCCGGCGGCCCGGTGCTGCTGCTCGACGCCGGGGCGAGCGTCCAGGCGCGCCCCGAGCACCTCGTGCAGTTCGCCTACATGGGCGCCTGCTTCATGGAGGCCTGCGTCGGGATCGAGCGCCCGCGCGTGGGGTTGCTGTCGGTCGGCGAGGAGTCCGGCAAGGGCACACCGGAGATCCTGGCCGCGCACGACCGGCTGGCCGAGGGCAGCTCGCTGAACTTCACCGGCAACGTCGAGGGCTTCGACCTCCCGCGCGCGAGCGTGGACGTGGTGGTGGCCGACGGGTTCGCCGGCAACGTCGCGCTGAAGGTGCTGGAGGCGACCGTCAAGTCGCTGACCGGGGCGATCGGCGAACGCATCCGCTCCGGGCCCGTCTCGAGCCTCGGGGGCCTGCTGATCCGGGGCCGGCTGCGTGGCCTGCGCGACGATCTCGACCCCGAGGGCGTGGGTGGCGCGATCCTGCTCGGGCTGCGCAAGCCGGTCGTCGTGGCGCACGGCAGCTTCGGGCCGCGCGGCATCGAGAGCGCGGTGCGGCTGGCGCACCGCGCCGTGGAGGAGGACATGGTCGGGCGCACCGCCGCGGCCCTGGATGCCGCCGGGGCCTTGCGGTCCGCGCCCGCTGGTAGCGTCGTCGGCGCGACGTCCGAGACGTCGAGCGACGCCTAGCCTTAAGCGCGACATCACCCATGGAACGAGACGAGGTCCTCGACCGTATCCGCGAGCACCTGGCCACCGAACTGGAGGTGGATCCCGGCCGCATCGGCGCGGACACGCGCTTCAGGGAGGACCTCGAGGCGGACTCGCTCGACCTGGTTGAGCTGGTGGTCGAGCTCGAGGACAGTTACGGAGTGCGCATCCCTGACGAGGAGGCGATCAAGATCCTGACGGTCGGCCAGGCCGCGGACTTCGTCGCCGCCCATGCCGCGGAGCTCGAACACTGAGCCGGAAGCACTCGGCTCGGCCGAGGGCGCACGGTTGGCTGAATCGCTCGAGGCGTTGCTCGCCGAGCTGCCGGACGATCTGCGGCGGCAGGCCTTCACCCACGCGTCCTGGGTCGAGCATCGCTCCGACTCCTACGAGCGCCTCGCCTTCCTGGGGGACGTGGTCCTGAGCCTCGCGGTCTCCACCCACCTCTACCCGCGCTTCGAGCGGCACGGCGCCGGCCGGCTCACCAAGGTGCGCGCCCAGGCGGTCAGCGGCGCGTCCTGCGCGCGGGTCGCTCACGGGCTCGGGGTCGCCGAGTCGCTGCGAGCGGCGGCGCCGGCAGGCACCACCGGCCGCAGCGCCGACATGCTCGTGACCTCCGAGCGCGTGCTCGCGTCGATCTGCGAGGCGATCATCGGGGCCGCCTACCTGGCGTTCGGCTTCGAGCGCACCGCACCCGCGGTGGTGGCGTCGTTCACGCGTGAGATCGAGGAGGCGCTCGAGCACCCCGTCGACTTCAAGTCGGTCCTCCAGGAGCGGCTGGCCCAGCGCGCCGAGGTGGTCACCTATTTCACGGTTGCCGAGGATGGCCCGGCGCACGACCGCAGCTTCATCGCGATCGCCGAGGTGGACGGGGAGGAGCTCGGACGCGGGGAGGGAAAGACGAAGAAGGGAGCGGAGCAGGAAGCCGCGCTGCACGCTCTGGACCGCCTAGAGGGCGGGGCCGCCTAGATGCACTTGCGCTCGATATCGATGAAGGGCTTCAAGTCCTTCCCCGACCGGACCAAGCTCGAGTTCGGCACCGGCGTCTCTGTCGTCGTCGGCCCGAACGGGTCCGGCAAATCGAACATCACCGACGCTGTGCTGTGGGCACTCGGCGAGCAGTCGCCGCTCGCGGTGCGCGGGCAGGTGATGAAGGACGTGATCTTCGCCGGGGGCCACGGAGTGCCCGGCTCGAAGGCCGCCGAGGTCGAGGTGGTAATCGACAACTCGGACGGTCAGCTCTCCACGGACTTCGCCGAGATCTCGATTGTGCGGCGGCTCAACCGCGACGGCGAGGGCGAGTACCGCCTCAACGGCGCCCGCTGCCGGCTGGTGGACGTGATCGAGGTGCTGTCCGACTCGGGGCTCGGCAAGGAGATGCACTCCGTCGTGTCCCAGGGCAAGGTCGAGCAGATCGTGCTGTCGCGCCCGCGCGAACGCCGGCTGCTGATCGAGGAGGCCGCGGGGCTCGGCAAGCACCGCAAGCGCCGCCGCCGCGCGCAGCTGAAGCTCGAGCGCACGGTGGACAACCTCGGGCGGTCGCTCGACGTGGAGCGCGAGGCGCGCTCGCGGCTGCGACCGCTCAAGCGCCAGGCCGAGGCCGCCGAGCTGCACGAGCGCCTCGAGCGCCAGACGCTGGAGGCGCGCTACGCGCTCGCCCGCGATGCCGCCCGCGAGGCGCGCGCCACGCTGGCGACCGCGGAGGAGCGGGCCCGCGGAGCGCGCACGGAGCGCGACGAGGCGCAGCGCCTGCTGGGCGAGGTGGCGCAGCGCCGCGAGCAGGCGGAGCAGGCTTTCGCGGAGCAGACCCGCGAGCGCGAGCGCATTCAGGGTGCCCTGTTCGCCGCCCGGTCGGCGACCGAGCGCATCTCGATGCGCCACGAGCGGGTGCGCGACCAGGCACAGGCTGCCGAGGAGCGCCACGCGCGGCGCTCGCGCGAGCTCGAGCTGCTCGCGGCCGAGGCCGAGCGCGACGCGGCTGGAGCGGCGGACCCGCTGCCGGACGAACGCCTGCCGCGCCCGCCGGAGGACGACGACGTGGCCGGCGCTACGGAGCGCGCGACCTGGGAGGCGCTCGCGCCGGCCGACCGGATTCGCTCGCTGGAGCGCGAGGTCGCGCGGCTCGAGACCGACCGTCAAGCGCGTCTGCGGGACGAGATCGAGAGCCTCGAGGCAGACCTCGAGCGCGCCCGGGGGGAGCACGACCGGCTCGAGCAGATCGCGCTCGAGCGGCGCGCCGCCCTGGAGGCCGCCGAGCAGGAGGTGGAGCGCACCCGCGGCGCTCGGCGCGAATCCGAGCGTGCCGTGGAAGCCGCCCGCTCCGGTGCCGCCCAGGCCGGCGCGGAGCTCGCGGCCGTCAACCAGTTCCTGCGCACCGCAGCCGCGGCTCCCGACGGCTCGGCGACGCTCGCCCAATCGCTCGACGTGGCGTCCGGCTACGAGTTGGCTCTGGCGGCGGCGCTCGGCCCGCGCCTGTCCGCCGCGCTCGTGGACGACCTACCCGCCGGCGAGCGGGTCTTGGACGGCGCCGGGGACAAGGGCGGCACGACCCTGATCCCCACGGCCGCCGCGGCGCGGCCGGACGACCCCACCCCGGGTCCCGGCGCCGCCCGGCTGCTCGACCACGTCAAGCCGGAGCCCGAGGTGGCCGCCATGGCCGAGCGCCTGCTCGCCCGCGTGTGGGTCGTCGATTCGCTCGCGGGACTGCCCGGCGACTTCACCGGTCTCGCCGTGACCCGCGGCGGCCGCTGGCTCGACGGCGCCACCGGAGAGCTGTCGCAGGCGCCGGCGGGCGGCGCCGAGCGCGTGCTCGAGGAGCGCCGCCGCCGCGACGAGCTGATCGCCGCCTCCGAGCGCGCCGTGACCGAGGAGGCCTCCGCGGCGCAGGCCGCGCAGCAGGCCGCCGAGGCGATTGCCCGTGCCGACGCCGCCCGCGACGAGGCCGACGGCGCCCACCGGCGCGCCGCGCGCGAGGCCGGGGAGGCGGTCGAGGCCGTCAGCCGTACCGAGTGGGTGATCGCCCGCCGTCGTGAGGCGCCGGACGAGGGACCCGGCGCGGTTCGGCGCGCCGAGCTGCTCGCGGACCTGCGCGGGGAGCGCCGCATGGCCGAGCGCGCCGAGGCCGAGCGCGCCGAGCGCGCCCGCGCGCTCGAACGGGTGCGCGTAGGCATCGCCCGCGACGCCGAGATCGCCCGCGACGCCGAGCGCGCCGCCGGGGCGCTCGAGCGTGCTCAGGGCGCGGTCGCGGGTCGCCGTGACGTGCTCGCCGAGGAGCTCGACCGCCACGCCGCCGGCGGCGAGGAGACCGCCGCGACGCTGCGTGCGTGCGCGCACGAGGAGGCCGAGCTGCAGGGCCGCCTGCGCGACGCGAGCGAGGCCGTGACCGGCGCCGAGGTAGCCGCCCAGCAGGTGCGCGACACGGCCGCCGACGTCGAGCGCGAGCTGACCGGCCTGGCGACCGGCCTGGGACTCGACGCCGACCCCGCCCCCGAGCCGCTCCCGGTCGAGGAGCGCGAGGCGCTCACCGCGCGCGTCGACCGCCTCGAACGCCGCCGCGAGCAGCTGGGCCCGGTCAACCCGCTGGCCAAGCAGGAGTACGAGGAGGCGGTCGCCCACGTCGAGGAGCTCGAGGAGCAGCGCCGCGACCTCGAGGCCGCGATGGCGGAGCTCGAGGGCCTGATCACCGAGACCGACAGGCGCATCCGCGAGAGCTTCGAGCAGACCTTCGAGGCCGCCGCCAAGAACTTCGAGGACGTGGTGCAGCACCTGTTCCCCGGCGGCCGGGGCCGGCTGCGGCTCGTGCAGAGCGAGGGCCCGCGCCCCGTGATCGCCGGCGAGGACGCCCCCGAGAGCGCCGACCCCGACACCGGCGCCGACGACGAGGAGCAGCAGGCGGAGGCCGGCGTGGAGATCGAGGTCACGCCCCCCGGCAAGTCGACCAAGCGCCTATCGCTGCTGTCCGGTGGCGAGAAGTCGCTCGTTGCGCTGGCGTTCATGTTCGCCGTGTTCCTGGCGCGGCCGTGCCCCTTCTACATCCTCGACGAGGTCGAGGCCGCGCTCGACGACATCAACATCGACCGCTTCCTCCAGCTCGTCCGGCGCTACTCGGATCGCGCCCAGTTCATCGTCGTGACGCACCAGAAGCGCACGATGGACGCCGCCGACACGCTGTACGGCGTGAGCATGGGCGGCGACGGCATCTCGCGCGTGCTCTCCCGCAAGCTCGGGGACGCCGGGATCGACGAACTCGCCGCCTAGGCTGAGATGCCCGACCCGCAGCCCGCGCACCCACGGATGACCCGCCATGCCCGCGCTGGCTCGCCACCCGCGTCCTCGCCGATAGCACGTCGACTATCGGCTTCGGCCGCGGGCGTCGCCCAGCTTGGCCTGGCGTGCCCCCGCGGGCACGCGGGCTCCGGATCGAGCATCTTTACGGCGTGACCCGTACCTGGCAGGAGCTGTTCGTCACGGGCGAGGACGCCCCGCCGCCGCCCGAGTCCGAGACGGAGCCCGAGCGCCGCGGCTTCTTCCGGCGGCTGCGCGAGAACATGTCGAAGACGCGCCAGGCGCTCGGCGCGGAGCTGCAGGCGACCGTCTTCCAGTCGCTGGACGACGAGGCCTTCGAGGCCCTCGAGGAGGCGCTCATCTACGCGGACGTCGGCGCCCCGACCACCGCGGCGATCGTCGAGCGTCTGGAGCGGGAGGTCGAGGAGGGCAGCGTCGCCGACGGCGAGGATCTGGCGCGCCGCCTGCGCGAGCTGCTGGCTGAGACTGCGCGGCTCGAAGGCGACACGATCCCGCTGACCGAGCACCCGACGGTCATCCTCGTGGTGGGCGTCAACGGCAGCGGCAAGACCACGACGATCGGCAAGATCGCCTGGCACCTCCAGCAGGAGCTGGGCCGGTCGGTGCTGCTGGCCGCCGGCGACACGTTCCGCGCCGCGGCCGCCGAGCAGCTCACGCTGTGGGCCGAGCGTGCCGGGTGCGAGATCGTGCGCGGCGAGGCGGGCTCGGACCCGGGCGCGGTGGCCTTCGACGCGATCGAGGCGGCCAAGGCGCGCGGCCACGACGTGGTCATCATCGACACCGCCGGTCGGCTCCACACGCAGCAGCACCTGATGGACGAGCTGCGCAAGGTCCGCAAGGTGATCGACCGCCAGGCGCCGGGCGCGCCGCACGAGACGCTGCTGACGATCGACGCCACGACCGGCCAGAACGGCCTGCGGCAGGCGCTCCTGTTCCGCGAGGCGGTCGACGTGACCGGCATCGCGCTGACCAAGCTCGACGGCACCGCCAAGGGCGGCATCGCGGTGGCGATCGCCCAGGAGCTCGCCGTGCCGGTCAAGCTGATCGGCATCGGTGAGGCGCTGGAGGACCTGCGCCCGTTCGACGCCGACGACTTCGCTCGCGCGATACTCGAGCCGTGAGCCACGGCGACGGCACCCGGGTCGTGCGAGCCGGCCTGCCGCGGGCCGAGCAGGGCGAGCCGTTCCTGCCCGGGCCGGTGTTCGCCGCGCCGTTCCACCTCCAGGGCGAGGTCGCGGGCTCCGACTGGGTCTACACCCGTTACGGCAATCCGACCTGGCTGCACTACGAGCAGGCCCTGTCGGAGCTCGAGGGTGGCGAGGTGGTGCTGTTCGCGTCGGGTATGGCGGCGGCCACCGCGCTGCTGCTCACGAGCGTCACGCCGGGCACGGCCATCGCGATGGATCACGGCTGCTACCGCGGCGTGCGACTGCTCTCCGAGGCCCATCTCGAGCCGCGGGGAGTGGAGCTGCGGCTCGCGCCGCCGGCGGAGCTGGAGAGCGCGCTGCAGGGCGCGCAGCTGCTCTGGCTCGAGTCGCCGTCCAACCCGAAGCTGGAGGTCTACGACCTGGCGGCGCTGGCCGAATCGGCGCGCGCGGCGGGAGCAATCAGCGTGGCCGACAACACCACGGCTGGACCGCTCCACCAGAAGGCGCTCGACCTGGGTGTCGACTACGTGCTCACGAGCGCCACCAAGCACCTTTCGGGGCACGCCGACGTGATGCTCGGCTACGTCGCCACTCGCGACGCCGAGCGGGCCGCCGCGCTGCGCGACTGGCGCACGCAGTCGGGCTCGATCCCGGGGCCCTTCGAGGTCTGGCTCGCGCACCGCTCGCTGCCCACGCTGGCATTGCGTCTCGAGCGCGGTGGCGCCAACGCACTCGCCCTGGCCGAGCTGCTCGCCGGCAGCGACGACGTGACCGGCGTGCGCTACCCGGGGTGGTCGGGCGACCCCGGGCACGAGGTGGCGCGCCGCCAGATGAGCGGCTACGGGACGGTGATCGCCTTCGACCTGGGCAGCCGAGAGCGTGCCGAGCGCTTCCTGGCGGCGGCCGAGCTGGTGACCGAGGCCACCAGCTTCGGCGGCGTGCTGACCACCGCCGAGCGGCGCGGGCGCTGGAGCGGCGACGGCGTGCCGGACGGCTTCATCCGCCTCTCCGCGGGCTGTGAGGACACCGCCGACCTCGTGGCCGACGTGGAGCGCGCGCTCACCGCGGCGTGAGCGCTTCGCTGCTGGTCACCGGCGGCAGTGGGTACCTAGGCGGCGAGCTGCTGCGGCGCGCGGACGCCGTCGGCCTCTCGTCCGCCGACGTCGACATTCGCGACGGGACCGCGGTCCGCGAGGCGTTCGACCGGCTGCGCCCGGAGACGGTGGTCAACACCGCCTACCGCCAGCACGATCGCGTGACCACCTTCGACGGTGCGGTGAACGTGGCGAAGGCCGCCGCGAGGATCGGCGCCCGGCTCGTGCACCTGTCGACGGACGTGGTGTTCGACGGCAACAAGGGCTCGCCGTACGTGGAGGAGGACGAGCCGGCGCCGGTGAGCGACTACGGGCGCGACAAGGCGGACGCCGAGCGAGGCGTGCTGGAGGTCGACCCGGGCGCACTGGTGGTGCGTACCTCGCTGATCTACGGCGGCCCGCGGCCGGGGCCGCAGGAGCGGCTGGCCGCTGACCCCGGCGTTGCCTTCTTCACTGACGAGGTGCGCTGTCCGATCCAGGTCGGGGATCTCGCGGCCGCGCTGCTCGAACTGGCCGGGTCCGAGACGTCCGGAATCCTGCACGTGGCCGGGGCCGAGCGCCTCAGCCGCCACGAGTTCGCGGAGCTGCTCGCGGGCGCGCCAGTCCGCTCGGCGAGCGCGGCGGACGCTGACACCGTCCGCCCGCGTGACTGCTCGCTGGCGAGCGATCGCGCCCGCGGAATGCTGCGGACGCGACTGCGCGGGGCGCGCGAGGTGCTCGGCGACCCCTAGGATCGGGAGGGATGGACGAGTGGATTCTGTGGATGATCGCCGCCGGTGTGCTGGCCGTGGGCGAGATGTTCACGCTCGGGTTCTTCGCCGGCCCGATCGCGATCGCCGCCGTCGTCGCGGCGATCGTCGCGCTCGCGGGCGGCGGGGTGGCGCTCCAGTGGATCGTCTTCACCGCCGTCTCGGCCGCCTCCCTGTTCGTCCTGCGGCCGATCGCCAAGCGCCACCTCCGCACGCCGGCGCAGCTGCGCACGGGGACGGCTGCCCTTGTGGGCGCGACCGCCGTGGTGCTCGAACGGGTGGATCGTGACGGCGGCACGGTGAAGCTCGCGGGCGAGGTCTGGAGCGCCCGCTCGTACGACGACGACCATGCCTTCGAGCCCGGCACGCGGGTCGAGGTGCTCAAGATCGACGGCGCGACGGCGCTGGTACACGAATAGCGAAAGGACCCACTTGGCCACCCTGATCGTCGTAATCGTCGTCGCGGTCGTCGTGCTGATCACGCTCGCGCGGGGGATCCGGATCGTGCCCCAGGCACGCGCCGGGATCGTCGAGCGGCTGGGTCGCTATTACCGAACCCTCGACGCCGGCCTTGGTCTCGTCGTGCCGTACGTGGACCGTGTGAAGCCGCTGATCGACCTGCGTGAGCAGGTCGTGTCGTTCAACCCGCAGCCCGTGATCACGGAGGACAACCTCGTCATCCAGATCGACACGGTCCTCTACTTCCAAGTCACCGATCCGAAGGCGGCCACCTACGAGATCGCCGACTTCATCGCGGGCGTCGAGCAGCTCACGGTCACCACCCTGCGCAACGTCGTCGGCGGGATGACCCTCGAGGACACGCTCACCTCGCGCGACAAGGTCAGCACCGCGCTGCGGCACGTGCTCGACGAGGCGACCGGCAAGTGGGGCATCCGCGTCAACCGCGTGGAGCTGAAGGCCGTAGACCCGCCCGCCTCGATCCAGGAGGCGATGGAGAAGCAGATGCGGGCCGAGCGCGACCGGCGCGCGGCGATCCTCACCGCCGAGGGCGTCAAGCAGTCTCAGATCCTCACCGCGGAGGGCGAGAAGCAGAGCGCGATCCTGCGGGCGGAGGGGCAGCGTGAGGCGCAGATCCTGCAGGCGCAGGGCCAGTCGCAGGCGATCGAGACGGTCTTCGAGGCGATCCACCGCGGCGACGCCGACCCCAAGCTGCTCGCCTACCAGTACCTCCAGGTGCTGCCACAGATCGCCCAGGGCGACTCGAACAAGGTGTGGATCATCCCCAGCGAGATCACGCAGGCGCTGTCGAATATCGGCGCCGTGATCCCGAAGGCGGACGCGAAGCCGCCACCGCCTCCGCCACCCGAGCCCCACTAGCCTCTGCACCGTGTTCGACGCTCTCTCCGATCGCCTCCAGGAAGCACTAGGCGACGTTCGCTCGCGCGGCAAGCTGACCGAGGAGGAGGTGAACAAGGCGATGCGCCAGGTGCGCCTCGCCCTGCTGGAGGCGGACGTCAACTTCAAGGTCGTCAAGCAGTTCACGGCCGCGGTCAAGGAGCGGGCGCTCGGCCAGGACGTGCTCGACTCGCTCAACCCGGGCCAGCAGGTGGTCAAGATCGTGTCGGAGGAGCTGACCGAGCTGATGGGCGGGTCGGGACGCGACCTCGCGCTGGCGAAGCCTGGGCCGACGGTGATCCTGATGGCCGGGCTCCAGGGCTCGGGCAAGACCACGGCGTGCGGCAAGCTGGCGCGCCACTTGCGCGAGGAGCACGGGATGGACGTGGCCGTGGCCGCGTGCGACGTGTACCGCCCGGCGGCCGTGGACCAGCTCGTCAAGGTCGGCGCCCAGGCCGGTGCGCACGTCTACGAGCAGGGGACGGGGCGCGACCCGGTGGACATCGCCGAGTGGGCGTTGGACCAGGCCAAGCAGGACCGCCGCGACGCGCTGATCGTCGACACCAGCGGGCGCCTCCACGTGGACGAGGAGCTCATGAAGGAGCTCGCCGAGATCAAGAAGCGCACCAAGCCGCACGACGTGCTGCTCGTGGTCGACGCGATGACGGGGCAGGACGCGGTGAACGTGGCGGAGCAGTTCGCCGAGGTGGCCAACTTCGACGGCGTGATCCTGTCCAAGCTCGACGGCGACGCCCGCGGCGGCGCCGCGCTGTCGGTCAAGGCGATCACCGGCAAGCCGATCCTGTACGCGTCGACGGGGGAGAAGCTGGGCGACTTCGAGCGCTTCCACCCGGACCGGATGGCCCAGCGCATCCTCGGCATGGGCGACGTGATGACGCTTGTGGAGAAGGCCGAGCGCCAGATGGACGAGCGCCAGGCGCAGGAGCTGGAGCGCAAGATCCGCAAGGAGGAGTTCACGCTCGACGACTTCCTCGAGCAGATGAAGCAGGTCCGCAAGATGGGCCCGATCGGAAACCTGCTGCGGATGATGCCCGGGGTGAGCCAGCAGCTCGGCTCGCTGAACGTGGACGAGAAGGAGCTGGACCGCCTGGAGGCGATCATCCTGTCGATGACGCCGGCCGAGCGAGCCAACCCGAAGCTGATCGACGGCTCGCGGCGCAGGCGGATCGCGCGGGGGTCGGGGACCAACGTCCAGGCCGTGTCGCAGCTCATCAAGCAGTTCGCGCAGATGAAGAAGCTGATGAAGCAGGTGGCCGGCGGCAAGATGCCGTCGCTGCAGCAACTGGCCGGTGGTCGCTAACCTCTCCGGGCGTATGTCCGTTCGAGTCCGGCTCACGCGAGTGGGCAGCAAGAAGAACCCGATCTGGCGCGTGGTCGTAGCCGACCAGCGCTCGCCTCGCGATGGCCGCTTCATCGAGACGATCGGGCACTACAACCCTCAGACGGAGCCCTCGACGATTCGCATCGACGAGGAGCGCCTGCAGCACTGGATCGGCCGCGGGGCCCAGCCCAGCGGGTCGGTGAAGCAACTGGTCAGGGCGTACGCCAAGAGCGGCGGGGCCGCGGCGGTGGCCGCTCCCGTCGAGGCGGCCGAGCCTGCCGCTCCGTCCGAGCCCGAGTCTGAGGCCGCGCCAGCCGAGCCCGAGGTCGCGGAGGCCGAGTCCTCCGAGCCCCAGGCCGAGGGCAGCTAGGCGGCGGAGCCGCTCGTGGAGGACCTGCTCGAGTACCTCGCCCGGTCGCTCGTCGACAAGCCGGACGAGGTCGCGGTGGACGGGTTCGACGAGGAGGACGGCACGATCGTGCTCGAGCTCCGTGTTGCGGAGGACGATGCCGGCAAGGTGATCGGCCGCGGCGGTCGGACTGTGGCGGCGCTGCGCACGGTCATGAAGGCCGCGTCGGTGCGCGACGGTAACCGCGTGCTCGTCGACGTCGTCGATTGACCCTGGTGACCGCCGGGCGGGTGGGCAAGCCCCACGGCCTGGACGGGAGCTTCTACGTGGACGGCGCGACGCACGAGCTGCCTTTGGGCACCCCGCTCGTGCTCGGCGACCGGACCTACACCGTCGAGCGCCGGGCCGGGACCGACCAGCGCCCGCTCGTGCGGCTCGCGGGTGTGGACGACCCGAAGGCGCTGCGCGGGGAGTTGATGCTCGTGGACGTGGAGCTGGCCGACGACGAGTGGCTCGCGTCGGACCTCGTGGGCCGGATGGTGCCGGGCCGCGGCCGGGTAGTGCGCGTGCTCGACGCGCCGACGTGCTCGGTGCTCGAGCTCGAGGACGGCAGCCTGGTGCCGTTCATCTCGGACGTCATCAGCTCGGTCGACGGCGGCGAGATCCACGTGAACGAGGACTTCCTCGGGTGAGGATCGACGTCTTCACCCTGTTCCCGGAGTGGTTTGGGTGGTTCACCTCGCAGCGCCACGTGCGCAACGCCCTTGACCTGGGCCACTCGCTCGAGACCGTGGACCTGCGGGCCACGACGCCGCTGCGGGCCGGGCAGGTGGACGACACCCCGTACGGGGGCGGGGCCGGCATGGTGATCCGGGTCGACGTCGTGGAGGCGGCGCTGCGAGAGCGCTACGGGTCGCAGCCGGGGGAGCGCAGGGTGGTCGCGCTGGCGCCGGGCGGGCGGCAGTTCGACGACGCTCTCGCGGCGGAGCTGGCCGCGGCGCCGGAGCTGACGCTGCTGAGCGGGCGCTACGAGGGGTTCGACGAGCGCGTGAACGAGCACCTGGCGACGGACGTGGTCTCGATCGGACCATACGTGCTCGCGGGTGGCGAGCTGGCGGCGATGGTGGTCTGCGACGCGGTGCTGCGCAAGCTCCCCGGGGCGCTCGGTCACGAGGAGAGCGCGATCGAGGAGTCCTTCAGCGAGGCGCTCGACGGGGCTCCGGAGTACCCCCACTACACCCGCCCGTTCGACTGGCGCGGGCACACCGTGCCGGAGATCCTGCTGTCCGGGGATCACGCGAAGGTGCGGGAGTGGCGGCTGGAGCAGAGCCGCCTGCGCGGGGACGACCCCGGCAAGGCGCCGGGCTAGCCCGCCGCGGCGGGGCGCCCACCTCCGGCCCGCCCACGAGTGTGGGCCCCACCATCACGCATATGGAGCATTTGGGAGCCCACACCCCCGGCTCCGTACGCCTCGCGGGGGCCGGAGCGCGCCGGGCTGCCCCCGTCCCTTCGCTACCATTCCGCGTCGCGCGACTGCCGCCCGGCAGCTCGCGCCTCTTCTATGTCCGGCGTCATTGAAAGCATCGAGCGTGCGCAGCTGCGCCGTGTCCCCGTGTTCCAGGCGGGCGACCGTGTGCGCGTGCATTTCCAGGTCGTCGAGGGCACGCGCCGGCGCACCCAGGTGTTCGAAGGGGTCGTGATCAAGCGCCAGGGCACCGGTGCCCGCGAGACGTTCACCGTGCGCAAGCAGTCGTTCGGCGTCGGCGTGGAGCGCACGTTCCCCCTGCATTCGCCGAAGATCGAGCAGATCGAGGTGGCCGCCCGCGGAGACGTGCGCCGGGCCAAGCTCTACTACCTGCGTGAGCGGGTCGGCCGGCGCGCGCGTGTGCGCGAGCGCCGCTGGACCGGAGCGGCCGAGGATGGGGCGTTCGTCGAGGGCGCGATGCCGCCGGACGACGCGCCGCGCCCGGGCGAGGAGGAGCTGGCCGAGGTGACCGCCGCTGAGGAGGCCGCCGCGGAAGCGGAGGGCGCCGCCGAGGAGCAGCCGGCGGGCGAGAGCGCTGCCGCCGCGGAGGCACCGGCCCCGGAGGAAGCTCCGGCTGGCGACGAGGCTCCGGCTGCGGAGGGCGAAGCACCGGCCGAGGAGGCCCCGGCCGGCGAGGAGGCTGCCGCTGAGGCCGAGGCCCCGGCCGCGGACGAGGCTGCCGCTGAGGACGAGGCTGCCGCCGCCGCGGACGAGGCCCCCGCCGACGAACCTGCCGCCGAAGAGGCCCCCGCCGCCGATGCGGCGGACGAGCAGCCCTCCGACGAGTCGAACGAGAAGCCCTCCAACTAGGTGTCTCCGCGGCTTCTTCCGCGTAGGACGCCGCGCACGAAGCAGAAGGGCGCCGGCGGCTCGCTTGTCGAGCTGGTCACGATCGTCGCCGTGGCGCTCGGGTTGGCGCTCGGCATCCAGGCGTTCCTGGTCAAGCCGTTCCGCATCCCGAGTGAGTCGATGGTCCCCACGCTCCAGATCGGCCAGCGCGTGCTCGTGGACCGCATCAGCAAGAACTTCACCGACTACGACCGCGGTGACGTGCTCGTCTTCAAGCCCCCGGAGGGTGCCGAGTCCAACCAGTGCGGGGTGCAGCATGCGGAGACCAGTTCCTGCCCGACGCCCACCGAGGATCGCTCCGACACGAACTTCATCAAGCGGGTCGTGGGTGTCGGCGGCGACCACATCAAGGTGCTCGGCGGCGCCGTATACGTGAACGGAAAGCGTCAGAAGGAGTCGTTCGCGCGCCTCGACGACTCCTGCGGGATCTGCAACCTCCCCGATGAGATCACGATCCCGAAGGGGTACTACTTCATGATGGGCGACAACCGCGGCGCCAGCGCGGACAGCCGCGAGTGGGGCCCGATCCCGAAGGACTGGGTGATCGGCCAGGCCTTCGCGACGTACTGGCCGCCCAACCGGATCGGGACGCTCTAGTTCCACTTCCGCCGCCCGGCGACCTATGATCGCCGCCAAGTGGGGACTTCGCCGAGCGCCGACAACGAGCAGTCGCCACCACCGGCGCGCCCGCGCGCGCAGGCGACGAGCGCAGCGCGCCGCGTGGCTAGAGCGCGTCGACGCAAGACCAGTGGTCGGCGTCTGTTCGCCTTCGACCGCGAGCTCGGCTGCCGCTACGTGGCAGGGGCCGACGAGGCGGGCCGCGGATCGCTCGCTGGGCCGCTGGTCGCGGCGGCCGTGCTGTTCGACCTCGAGCGGCTGACGCTCTCGGACCGTCGCGCCCTCAGTCGCCTCAACGACTCGAAGCAGCACACCGCCGAGACGCGCGAGGAGCTGTACCCGCTTGTGCTGCGCGCGGCCGCGCGCTCCGTGATCGTGTCGCGCTGCGTGCGCGGCATCGACGGCCGCGGCCTGCACAACACCAACCTGGAGGCGCTCCGCACCGCCCTCCTGGGCGTGGCCCGCAACGGGAGCGTTTGCCTCGTCGATGGGTTCAACGTCCCCGAGTTCGGCTTCGAGCAGCGCGCCGTCATCGACGGCGACTGCCGCAGTGCCGCCATCGCGGCCGCGTCCGTGCTCGCCAAGGTGAGCCGCGACCGCTACATGCGCAAGGCCGCGGCGCGCCATCCCGAGTGGGACTTCGAGACCAACGTGGGCTACTCGACCCCCGAGCACAGAGCGGCTATCGCGCAGCACGGCGTCTCGCCGCTGCATCGGCTCTCGTTCCAGTCGATCGCCTACAACCAGCTGGCGCTCGAAGGCTGACCGCCCCGGTCGGGGAGGGCATCGCGCGCCGACGCGGATGTCGGCTCAGGCTCTCAAAAGGCGCCCTCCAAATGGTCGATGCGCACGAGCCGTCCCTGCTCGTCCAGCTCGACCCCGACGGCGTCGAAACGCAGCTCGGGACGCCACGGCGCGTCGGGTCCGTGGCGCGCGAGCCACTCGCGCGCGAGCAGACGCAGGCGCTGACGCTTGCGAGGTCCGATCGAGGCGAACGGGCCGAGCTCGCCGCCGTCCCCGGCGTCGCCGGCCCGCGCGATCCTCGTCTTGACCTCGCAGAACACCAAGCAGCGAGAGTCGGCGGCGACGATGTCCAGCTCACCGTGGCGGGTCCGGAAATTGGCGTCCAGCACCGTCAGGCCGCGCGCCTCGAGATGCGTGCGCGCGAGCCGCTCGCCGTCGGCTCCAACGGCTCGGCGGGGGTCGGGACGGGGCATGCCGGCGAAGCTACGGGGCGGCGTGCGACACGTGTGCGACAGCTGTAACGAAAGCGTTACATCTGTGTGCCCACGGGTCACGGGCGCCGCCGTAGCGTCCGCTGCATGCTCGCCTGCGTGGCCACGTTCGCCCTCGAAGGGGTCTCCAGCCAGGAGGTGACCGTCGAGGTCGACGTGCGGCGTGGCCTGTTCGCGTTCACGCTCGTCGGCCTCCCGGACAGGGCGGTGCGCGAATCGCGCGAGCGCGTGCGTGCGGCGCTGCTCAACTCGGGACTCGACTTCCCGCAGAAGCGGATCACGGTCAACCTCGCGCCTGCGCACGTGCGCAAGGTGGGGCCCAGCTTCGATCTGGCCATCGCCGTCGGGGTGCTGGCCGCGAGCGGGCAGGTGCCTCAGGAGCCGCTAGGCAGATGCGCGCTGTGCGGGGAGCTGTCGCTGACGGGGGAGCTGCGCCCCGTCCGGGGGGCGCTGGCGACGGCCCTGGGCGCGAAGCGCGCCGGGTACGAGAACCTGCTGGTGCCCGACGCAAACGCGTCGGAGGCCGCCTTGGTAGACGGCATCGAGGTCCGTGGCATCCCGTCGCTCGCGCGGATCGCGGACCTGCTGCACGGGCGGTGGCTGCCCGAGCCCGCCAGGCCGCGTGAGCCCGCGGCCGTCGTGGCGGACGAGCGCCCCGACCTGGCCGACGTCCGCGGGCAGGACGACGCGAAGCGAGCTCTCGAGATCGCGGCCGCGGGGGGGCACAACCTGCTGATGATCGGCCCGCCGGGGGCCGGTAAGACGATGCTCGCCCGACGGCTGCCCGGGGTGCTCCCGCCGCCCAGCTTCGAGGAGGCGTTGGAGGTGACCCAGGTGCACTCCGCGGCCGGGATCGGCAACGGCCGGCTGGCGACAGAGCGGCCGTTCCGGGCTCCGCACCACACGATCTCCGCCCAGGGGCTCGTGGGCGGAGGCAGTCGCCCGATGCCCGGCGAGATCACGCTGGCGCACCGCGGGGTCCTGTTCCTCGACGAGCTGCCGGAGTTCGGGCGGGCGGCCGTGGATGCTCTGCGCCAGCCGCTGGAGGACGGCCGTGTGACGATCATGCGCGGCCAGCACACGTTGGAGTTCCCCGCCAACGCGATGGTGGTGGCCGCCTGCAACCGCTGCCCGTGTGCGCGGTCGGCGGATCGCTGCTCGTGCACGTCGACGGAGCTTGGCCGCTATCTGCGCCGCCTGAGCGGGCCTCTGCTGGACCGCATCGACCTGGTCTGCCAGGTGGAGCAGGTCGCGCCGCTGGAGCTGGTCGGTCCCGGGCACGCGCCGCGGCGGCGATCCGAGTCGATACGAGCGCGGGTGATGACGGCGCGGCAGCGCCAGCGGACCAGGCTGGCGGGCACCGACACGCTCTGCAACGGCGACATGGACGGGCGCCTGACCCGACGCGAGGTCCGGCTCGACGCCGCGCTGAGCGCGCGTCTGCTCGCCGCTCGGGACCGCCTCGACCTCAGCGGCCGCGGGCACGACCGCGTGCTGCGAGTCGCCCGCACGATCGCCGACCTGGACGGCCGCGACGAGCTGGGGGAGGGGGACCTCGACGAGGCTCTCTCCTATCGGCTCGACGGCCTCGACCTGATGGCCGCGTGAGTGCCTGCGACCCGTGCCTGCGCCGGGCAATGCTGGTGGCGATGCTCGCTGCCCGCATCGCCGGGCTGCTCGACCGGCCCTCGAGGCGCGTCCGTGGCCTGCTCGGGCTCCCGGAGGCGGAGCTGCTCGCGGCGGTCGCGGGGCCGCGAGCGGAAGCCGTACTGCAGGCGCTCGACGCCCGCGACCTGGGCGCCGACCGGCTCGACTTCGAGCGGGCGGGCGTGATCGCCGTCTGTCGTCACTCGGCGGCCTATCCGCCGCTGCTGGAGGACCTGGCCGACACGCCCGCCGTGCTGTTCGTGGCGGGCCGCCTCGAGGCGCTCGCCCTGCTCCTGAACGAGCCGGCAGTCGCGATCGTCGGCACCCGCAACCCGAGCCCCTACGGCAGGGAGGTTGCTCACGCGCTCGGGCGCGGCCTGGGAGCCGCGGGGGTGCCGGTGGTCAGCGGCCTCGCGCTTGGGGTCGATGCGACGGCCCATCGCGGCTGCCTGGCGGGCGGGGGATTGCCGGCGGCGGTGCTGGCGTG
This sequence comes from uncultured Thermoleophilaceae bacterium, assembly GCA_963716215.1. GTDB lineage: Bacteria > Actinomycetota > Thermoleophilia > Solirubrobacterales > Thermoleophilaceae > JACVRW01. Next base: position 2,916,806 of record OY970298.1, on the reverse strand, counting down.
TGGCCCCGATGTCGCCTACCCGCGGCGCCACCGCGGCCTGCATCGCGAGATCCGCGAGCGCGGCGTGGTGCTGTCCGAGCTGCCGCCTGGCACTCGGCCGTTTCGCTGGAGCTTCCCGGCGCGCAACCGAATCATGGCTGGGCTGACCCGGATGACCGTCGTGGTCGAGGCGGCGGACCCAAGCGGCAGCCTGATCACCAGCGACTTCGCCCGTGACCTGGGCAGGACCGTCGCGGCCGTGCCGGGACACGTCACCTCCAGCGTCGCGCGGGGGACCAACGGGCTGCTGCGCGACGGGGCTGTGCCGATCACGAGCGCCGTCGACGTGCTCGACGAGCTGTTCGGCGTCGGTGCCCGGGCGGTACCCGGGACGGGGATGCGGTGTGCGCCGGAGCCGGCCGATCCGCTCCTGCGTCGGGTTCTGCTCTCCGCCGAGCGGCATCAGCTGGTGTCCGCGATCGCCGCGGAGACCGGCACCAGCGTTGCCGAGGCACGGGCGGCGCTCGGACGGCTCGAGTCGGAGGGCCATCTGGTGCGCCGCGACCTGGGCGGTTGGGAGCGTGCCTTCGAACCCTCGGGAGGCCCAACCGAACATTGAGCATCAAATAGGTGTCGAATATTCGATCGGCGGGCGGCGGGGCCCGGCCACCGCCGCGGCCGGGCCGCCCCGGCCGGGCCACCTATCCTGGCGGGCCGTGGCTCGCCCGCTCCCTCCAAGGCTGTTGACGATCGCCGGCTCCGACTCGGGTGGCGGCGCCGGCATCCAGGCCGACCTAAAGGCATTCGCGCGCTGCGGTGCTCACGGGATGAGCGCGATCACGGCCCTGACGGCGCAGAACACGGTCGAGGTGACCGGCGTCTACCCGGTCCCGCCCGAGGCGATCCTGGAGCAGGTCCGCGCCGTGGTCGACGACATCGGCGTGGACGCCGTGAAGATCGGCATGCTCGGGACCCGGGAGACGATCGCGGCCGTGGACCAGGCGCTCGACCTGGTCGGCGACGTGCCGGTGGTGCTCGATCCCGTGATGGTCGCCGAGAGTGGCGCGCGGCTGCTCGACGAGGAGGCGGCGGACGCCCTGCGCACGCGGCTGCTCCCGCGCGTCACGGTGGTCACCCCGAACCTGCCGGAGGCCCGCGCGCTCGCGGGGGCGGGGGCCGGCGCCGGGGCCGAAGCGGACGCCGAAGCCGCCGCCGAAGCGCGCGCCGACCCCGCCCACCTCGCGCGCGCCATCCGCGCGCTCGGCCCGTCGATCGTCGTCGTGACCGGCGGCCACCGCGAGCAGGCCATCGACGTGTTCTACGACGGCGAGCGGCTCGTCGAGATCCCCGGCGAGCGCTACCCCGGCGGCGGTGCGCACGGGTCGGGCTGCACGCACTCGTCGGCGCTGGCGGCCCACCTGGCGCTCGGCCTGGAGCCGCTGGAGGCGGCCCGGCGGGCGAAGCAGGTCGCGTCGGAGGCCGTGCGTGACGGCCTGCGCGGCCTCGGCGCCGGGGCCGGGCCGGTCGACGTGTTCGGCCTCGTTCGGAGGGCGCACCAGGCCGGGGACTAGGCGACCCGCCGCCTCCGCGCCCTGGTCGCGGCTCGGCCACTCACACGATCGGCGCGGCCGGACCATTCGGCGGTGGCATAATGAGGCCGTCGCTGCACGAGGTCACATCCGGTTCCTGCGCATGAAGCCCGGTCACGGCGAGGTTCTGCTGGCCGAAGGCGACCCGGCCGTGCGCGAGGAGGAGGAGCGCCTGATCGAGGAGTTCCGCCGGCAGCTGGACGAGGGAATGTGGGCCGCAGTGCCCACCACCAACGCCGGCAGTGGGCGCCGCGAGGCGGAGATGGTGAAGGCCTACGGCGACATCCCCGATGGCGCCGACCGCGTGATCTTCTTCCCGCGCGCCTCGGGAGGCTGAGACAGCGCGATGCTCCTGGCGCTGCTCGCCCTCGCGCTGATCGCCATGGTGCTCGCAACTCCGATGCTCGTCCGTGAGACCGCTCGCCTGCGCACCCGTCGTCAGGCCAAGCGCGGCACTCGCGACCAATTCGACCTGCCGCTTTACGACCCCGGTCGCGAGCGGCGCGCGGAACAACGCGCACGGGAGCTGCTGCGCTCATGCGTGAACGCCGAGGAGTGGGCGATGTACCGCGACCTCGGCTTCATCCGCATCGCCGGCAAGCACTCGCGCCGCGACGCCGATCGCTCCGGCGGCGGCCCCGCGTACGCGTACCTCGTGTACCCGCACAAGCCGATCGTCGCCTACGTCCCCGGCAGCGGGCAGCTGCTGAGCGAGTACTGCGTCGAGTTCCCGGACATGACGGGCAGCGGCGGTCGCCACCGGCTGCCGGCTTCCGACGACGTCCTCGCGAAGTGGATGGCCCTCACCTCCGACGAGGACCGCGTGATCCGGCGCGCCAACATGCACCTGGTCGGCCGCCAGCTCGACCCCGCGCGCATCCGGCGCGACCTGTGGCGGCTAGCCGAATGGGAGCGCCGCCGCGGCCGGCGGCGCGAGGTCCCTTCCCGCAGCGAGTGAGCGGCGACCTTCGCAGCCGCAGCCGGGTCATCCTGGATGGCCCGGATCGAGCCCAGGCGCGTGCGTATCTGAAGGGCGTCGGCTTCGACGACGAGGCGCTGCAACGCCCGATCGTCGGCATCGCCAACACCTGGACGGAGACGATGCCCTGCAACTTCCACCTGCGCCGCCTGGCGGAGCGGGTCAAGGACGGCGTGCGCGCGGCCGGCGGCACGCCGATGGAGTTCAACACGGTCGCGATCTCCGACGGGATCACGATGGGCACGGAGGGGATGAAGACCTCGCTGATCAGTCGCGAGGTGATCGCGGACTCGATCGAGCTGGTCGCGCGCGGGCACATGTTCGATGCGGTCGTGGCGCTGTCGGGGTGCGACAAGACGATCCCCGGCTGCGTGATGGCGCTCGCTCGCCTCGACGTGCCGAGCCTGATGCTCTATGGCGGGTCGATCGCGCCCGGTCGTTGGCGCGGCAAGGACGTGACGATCCAGGATGTCTTCGAGGGCATCGGCGCGCACGCGGCCGGCGACCTGACCGACGCCGAGCTGACCGACCTCGAGGACCACGCGAGCCCGGGCGCCGGCGCATGCGGCGGCCAGTTCACGGCCAACACGATGGCGATGGCCTTCGAGGTGCTCGGGATTTCGCCGATGGGCAGCTCGATGGTCCCGGCTGAGGACGGCAAGAAGGGCCAGGTCGCCGAGGACTGCGGCCGGCTGGTGATGGACGTGCTCGCCCGCGACCAGCGCCCGAGCAGCATCGTCACCAAGCAGTCGCTGGAGAACGCGATCGCGGCCGGGGCGATGTCGGGCGGCTCGACGAACCTGGTGCTGCACCTGCTGGCGGTGGCCAAGGAGGCCGGCGTGCCGCTGGAGCTGGAGGACTTCGACCGGATCGCCTGGAGCACGCCGCTGCTGTGCGACCTCAAGCCCGGCGGTCGCTACGTGGCCACCGACCTCTACCGCGCCGGCGGCGTGCCGCTCGTGATCAGCCGCCTCCAGGAGGCCGGCCTGCTGCACGGCGACTGCGCCACCGTCACCGGCCAGACGATCGGCGAAGTGGCCGCGCTGGCGGAGGAGGCCGATGGTCAGGACGTCGTGCGGCCGGTCGCCGATCCGATCAAGCCCAACGGCGGCTTCGCGATCCTGCGCGGCAACCTCGCGCCCGAGGGCTGCGTGGTCAAGCTGTCCGGCCACGGCCGCACCGACCACCGCGGCCCCGCCCGCGTGTTCGAATCCGAGGAGGAGGCGTTCGCCGCGGTGATGGCCAAGTCGATCGAACCCGGCGAGGTCGTGGTGATTCGCAACGAGGGCCCCTTCGGCGGCCCCGGCATGCGCGAGATGCTGCACGTGACCGCCGCCTTGGTGGGCGAGGGCCTCGGCGACTCCGTCGCGCTGCTGACCGACGGCCGCTTCTCCGGCGCCACTCACGGATTCATGGCCGGCCACGTGGCGCCCGAGGCGCCGCGCGGCGGCCCGATCGCCGCCATCCACGACGGCGACACGATCGTCTTCGACGTCGCCAACCGCGAGCTGAACGTCGAGCTGAGCGACGAGGAGATCGCCGCTCGCGTGGCGGACTACGAGCCGCCGGCGCCGAAGTACGTCACCGGAGTGCTCGGCAAGTACGCCCGCCTGGTCGGCTCGGCGTCCGAAGGCGCCGTCACCGGCTAGGCCTAGGCCACCTGCGACTCGCCCGGCGCCGGAGCCCCCTCCGCCGCGCTGCCCCGCTCCGCCAGGAACTGCATCATCAGGTCGTTGAACGTCTGCGGACGCTCCGCCATCGAGATATGGCCGGTGTCTTTCATCACGACCTTCCGGCTGTCCGGGATCAGTCGCTCGAACTCGTTGGCGTCCTTCACCGGGATGATCGAATCGTGCTGGCCCCAGACGATCAGGGTGGGCACGCCGATCTCCGGCAGGCGGTCGCGGAAGTCGTAGTCGAGGCTGGCACGCAGAGCCTCGGTGAAGCCCGGCTTGCCGGTCCCCTTGAGGAACCCCTCGTAGGCCAGGTCGGCCTTCAGCCGCGACGGGTGGCGCGCCACGAGCTGGAGCGCGAGGTGCCGCGCCTTCGGCCGCGTCGCCAGCTGGCGGTCCTGCGCCGCGGTGTGCGCGGTGATCGCGCTGGCCACGCGACCCAGCGTCATGATCGGTGCATGCGCCAGGTCCGCGCTGGTGATCCCGGCGGCCGACACCAGCACCAGCTGGTCCACGCGCCGCGGGAACTGGATCGCCACCTCCGCCCCGACGAAGCCACCCATCGAGTTGCCGACAACGTCCACGGCGCCAAGGCCGAGTCGGTCGCAGAGGGCCTCGACCGCGCGCCCGTAGCCGGAGATCGTGGTCTCGTCACGGGGCTGCTCCGATTGACCGAATCCGGGCAGGTCGAGCGCGATCACCCGCCGCTCCTGCGCCGCGCGCGGGATGTTCTCGAGCCAGTTCTGCCACTGGCCGGCGAGCCCGTGCACGAACACGATCGGCTCGCGCGAGCCGGAGCCGATGTCCACGTAGTTGACCTCCCGGCCGTCGATCTCGACGCGATGCAGGTGCCGGGACCAGTCGACCTGGCGCCAGTCCGGCTGGGCGGTCACGCCGTAGTCGTCGCCCGCCAGACGGGCCGCTCGCACCCGCGCGGGAAGGGCGGTGGGGACGAAGTACTTGGGCATCGTGGCTTCTAGGGTAAGGCCCGTGGCGAAGATCGCACTCGACATCGACTCGACCCTGCATCCCTACTGGGATCTGCTCCAGCGCATCGTGCTCGAGCGCTACGGCGTGGAGCTGCCCTACGAGGAGCAGTTCGAATGGGGCATCTCCGCGCTGGAGCGCGATGCGGTCATCCACTGCGTCGAGGAGAGCCACTCCGACGAGAACATCCTCGCCGGCGTGCCCTACGAGGAGGCCGTCGAGACCGTGCGCGGCTGGCACGAGCAGGGCCACTGGATCCATGTGACCAGCCACCGGCGCACCCAGACTGCCTCTGCGACCGCCCAGTGGCTCGCCGCCATCGAGATGCCCTACGACGACCTGCACTGCTCGTTCGACAAGGTCACGCGGTGCACCGAGCTGGAGATCGACGTGCTCGTGGACGACAGCCCGGTCAACATCGTGCGGGCCCGCGAGGCCGGGATCGTGCCGGCCACTTTGATCCACCCCTGGAACCAGGAGCTGGTGGACCGCGACGGCGTGATCGCCGCGCGCGATTGGGCGGGGCTGCGCGCGGAGCTGGACCCTGTGCTGCGCGAGCTCGGCTAGACGTAGCCGAAGCGCTCCAGCACCGGGATCTCGTGGATCTGCGGCGGCTGGAGGTGGTCCCACAGGATGCCCGCCGGGCGGGTGTGCGCGCCGTCCACCTCGATCACCGCGCGGGGCGTTGCGACCACCCCCACCGGGATGTCGTGGGCGGTCATCAGCAGGTTCTCGCGCATGATCTGGATCGGGTGCACGGTCGTGGCGATCACCGTGCGGCGGTCGATCTTGCCGCTCTCGCACAGCAGCGCGTACTCGAGGTCGGAGAACCCGCCGCCCTTGCCCACGCGAGCGCCCTTGAGGTTCACGGCCACCGAGCCGGTCAGCACGAGGTCCAGCTCGGGCACCTGATCGAGGTCGATCACCCGGCCGTGGCGCAGCGCGCCCTTGATGGTGGCCGCCTCGCGGAGCTGCGACCCGTCCAGCCGCCGGGGGTCCAGCAGCCGGAACGGGTGCTGGTCGCGCAGGCGCGGCACCGCCATCACCAGCAGCTTGCCCTGCTCGAGGGCGAGCCGCCGCGCGTGTGTCTGGGGCGAGTCGGGGTTGGCCTTCAGCGTCTGGGCACCGGTCCACGCCGGGTGGCGGGCGAGCCGCTCGGCGGCGCCCTTGGCGCCCGCGAAGTTGGGAATTCGGCCCTCCGCGCCGGGGAAGCGCGACACCCCGTGCTGGTCCATCGCGCGCCACACGTCGTTGCGGACTTCGTCCTTGGAGCGCATCCCGCCAGGATCGTAACGTCGCGCCGCGCCGCGCTCGCGGCCTCTCTGACACACTCGAACGTCGATGGCGGAGCCCACCCGGACACCCCTGGCGCCTCGCGAGCGGCGCCGCGAGTCGCGCGGCCGTGAGCTGGTCCCGGCCGAGACGCTCAAGTCGCACCTCCCCGGCGTGGAGCCGGAGCGGCGCCTGAACGACTGGGGGCGCTCGGAGCGGGTCGAGGGCGTCTTCGACGCGACGCTGATCGAGTTCTTCTACAGGTACTGGTTCCGCGCCGAGGTGGAGGGCATCGAGAACGTGCCGGCCGCCGGCGGCGCGCTGCTCGTGTCCAATCACTCCGGCGCCCTGCCGCCCGACGCGGCGATGATCGCCAAGTCGATCCGCGAGGAGCACACCCACCCGCGGCCGCTCAACATCACCGTCGAGCATTTCTTCAAGGGCTACCCGGGCTTCTCGATGCTCGTCTCCAAGATCGGCTGCGTGCCGGCCCACCCGGCCAACGTCCACCGGCTGCTGTTCGACGAGGAGCAGCTCGTGCTCGTGTTCCCCGAGGGCCGCAAGGGGACGGAGAAGCTCTACAAGGAGCGCTACCGGCTGCGCCGCTTCGGGCGCGGCGGGTTCGTGGAGGCCGCCATGCGGGCGCGCGTGCCGATCGTCCCGGTATGCGTGGTGGGCGCCGAGGAGGCCGCGCCGGTGTTCGCCCAGCTCGGCGTGTTCAAGCGCCTCAGCGGTTTCCCGTACTTCCCGATCACACCGACCTTCCCGCACTTCGGCGTCGCCGGGATGCTGGGCTACCTGCCGGCGAAGTTCCGCCTCCGCTTCCTCGAGCCGATCCGGTTCGAGGACGAGGGCATGCACGAGGACAAGGCGCTCGTGCAGACGGTCGCGCACGACGTGCGCGCATCGATCCAGGACAACCTCTGGGACATGCTCGCCCGGCGCCGGTCGGTGTGGTTCGGATGACGACGGGGGACTCGCGGCGCATCCTGGTCACGGGCCTGTCGACCTACTGGGGCGGCCGGCTGGCCCAGGCGCTCGAGGCATTCCCCGACGTCGAGGCCGTCATCGGCGTGGACAACGAGGAGCCCAACGTCGAGCTGGAGCGCACCGAGTACGTGAAGGTCGGGGCGCAGCACGCGCTGCTGCGCCGGGTGGTCGAGGCGGCCGAGATCGACACCGTCGTGGACACCCGGCTCGTCGTGGACTCGACCACGACGACCTCGTCCAAGGCCCACGAGAACAACATCATCGGGACGATGAACATCCTCGCCGCCTGCTCGGGAGCGGACTCTCCGGTGCGCAAGGTGGTGTTCAAGTCGTCCGGCCACTACTACGGCTGCGAGCAGGACGACCCGGCCTTCTTCGACGAGACGATGGGCCGGCCGCACCCGCCGCGGACAGCGATCGAGCGCGACGTGGTCGAGGCGGAGGCCTCCCTCCACGAGTTCGCCGAGAAGAACCCGTCCGTCGACGTCTCGATCCTGCGCTTCGCGAACGTGCTCGGCCCGGACGTCCGGACCTCGCACATCGGGCTGTTCTCGCTGCCCGCGGTGCCGATGATCCTCGGCTTCGACCCGCGCTACCAGTTCGTGCACGAGGACGACGTGGTCCACGCGCTCGAGCACGCCGTGCAGCAGGCGCTGCCCGGCATCTACAACGTCGCGGGTGACGGCGTGCTCGCGCTCAGCGAGGTGGCCGGCCTGCTCGGCAAGCCCTACGCGCCCGTGCTCCCGTTCTGGGGCACCGGCCTGGCGGCGGCGGCTCTGCGGCGGGTGGGCGTGAACATCCCGCCAGAGGCGCTCAACCAGCTGCGCTTCGGCCGCGGCATCGACAACCGTCGCTTCAAGGCAACCGGCTTCCGCTATGGCTACACGAGCCGCGAGGCGGTGCTGAAGCTGGGCGAGCATCTGCGCCTGCACCCGCTCGTGCGCGCGGGGCGCGAGCCATACCGCTACGAGCGCGAGGTGGAGGACTTCCTGCGCTGGAGCCCGCACGTCAAGAACGCGCGCGAGCACACGCTCGGCTCGCTGAGCCGCGAGCAGGTCGTGGACCTCCAGCGGCTGCTGTCGGGCTACGCGGGTGCGCCCGACACCACCGAAGAACACCGCGAGCAGCGCCTGCAGGCGGCCGAGCGCGCCGCCGAGAAGGCGGTCCAGCGGGCGAAGAAGGCCGAGCAGCGTGCGGCGGAAGCCGCTCTGAAGGCGACCGAACGCGCCAAGAAGGCCGAGCGTCGCGCCGGGGCGGCCGCCGAGGACGCCGTCCAGCGGGTGACCGAAGCTGCCGAGCGGCGCGTGCAGGAGGCGCCAGCCGCCGCCTCGCCGGTCGAGCACTACGACGACCTCGCGGCGGAGGAGGTGATCGCGCTGCTCGCCTCCCTCGAGCGAGAGGACCTCCAGACGCTGCGCGACTACGAGCGCCGGCACGCCAATCGGGTGCGCGTGCTCTCGGCGATCGAGTCGGTGCTCGCTCGGCGCGAAACCCCGGTTTAGCAGCAGCTTTGCGCGTGCGGATTAGCGCAATGGCGCTGTCAGGCATGGGCGAACGCCGCGCGCGTCCCTAGACTTCTAGGGGGCCGTGAGGCAGAAGTCGTTCATCTTCGTCGCCGTCCTCCTGCTGGTCCTGGTCGGAGGTGCGGTGGCCGCTTACGCGTACGACTCGTCGCGCGATGACGTGATCGCCGAAGGCGTTACCGTCGCCGGCATCGACGTGGGGGGCATGCGCGTCGGCGAGGCGCAGCGCGTGATCGGCCGCGAGCTGCGCGAGCCGCTCGAGCAGCCGATCTCAGTCGTCCACGCACACAAGCGCTTCAGCCTCTCCGCCCAGGACGCGGGCGTGCACGCCGACGTCGCAGGGATGGTCGACGAGGCCCTCGAGCAGAGCCGCGAGGGCAGCATCATCACGCGCGTCTCGCGCGACCTGACCGGGGGCGAGGAGCACGCCCAGGTGCCGGCCCGCGTCACCTATGACGACCAGGCCATCGACGACCTCGTCGATCGGGTCGGCAAGCAGCTCGATCGCAAGGCGCGCGACGCCGAGGTCGACTTCCCCGAGATGGCGAAGGTCAAGGAGCGCAACGGCGTTGCAGTCCAGGCGGACCTGCTGCGCCAGCGCCTCGCGCAGGCGCTGACCGTGCCGGGCGTGGGCCGCCGCGTCAAGGCGCCCGTCCGGGTCACGCGCCCCAAGGTGACCCAGGCCCAGCTCGCCGACAAGTACCCGATCGTGCTGGTTGCCGACCGCACCCACTTCAAGCTCCGCCTCTACAAGCAGCTCACGCTCGTCAAGGAGTACACGGTGGCGGTCGGCGCGGTGGGCTTCGACACCCCCGCCGGGCTCTACCACATCCAGAACAAGGCGGTGGACCCGACCTGGACCGTCCCGGACAGCGACTGGGCCGGCGATCTGGCCGGCAAGGTGGTGCCGCCGGGGCCGGACAACCCACTCAAGGCCCGCTGGATGGGCATCTTCGACGGCGCCGGCATCCACGGCACCGAGGAGACCTACTCGCTCGGCAGCGCCGCGTCGCACGGCTGCCTGCGCATGGCGATCCCAGATGTCATCGAGCTCTACGACCAGGTTCCGGTCGGCGCGCCGATTTACATCGCGTAGCTCTCTAGGGGTCGCCGACGCCGATCTCCGCGATCGGCACTTCCTCCCAGCCGCGCTCTTCCAGCAGGTTCTTGCGGCCCGTGTGTCGAATGCAGAGCGTGCCGATGAAGACGCCCCGTTCGCGCTTGCGCAAGACCGCGTACCACATGGTGGAGGCGTCGCTGGGCCCCTGGATCGGATGCCAGGGCCGGCGCGGCTGCTCGAACTCGTCCAACTCCCCGGCCTCGGCCAGCTGAGTACGAGTCGCCACCCGTCCGTCCTGCGTGTTGACCAAGAACACACCCACTCCACATGAGGCTAGTTGGGAGGCGGCGCTCACCGTCTTCGACGACTGGCAGCGCGCCCGCGGCATGGGGGAGAAGACGCGCCGCGCCTACGGCGTGGACCTCGCCCAGCTCGGGCAGTGGGCGGCGGGCCGCGGCCTGCACCCCAAGGAGCTCTCCCACCGCGACCTGCGCCGCTTCGCTGCCGTGCTCAGCGAGCACGGCGCCGCCAAGTCCACGGTGGCGCGCAAGCTGGCCGCGATCCGCACCTTCTACCGCCAGCTGGTCGAGCGCGGCGAGCTGGAGGGGAACCCGGCCGACCTCGTCGCCAGCCCCAAGAAGGACTCGTATCTGCCCCAGGTGCTCAAGCCCGACCAGGTGGCCGAGCTGCTCGAGCGGATCCCCGCCACCACGCCGCTCGACCTGCGCGATCGCGCCATGTTCGAGCTCGCCTACGCGGCCGGTCTGCGCGCCGAGGAGCTGACGCTGACTCGACACCACCAGCGTGGACCCGGACGCGGAGCAGGTGCGCGTGGAGGGCAAGGGTGGGCGCACCCGTGTGGTGCCCGCCGGCGAGCACGCCTGGCGCGCCCTCGAGCGCTACCTGAGCCGCGGGCGCACTGCGCTCGAATCCGGCGAGAGCACGGCTCTGTTCCTGTCCAAGAGCGGCCGGAGGCTGTCCACCTCCGACGTCCGGCGGCGCCTGAAGCTCCAAGCGCGCCGCGTGGGCATCTCGCCACACACCCTGCGCCACTCGTTCGCGACCCACCTCCTCGAAGGAGGCGCGGACCTGCGCACCATCCAGGAACTGCTCGGCCACGCGTCCATCAGCACGACCCAGACCTACACTCGGGTAGAGTCGAGACGCCTCAGGATGGCGTATGCGCGGTCTCACCCACGCGCGTGACCTAAGGGCCCAATGGAGACCAATCTCAAGGCGATAGAGCTCAGGGATCTCTGGCGCCGCTACAAGGACGACAGGGACGAGAAGGCGCGCGAGCGCCTCGTGCTCGCGTACGCGCCGTTGGTCAAGTACGTGGCCGGCCGCATGTCGAGCGGATTGCCCTCCCACGTGGAGGAGTCGGACCTGATCTCGTACGGCCTGCTGGGCCTGATCTCCGCGATCGAGCGCTTCGAGCCCGAGCGCGAGATCAAGTTCGAGACCTTCGCGATCACCCGCATCAAGGGATCGATCATCGACGAGCTGCGCTCGCTCGACTGGGTCCCGCGCTCCGTGCGGACGAAGGCGCGTGAGATCGAGAAGGCCAACGCGAAGCTCGAGCACCAGCTGCACCGCGCTCCGACCGACCAGGAGATGGCCAAGGAGCTGGGCGTGGAGGTGGACGAGTTCCAGGAGTCGCTGGTGCGCATCTCCAACTCCTCCGTGGTCGCGCTCGACGAGCTGTGGACCGTCTCGGACTCCTCGGGCGACCAGGTGTCCCTGCTCGACACGATTCAAGATCCACAGGCGGCCGATCCCGCGACGGAGATGGACACCACCGAGATGAAGGACCGCCTGGCGGACGCGATCGCGCGCCTGCCGGAGCGGGAGAAGCTCGTGGTCGCCCTCTACTACTACGAGAACCTGACCCTGCGGGAGATCGGCGAGGTGCTCGGCGTGACCGAGTCGCGCGTCTCGCAGCTGCACACGAAAGCCGTGCTGCGGCTGAAGTCGCGCCTGCAGGGAGACCCGCTGACCGACGGCGAGTAGGGGAGCGCACCTGCTGCTGCGTCGCTCGCACCGTTACAGGGACGAGGTCGCTGTCAGGGCGCGCCAGCAGGCCGCCGTTGCCGAGCTCGGGCAGCAGGCTCTGGCCGGCATCGCCCTCGACGACCTGATCGCGGAGGCCGCCGAGGTGGCAGCACACGAGCTGGGCACCGACTTCGTGTCGGTCCTCGAGCTGACGGGCGACGGGCTCGGCCTGCTGGTGCGCGGTGGCTACGGCTTTCCGGACGGGGTCCTCGGCGGCGTGCTCGACACGGGGCGCGAGCAGCTGCAGGGCTACGCGCTGCACTCCGAGACCCCTGTGATCGTCGGCGACTTCGCCGCCGAGACCCGCTTCGAGGCGTCGCCCGTGCAGCGCGACCTCGGCGTCGTGAGCGCGATGGCGGCCCAGATCGGCGCCAGCGGTCGCCAGTTCGGCGTGGTCGGGGCCCACAGCCGCACCGCCCAGTACTTCAGCCCCGACGACGCGCACTTCCTCCAGTCGGTCGCGAACGTGATCGGGGCCGCCGCCCAGCGTGCCCGCCACGAGGAGGAGGTGCGCGACTCGGAGGCGCGCTTTCGCGAGCTCGCCGACACCACGCCGGCGCTGATGTGGATGACCGACGCGGAGGGCGACGTGACCTTCGTCAACGAGGGCTGGCTGCGCTACACCGGCCGCATGCAGGACGAGGTCGGCGACACGTTCGGCAAGAGCGCCCACCCGGACGACCGCGACGACCTGCTCCTGCGCTGGCGCAGCGCGTTCGCGCGCCGCACCGAGTTCCGCTTCGAGTACCGGCTCATGCACCGCGATGGGATCCACCGGTGGGTCCTGGAGGTCGGCATCCCGCGCTTCGCCGCGGGCGAGTTCGTGGGCTACGTCGGCACCGCCACCGACATCCACGAGCGCAAGCAGATGGAGGACGTGCTGCGCAAGTCCGAGGCGAGCTTCCGCGATCTCGCCGACAGCGCGCCGGTGATGATCTGGACGACCGACGAGCACGGCCTGATCACCTTCGTCAACGCGGGGTGGCTGGCCTACACGGGAACCAAGCTCGAGGAGGAGCTGGGGCCGACCTGGGCGTTCGGGGTGCACCCCGAGGACGCCCACGGTGTTGTGTCCACCTGGCATCAGGTGCTGGAGCGGCGCCAGGTGTGGGAGCGCGAGTACCGGCTGCACGCACAGGACGGCCAGTACCGCTGGATCTCGGAGCGGGGCGTGCCGCGATACGAGGCCGGCCGCTTCGTGGGGTACGTGGGCACCGCGATCGACATCCACGAGCGCAAGACGATGGAGGGCCAGCTGCGCGAGGTCTACGAGCGCGAGCACACGATCGCCGAGACGCTCCAGCGCAGCCTGCTCCCAGAGCGTCTGCCCCGAATCGAGGGGCTCGAGATCGCGGCCCGCTACCTCCCCGCCGGGCAGGGGGCCGCCATCGGCGGCGACTGGTACGACGCGCTCGAGCGCCCCGACGGGCGGATCGCGCTGGTGGTGGGCGACGTGGTCGGCCACGGGCTGCGCGCCGCCGCGACCATGGGCCAGCTGCGCAACGCCTTCCGCGCCTACGGAATGGCCGAGAGCTCCCCGGCCGAGGTGATGGCCAGGGTCAACAGACTGGTCATGCACGGCGAAGAGGACGTGATGGCCACCGTCCTCTACCTGGTGCTCGACCGCGAGACCGGCGAGGTCTGCTTCGCGAGCGCGGGTCACCCGCCGCCGCTGCAGCTGAGCGCCGATGGCGCCGCCTTCCTCGAGGGCGGTCGCGCCGTGCCGATCGGGGCGGTAGAGCCTGCGGTGTTCCGCGAGGAGACCGCGGTGCTGCCGCGCGACGCCTCGCTGCTGCTCTACACGGACGGGCTGGTCGAGCGCCGCGACGAGCCGCTCGAGGACCGTCTCGACGCCCTGGCCGAGGCCGCCGGCCGCGCCGAGGGAGGCCTCGAAGGACTCTGTGACGCGGTGCTGGCAGGTGTGATCGGCCAGCACATGCCCAACGACGACGTGGCCCTGCTCGCCGTCCGTCCCCGCCCGGTGGCGGGCGAGGCGATCCGCTTCACGCTCCCGGCCGAGCCCGAGTCGCTCGCGGGGCTGCGCCGCCGGCTGTCGCGCTTCCTGCACGCCGCGGGCGCAGACGAGCTCGAGGCCTACGAGATCACGCTGACGATCTGCGAGGCCGCCGGCAACGCGATCGAGCACGCCTACGGGCCCGGCGACGCCACCTTCGAGGTCGAGGCACGGCTGGACGCCGACGAGCTGGTGGCCACGGTGAGCGACAGGGGGCACTGGCGCGAGCGTCGCGACACGCACCGCGGGCGTGGCTTGAGCATCATCGAAGGCCTGATGGACCAGGTGGATGTCACGACCGAGCGGGAGGGCACGGTGGTACGGATGCGCAGGCGGCTGGGCCGGGAGCGGGTGGCTTGACGACGCTCGCCGAGATCGAGGTCGAGCGCCGCGGCGGCACGGTCGTGGCCCAGCTCAACGGCGAGGTGGATATGACCAACGCGTCCCTGGTGCGCGAGGAGCTGCTGGCGGCCATCCCCAACGACGTGCTGGCGCTGGTGGTGGACCTGGGGCAGTGCCGCTACCTCGACTCGGCCGCGATCGAGGTGATCTTCGACCTGTCGCGCCGGCTCGGCCGGCGTCGCCAGGAGCTGCGGCTGGTTGTTCCCGAGACGTCGCCGCTGGGCCGGGTGCTCACGCTGACCGAGGTGGGCACCGTGGCGCCGGTTCACGGGACTCTGGATTCCGCCCTCGGGCAGTAGTCTGCGGGCTCCAGCCCGAGGGAAGGAGAGTGATGGCGCACGAATCGCCGAAGAGGATCCGCAACGTGGCCTTGCTGGGCCACCGAGGCAGCGGGAAGACCTCCGTCAACGAGGCACTCCTGTTCACCGCCGGAGCGATCAACCGGCTCGGCTCGGTGGCGGACGGCACCACGGTCTCCGACTCCGCTTCGGACGAGAAGGCGCGCGAGATGTCCATCTCCGCGAGCCTGTCCTCGTTCCGCTGGGAGGACCGCAAGATCAACCTGATCGACACGCCCGGGGAACCCAGCTTCGTGGCCGATGCCCTGGCCGCCCTGCGCGTCTGCGAGGGCGCCGTGTTCGTGGTCAACGGCGTGATGGGCGTCGAGGTGACGACCAACCGCCTCTGGCAGCGCGCGTCCGAGCTGGGCCTCGCCCGCATCCTGTTCGTGAACATGCTCGACCGCGAGCGCGCCGACTTCTTCCGCGCGCTCGATTCGCTCAAGCAGGCCTTCGGGCAGCACGTCGTGGCCACCGAGATCCCGATCGGCGCCGAGCACGAGCTCGAGGGCGTGATCGACCTGATCGACATGAAGGCCTACCGCTACGACGGCGACGGGCGCGAGAACTGCGCCGAGATCCCGATCCCCGATGCCCTCGCCGACCGCGCGCAGGAGATGCGCGAGAAGCTGATGGACGAGGTGGCCGAGGTCTCGGACGAGCTGATGGAGCGCTACCTCGAGGGCGAGGAGATCTCGCACGAGGAGACGGTCGCCGCCCTGAAGACCGGTGTGACCGAGGGCCACGTGTTCCCGGTCACCTGCGGTGCCGCAACGCGCAACCTGGGCATCAATCGGCTGCTGGACGCGCTCGTCGAAGACCTGCCCTCGCCGGCCAAGCGGGGCGTGATCGACCTCGACGGGGTCACGCTCGAGCCGGACGAGTCGAAGGACATGGTCGCGTTCGTGTTCAAGACGCTCGCGGACCCGTACGCCGGCCGCGTGAACCTGTTCCGCGTGTACCAGGGCGTGCTCGCCCACGACTCGCAGGTGCACAACTGCCGCGCGCACGTGAAGGAGCGCATCGGGCAGCTGCTGGTGCCCCAGGGCAAGGACTCCGAGCACGCCGACGAGTTCGGCCCGGGCGACATCGGCTCCGTAGCCAAGCTCAAGGAGACGCACGCCGGCGACGTGCTGGCGGCGAACGACGCCGAGATCCCCCTGGCGCTGCCGAAGATGCCGCGGCCGGTGATGGCGTTCGCGATCGAGGCCAAGGCGAAGGGCGACGAGGAGAAGATGGGTCAGGCCCTGCGCCGCCTCCAGGAGGAGGACCCGACGATCGACTTCCACCGCGACGATCAGACCGGCGAACAGATCCTGGCCGGCATCACGCAGATCCACGTGGAGGTGATCGTCGATCGAATGAAGGAGCGCTTCGGCGCCGAGGTCGAGCTACACCCGCCGCACGTGCCCTACCGCGAGGCGATCAAGGGCAACGCCAAGGCGCACGCGCGCTACAAGAAGCAGACCGGCGGGCGCGGCCAGTTCGCGGACTGCCACATCGAGATCGAGCCGATGCCGCAGGGCGGCGGGTTCGAGTTCGTCAACGCGATCAAGGGCGGGGTCATCCCCGGGGGCTTCATCCCGGCGGTGGAGAAGGGCGTGCGCGACGCGATGCGCGCGGGCATCGTGGCCGGCTTCCCGGTCCAGGACGTGCGCGTACGGCTGTTCGACGGCCAGCACCACTCGGTCGACTCCTCGGAGATGGCGTTCAAGATCGCCGGCTCGATGGCGTTCAAGGACGCGATGGAGAACGCCCAGGCGGTGTTGATGGAGCCGATCATGACGGTGACCGTGACGGTGCCGGAGGAGTCGGTGGGCGACGTGATCGGCGACCTCAACTCGCGGCGCGGCCGGCCGCTCGGGATGGAGCCGAAGGGGACCGTGACCGAGGTCAAGGCCGAGATGCCGATGGCGGAGCTGCTGAGCTACGCGCCGGACCTGCGGGCGATCACCGGCGGGCAGGGCGAGTACTCGATGGAGCTGGCCCGGTACGAGGAGATCCCGGCTCACATCGCGCAATCGGTGGTGCAGGAGGCGGCCCGAGAGCAGGAAGCAGTCAGGGCATGATCGAACCCGCCCTATTATCGGGGCGGTGAAGAAGGAGCTCAGGCCGGTCCACGACGTCGTGACCTGCGACGTGTGCGGTCGCACGATCCTCAAGGGCGAGCGCGCCGAGTCCTACCTGGCTCCCGGCGGACACCGCCACCAGGTCTGCGACCTCTGCTCCGTGCGCGCCCAGCAGGAGGGCTGGATCCGCGAGTCGGCCGCCGGCGACATGCCCACCCGCCTGCCGCGCTCCGAGCCGCGGCGCGGCGTGCTGGGGCGGCTGCGCCGCCGACGGCCCCCGGAGCCGCTCGAGCCCGCGCCGCAGGAGCTCAACGGTGGCGAGCGCGCGGTCGACGACGACGGCAGCTCCGCGCCACGCGAGCGCGACCGCGACCGCGAGCGCGGCGAGCGACAGCCGCCACCGCGCTCCCGCCCCAAGGACCCGCGCCACGTGCGTGCGGTGCCGACCACCGCGCAGGCGAAGGTCGAGCGGGCGCTCGACCTCTTCAACGGCTCCTCGCACCAGCGCACGATCGCCGGACTGGCGCGCACGCTCGGCGAGCCGTTCGTGAGCGCGCAACCCGACACGGCACAGGGCAGCCAGGTGTCCGTCGTCGTCGCATGGGACCTTTCCTGGTACCGCTATCGGGTCGACCTCGGCGACGAGGCCGACCCGGTCATGATGCTCGACAAGGGTGAGGAGATCGAGCAGATCGATGAGGGTCTGCGCGACTGGAACGCCCGGCTCGACGCCGACGGGCGCGTGCTGGCGGGCCAAACCGCGAACGATGGAGGTTCTGAAGAGTGATCTATTGCGTCGTGCCCCGGCCGCTCGAGGACGAGCTGTTCGAGCGGCTCACCGACTACTACAAGGACGAGCCCAACGTGGAGGTGATCGTCGACCGGCGCGGCCAGGGCGGCCTGCCGGGCGATCACCCGTCGTTCAAGGAGAAGCGCCGCCAGCGCGCCAAGGGCACCTTCCCGTCGATCGAGTCGCCGGCCGACGAGTGAAGGTTGTGGTGAACGTCGACGGGGGGGCGCGTGGCAACCCGGGCCCCGCCGCCGTCGGTGCCGTGGCGAGCACACCGGAGGGCGACGTGCTCGGCGAGCGCAACGCCTTCATCGGCGAGGCCACCAACAACGTCGCGGAGTACCGCGCGCTGTTGCTCGGGCTGGAGCTGGCGCGCGAGCTCGGCGCCGACGAGGTCGAGGTGGTCAACGACTCCGAGCTGATCGCGCGCCAGGTCGGCGGCGAGTACAAGGTCAAGCACGCCGGGCTGAAGCCGCTCTTCCTGGAGGCGATGCGCGCCCTGCGCGACTTCGACTCGTGGGCGGTCCGCTCGGTGAGGCGCGAGCACAACGAGCGCGCCGACGAGCTGGTCAACGAGGCGCTGGACGAAGCGCTCAGCGCCTGAGAGGCTGTAGGGCCGTGAAGCGCCTGGCCCTCGTCGCTCTCGCTTTGGCGGTGCCCGGCACCGCGTCGGCTGCGCCGACGATCCAGGAGTTCGCGCCCGTGCCGTCGGCCAACGCCGGGCTTCAGGACATCGTCCAGGGGCCGGACGGGAACATGTGGTTCACCGAGCGCACCGCCAACAAGATCGGGCGGATCTCGGGGACCAATCCGGGCGCCACGAGTGAGTTCGACGTCGCGGCCGGGTCGGCGGGGCCCGACATCATCGTCGTCGGCCCCGACAACGCCCTTTGGTTTACGCAGGCCAACGGCGTCGGCCGCATGGCGCCTGGCAATCCAGCCGGGGTGCAGTTCTTCTCGCTGGGCATGAGCGGCCCGAGGGGGATCGCCGCCGGGCCGGACGGGAACCTGTGGGTCGCGGACGCGACGAACAACCGCGTGGTCAGGGTCTCGACGGCCGGTGCGGCCGTCGGCACGCCGATAGCGCTGCCGTTGGTCTTCAACGCGCGCGGGATCACGCTCGGCCCCGACGGCAACATGTGGGTGGGTGACTTCGGCGGGTCGGTGGCCCGCATCACGACCGGCGCGACGCCGGCCCTCGACCCCGCAGCCGGCTTCCCGGTCCCTGCCGGCACGCCGATCGACGTGATCGGGGGTGCGGACGGCAACATCTGGTATGCCGGGCAGGGCACCACCGTCGGCAAGGTCACCCCGGCGGGCACGGCCACCGCGTACGTGGCCAAGGGTGTGGACCCGTTCGGCATCACGCTCGGTCCGGACAACGCGATCTGGTTCGCCGAGTTCCAGGCGAACGCGGTCGGTCGCGTCAGCCCGGCCGGCGTCACCAGCCACGTGACCGGGATGACCGCGGGCGCCGGCCCCCGCTACGTGGCCAAGGGCCCGAACAACACGATCTGGTTCACCGAGGAGACCGGCAACCGCGTCGGCCGCGTTACCGGCATCGAGGTCGGCGGCGGTGGTGGTGGCGGCCCGGGCGGCGGCGGCACCGACAAGGCAAAGCCGACGGTGACCAAGCTGAGGTTGTCGGCCAAGCGCCTCCGGCTCGGCGGCAGCGGCATCACCATCCGCTACGCGCTGTCCGAGGGCGCTCGCGTCACGCTCTCCTTCGAGCGGGTCACGTCAGGGCGCAAAGTAGGCGGGCGCTGCGTCAAGGCGACGCGGCGCAACCGTACCCGCAAGCGCTGCAGCCGCTACGCCGCCGTCAAGCCGACCCTGTCGTTCGCGGACCAGGCGGCGGGGCCGAACACGATCGCCTTCAAGGGCCGCCTGTCGAGGCGCAAGCGCCTCTCGCCGGGCCCCTACCGGCTCACGCTGCGGGCGCGTGACGAGGCCGGCAACAGCTCCAAGCGCCTCACGGCGCGGATCTCCGTGCTTTCGCCCAGGCGGCGGCCTGGTCCTCGTAGTTGAAGATGTCCTGGCGCGTGACGAGGCCGTCGGTCAGCGTGTAGACCGCCCAGAAGCGCCCTTCCACGATGGCGCCGCTGGCCTGGCCCTTGCCGCGCTGGATCAGCTCGACCAAGACCCCGTCTCCAGCCGAGCGGATCTCGCCGACCTCCATCTCGAAGTCGGAGAAGTCGGCCGTCCAGTCGGCGTATGACTGAAGGAGGCCGTCCGGGCCGTGGTAGGTCTGCGCGTCGGGGAGCGGCGGGTGCCGGACCGTCACGACGTCGGGATGGACCCCGGTGAGCGTCCTCTCCATATCGCCCGCGAGGAACGCGGCCAGGCCGCTGCGCACGAGCTCGACGTTATCCGCAGTCACCGCGTCAGCCCGTTCGAGTAGGCGAAGATCACCGCCTGCACCCGATCGCGGACGCCGAGCTTGCCCAGCAGGCGCGTGACGTGGGTCTTGACGGTCGATTCCTCGATCACGAGCGCGGCGGCGATCTCGTTGTTCGAGAGGCCGCTGGCCACCAGCTGGAGCACCTCGCGCTCGCGGGCCGTCAGCTCGTCGAGGCGGGCGTCGGTGGTCTCATCCATCGTCGGCTGGTCCGCCATCCGCGCGATCACCCGGCTGGTGACGGAGGGCGACAGGAGCGCGTCGCCGGCGGCGATCGTGTGCAGCGCGGCGATCAGCTCCTCGGGCCGGGTGCGCTTGAGCAGGAACCCGGAGGCGCCGGCATTGAGGGCGCCGAAGATGTAGTCGTCCTGCTCGAAGGTGGTCAGGATCACCACCTTCACCTCCGGGAAGGCGGCCAGCACCTCGCGGGTGGCGCCGATCCCGTCGAGGTCCGGCATGCGCACGTCCATCAGCACCACGTCGGGCTGCAGCAGCCTGGTGCGGTAGACGGCGTCGCGCCCGTCCCCGGCCTCGCCCACGACCTCGATCGCCTCGTCGTTCGAGAGCACGCCGCGGAGCCCCGCGCGCATCAGGTCGTCGTCGTCGACGATCAGCACTTTCACGGGCGCGTCGCTCATCAGCGGCGGCCGGTCAGGGGCAGCAGGACGCGCACCTCGAACGAGCGCTCGCCCTCGGACACGTCGAGCGTGCCGCCCAGCAGCGCCGCCCGTTCGCGCATGCCGACGATGCCGTGCCCGCCGGCGCCCGGAGCCGCGCCACCGGGCCGGACCGGATTGGTGACCGCAAGCTGGAGCGCGTCGGCGACGAAGGCCACACGCACGTCGGCGCTGCCGGCGCCGTGGCGGGCCGCGTTGGTGAGCGCCTCCTGAAGGATCCGGTAGGCGCTGCGGTCCACCGCGGGCGTGAGCCCATCGCGATCGCCGCTCACGGCGAGGCTCACGTCCAGGCCCGCCGCCCGATGGCGCTCGACGAGGCCCTCGACCGCGGCCACGCCGGGCGGGGGCTCCACCCCGTTCGTCGGTTGCGCGTCCTCTCGCAGCACGGCCACCAGCTGGTCGATCTCGCCGACGGTCTCGCGCGCCACGTCTTCGATCGTCGCGAACGCGTCGCGGGCGCCCTCCGGGTCGCTCTCGGTGCGCAGCCGGCCCAGCCCGGCGTGGACCAGGATGACGTTGATCGCGTGGCCCGCGGAGTCGTGCAGGTCGCGTGCGATGCGGGTGCGCTCCTCGGCCGCCGCCAGGCGCCGCTCGCGCTCCGCCTCGCGCTCGGCGCGCACCGCGCGCTCCTCCAGTTCCTCCATGCGCTGGGCTCGCAGCCGGGTACGGTCGCCCGCCAGCCAGGCGCCGCTCCACAGAACCACGCCGAACAGCGCCTCCGGTCCGGGCAGCCGGTCCTCCGAGAGGCCGACCGCGGTCAGGTGGGCCAGCAGCAGCGCCGCGGCCAGGCCCAGGACGAGCTGTCGGCGCTGGCTCGTCTCGCCGCCGTCGGCGGCGAGGAAGAAGAGCGCGAGGGTCGCGCCGATCGGCGGGCCGGCGGGTGCCGCCACGGCGCGCACGGCGACGCTGGCGAGCGCCGTCAGCACGAACACCCCGAGCGGCGCTCGACGACGGGCGACCAGGGGCAGCGAAGCCAGTGCAGTGAGCGCGACGCTGAGCACTCCGATGTCCGAGTCGCTGCCGTCGGAGCCGACGGCAAGCAGCAGCAGCGAGACGGCGAAGGCACCGACGGCGATGGCCGCGTCGGCCGCCAGATCGGTGCGCTTCACGAGCGGTGTGATCGGTGCTGCTCGGGGCGATGCCGCCATGCGGGCGAGGGTAGCGGCGCCGTTTCTGGCCGGAATCCCACCTGCGGTGGATCAGCCGTCCACCGTTGGTCGGAGGCTCCAGCGGGCCGCGGCTGCGTGCGGATCCCTGCTCCGGGTACAGGCGGGCCATGATCGAGACCTACCTCGAAGTGCCAGCCCCGGTCGAGCCGGATCAGCCGATGCCCAACCCGCCGGGCTCTCCCGAGACGCCCGAGCCGGGTCCCGCGGAGGTGCCGGAGGTGGACCCCAAGGGGCCCGAGACGCCCGACTCGCCGGACCAGCCCGAGCCGGCGATCCCGGCCCAGTAGTCCCTAGCTGGCGGCGGCCGACAGCTCGCCGGCCTTGCGCTCCAGGGTCTCCAGCAGCGAGTCGTAGGACTTGGCGAAGGACTCCACGCCCTCGTCCACGAGCTGGCGCAGGACGATGTCGTCGAACTCGACGCCGATCTCGCGCAGCTCGGCGATCAGCTCGTGCGCGCCGTCGACGTCCCGGTCCACGGTGCGCTCGGCGGTGGCGTGGTCGCGCGCCGCCTCGATCGTGGCCTCCGGCATCGTGTTGACGGTGTCGGGTCCGATCAGCTCGTCCACGTAGAGCGTGTCCGGGTAGTCGGGGTTCTTCGTGGACGTGGAGGCCCACAGCGGGCGCTGCACGTTCGCGCCGGCCGCGCGCAGCCGCTCCCACCGCTCACCGGAGAAGATCTCCTGGAAGACCTCGTAGGCGATCTTCGCGTTGGCGACCGCGGCCCGACCGCGTAGGTCCTCGCGGCCCAGCTCCTCCAGCGCGGCATCCACCTTGGTGTCCACGCGCGAGACGAAGAAGCTCGCCACCGACGCAGCCCGGTCCACGGGCTCGCCGGCGTCAACGCGCCGCTGCAGCGCGCGCACGTACGCCTCCGCGATCTCGCGGTAGCGCTCGACGGCGAACAGCAGCGTCATGTTCACGTTCACGCCGCGCGCGGTGAGCTCCTCGAAGGCCTCGACGCCGGCCTCGGTTCCGGGCGCCTTGATCAGCACGTTCTCGCGGTCGATCAGCTCGTACAGGCGCACCGCGGTGTCGATCGAGCCCTGGGCGTCGAAGGCCAGCGACGCTGGCAACTCGAAGGAGACGTAGCCGTCCTGACCGTCGGTCGCCTCGAAGGTCGGGCGCAGCAGGTCGGCGGCGTCGCGCACGTCGCGAAGGGCCAGCGCCTCGAACACCTCCTGCGGGTCGCTCGTCTCGGCGGCGACCTCGCGGAAGGCGTCGTCGTAGCGGTCCGAGTGGCCCATGCCCTTCTCGAAGATCGTCGGATTGGAGGTGACGCCGCTGATCCCGTCCGCTTCGATCAGCTCCCCCAGCGTGCCGTCGTCGAGCAGCTGCCGGTTCAGGTTGTCGATCCAGACCGCCTGTCCAAGCGCCTCGATGTCGCGCAGTTTGTTGCTCATACCTCTCAGCTTACGCACGCGCTGTAACAATCTGCCGCGCGTGAGCTCTGGCCGAACCCGCAGGCAGTTCCTCCAGTCCGCGGGCGCCTCGGCAGGCGTGCTCGCCGGGCTAGAGGAGCTCGCGACCGCGCAGAGCGCCGACCGGCCCAACGTGGTCGTGATCGTGGTCGACACGTTGCGCGCCGACCACGCCTTCGGCAAGCGCGCCCGCACGCCCAACATCGACGCGCTGGCGCGGGCGGGGCTCAGCTTCACTCGCTTCTACCCGGAGGCCATGCCCACGGTGCCGGCGCGCCGGTCGATCCTCACCGGCCGCCGCGTGTTCCCGTTCCGCGGCTGGCATCCCTACCCCGGCCTGCTCGCCGAGCCCGGCTGGGCGCCGATTGCCGACGTGCGCACGACATGGACCAGCGCGCTGCGTCGCGCCGGCTACTGGACGGCCTACGTGACCGACAACACCTCGCTCGGCTTCTCGCCCCCGTGGGGGCCGTTCCGGCGCAGCTTCGACCGCTTCGTGCGGCGCGGCGGCCAGATCGGCGGGACCGCTGCGGGCGTGTCCGATGCCGAGCTGCGCCACTGGCTCCCGAGCGAGCTGGAGGATCCGGACACCAGGGACCGCATCCGCCGCTACCTCGCCAACGGGCGCTACGCCAATGACGAGACGCGGTCGTTCGCGGCGCGCGTATTCCGCGACGCGGCGCGCGTGCTCGACACGGCTCGCGGCCAGGTGCCGTTCGCGCTCGTGGTTGACACCTTCGAGCCGCACGAGCCGTGGACGCCGCCGCGCCGCTACATCGACATGTACGGCGACCCCGACTACCGCGGGCCCGAGCCGGCCCGGCCGTACTACGCCCCCGTAAGCCGCTACCTGTCCGGGCACCGCGGCGAGGTGCTGGTGGACCGCATGCGCGCGCTGTACGCCGCGGAGGTGACGATGACCGACCGCTGGCTCGGCGTGTTCATGGACCGCTTCCACGAGCTCGGCCTGGAACGCGACACGGTGATCGTGCTGGTGTCCGACCACGGCTTCTATCTCGGCGACTACGGCTACACCGGCAAGATCGCGACCGTGCTGCACCCGCCGCTGATCAAGGTGCCGCTGATCGTGGTCGACCCGCGGCGGCGGCTGGCCGGGCGCAAGAGCGGCTACCGCGCCTCCACCCACGACGTGGGCCCCACGATCCTGTCGATGGCCGGGGTGGACGTGCCGCGCGGCATGGACGGGGTGGACCTGTCGCGCTTCTTCGAGGGCCGCCGGCCGCCCGACCGCGCCTACTCCTTCGGTGGCTACGGCAACAGCTACTTCGTGCGCTCCGACGACTGGGCGATGTACGGGCCCAACACCGGCGGCGACTTCGCGCTGTTCGACCACGACCGCGACCCGGGTGAGGGGCGCGACGTGTCAGCCTCGCACCCGGGCAAGGTCGGCCAGCTCTACGGCGTGGTCCGGCGCCGCGCCGGGCGACTGCCGACGTTCCCCTACTAGCGGCGTGCCAGCAGCGCGCGGCGCAGGCTCTCGTAGCGGCTGCCCGCGAGCTTCTTGACCGCGCCGCGCAGCCCCCACGCGGCGCGCTGGCGCGCCCAGGGGAGCGGGCGTCCCGCCGCCGCCGCGGCCGCCTCGGAGGCCGGGGTGTCGCGCCGGATCGCGTAGCGGCCGATCAGCAGGCAGCCGTCGATCGAGCGCACGCGCTGGCTGGGCAGCGAGGTGAACAGCGACTCGTACCCCGCCGCCGCCGCGGCGCGCCCGACGCTCTTCGAGTAGAGCCCGCCGGGCACGCTCGCCGTGGTCACCCGCGCGCCGAGCTCCTGGGCCAGCACGGCCGCGCTGCGCGACCACTCGTCGCGTAGCTGCTCGTCGGAGCAGTCGGCCATGCGGTGGGGGTGGCTGCACGAGTGCGAGCCGATCACGTGGCCCATCCCGGCCACGGCGCGCACGCCGTCCCAGTCGAGGAACCCGGGCTGCCCGACGAGGTCGGTGGCGATGAAGAAGTGCCCGCGCCAGGAGCGGCGCGCCAGCTCCTCGCCTGCGTGCAGGGCGCTGTCGCCGCCGTCGTCGAAGGTGATCATCCAGGAGCCGGAGCGAGCCGAGCCGGCGGTGAGCGCCTCGGCGACCTCCGGCGGCTGGCGGGTCGCTCGCTCGACCTGGTCGAGGTGCTCGCGGAACTGGGCCGGGGTCACCGCGTAGACGTCGGGTCCGCTGCCCTCAAATCCACTGTCTGCGCCGTCCGGGCCCACCACGTCGTGGTACATCAGGGCCCGCTGCATCACCGCCGCAGGCGCCCGAGGGCGCGCAGCCAGCCCACGGCCTGCCCGGAGCCGTGACCCAGGTGGAACGCCGGGAAGGTGGCGAGCACGCGCGGCAGCAGCCCCCAGGACTCGCCGCGTTCGCTGACGCTGCGGGCGGCGAAGGCCACGCCGGCGGCGCCGTAGAGCGTCCACTGCAGAGCCAGCAGGCGGCGGGCGAGCGGGAAGCGGGTGGTCCCCGCGAAGAGCAGGACCGTGGCGAGCACGAACGCGAGCGGCGCCACGCTGCGCACGGTGAGCACGCGCCGGTGCTTGAGCATCACGGGCACCTTCCAGAGCCCGTACTCGTAGTACTGGCGCCAGACCCGCGCTATCGAGCCGCGCGGGCGGTACATCACCGTGATCTCGGGGTCGAGCATGATCTGGCCGCCGGCGCGCCGCAGGCGCAGGTTGAACTCGTCGTCCTGGTTGCGGTTCAGCGTCTCGTCGAACATCCCCGCGTGCTCGAATGCCTCGGGCCGGAACGCGCCGAAGGTGACGGTGTCCGTGTCGACCGGCCCATCGCTCGCCGCGCGGGTCCAGCCGATGCCGCCGAAGGGGCTGTCCATCGCGCAGGCCACCGCCCGTTCGGTGGGCGTCGTGCCCATCGGGACCAGGCGCCCGCCTACGTTCCAGGCACCCGTCTGCTCCGAGAGCTCGGCGCAGCGACGCAGGTAGTCGACCGGGTAGCGCGAGTGACAGTCGAGCCGCACGATCAGGTCGCCGCGCGCCTCGCGGATGCAGGCGTTCAGGCCGGGGGAGACCCAACCGGCCGGGTTCTCGAGGACGCGCAGGGTGAGGCCGGCGGACCAGGCGGCCGCCCGCAGTCGTTCAGCCGAGCCGTCGTCGGAGTTGCCGTCGGCCACGAGCACCTCGAGGTTGCCGGTGAAGTCCTGTGCGGCCAGGTCGCTGATGAAGTGGTCGACGTTGGACCCCTCGTTGCGTACCGGCGCGACCACCGAGATGGTGCGAATCGGCGTCGACGCGGGCTTGCGCGCGCCGTTCACTGCGTCGATGGCCATGCACCACTATTAAGGCACAACGCGCGGCGGCGCCAGCAGTGCGCTGGCTATTTACGAGAGTCGGGCCGCAAGCTCGTGGCCAAGGCTCCCTTCGAGCACTCGGACTGCGGTCTTGCGGCGCACTCCGGTGCGCTCATGCTCCATCACCGCGACCGGGGAGAACCCAGCCTTCTCGGCCACCCGCAGCGAGGGTGCGTTGTGGGTCTCGATCTTCGCGAGCAGCGTGGTGAACCCAGCCTCCGCGAGCTCGTCGCCGATCAGCGTCCAGGCCGCCGGCGCGATGCCCCTCCCGCGCGCGGCGGGAGACGTGACCGAGTCCTCGAGGCAGGCGGTGCCGGGCGGCAGCGGGAGCTTCCCGTGGGAAGCCGCGGCCACCGGGGTCTCGTGACGGAACGTGAAGCACGAGAACAGCGGCCCGTCGTCGTCGACGGCGAGCCAGACGTCATTGCCGCCGTCGAGGCAGCGGATCACGTCTTCGGGGTCCTGCCCGACCTGCGCGAGCGCGTCCATCTGCGAGACGTCTGCGCGCATCAGCCGGACCTCCTCGGGGAGCTCGCGGCGCGGCCGGGAGTCGTCGAGGTCGCACTGGTACCAGAGGTGCTCCTCGCGTAGATAGGCGCACTTGCGTACACGGAGAGCGACGGCGCGGGCGGTGTCGCGCGGGCCGTCCTGACGGAGTCGATTGGCGAGTCTCGTAAGCATGAAATCACGCTAAGTTCGGTGCCTAAGAGGGAAGTAAGAGGGTGTCGAGGGCGCCCTGGACGCGCTCGAAAGGAGAAATATCGATGCCTCGATCACTGACCGAGCAGGAGCGAGAGGAGTTCCTCGCCGAGCCGCGCGTGGCCGTCCTAAGCGTGGCCAGCGACGGCGATCGTCCGCCGCACACCGTGCCCAGCTGGTACGCCTACGAGCCAGGTGGCAACGTGTCGTTCTTCACCGGGACGCAGGGCCAGCGCGCGCGCAAGTCGCGGCTGATCGAAAGCGCCGGCAAGCTGAGCGTCTCGGTGCAGCACCCCGAGTGGCCGTACCGCTACGTCACCGTGGAGGGCACCGTCGTCGCGGTCGACTCACCGCCGACCGCCGAGCAGATGCTGGCGATCCTGCTCCGCTACCTGCCCGAGGCTGAGGCGCAGGGCTTCGTCGAGGGGGAGCTGGCCGAGCCGAGCGACACCTTGACGCTCTACACGGTCCGGCCGGATCGCTGGTTGACCTACGATTTCGGGGAGGCGGCGTGAGGCGGGGTCGGGAGGTAGACTCGCGCGCCAAAGGAGCGGCGGTGCGAGGAACTCCGGTGTGAGTCCGGGGCGGTCGCGCCACTGTGACCGGATAGTCGCCTCCCAGGATGCCACCGCCGGCTCGGCGGGAAGGCGGGAGGTTGGCGGAGATCCGGGAGCCAGGACACTCGGACCGGCGCTCGAAGACCGCTTGAGGGGACGCGTGAATCCCCAGGAGGTTCGACATGTCTGACATCGCCGCTAGCTCATCCGCCCCGCCCGAGGTCGCCTATCCGGCCGCCATCTCGCTCGATGAGCTCTGGCCCTGGGCACTGTTCGGCGTGGCGCTGATGCTCCTGATCTACTTCGTCGGCGTCGACGAGGGCGCGGCGTCCGTGGTCCCCGGCAGCACGCTGCACGAGTGGGTCCACGACGGCCGGCACCTGCTCGGCTTCCCCTGCCACTAGGGAGGCCCAAGATGCTCAGAAAGCTTCTGATTTGCGGCCTCGCGGCCGGATTCGTCGCTGGGTTGTTGGCCTTCGGCTTCGCGCACGTGGCCGGCGAGCCCGCCGTGGACCAGGCGATCGCCTACGAGGAGGCGAACTCGCCCCCGGCGCCCGCCGGTGAGGAGGAGCTCGTCAGCCGCGACACGCAGCGGGGCTTCGGCCTGCTGACTGCCTCCACGGTCTACGGCCTCGCTCTCGGCGGGATCTTCGCGCTGGTGTTCGCCTACGCCTACGGCCGCGTCGGGCGGGCCAGCCCTGCGCGCACCGCGTTGATGCTGGCGGCGGCCGCGTTCGTCGTCGTCTATCTGGTTCCGTTCGTCAAGTACCCGCCCAATCCGCCGGCGGTCGGCCACGAGGACACGATCAACGACCGGACGGCGCTCTACCTGGTGATGATCTGGATCTCGGTGCTCGCGGCGATCGCGGCGGTGCTGCTGCGCAGGTCGCTCGTGGAGCGCCGGCCGCCCCAGGTGGCCACGTTCCTGGCCGGGCTCACCTACCTGGTCATCGTGGTCGTCGCCGGGCTGGCGCTGCCGACCTTCCGTGAGATCCCTGAGACGTTCCCCGCGACGACGCTCTACCAGTTCCGCATGGCGTCGGTGGGCACGCAGCTGATCATGTGGACGACCATCGGGCTGGTGTTCGGGGCGGCGGCGCAACGCGTGATGACGGGTCAGCCGATCTGGTCCTGGCCCGCCGGGCGCCAGCGGACGGCCACGGCCGGGGAGTGACCGGAGCGGCCGTCCCCGCAGTAGAGCGTCAGGGCAGCGACCGTTGCCCCGGCGTCCTGCGGCTGCACCCGGCGGAGGACGGCGGGCTGGCACGCGTTCGAGTGCCCGGCGGTCGCGTAACGGCCGAGCAGCTCGGCGTCGTCGCCGCCGCGGCGCGGCTCGGCAACGGGCTGGTCGAACTGACGTCCCGAGCGAACCTGCAGGTACGGGGCCTGGACGGCGCGGCGGCCAGCCGGGTCGCCGAGCTGCTGTGGCGCGGCGGGCTGCTGCCGTCCGCCACGCACGAGCGAGTGCGCAACGTGGTCGCGAGCCCCCTGGCGGGCCGCCACCCGCGCTCGGTCGCCCCGACCGACGAGGTCGTCGACGCGCTCGACCGCGACCTGTGCGACGACCCTCCGCTGGCGCAGCTACCGGGCCGCTTCCTGTTCGCCGTGGACGACGGCGCGGGGTTGACGGCCGAAGCCGGGGCGGACGTGACGCTGCTGGCGCGGCGGAACGCTGGGCGGCCCGCGACATTCGTGCTCGCCATCGGCGGGCGACCGACCACGCTGGAGGCGCTCCCCGAGGAGGCCGCGGCGCTCGGCCTGCGGGCGGCACGGGCGTTTCTCGACGCGCGGGCGGAGCAGGATGGCGCGGCCTGGCGGGTTCGCGACCTCGCCGAGGGACCCGAGGGCCTCGCGCACCGGCTGGACGCGGACGTCGCGCCCGCGGGTGAGGAGGCCGCGGCCCAGCCGCCGGGCCCCGGGCCGATCGCGCAGAACGACGGTCGCACGGCGCTCACGGCGCTGTCGCCGCTGGGCCGGCTCGAGCCCGCCGCGCTCGACGCGCTGGCGGCGCTGGCGCGCGAGGGCGGGGGAGAGGTGCGGCTGTCGGTGCACCGCACGCTCAGCCTGCTCGACATCGAGTCGGGCGACGTGGAGCACGTGCGGCGCGCCCTGGAGCAGCTCGGCCTGGTGGCGGCGCCGCGCTCGGGCTGGGAGGGCCTGTCGGCCTGCGCCGGCCTGGGCGCCTGCACGAAGGCCCGCGTGGACGTTCGCGCCGCGGCCGCCCTGCGGGCCTCCGCCCGCAGCTCGGACGATCCCCCGGAGCACTGGGCGGCGTGCGAGCGCCGCTGCGGCACCCCATCCGGCGAGCACGTCTCGGTCTTCTCCGACGGGCCGGGCATCACGGTCGAGTCGGGCGCACTGCGCCGCGGCGGGATGTCGGTCACGGCGGCGCTGAGGATGCTGGGGGAACCACGGTGATCGCGTACCTGCAGGACGGGCAGGAGATCTACCGCCGCTCCTTCGCCACGATCCGCGCCGAAGCGGACCTCGACGGGCTCGACCCGATTCTGGAGCGCGTGGTGGTGCGCATGATCCACGCCTGCGGGATGGTCGACCTGCGCCGCGACGTGGAGGCCTCGGAGAGCTTCGGCGCCGCCGCGCGGGCGGCCCTGGAGGGCGGCGCGCCGCTGCTGTGCGACACCGCCATGGTCGCGGCCGGCGTGACGCGCAAGCGGTTGCCCGCCGCCAACGACGTCGTCTGCACGCTCTCCGA
The DNA here is from genome assembly GCA_963716215.1 of uncultured Thermoleophilaceae bacterium. Lineage (GTDB taxonomy): Bacteria > Actinomycetota > Thermoleophilia > Solirubrobacterales > Thermoleophilaceae > JACVRW01. The sequence goes on along the minus strand of OY970298.1, from coordinate 2,886,150 downwards.
TCCGGACGTGCCCCGGCTCGCTCGCGAGCTCGGCACCACCCGCAGCGCGGCCGCGCTCGAGCTGTGGCGTGACCGGCTCGCCGGATCGGTCGTGGTGGTCGGCAACGCGCCCACAGCGCTCTTTCGCCTGCTCGAGCTGGTGGACGAGGGTGCGGGCGTCCCGGCCGCGGTGATCGGCGTGCCGGTCGGCTTCGTCGGCGCCGCGGAGTCGAAGGCCGAGCTGGCCGGCCAGGCGGCCGGGGTCGAATACCTGGTGGTGCACGGCCGCCGCGGCGGCAGTGCGATCGCCGCGGCCGCCGTGAATGCCCTGGCTCGGCACGAGGAATGACCGCTCCGGGGCGGCTCTTCGGGGTCGGCATCGGCCCGGGCGACCCGGAGCTGTTGACGCTCAAGGCGCGGCGGGTGATCGAGGCGGCGGCCGTCGTGGCGTACCCGACCGCGCGCCACGGCCGCAGCGTGTCGCGGCGCATCGCCGCTCCCTACCTGGCGGGTGGGCAGATCGAGGTCGCGCTCACGTTCCCGGTCACGACCGAGGAGACCGAGTCGCCCGAGGCCTACGAGCAGGCGCTGCGGGAGTTCTACGACGCGAGCGCCGAGGAGCTGGCCACCCACCTCGATGCGGGTCGTGACGTGGCCGTGTTGTGCGAAGGCGACCCGTTCTTCTACGGCTCCTACATGTACCTCCACGAGCGGCTCGCGCATCGCTACGAGACCGAGGTGGTCCCGGGCGTCACGTCCTTCAGCGCGGCCGCGGCGGCCGCCGGCACCCCGCTGGCCAAGCGCGACGACGTGCTGACCGTGCTGCCCGGCACGCTGCCCCCTGACGTGCTGGCCACGAGCCTGCGCGGCGCCGACGCCGCTGTCGTCCTCAAGCTGGGGCGGACCTTCAACGCGGTCCGCGACGCGGCCGAGACCGCCGGGGTGGCCGGCCGCTCCGTGTACGTGGAGCGTGCCAGCGCGCCTGAGCAGAAGGTCGCCGCGCTGCGCGACGTCGACGGCGAGGTGCCCTACATGTCGCTGGTGCTCGTGCCGACTGTTGGCGCAGGCACGCGCCGCGCCGACGCCGGGCGCGGCCGCGTGTCGGTGGTCGGGCTCGGGCCGGCCGGCGCCGAGTGGCTCACGCCGGAGGCCCGCGCGGAGCTGGCCGAGGCAGAGGAGCTGGTGGGCTACGCCACCTACCTCGCGCGCGTGCCGGCAAGGCCGGGCCAGCGCCGCCACGCCAGCGACAACCGCGTGGAGGACACGCGTGCGCGCCTGGCGCTCGAACTGGCGGCAACAGGCCGGCGCGTGGCGGTGGTGTCGTCGGGCGACCCGGGGATCTTCGCAATGGCCACGGCAGTCTTGGAGGCGGCCGAGGAGGCGAGCAACGGCACCGCCGGAGTTGAGGTGCGCGTGGTGCCCGGGCTGTCGGCGATGCAGGCGGCGGCGGCGCGTGTGGGCGCGCCGCTCGGCCATGACTTCTGCGTGGTCTCGCTTTCGGACCAGCTCAAGCCGTGGGACGTGATCGAGCGGCGCCTCGACGCCGCGGGGGCGGCCGACCTCGCGCTCGCGCTCTACAACCCGGCGTCGCGCACCCGTCGCGACCAGCTCGAACGCGCGCGCGAGGTGCTGCTGCGCCACCGCGACCCGGACACCCCGGTCGTGGTCGCCCGCGCCGTCGGGAGCCCCGACGAGTCGATCACCGTCACGTCGCTGAGCGGGATGGACGCCGAGACGGTGGACATGCGCACGCTGCTGCTGATCGGCTCCTCGACCACCCGAGTGGTGGAGAACGGCGGCGGCACCCCGCGCGTGTACACGCCGCGGCGCTACCCGGGCTGAGCCGCGCGCGCCACCCAGGCCAGGGCGTCGGTGACCACGGTGACCGTCGGGGTGGCCGGCCGCGGCGGGCGGCTCACCACCACCACCGGCAGGCCGCGCTCGCGCGCCGCGTCGAGCTTGGCGCTCGTGTGGGTGCCACCGCTGTCCTTGGTCACCACCACGTCGATCTCGTGGCGATCGATCAGCGCGAGCTCTCCCGACAGTTCGTAGGGGCCGCGGTCGAGCAGCACCTCGGACTGCGGCGGCAGCGCTCCCTCCGGGGGATCCACGCACCGCACCAGGAACCACGCCGACTCCACGCCGGCGAACGCGGCCAGTCCCTGCCGCCCCGTGGTCAGCAGCACCCGCTGTCCGAGGGTCGGCGCCAGCTCGGCGGCGGCAGCCAGCCCGTCAACCCAGTGCCAGCGGTCACCCGCCCGCTCCTTCCAACCGGGGCGCTCCAGGCGCAGCAGCTCCACGCCCGCGGCGGGGCAGGCGCGCGCGGCGGACGCCGAGATGCGCTCGGCGAACGGATGGGTGGCGTCGACGACGGCGCTCACCCGGTGGTCGCGCAGCCACTGAGCCATGGCCTCCGGCCCGCCGAACCCGCCCACGCGCACCTCGCCGGCGGGCAGGCGCGGACGGTTGACGCGGCCGGCGAGGGACGACACCACCGGCACGCCATCCGCGTCCAGGGCGTCGGCCAGCTCACGCGCCTCCGCCGTGCCGCCGAGAACGAGCACCAAGCCGTCGTCGGCGGTCAACGGGGGCGCTCCCGGGCCGCCGAGTACAGGTGGCTGTCCGCGAAGTCTCGCTCCGCCAGGGCCTGCCCGACGATGATCACCGCGGTGCGGCGCACGCCGGCCCGCTCCACCTCGGCGGCGATCGTCGCGAGCGTACCGCGCAGCACCACCTCCTCCGGCCAGCTCGCCCAGGCCACCACGGCCACGGGGCAGTCGGCGCCGTAGTGGGGCGTCAGCTCGGCCGCCAGCTCCTCCATCGCCTGGGCGCCTAGGTGGATCACGAGCGTCGCGCCGTGAGCGGCCAGCGCCCCCAGGTCCTCGCCCTCGGGCAGCGGCGTCGCGCGCCGAGCGTGGCGTGTGAGGATCACCGTTTGCGCCACGCCCGGGAGCGTCAGCTCCTGGCCGAGCGCCGCGGCTGCGGCGGCGAACGCGGGAACGCCCGGGGTCACGTCCCATGGGATGCCGAGCTCGTCGAGACGCCGCATCTGCTCGGCCGCGGCGCTGTAAATGGAGAGGTCGCCCGAGTGCAGGCGCGCCACGTCTTGGCCGGCCTCATGCGCGGCGCGCAGCTCGCCCACGATCTCGTCGAGGTCGAGGTTCTGCGTGTCCACGAGCCTGGCGCCGGCCGGAGCCTGAGCGAGCACGTCCTGCGGCACCAGAGCCCCCGCATAGAGGCACACCGGGCACTGCGCGATCAGTCGCTGGGCGCGCACCGTCAGCAGGTCGGGGGCGCCCGGCCCGGCGCCGATGAAGTGGACGGTCACTCGTGCCCCCGCCGGGCCGACCACTGGACCACCGGGAGCTGCGCCCGCCACGCCGTGAAGCCGCCGACCGCGTCGGCGTGCTCGAGGCCGATCCGCAGCAGCCCGCCGCCGTGGGTGGCGCGCGCCTCGATCAGCCGCGCCTCGCCCTCCAGCGTCACGGCGTTGGCGACGATCCGCCCGCCCGGCTGCAGGGACGCCCAGCAGCGCTCCAGCAGCCCGGGCTCGGTCACGCCGCCGCCGACGAAGATCGCGTCGGGCGCCTCGAGGCCCTCCAGCGCGCCGGGCGCGCGGCCGCGGATCACCTCGAGCCGCGGCACTCCCAGGCGCAGCGCGTTGGCGGCGACGCGGGCGGCGCGGTCGTCGCGCGCCTCGATCGCCACCGCGCGGGCGGTGCGCTCCGCGCGCAGCCACTCGATCCCGATCGACCCGCTGCCGGCCCCGACGTCCCAGAGCAGCTGCCCGGGCGCCGGCCCGAGCGCGGCGAGCGCGATCGCGCGGACGCCGCGCTTGGTCAGCTGGCCGTCGCTCTCGTAGGCGTCGTCGGGTAGTCCCGGCGTGAGCGGCAGCAGTGGCGCCTCGGGCGCTGCGTCGCAGTCGAGCGCCACGGCGTGCAGCGGGTCGGCGGTGCGCTCGCCCCAGCCGTCTGGAGTCGTCTCGTGCACGCGCTCGGCCGCGCCGCCGAGCTGTTCGAGCACCACTAGGCGGCTCGCACCGAAGCCGCGCTCGCGCGCCACCCGCGCCACGCCGGCGGCGCCCTCGGCGCCGGCGACGTACGCGACCAGGCGGCGTCCGGGCTGGAGCAGGCGCGCGACCACCTCGGCCGGCCGCCCGACGGCGCTGACCAGCTCTACCTCGGTCTCCGGCCACCCGAGCCGCGCGCACGCGAGCGCGAAGGCCGACGGGTGCGGATACACCCGCATCCGCTCGGGGTCGACCCGGCGGGCCAGCGTGGCGCCGATGCCATGCAGCATCGGGTCGCCGCTGGCCAGCACGGCCGTGGCGCGCGACGGTCCGGCAGCGAGCTCGTCCACCAGCGGGTCGATCGGGGATGGCCAGGGGCGGCGCTCCGCGCCGGTGTCGTCGAGCAGGGCGAGCTGGCGCTCCGAGCCCACGATCAGCTCCGCCGCGCGCAGCGCCGCGCGCGCGGGCTCGCCCAGCCCGGCCCAGCCGTCGGCGCCGATCCCCACCACTGCCAGCGGCGGCGAGCTCACGGCGCCCCGACCGCCTCCGCGAGCGCCGCCGCCACGCGCTCGTTCTCCGGCGCGCCGCGGGCGGTGATGCGCAGGTGCCCCTGGCCGAGCCCGGGGAACGACGCCGCCGGCCTCACGGCGAAGCCGCGCTCGCGCAGCGCCGCGGCCACGCCCGGGCCGTCAGCGACCTCGATCAAGCAGAAGTTCGCCGCCCCCGGCCACGTCCTGACACCGCCGATGCGCTCCAGGCGCTCGGCCAGGTCCGAGCGCTCGGCGGCGGCCCGCTCGGCCATCGCGGCCAGCTCCGCCGGCCGCTCGGCGATGGCAGCCAGCGCCGCCAGGGCGAGCGCGTTGGCCGACCAGGGAGCGCGCACCGCTCGCAGTCGATCGGCCAGCGCTGGGGGCGCCAGCGCGTACCCGGCTCGCAGTCCGGGCAGCGACATCGACTTGGTCAGGCTGCGGATCACGATCAGATCCGGCAGCGACTCGCCCGCCAGCGAGGCCGGCTCACCGGGCACGAGATCCATGAACGCCTCGTCGACGGCGACCACCCGCCCCGGGCGCCGCAGCGCCAGCAGCGCGGCGGCGGGATCGAGCGTGCCGGTGGGGGAGGCGGGGTTGCCCACAACGACCAGGTCGGCGGCGTCGGGCACCGCCGCCGGATCGAGGGCGAAGCCGCGCTCCGGGTCGCGCAGGACCCGCGCGACCGGGATGCCGTGGGCGTGCAGCGCCGCCTCCGCCTCCGTGAAGCCCGGGTGGATACACGCGGCGAGCGTCGGTCGCAGCGCCGCCGGCAGCAGCCAGAGCGCCTCGGCGGCCCCATTGGTCGGCACCACCTCTTCGACCGCGCGGCCGTGCAGGGCGGCCAAGGCGGCTGTGGCGGCGCGCTCGTCGGGATACCGGGCGCCGTCCGCGTCGAGCGCCTCGTGCAGCGCGGCGCGCAGCCAGTCGGGCGGGCCGCCGCTCATGACGTTCACCGCGTGGTCTGCCAGGCCGGGGGAGAGGTCGGCGTCGCCGTGGCGGCGCAGGCCGTCGCCGCCGTCCATCGTGCCGCCGCCTGTCGCGCCCCCGAGCGCCAGCGGCCGGCCGGCCACCACCAGCTCCACGCGCTCGGCCACCTCGGCCAGTCGCTCCTTAGCGTCGCCGATCAGGTCGAGCCAGGCGCGCGAAGCGGCCGCTCCCGGCAGCACGCCCTGGCCCGCCTCCTCCGCGACCACGATCAGCGGCGCGGGGTCCGCGGCCGCCGCGGCGAGCGACTCGATCTCGCCCATCACCTGGTCGCGTACCCCGGCCAGCGTCGTCGCGTCGGCCTCGTCGAAGGCCCCCGCGCGATGCAGAGCGGTGGCGACCCAAGGACCGAGCCCGTCCACCAGGACGCACGCGCCGTTGGCGCCTGCCAGCGCGTCGCCGAGCCGAGGGCCCGCCTCCACCGTCGTCCAGGCGGCCGGCCGGCGGGCGGCGTGGCGGCGGATGCGCTCGGCCATTGCCGGGTCCGACCCGTCCGCGGTGGCCACGTAGCGCACGGGGAGCCCGGTCGCGAGCGCCAGCGCCTCGGCGCGAGCGCTCTTGCCCGACCGCGTGCCGCCGATCACCAGCGTCAGGGTCATGCCGGGGCTGGTTGCGCCGTGCGGGCCGCCTGTGCGAAGCGCAGTGCGAGTTGCGGATGCGCCGCCCAGTGGGTGTGCAGGTAGCTCGCCTGCACGCCGGCGGCCGCGTAGCCCTCGCTGCGTTCGCCGGCGCGCGAGGCCAGCCGCCACGCGGGGCGCTCGCCGGAGTCGAGCTCGACCTGCGAGTAATGGAATTCGTGGCCCCGCAGCCGCTCGCCCGCCTCGACCCACGGGGTCGCGGTCTCGGCGGTCGCCTCGCGGTAGCCGAGCGTCAGGCGGCGCGTCATCGTCGCGCGCGCGGGGATGGCCCCGCACATCCGGTGCCCGTCCAGCTCGCGGCACAGGTAGAGGAGCCCGCCGCATTCGGCCAGCACCGGACGCCCGCTCGCAGCGAAGCGAGCCACCTCGGCGCGCAGCGGCTCGTTGGCCTCGAGCTCGGGGCCGAACACCTCCGGGAAGCCTCCCGCCAGCACCAGCGCGCCCGCCTGCGCCGGGAGCGCCTCGTCGCGCAGCGGGTCGAACGGGAGCAGCTCGGCCCCCGCCGCGGCCAGCAGCTCCAGGTTCTCCTCGTAGTGGAACGAGAACGCCGGTCCGCGCGCGATCGCGATCCGCGTCCCGGTGACCGGGCCCTCCGGTGGGCTCCACGGCGCTCCCGGCGCCAAGGGGGCCGCGCGCGCCAGCCGCAGCACCGCATCCACGTCCACGTAACGCTCGACCGACTCCGCGAGCGCTGACAGCGCGGTGCGCGTGAGCGCCTCGCGCTCGGCGGCGGGTACCAGGCCCAGATGGCGCTCGGGCGCGGTGACGCGGTCGTCGCGGCGCATCGCCCCGACGACAGGCACGCCGAGCGGCTCGATCGCCTCGCGCAGCAGCAGCTCGTGGGTGTCGGAGCCGACGCGGTTGAAGAGCACCCCCGCGACCTGGATGTCCGGGTCGAAGGTGCGGTAGCCGTGCACGATCGCGGCGGCGGAGCGTGCCATGGACTCGGCGTCGACCACCAACAGAACCGGCGCGTCCAGCAGCTTGGAGACGTGGCCGGTCGAGGCCAGCTCACCGCCGCCGGAGGCGCCGTCGAACAGGCCCATGACGCCCTCGATCGACGGCCACGTCAGCCCCTTGGCCGCCGTGGCGAACGAGCGGGGCGATCAGCTCCGGCCCGCTCAGGAAGGCGTCGAGGTTGCGACCGGGGCGGCCCGAGGCGAGCGCGTGGTAGCTCGGGTCGATGTAGTCGGGACCGACCTTGAAGCCCTGCACCGTCAGCCCGCGGGCTCGCAGCGCGCCGATCAGCCCGCAGGCGATCGTGGTCTTGCCCGCGCCGGAGCTGGTGCCCGCCACGACGATGCGCGGGATCACGCGACTGGCACCTCGGTCGCGTCGTACACCGGCAGCGACGCCACCGCCCGCTCGGTCAGGCGGGCGCCCTGGTTGTCGCGCGGGGCGATCGGGCTCCAGTACACGCTCGGCACCGGAGCGCGGTCGTGCTCCCCGGTGGCGGGGTCGCAGCCGTGGTCGGGGCACACGCGCAGCGTGCCGGCGTAGACCTGGGCGAGTCGGGCGAGCTGGGGGACCAGCTCGCCGTCCACGCGCTCGAGCACGGCGACCTTTCCGGCACGGTCGCGCTGGTGGGCCGCCTCGTCGGCGCCGCCCACGTGCACGACCACGCACGCGGCACCCGCGCCGGTCGCGGCCGCGGCGGCGTCCGCCTTCGCGGCGAGGTCGGTGTCGGGCTGGCCGGTGGCGCCGGGCGGGACGACGACGCGCGCGCCCAGCAGCCGCCCGAGCCCGGCGGCGGCGCCCTCGGCGGCGATCACGGTGGTGTGCTCGTCGAGCACGCGAGGTGGCACCTCGCCTTCGGGCCAGACGCGCAGGCCCGCCGGCAGATCCGGCAGCGGCCCTCGCCCGCACACCAGCAGCCGGTGGCCGCCCAGCGCCAGCACGCGGTGGCGCGGCAGGTGGCGTCGCAGCCGGCGCACCGCCTCGGCCGTGCCGGCGGCGCCGCGGCGGCCGCCGTCCGGTCCGACGCAGTCCACGCGCCAAGCGCGCTGGCCGCGCCCGGGCGTGACGCCGCGCGCGGCGGCCTCGACGGCGCCGCGGTCGAGCGGGGCGTCCGGCAGCCAGCCGAGCAGCGCGGGTATGGCGCTCTCCGAGCCCGCGGGCAGGCCTGGCGCGACCGTGCGCAGGCGGGTCAGCTCGCCCTCGCGGGCGAGCCGGTCGAGCACGGGCGTGCGCGCCAGCTCCAGGCTCGTAGGCGCGGCGCCGACCGGCTCGCTGGCGCCGTCGATGATCAGGAGGACGTCTACCACTCGATCCCCTGCTGGGCGCGGATGCCCGCGTCGAACGGATGCTTGACCTTGACGACCTCGGAGACGAGGTCGGCCGCCTCGACCAGCTCGGGGGCGGCGTCGCGTCCCGTGATCACCACGTGCTGGAAGCCGGGGCGGTTGCGCAGGGTCTCGACCACGTCCGCGGCTTCGATCCACCCCCAGGTGACCGGGTAGGTGATCTCGTCCAGCAGCAGGAACTCGTAGCGCTCCTCGGCGATCGCGCGCTTGACCTCGGCCCAGCCCTCCCGCGCCAGGTCGGCGGTCTCGTCGAGGTCGCGCGACAGCCACGTCCAGCCGTCGCCCATCTTCTCCCAGTCGATCCCGCCGAGCGCGCGGGCGGCCTTCTCCTCGCCGACCTTCCACTTGCCGGACTTGACGAACTGGAACACGCCGCAGCGGTAGTCGCGCGCCCACGAGCGCATCAGCATCCCGAAGGCGGAGCTGCTCTTGCCCTTGCCGTGGCCGGTGATCACGATCACGAGCGGGTTGTCGCGCCGCTTGCGCCGCTTCGGCTCGGCGCTGCCGCGGTCGCCGGGGCGGTGGGGCACGTCGACCTCGGCGCCGGAGTGGCGGGCGCGTGTCGCCTCCCTGCCCGCGTCGTTCATGCTGCCCTCCTCGGTCTCGGTTGTGCGGGGGCGAGCGCGTGCACGCGCGCTCCCGCGGCCGCCGCGAGCGTTCCGGCCAGGCCCACCCGCACGGGGCCCTCCTCGGTGTCGACCACGTGCACGGCCGCCGCGCAGCGCCCCAGCGCCGCGGCGGAGCGCCGGATCGCGCCCGTGGAGTCGGCCACGCGGCCGTCGGTCAGGACCACCGCGATCGCGCGGCGGCGCGGATCCCGGATCGCCTCGCGGCGGATCACCTGCTCGGCGGCGGCCAATCCGGCGGCGAGCGGGGTGCGGCCGCCGGTCGGCAGCTCACGCACCGCGGCGGCCGCGCGCTCGAGCGGCGCACCGGGGGCGACCACCAAGCGGGCGTCGTCGTCGCGGAACGCGACGATCGCCACGCGGTCGCGGCGAGCGTAGGCGTCGCGCAGCAGCTCCACCAAGGCACCCTTCACGCGCGCGAGGCGCCGGCGCGCGCCCATCGAGCCGCTGGCGTCCACCACCAGGCACAGCAGCGCCCCCTCGCGTCCGGCGCGCACGTGCTCGCGCAGGTGGTCCGCGCCGGCGGTGGTGAGGCGCGCCCGCAGGCTGGCCACGATCGCCACGTCGTCGCTGTCGGGGAGGGCCGGGCGGCTGTCGATCGCGCCCGCGCCCGGAGAGCTCGTACGCGCCCGGCGGCCGAGCGGCCCAGACCCGCGGCCGCTCAGGGCCAGCGCGTCCAGCGGCAGCCGCGCGGGGGCGGGCGGGTCACGGCGCTCGCGCGCCGGGGCCGAGGAGTCCGCCGCGCCCGTCGGCGCGCCCTCGCGCGCAGGGGAGGTCGCGCCGTCGGTGGCCTCCGCGCCGCCGGCGGGCGGCGGTGGCGTGCGATCGGGCGGCGCCGGGCCCGGCGGCCGGTCGTCTGGAGGCTCGTCGTCGGGCTCCAGCTCCAGCGCGCGCTCGAGCTGGCGGTCGTCCGGGTCGCCGGCCTCCAGCGGATCGCGGCGACGGCGATGGGCGAGCGCCAGCGCGGCCGCGCGGCGAACGTGCTCGGCGGTCACCTCGGCGTCGCCGTCGAGCGCGGCCAGCGCCTGGGCGGCGCGGGCGGAGACGATGTCGCCGCGCACACCGTCCACGCCCAGCTGGGCACAGGCGGTCGTGATGCGCATCAGCTCGCGCTCCGGCAGGCGCACGGCCTCCACGCGCTCGCGCGCGCCCGCGATCCGCTCGGCCAGCTCGCGGTCGCGTGACGCCCAATCGGCCGCGAAGGCGTCGGGGTCGCGCTCGAAGGCGAGGCGACGGCGCACGATCTCGGCACGCTCGGAGGGGTCTTGCGGAGTGCGCACCTCCACGCCCAGCCCGAAGCGGTCCAGCAGCTGCGGCCGCAGCTCGCCCTCCTCCACGTTCATCGTGCCCACCAGCAGGAAGCGGGCGGCGTGGGACGCCGAGACCGCCTCGCGCTCGACCTGCGCGACCCCCGAAGCGGCGGCGTCGAGCAGCGCATCCACGAGATGGTCGGGCAGGAGGTTGACCTCATCCACGTAGAGGATCCCGCGATGGGCGCGGGCGAGCAGCCCGGCCTCGAACGCCTGCTCGCCGGCAAGCGCCCGCCCGAGGTCGAGGGCCCCGACGAGTCGGTCGAGCGTTGCGCCCAGCGGCAGCTCCACCAGCGGGGCTGGGCGCAGCGCCGTCGCGGCGTTAGCCGGCACCGGCCCGTCGGGCGCCAGCTCGCCGGGGGCGAACGCGAACGCGTGCCCCTGCGCGGCCGCCACCGGCGGCAGCAGCGGCGCCAGGCCGCGGACGGCCGTCGACTTGGCGGTGCCGCGCTCGCCGCGCACGAGCACGCCGCCCACGTCGGGCGCCACCGCGTTGATCAGCAGCGCCTCGATCAGCGCCTCCTGGCCGACGATCGCGGCGAGCGGGTACGGGGCGCTCACGTGCCGACCTCCTCGAGCTCGCCCTCGAGCGCGAGGAAACGGTCGCGGATGCCCGTCAGCGTGGCGTCCTCGGGCTCAGCCCAGAGCCCGCGGTCGGCCGCCTCGAGCAGGCGCTCGGCGATCGCCCGGCCCGCCCACGGGTTGGAGCGGGCCATGAACTCGGCGACGTCGGGGTCGAGCAGGTAGCGCTCCGCCACCTGCTCGTACATCCAGTCCTCGGCCACGCCGGTGGTCGCGTCGTAGCCGAACAGGTAGTCCACGGTGGCCGACAGCTCGGCCGCGCCCTTGTAGCCGTGCCGGATCATCGAGGCGATCCAGCGGGGGTTCGCCACGCGCGCCCGGAACACCCGGCGGGTCTCCTCGGCGAGCGTCCTGGCGACCACGCGCGACGGGTCCGAGCTGTCGCCCAGGTAGGCGGCCGGCTCGCGCCCGCTGATGGCCCTCACGGCGGCGACCATGCCGCCGTGGAACTGGTAGTAGTCGTCGGAGTCGAGGATGTCGTGCTCGCGCGAGTCCACGTTCTTCACGGCGACCTCGATGCGGGAGTGGCAGTCGCGCATCGCGTTGCGCGCGGGCGCCCCGTCGAGCCCGCGGCCGTAGGCGTAGCCGCCCCAAGCCTCGTAGACCTCCGCGATGTCCCCGTCGTCGCGCCAGTCGCGCGCGTCGAGCAGCTGCAGCAGCCCGGCGCCGTAGGTGCCCGGCTTCGAGCCGAACACACGCGTGGTCGCCTGCCGCCAGGCGCCCTCGCCCAGCTCGGCCGCGAGGCGCTCCGCGTCGGCGCGGGCATGCGCCGCCACGTAGTTGTCCTCGGCCGCCTCCTCCAGCCCGGCCACCGTCGTGACGGCGTCGTCGAGCAGCCGAACGAGGTGGGGGAAGGCGTCCCGGAAGAACCCGGAGATGCGCACGGTCACGTCGATGCGCGGGCGGCCCAGCTCCGCCAGCGGGATCACCTCGGTTCCGGTCACGCGCCCGGATTCGGGATGCCAGGTCGGGCGCACGCCGAGCAGGGCCAGGATCTCGGCCACGTCGTCGCCCTGGGTGCGCATCGCCGACGTGCCCCACGCCACCAGGCCGACCATGCGCGGCAACTCGCCCGCTTCGCGGCGGTGCCGGTCGAGCAGCGCCTCGGCCAGGCGCTCTCCGACCTCCCACGACAGCTCGGACGGCAGCGCACGCGGGTCAACGGAGTAGAAGTTGCGGCCGGTCGGGAGCACGTCCACGCGCCCCCGCGTGGGGCTGCCGGAGGGCCCGGCGGGAACGTGGCGGCCGTTCAGCGCGGCCACCACGCCGTCCAGCTCGGCCGCCGTGCCGCGGATGCGGGGCACCACCTCGGCCGCGGCGAAGCGCAGCGCGCGCGTCACGCCGTCGTCGGCGCGGCCGAGCACCTCGGCGCACACCGCCTCCGACGCCGCGGGGTCCCAGTCGCGCGCGGCCAGCCCGTCGAGCAGCGCCATCTGCGCCGCCTCGAGGCGGTCGACCAGGTCCCCGGCACTCGAGCCGGGGCCGCGGAAGCGCTCCAGCAGCTCGGCCGGCGCCGCCGGCGCCGGGGCGCCCGGCGCCCCCACCAGCGCCGGCTCGTCCAGGCCGAAGGCGGCCCCGACCGCTCGTCTCAGTCCGGGCACCGAGCCCGAGCCGAGCCTCAGCACCGCCGACACCAGTCCGCGCAGCTGATCGCCCTCGGGCGCCTGGCCCAGCACGTGCAGCCCGTCCTTGACCTGGATGTCCTTGACCTCGCAGAGGTAGCCGTCGATGTGCTCGACGAGCGCACCGACATCCTCCGGGCGCTCCGCCACGCCGATGTCCGCCTGCAGGTTGGCCGCCTCGATCGCGGTCCAGATGCGCGCGGCCAGCGCCGGCAGCTTGGGCGGGTCGAGCACCTCCACCTGCGCATACTCGTCGAGCAGGGTCTCCAGCTCGGCCATCTCGTCGTAGGTGTCGGCGCGCATCATCGGCGGCACCAGATGGTCCACGATCACGGCATGGGCGCGGCGCTTGGCCTGCACGCCCTCGCCCGGGTCGTTCACGACGAACGGGTACACGAGCGGCATGTCGCCGAGCGCCGCGTCGGGCGCGCAGGCGGCCGAGAGGGCGAGCATCTTGCCGGGCAGCCACTCCAGCGTTCCGTGCTTGCCGAGGTGCACGATCGCGTCGGCGCCCCAGACCCGGTCGATCCACCAGTAGCACGCGAGGTAGTGGTGGGTGGGGGGGAGCTGGGGATCGTGGTAGATGCCGACCGGGTCCTCGCCGTATCCGCGCGGCGGCTGGATCGCCACCAGCACGTTGCCCAGCTCGAGCCCCGCGATCACGAAGTCCTCACCGTCGACGTAGCGGTCGCCGGGCGGCCGGCCCCAGCGCTCCTCCACCGCCTCGCGCAGCACCGCCGGCAGCTCGGCGTACCAGCGCAGGTAGTCCGTCACCGGCAGCCGTAGGGGCGCGCCGGCCAGCTGGGTGTCGGTGAGGAACTCGGGATCGTGGCCGCCGGACTCGATCAGGGCGTGCATCAGGGCGTCGCCCTCCTCGAAGGGCCGGTCCACGAGCATGCCGTCGGCGGCGAGCGCATCCAGCAGGCGCAGCGCGCTGGCCGGGGTGTCCAGGCCGACCGCCATGCCCACCTTCGCGTGCTTGGTCGGGAAGCTGGTCAGCAGCATCGCCACGCGGCGCCGCTCCGCCGGCAGCGCACGCAGCCGGGCGTGGCGCAGCGCCAGGCGCGCCACCCGGGCGCAGCGCTCTGGATCGGGCACGTAGCGGGGCACCGGCACGCCGACGGGCGAGCTGCCGCCGTCGCGCTCCTTGAACGAGATCACCCCGGCCAGCAGCCTGCCGTCGAACTCCGGGATCGCCACCTGCGTCGCGGCGTCGAGCGGGGCCAGCCCCGAGTCCGACTCCTCCCAGGCGGCGCGCGGGCCGGTGGCGCACACCGCCTGCAGCACGGGCACGTCGAGCGCGGCCAGCGCCGAGGCGTCCCAGTCCTGCCAGGTCTCGCCCACGCCCTCGCCGGACTCCGCCCGCGCGTCCACGGCGCCCGACCCGCCCGTGGCGAGCATCGTCACCAGCAGCGCGTCCACCCGCCCGTCGAGCAGGGACAGGGCCGGCACCGAGCCGTCGGGCCCGCGCCGCAGCGTGTAGCTCCACACGGCGAGCGGGTTGGCACCGGCCGCCTCGAGCGCGCCGCAGAGCTCGTCGACGAACGCGGTGTTGCCGGTCAGCCGGTGGGAGCGGTAGAAGCAGACGCCGATTGTCGGGAGCGCCGGATCGTGGCCGGCGAGCGCCTGCTCGAGCGGGACGTCGCCCTCGCCCGGCACGTAGACGCCCAGGTCGGACACCTCGCGGGGCGGGGCGAACCCGTGGCCGTCGAGCAGGAACGTGTCGGCCAGGAAGCGCAGCAGCTGCTCGACGTTGTCCACGTCGCCGTGGCGCAGGTACTCGCCGGCCTGCGCGACCGCGCCGGCGGGGGCCAGCGACAGCTCGGTCATCTCGGCGTCCGGCTCGGCCTCTCCACCCAGCGCAAGCAGTGCGATCCCGCGCTCCGCGCAGCGGGCGCGCAGCGCGTCGAAGCCGCCGGGCCAGCCGCGCCGCCCGCCGAGGATGCGGCAGAGCACGACGCGGGCGCCGTCGAGCACGTCCTCGATCAGCGCGTCGTGGTCGGTCGCGATGCCCGGGTTGGCGCAGCGGACCTCCGGGAAGTCATCCGGCAGTCGCTCGACCGCCCCCGCCGTGGCGAGGATCTCGGTGTCGGCCGTGGTTACGAAGCGAAGCAAGGACGGACCTCCGTGATCAGGTCGGGCAGCCCGGCGGGCGGCCCGTGTTCGATCAGCTCGGCGAGCCGGTCGGTGTCGAGGTGGTGCGCCACAAGATCCCCGAGCGCGTCGAGTCGTGCTTCCCGGGCGGCCGCGAACTCCACCTCGCCGGGCACGAAGTCGCGCCCGCGGGCGGCGGCCAGGCGCACGAGCAGCGCGCGTCGGAAGGAGTCATGCTCGAGCGCGCCGTGCCAGGAGGTGCCGAGCACCGCGCCAGCGCGGCAGCCGTCGAGCCGGCCGTCGTCGCCCTCCAGCAGCCCCTCGCCGCCGTGGCGCGCGACCTCCCCGTGGCGGATCTCGTAGCCCGTGGCGGCGGTGTCGAGCCAGGCGCATCGGCCCGAGCGCCGGCGCAGCACCTTCTCGCGCCCGAACTCGGTCGTCACCGGCAACAGCCCCAGCCCGTCGACGGCACCGCGGCCGGACTCGACCTCGTCCACGATGCGCTCCCCGAGCAGCTGATAGCCGCCGCAGATCCCCAGCACCGGGTCGCCGGCCTCCGCCCGGCGCGCGAGCGCGCGGTCCAGACCGACCGAGCGCAAGCGGTCCAGATCCTCGACGGTCGCCTTCGTGCCCGGCACGACCACGAGGTCGGCGCGCTCCACGTCGGCCACCGAGCGCGTGAAGCGCACGCGCACGCCCGGCTCGGCGGCGAGCGCGTCGAGGTCGGTGAAGTTGCTCATCCAGCGCAGTCGGAGCACGGCCACGTCGAGGGTCGCGCCCGAGGTGGGCAGCTCGGGCCGCGGCGCCTCGAGCGCCAGTGAGTCTTCCACGTCCATCCACAGGTCCTCGACCCACGGCAGCACCCCGAGCGTGGGTCGGCCGGTCAGCTCCTCGAGCCTCACGAGCCCGGGCTCGAGGATGGCCGCGTCGCCCCGGAACTTGTTGACCACGAAGCCCGCCACCAGCGCCTGGTCCTCCGCGTCGAGCAGGGCGAGCGTGCCGAACAGCGAGGCCATCACCCCGCCGCGGTCGATGTCCGCGACCACCAGCACCGGGAGGCCCGCCGCGCGGGCGAGGCCCATGTTGGCCAGGTCGCCGTCGCGCAGGTTGATCTCCGCCGGGCTGCCGGCGCCCTCGCAGACCACCACGTCGTAGCGCGCGCGCAGGTCGGCGAGCGCGTCGGCCACCACCGGGCGCAGCTCGTGCTTGAGCTCCTGATAGGAGCGCGCGTCGGCGTCGACGTACGGCTTGCCCATCACGATCACCTGGCTGTGGCGCTCGCCGGACGGCTTGATCAGCACCGGGTTCATCGCCGCCTCGGGCTCCAGCCCGGCCGCCGCGGCCTGGACCGCCTGCGAGCGGCCGACCTCGCTCCCGTCGGGCGCGACCACGGAGTTGAGCGCCATGTTCTGGGCCTTGAACGGCGCCACGCGCACGCCGGCGCGGCGCAGCCAGCGGCAGATGCCCGCGGTGACCACCGACTTGCCGGCGTCCGAGTGCGTTCCGCACACGAGCAGCGCCCCCTTCACGAGCGCCTCCCCCGCAGCAGCGCGCAGGCGCCGGCGGCGGCCGCGCCGACGGCGAGCGACAGGCGCGCTGCGCGGCGCACGTCGGCGGGGACCGGGGGGCGGCCGTCGCCGAGCACCGGGCGCTGCTCCACGTGCCCGCCGTAGGCGAGCGGGCCCCCGAGGCTCACGCCGAGCGCGCCGGCGAAGGCCGCCTCCATGCGGCCGGCGTTGGGGCTCGGGTGGGCGGGCGCGTCACGCCGGATCGCGCGCCAGGCGGACCGCGGCGACCCGCCCACGAGCGGAGCCGCCAGCGCGGCCAGCACGGCCCCGCCGCGGGCGCCGGGCCAGCTCATCAGGTCGTCCAGGCGCGCGGCGGCCCAGCCGAACGAGCGGTAGCGCTCGCTGCGGTGGCCGACCATCGCGTCGAGCGTGTTCGCGGAGCGGTACGCCACCACGCCCGCGGGCCCGGCGATGGCGCCCCAGATCAGCGCCCCCACGACGGCGTCGGAGGTGTTCTCGGCCACCGACTCCACCACCGCCCTGCATACCTGCTGCTCGTCGAGCTCGTCGGTGTCGCGTCCGACCAGCGCTGGCAGCGCCGCGCGCGCGGCGTGAAGCTCGCCGCGCTCGAGCAGCTCCGCGACGCGCAGCGCCTCGGAGGTGAGCGACCGCCCGCCCAGGGCGGCCCAGGTGACCCCGGTCAGCACGAGCGCCGGCCCCGGGCCGGTGCGACGCGCGGCGCGGCTGGCCAGCTCGGCGGCCAGCGCCGACAGCGCGACCAGCGCGCCCGCGAACAGGACGCCGCGCCGGCGGGTCGGCGCGTAGGCAAGAGCCTCCACGCGCAGTGCCGCGTTGCCGAAGCCGGCCACCGGGTGGAAGCGGCGCGGGTCGCCCAGCGCCAGGTCGGCGGCGTAGCCACCCAGCAGCGCCGTGCCGCTCACCCGCCCGCCTCCGCAAGGCAGTTCACGCGCGTGATCGTCCAGCGTCCCTCGTGCGCGTGCAGCTCGGTCACGGCCAGCGGGGCCACGTCGATGCGCCAGAAGGCCTGGATCGGCGCGCCGAGGGCGTGCACGAGCGCGCCCTTGACCACGCCGCCGTGGGTCACCGCGACCGCCTTGCCGTCGCGGCGCGCCTGCGCGTCGAGCCACTCCGCCACGCGGTCCGCGAACTCGGTGAGCGTCTCGCCTCCGTGTGGGCGCGAGTCGGGGTCCGTCATCCACGCGCGGGCGGCGGCCGGATCGGCGGCGTTGACGTCGGCGAGCGAGCGCCCGGCCCAGCTGCCGAAGTCGCACTCGGAGAGCGCCTCGTCCGGCTCTGGCTCGAGGCCGGCCGCGAGCGCCGTCTCGCGACAGCGCCGCGCCGGGCTGGAGACCGCTTCGCAGCGCTCGGGCAGGCGGCCGGCCAGCTGGGCGGCCTCCGCTCGGGCGCGGTCGTCGAGCGGCTCGTCACGCGGAAAGGCGAACTCGCGGGTGGCCGCGGTGGGCGCATGACGCACCAGCAGCAACCGCCTCATTCCCCGACCGCCGCTGCCTGCATCTCTCTACCTCCACGGGATCGAGCGTCCCGACATCGGAAGGGCATGCGGCGGGGCGAGTTCCTGACTGCCGGTGCCAAGGCCTCTCGAGGCGACGCACCGGTCACAGTGGCGCGACCGTCCCGGACTCCCACCGGGTTCCTCGCACCGCCACACTGACGGCACGATGCTACTGGCTGCCAGTCCTGGCCGATGTGCTCCCGCCATAGTGTTCGGACCGTGACCGCCCCCGACCGCCTGACCCGTCCGCCGACGCCCGCCGGGTTCGACGCCTCGAGGGCCGCGGAGCGGGCCGCCGACCCGGAGGGCTGGCGTTTTCCGCGCGCCGCTCGCGACGCCGTCTACCGGGTGATCGCCGAGCGACGCGACATCCGCCGCTTCCGGCCCGACCCCGTCCCCGAGGACGCGCTGCGCAGGGTGCTCGAGGCCGCCCACCGGGCGCCATCGGTGGGTCTGATGCAGCCGTGGCGGCTGATCGTGATCCGCGAGCCCGCGACCCGCGTGGCGGTGCACCAGCTGGCGCAGCGCGAGCGCATCCGCCAGGCCGATCGCTTCGACGACCGCGCGCGTCAGTTCCTCGACCAGAAGATCGAGGGGGTCGTGGACGCGCCCATCGGCGTGTGCGTGTGCTGCGACCACGGCGACCCGGGGGCCGAGGTGCTGGGCCGCGGCACGATCCCCGAGACCGACATCTACAGCACCGCCTGCGCGATCCAGAACCTGTGGCTCGCGGCCCGCGCGGAGGGACTTGGCGTGGGCTGGGTGAGCTTCTACCGCCCGGACGACCTGCGCGAGCTGCTCGGCATCCCCGCCACCGTCGACCCGATCGCCTACCTGTGCATCGGGTGGCCCGACGAGCGCCCGGTGCGGCCGGGCCTCGAGGCCGCGGGCTGGTCCGAGCGGCTCGCGCTCGACTCGGTGGTCATGCAGGAGCGCTGGGCGGGACCGGAGGGGAAGCCCGAGGCCGCATCCGGCGGCGCGCCCGACAGCGCGGCGGCGACCGCGGCGCGCGACCGGCTCGACCGGCTCGTCAAGCCGGCTGGCAGCCTGGGCGCGCTCGAGGCCCTGATCGAGCGCTGGGCGGCGATCACCGGCGGTCCGCCCCCTACGAGAGTGCGGGCGGGCGTGCTGGTCTGCGCCGCCGACCACGGCCACGTGCAGCACGGCACGAGCCTGTTCGAGTCGCCCGTGTCGGCCCACGTGACGGCCGCGGCGGCCCGCGGCGAGACCGCCGTTGGGGTGCTGGCGCGTGAGGGCGGCCACGAGCTGCTGGTGGCCGACGTGGGCCTGCAAGGCTCAACGCCCGACGGCGTTCGCGACGTCAAGGTCGCCGAGGGCTCGGCCGACATGACCGCCGGGCCTGCCCTGACCGCGGAACAGCTGGACGCCGCCCTGCGCGCGGGCGAGGAGCTGGCAGCCGAGCTGGCGGAGCGCGGGGTGGACTGCCTCGTGCTCGGCGAGATCGGCATCGGCAACACCGCCACCACCGCCGCCCTGGCCTCGTCGTTGACCGGGGCCCCGGCCGACGAGACCGTCGGGCGCGGCACCGGGCTCGACACCGGAGGGGTGCGGCGCAAGCGGCAGTTGGTGGCACAGGCGCTGGAGCGCAACGGCCACGCAGGCGGCACCCGCGAGGCGCTGCTGGGCGTGGGCGGGCTGGAGCTGGCCGCGCTGGCCGGCGCCGCGGCCGAGGGCGCGCGCCGCCGCCTGCCGGTGCTGCTGGACGGCTACGCCGTTGCCGTGGCGGGCCTGGCGGCCACCCGCCTCGACCCTGCGGTGGGGGAGGTGCTGATCGCGGGCCACCGCTCGGCCGAGCCCGGCCACGGACGGGTGCTAGAGGAGCTGGGGCTGGAGCCGTTGCTCGACCTGCGCCTGCGGCTCGGAGAGGCATCGGGCGCGCTGCTGGCGCTGCCGCTGGTGGAGGCCGCCGGCGTGCTGCACGGCGCGATGGCGACCTTCGAGGAGGCCGGAGTTGCCCGTCGATGAGGCGCTGCGCACCGGCAGCGCCCTGCGCCGCGCGACCTCCGGGTTGGCCCTCGCGGTCGCTTTCCTGACGATCCTCCCGGTCCGCGTAGGGGCGAACGCGGCCGCGGGGGGGTTGGGGAGCGCGGCCGGATGGTTTCCGCTCGTCGGCGCCGCGATCGGCGCGCTCGCGGGCGGGGTGCGAGCGGGCACGGAGCCGCTGCTCGGCTCGGCGGCGGCGACCGTGCTGGCGATGGCGGCGCTCGTGATCGTCACGGGCGCCCTCCATCAGGACGGCTTGGCCGACACCGCCGACGGGCTCGGCGTGCGCGGCGACCGGGGGCGCCGCCTGGCGGCGATGCGCGACTCCTCCACCGGCGTTTTCGGCGCGCTCGCCCTGATCGGGTGGGCGCTGCTGCTGTTCACCGCACTCGAGCCGCTCAGCACCCGCGAGGGGCTCGCGGCACTGATCGCCGCGGGCGCGCTGTCGCGCTGGGCGGCGCTCGTGCACACGGCCGCGGCGCCGGCGGCTCGCGCGGACGGGCTCGGCGCGGGGTTCGCCGTGGGCCGCACGGCCCTGCTGTCAGCCAGCGCCATAGCCCTGCTCGCGACCGGTCTGGTGGCCGGCCTGGTCCCGGGGCTCGCCGCGACGGGCGCCGCCGTCGCGATCGCACTGCTCTCGGCCCTGGCGGCGCGCCGCGCCGTGGGCGGGCGCACGGGCGACACGATCGGCGCGACCGTTGCGGTGGCCGAGCTGGCCGTGTGCACGACGCTGCTGGGGTTCTGGCGATGAGGCGGCTGTCCGTCATCGGGATCGGCGCCGGCGATCCCGACCACGTGACCGTGCAGGCGATCAAGGCGCTGAACGCCGTGGAGGTCTTCTTCGTCGTGCAGAAGCCCGGCGACCGCCAGGACCTGGTCGAGCTGCGCGGGCAGATCATCGAGCGCTACGTAGAGGACCCCGCGTACCGGATCGTGGAGGTCGACGACCCGGAGCGCGACCGTGGGGCGGCGGCCTACGACGAGGCGGTGGAGGATTGGCGCCGGCGGCGTGCGCAGGTGTGGGAGCAGGCGATCCGCGACGAGCTCGCGGACGGGCAGCTCGGCGCGTTCCTCGTGTGGGGCGACCCGGCGCTCTACGACAGCACGCTGGCGGTGATCGAGCAGATCCTGGCCCGGGGCGCGGTGGAGCTCGATTACGACGTGATACCGGGCATCAGCAGCGTCCAGGCCCTGGCGGCCCGGCACCGCGTGCCGCTCAACCGCGTGGGCGGGCCAGTGCACATCACCACCGGGCGCCGTCTGGCGGCCGGGTTCCCGGACCACAGCGACGACGTGGTGGTCATGCTCGACGCCGACTGCGCCTTCAGCGACCTGGCACCGGACGACATCGACATCTACTGGGGCGCCTACATCGGGACCGAGGACGAGCGGCTGGTGGCGGGCCGGCTGAGCGAGGTCGGAGGGGAGATCGAGCGCGTCCGCGCGGACGGGCGCAGGCGCAAGGGCTGGATCATGGACACCTACCTGCTGAGACGGAACCCGGACCGCTGATCCTGCTTTAGGTTTTGTTGGTCCTGTTCTAGGACAACCTGTTACCGTGGCCACGATGACCGACCGCAACCGCTGGATCGCCCTCTACGTGCTGTGCGTGGGGATGCTGATGATCGTCCTGGACGTCACGGTCGTGAACGTGGCGCTGCCGACGATCCAAGACGACCTCGGGTTCTCGCAGTCGAGCCTCGCGTGGGTGGTCAACGCCTACCTGATCGCGTTCGGCGGCCTGCTGCTGCTGGCCGGGCGCTTCGGCGACCTGATCGGACGCAAGACCGTGTTCATGGCCGGCGTGGTCGTGTTCACCGTGGCGTCGCTGCTGTGCGGCCTGGCTCAGAGCCAGGAGATGCTGGTCGGGGCCCGCTTCGTCCAGGGCATCGGCGGCGCGATGACCTCGGCGGTCATCCTCGGCATGATCGTGACGATGTTCCCCGAGAAGCGGGACCAGGCGAAGGCGATCGGCGTGTACGCGTTCGTCGCCTCCGCCGGCGGCTCCGTCGGGCTGCTGGCGGGCGGGGTGCTGACCCAGGCGATCAGCTGGCACTGGATCTTCTTCATCAACATCCCGATCGGCATCGTCACCGGCCTGCTCGCGCGGCGGCTGCTGGACCCGGCGCCGGGCATCGGCATCGACAAGGGCGCCGACATCCCTGGCGCGATCCTGATCACGGCCTCGCTGATGCTCGGCGTCTACACGATCGTCAAGCCGGCGGCCGACCAGGGCTGGGGCGCGGGCGAGACCCTCGTCCTGGGTGCGCTGTCGCTGGCGCTGCTGGCGGCGTTCATCGCGCGCGAGGCGACCGCCAAGACCCCGCTGGTGCCGCTGCGCATCTTCCGCTCGCGCAACGTCACCGGGGCCAACCTCATACAGGCGCTGACGGTCGCGGGCATGTTCGGGATGTTCTTCCTTGGCGCGCTGTACCTGCAGCGCATCCTCGGCTACGACGCCCTGGAGACCGGCCTGGCGTTCCTGCCCTCCACGCTCGTGATGGCGGTGTTGACGCTGCGCTACTCGGAGCCGCTGATCATGCGCTTCGGCCCGCAGCGGACGCTGATCCCGGGCCTGGTGCTAGTGGCGATCGGGTTGTGCCTGTTCGCCATGGCGCCGGTCGACGGCAACTACTTCGTGCACGTCCTGCCGGTCACGCTGCTGCTCGGCGTGGGCGTGGCGGTCTGCTTCCCGGCGCTGATGACGCTGGCGATGTCCGGGGCGACCCAGGCTGACGCCGGGCTCGCATCCGGGCTGGTCAACACGACGGCGCAGGTGGGCGGTGCGATCGGCCTCGCGGTGCTGGCCACGTCGTCGAGCACCCGCACCGAGAACCTGCTCGCCGACGGGGAGAACCTCGCATCGGCGCTGACCAGCGGGTATCACGTGGCCTTCCTGATCGGGGCGGCGCTGGTGGCGGTCGCTGTGGTCGTGGCGGTCACGGTGATCAAGCCGGTCGCGCAGCACGCCGAGGAGGGGTCCGGCGCCGAGCCGGCCTACTCCGAAGCCGCCTGAGCACCCGCCGCGCTTCAGGGCACCGATTCAGGGTGTCCGCCTGATGTTCCGAGGCCGCCCGTGGCCCAGGCTGCGGGCATGACAACAACACACACATCCACACGCAAGAAGAACCTCGGGCTGATCGTCGCCGGTGCCCTCAGCGGGCTGTTCGCAGCCGTGTTGCTGGCGGTCGGCGGCCTCGCCTTTTGGGGCGACGGCCAGAAGGACGCCGACGGCTACCTGTCCACCTCGACCGAGCGCTTCGCCACGGACACCAATGCCGTGGCCAGCGACAACCTCGACTTCGACCTCGATGGGGCCGAGTCGTTCCTCCGCGAGGGCGGGCTGGGCACGTTGCGGCTACAGGTGACGCCGCAGAACGGCGAGCCCGTATTCGTGGGGGTCGCCAGCACCGATGACGCCGACGACTATCTGCGCGGCGTTGCGCACAGCATGGTCACCGACATCGACGTCGACCCGTTCGACGCCGAGTCCAGTCGCCACGACGGCGAGCGTCGCCCGGCGGCGCCTGCGCAGCAGGACATCTGGGTGGAGTCCGCGATCGGATCCGGCTCGCAGACCCTGACCTGGGACGTCGACGACGGCGACTGGTCCGTAGTGGTCATGAACGCCGACGGGTCGCCTGGCGTGGCGGCCGATGTCCGCGCCGGCGCTGAGGTCCCGGCGCTGAACGAGGTCGGCGTGGGTGCCACCATCGCCGGCAGCCTCCTGCTGGCCGGTGGGGGACTCATGCTCGCCTTCGGAATCGGGCTAGGCGGTCGCCGCTCTGCCCGCGCGTAGCTGCAATCCGACAAGAGGCATGATCGCCGTCGAGAGGATGCCGGCGCCCACCAACGCAGCCGCGGTGGATGAGCGCATGTGTCCCTGCTCGACGGCGATCGTCGTGATGGCGACCACGAGCGGAAGCTCGGTAGCCGAGAACACCCCCAGCGCCACCCGGTCGCGCCGGTCGAGGACGTTGCGGTAGAGCAGCAGCGCGGGAACGCCGCGCACCACCAGGAAGAGCAGCGCGAACAGCGGCAGCTCGAGCAGCCGCAGCGGCGTCTCCGTGAGCGCGCTGAGGTCGAACTCGATGCCGCTGACCACGAAGAAGAACGGGATGAAGAAGCCGTAGCCCACCGCGGTCAGCTTCGACTCGAACACCTGCACCTCGCGGCCCTTGAGGGCGATGCGGGCGATCACCCCGGCCACGAACCCGCCGAGCAGCAGGTCGAGTCCGAGCGAGGCGGCCAGCGCGCCGAGCGCGAACACCATCACCACCGCCATCCGGATCGCCAGCTGTCCGCTGGTCTCGAGCGTGCGCTCGAGCATCGGCCAGCCGCGCCCAACGCCCCGGACGGCGACCACCGCCGCGACTACCGCGGCGACCACGAACGCCACCAGGATCAGCGCGTTGGACAGCGCGCCCTTCGTGGAGAACACCAACGTGATCAAGAGGATCGGGCCGAACTCGCCCATCGCGCCGGCGGCGAGCAGGTAGGTGCCGAAGCGCGAGCGCAGCTCGCCGGCGTCGCTCAGGATCGGGATCAGGGTGCCGATCGCGGTCGTCGCCAGCGCGGAGCCGGTGAACAGCAGCGACAGCACCAGCCCGGTCAAGGCGAGCAGCCCGCCCAGGCTGTACGCGAGCACGAGCGACATCGCCCAGCCGATCACGGCCAGCTTCAGCGGGCTGCCGCGGATTCGTTCGAAGTCGATCTCGTAGCCCGCGAAGAAGAACAGCATGCCGAGCCCGAGGTTCGAGAAGAAGGCCAGGAAGGCGTCGGACTCCGCCAGCCCCAGCACCTCGGGCCCCACGACGATCCCGAGGACGATTTCGAGCACCACCACCGGCAACGGCAACCGGCTGGACGCCATGCCGGCGAGAAAGGCCGCAAACGCCGCGACGACAACGACGGTGAGGAAGGACTCGCTGTCGACGTCGATCATGGCCGCGGCGGCACTCTACGCCCGCGGGCTAGCTCTGGAGGATGCGGGCCTTCTCGCTGGCGAACTCCTGGTCGGTCAGCACCCCCTGCTCGTGCAGGGCCGCCAGCTCCTTGAGCTGCTCGAGACGGTCGCCGCCGGCAGCCGCCGGAGCCGGTGGGGGCGGGGCTTGCTGCGGTGGGTACTCCGCGGCCTCCTGAGCGCCCCAGCGGTTGGCCTGACGGCGGCTGACGCGGTTCGAGACCGATGTGGCGGTGCCGGCTATAACGGCGGTGCGGGCGATGCCGCGAAGCAATCCTGGCATGGCGCGATCTCAACATGGCCGCGGGTGAGCGGACATCACCCGCGCGGGATGAGTCGCGCTCCGTCAGCCGACGGCGACGCGCTCCTGCCAGTGGATCCCGGCGAGCTCGTCGGGCGGGGAGCCGCGCAGCAGCCAGGTGCCGTCGGCCCTGCGGACGACCAATCCGCTCTCGCCGACCCGGCGCAGCGCTGTGGTGACCGAGGCGCGCCGGCAGCCCACCAGCTGCCCGAGCAGCTCGTGCGACATTCGCAACCGGATGCTGATCCCGTCGGGCGTCACGTGGCCCCACCGCTCGGCGAGGTACCAGAACAGCACCAGCAGCCTCGTCTCGACCGGGGACAGCTGCAGCAGCGCCGCGTGGATGGACATGCGCAGCGTGCGCCTGATCGCCCGTTCCAGCAACGCGCCCATTACTTGGGGCCACGCGGCGAGCGACCGCGCGAAGCCCGAATCGAGCACCGCGAGCCGGACGGGCGAGATCACGTGCCACAGCACGCGGTAGCGGACCAGCCCGTCCTCGCGGGTCGGGATCCAGGGCTGGAGCACGTCGCCCTCGCCGAGCAGCTCCGTGGCCGTGTTGCCGGCGAGCACGATATCGCGCGCCAGCAGCCCCTCGATCATCAGGAAGCCGAGCCCGCCGCGATCGCCGTCCTCGTGGGGGACCTCCCAGCGCCCGCACGGCAGCGAGGTCACGCGCGCCGTCAGCTCGACCCGTGCGTGAGCGATCTCCGCCGCCGGCACCCGCAGCCCGAGCTCCGGGTCCAGCTCGAGCACACGCACCGATCCGTCCGAGCGCGGCCCGGCCGATGGCTCGGCCGCCGCCGTCTGGCCTCGTTTCGGATCGTGATGCCGGGTCAAAGACAGACCCCTCTCTATCGCCCGGCCGCGAGCCTATCGCGGGAGGGTTGAAACGCAACGTTGGATTTCAACCTACCCGCTATGTGGCCACCCGATGCGGGCGTAGGGTCGCCGGCGAGCCAAGGGAGGGGAACCAACATGTGCCTGGCCATTCCCGGCCAGATCGTCGAGGTGGTCGACCGCGAGCTGCGTCTCGCCAAGGTCGACGTGGCGGGAGTCCAGCGCACGATCAACATCGGCCTCCTCGACGACGACGGCGTCGGCGTCGGACTCCGGCGACTGGGTGCTCATCCACGTGGGGTTCGCGATGTCACGCGTCGACGAGGAGGAGGCGATCGCCACCCGCAGGCAGCTCGAGCGGATGGGCCAGGACTACGAGGCGGAGCTCGAGGAGCTCAAGGCGAGCGTGATCGAGTGAGCGACTGCGCCGGCGACCACTGCATCACCTGCTCCGACGAGGGCATTCCGATGCAGGTCGAGCGCATCGACGCCGCTCGCGGCCTGGCGCTGTGCGCGGCCGAGGACGGATCGCAGAGCACCGTCGAGATCGCGCTGGTCGAGCCCGTCGCGCCGGGCGACCGACTGCTCGTGCACGCCGGCGTGGCGCTGGTGGGGCTCGAGGCATGAAGTACGTCGACGAGTTCCGCGATCCCGAGCTCGGCCGGGTGCTGGCCACCGAGATCCTCGCCGCCGTGGAGCCCGGCCGCCACTACAAGTTCATGGAGGTCTGCGGCGGCCACACGCACTCGATCTACAAGTACGGCGTCGACGACCTGCTGCCCGCGAACGTCGAGCTGGTGCACGGGCCCGGCTGCCCGGTCTGCGTGATCCCGATGGGCCGCGTGGACGACGGCATCGCGCTGGCGCGCGAGCCCGGGCGTGATCTTCACCTGCTTCGGCGACATGATGCGCGTGCCCGGGTCCGAGGGCAGCCTGCTCGACGCCAAGGCGCAGGGCGCCGACATCCGGATGGTCTACTCGCCGCTCGACGCGCTGCGGATCGCCAAGCAGAACCCCGACCGCGAGGTGGTGTTCTTCGCGATCGGGTTCGAGACGACCGCGCCGTCCACGGCGCTGACGCTCAAGCGCGCCAAGGCCGAGGGCAGTGCCGAACTTCTCCTGCATGTGCAGCCACGTGACGATCGTGCCGCCGCTGCGCGCGCTGCTCGACTCGCCCGACCTGCGGCTCGACGGGTTCGTGGGCCCGGGCCACGTGTCCACGGTCGTGGGCGCGCGGCCGTTCGAGTTCATCCCGGCCGACTACGGCAAGCCGATCGTGGTCGCCGGCTTCGAGCCGCTCGACATCCTGCAGGCGATCCGGATGATCCTGGCGCAGCTCGACGAGGGCCGCTGCGAGGTCGAGAACCAGTACGCGCGCGTCGTGCCCTACGAGGGCAACCCGCGCGCGCTGGAGGTGATGGCCGAGGTGTTCGAGCTGCGGCCGCACTTCGAGTGGCGCGGGCTCGGGTTCATCTCGCAGAGTGGCCTGAAGCTCTCCGACGCCTACGCCGACCTCGACGCCGAGCTGCGCTTCAGCGTCCCCGGGCGTGCGCGTGGCCGACCCGAAGGCGTGCCAGTGCGGCGAGGTGCTCAAGGGCGTGATCAAGCCCTGGGAGTGCAAGGTGTTCGGCACGGCGTGCACGCCGGAGCGGCCGATCGGCACCTGCATGGTCTCCTCCGAGGGCGCCTGCGCGGCCTACTACAACTACGGCCGCTTCGCCCGCGAGCGGGAGGTGGTCTAGCTGGCGCGAGGTCACGTGACCGACCGCGAAGAGCGGATCCTCGGCATCATCGAGACCGCGCGCGGCAAGCGCGCCAAGTTCCGCGACGAGCGCATCACCATGGCCCACGGCGCGGGCGGCAAGGCCACGCAGAGCATGATCGAGGGCCTGTTCGTGCCGGCGTTCGGCTCGGACACGCTCGCGGCGATGGGCGACGCCGGCGCGGTGGAGACCGACGGCGTTGAGCTCGCGCTGACCACCGACTCGTTCGTGGTCAAGCCGATCCGCTTCCCCGGCGGCTCGATCGGCGACCTCGCCGTCAACGGCACGGTCAACGACCTGGCCGTGTCCGGGGCGCGCCCGCTGGCGCTCAGCCTGTCGCTGATCCTCGAGGAGGGGCTGGAGGCCGACGAGCTGCGCGCCGAGGTGGAGGCGATCGCGCGGGCGGCCGAGGCCGCCGGAGTGCAGATCGTGGCCGGGGACACGAAGGTCGTGGAGCGCGGCGCCGCCGACCAGATGTACATCTGCACGACCGGCCTGGGTCGGCGCGACCCCCGCGCGCGGCTGGCGCCCGACGCGATCCGGCCCGGCGACCGCGATCCTGCTGTCCGGCACGATCGGCGAGCACGGCACCGCGATCATGCTCGCCCGCGGCGAGTTCGAGCTCGACGCCGCGATCGAGTCGGACACGCGCTCGCTGTGGCCCGTCGTGGACGCGCTGCTGGACGAGGTCGGCCCGTCGCTGCGCTGCATGCGCGACGCGACCCGCGGCGGCGTGGCCTCGGTGCTGAACGAGCTCGCGCGCGCCTCGAGCGTGGCGATGCTCGTGCACGAGGCGGCGGTGCCGATCGAGCCGGCCGTCGCCGGCGCGTCCGAGATCTTGGGGATCGACCCGATGTACGTGGCCAACGAGGGCAAGCTCGTCGCCTTCGTTGCCGAGGAAGCGGCGGATGCAGCGCCCTGAGCGCGCTGCGCTCGGTCCCGGGCTGCGAGCGCGCCGCCGAGATCGGCGAGGTGCGCACCGAGCCCCCGGGGATGGTCCTGGTGGAGACGAGCTTTGGCGGCAAGCGGGTGATGGACCAGCTGGTGGGCGACCCGCTGCCGCGGATCTGTTGAGCGAGGAAGGAGCGCCGATGGCGACAACCGAGGCATTCGCGGCAGCACAAGGAGACCGAGGGGGTCACCGCGCATGTCCTGTGGATGACCACAGGGCTGTCCTGCGAGGGCGACTCCGTCGCCATGACCTCGGCAACCAACCCGAGCCTCGAGGACATCATCACGCAGGCGATTCCGGGCATGCCCAAGGTCGTCGTGCACAACCAGGTGATCGCCTACGAGGTGGGCCAGGAGTACGCCCAGGCCTGGTTCGACGCCGAGGAGGGCAAGCTCGACCCCTTCGTCCTGGTCATCGAGGGCTCGCTCGGCAACGAGCAGATCAACGGCGAGGGCCACTGGACCGGCTTCGCCGTCAATCCGGAGAACGGCCAGCCGATCACGATGAACGAGTGGATCGACCGGCTCGCCCCGAAGGCGGCCGCGGTCGTGGCCGTCGGCACCTGCGCCACCTACGGCGGCATCCCGGCGATGAAGAACAACCCGACCGGCGCGATGGGCGTGCCCGACTACCTGGGCTGGAACTGGAAGTCGACGGCCGGCCTGCCGGTCGTCTGCATCCCCGGCTGCCCAGCGCAGCCCGACAACATGACCGAGACGCTGCTCTACCTGGCGCTCCACCTGGCCGGGCTCGCGCCGGCGCCGGAGCTCGACGAGCAGCTGCGCCCGAAGTGGCTGTTCGGCCGGACCGTGCGCGAGGGCTGCAACCGCGCCGGCTTCGCGGAGCAGGGCGACTTCGCCACCGAGTACGGCTCCGACCACCGCTGCCTCGTGAAGCTCGGCTGCAAGGGCCCGGTGGTCAAGTGCAACGTGCCGATCCGCGGCTGGGTCAACGGCATCGGCGGCTGCCCCAACGTGGGCGGCATCTGCATGGCTTGCACGATGCCCGGCTTCCCCGACAAGTACATGCCGTTCATGGAGCCGGACCCGTGGGGCAACAGGGCGTCGACCTTCGCGAAGGTCGCCTACGGCCCGATGGTCCGCTACTTCCGCAAGCGCAACATCGAGAAGAAGTACGACGTCGAGCCCGAGTGGCGTCACAACAAACCAGAGCTGACCACCGGCTACTCAGGCGCGCTGGTAAGGGGAGACACGCATGTCCACTGTTGAGACACCCCGCGAGCAGAAGGTCGTCGTCAAGGAGATGTCGTGGGACCCGATCACCCGCATCGTCGGGTCGCTCGGGATCCACACGGAGATCGACTTCTCCAACCAGCAGGTCCTGAAGTGCTACTCGACGTCGATGGTCTTCCGCGGCTTCGACATCTTCATGAAGGGCATCGATCCGCGCGACGCGCACTTCATCACCAGCCGCATCTGCGGCATCTGCGGCGACAACCACTGCACCTGCTCCTGCCTGAACCAGAACATGGCCTACGGCGTCAAGCCGCCGCCGCTCGGCGACATGGCGTTCAACATGGCCGAGGCCGCGGACTACATCTTCGACCACGCGATCTTCAACGACTGCATGGCGAACGTGGACTTCTGCGAGCAGATGGTGAAGGAGACCAACCCGACGCTGCTGTCGAAGGCCGAGAACACGTCGGCCCCGGGCCAGGACATCCACGGCTACCGGACGATCGCGGACATCATGCGGGCGCTCAACCCGTTCACGGGCGAGTTCTACCTGGAGACCCTCCACGTGGCCCGCTACACGCGCGAGATGTACTGCCTGTTCGGCGGGCGTCACACGCACCCCTCGACGATCATGCCCGGCGGGTGCAGCGCGGACATCACCCACCAGACGTGCACGGACTACTACGTGCGCCTGATGCGGTACTTCGACTACGTGAAGAGAAGCGTGCCGATGCACGACGACCTGTACGACTTCTTCCTCACCGAGCTGCCCGGCTACGACATGGTCGGCTACCGCGACACCAACCTCGTCAACTGGGGCTGCTTCGACGACCCCGACTACGTCGACTACAGCTACAAGAACATGACGGAGTGGGGGCGCAAGCGGTACATCACGCCCGGCATCGCGATCAACGGCGAGCTGATCACCACCGACCTCGTGGAGATCAACCTGGCGATCCGCATCCTGCTCGGCAGCTCGTACTTCGACGGCTGGGAGAACGAGCGCACGTTCGTGACCGAGGACCCGCTCGGCAACCCGGTGGACAAGAACCATCCGTGGAACAAGGTGACCCTGCCGAAGCCTCAGAAGCGGGACTTCACGGACAAGTACACCTGGGTGGTGTCACCGCGGATCTACGACAAGCGCACCGACACGCACGTGTGCTGCGACACCGGTGGCGGCCCGTTCGCGCGCCAGTGGTGCACGGCGAAGGCCGGGCTCGTGGACTTCGGCTACGCCAAGGCCACCGGCCACAGCATCCAGATGTCGCTGCCGCGCTCGGCCAGCTTCCCGGAGATGGAGTTCGAGTGGCACGTCCCCGAGAAGTCGAACGCGATCGAGCGTGACCGCGCCCGCACATACCACCAGGCCTACTCGGCGCTGATCGCGCTGCACAACCTGGAGCGAGCGATGAAGGAAGTGCAGGCCGGCCGGACCAAGAGCTGGAACGACTTCAAGGTTCCCGACTCGGCGGTCAGCGTCGGCTTCCACGAGGCGGCTCGCGGTGTCCTGTCGCACCACATGGTGATCGAGGACGGCAAGATCGCGAACTACCAGCCCTACCCGCCGACGCCGTGGAACGCCAGCCCGCGGGACGTCTACGGCACTCCCGGCCCCTACGAGGACGCGGTGCAGAACACGCCGATCTTCGAGGAGAACGGCCCGGAGAACTTCAAGGGGATCGACATCATGCGGGCGGTCCGCTCGTTCGATCCCTGCCTGCCGTGCGGCGTGCACATGTACGGCGGCAAGGGACCGGTCCGGAAGGTCGTCCACACGCCGACGGCCTTCTGCTAGCCATGGAGGCCGAACAGCTCATAGCCCGTGTGCAGGAGCTCACGGGTCGGCTGGAGCACCTCGAGGACGCGGACTGCCGTGCCCTCGCCGAGGAGCTGACTGCCGCGGTCGTGCAGATGTACGGGGCTGGGCTCGAGCGGATCGTCGAGCTGGCCGACGCCGGCACCCGTGACGAGATGGCGAAGGACGACCTCGTCGCGGGGCTGTTGATGATCCACGACCTGTACCCCGTGCCGATCGAGGAGCGCGTGAACGAGGCGCTCGACTCGGTCAGGCCGTACATGGAGTCGCACGGCGGCAACGTCCAGCTGCTCGGGATCGAGAACGGGATCGCGCGGCTGCGGCTGGAGGGCAGCTGCAAGTCGTGCCGAGCGTCGTCGTCGACGCTCGAGCTGGCGGTGCGCCGCGCGCTCGAGGAGGCGGCGCCCGACCTCGACGGCATGGACGTGGAGGGGGTCGTGGACGAGGAGCCCGAGATCAGCGGCGTGCCGCTGCCGGTGATCCAGATGAACGGCGCCCCGGGCTGGCACACGCTCGGCATCGACCCGCCCGAGTCGGTCGCCGCCGCCGACGTCGACGGGGTGCGGCTGTTCGTGGCGAACGTCGACGGAACGCTGCTGGCGTATCGGAACACCTGCGCGGACTGCGGCGGCGCGCTGGACGGCGGCGCCCTCGACGCCGGTGCGCTCGGTTGCCCGGGGTGCGGACGGCGGTACTTCCTCCCGCAGGCCGGTCGCTCGATGGACGACGACCACCTCCAGCTCCAGCCGGTCCCGCTGCTGCGCGAGCAGGAGGAGATCAGGGTCGCGCTGTGACGCGCGAGCGGGCCCTGATGGTCGCCGGACTGCGCGGACTCGCGCAGCCCACGGCGCCGGCCCCGGTGGCCGACGATCGCGAGCGCTGCGACCTCTGCGCGACGACCGTGCCGGCGGACCACCGGCACATGCTCAACCTCTACGAGCGCCAGATCGTCTGCGTGTGCGAGAGCTGCTGGGGCTTGCGCTCCGGCGATCCGGAGTTCCGCCCGACCGGCACGCGCACCGTCTGGCTGGAGGACTTCCGGTTGCCGGAGGAGATCTGGGCGCAGTTCCGGATCCCGATCGGACTCGCCTTCTTCATGCACTCGAGCGTCACGAACTGCGTGGTGGCGCTCTACCCGAGCCCGGCCGGCGCCACCGAGAGCGAGCTCCACTTCGAGACCTGGGATCGCCTCGTGGGGATGAACCCGGTCCTGCGGGACCTGGAGCCGGACGCCGAGGCTCTGATCGTCAACCGGATGTCGGATGCCCCGGCATTCGCGATAGCGCCGATCGACCGCTGCTACATGCTCGTCGGCCTCGTCAAGGCTGCATGGGAGGGCATCTCCGGCGGTGCCGGCGTCGAGCAGGCGATCGATCGCTATTTCGACGAGCTGCGGGCGGTGGCCGCGTGAGTCACCCGGAGATCCTGGAGGTACCGGTCGCGCCTGAGCCGGAGTTCCAGGTGCTGGGGGCCGCCGGCCGCCGCCACGCCGCTGTTCCCGCGGTCGACTTCGACGTGCACGTGAGCGAGCCGGGCGGCCGGCAGGTGTACGCGATCGCGCTGTCCGCGCAGGTCATGATCGAGCCGGCCCGGCGCACCTACGACGCCGAGACGCGCGAGAAGCTGGTGGAGCTGTTCGGCGCCCCGGAGCGCTGGGCCACGACTACGCGCAGCCTCGTGTGGCACCAGGCCGACGTGCTCGTGCCGTCGTTCACCGGATCCACGACCTTCCGCGTGGCCGTGCCGTGCAGCTTCGACATGGAGGTCGCCTCCACCAAGTACCTCTACGGCCTGCCCGACGGCGAGGTGCCGCTGGCGTTCAACTTCAACGGCACCGTCCACTACCGCGGCGACGAGGGGCGCCTGCAGATGTCGCTGATCCCCTGGTCCTGCTCGGCCGAGTTCCGCTTCTCGGTCGCGACGTGGCGCGAGCTGATCGAGCACTACTACCCGCGCACCGGCTGGATCGCGCTGCAGGAGTCGACGCTGCAGGCGCTGCAGCGCGAGAAGGCGCGGCGCGCGCTGCCGACGATCGACGCCTGCGTGAGGGAGCTACTTGGCCCATGAGCGAGCTCGTCGACACGCTGCTCTACGAGGGCTACGCGCTCTACCCCTATACGCCCGGCGCGACCAAGAACGCCACGCCCACGCCGTTCGGAATCGTCTACCCGCCGGCGTACGCCCGCGAGCTGGACACCACCTACGACCACCTCGACCTCCGCTGCGTGGTGGAGGGCGGCGGCGAGGTGACCGCGGAGGTGCGCTTCCTGGCGCCGAGCGGCGAGCGCCACCGGGCCGAGCCGCAGCGCCTCGAGGGCAGCGGCGACTTCAGCGTGGAAGGGCTGGAGGTGCGCACCCGCCTGGCGGTGGCGCCGCTCGAGGGCGGGCGGCGGCTGGTGTCGTTCCGCGTGGAGAACCGCACCGAGGCACCGGCGGACATCGACCGCGCCGCCGCGATCGAGCGGTCGCTGATCTCGGCGCACCCGACGCTGCGCGTGGACGGCGGTCGCTTCCTGTCCCAGCTCGACGCCCCGTGCGACAGCGTCAACACCTGGCCGGTGCTCGCCTCCGCTGAGGACGACGTGATGCTCGGCGCCGCGATCGTGCTGCCGGACCACCCGCAGATCGCGCCCGAGAGCCGCGGCAACCTGTTCGACAACACCGAGATCGAGGAGGCGCTTGTCCTGCACGTGCAGGCGCTCAGCGACGCCGAGCGCGCCGAGATCGAGCGTCAGGACCCGGCGGTCAGGGAGATGATCGAGCGGGCGTCGGCCGTCACGCCGGAGGAGCTGCTGAAGCTGCACGGCCGCATGACGCTCGAGCCGCCGCAGCCCTCGGCCGAGGTGCGCGACCCCACCCGCGGGCTGCCTGAGGTAGAGGTGGACGGCGTGGTGATCCGCCGCGGCGGGCGGGTCAAGGTACGTCCGGGCCTGGACGCCGACCTGCAGGCGCGCATGCTCGAGGGGCGCACGGTGACGGTCGAGCGCATCCACCGCGACTACGACGGCCGCGTGCACCTCGGCGTCGCGCTCGACGAGCCGGGCCAGGAGATCCTGCGCGAGACCGGTCGCTTTCTCTGGTTCTTCCCCCCTGAAGTGGAGGTGCTCCCATGAAGAGGATCCTGGTGGCCGGGATCGGCAACGCCTGGCTACAGGACGACGGCTTCGGCGGCGAGGTCGTGAAGCGCCTCGAGGCGCGCGAGCTGCCCGAGGGCGCCGCCGTCTTCGATTTCGGCACCGGGGGCTTGGACCTCGCGTACGAGGTGATGCGCGGCTACGACGCGCTCGTGCTGATCGACGTGAGCCGCCAGGGCGGCGAGCCGGGCACGCTCTACGTGATGGAGGCGCTCGAGGCCGACGTGGAGGCCGGCATCGAGGACGGGCAGGTCCTCAACCCCCACGGCATGGACCCGCAGACCGTGCTGCGGTTCGTCAAGACGCTGGGGGCCTGGCCCGGCAAGGTTGTGGTCGTGGCCTGCGAGCCCGCCGAGGTCGAGGAGATGGGCCTCGGCCTCTCCGACCAGGTTCAGCGCGCGGTGGACGGGGCCGTGGACCTGGTTATCGAGACGATCGAGGGGCTGCGCTCCGACGCCGCGTACGCCGTCGACTGAGCCATGCACGAGCTGTCGCTCTCCGGCGCGATCGTGAACACCGCCGTCAAGCACGCACAAGGGCGGCCGGTCAGCGTCGTCAGCCTCCGCGTCGGCGCGTTGCGGCAGGTGGTGCCCGACACGCTCGACTTCTACTTCGGCTTCGTGTCCAAGGGCACCGTCTGCGAGGGGGCGCGGCTGGAGCAGGAGCTGATCCCGGCGCGATTGCGCTGCGCGGGGTGCGAGCGCGAGTGGGAGATCGACCTGCCGGTCTTCATGTGCCCCGACTGCGGGGCGGCGGGTCGGGTGGAGGTCGCCTCCGGCGACGAGTTCGAGGTGGAGTCGATCGAGGTGGAGGAGGCCGCATGCATCGCACCAAGGTGAAGATCGTCGAGGAGGCGCTGGACGCCAACAACACGATCGCGGCCGCGAACCGGGCCGACTTCGATCGCGCCAGCGTGCGCGTCGTGAACTTCATGAGCGCGCCCGGGGCCGGCAAGACGTCGCTGCTGGAGCGGGTTGTGGCCGACCTGCCGGGGGTGCGCGTAGGCGTGCTGGAGGGCGACGTGCAGGGCTCGATGGACGCCGATCGCCTGGCCTCGCTGCACGTGCCCGTCACGCAGCTCAACACCGACCCCGGGTTCGGCGGCGAGTGCCATCTGGACGCGAACATGGTGCGCTCCGCGCTCGGCGACCTGCCGCTCGACGAGATCGATCTGCTGGTGATCGAGAACGTCGGCAACCTCGTCTGCCCGGCCGAGTTCAAGGTCGGCGAGGACGCGCGGATCATGGTCTCGTCGATCACCGAGGGGGAGGAGAAGCCGGCCAAGTACCCGCTGATGTTCCGCGCGTGCGAGCTGGTCCTGATCAACAAGATCGACCTGCTGCCGCACCTCGACTTCGATCTCGACAAGTTCCTCTACCACCTGGACGCGGTGCACCCGGGCGTCGAGCGCATCCTGGTCAGTGCCAAGACCGGGGAGGGGATCGACGAGTGGCGCGACTGGCTTCGTCGTGTGGCCGCGCCCGTGGAGGCCACCGCTTGACGAACGCCCTTGGCAGCGACGTCCTCGAGCGGGCCCTCGCCGAGCGCACCAGGGCTAACGCCGAGTTCTTCGAAGCGGAGGCGGAGCGGCTCGCACGGCTGTGCCACGCCATGGCGGAGCGCTTCGCCCGCGGCGGCAGGCTGATCGCGCTCGGGCGCTCGCCGGCCGCCCGGTCCGACGCCCGCCACGTGGCCGTGGAGTTCGTCCACCCCGTGATCGTCGGTAAGCGCGCGCTGCCCGCGATCGGGCTGGCGGGGGAGGGCGGGCCCCTGGTGGATCAGCTGGCGCTGGCGGCGCGGCCCGATGACATCGCGATCGCGTTCGGAGCGGACGAGGACGGCGGCGAGGCGGGGCAGGCCCTCGCACTGGCCCGCGAGCGCGGCTGCCTGACGCTCGCCTTCGCGCCGGTGGGGGCGGAGTACGAGTTCCAGCCA
The DNA here is from genome assembly GCA_963716215.1 of uncultured Thermoleophilaceae bacterium. Classification (GTDB taxonomy): domain Bacteria; phylum Actinomycetota; class Thermoleophilia; order Solirubrobacterales; family Thermoleophilaceae; genus JACVRW01. The sequence goes on along the minus strand of OY970298.1, from coordinate 2,849,521 downwards.
CCCGCGCGGGACCCGTCGATCCGCCAGGAGCTGGTGGAGACGCTCTACCACGTGCTCTGGGAGCTGGTCCACGTGTTCTTCGACCACCGCGGGCTGCTGGAGGGCCGCAGCGCCCGCGCGACCCACGACACCGGGGCATCGAGCTTCCTCTATCCCTTCCTGGGGGAGCAGGAGCACGACCTCGAGGCGGTGGTCGAGGACGTGCGCCGGTCGGTGCTTGCCAAGGCCGACGAGGTGGGCGAGCTGCGGGCGCAGACGCTGACCGAGAACCGCGACGAGCTCGGCGCCGCCGCCGCGGAGCTGCGTGCCGCGCTGGACGCGGGCGGCTGCCTGCTCGCGCTCGGCAACGGCGGGTCGGCCACCGACGCGATGGACGCCGTGGCGGACTTCCGGCTCCCGCCGGACCCCGGCTGGCGGCCCCGGCACGCGATGGACCTGACCGAGGACCCGGCGATCCTCACGGCGATCGCCAACGACATCGGCACCGAGGCGATCTTCGCGCGCCAGGTGATCGCTCACGGGCGCGAGGGCGACGCGCTGCTCGCCATCTCCACCAGCGGCAACTCCGCGAACGTGATCGCGGCCCTGGCGGAGGCGCGCCGGCGCGGCCTGCTCACGTTGGCGCTGGTGGGCTACGACGGCGGGCGCGTGGCCGCGGAGCGACTGGCCGACCACGTCGTCGTCACGCGCTCGGAGCACATCCCGCGTATCCAGGAGGCGCAGGCCAGCGCCTACCACCTGCTGCGGGAGCTGGTGGCGTGAGCCGCGTGCGCGCGCGCATCGAGGGAACGGTGCAGGGGGTCGGCTTCCGCCCGTACGTGTACCGCCTGGCCGGGGAGCTGGGCGTGACCGGGCACGTGCTCAACGACGCGCGCGGCGTGGTGGTCGAGGCGGAGGGGTCTTCCGAGACGGTGGAGCGCTTCCTGGCGCGGCTGCCGCTGGAGGCGCCGCCGCTGGCGAGCGTCGACCGGGTGACCGCCGAGCCGGTTGAGGAGCAGGGCGAGCTGGGCTTCACGATCCGGGAGAGCCCGTCAGGGGGCGAGCCGCGCGCCGCTGTCACCCCGGACAGCGCGACCTGCGACGACTGCCTGGCCGAGCTGTTCGACCCGGGCGACCGGCGCTTCCGCTACCCGTTCACGAACTGCACGAACTGCGGCCCGCGCTTCACGATCGTGCGCGACGTCCCCTACGACCGGCCGAACACGACGATGGCGAGCTTCGAGATGTGCGCGGCGTGCCACGCGGAGTACCGCGACCCCGGCGATCGCCGCTTCCACGCGCAGCCGAACGCCTGCCCAGAGTGTGGGCCGCAGGTCCGGCTTGCCTACGCGGGCGGTGGCCCCGTCGCGGACGCCGGGGCCCGGGACGCGGTCGACGCCGCCGCCAGGGCGCTGCTCGCGGGCGCGATCGTGGCGGTGAAGGGCGTGGGTGGCTTCCACCTGGCGTGCCGCGCCGACGACGCGGCCGCCGTGGCCGAGCTGCGGGCCCGCAAGCACCGCGAGGACAAGCCGTTCGCGGTGATGGCACCCGACCTCGCGGCCGCCCGCGAGCTGATCGAGCCATCGGTGGCCGAGGAGGCGCTGCTGCTCGACCGCGCCCGGCCGATCGTGCTGGTCCGCCGGCACCCAGCCGCCCGGGTGGCGGCCGCCACCGGGCCGGGGTCCGCCGAGCTCGGCGTGATGCTGCCGTACTCGCCGCTCCACCACCTGCTGCTGGCCGACGCGGGCACCGCGCTCGTGCTCACCAGCGGCAACGTCTCCGACGAGCCGATCGCGTACCGCGACGAGGACGCCTGCGAGCGGCTGGCCGACATCGCGGACCTGTTCCTGCTCCACGACCGGCCGATCGAGACGCGCACGGACGACTCGGTGGTGCGCGTGGCCGAGGGCCGGCCGCTGGTGCTGCGGCGATCGCGCGGATACGTGCCCGGCTCGACCACGATGCCGGTCGACTGCGGGCGCCACCTGCTGGCGTGCGGAGCCGAGCTCAAGAACACGTTCGCGCTCTCGAAGGGCGGGCAGGCCTGGGTGGGTCACCACGTGGGCGACCTCGAGAACTACGAGACGCTGAGCTCGTTCACCAGCGGCATCGATCACTTCCAGCGCCTGTTCGCGGTCGAGCCCGAGGTGGTGGCGCACGACCTCCATCCCGAGTACCTGTCGACGAAGCACGCGCTCGAGCTCGACGACGTGCGCCTGATCGGGGTGCAGCACCACCACGCCCACCTCGCGGCGTGCCTAGCCGAGCATCGCGAGGACGGGCCCGCCGTGGGGGCGATCTTCGACGGCACCGGATATGGCGAGGACGGCACGGTCTGGGGTGGCGAGCTGCTGGTGGGCGGGCTGGCGCGCTGCGAGCGGGCCGGTCTGCTGTTCCCCGTGCGCATGCCGGGCGGCGAGGCCGCGATTCGCCAGCCGTGGCGGATGGCCTGCGCCTGGCTGGCGGCGGCCTACGACGACGAGCCCCGACCGCCGCGAGCGATGCGCGGGCTGGTCGAGGACGACGCGTGGCGCCAGGTGGCTGAGCTGGCGCGCACCGGGTTCGCGTCGCCGCTGACGACGAGCGCAGGGCGGCTCTTCGACGCGGTAGCGGCGCTATGCGGCATCCGTGCGGAGGTCAACTACGAAGGGCAGGCGGCCGTGGAGCTCGAGGCCGCACTCGACCGGACCGAGCGGGGCGCCTACCCGCTGCCGGTGCGCGACGACGGCGGCGGGCCGCTGGCCCTCGACGCCCGGCCAACCGTCCGCGCGGTGGTGGCCGACCTCGAGCGCGACGCCGACGTCGCCATGGTGGCGGCGCGCTTCCACAACGGCCTGGCCGCCGCGGCCGCCGAGGCGTGCGCGATCGCCGCGGGACGCGGCGGGACCGAAGTGGTGGTGCTCTCCGGCGGCGTCTTCCAGAATCGCCACCTGCTCGCCCACGCCGCGGCGCTGCTGCGAGGGGACGGTCTGCGGGTGCTGGTGCCCGAGCGGCTGCCGCCGAACGACGGCGGCATCTCGTACGGGCAGCTGGCCGTGGCGGCCGCGAGGCTCGCGGAGGGGTCCGCGTGAGCGCTCGCGCCACCCCCGACGCCGCGCGGGTGCTGGCGGAGCGGGTGTTCGCGGGCGGGCGCTCGAAGCCGTTCGCCGAGGTGACCGCGGAAGAGGTGAGGGCGCGGGCGGACGAGCTGCGTGCTGCGACCGGGTGGGGGCCCACCGCCAAGGTCGCTGGAGTGGCTTCCGCGTGGGCCGAGCTCGGACGGCTGATGAACGACGCCCAGGCGCAAACCGTCGCCGACCTCGACCCCGAGGCCGTGGCGCAGCGCGCCGAGCGTCTGTGGGTGGTGCCGCCCGGCGGCAGCCTGCTTCCCTGAGCTACTTGATGCCGACGACCATCCAGTCCGGCCCCGCCAGGTGCTCCACGCTGGTTTCGGAGAAGCCGGCCGCCTGCATCCACTCGCGGCAGTCGGCGCCGGTGTAGTCGAACCCTCCGGGGGTCTCGATCAGCATGTTGAGGCTCATCAGCAGGCCGAACGCGTTCTGGCTGCGGTCGTCGTCGATCAGGCTGTCGTGCACGATCAGCGCGCCGCCCTCGGGCAGGGCCGCGTAGGCCTTGGCCAGCAGCTCGGCCTTCTGGTCGCGGTCCCAGTCGTGGAGGATCCTGCCCATCGACAGAACGTCGGCCTGGGGCATTGGATCCGCGAAGAAGTCGCCGGGCTCGAAGCGCAGGCGATCGGAGAGGCCGAAGCCGGCCACGTAGTCCTCGAAGGCGCCGCGCACCTCCGGGAGGTCGAAGCCACCGCCCTGCATGTGGGAGTGGCGCAGCGCGACCTGGACGGGCAGCGCGCCCTCCGCGCAGCCGACGTCGAACAAGGTCTTGTACCGGTCGAACGGGAAGCGGTCGGCGATCGCCATGGCGGCGCCGAGCGCCGAGCCGGTCATCGCCTGGGCGAACGAGCGCACCCTGGCGTCGTCGCCGTAGATCGCCGCGAAGGGATCCTGCCCGTGCGAGATCTCGTTCTGCGGCTCACCGGTGCGCAGCGCCTGCGTGAGCGAGCCCCAGAAGGGATAGAGACGGAAGTTGGCCATCTCGAGGATGCCGCCCACGTAGCCCGGCTTCGCGGGGTCGAGGAAGGCATCGGTCGCGGGGGTGTTCGAGTAGCGACCGTCCTCGCGCTGCAGCATGCCGAGTGCCACCAGCGCGTCGAAGAAGTCCTGGGCGCCGCGCTCGTGCAGCTCCAGGCGCTCGGTCAGCTCAGCGAGCGTCAGTGGTCCCTCGGCGAGCACTCCGAACACCCTCAGCTCCGTCGCGCTGAGCAGTGTCTTCGCCCCCCAGAAGGCCAGGCCCAGCTCGAGGATCGGGCCGGGGTTGAGCGGGCCGGGGTCGCCGGCGCCCTGCACGTCGGTCATCGCTGCCTCCAGATATCGCGTCCGTCGAAAGCCGGGACAGGTGTATCAGGAACTGGGAGACTCCCGGGCGGAGCTATGAGCGACTACGACGTCGTCGTCATCGGCGCTGGTCCCGCCGGCCAGCACTGCGCCGGCCGCCTGGTCGACGGGGGGCTCGACGTCGCGATCGTCGAGTGCGGCCTGATCGGCGGCGAATGCGACTACTGGGCATGCATCCCGTCGAAGACGCTGCTGCGACCCGGCGAGGCTCTCCAGGCTGCGCGCGAGGTACCCGGCGCCCGCGAAGCCGTGCAAGGCGAGCTCGACCCGGCCGCGGCGCTGGAGTGGCGCGACTTCATGACCTCGAACTGGGACGACTCCGCCAAGGAGGAGTGGCTGCGCTCGCAGGGCGTCGACGTGCTGCGCGGCGCCGGCGCGCTGACCGGGCCCGGACGGGTCGCCGTCGGCGACACCGAGCACGGGGCGCGGCACGTTGTGCTGGCCACGGGATCCGACGCCTTCAAGCCGCCGGTGCCGGGCCTGCGCGAGCTCGACGGGGTGTGGACCAACCGCGGCGTCACGGAGCTGAAGGAGATCCCCGAGCGGATGCTCGTGCTCGGCGGCGGCCCGGTCGGCGTGGAGATGTCTCAGGCGCTGCTCCGGATGGGCGCGTCGGTCGCGCTGGTCGAGGGGGCGGACCACCTGCTGCCGCGCGAGCCCGAGCCCCTCGGCGTGGCGCTCGGGGAGGCGCTCGTGGCCGACGGCGTGGAGCTGCACTTCCGTCAACACGCCTCGGCCGCCCGGCGCGACGGCGACGACTTCGTGCTCGACTTCCCCGACGGCAGCGAGCTGCGCGGCGACCGGCTGCTGGTGGCGACCGGGCGCCGGCCGCGCACGGCCGGCCTCGGCCTGGAGCACGTGGGGATCGAGCCCGGTCCTCAGGGCATCGAGGTCGACGCGCGCATGAACGCCGGCGACGGCCTGTGGGCGATCGGCGACGTGACCGGGGTCTGGCCGCTCACCTACGTCGGCAAGTACCAGGGGCGGGTGGCCGCCGCCAACATCCTGGGCCGCGAGTGGGAGGCCAACTACGACGCGGTCCCGCGCGTCGTGTTCACCGATCCGCAGGCCGCCTCGGTGGGGGAGGCGACGGGAGCGATCGAGGTAAGCGTTCCCATGTCCTCCGTCCCCAGGCTCTCCACGTACACCCGCGAGTACGCCGAGAAGAACGGCTTCCTGACGCTGATCTCCGACGGCGAGCGCATCACCGGCGCGTACGCGCTCGGCCCCGAAGCCGGCGAGTGGCTCCAGCAGGCCACCGTCGCCATCCGTGCGCGCGTGCCGCTCGAGGTGATGACCGACGTGATCCAGCCCTTCCCGACGTTCTCCGAGATCTTCCTGTCCGCGCTGACGGAGCTCGGCGCGAAAGTGCCCACTCCCCAAGCGTGAGCACCATCGCCTCGCCGGGACCGGCGGCGCTCGCGCTGCGGCGCCTGCGTCGCGACCGGTCGGGGCTCGTGTTCCTGGCGCTGTTCGTGGTCGTCCTGCTCGCCTTCTTTGCGGCGCCGCTCTACGCCAGCCAGGTCGCCGGCACTACGCCCTCCGAGAACCACCTGACCGACACGGTCACGATCGACGGTCGCGAGCAGAACGTCGTGTCGCTCGAGGGGCTCCCGATCGGGCCGACGTGGCACAGGCGGTACTTCGTCGGCGCCGACGAGAACGGCCGCGACTTGATGGTGCGCGTCCTCTACGGCGTGCGCACGTCGATCCTGATAGGCGCGGCCGCGTTGGCTCTGACGGTGCTTCTCGCCATGCCGCTGGCGCTGCTGGCGGGCTACTTCCGCGGTCGCACGGACTCGCTGGTCAGCCGCCTGCTCGACCTGATCTGGTCGTTTCCCGCCCTGCTGATCGGCTTCCTGTTCGCGTCTGCGATCAACCTGCACGGAGCGAAGCTGGGACCGTTCACGATCGAGGCCGGCTCGAAGCTGATCCCGGTCGCGGTGATTGGGGTGGTGTACGTGCCGTACGTCGCTCGGCCGCTCCGCGGGCAGCTGCTGGCGCTGCGCGAGCAGCGCTTCGTCGAGGCGGCCCGCGTGCTCGGCATGCGGCCAACGCGGTTGATGCTCACGGAGCTGCTGCCGCACCTGTGGTCCACCATCCTCGTGCTGGCGCCGCTGCTGTTCGCCAACGCGATCGTGCTCGAGTCGGCGCTGTCCTTCCTCGGCGCGGGCGTGCCGGCGCCCGAGCCGTCGTTCGGGGTCCTGATCGCCGAGGGGCTCGACAACGTGATCCTGTCGCCGCACCTGCTGCTGGCCCCGAGCATCGCCCTGGTGCTGGTCGTGCTCTCGCTGAGCGGCGTGGCCGAGGCCCTGCGCCGGGCGCTCAACCCGCACGGCCGGCCCAGCGTCGACCTGGTGCACGGGCAGTGATCGCGTTCGCCGCCCGCAGGCTCGGCTGGGCGCTGGTGACCGCCTTCGTCGCGTCGGTGGTCGCGTTCGTGCTGTTCTGGACGATTCCGAACGTCGACCCCGCCTACTTCCTCGGGGGCGCGGAGAAGGGCAACAACGAGACCCGCGCCATGGCGACCGAGAAGTACGGTCTCGACGACCCGCTGCCCACCCAGTACGTGCGGCTGATGAAGGAGATCCTCAGCGGCGACGTCGAGTGCTTCTACAGCTGCGGCAGCCTGCGCACGGCGTTCCTGGAGGCGCTGCCGGTGACCTTCTGGCTCGTCGTCGGCGCCGCGCTGATCGCGATCGGAACGGGGGTGGGGCTCGCAGGAGTCTGCGTTAGGCACAGGGACCAGTGGCAGGACCGTGTGATCACCTCCGCCGCGGCTGCCGCCTACTCGATCCCGTCGCTGGTGCTCGCGTCGGTGCTGTGGGCCTTCCTCGCCCACAAGTGGTCGATCTTCCCCGAGGAGGGGTACGTCGGCCTGACCGACGACCCGGTCCAGTGGCTCTGGCACATGCTGCTGCCGTGGATCGCAGCGGCCGTGCCCTTCGCCGGGGCCTACGTGCAGATCGTGCGGGCCTCGCTGCTGGAGGCCGTCGACGAGAACTGGGTGCTGACCGCCCGGGCGAAGGGCCTGTCCGAGAAGCAAGTGATCCGCCGGCACGTGCTGCGCAACGGGCTGATCCCGCCGGTCAGCGTGTGGGGGTTGGACTTCTCGCACGCGTTCGGCGGCTACGCGCTCTACGTGGAGGTGATCTTCGGGCTGCCCGGTGTCGGGCTGCTCACCTCCGAGACGCTCGGTGGCCTGGACGTGCCCGCGATCGTGGGCATGGCCATCTACCTGGCGATCGTCGTCGTGCTGGCCAGCGCGATCGTCGACGTGATCGTGGCCTGGCTCGACCCGAGGGTCCGGCGCGCGGGCCTGCCGACCTAGCCGCCGCGCAGCTCGGCGGCGCGGATCGCGTCGTCGCGGTCCGTGCAGATGTAGTTCCACACGATCTTGCCGTCGCGCACCTCGAAGGCGTGGACCATCTCGGTGGCCATCATCTCGCCGGTGATGCCGGTGTGGCGAAGGCGGCCGTCCAGCCGGACAGGCACCACGAGCCGGTCGCCCTGGTCGATGAACTCCAGCGGCTCGGTGTGGGCGGCGTCGACGACCTCGAAGTAGTCCTCGAACGATCTCCGGATCGCGGCCTGGCCGCGATGGATCTGCCCGAGCACCACCACCTCCATCTCGGCGTCGGGCGCGTAGAGCTCGATCAGCGCGTCGAGGTCGTCCGCGTTGTAGGCGTCGTAGGCCCGCTGCACCACATCGACCGCCTCGCGCGACATCGGCGCAGCCTATCCCGGACGCACGTACAGCTCCGCGCGCAACAGCTCGCGGTAGCGCGTGCGCGCGTCGCTGCGCCCGGGCGCCCCGACGTCCGCGGTCAGCACGCGCTCGGCCCGCGGGCCCGCCTCGGCGAGCACGCCGGCGTCGGGATCGAGTGCCAGCGAGCGACCGCCGAAGACGAAGCCGCTCTCGTCGCCGACGCGGTTGACGTACACGTGCGGCAGCCCGTTCTCCAGGGCCCTCGTGCGCGCGAACAGGTCGTGGTCCAGCTCGAAGGGCTCCGGGTTGGCCGAGATCGTGACGAGCAGGTCGGCGCCCTGTGCCGCGAGCGTGCGCGCCACCTCGGGGAACTCCATGTCGAAGCAGATCATCACGCCGAGCGTGCGGTCGCCGAGCCCGATCGTGGCCAGCGAGTCGCCGGGCACGTACGCCTCCCGCTCGGCGCCGAACAGATGGGTCTTGCGATAGACGCCGGTCAGCTCGCCGGTCGCATCGATGCAGATCGCGCTGTTCGCCACGCCGCTCCCCGTGCGCTCGGCCGCGCCCACCACCACGGCGGTCGACGACGCACGCGCGGCCTCCCTCAGGGCACCGACCTCGGGGCCGTCGAGCTCGATCGCCAGCGGCTCGACGTCCGCGAGCTGGTAGCCGCAGAGGAACAGCTCGGGCAGCACCAGCAGTTCGCCGGCGGTGCCGTCCGCCAGCAGCTCTTGCGCGCGCGTGACGTTGCGCGGCACGTCGCGCGGGCGAGGCATAAGCTGCGCCAGCGTGATTCGCACGCCGCGAATGGTACGTCCATAGAGAGGGGTAGGGGAATGGCGACAGAGCAGGGCGATCCGTCGGTCGACCACACGATGTGGACCTCGCTGCTGCACGCGGGGCTGGCCGGTTCTTTTCTGAAGCTCCCGTACGTGGGCGCCGACTCCGCCGCCCTGAGCGCCCACGGCGCTCGGGCTGCGATCTATGGGATCCCGTGGGACTCGACGTCGATCAGCCGCACCGGTGCCAACTACGGCCCGCGCGGGATTCGCGAGATCTCGAGCCAGTTCCTGAGCTACAACGCCACCTGGGACTTCGACCTCGTTGACGCGCTGAGCCCGGTGGACTGCGGGGACTGCGACGTGATCCTCGCCAACGCCGAGAAGACGTTCGCCAACGGCGAGCGCGACATCGGCCAGATCCTCGACGCCGGGGCGATCCCGGTCACCCTCGGCGGCGATCACTCGGTCACGATCCCGGCCGTCCGCGCCGTCCGCAAGCAGTTCGAGAACCCCGGCCTGGTGCTGATCGACACTCATCTCGACACCGCCATGGACGTCGGGGGCGAGCAGCTCAACCACTGCTGCCCGATCACGCGCGCCGTGGACGCCGGGTTCGACCCGAAGAAGGTCGCGCTGCTGGCCATCAGCGGCTGGATGAACCCGCGCACCGAGCTGCGCTACTGCCGCGAGCAGGGCATCACCGTGGTCTGGCTGGAGGACATCTGGGAGCGCGGCGTGGCATCTGTGGTGGAGCAGGCGCTCGAGATCGCCGGCAACGGGACCGACGGCATCTACCTGAGCGTGGACGTCGACGCGCTCGACGGCGCCTACGCGCCCGGCACCTGCGTGCCGACCCCGGGCGGGCTCACCTCGCGGGAGATGCTCGAGCTGGTGCGCGGAGTGGCACGGCACGGGCTGGTCGGCCTCGACGTGGTGGAGACCGCGCCGAGCCTCGATTCCAGCTCGGTCACGGCCGCGATCGCGGGGCGGGTCGTGATGGATGGGCTGGCGGCGCACGCCGGCGCGCTCGACGGTTGATGGCGACCCACGACGTCATCGTCATCGGCGGCGGGCTGTCCGGCGGGCTGCCCGCCGCGACGTATCTGCAGAAGGCCGGCCTGGACGTGCTGATCGTGGAGGCCAACTCCGAGCTGGGTTCCTTCTGCTGCTCCCACGAGACCTGGGCGCAGACGCTCGACAGCCCGCACGTGGGGGTCAGCTTCGCCGGCAACTCGCCGGTGATCGAAGACCTGGGGCTGGAGGACTACGGGTTCCGCTTCAAGATCAGCCCGGTCATCCTCGGCACCACCTTCCGCGACGGCACCAACTGCCTGATCTGCCAGGACCCGGCGCGGACCGCCGAGAACTTCGCCAAGCACTCGGAGCGCGACGGGGAGCGGATGCTCGGCATCCAGGAGCGCGTGCACGAGACGCTGGTCGAGTTCAACGAGCTGTGCTCGTTCACGCCGCACCCGGACCCCTCGAAGCTCGAGCGGATCTTCGAGATCTGCGCGTACGCGATGGGCTTCAGCGTCGCGGAGATGTCGGAGATGACCGGTCCGGAGCTGTGCGAGCGCACCTTCGAGTCGGACGCCTGCCGGCAGATCCTCATGACCCCGGTCGCGTTCTGGGAGCACGGCGCGCCGTTCGCGCGCGGCCAGGGCGCGTACGGGGTCACCTTCGCCCTCTACTACACGACCGGGATCGGGGTCGGGGGCAACGAGATCCAGGTCGACGCCCTGACCCAGTGCTTCCTCGAGCACGGCGGAGCGATCCTCACGAACTCGACGGTTGAAGAGATCGTCATCGAGGACGGGCGGGCGACCGGCGTGGTGCTCGGAGAGCGGTCGCTGCGGCCCGGCGCCCAGCTCGATGCCCGCGTGGGGGTGCTCTCGAACGCCGGCGTGCCGGAGACGCTGCGGCTGGTGGGAGAGGACACGGTGGCCGGCGCCGACCCGCGGCTCGCGGCCAAGATGCGCCACTGGAAGATGGGCCTGCGCGGCTCGCACGTCACGTCGTGGCTGCTGGATCGTCGCATCGACTGGGGCTCGTCCGGTTTCGACCCGCTGATCAACGAGGCCATCCTCGTGTACCGCGCCTTCGACTCCTGGGAGGGAACGAAGCGCTACATGGTGGACATGCTCGGAAACGACACCTGGAAGGCCGCGGGGCAGCTGATGGAGTTCACCTACTACGCGCCGGCGGACCCCACGAGCGTCTCGCCGGAGGGTCACAACATCCTGCGGGCCGAGGAGTGCTTCCCCTATCCGCTGCATGGGCTGGGCGGACCGGAGGCGTGGGACGGCGAGATTCGCCACGAGCTGCTGGCCGCGCGCAACCGCACGATGGCCGAACTGGTGCCCGACTGGGATGAGATGGTGCTCGACCAGTACGAGTGGACCCCGCTCGACAACTGGCGCCTGAACCGGGCGGCGAAGTTCGGTCAGGTGGTGGGCGGCGACTTCAGCGAGGACCAGTGGATCCTCGACCGCATGCCGTACCGCATGCCCCTCGACGGGCTCTACATGTCCAACGGCGTGTGGCCGGTGGGCCTCAGCTGGATGGCGGCCGGATACAACGCCGCGCACACGGTCGCCGAGGACGCCGGGGTGCGCGACCAATCGTGGTGGAGCTCGCGTCCGTGCGAGTGGTATCTCGAGAACCTCGATCGGCTGCTCGCGCCGCAGCGCCACGAGCCGCGATGACCTACGACGTGGCCATCGTCGGCTCCGGGCCGAACGGCCTCACGGCGGCCGCCTACCTGGCCCGCGCGGGCGCGCGAGTGGTCATGTTCGAGAAGCGCTTCGAGCGCGGTGGCACGCTCGCCACCGACGACTATTCCACCCCGTTCCAGTACAACCTCGCGCAGTTCGAGCTGCCGTTCGCGGACGAGCTGCCGCCGTATCGCGACCTCGACCTCGAGTCGCAGGGGATCGGGTTCGTCCGACCCGAGCTCGCGTTCTCCGTGGTCACGGACGGAGGCGAGGAGCTCGAGGTCGCGCGCGGGGGCGGAGGGTTGGGAGCCGAGGTCGAGCAACTGCTCGCGGAGGCCTCCGAGACCGTGACGCCGCTGCTCTACCGGTCGCCGGAGGCAGGGCCGCCGAGCCTTGCGCTGGCCGATGCGACGCCCTCGGCGCTCGCGGAGGGCGCGGAGGATCCACGGGCGGCGACGGTGCTGCGCTACGCCTGTGGCCTGGCCGGCTTCCTGGAGCCCGACGTCCCGCTCGGGGCGATCGGCGCGTTCTGCGTCGCGCGGCTGTTCAGCCCGGCGATCGTGGTGGGCGGGTCGAAGAACCTGGCCAACGGGCTCGCGCGCGTGGCGGTGGCGGCCGGCACACGGGCGCTGGTGGCCTCGGAGGTGACGCACGTGGAGCCGGCCGGCGACGGCTTCCGGCTGCGCACGGCCGACGGCCGGGAGACCGAGGCGCGCGCCGTGATCTCGACGCTCGACCCGCGTTCCACGTTCCTGGGGGTGCTCGACCCCGAGCTGGCGCCCGCGGAGCTGCGGGAGGCGGCGTCGGGCTGGATCGAGGAGGCCACCGGGCCCTTCACGGCCCATTTCGGGATCAAGGGCGACCCGCCGGCGCCGGTCCCGGGCGCCCTGATCCGCATCTTCGGCTTCCAGACCGCCAGCGACGTCGACGACCACTTCGCGGCCGTCCTGCGCGGGGAGCTGCCGGAGCGGGTGGCCGGGCACCTGACCGCGGTGAGCGCGCACGACCCGCTGCAGGCGTCGCCGGGTCCCTTCGGGCCGCTGCACACGCTGCGCATGCAGACGCACGTGCCCTTCGAGGTCCCCGAGCCGGGCTGGGACCGGATCCGGACCGCGCACCGGGCCCGCTGCTGGGAGGCGCTCGAGGCGAGCTTCCCGGGCCTCGCGGACGCCAACCTGCTGTTCCAGTTCTGCGACACGCCGCTCGACATCGAACGGCGCTTCGCCACGACGCGGCGCGGGTCGATCCGGCAGGGGGCGCTGGTGGGCGAGCAGACGTTCGGCGCGCGCCCGCACCCGACCTGCTCGACTGGGCGCACCCCGGTCGCCGGCCTGTACCTCGCGGGCGGCTCGGTACACCCGGGGGTACCGGGCTCGCTGGCCGGCGGCTACAACGCCGCCGCCGTGGTGGCCGAGGACCTGGGCTTGGAGCGCTGGTGGCCCGAGTACGCCGGCTAGGCCTCGGTCAGGCGCCGACGTAGGCCGCGAGGTGCTCGCCCGTGAGGGTGGAGCGAGCGGCCACGAGGTCGGCGGGTGTGCCCTCGAAGACCACCCGGCCGCCGTCGTGGCCGGCGCCGGGACCCAGGTCGACGATCCAGTCGGCGTGGGCCATGACCGCCTGGTGGTGCTCGATGACGATCACCGACTTGCCGGAGTCCACGAGCCCGTCGAGCAGGCCGAGCAGCTGCTCCACGTCGGCGAGGTGGAGGCCGGAGGTCGGCTCGTCGAGGACATAGACGCCGCCCTGCTCGCCCATGCGGGTGGCCAGCTTGAGCCGCTGCCGCTCGCCGCCCGACAGCGTGGTGAGCGGCTGGCCGAGGCTGAGGTAGCCGAGCCCGACGTCGGCGAGCCGGTTGAGGATCTTGTGCGCCGCCGGCGTCTTCGCCTCGCCGGCGTCGAAGAACGCTTCGGCCTCGGTCACCGGCATCGCGAGCACCTCGCTGATGTCCTTGCCGCCGAACTTGTACTCCAGCACCTCGGCCTGGAAGCGCTTCCCCTCGCACTCCTCGCAGGTGGTGGCGACCCCGGCCATCATCGCCAGGTCCGTGTAGATGACGCCGGCGCCGTTGCAGGTGGGGCAGGCGCCTTCGGAGTTGGCGCTGAACAGCGCCGGCTTCACCTCGTTGGCCTTCGCGAACGCCTTGCGGATCGGGTCGAGCAGCTTGGTGTAGGTCGCCGGGTTGCTCCGGCGTGAGCCGCGGATGGCGGCCTGGTCGACCGCGACCACTCCGTCCCGCTCCGATACCGAGCCGTGGATCAGCGAGCTCTTCCCCGAGCCCGCCACCCCAGTCACGACCACCAACACGCCGAGCGGGATGTCGACGTCCACGTCCTGCAGGTTGTTGGTGCTGGCGCCGCGCACCTCCAGCGCCTCCGACGACTCCCGCACCGACTGCTTCAGGGAAGCGCGGTCGTCCAGGTGCTGCCCGGTCAGCGTGTCGCTCGCCCGCAGCTCGTCGACGGTGCCCTCGAACACCACCTCGCCGCCCCCGGTGCCCGCACCGGGACCGAGGTCGACCACGTGGTCGCCGATCGCGATCGCCTCCGGCTTGTGCTCCACGACCAGCACGGTGTTGCCCTTGTCGCGCAACTGCAACAGGAGCTCGTTCATGCGCTCGATGTCGTGGGGATGGAGCCCGATCGTCGGCTCGTCGAAGACGTAGGTCACGTCGGTCAGCGACGACCCGAGGTGGCGGATCATCTTGGTGCGCTGCGCCTCGCCACCCGACAGCGTGCCCGAGGGCCGCTCGAGCGAGAGGTAGCCCAGCCCGATCTCCGCGAACGAGTCGAGGGTGTGCTGCAGCGTCGCCAGCAGCGGCGCCACCGACGGCTCGTCGAGGCCGCGGACCCAGTCGGCCAGGTCGCTGATCTGCATCGCGCACGCGTCGGCGATGTTGATCCCGTCGATCTTCGACGACCGAGCCGCCTCACTCAGCCGGGTGCCGTCGCACTCGGGGCAGACGGTGAAGGTGATCGCCCGCTCAACGAAGGCGCGGATGTGCGGCTGCAGCGCGTCGACGTCCTTGGACAGCATCGACCTCTGGATCGTGGGGATCAGCCCCGCGTAGGTCAGGTTGATCCCCTCGACCTTGATCTTGGTCGCCTCGCGGTGGAGCAGGTCATGCAGCTCCCGCTTGTTGTACTTCTTGATCGGCTTGTCCGGGTCGAAGAATCCGCAGCCGCGGAAGATGCGGCCGTACCAGCCCTCCATGCTGTAGCCGGGGATCGTGAGCGCGCTCTCGTTGAGTGACTTCGAGTCGTCGTACAGCGCTGACAGGTCGAAATCGGTCACCGAGCCCCGGCCCTCGCAGCGTGGGCACATACCGCCGGTGCGGGTGAAGGTCGCCTTCTCGGTCTTGGACTTGCCGCCGCGGTCGACCGTGATCGCACCGCTGGCCTTGACCGATGCGACGTTGAACGAGAACGCCTGCGGCGAGCCGATGTGCGGCTTACCGACTCGGCTGAAGAGGATGCGCAGCATCGCGTTGGCGTCGGTGGCGGTGCCGACCGTCGACCGGGGGTCGGCACCCATGCGCTCCTGGTCGACGATGATCGCGGTCGTCAGCCCCTCGAGCACGTCGACCTCTGGCCGCGCCAGCGTCGGCATGAAGCCCTGCACGAAGGCGCTGTAGGTCTCGTTGATCAGCCGCTGGGACTCCGCGGCGATCGTGTCGAACACCAGCGAGCTCTTGCCCGAGCCGGAGATGCCGGTGAACACCGTCAGCCGGCGCTTGGGGAGCTCGACGCTGATGTCCTTGAGGTTGTTCACGCGCGCGCCGTGCACGCGGATCAGGTCGTGGCTGTCCGCGCTGTGCTGCGCGGGCGCGCGCGTGCCGGCCTTCGTGGCCATCTCAGGCCAGCTCCTGGATGCGGACCATGTTGCCGGCGGGGTCGCGGATGGCACAGTCGCGAATGCCGTACGGCTGGTCGGTCGGCTCCTGGACGACCTCCGCGCTCGCCTGCACGCGCTCGAAGGCGGCGGCGAGGTCCCTGGTGGCGAGGTTGATGCTGGCGTAGGTGCCCTTGGCCATCATCTCGGCCACGACGCCGCGCTCGTCGTCGGTGATCCCGGGGGTGGCGGCCGGCGGGTACAGGACGATCGACGTGTCGGGCTGGTCAGCGGGGCCGACCGTGATCCAGTGCAGCCCGCCGTACTCGACGTCGTTACGCACCTCGAAGCCGAGGGTGTCGCGGTAGAAGGCCAGCGATGCGGCCGGGTCGTCGTGGGGGAGGTAGCTCGCGTGAATGGTGATGTCCATGCCGGGGCACTCTAGGTGCCGCTCGGGGCGGGCGCTTCTCGATTCCTGATCGGTCTGGTCACCTGCCTGGCCACGCACGGTGGCATCCCCGCCGTCGCGCGCACCGCCTCGCGCCGGTAGGTGCTGGGCGGCACGCCGACCAGCTCGCTGAAGCGAGTGCTGAACGTGCCGAGCGACGAGCAGCCGACCTCGAAGCAGACCTCGGTGACGCTGAGGTCGCCACGGCGCAACAGCGCCATCGCGCGTTCGATACGCCGTGTCATCAGGTAGCTGTACGGCGACTCGCCGTAGGCGAGCCGGAACTGGCGGCTGAGGTGCCCGGCCGACATGTGTGCGCCGCGGGCGAGCGCCTCCACGTTGAGCGGCTGCGCGTACTCCCGGTCGATCCGGTCGCGGACGCGGCGCAGCAGCGCGAGGTCGCGCAGGTGCTGGGCCTCGGCGGGTGTGCTGCTCACCCGCGAAATCGTGGCACGTCGCGCCCGACTAGTCCGACGCCAACAGCTCGATCGCGATCGGCGTGGGGTTGCGGTCGTTGATCGGCACGATGTCCTGCGGACATGCCGAGACCACCACGATCGCGTCCATCACGGCGCGCAGGGTGATCGAGTCGCCCGGCCCCGTCACCGCGGGATCCCAGCCGAGCGAGCCGTCGCCGGCGACCGGGATGTTCATGAACAGGTTGATCGAGGCGGGGTGTGCGATCTGCTCGTGGCCCAGCTCGCGCATCGCGATCTCCAGGTTCTCCCGGCACGACGCGTGCCACTCCTGCACGCCGAGCCCCTGGTAGCGCTCGGGATCGCAGGGCGCGATCAGCATGTCGTGCACGGCCGGCGTGTCGTCGGCCTCGAGCGTCAGGATCGGGCGCCGGCGGTTGGTGACGAAGGCCTCGCCGACCTTCGGGAACAGGTGGCTGACGGCCGCCCGCGTGTGCATCGCACTGTGGTATTCGCCGACGTCGGCGGCGTTGAAGGCGAACAGGTCGGCCACCTGCTTGCCCTCCACGTCGATGATCCGAAAGGCCTGGCCGGCCGTCACCGTCACGGCCTTGCCCTCGGTGGCCGGGACATGGATGACTTCCTGAGTCGCCAACGGGTTCTCCTCTTCGCCGCTTCACCAGTGAGTCTCCGCAACCGCATGGCCGGCCCGCAACCAGACGATGGGCAGGAGCGCCCAGGGCCGGTCGTACGATCGTCTGACGAGGCACGACCGCGGAAGTGGCTCTAGATTGCCGCTGTGGCCATTACCGTCGCCGAGCTCGTCGCGGTGCCGTTCCTCAACATGCGCTTCCACGCGGGGGCCGGGGGAGGGGGAAGGCTGGTCACGTGGGCCCATACCTCCGACCTGCCCAACGCCACCGAGTGGCTCGCGTCGGGCGACCTGCTGATGTCCAACGGGCTCAACGTGCCCGACGACGCGCAGGGACAGGTGTCCTTCCTCGGCGAGCTCGCCGCGGCCGGGCTCAGCGGGCTCGCGCTGGGGGACGACATGCATGCGCCCGCGCTTACGCCCGAGCTGCTCGAGCAAGCGGAGGAGCTGGCCTTCCCGGTGCTCGCGATCCCGCACGACGTGCCCTTCGTGGCCGTCTCGAGGACGGTGGCCAACGCCAACGCCGACGAGGAGCACAAGCGCCTCGTCCAGACCGTGCAGCTGTACGAGGCGCTGGGCGGCGTGGTCGCCACCGGGCCGTCGAGCGCAACGCTGCTGCGCGAGCTGGGGCGCCAGCTGGATTGCCGGCTGCTGCTGCTGGACGCCGTCACGGCGCTGCCGGTGGTCACGGCCGACGCCGAGCCTCCGGACGGACTGGCCGACCGCCTGGTCGAGGACCTGCGCGGGCGCAAGGGCGTCTTCCCCGCTGTGCTGCGCGTGGACTGCAACGGCACCAGCGCCTTCGCGCTGCGCGTCCCGAGCAAGCGACCCACGGCGCTGGTGGCGCTCCACGACAACGAACACGCTCCGGACCTGTCGCTCCTGCAGCACGCGGCGAACATCGCGGCCCTGGAGGTGGAGCGGGTGAACGCCGAGCGCGACCACGGGCGACGGCTCGGCTCGGAGCTGCTCGCCGCGATGCTCGAGCGCCGCATCGAGCCGGCATCGGCGGACCAGCGGCTCGAGGAGCACGGCATCGTCGCGGAGACCGCGGTGCTGATGGCCTTCCGCCCCTGCTCAGACGGCGCGGGCGACCGCGACCTGCACCACGAGCTGGCCCAGCTCGGCATGCCCAACCTGGTCGTGTGGGGCGACCAGCGCTGCTTCGCGGCGGTCCCGGACACCGATGAGGCCCGCTCCGCCCTGCGTAAGGCCCTGGGCCCGAGCTCCACCCTGGGCATCAGCGATCCGCTGCGCAGGCCCGACCGTGCACCGGACGCGGCCCGCGAGGCGCGCTGGGCCCAAACCGCCGCCCATACGCTGGCGCGGCCGTTCGTGCGGTACGGGGAGGCCACGCCGCTGTTCTTCCCGCGCACGCTCGGCGAGGCCGACATCGCAGCGCAGCGGGTGCTCGGGCCGATCATCACCTACGACGACGAGCACGGCACCGAGCTGATGCACTCGCTGAGTGTGTTCCTGGAAGAGAACCGTGCCTGGCAGCGCTCCGCCGAGCGCCTGCACGTGCACAAGCAGACGCTCGTCTACCGCATGCACCGCGTGGAGGAGCTGACCGGCCGCGACCTCCGGAGCACCGCCGACATCGTGGACCTCTGGCTCGCCCTGCGGGCGCTCGACTTCGGCCGGGACGAGCTCTAGAGACCCTCGGGGCGCGGCCAGACCGTGCCCGCCCGCTCGGTGTCGAGCCGGTAGTCGGTGCTGCGCAGGTCCGCGATGCGCCGACCCAGGTCGCGCGCGCGATCGAGCGGGCCGGAGGGGTCGTAGGCCACGTCCGCCCGCCGGTTGCCGATCCCCTGCACGACGCCCACGAACGCCGAGTGGGTGTAGCGCGCGTACTCCTGGATCTCGTGGACCACGCCGAGCGAGGCACCGGGGTAGCTCTCCTCGGACGCGATCACCAGCGCCAGCCGCTTGCCCATCAGCCCCTCGACGAACGTGTCCGCGTCGGGCTCGGACGCGGCGATATAACAGAAGATGCGGTCGAAGAACGTCTTCAGCTGGCCGGCGACGCCGTACCAGTACAGCGGCGTGCCGAAGACGATCGCCTCCGCCGACAGCACGTGGTCGCGCAACAGCGCCTCGAAGCCGTCGTCGATCGTGCAGCGGCCGCTGTCGTCGCGGCAGCGCCGGCAGTCGCGCAGGAAATGCCGGACGTGGTCGTCCACGTGCACCAGCTCGGCGTCGTGCCCCGCTTCGCGGGCGCCCTCGACCGCCGCCTCCGCCAGCAGGAACGAGTTGCCGTCACGGCGAGGGCTGGCGCTCAGGCCCAGGACCTTCACGAACCGTCCGACCCCGCCACGGCACCGAGGTCCGGAGGCACCCCGCCGAGCTGGCGAAACAGGCCGAGCGCGTCCTCGGCGTAGCTCCACTCGACGATGCGGCCGTCGACGATCCTGACCATGTCGACCCCGCGCACCTCCACGCGCCGGCCGCTGCCCGGCATGCCGTAGAAGGGTCCGTCGTGGGTCCCCCTCAGCACGAAGCGCGCGGCCACCCGGTCGCCCTCGGCGACCATGAACTCGACCTCCTCGCTCATGTCGGAGAACCCCTCGCGCCACACCTGCACGAGCCGCTTGAAGCCCTCACGCCCCGCGGGCCAGTCGGGCGGGAAGGCCTCGTGGCCAAGGTCCTCCGCGATCAGCTCGTCGGCGGCAACCGCGTTGCCGCGCGTCCAGAACTCCTCGTAGAAGCGGCGCATCACCGCCTTGTTGCGTTCGACTTCCGACACGGCGTCCGGCTGAAGCCTACGCGGGCCCCTTGGTCCAGTCGACCGACGAGGGATCGGCCACCAGCCGGTCCTCGGCGGCGTGCACCTTGTCGCGCACCGACAGGTAGGCGAGTACGCCCAGCGCGCCGATGATGCCGGTCATCACGAACACCGCCCAGTCCTGGTACCACGGCACGCCCACGGCGCGTGGCCAGGCGATGTTGAAGTACTCGAAGACCACCCAGACCGACGCGACGGCGGACACGATCATCCCGTAGCGGCCGAGGTTCCATTCGCCGGGCTGCCAGCGCCCCCGCAGGCGGGCGACGAACGCCGCGACGACGGGCATGCCGAATGAGAGGTAGAAGCCGCCGGTGGCCATCGAGACCAGCGTCAGGTAGACGTCCTCCGACTGCGTGGAGACCAGCAGGATCGCCGCGATCATGCCCGTGGTGATCGTCGTGTTGATCGGCAGGCGCGCTTTCGGCGACAGCTTCTTGAGCCCCTTCGAGCCGGGCAGCACGTCCGCCCTGGCAAAAGCCCACATCACGCGCGAGCAGTTGGTCTGGATGGCCAGCAGGCTGGCCGTGAAGCCGATGATGAACAGCACGAACAGCGGCTGCGTGATCCCGTCGCCGAGCTGGAAGCTGATCGTGTCGGCGACCGGGTCGACGACCTCGCCGCTGATCACGGCGCCGAAGTCCGGGATCGCGAGGATCAGCGCCAGCGACGAGTACGTCACGACCGCCGCCACGGTGATCAGCGAGAGCACGATTGCCTTTGGCACGTCGCGGCGCGGCTGGGGTGTCTCCTCGGCGACCGACCCGGCGGTCTCGAACCCGACGTAGGTCCAGCCGATGAACCCCACCGCGGCGAAGAAGCCCGCCCAGATGTATCCGCCGGAGCCGACTCCCGCGCCGGCGCTCTCGAACACCGACGAGAGCGGCTGCTCGTTGTGGAAGAACAGCAGCACCGTCCCGATGCCGATCGAGCCGATCACCTCGGCGGCGATGGAGCCGATCATGAACGCCTGCAGGATCTTGCGCGAGAGCGTGTTCATGATCGTCGCGAAGAGCAGGAAGGCCATCGCCACGGCCAGCTGCTCACCCGGCTCGAACGGGTCGATGTCAAGCACGATCGGAACGAAGCCGGCGGCACCGTAAGCCACGGCGACCATCGTGATCATCAGGGTCCACATGTAGGCCCAGCCGGCGAACCAGCCGTAGGTCTCGTGGAAGAGGCGGCGCGACCACTGGTAGATGCTGCCCTCGAACGGCCAGCGCGAGGCGAGCTCCGCGAACACGAGCGCCACCAGCAGCTGGCCCGCCAGGACGACGAAGAATCCCCACCACATCGCCGGCCCGGCCGAGGCGAACGCGAACCCGAAGATCGCGTAGAGCGCCACGATCGGCGAGATGAACGCGAACGCGAGCGAGAAGATCGCGAACAGCGAGAACTCGCGCTTCAGGCCTTCGCTTTCGCCGCCCGTGGTAGGCGCGTCGGCGTCGCCCGGGGCCACTCCTCCACCGGCCTGCGTCACGGCACTCTCCCCTCCTCACCCCAAAGGTGACCGGCACCCCCACGCCGGGGGCGCAACGCCGCCATTCTCCGCAACCCGCACGAGCCGCAGCAAGACGACGATCGTACGAAGGCCGCGCCGCCATTTGGTCCTTCGTCCGAGTGTCCTTGACCATCCAGGCCGGCGTGTGTATCTACGTCCACGGCTGGCCGAACCCAAGCGGAGGGGAGTTCCACATGGGCATGTTCCATCAGCACGGGAAGGGTGGCGCCCCTTTTGACCGCAGCAAGCTGCGCGGGATGCAGGCGCTGAAGCGCCTGAAGGACGTGACGGATCGCCGGACCAAGGAGCAGCTCGAGCGGGGGCTGGACCTCGGGCTGGAGGCGGCGCCGTCGGTGCAGGACCGCACGATCTCCCTGTTCTCGCGCGGGCAGCAACCCGCGTTCGCCGGCATCAACACCTTCATCAAGTCCCCCTACTGCGAGAACATCCGCGACGTCGGCAAGTACGACGTGGCGGTCGTGGGTGCGCCCTTCGACATGGGCACGACCTACAGGGCCGGCTGCCGCTTCGGCCCGCAGGCGGTGCGGCGCATCTCGGCTCTGTACGACTCGTACAACGCCGACATGGGGGTGGACCTCTACGAGGAGCTGAACCTCTGCGACGCGGGCGACATCTTCGTGATCCCCTCGAACATCGAGAAGTCGTTCGACCAGATCGACATGGCCGTGTCGTACATCCACGGGCAGGGCACGTTCCCGGTCGTGATCGGCGGCGACCACTCGATCGGCTACCCGGACGTCCGGGCGATCGCCCCGCATATCGACGGCAAGGTCGGGATCATCCACCTCGACCGTCACATCGACATGCAGGAGCGCGACATGGACGAGCGCATGCACACCACGCCGTGGTTCCATGCGACGGACATCCCCAACGCTCCGCCGGCGAACCTGGTGCAGATGGGCATCGGCGGGTGGTACGGGTCGCGGCCGGGAATGAAGGTCGCACGCGAGCGCGGCTCGACGGTGATCACGATCTCCGACGTCGAGGAGCTCGGCGTGGAGAAGGCCGTCGAGATCGCGCTCGAGTGCGCCTGGGAGGACGCCGAGGCGGTGTTCCTCTCCTTCGACATCGACTCGATCGACTCCGGCTTCGTGCCCGGCACGGGCTCGCCCGAGCCGGGCGGCATGCTGCCCCGCGAGGCGCTCAAGGCGCTGCGGATGGTCGCCCGCGAAGGGATCTGCGGCATGGAGGTCGTGGAGATCGCGCCGCCGTACGACGTCTCCGACATGACCGCGCAGCTGGGGGCGAGGGCGATCATGGACGTGCTCGGCACGCTCGTGGAGGAGGGTCACCTGGGCACCCGCCCGAGCCGCCAGGAGCGCGAGCGCAAGGAGCATGAGGCACGCGAGCAGGAGCGCCAGAAGGCCGAGGAGGGCGAGGCCGGCTGAGCTGGCTCGGTACCAAGCGTGCGGTAGCCGTCCTCTCGTTCGACGTCGACGCCGAGTCGCCGATCCTGGCCCAGGGCCGGCGCTACGCCAAGCACGCGATGGCGATGACCCACCAGGCGTTCGGGCCGCTCGTCGGCGTGCCGCGCCTGCTCGAGTTGCTGGCGGACTACGACCTGGAGGCCACCTTCTTCGTGCCGGGCCTGACCGCGGAGCGCTATCCGGAGACGGTCGAGCGGATCCTCGCGGGCGGCCACGAGGTGGGGCACCACTCCTACAGCCACCGCAGCCCGGTGGACCTCTCGGAGGACGGGGAGCGCGCCGACTTCGAGCGCGCCCTGGCCGCGCTCGAGCGGGTGGGGGTCAAGCCGAGCGGGCACCGCGCCGCGCTCTGGGAGGCGAGCTGGCAGACGCCCCGGCTCGTCGCCGAGTACGGGCTGGCCTACGACTCGAGCCTGATGGACTCGGACCGCCCCTACCGGTTGCGGGTCGGCGACGCCACGATCGCGGAGCTGCCCCCGCACTGGGGCCTCGACGACTGGGAGCAGTACGCGTTCCTGCCGCGCCCCGACATCGGCGGCGTGATCGAGTCGCCCGTCAAGGTGCTCGAGCAGTGGCGGGCGGAGCTGGACGCGATGCGCCGCCACGGCTGCCTGTTCATGCTCACCTGCCATCCGTTCCTGTCCGGCCGGGCATCTCGCGTCGAGGCCCTGCGCGGGCTGATCGAGCACGCCCTGGAGGCCGGCGACGTGGAGTTCGCCACCGCCGCGACCGTGGCCGAGCGGGCCATGGCCGACCCGGAGCTGGTGGAACGGGACCTGGTGCCGGTGGAGGTCGACCCGGAGGTCTATCCGGACGAGTAAGGCCGGCTGCTCAGCCTCGCCGCAAATCTGACACTCGATGCCGGTGCGGCAGGAGTGGGCTGCTCTTGCCCCGCTCGCGCATCAAGACTCGAACCGGGTCCCACCGCACTCCGGCGGCGGGCGCGATAGATCTCGGTGGCGCACCCAAATCCAGCTCGTGCGGCGACCCACCCGGGGTGTGGCACATTTGGGTCGGTTGTCTTCTAGCCGCGCCGTTGTTGCCCGCTAGGCGGGCGCGCGGTTGGTGCCGCCGTTCGGCTGCAGGATCTGCCCGACGAACGCGCCGGCGGCGTCGGTGGTGAGGAACGTGGCCAGCGCGGCCATCTCCTCCGGGCGGCCGATGCGCCCGATCGGGCTGTCGGCGGCATAGCGGCGGCGGATCTCCTCGGGCGAGACGCCCGCGTCCTCGGCGTCCACGTCGAGCTGGGGCGTGTCCATGATCCCGGGGGCGATCGCGTTGACGAGGATGTTCTCGGGGCCGAGCTCGCGCCCGAGCGTCTTCGTCAGCGAGACCAGGCCGGCCTTGGACGCGGAGTAGGCGGTGGCGTTCGCCCAGCCGACCACGCCGAACTCCGACGCGATGATCACGATGCGCCCGCGGCCCAGCTTCCGCATGCCGGGCAGCACCGCGCGGACGAGGAAGAACGTTCCGGACAGGTTCACGTCCACGTTCTGCCACCAGTCGCCGGGGTCGTGCTCGACGAACGGCAGCATGCTCATGTAGGCGTGGTTGGCCGCGAGCACCTCGATCGGGCCCAGCGCCTGCTCGACCTCCGCGACCATGCGATTGACGGCGTCGGGGTCGGACACGTCCGCGACGGTCGCGATCCCGCCGGTCAGCTCGGCCACCTCGTCGAGCTGCGCCGAGGCCTGGCGGTCGTTGACCGCAACGCGCGCGCCCTCGGCCGCGAGCCGTGTCGCGATCGCGCGCCCGAGCCCCTGTCCCGCGCCGCTGACCAGGGCGACCCGGCCGTCGAGGCGCCCCATCAGATCACGGCCCCGGCGTTGGGGGAGAGCGTCTGGCCGGCGAAGTAGGTGCCCTCCTCGATCAGGAACACCACGGTCTCGGCCACCTCTTCCGGCGTCACGAGCCGTCCGATCGGCAGGGTGGCCAGGTAGTCGGGGTCGCGCCACGGGGAGTCCGGGTCCAGCAGCGGGGTGTCGGTGGGCCCGGGGGCCACGCTGTTCACTCGAATGCCGGTTGGCGCCAGCTCCCAGCCAAGCGAGCGGGTCAGGCCGAGGATCGCGCCCTTGGCGGCCGCGTAGTGGGCGTCGCCGTCGCCGCCCGCGAGCGCGAGCTCGGATGAGATCGTGACGACCGCGCCCGCCCCGGCCGCGAGCATGCCGGGCAGCACCGCCCAACAGGCGTTGGCCACGCCGCCCAGGTGGAGCGCGAGCATGCGCCGCCAGCGCTCGTCGTCGATCTCGGTGACCGGTACGAGCTCGTACACGCCGGCGGCGGTCACGAGGGCGGAGATGGGGCCCAGCTCGGCGGTCACTCGCTCCGCCGCAGCTCGCATCGCGGGGAGATCGGTCACGTCGACCTGCAGCGACAGGTCGGCCGCCGACGGGTTGAGGTCGATGCCCGCGACCTTCCAGCCGTTCTCGGCGAGAAGGCGGCAGACCACCGCCCCGATGCCACTGGCCGCGCCCGTGACGAGGGCGACCCCCTTCTGCTCGTCGCTCATGGCAGAGGGCATCGTTCCACACCCGCGCCGGTAACCTGCGCGCCGTGTCGCCGAGCGAGCAACCGCCCCGGGACCGCCCGGTCGGTCAGGTCGACGCGCTCGCGGTGCCCCGCTTCGCGGGCCTGCGGACCTTCGCCCGGCTGCCCGAGCTGGCAGACGTGGGGCGGGCCGACGTGGCGGTGCTGGGGGCTCCGTTTGACGGCGCGACCACCTTCCGCGCCGGCGCTCGCTTCGGACCGGCGGCGATCCGCGAGGCCTCGCTGCTGCTGCGGCCCTACAACGACGCCCAGGCGATCGCGCCGTTCGAGGCCGTCCAGGTCGCGGACGCCGGCGATGCGCCGGCCAGCCCGGTGGACATCCAGGCCGGCCACACGGCCATCGAGGAGGCCGCGCGCGCCGTCTCCGACCAGGGCGGGCGGGTGCTCGGGCTGGGTGGCGACCACTCGGTCAGCCTTCCGCTGCTGCGGGCGGCGGCCGCCGCCCACGGTCAGCTCTCGCTGCTCCAGCTCGACGCCCACACCGACACTTGGGACTCCTACTTCGGCGCGCGCTACACGCACGGGACGATCTTCAGGCGGGCGGTGGAGGAGGGGCTGATCGACGGCGCGTCGTCCGTGCAGATCGGCCTGCGCGGGTCGCTCTACGGGGCGGAGGATCTTGACGAGAACCGCGCGCTCGGATTCTCGACCCTGCTGGCGCGCGACTTCGAGGCCGAGGGCGTCGCGGGCGCCCTGGCGCTCGCCCGCGCGCAGCTGCGCGCGCCCGTCTACGTGACCGTCGACATCGACGTGCTCGATCCCGCTTTCGCGCCCGGCACGGGCACTCCGGAGGCCGGCGGGCTGACCAGTCGCGAGCTGCTGGCGGTGCTGTGCGGCTTGGCCGAGCTCGGGCTCGAGCTCGCCGGCGCCGACGTGGTCGAGGTGTCGCCGCCGTACGACCCGTCCGGTGTCACCGCAGTCGCGGCGGCCAACGCCGCCTACGAGCTGGTCGCCCTGCTGGCCGCTCAGAGGTGATGCTTGGCGTGGGCGTAGAGCATCTGCGAGAGCACTTCCCACACGAGCCGCGCCGTCACGCCGCTGGGGTCGTACACCGGGCATAGCTCGACGTTGTCGATCGCGGTCACGCCGCGCTCGCCGATCATCTGCCCGATGCGGATGATCTCGTGGCTGGTGAACCCGCCCGGCTCCGGTCCGGTGGTGCCGGGCGCGACGCCCGAGTCGATCGAGTCCGTGTCGAACGTGACGTAGACCGCGTCGACCCCGTCCCACACGCGATCGAGCGCGGCGGCCACCGTCTCCTCGACGCCCTGCTGCCTGACCGTCGCCATCGGGTAGACCGGGATGTCGCGCTCGCGGACCGCATCCCACCAGTCGCGCACGTTGATCGTGCCGCGGATCCCGATCACCGCCATGTTCTCGACGCTCAGGTTGGGAAGCTCGGTCGCCCGGATCAGCCCGTTGCAGTTGGTCTGGAGCTCGCCGCCGATCTCCACCCCGGCGTCGAGGTGCGCGTCGATCTGCAGGTAGCCCATTCGCTTGTCGGGCCCGAGGTGCTTGCTCAGGGCCCGGGCGCCGGGGATGCAGAGCGAGTGGTCGCCGCCGACGGCGATCGGGATCGCGCCCGCCGACAGGATCGTCTCGAGGCTCGCCTGCACCAGCTCGTGGGTTCGCGTGACGTTGCCGATCGCCAGGGGCGCGTCCCCGCAGTCGACCAGGCCGTAAGCCTCGAACAGGTCGATGTCCCACTCGAAGGACCAGGGAAAGCACATGTTCGATGCGATCCGCAGCCCGCGCGGCCCGTTTGCCGAGCCGGGCCGCTCGATGGCCGCGTTGGCGCCGTCGAACGGGAACCCCAGGAAGGCCGCACCGGCGCCGCTGCCCGCCAGCTGGTCGACGGGCACGTGGGGCGCCCCGAGCATCGACAGCACGCCACTGGTGATGGCGGCGAAGCTGTTGACCGGTTCCGCCCCGTCCGTCATCGGGCGGGCACTCTATTCCTCCAGGCCCACGGCTTCGAGCGCCTCGGCGCGGGTCGCGTACCCGCGGTGGCGGATGACCTTGCCGTCGCGCATGGTGAGGACCCACGCCATCGGGCTGTCGGACTCGGCGCCGCTGCCCCGGCCGCGGACCGCGCAGCCGCCGAGCAGGACCACGTGGTCGTCGACCGTGCGGACCTCCTCGGCGTGCGGGCGCAGCCTGTCCCAGACCTCGGCGACCTCCTCGAAGTAGTCGCGCACGCCGGCGTGCCCGAAGTACCCGCCGCTCTCGACGCGGGTGCCGGTCAGCGGCAGGAACTCGATCTCGGGGTCGTGCAGCTCGGTCAGGGCGTCGATGTCCCACCGGCCGATGGCGTCAAAGGTCCGGCGGGCGATCTCGACGTTCTGCTCCGACATCGGCCGCCAAGTATGGCGGCGTGGCTCTCAGACGAGCGTGGTCGCCAGCTCCTCGAGCACGTCCATCTGCTCCTGCATGCCCTTCTCCATGCCGGACTCGATGATCATGTCGCGCAGCTCCTTGCTGTTCGTCTGCACGAGCAGCGTGAGCGTCGTGCGACCGTCGGCCTCGGTGAAGGTGACGATGTTGAGCGGCACGTCCTCATCGGAGAGCTCCTGCCCTTCGGGCATGCCCTCGAATACCTCGGTCGTCACGATGCGCTCGTTCGGCACGATCTCGCGGTACTCGCCGTGGAAGGCGACCTCGAACCCGCCGTTCGCCTCCAGCACGTAGCGCCACATGCCCCCGACGCGCAGATCGATCTCGGCGATCTTGACCTCGCCACGCCGGCCGCCCCACCAGCGCTTGACGAGCTCCGGCGTGGTCCACGCCTTGTAGACAAGGTGCCTGGGGGCGTCGAACTCCCGCGTGATCAGGATCTGCTCGTCGGTGGGGAGGGTCACCGTCGCGGTTCCGCTGTTCGTCATCTGTCTGCTTCTCCTTCGCTGTTGAGGTCGTCCAGCACCGCGTCCAGCGCCTCGAAGCGCTCCGACCACGTGCGCTCGTAGCTCTTCACCCAGTCGTGGATGGGCTTGAGCGCGTGGCCGTTGAGGCTGTACAGGCGCCGGCGTCCGTCCTCGCGGACGTCGACCGCTCCGACTTCGCGGAGCACCCGCAGGTGCTTGGACACCTGGGGCTGGGCCAGCCCGAGCAGGGTGACCAGGTCGTTGACCTGGCGCTCACCGCCGGCCAGCACGTC
This sequence comes from uncultured Thermoleophilaceae bacterium, assembly GCA_963716215.1. Taxonomy (GTDB): domain Bacteria; phylum Actinomycetota; class Thermoleophilia; order Solirubrobacterales; family Thermoleophilaceae; genus JACVRW01. The sequence continues at coordinate 2,821,110 of OY970298.1, read as the reverse complement.
CAGGATCTGCCTCCGCCGGGGCTCGGCCACCGCGTTGAACGCGTCCGCTGTGGTTGCCGCGCGTGCCATTCGCATCATCATATGCCGATAACGGCATATGTGCAAATGGGGGGGTCAGTCGGCCTCGACGGAGATGCCGAGCGCCCCCGCGAGCGCGCGAGTCGACGCCACGAGGTCGGGCCACGGCATCGTGAGCCCGCGGAGCGACTCGATCCCGACCAGACCGTCAAGCGCCGTGCCGCGCATGAGGCAGCGCTGCAGCCGCGCGCCACGGAAATCGGCGCCGGTCAGGGCACAGCCGACAAAGGCGACGTCGTCGAGGCGCGTGTCGGCGAACGACGCCTCGCGCAGGTTCACCTCCTCGAACACCACGCGCTGGAGCCGCGCTTCGGCGAACGACGCGAGCATCATGGTGCCGCCGGCCACGAGCACGTCCTGTAGATCGGCGCCGGGCAGTGCGAGTCCCACGCAGCGCGACTGACGCAGCTCGACACGCCGTAGCGAGCACTTTCGCGTCGTCACGTTCGACAGGTCGCAGGTGCGCAGCACGCTGTCGTGCACGTCCAGCCGCTGCACGGCGTCCGCGTCGAACGCCACTCCGGTCAGGTCGGACTCCGCGACCTCCACGGACTCTGCTGCCACGGTGGCGCCGTCGGTCTCGATCCGCGCGCCGTCGAGCTCGAAGTCGCCGCTCGCGTCGCCCTCCGGGAGCCGTTGCGCGACCAGTTCCTCAGGCACGCGCGGCGCCTGCGGCGTCACGAGTAGTGGTCCACCCGCCGTGGCCACAACGTGTAGCTGAAGCTCCAGAGGAAGTCGATCATGAGCACCAGTGTCCACAGCGCGACCATGTTCTGCAGCGCGGCGGTCCGCTCGCCATCGGCCACGAGTGCCACGCCGGCCAGCAACAGGCTCGATCCGATCGCCCAGGCGAGCACGTGCCGGTACCAGCCGGCCCGCTCGCGCCGCGCGTGCTCGGGGCCCCGCTTGACCGGGCCCGCCGGCCTGGGTGCGCCCGCGAAGCGGTGGGCGAAGCGCGCGTCCGCCCAGGCGATCAGCCTCGGCCCGAAGGCCACCGAGACGCCCAGGTAGACCGCCGCGATGGCATGCCACTGGCCGGCGGTCGCGCCGTTGCGCAGGTCGATCGTGGTGAGGATCAGCAGGGTCAGGTCCACGGCCGGTGTCAGCGCCAGCAGGACGGCACCCAGTTGCTTGCGGCCGAGGAGGTAGCGCGCCCACAGCCCGGCGCCCAGCAGGAGCCAAAAGGCGGTCTCACTCGCGATTATCAGGGCGGCCATGCCCCGAACGTAGGCCGCTCGATCGCCGGCGCCGGTGGGGCCAGCCCCGCTCTGTCGGTGTGGGTAGCCGAACGCCGGCTAGCGGCGCTCGACGCGCAGCCTGAACGTGAACCGGTCGCCCTGCGTGCTCTGGGCCACCGTGACCGTCCCGCGGGCGCCCGCGTAGCGGCCGGTGCCGCCGGTGACCGCCTGGTCGTAGGTGCCCGTCGGCCCGGGCTGCAGCAGCGACACCATCACGCGTCCGCCGGGGAGCTTGTAGGTGCCCGTGCAGATCGACGTCTCGTCGAACAGGCGCACACACGAGGCGGCGTCGCTGCCGATGCGCTTGCCCTTGGAGTTGAACAGCTGCTCGGTGAAGATCAGCACGTCGCCCGGCGAGAGGCCGGCGGGTGGGCTGTCGACCAGGCGCGCCTGGTCGAGCTTCGACCGGGCCTTGATGACGATCGTGCGCTCCTTGCCCTTCGCGGCGCCGGCTACCGGCGGCAGCGCGAGCGCGCCGACGGCGAACAGGACGAGCATGCTGCGTGTCATGGCATCTCCTCGTAGCGTTGGCGGCACGCTAGCCGCGGAAGGGCCCGGCCGCATCGGGGTCGGCACCCCAATCATTTGGCGTCGCTGCCGGTCACGCGGTCACGCCGCGGCCGGGCTCCCGCCAGCGCCGTCGAGCCCCGGCGCGAGAAGTCGAAGACCCAGTCGGGCTCAGCCAGCTCCGCGAGTGCGTCGAAGTCACGGTCGCTGAGGGCCTCGTACGCATCGCGCAGGACGGCCAGGTTCTCCCGGGCCTCTGCGTGATCAGCCACCGCGTGGGTATACCAAGCCCACCATGCACGACAGCCAGCCCACAGCCGACGACACCCACGACACCGCCGAGCCACCCGAGGCGGAGAGCCTGTCCGAGAAGGTGCCGGAAGAGGTCAGCGGGGAGGGTGCCACTCCGCTCGGCGACAGCGACCAGCACTCCGACGCACCCGGCGAGACCGGAACAGGGAGCCGCGAGGCGGACCCCGAGAGGGGCAAGCCGGCTAAGCCGTAGGGCTACTCGAAGACCAGCGCGGTCACCACGGGCCGGGATTCGGGGGCGGGTTGGTCCTGCTGCGAGTAGGGCCGATTGAGTAGGTGCTTGCGGTGAACCAGGGTCGCCGAGCCGCCCCCGTCGAGGTTGATCGCCTCCTCGGCGCCGAAGGAGATCATCAGCCGGGCCAGCTCCGCGAGCGTCAGTCCACCGTCGACGCCCGACCTGCGTCCGTCGCAGCAGACCGCGAGCAGCTCGGTGTCGTTCACGCCGAGGGCGCAGCGGGGATGCCGGCCTTCGGTGATGTCGGAGTCGAACTGGCCGGATCCCGCGGAGAACCCCTCTCTGTCCTCCCCGTCAATCAGCGAGCGCCCGTCCGACACGAGCAGTGGCCCGGCCTGCACCAGGTCGCCGGGCGGATCATCGGGTAGATCCTCGCGCCGGGCGATCCGCACGCCGCCGTCGATCAGCACGCAGCCGCGCTTCGGGGCCCATGGCGCCGTGACCGGGTCGTGCTCCACCGCCTCCCCGTCGATGCGCACCTCGCCCAACGGCCGCCAGGGATCGCGCAGGAAGAACCCGGCCACGATCGCCTCCTCGTGGCCGTGCGCGACGCACCAGTGGTCCAGGCGCTCCGGCTCCCCGAACAGGACCACCCGCGCGGACGTGGTGGCGAGCGGGTGCCGGACCAGGTAGACCGTGGTCTCCCAGCCGTCGCCGAGGCGGACGCGGGTCAGCTCGTAGGTGGGCGTCGTCTCAGGCGGCATGCGGATCGGCGCACATCATCCCGTAGGTTGCACCGGATGCGGACGCGGTGGGATCGCTGGATCGCCGGTGGCTTCGCGATCGGTTCGGCCTGCTTTTTCATCGGCCCGTTCCCGGGCTTCGTGCAGCTCGTGGGTCAGGCGGCCGACGGCGTCGTCTTCTTCGCGGGCTCGATCTTCTTCACCTTCGCCGCCGCCCTCGCATTGAGAGAGGCCACGCTGACGCGGGGCAGGCGCTTCGGCGACGACCTGGGCTGGTGGAGCGCCGCGATTCAGTTCGTCGGCACGCTGCTGTTCAACCTCAGCACGTTCGAGGCCATGCAGGACGGGCTGTCCGCGACGGACGAGAATCGCCTCGTCTGGGCCCCTGACGTGTTCGGCTCGACCGCCTTCCTCATCTCCGGCCTGCTCGCCTACCGCGTCGCCACGGGACCGCACCTGCTGCCGGTGCGCCGGGACCGCGAGTGGAGGATGGCCGCGGTCAACCTCGCCGGCTGCGTGCTCTTCGGGATCTCGGCGGTCGCTTCCTTCGTGGTGCCGTCGAGCGGCTCGATCCTCGCCCTGGCCGCAGCCAACTGGACCACCGGCCTGGGCGCGGCGTGCTTCTTCGTGGGTGCCCTCATGCTGTGGCCGAGCGCGAGGACAGCGGCACCGTCGATTGACCGCGGCTCTGACCGCGGCTAGGTTGGATTCGTGCCGGGGGAGGGGCAGACAGGGGGGAGTGCTCGACGCGCGCGCGGTGTCTCGGTGGCGCTGGCCCTCGTCGTCGCGACCGGCCTGATGCTCGCCAGCGCGGTGCTCGCCGAGGATCGCGAAAGCGGCCCGGTCGCGCGGGCCTCCGCCGGCGACGCGCTCCAGCTCGTCGGCAGACCCCAGATCGACCGGACCGGGATCCTGCTCCCGGACAAGTGGACCAGCATCACCGAGTCCAGCGCGACTTGGAATCCCGACGGCTGGCGCGGTGACTTCAGCTGGAGCATTCCGTCCAGCATCCCGCCCGGTGGCGCAGCCGGGAGCCTGTCGGTCACGGCCACGGACAAGACAGGCGGGCGCTACAACGCCGTGATCGGCGTAGGCGGGAACCTGTTCATCGAGGACGGGCCGGCCGTGATCGAGGCGCTCGCCGACAAGGTCGCCGGTCCGCCGACCAAGCAGGCCAGTACTTCCTTCAAGCTGGTGCCCGGCTCGTACTGCGACGGCTGCCCGGTCTCCCTCACGGTCGGCATCCAGGACGGCCCGCGGATCACCTTCAACTACAAGGTCGTGCCGAAGGCGAAGCCCTGCCCGGGCAGGCAGAGGATCACGCTCGCGCAAGCGAATGGACCCCTCGTCTGCAACACGGACGAACCCGGTCCAGGCAAGAGCATCAAGGTCTCCTCGCCGGCGCTCGGGCGCGGGGACAAGCAGGCCACGGTCGACGTCAACAGCTCGGCCGGCAGCCTGAACGGCACGACGATCGTCGGCGAGGCAGAGCTCAGGAGGGCGCGGGCGGAGAAGGTCGGTGAGGCCGTCGCCGCCTGCTACCTGATCGGCACGTCGGCGTTCGACTACCCGACCGAGGTCGTGAAGGAGGCTCTGCTGGAGCTGGTGAACAGCGGGGTCATCCCGCTCGAGTACGTCGACAGTCCCCGCAACCGGCTCAAGCTCTGCATAGCGCTCGCGCGCAAGCTGGTCCAGCCCGAGGGGGCGCCGTCCTCGGCTCGGGCGGCGCGGGGCGGGTGCAACACGAGGCGCATCGCCATCGCTCCGCGGGTCCGCAAGGGCAGGATCGTCGGCCTGAAACTGGCCAAGAGCCAGCGGCCGGGTTCCTCCGGCGTCCGCTACAGCTGCACCGGCCGCCCTGGCGGCGCCGCGAAGCTCACCGTGCGCGGCCCCCAGGGGCTGCGCAAGGCGGTCGGCACGCGACTCGACCTCGGTGTGGTGCGGGCCCCGGGTGCTCCTCGGCGTGGGGCCACGCTGACGTTCAGGTTCCGCTAGCCCGAACGTCCCGAACACGCTCTCGCGGGGTTGTAGGGTGGCCCGATGGACGTCGAGACCTTGGCGGGCCTCCTCAAGGAGGCGGCCGACCAGCATCACCCGTACGAGCAGACCGCTCCCGAGCACGAGTGGTCGGCGTGGTACGCCGCGTACATCAACGCGCGCGGCGCCGGCAGCACATCGGAAGAGGCATCAAGTGCGGCCGCGGCCTACGTCGAGGGGTCTGACTAGCCGCGGCGCATCAGGCGTCCGACGGCCGCCATCAGCTCGTCGGTGAGCTCTTCGGGCGTGCCCTCCGCGTGGCCGTCGACGACGCAGTGCCGGGCGTGGCCGTCGAGCAGCCCGAGCGCGACCTTGTCGAGCGCTGCCTGGACCGCGGAGATCTGCGTGATGACGTCGATGCAGTAGCGGTCGTCCTCGACCATGCCCTCGATCCCGCGCACCTGACCCTCGATGCGCTTCAGGCGCGTGAGTAGCTGTTCCTTGGTGGTCGTGTAGCCGCGGGTCTGTGCGCTCGTGGTCGTAGGCATGCGGGCGAGTATACCCTGCGGGGGTGTCGGGACCACTACGACCGCGAAGTTGCGAATTGGTCCTTGACATACCCCCTAGGGGTGTTACAGTCTCGCGCAGACCGGGCATACCCCCCGGTGGTATCGTAAGCGAAGCGAAGGGCAGACCATGCGGTCCTCTCACAACGACAGCGCCAACATTCAGCCGACGGCCCTCACGTTCGTGGTCGAAGGCATGAGCTGCGGCCATTGCAAGGTCGCCATCACCGACGAGGTGTCGCGGGTCTCAGACGTGCAGTTCGTCGACGTGGACCTCGACACGAAGCTCGTGCGCGTTCGCGGCGCGGACGTCGACGCGCGTGACGTGGTCAGCGCCATCGACGAGGCCGGCTACGACGCGGTGGCGGCATGAGCGCGTCGACCCGTCGTTTCGTGCGCCACTACCTCGAGATGGTGGTGGCGATGTTCCTCGGCATGGGGGTGCTGCTTCCCCCGCTCGGCCTCGCCCTGCGCGGGGTCGGCATGAGCCTCCACGACACCGACGCCCTGATGATCTCCGCGATGGCGGTGACGATGACCGCGCCGATGGTCGCCTGGATGCGATATCGCGGTCACGCCTGGCGTGCGTGCGCGGACATGACCGCGGCGATGGCGATCCCGACGCTCGGCGTCCTCGCCCTTCTGTGGAGCGGGCTGCTCCCCGATCTCGGAACGCTGCTCGTCATCGAGCACGTGGCGATGCTGCCGAGCATGCTCGCCGCGATGCTGCTGCGCCGCGACGAGTACACCGGAGGCGTGCACCACAGCCGTGGACGGATGCAGGTGATGGCATGAGCGCCCCCGTCAAGCTCGCCGGCTTCGCCGCTGGTCTGCTGCTCGTCTTCGTCGGCGCCAGCGTCGCCGGCGGTGCAATCGGGCCCGATCGCGAAGGCAGCGACGCGGCCGATGGGGACGACGCCATGTCCGCGCACGGGGGAGGGGAGGCTGCTGCTCCCGACCCGGTGCGTGGGCTGGCGGTCTCCAAGGGTGGCCTGCGGCTCGTCCTGCACGAGACCGAGGTCACCCGCGGGCGTCCGACCGAGATGAGCTTCAGCATCGTCGGGGCCGACGGCGAACCGGTACGCGAGTTCGAGATCGAGCACGAGAAGCGCATGCACGTCATCGTGGTCCGGCGTGACGGCCAGGGCTTCCAGCACGTGCACCCGGTGCTCGGGGAGGACGGCATCTGGCGCGTGGGGCTGACCCTGCCCGACGCCGGGGCGTATCGAGTTTTCGCCGACTTCAAGCACGAAGACGACGCGCAGACGCTTGCGGCCGACCTGGCCGTGGACGGCGAGGCCGACTACCGGCCGCTGCCCGCCCCGACGGCGATCGCGGATGCCGGCGACGGCTACAGCGTGCGCCTGGATTCCGGCTCGTTGCGCGCCGGGCGCGAGGCCGAGCTGGGCTTCACCGTCACCCGCGGAGGCGAGGAGATCCGCACCGAGCCCTACCTCGGCGCTGGCGGACACCTCGTCGCGCTGCGCGAGGGCGACCTCGCCTACCTGCACGTGCATCCCGAGGACGGCGGCGAGGAGACGGTGAGCTTCATGACGGAGTTCCCCAGCGAGGGTCGGTACCGCCTCTACCTGCAGTTCAAGCACGGGGGTCAGGTGCGCACGGCAGCCTTCACGCAGGAGGTGGCGCGATGAGCGCCACCTCCGAGCGCATCGACCTGCCGATCGACGGCATGACCTGTGCGTCGTGCGCCAACCGCATCGAGCGCAGGCTGAACAAGCTCGAAGGCGTGACCGCGACCGTCAACTACGCCACCGAGAAGGCGAGCGTCGAGTTCGATGGCGCGGCCGTGGCGCCCGACCAGCTCGTCGAGGTGGTGGAGGCCGCCGGCTACAAGGCCGAGTTGCCGTCGACGGAGCCCGCCACGCCCGCCGAGGAGCGCCCGGACGACTCGCTGCGACGCCGCCTGATCGTGTCGGGAGTCCTGTCGCTGCCGGTGCTGCTCGTCTCGATGGTGCCGGCGCTCCAGTTCGACGACTGGCAGTGGCTCGCGCTCAACCTGGCGACCCCGGTCGTGCTCTGGGGCGCGTGGCCCTTCCACCAGGCGGCATGGGCGAACCTCAAGCACGGCACGGCGACGATGGACACGCTCGTCTCGCTTGGCGTCCTCGCCGCGTGGCTGTGGTCGCTCTACGCGCTGTTCATCGGCGACGCCGGCATGCCGGACATGCGCATGGGCTTCGACCTGATTCCAGAGGCCGGCGCCGGCGCCGACGAGATCTACCTCGAGACGGCGTCGGTCGTGACGACGTTCATCCTCGCCGGGCGCTACTTCGAGGCGCGCGCGAAGCGCCGTGCGGGCGCCGCCCTTACGGCGCTGCTCGAGCTCGGTGCCAAGGACGTAGCCGTGATCGACCACGACGGCCAGGAGCGGCGCGTGTCGATCGAGGAGCTGCGGGCGGGAGACCGCTTCCTCGTGCGCCCCGGCGAGAAGGTGGCCACGGATGGAGTGGTCGAGGAGGGCAGCTCGGCCGTGGACATGAGCATGCTCACCGGCGAGCCGGTGCCGGTGGAGGTGGGCCCCGGCTCCGAGGTCGCGGGCGCCACGGTCAATTCGGGCGGGCGGCTGGTCGTCCGCGCGACCAAGGTCGGCGCGGACACGGCGCTGGCGCAGATCGCCACCCTGGTCACCGAGGCGCAGACCGGCAAGGCGCCGGTGCAGCGGCTGGCCGACCGCGTGTCCGGGGTGTTCGTGCCCGTGGTCATCGGCGTGGCCGTGGGCACGCTCGGCTTCTGGCTCGGGACTGGCGAGAGCGCCACGTTCGCGCTGACCGCCGCCGTGGCGGTGCTGATCATCGCCTGCCCGTGCGCGCTTGGGCTGGCAACCCCGACGGCCCTGATGGTCGGCACCGGGCGCGGGGCGCAGCTGGGACTCCTGATCAAGGGACCCGAGGTGCTCGAGTCCACACGCGAGGTGGACACCGTCGTGCTCGACAAGACCGGGACCGTGACCACCGGCAAGATGGCGCTCGTGGAGGTCGCCGTGGCCGACGGCGTCGACCGCGCCCAGGCCCTGCGCCTCGTGGGTGCGCTGGAGAACGCCTCCGAGCACCCGATCGCCGCGGCCATCGCCAGCGCCGCGCACGCCGAGCAGGGCGCGCTGCCTTCGGTCGAGTCGTTCGGCAACCGCGAGGGCCTCGGCGTGGAAGGCGTCGTCGACGGCCACGCGCTGGTGGTCGGCCGCCCGGCCCTGCTGGCGGACTGGGCGATATACCTCCCGGCCGAGCTCGACGCCGCGCGTCGTGCCGCCGAGGAGCGCGGTCAGACCGCCATCGCCGCGGGCTGGGACGGCCAGGCAACCGCGGTGTTCGTGGTCGCCGACACCGTCAAGCCGACCTCGGTGGGCGCCGTCGCCTCGCTCAAGGAGCTGGGGTTGCGCCCGGTCCTGTTGACGGGCGACAACGAGACGACCGCACGGACCGTCGCCGCCGAGCTCGGCATCGACGAGGTCATCGCCGAGGTGCTGCCCGCCGACAAGGCCGACGTGGTCAGGCGCCTCCAGGCGGAGGGCCGCGTGGTCGCGATGGTCGGCGACGGCGTCAACGACGCCCCGGCGCTCGCGCAGGCGGATCTCGGCCTCGCCATCGGGACCGGCACCGACGTGGCAATCGAGGCATCGGACCTGACGCTCGTGTCCGGCGACCTGTGCGCCGCCGCGGATGCCATCCGGCTCAGCCGGGCGACGCTCCGGACCATCAAGCAGAACCTCGCGTGGGCGTTCGGCTACAACCTCGCCGCGGTGCCGCTCGCCGCGGTCGGCCTGCTCAACCCCGTGATCGCGGGGGCGGCGATGGCCTTCTCGAGCGTCTCCGTCGTGGCCAACGCGCTGCGCCTCCGCCGCTTCAAGGCCGAGCGCTGACAGCTTGATTGGAATGGGTAGTCCCCACGTATGAGCCCGCATGCCGCGCGTGACATGGACATCCGGCTGCTGGACCCGGCGGTCAGCGACGACGCGGAGCTCGTCGATCGCCTGACGAGCCTGATCAACGACGTCTACGCGACCGCCGAGAGCGGACTCTGGCGCGACGGGGCGACACGGACGACCGCCACCGAGGTCGCGGAGCTGATCGCGGCCGGACAGATCGCCGTTGCCACCCGGGGTGGCGAGCTCGCCGGCAGCGTCCGCCTCCATGACGTCGGCGAAGACGCAAGCGAGTTCGGGCTGCTCGTCGCGGCCCCCGAGCACCGGAGCACGGGCGCCGGTCGCGCCCTATTGGACTTCGCCGAGCGACACAGCCAGGAGCGCGGCCGCCGGGCAATGCAGCTCGAGCTGTTGCTGCCGCGCGCCTGGCGCCATCCGAGCAAGGAGTTCCTGAAGGCGTGGTATGGGCGCAGGGGCTACCGCATCGTCCGCACCGGCAACATCGAGGACGCGCATCCGCACCTGGCCCCGCTGCTCGCGACGCCTTGCGACCTCGCCGTCTACGAGAAGCCGCTGGCCGCTTAGCGCAGGCGCAGGACCGAGATCGCCTGGGCAGCCATGTTGGACTCGCCTAGCGCGTTGGGGTGCACGATCACCGGATTCGTGCCCTGTAGGACGGGCTCGACCCAGCGGACCCCGATCGGCTGGCAGGCGTCGTGGCCGTTCGAGACGGTGTTGAGGTTCACGTAGATCGCCCCGGTCGCGGCGGCGGCGCGCCGGACGGCGTCGTTGAGCGTGGTCTGGATGCCGCGGACGTAGGGCACGTCGCCCTTCGCGACTGGCATCTTGGCGAAGCATCCGCCGGTGGCCGGCATGATCCACGGGTAGCCGAGGATCGCGACCCTCGCGAGTGGCGCCTTGGCCCGGACCGCCCTCAGCGCGTTCACCAGCGACGGGTAGGTCACGGTGCGGATCGTGTCCTCGAAAGAAGAGCCGTACTTGTCCTTGCAGGGGCTGCCCTGGCCGAGCGTGAGCAGTCCGGCGGCGCCGCAGGAGAGGATCGTGTTGATGAAGACGCTGCTGTCGTTGCCGCCGATCGTCATCGTCACCAGCTGAGTGTCCGGCCTGAGCGCGTCGAGCTGCGGGGCGACGCCCGGGTACTGCGCGGCGGCGAAGTCACCGGTGTCCGCGGCGCCGCAGGTGACGTCGGTCAGCTGCGCCCCGATCGTGCTCGCGATGACGTGCGGGTAGTTGCGGATCGAGCGCAGGCACTGAAGCGGCGCTGTGGGATCGGGCGGGAGCACCCCAGACGCCGCGCTGTAGGAGTCGCCGAGCGCGACGTACCGAAGCGGCGCCGCGGCGGCGCTGCCCGCCTGGGCGAGGGCGGCGAGGGCGAGCGCCGCGCATACGAAGGCGACGACGAGCAGGCGTGAGCGGACGGGACGGCGCATCCGGGGTTGACATGCCCGCAAAGGACGCTTGTTGAAACTCGGCAGCGACGCCACACCCGACAAGACCGAGAGTCAGGCGCTGAGCGTGTCGGCGCGCTCGCGTGCGCTCGAAGGTATCCCGATCCATCGAGGCAGGCTGCGAGCGAGCTCGGCTGAGCCGTCACAGGCAAGATCGCCGCAGGACAGAGCGTCCTCGATCGCGAGGTGCCCGACCCAGACACGGGTCATCGCCTCGAGGCTCGCCCAAACGGTCAGGTCGACGTCGCGACCGGGATCGGTGACGCAGAGGTCGACCTCGTCGCCGTCCACCACGATCCACCACCAGCGCCTCCCCGAGCGGGCACCGCGGAAGCTGAAGCGCACCACCGCGTCTTGTGTCGGCAGCTCGGCCGTGTCCACGCGCCGACGTACATCCCACATCAGCAGTGCTGGGTCGAGGTCTTCCGGGCCGATGTCGTGACTTACCCATCGGCCCCCCCAAGCGCCGAGCAGCTCGACAACGGGTCGAAGCTCCTCACCCGCCGGGGTCAGGCAGTACTCGAAGCCGCGGCCCACCTCGAGCGGCCGCCGCTCGACGATCCCGGCGCGCTCGAGCTCCGCGAGGCGCTTGGAGAGCAGCGTCGGCGACATGAGCGGAACCCCGCGGCGCAGCTCGTTGAACCGATGGCTTCCGGCGAGGAGCTCGCGGACAACAAGCAGGGTCCAGCGCTCGGCGAGGATCTCGGCGGCCTTGGCCACCGGGCAGAACTGGCCGTACGACCTCACACGGCCATCTTCCTCCAATTCGCCGGCCACTGGTTGCCAAGTACAGAACCGGTACTTGCCGCCCCCGGCGGCTGTGCGGATAGTGCCGCGAATGACCACCCAAGAGCAGACCGACACCGTCGGCACGGCACAGGAGCTCGGTGCGGTTCTTCGGAAGAACGCCGAGCTGGGCGAGCGAGAGCGACGCCTACCTGCGGCGATGGCGAACGGGCTGACCGACGCCGGCTTCTTCCGCCTCGGTCGGCCGCATCAGCTCGGAGGCTTGGAGGCGGACCCGATCACCATTCTCGAGGTCGTGGAGGAGCTCGCCCGCAACGACGGTTCGGCGGCTTGGTGCGCGCTGAACTGCAGCGTCGCAGGCGTGCTCCAATCGTTCCTCGCGCAAGAGGGAGCTCGCGAGCTCGGGAGCGCGCCCGATTTGGTGGTCAACGGCGTCTTCGCCCCGAGCGGCCGTGCCCTCGAGGTGGAAGGTGGGTATCGCGTCAGCGGGCGATGGACGTTCGTGAGCAACTGCCACCACTGTCACTGGCTGGCACTCGCGAGCATCGTCTTCAAGGGAGACGCAATGTCGGAAGGGCCGACGGGACCCGAAATCGTGACGACCTGGCTCGAGGCGTCGGACTGGCGCATCATCGACACCTGGGACACCGCCGGCCTTCGAGCGACCGGAAGCCACGACGTCGAGGTCTCCGATGTGTTCGTGCCGGAGCACCGGGCCTCGCCCGTGCCGTTTCCCGATCCGGTCCAAGACGGTGCGCTGTTCCGCTTTCCCATCGTCGGATTGTTTTCCGCCGGGATGGCGGCGTCGGCGCTTGGCATCGCAAGGGCCGCGATCGACGAGCTGCTCCGCCTGGCCACAACCAAGACACCGTTTGGCATGGCCACGACGCTGTCGACCCGGACGACCGTACAGATCGCGGTCTGCGAGGCCATGGCAACGGTCCGTTCGGCGCGCGCCCTCTTGGTCGAGGAGACGACGCGCACGTGGGAGCTGGTCCAGGCGGGCGCCCCTATGACGGAGGAGCAACAAGGATTGCTGCGGATCGCGGCCACACATGCGACGGCGGCCTCCGCCAACGCTGTCGATCGGATGTACACGACGGCCGGAGGCACTGCGGTGTTCGCCTCGAGCCCACTCCAGCGGTGCCTCCGCGACGTGCACGCGGTCACCCAGCATCTCTTCGTCGCGCCCCCGACGTACGAGGCAATCGGCAAGATCCTGCTCGGCTTGGAGCCCGACGGGTTCATGCTCTGAAGCCGTGAGCGCCGAACGCCGAGCGTACGATGACCTCGTGGCCGGCGAGCCGTTGGAGGCAGCACACGCGCGGGGCCGGGAGTCCTTCGAGAGGCGAGCGTGGGCGCAAGCCTTCGCCCAGCTCTCGGCTGCCGATCGCGAGGCTGGGCTCGAGCCGGAGGACCTGGAGCGGCTCGCCACGGCGGCGTATTTGCTCGGCCGGGACGAGGACAGCGTCGAGCTCTGGGAGCGTGCGCATCGCGAGACCCTTGAAGGCGGTGACGCGCGGGGTGCGGTCCGGTGCGCCGGCAGGATCGTGTTCGTCCTGATGAACGGCGGCGAGCTCGCCCGCGCGAGCGGCTGGCTCGCTCGAGCCCGCCGCCTGCTCGACGATGGGCGGCAGGACAGCGTGGAGCGGGGGCAGCTGCTGGTGCCGGTGGCACTCGAGCACGCGTTCGCGGGGGACTGGGCGAGCGCTCACGAGATCTCCGGTCGGGTCGCCGAGATCGGCGCTCGCTTCGGTGACGTCGAGCTGGTGACGGTCGCCCGCAACATCCAGGGTCGGGCGCTGATCGCACAGGGACGGACCGTCGAGGGAATGTCCTTGCTCGACGAGGCCATGGTCGCCGTCATGGCGGACGAAGTACCGGAGATGATCGCCGGGGCCGTCTATTGCAGCGTGATCGAGGCCTGCCAGCAGGTCTTCGATCTGCGTCGGGCGCAGGAGTGGACCGCGGCGCTCACCCGCTGGTGCGAGTCCCAGCCGGATCTCGTCCCGTTCAGCGGCAACTGCCTTGTGCATCGCGCGGAGATCATGCAGCTGCACGGCGCGTGGCCGGACGCCGCCGTCGCGGCGGAGCGAGCCTGCGATCGGCTCTCGCAGCGCGGTCAGCCCGCGCTCGGCGCCGCCCACTACGAGCAGGGTGAGGTGCACCGCCTGCGCGGGGCGTTCGCGCAGGCGGAGGAGGCGTTCCAACAGGCGAGCCGTTGGGGACGAGAGCCGCAGCCCGGTCTGGCACGGCTGCGACTGGCGCAGGGTCAGGTCGGCGTCGCGGACGCCGCGATCCGCCGCGTCGTCGAAGAAGCCGGGGACCCGTTGACGCGCTCGCGCTTGCTCCCGGCGCTGGTCGAGATCATGTCCGCCGCCGGTGACGTGGAAGCGGCACGCGCCGCCGCCGATGAGCTGTCGCGGATCGCCGACGACGTCGACGCACCGCTTCTGCGCGGTCGGGCCGCTCACGCGCAGGGGGCCGTCCTGCTGCTCGAGGACGACGCGCGTGCCGCGCTCGGTGCGCTGCGCCACGCGTGGACGGTGTGGCGAGGGGTCGAGGTGCCGTACGAGGCCGCACGCGTCCGCGTCCTGATCGCCCTCGCGTGCCGCCAGCTCGGGGACCACGACAGCGCGGAGATGGAGCTCGACGCCGCGTGCTGGGTCTTCCAGGAGCTCGGCGCCGCCACCGACCTCGCGCACGCGCAGTCGCTCACGCGGAAGGCGCCCCCCAAGCCTGCCGGCGGGCTGACCGCGCGCGAGCTCGAGGTGCTGCGGCTCGTGGCCACCGGCAAGACGAACCGAGCGATCGCCGCCGATCTGTTCCTGAGCGAGAAGACCGTGGCCCGCCACGTGAGCAACATCTTCGGCAAGCTGGGACTCTCGAGTAGGGCGGCGGCCACGGCCTACGCCTACGAGCAGGACCTGGTGTAGGCGCGCCTACAGAGGATTACCCACGCGGGATCGCTGCGCGATTTGGGTGTTTCGCCCGTAGCGGCGATGCCGACCGCTCCGTAGCGTCGCGTGTATGGATTCGACCCTCGCCGACCACCACCGCCGCGCTATCTACGAGATCGCTGAGAAGGTCGCCCCGGGTTGGGAGCGCTGGAGAGCGCGCACCGAGCAGACCATCGCCCCCGTGCGGGAGTGGATGCTCGAGGAGCTGGCGCCGCGGCCCGCCGACACCTTGCTCGAGCTTGCCGCCGGAGCTGGCGACACCGGCTTCGAAGCGGTTGCGATTGCCGGCGAGCGGGGCCGGCTGATCTCGACCGACTTCTCCCCGGCGATGGTCGATGTGGCCCGCCGCCGCGGCGCCGAGCTCGAGGTCGAGAACGCGGAGTACCTGGTGATGGACGCCGAGCGCATCGAGCTCGAATCCGACTCGGTCGACGGAGCGCTCTGCCGGTTCGGGTACATGCTGATGGTCGATCCCGCCGCGGCGCTCGCCGAGACTCGCCGCGTGCTGCGCCCCGGTGGGCGGCTCGTACTTGCCGTCTGGGGCGCGCCCGAGCACAACCCGTGGGTCACGATCGGGTTCGGCCTCCTGGTCGAGCGCGGGCATATGCCGCCACCCGAACCCGGGGCGCCGAGCCCGTTCGCCATGGCGAACGAGGAGCAGACGCGGGCGCTGCTCGGCGGCGCCGGCTTCACCAGCGTGCGCACCGAGCAGGTCCCGGTTCGCTTCACCTTCCGCGACATCGCCGACTACACGGCATATGTGACGGACACCGGCGGGCCGGCGGCGCTGGCGCTCAGGGGAATGTCAGAGGACGAGCGGGAGGCCCTCAAGGCTCAACTCAGCGCCGCCTTCGCCCCGTTCGGCACAGAGGGAGGCACAGAGCTTCCGGGCATGGCGCTCACTGCGGTGGCGAGCTGAGCCCAACGGCTTCGAGGGCGTCGACTCGCTCGGTGAACTCGTCCATGCGCACGATCTTGCCGTCGCGCAGCGTGTAGACCTCGTAGAGGTACGCGTCGACCTCGATCCCGCTCCCGCGGCGCGCCCTCGGACATGGACCGTCGCGACGACTCGGTCGCCGGTGGTCACGAACTGCTCAGGGATCGCCTCGTACTCCTCCCAGCCGCTCTCCCAGCGCTCCAGGTTCTCCCGGACCGCGTCATGCCCTCGCCTCGGCGGCTCCTCGACCGGGTTCCAGATGATGTCCGGATCGGCGTATGTCAGCGCCTCTTCGAGCTCGAGGAGCACGAACTGGCGCACGATGTCGACGTTGCCCTGCGACACGGCCCGGTCAGGCGTCGGTGTCGAGGTCGATTCTGAGGGTGAGCAGCTCGGTCTGCAGCAGCCGCACCGTCGCGGTGTGTATACGAGCCGAGCGCCGGGCGTGGGCGATCGCCTTCAGGCGCGCCCGCGGATCGTCGCCGGGAACCACGGCGGCCGTGCCGGAGCGCCAGTGCTGCCCGACCTTCACGCGCACGCGCGGGTTGGCCTCGATGTTGCGCACGTAGCTGGCGCGATGTCCGTGCTCCGTGACGATCCAGAAGGTGTCGCCGGCGAGGCCGTTGGTCACCGGCGTCAACCGCGGCTGGCCCGACTTGCGGCCGACCGTCTCGAGGATCGCCGTGCCGGGCGCCGGGACCCCCACGCGAAAGAGCGTTCGGACGAGCGGGTTGACGAGGTACTTCGCCACGCCGGTCGTGAGCTGTCGCTTGTCCATTCAGTGGCCTTTGGCGCCGCCGTGCATGCCCCGTAGGATGGCGGCATGGGCAAGCTCGACGGTCATTGCATGTGCGGCAGCGTCACGTACTCGTGCGACGCGGAACCGGTGGCGACGGCTGTGTGCCACTGCGGTGAGTGCCAGCGCCAGACGGGGACGGCCTTCTCGATCGTGGTCGGCCTTCCGGCCGATGCGCTCGAGGTGAAGGGCGACACCCTCGCCATGTTCAAGACGGCGGCGGATGCGTCCGGTGGCGAGACCGAGCGCAACTTCTGCTCGGCGTGTGGGTCGCCGATCTTCTCGCTGAGCCCGGCCTTCCCTGAGGTCGTCTGGCTCAAGGCCGGCACGCTCGACGACACGAGTTGGCTCGAGCCGCAGGTCGAGGTGTGGGGCCGTTCGGCCCAGCCGTGGGTCGGGCAGGTCGAGGGCCGCCCGCGGCTCGAGACCGTCCCGGGCGCCTAGGCGCGCCTTACCCAGGTCCCACCTCGGCCTTGATCTCGCAGCGGTCGATCGAGGCGCGCGTCCCCGGCGTTTCCCCCGGGTCCATCGCCTCGAGTGCGGCTTCCGCCGATGACATGTCATCGGCCGTCTCGAAGAGCTGGATCACCACCGCGGTGCGCTGATCCGGGTCGTGGAGGATTTGGACGCCCTTGGCCGGGATGTCCACTGGGGGTCCGTCGCTCGCCTCGACGTCCTCCAACCGCCCTGCCAGGTGATCCGGATCCACGTCGGTGAACCTGACTACGCGTGCGTACACGGATGCTCCTCTCGGTCGCCGGTGAGCAGAACCTATCCGGCTGGCGCCCTCCGTGGGGGATGAGTGCGGCAGAACTCGCGGACGGCGTCGTTGAACTGCTCTGGCGCCTCCAGGTTGCTCACGTGCCCGACGCCCGGGATGACGAGGAGCGTCGTGTCGGGGACCGCGTGCTCGAACTGGCGCGCGACGCTCAGCGGCGAGCGCGCGTCCCGCTCCCCCCAGATCAGCAGGGTCGGCACAGCGATGCGGGGCAGCAGGTCGCGCTGGTCGGCCTCGGCCATCACGAGCAGCGCCGTCCTCATGCTGTCGGGGCGAACGTCGGCGGCGATTGCTTCCAGCAGCGATACGAACTCGGCCGGCGGATCGCCGGCGAACAGCCCCGGAAGCGTGGGGTCGAACGCGTGGTCGGCCGCGGCGAGCAGCTGCCGAAGGCCCTCGACGCGGGCGCGGACCTCCCCCTCGGGCAGCGACCCCTTCCAGCCGGCGTAGGTGTCGGCGAGCAGCAAGGTCGCGACCAGCTCGGGGTGGTGGCGGTACAGCTCCAGCGCCACGGTGCCGCCCCAGGACAGACCGGCCACGTGGGCTTGCCCGAGATCGAGCGCGCCGATCAGCGCGGCGAGGCAGTCGGCGTAGTCCGCCAACGCGAAGTCCCCGGGCACGTCCGAGGAGCGGCCCGCCCCGGGCTCGTCCCAGGCGACGACGGTGAACTCGTCGGCCAGGACGAGCTGTGGCCCCCACATGCGGGAATCCCCCGCGGCGCCGTGCACAAGCACCAGCGGAGGTCCTTCGCCGGCGCGCTCATAGGCGACCTCGAGCCCGTTGACCCGAACGGCCTCCACCGCCGAACCTACCCAGCAGGGTCGGTGGCGGTCAGCGGCAACCTCGCGCTCACGCGAGTCCCGGCTCCGGGCGGGCTGTGGACGTCGAACCGTCCACCGAGCGCGTCGATCCGGTCGGCCAGTCCGTGCAGTCCGGTGCCGGCCGCGGCGTCCGCGCCCCCACGGCCGTCGTCGGCGATCTCGACCAGCAGCGCGCCGCGCTCGCGCTCGACACGGATCTGGATCGAGTTCGCGCCGGCGTACCTGCCCGCGTTCGTCAGCGACTCGCTGACGAGGAAGTAAGCGGCGAGCTCGATCTGCTCCGGCAGCTCGTCGGCGCGGACGTCGACGGTGACCGGCGTGTGGCAACCGGCCGCGAGCCCCTCGAGCGCGCGGGCGAGCCCCCGCTCGGAGAGCGCCACGGGATGCAGCCCGCGCGCGAGATCGCGGAGCTCGGCGTGGGCCGCTCCCAGCTCGGCGTGGGCGGCGCCCAGGACGGCGGCGGCCTCGTGGTCGTCGTCGAGCTTGCGTCGAGCGACCTGGAGCAGGTTGCCGACGGCCATGAGACGCTGCTGCGCGCCGTCGTGCAGATCGCGGCCGACACGCCGGCGTCCCGCGTCGGCGGCTTCGATGACACGGGCGCGCGAGCGCCGCAGGGCGGCCGCCTGCTGACGACGCTCGAGCTCGGCGCCTGCTCGCGAGGCGAAGATGCGCATGGCCGCGACGTCATCGTCCCCCGCCGTCATCGGCCGTGCGTCCATCACGGCCATGTGGCCGAGATGGGTGGCGTCGGCGGCGCGCAGGCACACCGCCAGGTAGCTCTCGAGGCCCATGTCGATCGCGGGCTTGGCCTCGGGGAAACGCGTCGTCAGCGCCTCCGGGAACGCGACGACCGCATGCTCCACGACGAGCGCGCACGGCTTCCCGCCGGTGTCGTACTCGAACGGCTCGTCCATCCAGTCGCCGTCGTACCAGCCGCTGATCACGCTCACGTGCTCTCCGTTCGCGTCGCTGGCCTCCGCGACGAAGGCGAACCTGGCGTCGAACGCCAGCGCGACATGCCGGACCAGGCTGCGGAGGAACTCGTCTCCGACCACACCAGCCGTCCCTTCGGCAAGGGTGGACAGCAGATCCCTGCGGCGAGACTGCATGCCGGGCTGGTCGGTGTCGGCGAACGAAGGCATGAACGGAATGCCGGTACCGGATGCTAGCGAGCGAAACGGGCGCTACGCGCTGAGCGGGACGTTGACAGTCGCTTCGGCGTTTGTGTAGGTTGGCCCTCGCGCAGTCTGGATACAAAGCTGGACACAATTCTGGATCCTCACCCGTTGACCAAGCCGACTTCTCGCAACCAAGACGCCTACGAGGCGCTCAAGCGCGATCTCACGCGGTTCGACTTCAAACCCGGCGAGCGACTGCGCGAGGAGGCGTTGTCGGAGCGCTATGGCGTCAGCCGCACGCCCATCCGCGATGCCCTGCGCCGCCTAGAGATCGAGGGCCTCGTCAGCTCCGAGAACGGCGGGCGCTTCGTGCGCCAGTTCAACGTCCGTGAGTTCGAGGACATATACCTCGTGCGGGCGGCCATCGAGTGCGCCGCCGTGACGCAGGCCTGCGAGCGCGCAAGCGACGAGGCGATCGAGGCCCTGCACACGTCATGGGACACACCGGCCCCCAACCCCGAAGGGGACGAGGAGAGCTACGACCACGCCGACGTTCGGTTCCACGTAGGCGTCGCGGAGTTGAGTGCCAACGCGTCCCTGCTCGGCATGCTCGCTCAGATCAACGACCGCATCTGGGTGATCCGGATGGTCGATTTCGGGAGTGAGGAGCGGATCGCGATCACGCGGGCCGAGCACGACAAGATCGTCGAGGCCATCGCCGAGCGGGACGCGCAGCATGCGGCGCGGCTGATGAATGCGCACATCAACGAGGCCATGGCGAACGTCAGCACGATGATGACGCGGGCGCTCGCACGGATCTACCTGGGCGCCGGAGGGAGAGCGGCGTGAGAGGCAGCTTGAACGCGGCGACGGCCGCGTCGAGCGACCTACTCGCGTGAACGCCATGGGCTCGAGCGAGATCTCCTCCGAGAGGGAAACAGTGGAGGCGGTCGCTCCGGCGCCGATCCTTGCTTTCGAGTCCGTGTCGAAGCGGTTCGACGACGGCACGGAGGCGTTGCACGACATCACGCTCGAAGCTCGGGCGGGCGAGATGGTCTCGATCGTTGGGCCGTCCGGCTGCGGCAAGTCGACGCTGCTGCGCATCGCCTCCAGCCTGACCCAGCCGACGTCCGGTCGGGTCGTCGTCGGCAGCGACAGCCTTGGCTACGTGTTCCAGGACGCGACGCTGCTCCCATGGCGGACGGTCCGCACCAACGTCGAGCTGATGGCGCAGCTCCGCAAGGTCCCGAAGGCGGAGCGGGCCGAGCGGGTCGCGAGCGCCATTCGGCTGGTCGGGTTGGAGGACTTCCAGGACCACTACCCGGCATCGCTGTCGGGCGGCATGCGGATGCGCGTCTCGCTCGCGCGCGCGCTCACTCTGGCCCCGGGGCTCTTCCTGTTCGACGAGCCGTTCGGAGCGCTCGACCAGATCACGCGTGAGCGCCTCAACGACGAACTCGTACGGCTGTTCGAGGCGCAGCGGTTCGGTGGGCTGTTCATCACGCACTCCATCCAGGAGGCGGTGTTCCTGTCCTCGCGGGTCATCGTGATGTCCGAGCGGCCCGGGCGCATCCTCGCCGACGTCGCGGTCCCGTTCCCGTATCCGCGCGAGACGACGCTGCGGTTCGAGCCGGCGTTCGCCGAGCTCACCGGCCGGCTCTCCACGCTGCTGCGGGAAGGTGAGGGATGAGCGCGGCTCGGCAACGGCCGAGGGCGGTCAGGGCGCTGCGGCAGGCGTGGCAGCCCTTGCTCGTCTTCGCGGTGTTCATCGGGGTGTGGTTCCTGGTCAGCTACGTGTTGCTCGACCCCCGGCGGAGATTTCTGCTGCCACCGCCCCAGGAGGTGGTCGAGTTCGGGTTCCTCGACCAGCGCAACCTGTCCGAGGTGCTCGACGGCCTGTGGTCGACGACCATCGTCGCCCTCGTCGGCCTGGCGATCTCGATCGTGCTGGGCGTTTTGGTGGGCGTCGTGATGAGCCAGGCCCGGTGGATCGAGAACTCGTTCTATCCCTACGCGGTCGTGCTCCAGACCATCCCGGTCCTGGCGCTGGTGCCGCTGATCGGCTTCTGGTTCGGCTTCGACTTCGAGAGCCGGGTGACGGTGGTGGTGATGTTCTCGCTCTTCCCGATCATCACGAACACGCTGTTCGGGGTGAAGTCGGTGGCGGTCGGCTACCACGATCTATTCACGCTCGGCGGGGCCGGGCGGCTGGCCCGGCTGTGGCGCCTCGAGTTGCCCGCCGCGCTTCCGGCGATCTTCACAGGGTTCCGGATCTCCGCCGGGCTGGCGGTCATCGGCGCGATCGTCGGTGACTTCTTCTTCCGGCAGGGCGAGCCCGGGATCGGGCGTCTGCTCGACATCTATGCCCAGCGGCTACAGACCGAGCAGCTGTTCGCGGCGATCTTCCTGTCGTCGCTCCTTGGCCTGGTCGTCTTCTGGGCGTTTGGGTTACTCAGCCAGCGCGTGCTGGGCGCCTGGCACGAGTCCGCTCGGCAGTGAGGCATGCAAATTGGCAAAGGGCAAATGAACGGAGAGGTGATGGTGGCAATGAGACGGTTCATGGCCCTGATCGGCGCATGCGCCGCCGGGCTCGTGCTGGCACTCGCAGCATGCGGGAGCGACGACGACGAAGCCGGCAGCGAGGATGGGGCGAGCACGACTGAGCAGGCGAGCACCGAGGTGCCGTGGAACACGGCTGAGTCGAAGGGCGTGCTCAAGGACATCTGCCCTGCGACGATCGTGATTCAGTCTGATTGGTTCCCGACTCCCGAGCGCGCGGTGGCGTACTCGCTCGTGGGTCCCGACGGGACGGTCGACGCGAACCGGGGGCGCTACTCCGGGCCGTTCGGGAACACCGGCGTGGACGTCGAGGTGCGGGCCGGCGGTCCGTACACCGGCTTCGCCCCGTTCACCGCGACGATGTACAAGGACCCCGACGTGTTCTTCGGCTTCATGCCGACCGACGAGCAGGTCCAGAACTATGCGAAGCAGCCCACCGTCTCGGTAATCGCGACGCTCGACATCAACCCGCAGGTGCTGATGTTCGACCCCGAGACGTACGACTTCGAAGCGATCGCCGACATCGGCAAGTCCGAGGCCAAGGTCCTGTACTTCGAGGGCCTTCCGTTCATGGACTATCTGCTTCACGAGGGCATCCTGCGCGAGGACCAGGTGGACTCCTCCTTTGACGGGTCGCCGGCGCGCTTCATCACGGAGGCCGGCAAGCTCGTGATCCAGGGCTACGCCAGCAACGAGCCCTACCGCTACGAAAACGACATCCGTCAGTGGGGCAGGCCGGTGGACTACCTGCTCATCAACGACGCCGGCTACGAGATCTATCCGGAGAACCTCGCCGTCCGGCCCGACACGATCAAGGACTACCCGGAGTGTCTCGAGAAGGTCGTGCCGATGGTCCAGCAGGCGATCGTCAGCTACGTCGAGGACCCCGAGCCGACGAACGATGCGCTCATCCGGTTGTCGGACGAGATGAAGGTGCCCGTGCCGCTCACGCCCGAGGGCAACGAGTACGCCGTCAAGACGATGCTCGACGAGAAGATCATCTCGAACGGGCCCAACGACACGGTCGGCGACTTCGACCAGGAGCGGGTGCAGCGCGTCATCGACGAGCAGCTCGCGCCGGTGTTCGCCGAGCGCGGGACTCCGATCAAGAAGGGCCTGACGGCCGAGGACGTCCACACGAACGAGTACATCGATCCGTCGATCGGGCTTGACTAACGTGGGGGAGGCAGATCAGGCGGACCTGCTGGTGGCGGGCGCGAAGCTCGTCGCCACCGTGGACGACGATGAGCGCGAGATCCCCGGCGGCTGGGTGGCCATCTCCGGAGGGCTGATCTCAGGCGTCGGGGGTGCGGGCTCGGAGCCGCCGGCGGCGAGGACGCTCGATGCCACAGGGTGCCTGGTCACGCCGGGGATCGTCAACACCCATCACCACCTCTCGCAGAACCTGACCCGTTCCTACCGGCCGGCGACCGCGGCGGTGTTCGTCGACTGGCTGGGCGCGCTCTACCCGCTCTGGGCGCAGCTCGACGAGGAGTCGGTCTACGTCTCGACGTGGGTCGGTCTCGCCGAGCTCGCCCTCGGCGGTTGCACGACGACAACGGATCATCTCTACATCCATCCGGTCGGGGCCGGCGACCTGTTGAGCGCCGAGATCGAGGCGGCGGCTGAGGTGGGACTGCGATTCCAGCCCACGTACGGGTCCATGGACATGTCGGAGAAGGACGGCGGCCTGCCGCCGGACGAGCTCGCCCGTGATCTCGACCACATCCTGTCGGAGTCCGAGCGGCTCGTCGCGCGCTACCACGACCCGTCGCCGGGGTCGATGCTGCGGATCGGCCTGGCGCCGCACTCGCTCATGTGCGCGAGCCGGGAGCTCATGAGGAGCACCGCCGAGCTGGCCGAGCGGCTAGACGTCCGGCTGCACACCCACCTGGCGGCCGACCGCACGGACGACGATTTCGCCCGCGAGCACTTCGGCTGCCGGCCGGTGGAGTACTTCGACGACATCGGCTGGCTGAGCGATCGCACGTGGGTGGCGCACTGCATCCGGCCGGACGCCGATGAGGTCGTCCGCCTCGGGCAGGCGAGGATAGGGGTGGCGCACTGTCCGAGCGCCAGCATGCTGAGCGGGGCGGGGCTCGCACCCATCGGCGAGCTTCGTGCCGCCGGCGCTCCCGTCGGATTGGCATGCGACGGGTCCGCGGACTCGGACACCGGCTCGATGTGGCTCGAGGCCCGTACCGCACTGCTGATCGGGCGGCTCAGGCAGGGGGCGCCCGCGATGCAGGCTCGCGACGTGCTCGTCATGGCCACGCGGGAGGGAGCGGCCTGCCTCGGCCGCGAGGGCGAGCTCGGCGTGCTGGCCGTGGGCGCTGCCGGCGACGTGGCCGTGTGGCCGCAGGAGGGGATCCGCTTCGCGGGCGCGCTGTCGGATCCGATCGAGGCCTGGCTTCGCTGCGGACCCACATCGCCCCGCCACACGATCGTGGCGGGCCGGGCGATCGTCGAGGACGGCGAGCTGCGACTGGACGGCACCGCCGAGATGCTCGCGCGCCATCGGCGCGCTTCGGAACGGCTCCAGGCGGCCACGTTGGCGGCCTGATTCGTGTGCGGGAGTTCTGACAACGTGAAGGAGAGGCTGTGAGGCTGGCTGGAAAGGTGGCGTTGGTGACCGGGGCCGGGACCGGGATCGGCCGGGCGTCGGCGGAGGCGTTCGCACGCGAGGGCGCGTCAGTTGTGCTCGCCGGCCGGAGAGCGGAGCCGCTCGAGGAGGCGGCAGCGGCGATCGAGGGCGCCGGCGGGCGCGCGCGCGCCGTGACCGGCGATGTCGCGGTGGCGGCCGATGCCGAGCGCATGGTGCAGTCGACCGTCGAGGCGTTCGGAACGATCGACGTGCTCATGAACAACGCCGGCCAGGAGCTCGTCGCATCGGTGATCGACACCTCGGAGTCGATGTGGGATCGCGTGCTCGGGACCAACCTGAAGGCGGTCTTCCTGATGTCGCGCGAGGCGCTGCCGCACATGCTGGAGCATGAGCGCGGCTCGATCATCAACGTGGCGTCTCAGCTCGCGTTCGTCGGGGCGCGGAACTTCGCCGCGTATACCGCCTCGAAGGGCGGGGTGCTCAACCTCACGCGCAGCATGGCGCTCGACTATGCGGACCGGGGGGTGCGGGTGAACGCGCTCTGCCCGGGCGCGATCGACACGCCGCTGCTGCGCCGCCAGTTCGAGGATCGGGAGGGCCCGCAGGGCACGCTGGAGGATCTCGCCAACCTGCACCCGATCGGGCGGCTCGGCGAGCCCGAGGAGATCGCGCCCGGCGCCGTCTTCCTGGCCTCCGACGAGTCGTCGTTCATGACGGGGGCCTCGTTGGTCATGGACGGCGGATACATCGCGTGCTGACCTTCGCGTCGCCGGGAGGAGGGAGCACGGCATGAAGACGCTGATCACGGGCGGGCTCGTCGTCACGGCGGGCGACGCCTACCTCGCGGACGTCTACGTCGACGGGGAGACGATCGCGGCAGTCGGCGCGCCGCTGGACGTGGCGGCCGACCGGGTCGTTGATGCCACGGGTAGGTACGTCCTCCCGGGGATGATCGATCCGCACGTCCACCTCGAGACGCCGGCGGCGGGCACTGTGACGTGCGACGATTTCACGTCCGGCACGATCGCGGCCGCGTTCGGTGGTACGACGACCGTCATCCACTTCTGCGTCCCCGGGCCCGGGCAGGACTTCCTCGAGACTCTGTCGGACTGGCGCGAGCGGCTGACGATCCGTCAGCCCGTCGTCGACGTCGGGTTCCACATGTTTGTCACCGGGCTCGGGCAGGACCGGACGCTCGAGGAGCTCGCGCAGCTGCCGAAGCTCGGCGTGCCGACCTACAAGGTCTTCACCGCCTACAAGGGCGACCTCATGCTCGACGATGCGGCGCTGTTCGAGACGCTGCAGCTCGCCGCGCGCACGAACGCGCTTGTCATGGTGCACGCCGAGAACGGCGACGCGATCGACGTGCTCGTCCGTCAGGCCCTCGCCGAGGGGAAGACGGAGCCGCGCTGGCACGGCCGGACCCGGCCCCCGCTGACCGAGGCCGAGGCCACCCACCGGGTCATCCAGCTCGCCCGTATCGCCGGTGCTTCGTTGTACGTCGTCCACGTCTCCTGCGAGGAGTCGCTCGTCCACGTCGAGCGGGCCCGGAGGGCGGGCTGGGACGTCGAGGCGGAGACATGCACCCACTACCTGTTCGTCGACGAGGACGCGCTGGACCGGCCCGGCTTCGAGCCGGCCGGCTACGTCTACACTCCGCCGCCGCGAGCGGCGCGTAATCACGACGTCCTCTGGAGAGCGCTGCAGACGGATGCGCTCTCGATCGTGTCCAGCGACCACAACGCCTTCACGATGGAACAGAAGGCCATCGGCCGCGACGACTTCTCCAAGATCCCCAACGGTGCTCCCGGCATTGAGCACCGCCTGCTCTTGCTGCATCACTTCGGGGTGCGCGCAGGCCGGATCTCGCTCAACCGCATGGTCGAGCTGCTCGCCACGAACCCGGCCAAGACGTTCGGGCTGCACCCGCGCAAGGGCACGCTGTCGATCGGCAGCGACGCCGACATCGTCATCTTCGATCCCGAGCGGCGAGTGACGATCTCCGCGTCGACCCAGCATTCCAATGCGGACTACTGCATGTACGAGGGCATGGAGGTCGTCGGGGCCCCGGAGAGGGTGTTCCTCCGAGGCTCCCCGGTGATCGATCGCGGCGAGCTCGTGGCGGCCCCGGGAAGCGGCGAGTTCATCGCCCGGGCCAGCCGCGGCCAGCCGCTCGCACCCAAGGCGGCGGCGCCTGCCTAGAGCTACAGGCCCATGGCGACCATCGTCCGGGCGAGCGTCCGGTCGGCGCGCTGGCAGGCCTGGTGCTCCCCCTGTGCAAGCCGGGCGTCGAGCTCGGCCGGGTCGGTGGGCGGGACGTAGTCCTCAGTCGGGGAGGTCTACGGGTCCCCCGTCTTGCGCTCGAGCGCGGGGAGCACCCCCTCGATGAACAACTCCATGATCGCGCGTGCCTTACGGGTCAGGATCCCGATCCAGACCCCATCGACGCCGCAGTCGGCCACGCCGACATTGATCTGGTCAGCCACCTCAGCGGGCGTCCCGGACACGGCGAAGCGCCGGCGCAGGAACGCTTCCTCCTCCTCAAAGCGCTCGAGCAGGCGCGCGTTCGACGCATCGCCGTAGCGCTCAAAGCTGAAGGCCTCGTAGAGCTGGCGCAGCCGCGGCTGGAGGTGGTCCGGCACGTTCTTGCCGGCATAGGTTGCTGACATCGCCTGGCGGCTGTAGGCCATCAGCATTCCCTGGAACGCTGCGCGCTCGTCGCGGTCGTCCGAGCCGTCGCCGCTAGCCCAAATGTCCGCGATCACGTAGGCCCAGCGCCGCAGGGGGGCTTGGAGCCCGGCCTCCTCCCGCGCGGCAACGGTGGCGGCGCTCAGCTCGGCGATCGCACCGCGATCTAGACCCTGCCCGAATACCAGCTCGTCGCCAGCCGTCGCGACGCCACGGGCCACCTTCAGGCCGCCGGCCGCCAACAGAATGCGGAATCCCTCGGGCCCGTGCTCGCGCACCCCCTGGGCGTGGGCTCGAATCTGCTCGGGCCGCGCCGGCGACATACCGAAGGAGTGCACCGCGCTGTCACCCGCCGCCAGCGCCATGAACGACCGCCCCGGGTACTGCTCCTCGAGGCTGCGGTGGACCGCGGCGTGGATGCCGTAGTGGCGGGTGATCGGGTTGGTGGCGAAGGGGCCAACGTGCAGGTGCTGTGTTCGGGCGAGCACCGCCTGCTGGCCGACGTAGGTGTCAGCGAACAGCAGCGGAGAGTCGGGCAGCCCGAACAGCAGCGGACGCTGTGCAGAGTCCGCGACCTCGGCGACGGCGACTACCTCGTCGACTCTGTAGGGGAAGCAGACCAAGCCGACTTCCACAGGCGCTCCTCACTGCCGCAAGAGGACATTTGACTGACCGGCCAGCCGGTCGGTATACACCGTATGCCGGGACGCCCGTCGAGTCAACGTGCTGGAGGACGAGCCGGTGCCCTCGGCGTCTCGTCTTGACATCTGTGGGCGGCCGCTGCTACGTTAAACTGACCGGCCAACCGGTCGGTTATGGTCACCCACTGAGGAGGGGCTCGGCGAGATGCTGCGTGTCGGCGTGGACGTGGGCGGGACGTTTACGGACATCGTCCTGTGGGACGACGAGCGCGGTGCGCCGACGGTTCACAAGCTCCCTTCCACGCCGCAGGATCCGTCGGCCGCAGCGTTCGAGGGCATCGGCAAGGTGGCCGAGCTGGCCGGGGTCGTGGTTGGGGACATCCATCGCGTGTCGCACGGGACGACCATTGCGACCAACGTCGTCGTCCAGCGCCGCGGTGCCAAGGTCGGATTCATCACGTCGCGCGGCTACCGGGACATCCTGCACGCCGCCAGGCACAAGAAGCCGTACTCGTTCAGCCTCTTCCAGGATCTCCCGTGGCAGTCTGACCCGCTCGTGCGGCGGCGCCATCGTTACGCCGTCGAAGAGCGGATCGACAGCGATGGCAACGTCCTGGCCGAGCTCGACGAGCAGGCCGTCGAGGCCGCCGCCACGGAGTTGCGCGATGCCGGAGTCGATGCGATCGGCATCGGGTTCCTGTTCTCGTTCATCCGGCCCGAGCACGAGCAACGTGCCAAGGAGATCTGTGAGCGAGTCGCGCCGGACGTCTTCGTCTGTACGAGCTCGGAGGTCATCCCCCAATTCCGCGAGTACGAGCGCTTCTCCACGACCGCGCTGAACGCCTACGTGGCACCGTCCGTGCGGGAGTACGTCGGTCGCTTCGCCGACCGGCTCGTCGAATCCGGGGTGCAGGACGAGCTGCGGTTGATGAACTCCGCGGGCGGCGTCGTCTCCGCGGACGGTGCTCGTGACCTGCCCGTGTCGCTGCTGATGTCGGGCCCCGTGGCCGGCGTCCTGGGCGGCATCTGGGCCGGGCGGCTCGCGGGAGTGGACAACGTCATCACGATCGACATGGGCGGCACGTCGGTCGACATCGGCGTGGCCCCTGGCAGCGCGGTCCGGATGAAGCACATCCTCGACTCGAACGTCGGCGGCTACCACACGATGATGCCAATGGTCGAGTGCGAGGCCGTCGGGGCTGGCGGCGGCAGCATCGCGTTCATCGACTCGGGCGGTGTCCTGCGGGTAGGCCCGCGCAGCGCGGGTGCCGACCCGGGGCCGGCCTGCTACGGATGGGGCGGCACCGAGCCCACCGTCACCGACGCGCAAGTCGTGCTCGGACGGATCCGGCCGGACGCCCTGCTCGGCGGCGACCTGCCCGTGAGTGGCGACCTTGCGCGCGACGCCGTAAACACGCACATCGCACAACCGCTCGGGATCTCCGTCGAGGAAGCCGCCCTCGGGATCCTCGAGATCGCCACCGAGACGACGGTGGCCGCCATCGAGATGAGCAGTGTGCGAAAGGGGCTCGACCCGCGCGACTTCGTGCTCGTCACCTTCGGCGGCGCCGGCCCCCTGTTCGGCTGCGATATCGCGTCCCGGCTCGACATCCCGCGCGTGCTCGTCCCCCCGAACCCGGGGACTACCTCCGCGCTCGGGCTGCTGACGAGCGACACCGTCTACGAGTACGGCCGCACCGTCATGCACGGCGTCGGCGATCGCGAGGGCGAAGGCAACGGGCGATCGGCCAGCGACCTGCGCGAGGCCTACTCCGAGCTCGAGGCGCAAGCGTTGGAGGCGATGGAGCGCGACCGCGTTCCCGAGGACCAGCGTCGGCTCGAGCGCTACGCCGAGTGCCGCTACGGCGGTCAGGGCTACGAGCTGCGCGTGGAATGTCCGCAGGGGGTCGTGGACGACGACTGGGTCCGTGACCTAACCGAGCTCTTCCACGCCCAGCACGAGCGCGAGTACTACCGCTCGTACCCGGACCAGTCGATCGAGATCGTGAACGTGCGCATTCGCGGCGTAGGAGAGATGGCGCGCGTCGCTTGGCCGCCGTTGGAGGGTCGCCCCGACGCCAGCGCGCACGCCGCACACGACGTCTGGTTCCGCGTCGACGGTCAGCCGACGCAGTTCAGCTGTCCGTTCTACCAGCGTGACGAGCTCGCGCCCGGTCAGGAGATCGAGGGCCCGGCCGTAATCCAGCAGTTCGAGTCCACGGTGATCGTGCCCCCCGACCGCTCGGTGAGGCTGGACGACCATGGAATCCTGATCGCCGACCTGTCCGGCGACGAGGCCTGAAAAGGACCTGCGACATGAGCCAAGCGACCGTCAGCCAGCTAGCCAACAAGCGCCAGCTCGACCCAGTCACGTTCCGCGTGCTCGGTGGCGCGTTCGAGGCCATCGCGCAGGAGATGGCGTCCGTGCAGATCCGGATGTCGATCTCGGGGATCATCCGTGAGTCCGAAGACATGGGCGCCGGGATCTTCGACCTCACGGGTCGTGAGATCTGCGAGAGCGACACGAGCCCGATGCACATCGGCTCGCTGCCCTGGTACATCCGCGGCGTCCGCCAGACGTGGGACGACGACTTCACGGACGGCGACATCGTCCTGCACAACCACCCCTACAAGGGGGCCTCGCACTCGCCCGATGCGGCGATCATCATGCCGATCTTCTTCGAGGGCGAGGCCGTGGCGTTCGCGGGCGTAACGGGCCACATGCTCGACCTCGGCGGCGCGGCCCCGGGCCTGAACATGGACGTCGTCGACGTCTGGGCCGAGAACAAGCTGTACGACGCGCTGAAGATCTACCAGGGCGGCGTCCTCAACACCGAGCTGTGGCGTCACGTGCTCGAGAACACGCGCGTGCCAGAGGAGAATCGAGGCGACCTCGACGCGATGATCGCCGCCTGCCGCGTCGGTCGCGAGCGCTTCATCCGACTGCTCGAGCGGTACGGCAAGGACACGGTCTTTGCGGCGGCCGAGGAGTGGATGGACTACTCCGAGTTCATGATGCGTCAGGAGATCGAGAAGATCCCGGACGGCCGATACAAGGCCCCGACCGGGTGGCTGGACGACAACGGGCGGGACCGCGGCAAGCCGCTGCGCGTGGAGTGCGCCGTCGAGGTCGAAGGGTCGAACATCACCGTTGACCTCACCGGCAGCGAGCGCGAGAGTCCCACGAGCTACAACTCGCCGTTCGAGGGTGCCACGCAGGTCGCGGCCTACTACATCATCCGCACCATCCTGTTGGACGACGCCCTGAGCGACGTCCACGTGCCGCAGAACGACGGGATCTTCCGCCCCATCACGGTGGTCGCCCCCAAGGGGACGATCTACAACCCGAACTTTCCGCGTGCCTGCAGCGGCCGCTTCATGAAGTGCGAGCGGATCTGCGACAACGTGATCCTGGCGCTGTCCGAGCCCTGGCCCGAGCGCACCACCGCGGGCAACGGCGCGGTTTGCCATGCGATCTCCTACAGCGGGTTCCTGCCGGAGAAGGCGCAGTACTGGGTCTACATGGAGATCAACGAGTCGTCCTACGGAGGTCGCTACGGCAAGGACGGGCTCGACTCGGTGGACAGCCTGCTCGTCAACACGCGCAACAACCCGATCGAGGAGCTCGAGAGCCGCTACCCGCTGCGCTGCGAACGCTACGAGCTGCGGGCCGAGCCGCCCGCGGCGGGCCGCTGGCGCGGCGGTATCGGCATCGTGCGCGAGACGCGCTATCTCGTCGACGGCTACGCGTCGTCCGAGGCAGACCGCCACTACGACCCGCCCAAGGGCGTCTACGGCGGGCACGACGGGCTCGTTGCCCGCATGACGCGCAATCCCGGCGGCGAGGACGAGGAGGCTCTGCCGGCACTGCTCACCGGGGTCGAGTTCAAGACCGGGGACCTGCTCCGCATCGAAACACCGACCTCGGCGGGGTATGGCGACCCGCTCCTACGCGATCCGCAGGCGGTGGCGGAGGACTTCCTCGACGACTTCATCGACGCTGACGAGGCGCTGCAGTCGTATGGAGTCGTGCTCACCGCGGACGGCGAGGTCGACACCGATGGCACCGAGCGGGAACGCCGGCAGAGGACAGGGTGAGCGGGGCTACAGAGCAGCAGCCTGCGCCAGGCCGCGAAGGGGTCGGGGCCGAGGTGGAGCCGGGCATCTCGGGTCTGGAGGTCCGCCGCGGCGAACTGCTGCCCGGCGAGGCGCTGATCGACCGCATCTTCACGACGGTATCGGCAAGCCTCGCCCGCGCGGGCGTCGAGATCGACGAAGTCGACTCGGTGATTCTCGCGGCCGACGACGTCGCCGACGGCCGCTCGATTACGACCATGATGCACGCCACAGCTGCGGGGGCGTACTTCAAGGACGAGCTGCGCGTGACGACCGGGAGCCTGACGGCGCTCGGCCTGGCCGGGCTGCGCGTCTCCGCCGGCTTGAGCCGGCGCTCGATCGTCGCGTCATGGTGGCTGCCGAGCACCGACCGCGCCGCACTCGCAAGGACGTCGGTCAGCGTGCACGACGGCGCACGCTCGCTCGTGTCGCCAGCGCGTTTCGACAACGAGCCCACCGAGGCCGCCTGCGCGGCCTGCGTGGTCGGCCCGGCAAGCGATGCTGGAGAACTGGCGCTCCACGGTTTCACCTGGACGCAGGCGGACTTTCCGCGCTGGCTGGCCTCGGACGGCGAGCCCGAGGGAGTCCAGCGGCGCCTTGGCCGGCAGCTACGCGAGCGCTGCGGCCCGTTCGATGGCAGCGGGCGAGTCGCGGCCTCCGCGACCGCGCCAGGCTCGGATTGGAGCGCCGCGATCGACGAGGCCGGGCTCGAAGGGTTCACCCCGTGCGCTGGGGTGACCACCAGCGTGGGGATCGCCGATGGCCTCGTGGGGCTGAGCCGGGTCGCCGACGACCTGCAGCCTGGCGAGGGCGGCGTGGTCCTCTCGACCGGCTCGCCGCAGTTCCTGCTCGCCGAGGCAGCCAGCGTCGGGAGGGCCGATGCGTAGCGTCGCCGTGCTGGGCGCCGCTCAGACCGTGCACGCTTCGCGTCGCCAGGACGTGGGCATCGGCGAGCTCTGCCTCGAGGCGATCGTGCCCGCGCTGGCCGACTCGGGGCTCGCGTGGTCCGACATCGACGTGGTGGTGTTTGGCTCTGGGCCGGACCTGCTCCAGGGGATGCGGAACGCCTACCACCCCGCTCTCACATCGCTGATCGGAGCCGACCGGCCGATCCTCCGGGTGCACACCGGCGGCGCGACCGGCGGATCCGTCTTTCAGACCGGGGCGCTCCTGGTGGGTTCCGGTCACGCCCGAAGCGCCCTCCTGATCGGGATGGAGAAGGCGAGCGAGCCGGGCGACGTACAGGCCGTGCTCAACACGATGTGGGATCCCTTCCTGGAGCAGCCGCTGGGCTTGAACGCGATCAACATGATGTCGCTCCAGGCGGTTCGCCAAATGGAGCTCTACGGGTACAGCGAGGAGCACTTCGCGACCGTCGCCGTGAAGAACCGCCGCGGAGGCGTCGCCAACCCATACGCGCAGATCAGGAGCGAGATCTCGATCGACGACGTCCTCGCCTCGCCGGTGCTCGCCTATCCGATCAAGGCGCTCGAGTCCTGCCCGCGCTCCGACGGAGCGTGCGCGATGATCGTGGGGGACGAGGAGCTGGCCCGCCGGGCGCGCAAGCCGGTCTGGCTGCAGGGCGCGGCGGCAGGTAGCGACTCCATGTTCATCGGCGACCGCCTCGGCGACGCTCCGAACGATTACATCGACGCCGCGACGCTGCGCGATTCCGCGCGCGAGGCGTACCGGCAGGCGGGCGTGACCGATCCGGCCTCAGAGATCGGGCTGGCTGAGATCTACGCCCCCTTCCCGACGAACGAGATGAAGGCGTACGAGGCGCTCGGCTTCAGCGAGCGCGGCAAGGCCCACGAACTCGTCGAGGACGGCTCCACCGCTCCCGACGGCCGCCTACCGGTGAATCCATCTGGCGGGCCGATGTGCGCGAACCCGATCGGCGCGACCGGCCTCGTGCGCGTGGCCGAGTGTGCGATCCAGCTGCGCGGCGAGTCCGAAGGCATTCAGGTAGCGGCCGACCGGGCGCTCGCGACGAGCTCGGGTGGATCGTCCCAGTTCTACACCGTCGCTGTGCTGGGAGTGGACAAACCATGACGCTGAAGCTCGAGGAGTACCGCGGACATCCGGTCATAGAGGATCGCTGGGAGCTGCTGCACCGCCACTCGCTCGGCCGAGCGGGCGAGGCCTTCTGGTCGGCGCTCGACGAGGGCCGGCTGATCGCCGCGCGCTGTCCGTCATGCGAGCGGACTCTGCTGCCGCCGCGGATCTTCTGCGAGCGCTGCTTTGAGGAAACTGATCTGGTCGACTTTCCCGGGCGCGTCGGCGAGCTGCTGAGCTTCACGATCGTCCGGCGCGAGTTCACCGATAGCCCGCCGGTGCCGTTTGCGATCGGCTACGCCCGCCTCGACGGCTGCGACACGGCGATCGGCGCTCTGGTGGCGGGGGTCGACCTCGATCAGGAGCTCGGTGACCCGCCGCTGCGCATCGGCATGCCGGTGGAGCTCGCAATCGGGGAGACGGGGCTGGGCATCGACCGGCTGCGGCTATATCCGGCGGAGAAGCCTTGAGCGCAGCCCCGCGCCATGAGACGCTCGTGCACGCGCTCCTGGAGCGCGCCGAGCGCGAGCCGAGCGTCGAGTTCGCCTCCTTCGAGGGTCGAGTCGACCTGACCCTCGCTGAGCTCGCCGACGCCATTCGCCGCTTCGCGTCGGCGATCACCGAGCGTGGCGTGACGCCGGGCGAGCGGGTGCTGCTTGCGCTGGACAACTCCCCTGAGGTCCTCGTCGCGTGGCTCGGGAGCTGGCACGCGGGGGCGACCGTCGTGCCGCTGGTCCCGGACGCGGGCGAGCGGATCTTCGCGCGGGCCGCCGCGCTGATGCAACCTCGGCTCGCGGTGACCGACGCGCGCGGTGCGAAGCGGCTGCGTGCCGCCGACGTGGCGAGCGAAATTCTGGTGGTGGAGGAGGAGACCTCGGAGTCGCTTGCACTCTCGCTGCGCTCGTTCCTCGCCGACGGGTCCTCGGCGGAGCCAACGGAGCCGCTGGCCTCCGGGGACATGCTGGCCTCGGTGATGTTCACGTCGGGGACGACGGGGCCGCCAAAGGGCGTCCGCCTGGTGCACCGGTGGTACACGTGGGCATCCTCGGATGTCGCGGGCGGGATGTCGTACGGGCCCGTGGATGTGCTCTACACGTGCCTCCCGCTTGGACATGCGAACGCGCAGGACACGACCTTCGGACCGGCGCTGCTGGCCGGGGCGCGGGTGGCGTTCGACAGGCGCTTCAGCGCCTCACGCTTCTGGCAGCGGCTCGAGCGGACCGGTGCCACCGCCTTCAACCTGATCGGCAACATGCCGCGCGTCCTCCTCAACCGCCCCGACCGGGAGTACGCGCCCGGTCACCGCGCCCGTCGGGCGTTCGCCATACCGGCGCTGCCGCACTACGTCGCTGAGTTCCGGCGCCGCTTCGGCGTAGAGCTGCTCCAGGGGTACGGATCGACGGAGATAGGCGTGCCCGTCTTCCAGGACGCGGCGGCCGTGCAACGCGGCAGCTGCGGCCTGCCGCTCGGCGGAACCGAGTTGCGCATCGAGGGCGAGGACGGAAGCGAACGCGCGGTCGGCGAGGCGGGTGAGATTCTCGTCCGCTCGTCGCGCCCAGGGGCGATAACCGACGGCTACTACGGCGACCCGGAGCGCTCGGCCGCCGCGTGGCGAGGTGGTTGGTTCCATACCGGCGACCTCGGCCGCGTCGACGCCGATGGACACCTCTACTTCGTCGGTCGCTTGGGCGACGCGCTTCGTCGCAAGGGCGAGAATCTGTCCGCGCACGAGATCGAGGCTGTGATCCTCGAGATGGACGGCGTGCTCGAGTGCGCCGTGGTCGGCAGGCGCGGCGACGACGGGGACCACGAGGTCATCGCGTTCGTCGTCCCCGACGAGGGCGCCCACGTCGACGTGCACGACCTCACCGATCGCTGCGTCCGCTCGCTTGGTACGGCAGCGGCCCCGAGCCAAGTCGTTGAGCGCGAGCGGCTGCCTAGAACCGAGAGCGGCAAGGTCGCGAAGGGCAGACTGGTCGTGGAGCTCCAGGAGGTGGCCGGCTGATGACCGCGCCCGCCGAGATCGGGGTCGCGGTTGCGCAGCTCACGCCGCAGCGGGGCGAGGCGGAGGAGAACCTCGAGCGCTCGATCGCGGCCGTCAACAAGGCGGCGGACGCCGGGAACGAGCTGATCGTGCTGCCGGAGCTCGCCAACTCGGGCTACGCCTTCTCGACGCGCGCGGAGGCGTGGCTGGCGGCGGAGTCGATCCCCGACGGGCCGACCTGCCGCGCCTGGCGGGACGTCGCCCGGGATCGCGGGGTCTGGATCGTAGGCGGCCTGGCCGAGCGGTCAGCGGACGGCGTGTACGACAGCTCCGTGTTGATCGACCGGGAGGGCAGCGTGCTCTCGGTCTACCGCAAGCTGCACCTCTGGTCGCGCTGAACATCTCTGGTTCGAGCCGGGGAGTACACCGTCCGACGTGGTCAAGCTTCCTGTTCGGGACGCGTGGCTATGGCCATCTGCTTCGACGTCTGGGTCCCAGAGCTGTTCAGGTACTACGCGCGCGCGGGAGCAGACATCGTCTGCGCGCCGAGCAACTGGTCGTGTGCCCGGAACTTTCGGGCAGCGACCGCCCGATCGTGGACCACCTGGTGATCGCCGCCGCCCACGTGAACGCGCTCTTCATCGCAGGCGCTGACCGCTCCGGCACCGATGGCGATTTCCGCTTCGTGGGCGCGAGCATGATCGTCAGCCCGCGCGGCGAGACCCTCGCCCGCGCGGCGACGCCGGCTCCCGACGAAGCCGTGCTCTCGGCGCGCGTCGACCTGATGGAGGCGCGGCTGCGAAAGACCTGGAGCCGCTTCAACCACGCGCTCGACGTGCCGCGCCGCGGTCAGCGCCAACGGGCTGGTCCGATCCCCCCATCCGTCGAAGGCAGGGCTCCAGATGACAGCAGACATCGAAGCACGCATCGGCCAGCCGCGACGTCGCAAGGGCCGGGCCGGCGCAGCGGCGTGATGATCGACGCTGCGGTCCTGCAGCTGTTTCAGTGGAACAGGGCTACCCGCGCCACGAGCGTGCGGGAGGTCGCCGAGGCCGCCGGTCTGGCTAAGGCGACGGTCTATCACCATTACCCGACCAAGGCCGCGCTCCTTTACGAGATCCACAACATCTTCATGGAGACGCTCGAGGAAGGGATGGAGCGGACTCGGGGCCTCAGAGGCGACCGCCGTCGGAGCGGCATGCGAGCGATCATCCAGCGAGCTCTGGCGGGTGATGGTCACGCACCGTGCGCACGTGCAGATCTTCTTCGAGGAGTGGCGCCACCTCGACGAGGAGCACCTCGAGGGGCTGAAGAAGAGACGCGACCGCTACTACCAGC
Organism: uncultured Thermoleophilaceae bacterium; assembly: GCA_963716215.1. GTDB lineage: Bacteria > Actinomycetota > Thermoleophilia > Solirubrobacterales > Thermoleophilaceae > JACVRW01. The sequence goes on along the minus strand of OY970298.1, from coordinate 2,784,022 downwards.
TTCGTCCGCGACACGGTGGCGGAGGTGTGGCCGGCGGACGCTGAGCGGGCCGGCAAGGAGCACATCGACGTGGTGACGCTGGCCGTCTTCGGCATGTGCAACTGGGGCTACCAGTGGTTCGACCCGAAGGGCACGCTCTCCGCGGGCGAGATCGCGGATGACTACGCGGACCTGTTCATCGCAGGTCTGTCGGCACGAGGGGGAGGGCGATGAAGATCCGGCATGATCGTCCCGTTCCCGCTGGACGACGACGGCGTCGAGCTCCGGCGGGCCGGGATTCCGAGCGAGCTCATTCCCGACGACGTCGAGCTTGAGGTCGTCGCCGTGAAGGACGGCCCCGAGACCGCAGACTCCATCTACGACGTCTTCCTGATGGACATGTTCATCTTCGAGGCGGGTCTCGACGCCCAGCGGGCCGGCTGCGACGCGATCTGCATCGACACGGTGAGCGACTCGGGGATGAAGCCGCTGCGCTCACGGCTCGAGATCCCGGTCATCGGCCCGGGGCAGGTGGCGTGTCACATCGCGATGATCCTCGGTGAGCAGTTCAGCTTCCTCGCGACCTGGGGGAAGTGGGAGCCGATCTACCGGAAGATCGCCCACGAGTACGGGATCGAGCACCGCGTCGCCTCGATCCGGAGCCCAGACCTTCCGCCGGACCTGGCGCAGCTCCTGACGAACGAGGACGATTACCTCCCGCTGCTGCTCGAGGAGGCCACCAAGGCCGTCGAGGAGGACGGCGCGGGAGTGATCGTGCTTGCCAGCACCACCATGTGGCAGGCGCACGACTACCTCCAGGAGCGGCTCCCGGTACCGGTGATCAACCCGGGCGTGTGGAGCTTCAAGATCGCCGAGCTCATCGTGCGACTCGGCAAGTCGCAGAGCAAGCACGACTACCCGCCGCCGCCGCAGCCCGTGGATGACCGCATCTTCGCGGCGTTGCGAGCCGCGAGGTGAGCCGATGACGCCCGACACCGCAACCGCTGCCCGCACCACGTCGCCGGCGGCCGAGGAGGCGGCCGGACAAGCGCGCCGGCCGGGCGCGGGTTGGGCACGCCGCGCAGCGGCTCGCTATTCGACGGTCGTAGCACTGTTGATCCTGATCCTGGTCTTCGGGCTGCTGAGGCCGGACACGTTCCTCACGACGGCGAACCTGCAGACGATCCTCTCGTCACAGGCCGTGCTGTTGATCCTCACGCTTGGCCTCACGCTGGCGCTGACGGTCGGGGAGTTCGACCTGTCGATCGGCGCGGTGCTCGGGATCGCAAGCGTGATCGTCGGCTGGCTCGACGTGACACACGGGTGGGCGATCGGCCCCGCGATCTTTGTCGCGATCGCCGCCGGCGCCGCCGTCGGCCTCATCAACGCCTTCCTGGTCGTGAAGATCGGCATCACCTCGCTGGTCGCCACGCTCGGCACGGCGACGGTGCTCGGCGGAGTCTCGCTTGGCATCAGCAACTCGGTCGTCGTCGGCGGCATCGATCAAGGCTTCACCAGCTTCATGTCCGAAGGCCCGCTCGACCTTCCACTGGCGGTGTATTTCGCGTTCGGCCTCGCCACGCTGCTCTGGTACACCTACGAGCACACCCCCGTCGGCCGGTACCTCCGGTTCGTCGGCGTCGGGCGCGACGTGGCGCGTCTGTCGGGGCTCCCCGTCGACCGCTACCGGGTGGCGGCGCTCGTCGGCACCAGCGTGACAGCGGCAGTGGCGGGCGTGATCCTCACCGGCACGCTCGGTTCCTCCGACCCCACGGTCGGGACGAGCTTCCTACTGCCGGCCTTCGCGGGGGCATTCCTCGGCGCGACCACCATCAAGCCCGGTCACTTCAACGCGTGGGGCACGGTCATCGCCCTCTACTTCCTCGTGACCGGCATCACGGGACTGAATCTGCTCGGCGTGACGGGCTGGGTCGAGCAGGTCTTCTATGGCACGGCACTGATCGCCTCAGTTGCGATCGGAAAGCTGACGGAGGCATCGCAGACGTAGTGCGCCCGCACGTGCGGGCAAGGCAACCCCTCAGGAACAGGAGGAGATCGATGTCCAAGCCACACCCCGTACGGGCGCTGTTACTCAGCCTAACGGTGCTCGTCTTTGCGTTAGCCCTCGTCGCCGTCGGCTGCGGTTCCGACGACTCCGACGAGGGCGGCTCGTCCAGCGACACTTCGCCCTCGTCGAGCGCCGGATCCGCCGCGGTCGAGGAAGCGAACACGCTCGTCCAGGACGCCATGAAGGAACCCGAATGGCAGAGTCCCGGACCGGCGTTCGAAGCAACGAAGGCCAAGGGCAAGACGGTCAGCATCATCGCTGTCGGTGAAGCGGTGCCGGCCGTGAAGGAGCTGGACGACTACATGGTCGAGGCGTTCAAGGAGGTCGGCGTCAACACCCAGGTGGGCGATGGCAAGTTCTCGCCGACCGAGTTCGCTCGCCTGATGCAGCAGGCGATCAATTCGAAGGTCGACGCCATCATCCTCAACGCGGTTGATCCGAAGGCGGTCGCACAGCCCCTCACACAGGCCAAGGCGGCTGGAATACCGGTGATCACCATGTTCGAGGCCGACCCCTCGCAGCCGCTACCCGACGGCGTGGTCGGTCGCGCCGATTTCTCGTACAAGATGGCGGGCGAGCTGCTCTCAGCGTGGGCGGCAGCGGACTCGGACGGCGACGCTAACGCGATCGCGATCCAGTCCAGCGACGCGCCCTCGGCGGCCGCGCTGGTCGGCGGGCTCGAGGACGGGTGGAAGAAGTACTGCCCGGACTGCAAGCTCGACATAAAAGACGTGGCGGTTGCCGACTGGCAGACCCGCCTAGGTCCTACGACTCGGTCGGCGCTGCTGGCAGACCCGGAGGCCAACTACGTCATCCCGATTTACGACGGCATGATGTTGAACGTCCTTCCGGCGGTGGAGCAGGCGAACGCGGACGACCGCGTGAAGCTTGGGACGCTGAACGCGACGCCCGCCGTAATGGAGTTCCTCGAGGCGGGGCGCATCGAGATGAACATCGGTGAGTCGAATCCGTGGCTCGCGTGGGCCGCCGTCGACCAGACGCTGCGCGCGCTGGTGGGAGACGAGCCGGTACAGGACGAACACGTCCCGCTGCGGGTGTTCACAAGCGAGAACTTCCCGAGCGGCGTAGGAGACCCGAAGGATCCGTCGACGTGGTACGGGTCGGCGGACTTCAAGGCCGAATACCGGACGCTCTGGGGAATCGGCTGACGTGAGCGCGCAACCGATCCTCACAGTCAGCGGCCTGTCGAAGTCGTTCGCAGGCACGCAGGCTTTGCGGTCGGTTGCCATCGACGTGATGCCCGGGGAGGCCCATGGCCTCCTCGGGCAGAACGGCTCGGGCAAGTCGACGCTGATCAAGGTCCTGTCAGGCGTCCACGAGCCCGACCCGGGCGCTGAGGTCGCGGTCAACGGCGAGCCGCTCACGTTTCCGCTCGCGCCGGGCGAATCGAGACGGTGCGGGATCGGGTTCCTCCACCAGGACCTGGCGCTCGCTCCGTCGCTCAGCATCCTCGAGAACTTACGGACGGAAGGGTTCCAAACCGGCTTCGGCGGCCGCATCCTGTGGCAGCGCGAGCGCGCCAGTGCGCGCGAGGCGCTGGCCGGGCTTGGGCTGCGCGTCGACCCGATGGCGCCCGTATCGACCCTCGCTCCGGCCGAGCGGGCGATCCTCGCGCTGGCGCGCAGCCTGGCCGAGATCAGCCATGTGGAACGGGGCGTGCTGGTGCTCGACGAGCCGACGGCGTACCTCCCCCGCACCGACGTCGAGCGGCTCTTCGACGCGGTTCGAGAGACCAAGGCGCGCGGCTCCGGGGTGATCTTCGTGAGCCACCGCATGGAGGAGGTGCTGGCGATCTGCGATCGCGCCACGGTGCTGCGAGACGGGCGCAGGGTCGGCACCGTGGACGTGCGCAACTCCTCCGAGCAGGAGATCATGCATCTGATCGTCGGGCGCCAGCTGGAGGAGCTCGAACCGCCCGCCGCCGCCGTGCGCGAGGACGTCGTGCTGAGCGTGCGGGGCCTGAGCGGACGCGTGGTCACCGACCTGTCGCTGGACGTGCACCGCGGCGAGGTGGTCGGGCTCACCGGGCTCGTGGGGATGGGACACGACGAGGTGCCGTACCTGCTGGTTGGAGCGTCGCCGGCCGCGGCGGGCGACGTCGCGATCGAGGGACGATCGATGGCGCTGGAGCCGCGCGCCGCACTCCGCGCCGGGCTCGCGCTACTACCCTCGGACCGCCTGCGAGAGAGCGGCGTGCCATCCGCGACGGTGCGCGAGAACCTGTCACTGCCGGTGCTGGGGTCGTACTTCAAGTCAGGCTGGCTCGACTCCCGAGGTGAGCGCTCGGCCGTCCAGGCTCTCCTGGACGGTCTCGGTGTGAAGCCGGCGGAGCCGGAGCGGCTGCTCGGGACGCTCAGCGGGGGCAACCAACAGAAGGCCCTCCTGGCGAAATGGCTCCAGCTCGATCCGAAGGCCTTGGTGCTACACGAGCCGACGCAGGGCGTCGACGTCGGGGCTCGACGGGATGTCATCGAGCAGATCCGCGATGGCGCGCGACGGGGCGTGAGCACCCTCGTCGTGTCATCCGAGGCCGAGGATCTGGAGCGACTCTGCGACCGGGTGCTCGTGTTCCGCGACGGGGCGGTTGTGTCGTCGCTCGCGGGGGCCGACATCACCAAGGAGCGGATTACCGAGCGATCGTACGCGCGTGCGGTTGCCGCTCCCAGCGCCTAGCCCACGATGGGTGCGATCCCGGCGTTTCGTAACTGCTACAGGCCCATGGCGGCCATCGTCCGGGCGAGCGTCCGGTCGGCGCGCTGGCAGGCCTGGTGCTCCCCCTGTGCAAGCCGGGCGTCGAGCTCGGCCGGGTCGGTCAGCATTCGCTGATAGCGGTTGCGCATCGGCGCGACATGCGCATCGATGGCGTCCGCGAGCCGCTCCTTGACCTCGCCGTAGCCGATCCCGCCGGTGCGATAGCGCTCCTCGACGGCGGCGACCGTCCCCGCGTCGGCGAACGCACGCAGCAGCGCGACGAGCGTGGACGTGTCGGGGTCCTTCGGCTGCTCCGGTGGAGTGGAGTCAGTCACGATCCGCCGGATCTGCTTGCGCATCTCGTCCGGCTCCGCCATCAGCGGGATGGCGTTGCCGTAGGACTTGCTCATCTTGCGCCCGTCGAGCCCGGGGAGAGTCGCGGTCGCCTGGGCGATCAGCGCCCGCGGCTCTCGCAGGGCCCCGGGCTTGTAGCTGCGCGCGAACTGCTGCGCTAGGTCCACTGCGATCTCCAGGTGCTGCGCCTGGTCTGGGCCGACAGGCACCTCATCGGCGCCGAGGGCCAGGATGTCGGCGGCCATCAGCACCGGGTAGCCGTACAGGCCCATGTTCACGCCGTGGTCGGGTTCGCGTCCGGCCGCAGCGTTAGCCGCCACCGCCGCCTTGTAGGCGTGAGCCCGGTTCAGCAGGCCCTTGGCCGTGACGTTGTTGAGCAGGGCGGCCAACCGCGCAACGGCGGGGACCCGGCTCTGGCGGTACACGTGGACGTTGGGGCGATCGAGGCCGCAGGCGAGCAACGCGGCCACCAGCCGCTGGGAGCGCTCGCGCAACGCCGCCGGATCGGGGCGGCTGTTGAGCGCGTGCAGATCGGCGACGAAGACGTACACGTCTCGGGCGGGGTCGGCCGCGAGATCCGCCAGCGGTCGGATCGCACCGACGTAGTTGCCGAGGTGCAGATCCCCGGTCGGCTGGACTCCGGTCAGGGTGAGTGTGGGGCGGGCCGTGGTCGCGGCGCCCGATCGTTCGTGCTGTGCTGCGGTGGTGGTCATGACGTCATCTCCTGGTGTCGCGCCCGTGTCAGAGCGACGGGGCCTATCGAGATCACCGTGGGCGCGCGGTGGCCAGCCCCGTGGGGGTCGGGCCGGAACTGCGGCCGGTGTCACATGAGGATCTGTAGCGGCCTGCCGGCTAGCGCCAGGCCCACCACGACTGCACCGCGCGCGGGGGAGACGCCGGGACAGCGCGTCGACTGATGTGCGCGGGCTGAGTCATGTATCGAAAAGGATACGCAGCCCGAGCCGCGCCCTCTAGGCGGGGCCGTGCAGCTCGGCCAGCTCCGCGAGGTCTACCTGGTCGCGTGGTCTGCCGGCTGCGCGCTTCATGTCTCGCAAATGGGCGAGTGAACAGACCGGCGCGATCACGTCTGGCGCGAGCTCGACACGGATTTGATCGCGCCGCAGCTCCGGGAAGCCAGGCACACCCGCCATTCGGTTGAGCACCTGAACCTCACCGTGTTGGGTCTGGACTTTGAAGCTGGCCGGCTTTGAAAGCGCCGCTCCGGTCAGGGGTCCCTGGATTGGGTGTTCGCCGCCGATTCTTTGGAGGCACTCCGCGAGGCGGTGCATGTTGCCGTGATCTGGAGCGGCCACGATGTCGAGGTCCCGGGTGGCGCGCACGACGCCGTGAGCTCCGGCGGCAAGCCCACCGACGATCACGTAGTCGACTTCTGCGGCATTGAGCGCCGCTACGACGCGCTCGGGTGCGAAGACCGGCTCAGCGCTCATCCACGCGCCGCCCGCGCGCGAATCGCAGCGCGGCGCGGCTGGCCTCGATCGTGAGACGGACTCGGGCGCTCGGGCTCAGACGGCGATGGGCCGCGATCCGCACAGGATCGTTCCAAGTCGCGGGCTGCGCCCGAGGTGAATGTGGTTCCGCCGGCTTCCCGCTCATGTCTTGAATGATGATGGACCGCCGGGATGGCCCGGCGCGCGAGCCGCTCTACCTGATGTGCGGCACGGCCGCGTCGGCGATCCGAAGCGCCTTCGACACCGAGCCGGGTGCGGTCACCTGCAGGACGAGCTTGTCGCGGCCGATTGCGGCATAGATCACCGTGTGCGTGCCGATCTCGGCGATCGCCCCGCGATCGCCGAGGTTCAAGTGGCGCGCCCCTGCCCGCTCCTGATCCTTGACGAAGGTGCGCAGCTGCTTCGACGAACGCCAGCGCTCGATGTCCATGTTCGCGACGCCCTGCATCCCCTTGTAGGAACAGTTCGAAAAGCGGCGCCCCTTCCGCACGCCTGTATGACCGGCGAAGCCACCAAGAATCGGCGAGCCGATCACCCCACGGGCCCCTGACAGCGCCAAGACCCGGCACGCCCTGTTGTTCACGGGTGCGCTGCACTGGTCGGTCTGGGTCTGGGCATAGATGTTGACCTTCCCCTCCAGCGGCTCGCCGGCGAGACGGCCGTTGGTGAAGACCACGGGGAAGTGGCCCGGCCACTCCAGGTCGTCCTCGTCCGAAGCGCCGACGCAGAAGGAGACTGTCTCGCCCTCGAGGAACCGCTTCGATTCGTTGACCGCGGTGAGCCCCCAGAAATGGCCGCTGCCGTCCGGTGGCAGCTCGAACTCGAACTCGACCCGCCTCACGTTGTCCGCGAGCTTGAAGTCGGTGAGGTTCGTGTGCGTCGGCCGGGCTCGGAGAGTCGCTTCGCGCCGGCCGGGGGACACGTTGATCGGTGTGGCGTTACGCGGCGGGTTGGGGACCAGCTGTGGAGGGCGACTCGGCTTCGCCCTCAGGTGATTGCCCCAGAACGCCGCGAGCTCGGCGCCTAGGCTGGTCCCGGCGCCGCGCAGGAAGTCGTCGAGGGCCGCGAGCTCGCCGGGCTCCGCCGCGATGACGCGCCGGATCAACGGCCAGGACCCGCCGGCCCCTACGACGAGACCCTTGTCGTCCAGGAACTGGAGGAACCGCCACATCCCGTACCGCCAGATCTCAGGATTGTTCGTGTCGAGCGGGTTGTTGGGGTACTGCAGCGCGACCTCGTACGTGGTCGGCGTCTTGAGCAAACCGGCCTTCCAGGTGGCCCATTCCGCGGCGAAGTCCTCGAACCACGGATAGCCCGGGCTGCTGAGCGCCAGCCCGTAGGAGTACGCGTGGAGTAGCTCGTGGGCGGCGGTCTGCGACGCCTCGACCGGGCCGGTGCCGATCTGCACCACCACGGCGTGGGTGCGCCTGCGGTCACAGAACTCGTCGGTGATGCCCGACTCCCCTCCAGGGCGCAGGTAGACGGGGACGCGCGCGGGGTAGTTGAGCGGCCGGACGCCGAGTCCGTCGAAGAGGCGCTGGGCAACGCCGTGGCTGATCAGCTGCTGCTGCACCGATTGCCCCAGGGCCAGTGGCACCCGCCCAAAGGTGTGGATCTCGAAGGTGTCGTCCGGGAACGCGGGCTGCGGCACGAGCTGCGTCGGGGCGGAGGTATCGACGCATTGCCTCGCCTCGTCGTAGGGCGGCCCTTGGGCGGCCTGTGCGGTCGGCGCCTTGCGGTTCAGGTTGCTCGGCGACAGGACCTCGATCGTGAACCCGACCCGCGAACGCCGGCTTCTGCAGGTGACCGCGGAAGGCGCGCCGGCGAGCGCCGAGCCGGTGATCCTGCTCGCGCACGCCCACCGCTTACGCGACCTGAAGGTGCATCTCCCCTGCGAGGTGTACGCGCCAACGCAGCTCCGCGCGAAGCGCTTTACCACCGCGCGCGCTGCGCCACACGCGACTCGGCGGAGGGCGACTTTGCGGGTGGAGGGAAGAGCGAGGTGGTTGCTGAGGGCGTCTGGGCCGCGACACGTCGCGGCCGCTCGCACCTCACCCTGGGCGCGTGCAGGCGAGGCACCAAGCATCAGTGCCGCAGCCACAAGGACGAGGACCAAGACCCTTACCCGACCGATAAATCATGATCGCACGGCTCCGGCCGGTGATGCCGTCGATTACGTCGGTCCGTCCTCGCTTGGACTGCCGCGCTGTCGACGTTGCCTCAGGCGCGCTCTCGCGCCGCCACCCTCGGCCTTCTGGACGAGGTACTGCTGGGCGACCGAGGTCAGCAGCGCAACCAGCACGCCAAATCCCGTGAGGATGTAGACGATCGTGAAGATCTGCGTTCCCGCGGTGGTGGGGGAGAGGTCTCCGAACCCAACGGTCGTGAGGGTCACGACGCAGAAGTAGAGGGCTTCGATGATCGTCCAGTCTTCGAAGCGCCAGTAGAAGAGGGTCCCCGTGAGGACCAAGACGCCCGCCACTACGGGCAGCGCCTTGGTCTCAGGGTCGCGCCAGACGGCCACGAGGGCCCGCCCGAGCTCCCGTGCCGCGAGTAGGAGCGGAAGCATCGGATTAGCTCGCGTCCGCTCGTGCCGCGGCGTCGATCTCGCGCTCGAGCTCGTCGGCGTCGGCATCCACCTCCTTTTCGATCAGCTTGTTGGCGCGCGTCATCGCCCGCTCGAGCTGCTCCTCCAGCTTCGACTCGCCGAGCACGATCACCGCGGCGGTACCCGCTTCCAGCTCCTCGCCGAGCTCCTTGAGATCGCCGCGCGAGATCCCGCGCGTCAGGTGCCCGACGAGTCCGCCGGCACCGGCGCCGACGATCGCGCTGCCGATGAGCGCGGGCGGGAACAGGATCCCCACGAGTGCGCCGACCCCGGCTCCGGTCCAAGCGCCGTGCTGCGTCGGCTTCTCGGTCTTGGTCACCCGGACCTTGCCGTCCTCTTCCTTTCGGATGACGGCCGAGTCGAAGGTCCCGATCGCTCCGGCGGCGTGGAGATCGAACACGGCCTCGTAGTCGGCCTCGGCGTCGCCGATCTCGTCGTAGATGGCTGCGTAGAGAAAAACTGGTCTGTCAGCCATGAGCTACGACGTCCTCTCATGCTCGGCGACCTCGATCGCGACGTCGAGCGCGTCGACGATCTTGCCCGTAGCGGACACGACGCGGGCGGTGCCGACGATCGGTGCGACCGCGGCAAGGACGCCGCGGATCTGCTCGGGATCGAGGTCCACCTCGTCTGCCGCGCCGAGATTCAGCAGATAGGAGATCGACGGGGCGTCGACGGCGACGAGCGCGGCGATGCGAACCAGCATGAGGGTTTGCTCGTCGAGGTTCGTCGCGTCGAGTGAGGCCGCGGTCATGTCCTTGAGCAGGTCGATGACCGGTGTGTCTGATTGAGCCATGGTGCTTCCTTTCGTTCGACGTCTTGTGATTAGGACGAGGCCTCGATCTCGCCCGGGCGCCAGGTCTTGTCGAAGAACGGAGCGAGCGGGCTGTAGAGGCGCAGGATCGGGAACCAGCCCTTGCCCTCGGTGGTCTGGATCCAGTTGCCTTCCGGGCTGTCCGAGGGCCGTTCCGGACCGAACGTGATGGTGGTCGAGCCGTCGTCGTTCGCGGTTGCCGCGGGCGTCGGGTAGGACTGGCTGCCCGCCCGCGGGAAACGCCGGGGCGTCTCGAGCATCGAGCGGGTCTGGTTGTCGTACAGGGTGATCGACCAGAAGCGCGCCGCGGGAATGTCCGGTGGCAGTGTCACCTGGTAGGTCTGCCCGCCGTCGAGCGGATTGCCTTCGGCGTCCTTGACCGACATCAGGTACTGGGACCCGATCCCCGCGAGCCGCATGCACATCGCGGGCGTGACCCCGGTGGCCGCGTACAGGAACGAGGTCCGGGAGTGCAGCTTCCGCACGCCGGTCGCGGGGAACGGCTCGATCCCGTCGGCGGTGACGAGCGGCGGCGGCGTCTCGAACGTGTATCCGCCGACCCAGAGCATGTTGAACCACCCCGAGCCGTCGTAGTACGCGAACCCTTCCGACGCTCGCGGTTCGAAGAACAGCGCCCGCGAGGTCGCGGACCCGACCGCGGCCGCGTCCTCGAGGGTCCGCCGCATGCGCTCGTCCGGCTCGAACGGCTCGCCCTTGACTGATTCCGATCGCGGCCAGCTGTCCCATCAGCTCGGCGTGCGTGCTGCCGTCGGGCTCGTTCTGCACCACCTCGTTGATCAGCTCGAAGAAGCCGAAGTCGCTCGGCGGCACCGTGTTGAACGCCTTGCCGCTGCCCTCGACGAAGGTCGTCTCGGGAACCTGCGCTGGGGGCCGGGGCATCCCAGAGCCACCCTCGAGCAGCGTCCCGACGCTCGTGCCGAAGCCGCCCTGGTCGTAGGGGTAGAGCTTGAGCGTGCTCTTGATCGTCTCGACTGTCGGCACCGGGTCGTCGTCGGTCAGGAACGACCGCCCGAGCAGGAGCGCCCTCGACGTACGCGAGTGTCCGATGTGGAACCCGCTGTCCGGCAGCGGGCCGTCGTAGCCGGGCGGGACGAGCAGGAAACGGCCGCCCTCGCCGCGGTCAGGGCCCGACAGGCCGAAGTCGACGATCCACCCCCACCACATGTCGTCGAACACCCCGAGGGCCTGGGGAGGCGTCTCGACGACCATCGGTCCCGACGTGAGGTCGACGATGCCGAGGAAGTACACCGTGTCCGCGTTCGCCGTCAGGAACACGGATTCCGATCCCATCAGCTCCGAGAAGATGAGGATCGAGTTGTCCTCCACGCCAATGTCGTGGAAGCCCTTGCGGATCGCGTACGTCGACGCTCCCGCGAACCCGTCGAGATAGACGTTGAGGGCGTGCTGAAAGTCGAGCTGCTCGTACACGCGTTCCGCGGTCTCGCCACTGGGGACACCGTCGACGAACTCGAGCGGCCCGACCCGACTGTCGAATCGCTCAGGCGTGGAGATGGAGCGAAGCGCGTCGTTGGAAACGGTCATGGGTTACTCCTGGCGTTCGAGACATGAGGACGAGACATCGCGGCGAGGCTACGAGTGCGCCCGCCGGTTCTCCTCATCCCGCTGGTATGAAATCGGAGGAGGCTGACCGGAGGCGGCGAAGCTCCTGTCTCCAGGGACTTTCGATACCAGCGGGGTGATGCGGCCCCTAACGCCCACAAGCGAGGGCTGACCGATGGCGTCCGAACGCAACGTTCAATTCTCAGCCCCAATATGGCTCAGGGACCTGGGCTTCTCGTCGTGGCTGCTGGTCGGGTTCGTGGTGGTCATCATCGGGCTCGTCTGGCTGCTCGCCGAGACGTCGACGATCGTCATGCCGGTGATCGTCGCCACGGTGCTCGGCGCGGTCGCCGGACCCGCGGTGGGCTGGCTGGAACGCCATCGCGTTCCGCGCATCGGTGGCGCAATCCTCGTCCTGCTCGGACTGGTCGCTCTCGGCGTGCTGATCTTCTGCCTCGTGTTCGGCGGCATATCCGCGAACTCGGGCGACATCTCGACGAAGACGAATCAGGCGCTAGCCAAGATCCAGGGCTGGTTGAGCGACGTCGGCGTGGACAACGCGCAGAGCGCCACCGAAAGCGCTCAGAAAGCCACGCCCGAGATCCGGACCACGCTGCTGACCGGCGTCGCGGGGGGCATCGAGGCGCTCAAGTCGCTGGTGTTCTTCATTGCGTTCGCGGTCCTGAGCACGCTGTTCGTGCTCAAGGACGGGCCGGTGATGCATCGGTTCATCAACCGGCACCTGGGCGTGCCGGAGCCCGTCGCCAACGTCGTCACCACCAACATCGCCAAGTCGCTGCGCAGCTACTTCCTGGCCGTGACCATCATCGCGGCGTTCAACGCCGTCCTGATCGGCGGTGCCGCACTGATCCTCGGCGTGCCGTTGGCCGGAACGATCGCCGTCGTGACGTTCGTGGGGGCGTACGTTCCGTTCGTCGGCGCGTGGGTCGCCGGCGCCTTCGCCGTGTTCATTGCTCTCGGCGCGGGGAGCACGTCGGACGCGGCGATCATGGCGGTCGTCGCGCTGCTCGCGAACGGGATGCTCCAGCAGATGATTCAGCCGTTCGTGATGGGCGCGACACTGAGCCTCAACCCACTCGTAGTGCTCGTCGTCACGATCGGTGCCGGATCCCTGTTCGGAATGGTTGGGCTGACGCTCGCCGCCCCGCTCACATCCGCGGCGGTGCACATCGCCAACGAGCTGCGCAATGGCGCCCCGGTAGCGGCGCCCGCGCCGTCCGGCTAGAGATCGCGTCGCCGCTCAGTCGCGGCGGCGCCGCTCCTTGACCTGGACGCGCACCGTCTCCCATCGCGAGCGCGCCTCGGCGGTGATCTGATCCCACTGGCGCCGGACCTCGTCCGCGGCGGGCTTTTCGCCCCGGCGGATGCGGTCGAGCTCGTCGTGGACCTCCCGGCCCGCGGCGGCAGAGCCGACGACCACTACCATGGCGCAGAAGAGCACGGAGATCATGGCGAAGACCGCACCGATCACGCCATAGCGGGTGGCATAGGTGTCGAACAGGTGCGGCACGTACACCGTCGCGCCAATCGAGAACGCCGCCAGCAACGCCGACCCGAGGATCGCGAACGGGAGCAGGTCGTCGCGTCCGAGCCGCTTCGCGCTGAGCACCCAGCCGCCCCACAGAAGGAACACGGCCGTCACCGGCGCGCCCAGCAAGGCAGCGCCCAGCTCGAGTCGGCCGCGGCCAAGCGCGCCGTGGATCAAGCCGTTGAGGGCGAGGTATGCGGCCAGCCCGCCGATCCAGAGCAGCCCGTTGGCGGTATTGCGGACGCTCAGGGGCTTGAGCTCCCAGGTCTGCTCCAGCAGCCGCTGGACGGCCCGGCTGAAGCTCAGCACCGCGACCAGCAGAAAGAGAACCCCCACGATCCCGAGGCTCGTGCTCGTGCCGGTGGACGGCGAGAAGATGTCCCTGACCGCCTCGGCGCCGCCTCCGGTCAGCTCGTAGCGGTCGATGAGACGGTCGGCCGTGCCCTTGCCCCCAAGCTCGGAGGCAAGGGCGCTCGTGAGGATCAAGAGCGGGATAGTGGCCGTGAGCGCGGCGGAGGCCAGCGCGACCGCCCGGTCGAATCCCGTGACCTTCTGGAACCGGTTGACGACGCGGAGCACGAACTCGGGCCGCAGCCAGAACGTCAGCGTCCGTAAAACGCGCTCGCGCCTGTTCGTCGGTATCGCCGCTCGACATCGCTCAGGTGCTTAGCACGTACGCGGGCCGGGTGGACCGCGGCGAACCGCCGTCCCCCGGGCACCGCGCGGCGCGTTCAGGTCGCCGTCGCGCGCTCGTCCTCTCCGAGCACGATGATGCCGTGCACGATGTAGACGCACAGAGCGAAGACGGCCAGCGACCACCACGGGTTGGCGCCGCCGATCGACAGCACCGCCCCGATCGCACCGAGGCTGCCGCCGATGATGCCGATCACGCGCCCGTAGCTGTGGCCGCTCATCAGCGAGAAGCCCCCGGTGAGCTGGATCAGCCCGAGGACGATCAACACCCAACCCATGGTGTTCAGGTCGGTGAAGATGTACCTCGTGTCGTTCGCGTAGATGTTCGCGCTGTCCAACGCGCCGATGCCATAGATGATGTTGAGCGTTCCCGCGATCAACAGCAGAACCGCTGCGAATACCGCTCTACCTGCGCCTCTCATCCTGTACCTCCTGGGTTGTCCTCGCCTAAGTCCAAAGTGATTCGACGTTAAGCGTGCGAACCCCTGGCCTCCTCATCCTGATGGGATGAAATGGCAACTCGTAGCATTTGGCCTGCGATGGCCCTCGCTGAAGTCCCGTTCGACCTCGTAGAGGTCAAGCTCGCTGCCCCGTCCGCCCGGTCGGGCACCGTGGCGAAGGCGGACGCGATCGCCGGGCTGTGCGCGTCGACGTTGCGGTTCGCGGCCGTAATCGCGCCCGCCGGGTACGGCAAGACGACGCTGCTCGCGAGGTGGGCCGATGCCGATCCGCGGCCGTTCGCTTGGGTGGCTCTCGACGGGCGCGACGACGACGCTCTGACGTTCCTGCGCTACATCGCGACCGCGATTCACCGCGTCGAGCCGATCCCGCCCGAGACGTTCGACGCGTTGTCGGGTCCGGCGGGATCGCTCTGGTCGAAGCGCGTCCCGCGCCTCGGCAGCGCACTCGCTGCGCTCGAGCGCCCGCTGGTGCTTGTGCTCGACGACCTGCACGCGGTCGCCAACCCGTCCTGTCTAGACGTGCTCGCGGCCTTGGTCGAGTACGTCCCGGCCGGCTCGCAGATCGCGGTCGCGAGCAGGGAGGACCCACCCCTTCCCCTTGCCCGCTGGCGGGCGCACGGCCTGTTGCACGAGGTAGGCGTGGCGGACCTCCGATTGGACGAGGCGGAGGCCGGCTTGCTGCTCGCTGCGGCCGGCGTCGAGCTGGACGCGGGGGAGCTTTCCGAGCTGACCGCCCGGACGGAGGGTTGGCCGGCGGGCCTGTACCTCGCGGCGCTTTCGATGCAGGCCGGGGCACCCAGCTCCGTGAGCGCCGCGAGCTTCACCGGCGACGACCGGTTCGTGTCCGAGTACTTCCGCTCGGAGCTCCTGTCCCGGCTGCCGGCGGCCGAGGCGCAGTTCCTCAAGTACACCTCGGTACTGGATCGAATGTGTGGCGGTCTCTGCGACGCCGTGCTCGACACGACGGGGTCGGCGGAGACGCTCGAGGCGCTCGCGCATGCGAACCGCTTCATGGTGGCGCTCGACCGGCGCGGCGAGTGGTATCGCTATCACCACCTGTTCGGCGAGCTGCTGCGCAACGAGCTCGAGCGCAGCGAGCCGGACATGGTGTCGGAGCTCAATCGTCGGGCGATGGCATGGTGCCTCGAGCGCGACCTGCGCGAAGCGGCGGTCGTGTTCGGGCACGCCGCGGGTGACACGGAGGCCGTTGCCGGCCTGGTGGACGGCCTCGCCCTGCAGGTGCACTACGACGGTAGGAGCGAAACCCTCGACGACTGGCTCGCGTGGTTCCGCGACGACGAATTGGAGCGCTACCCGGCACTCGCCGTCGAGGGGGCTTGGGTACGAGCCCTGACCGGCCGATCAGCGGATGCCGAGCGGTGGCTCGCTCTCGCCGACGGGGCAACGTCGACGATCCCGCTCTCGGATGGCAGCGCCACCGTCGAGCCCTGGGTCGCCGCCCTCCGAGCGGGCATGATGCCCGACGGTGTCGACCGCGCGCTCGCTGATGCCGATCTGGCGCTGGAGCAGCTCCCCCCGACGAGTGGCTGGAGGCCGGCAGCGCTGTGTCTGCGAGGCATTGCGCATGCTCTGCTCGGCGAAGGCGATCAGGCGGTCAGCGATCTCACCGCGGCGGTGGACGCGGGGCTTGCCAGTGGCGCGTCGGAAGTGGTGATCCTCGCGCGGGCGCAGCTCGGGCTGCTCGCTGCCGAGCGAGGAGCCTGGGACGACGCGCGAGAACGTGCAGAGGCAGCTCAGGCGCTCGTCGACGAGGGAGGCCTGGGCGATTACTCGTCGAGTGCGCTCGCTCATGTGGCGACCGCACGCGTCGCACTCCACGACGCGAGACCGGAGCACGCCCGCGCGGCGCTCACGCGCGCCCACCGTCTGCGGCCGCTGCTCGATCACGGGCTTCCATGGCTGACAATCCAGGTGGGGCTGGAGCTCACGCGTGCCCATCTGGCCCTGACCGAGCCCGGCGCGGCCCGCACGGTCCTCACAGAAACGGAGCGCGTGCTCGAGGCACGCCCGCACATGGGCTCCCTGGTCGACGATGCGCACGAGCTACACGATCGCGTAGAGGCTTCCTCCGGGTCGGACGGGGCCTGGGCGATGAGCCTGACGGGGGCGGAGCTCCGGCTCCTGCCATACCTGGCTACGCATCTCATGTTCCCGGAGATCGCGACCAGGCTGTTCATCTCGCGCAACACCGTCAAGTCCGAGGCTGTTTCGATCTACCGGAAGCTCGGTGTCTCGTCGCGGAGCGGGGCGATCGAGCGCGCCGTCGAGCTCGGGCTCCTCGAGAGCTCGGTGTACCCCCCGGGGGCGAATTTCACCCCGGGGGGATGACGCGCTGGCGGCCTCCGTTCGCTCCAATTGGGCGTCCGCCGATGGACGATTACAAGGAGCATCTGAGAAGACTCGCCGTTCACGACGATGCCTTGCTCGACGCGCTCTCGGTGGACGGCAGCGGATCCGCCGCATCCGCCATCGACAAGAAGACAGCGGCCTTCGCGCGCATGGCGGCGACGATTGCCGTCGACGCAGCCCCCTACTCGTTCCAGCACGCCATAGCGCTGGCCGTTGCGGCAGGAGCGACCAGTGAGGAGATCGTCGCCATTCTCGAGGCGGTGACCCCGGTGACCGGCAGCGCCCGAGTCGTTCAGTGCGCTCCAAAGGTCGCGCTTGCGCTCGGCTATGACGTTGACGCCGCGCTCGAGCGGCGCGACTCCTAGTTCACCCTGTATGGATGATGCGACGCGCGGAGGTCCGCGCCGAAAATGGACGGTATGTCCCGTACAAAGCGCCTTGGCCCACTCGTAGCATCCCTCCTTCTCATTGGGGTGATCGCCGTCGGCTGCGGAGAGTCGGACGCGGACAAAGCGCAGACGCAGGTCTGCGACGCCCGCGCCGACCTGAACGAGCAGGTCGACAAGCTGGCCTCGCTCACGGCCACCACGGCGACCGTAGACGCGGTGACCGGTGCCCTCGACGCCATCAGGAACGACCTCGAGCAGATCGCCGATGCGCAGGGCGACCTCACCGACGAGCGCAAGCAGGAGGTCGAGTCGGCGAACAAGGAGTTCACCTCAGAGCTCGAGGCTGTTGCCAGCGACCTCCGTTCGAACCTCTCGCTCAGTGGGGCGAAGGAGCAGGTAGAGACCGCGGCCAAGCAGCTGGCCAGCTCATACCAGCAGTCCTTCGCTCAGATCGACTGCGACTGACGCTCGCCCGGACGGCCTGAGTGGAGTGGTCCCTTGCAATAGTGGCGCTGACGCTGCTCGGGGTCGCGGCGATGTCGCGGCGGCTCTCGGGGACGCCGATCACGCCGGCGATCGTCTTCGTCGTCGTCGGGTTGCTGGTGGGACCCAAGGTGCTCGGCGAGCTGGACCTCGAGAGCTCGAGCGGGACCGTGAGGGCGCTGGCGGAGGCCACGCTTGCGCTGGTGCTGTTCTGCGATGCCTCGCGCATCGATCTCGGGATGCTGCGGCGCGAGGTTGGGGTACCGATGCGCCTACTCGGGATCGGCCTGCCCCTGACGATCGGGCTCGGTGCGGTCGCGGCTGCTCTCATCTTCGACCGCCTCGCCGTCGAGGAGGCTCTGATCCTCGCGATCGTGTTGGCCCCCACCGACGCCGCGCTCGGGCAGGCCGTTGTCACCGAGCCGCGGATCCCCGGGCGGATCCGGCAGGGGCTCAACGTCGAGAGCGGGCTCAACGACGGGATCTGCGTGCCGCTGTTGTTCGCTGCGGTGGCCGTGGCCGACGTGACCTCGGAGATCTCGGAGGGTCGCAGCGCCGCCACGCTCCTGCTCGAGGAGATCGGCTACGGAGTCGTCGGCGGTGTGGTGGGTGGGCTCGTGGTGGCCGCGATCGTCATCCAGGCCGGCCGGCGAGACCTGATCGCGAATCAGTGGCGGCAGGTGATCCCGGGCGCCGGAGCGGCGCTCGCCTACGGGGCCGCGAGCGCGCTCGGCGGGTCGGGCTTCATCGCGGCGTTCGTGGCGGGCATGACCTTCAGGCTCGTGCTCGGGCGAGACCCCGAGCAGATCAACGAGCTCAGCGAGCAGGTTGGGAACGTGCTGAACGGCGTGACCTTCGTGCTGTTCGGGGCGATCCTGCTCGGCCCCGCACTCGGCGAGTTGAGCTGGAGCCTCGTCCTCTACGCGGTCCTCAGCCTCACGATCGTGCGGATGCTGCCGGTCGCGATCGCGATGCTGGGGTCGCGCGCCAGGCGGCCGACGCTCGGCTTCCTCGGCTGGTTCGGCCCGCGCGGTCTGGCATCGATCGTGTTCGCAGTGATCGTGGTCGAGGAGTCGAGCCTGCCCCACGAGCACCTGATCGTGGTCGCCATCTACCTGACCGTGGGGCTGTCGGTGTTCGCCCACGGCCTCAGCGCCGCGCCCCTCGCGGACAGATATGCCCGCTGGTACGAGCGGCACCCGCGCGGCAAGGCGCCGCCGATGGAGAGCGCCGCGGCCGATGTGACGCGAGTCCGCGGACCGGTGGAACAGCCGAACCAGAGTCGATAGAACGCCGCTGATGCCTTCCCATTACCTCGCCCTGCTGCGCGGGATCAACGTCGGCGGCAAGAACCTCGTGAAGATGGCCGAGCTTCGGGCGGCCGGTGAGTCGATGGGATTCACCGACGTCGTGACGTACATCGCCAGCGGGAACTTGCTGTTTCGTGCTCCGAGGCAGAGGCGCGAGGAGCTTGCCGCCCGGCTCGAGTTGGATCTGAGTCGGCGCTTCGATCTCGAGCTGAAGGTCGTGCTCCTGACCGAGGCGAACCTGAAGGCCGTGGTCGAGGGCGCTCCCCGCGGGTTCGGTGGGGAGGCTCACTTGTGGGACGTCGTCTTCGTCCGAAGGCCGCTGACGGTGAAGAAGGCGTTCGGTGAGATCGAGCTTCGGGAAGGCGTCGACCGCGCCTGGCTGGGCGGCGGTGTCCTCTACTTCTCGCGGCTCGCGGCGAAGGCCACGAGCAGCCGGCTCAACAAGGTCGCCTCGCTGCCCGAGTACAGGAACATGACGATCCGCAACTGGAGCACGACGACGAAGCTGCTGGCGTTGATGGAGTCGCGCGGCGAGGCAGAACGCTAAGCGGGAGAATCCCCGGGGTGCGGGGCGTAGCGGAGGCCCAGCTGGTCGGTCGGGAGCGTGAGCTGGCAGCGCTAGAGCGCGCCCTCGACCGCGTGTCGGCGGGAGCGCCATCCGTCCTCGCCGTGTCAGGCGAGGCTGGGATTGGCAAGACGGCACTGCTCGAGGCCCTGGGCGCGCGTGCGGTCGCTCGGGAGATGCTCGTGCTGAGTGGCCGGGCCGCGGAGTTCGAGCGGGGACCGCCCTTTGCCGTCTTCGTCGACGCTCTGGATGACCACCTCGGCGCGCTCAACCCGCGGCTGTTCGAGAACCTCGACCGGGACAGCATGTGGGAGCTCGCCTCGGTCTTTCCCTCGTTGGCGGAGCTGGCCGACAAACCCACCGGGGGGCTCCCCGACGAGCGCTACCGTGCCCACCGCGCGGTGGGCGCCCTGCTGGAGCTGCTGGGTCGCCGCCGGCCGGTGGTCCTGGCCCTCGACGACGTCCAGTGGGCCGATGAGGCCTCGATCGAGCTGGTGTCGCATCTGACTCGCCGGCGACCGAAGGGGCGGCTGCTCTTGGCGGTCGCGTACCGGTCGCACCAGGCTCCAGCCCAACTGGTCGCGGCGCTCACCGCATCGCACGCCGACGGTGGTGAGCTCCTCGAGCTCCGCGCGCTCAGTCGCGTGGAGGTGGACGAGCTGCTCGGGGAGAACGTCGCTGCCGATGCTCGGGCCATCCTCCACCGCGAGAGCGGTGGCAACCCGTTCTACCTGCGCGAGCTCCTTCGTGCCGAAGGCACAGGCGTCGAGAAGGCGCCGGTTGAGGCTTTGGCCGGGGAGGTCCCCGCGGGGGTAGTCGCCGCCCTCGGGAGCGAGCTCGCTCAACTGCCGTCGGATGCACGCAGGATGCTCGAGGGCGCGGCGATCGTGGGCGATCCATTCGATCCCGGACTGGCCGCGGTCGCTGCGGACACGGACGAGACACGCGCGCTCGTACTCCTCGACGAGCTGCTCGATTCGGATCTGGTCCGGGAGACCGAGCTGCCGCGCCGGTTCCGCTTCCGCCATCCGATCGTGCGACGGGCGGTGTACGAGTCCGCGAAGGCGGGGTGGCGCTTGGCCGCCCACCGGCGACTGGCGACGACCCTGGAGCAGCGCGGCGCCTCGCCAGGCGAGTGTGCGCATCATGTCGAGTGCTCGGCAGCGGTCGGCGACGACCACGCCGTCACGCTGCTGACGCGGGCCGGGCGAGCCGCCGCCTCGCGGGCGCCCTCGACCGCCGCGCACTGGTTCAACGCGGCGCTGCGCCTGCTGCCCTCAGGCGCGGACGACCGACGCCTGCAGCTGCTCGCGCCAATGGCCTCCGCGCTCGGCGCCGCGGGGCAGATCAGGGAGAGCCGCGACGCGCTGCGCGAGGCGACCGCGCTCGTCCCGCGCAACGCCGGAACAGAGCGCGCTCGCCTGACGGCAGCCTGCGCGACGATGGAGTTTCTGCTCGGCAGGTCTGCCGAGGCACGGTCGCTGCTGTTGGGAGCGCTGGGCGAGGTGCCCGACCAGCGCTCTCCCGAGGCCGCCACGCTCAAGCTTGCGTTGGCGTGGGTCAGCCTCTGGAAGCTCGACTACGAGCGGGCGGGCGTTTGGGCGCAGGACGTGCTTGCACAGGCGGTCGCCGACGACGACCGCCCGCTCGAAGCCACGGCGCGAGTTCTGTCAGCGCTCTGGGAGGCCCGGCTCGGCACCGTCGAGCAGGCACTGCGGGAGCTCGACGCCGCCGCCGAGACGTTCGATCGACTGGATGATGCGGAGCTGGCGCCGTGGCTGCAGACATACGCGCGGCTCGGGCTGGTCGAGACCATGCTCGAGCGCAGCGAGTCCTGCCGGCGGCACATGGAGCGTGCGCTGTCGGTCGCGCGGTCGAGCGGGCACGGCTACGTGCTCGTGGAGGCATTGCTCTTCCTCGGCGACGCGCTCCTCTGGCAGGGCGACCTGCCGGGCGCCGTTCAGTGCTTCGAGGACGCGATCGCCAGCGCCGAGCTGACCGGCGAGAACGAGTTCCTGCTCTGGGCGCTGGGGCATCGCTGCGGGTCGGCCTTGCGGGCTGGCGACGTCAGCGTGGCGTTGGCCGCGGGCGAGCGCGCGGTGGAGCTGTCGGCCGGCAGGTCGGACCAGGTGAGTGCCGTAGTGCGCTTCTTCCTGGCCGAGGCACAGCTCGAGGCCGGCGATCCGGCCGGCTGTCGCGAGCGGATGCTCGATGCCGGGGGAGGCCCGGAGCTGCCGCTCAACGAACGGCTCTACCAGCCGCGCTGGTACGAGACCCTCACACGGGCGGACCTGGCCCTCGGGCAACTCGAGCAGGCGGACGCGTGGGCCGAGCGCGCCGAGACGGCTGCCGATGGGCTCGGGCTGCCGGGCCGTACCGGTTGGGCTCGGCGTGCCCGCGCGGAGGTTGTGCTCGCGCGCGGAGATGCCGGTCGCGCGGCGGAGCTCGCCAGGGCGGCCGTGGAGAGCTTCGGTGCGGCCGGGAATCGGATCGACACCGAGCGTTCCCGACTGCTGCACGGCATCGCGCTGGCGGAGGCAGGTCAACGGGCGGCCGCGATCGCCGCTCTGGAGGACTCCCGGAGCGAGCTCGAGGCATGCGGCGCCCTTGGGCCGCGGGACCACGCGGCACGAGAGCTGCGCCGGCTCGGCCGCCGGGTGCCGCGCAGGACGGAGGCGGGCGCGAACGGCGTCGGCTTGCTCAGCCCGCGCGAGCTCGAAATCGCGCAGCTCGTTCACCAGGGTCGCACCAACAAGCAGATCGCGAACGCGCTCTACGTCTCCGAGCGGACCGTCGAAACCCACCTGACGCACGCGTACCGCAAGCTGGGAGTGCCGGGGCGCTCGGCGCTCGCCGCCGCGGTCGAGCGCGGATACGGGGTTTCCACGATGGCGCGGGGCGAACGGGGACGCAACGCTTCCCCCTGATGGGATCGACCCGATGGATGCTTGCTGCCCTGGCGCCGCTGTGCGTCCTGCTCGCGGCGCCTGCCGCGGCGCCCGCGGCGACGACGTGCGACTTCGGCGGCGGGCTGTTGGAGGTGCGGTTGCCCGCTTCAGGCGACCGTGCGACCTTGCGCGTCTTGGGGACCGGGGAGATCCAGGTGTCGGGCAGCGACAGCAACGTTGCCTGTACTGGGGTGGGGGGCCCGCCCAGCGTGACCAACACCAACGTGATCTCCGTCTACAACGCACCGACCGCCAACAGCAACGCGGTGGACATAGTCTCGCCGAGCCGTTTCGCTCCGGGCGCCTCGACCGTGGGCGAGAACGGCGGGACGCCGGAGATCGAGATCTCGGTGAATCTGAACGACCGGCCGAATTCGGAGCTCTTGGTCGTTGCGGGCACGGGCGTGCCGATGCGCTTCGGCAGCTCGGGAATCAACCCCAACGCGACCGGGGGCGAGGCGCAACCGGACGCGGACATCCTTACCGACAACATCCCGGAGCTGATCGGCGCGGCCGGCCCCGTGCAAGGCATCCTGAGCGCCCAGGGCGGTGCGGGGACCGGCAGCGCGCTGACCGATCCGATCACCCTCTACGGCGGTGAGGGGTCGGACGTGCTGATCGGCGGCCAGGGCGCCGACACCCTCGATGGATACGACGGCAGCGACAGCGTCCTCGGCATGGGGGGAGGCGACGAGATCGAGGTTTACGCCGGTCCCGGCGGATTCGAAACGGTCGACGGCGGGGCCGGCGTCGATGATCTGGAAGTCAACGGCACTTCGGGGGTCACGGTGGACCTCGCGATCGCCGGGCCGCAGAGCCCCGGGTCGGGCGGAAGCTTGTCGCTCTCCGGCATCGAGAACGTCATCGGGACCGAGTTCAACGACGTCCTGCGCGGCGACGCCGTGTCGAACACGCTTGCGGGGTCACTTGGCAACGACGTGCTGGAGGGTCGGGACGGAGTCGACGCGCTCGTGGGCTCCGCCGGGGCCGACTCGCTGCTCGTGCGCGACGGCGGAGCCGACAGCGCCGACTGCGGACCGGACATCGACACGGTCACCGCGGACGCCGCCCTGGTCGACGGGCTGAGCCAGTGCGAGAACGTCCTTTTCCCGCGAGTCACCGGGCCCGGAGGGGGCGGCCCGAATGTCCCCGGGGTCATGCCAGGACGCTGCCGAGGCAAGCAGGCAACGATCACGGGCACGAACGCCGGCGACACGATCACGGGCACACTCCGCAGGGACGTGATCGTCGCCCACGGTGGCAACGACAAGGTGAAGGGCCTGGGCGGCAACGACGTCGTCTGCGGCGGGCGCGGCAAGGACCGCCTCGAAGGGGGGCGTGGACACGACTACCTCTCGGGCGGCACGGGCAACGACAAGGTCCTGGGCGACAGGGGAGGCGACCGGCTGTTCGGCGGCGCCGGCAGGGATCGGCTGCTCGGAGGCGTCGGGCGCGACCGGCTGCTGGGCGGGCCCGGCAAGGACAGCGGGCGGCAGTAGACGGCGATCCAGAACTAGTCGAGGAACGGCTGCTCGTCGATCTCGACGCGCGTGGCCGGGTCCACGCCGAACTCGAGCAGGCCGGTGTAGCCGGCCATCATCCCAACCG
Organism: uncultured Thermoleophilaceae bacterium; assembly: GCA_963716215.1. Lineage (GTDB taxonomy): Bacteria > Actinomycetota > Thermoleophilia > Solirubrobacterales > Thermoleophilaceae > JACVRW01. Next base: position 2,760,061 of record OY970298.1, on the reverse strand, counting down.
TCCACCAGAGCAGCGTCGTGTTCTGCCGAAACGGCGCGGACGGGTCGCTGCGGGCCTCGTCGATCGACAGCACCTCGTCGGGCGCGCCGTAGTAGGCCCCATAAGTCGGATCGAAGTAGTGCCAGTCGCCGTCGTAGAAGACCTCGGCGGCGATGTGGTTGTTGGTGCCGTAGTAGAACTGGACGCTCCGGACGGGCAGGCCGAAACGCTTGACGATGGCGGCGAAGGTGAGCGCGGCATGGCCGCAGATCCCGGCGCCGGCGCTGAGCGCCCCGTTGGCGGTCGGCGCCGGTCGGGTCCCGAGCAACTCGTTCATGTACCCGTAGGCGGGCGCCGAAACGTGGCCGACGACGTATGTCATGGCTGCGTGGGCGACCAGCGCGTCTCGCTGGGCCGGGGCCCCGGCGACCGCGAGCGTGCGCTGCCCGTACGCCACTTCCCTGCGGACCTGCTCGACGGCTTGTGCGAGCGGGGAAGGCATCGAGGTCAGCTGCGCCTGGAGCGCCGCGGCCCGGCCGAGCGCCCGGTCGCGTTCGGCGGTGCGCTCAGCTAGCTGCTGCTTCAGGTTTGACAGGTCCGCTGTCAGGCGGCCGTCGCGTCGCCGCTCGTGGCTGAGCTTGTGCTTGAGCGTTGCCACCTGCGCCCGCAGTTTCGCGGCGGGCGATCGCTTGGCGGCCGCCGGGGTGGTTGCCACGGAGAGGGCGACCAGGGCGGCGAGAGCAACGGCGGTGAACGTGCGCATGCCTATGCAGGGGTATCGGCGCGAGATCGGCGCACTTGAGGTGCGCCGCCGGCGTCCTTACTCGCCGGTGGGTTCGAGGTAGAACACTTCGCAGGAGACGTCCTGATGAGTGTCGATGCCGGACACGAACGCGCGGACCTTGCGGCCGGTGGCCTTTTCGACCGCGTCGCGGAACTCCGTGTCGCTGACGTGCTGGAAGAACATCCGTCCCTCGCGCAGGCGGTCGTGTTCGCCCACCTCCGCCATCTTGCGCTCGGCCGCTGTTAGGGAGTCCTCCAGCGTGCAGATCAAGGTGTCGCGATCAGCCCAGCCCGTGCGTGCCTTGGTCGGTCCGCGCCCGAACAGGTCCTTGTAGAGCCTCACCATCTCATTCGACACCTGCATCAGAACGGGCTGAGCAGGCGTGGGGACCTTGCCGTCGCCGTCCCCATCCCCGTACGAAATCGTCGCGTCCACTGCTGCTCGCGTTCCCGTTCCTCTGAGGTGGGCCGCGTGAGAGGAGGAGGAACCTGAGAACCAGACCGCGACTGCTGCGCGGGGAACGATAGCCCGAACCAAATGGAGCGGGCTGGGTCGTCAAAAACGGGACGCGGTCGCATGTACCCACTCGTGAGAGCGAGCGCATGCTCCCGCGCCCCTGGAGTACCCAGCCGGGCGAACTGAATGCCCTGGAGGCGGGGCCTCTCCTGCCTTACTACCCGGCAATCCGCGGCGAAACGCTGTCCTACGGCTTGAGCAGCACCTTGATCGCGCCATCCTCCTTCTTCTGGAAGGTCTCGTACATCCTCGGCGATTCGCTCAGGGGCACCTGGTGGGTGTGGAAGCCGTCGACCCCGAGCGGGTCGTCGTCGGTCAGCAGGGGCATGATGTCGTCGACCCAGCGCTTGACGTTCGCCTGGCCCATGCGCAGCTGGATCTGCTTGTCGAACAGCGTGAGCATCGGCAGGGGGTCGGCCGTGCCGCCGTAGACGCCGCTGAGCGAGATCGTCCCGCCGCGCCGGACCAGGTCGATGGCGGTGTAGAAGGCGTTCATGCGGTCGACGCCCGCGGTCTGCATGACCTTGGCGGCGACGGCGTCCGGCAGCAACCCGACGAGCTTGTGAGCCATCTCGCCGAACGGCGCTCCGTGCGCCTCCATTCCGACCGCGTCGATCACCGAGTCCGGCCCGCGTCCCTCGGTCATCGAGCGGATGTGATCGCCGAGGCTGCCGTCGTGATCGGATAGGTCCAAGGCCTCGACGCCGCGTTGTCGCTCGCGCTCGAGCCGCTCGGGCACGAAGTCAACGCCGATCACGCGGTAGCCCCTGTGCTGGGCGATCCGGCAGGACATCGCGCCGATCGGACCGAGGCCTAGGACGACGACCGAGCCACCGTCGGGGACGCCGGCGTACTCGACCGCCTGCCACGCGGTTGGCAGCACGTCAGAGAGGTAGACGAAGCGCTCGTCGGGCGGGCCCTCCGGCACCTTGATCGTCGTGTTGTTCGCCTGCGGCACGCGCAGGTACTCCGCCTGCCCGCCGGGGACCGCTCCGTAGAGGTTCGAGTAGCCGAACAGCGCGGCGCCCATGCCCTCTTCGCGCACCTGGGTCGTCTCACACTGGGTGAACAGCTCCTGCTCGCACATCCAGCAGTGGCCGCAGGAGATCTGGAACGGCATCACGACGCGGTCGCCCTTCTCCACGGTCGTGACCTCCGAGCCCACCTCCTCGACGATCCCCATCGGCTCGTGCCCGAGGATGTCGCCGTCGTTCATGAACGGTCCGAGCACCTCGTAGAGGTGCAGGTCGGAGCCGCAGATGTTCGTCGTCGTGATGCGGACCAGCGCGTCGGTTGGCGCCTCGATCGTCGGATCGGGCACCTCGTCGACCGAGACGTTCCGCTTGCCATGCCACCTGAGTGCCTTCACGGACTTCTCCTCCGCCGAGCCCGGCTCGGCCATCGAACGGTGCATCCCGCGGCTACCCCGAGCTTCGGCGCTCAATCATCGGCGGATGGGTTGGTGTCGGAGCTGGAATCCGGCGGCGGGTTGAACAGCACTTCGATCAGTCGAAACGCGGCAGGACGTCCTTGGCGTAGGCCTCGAAAAAGGCATCGTGTCTGCCGCCGATCTGCTGAACGAACAGCTCGTCGACACCGGCCTTCGCGTACTCCTCGAACGATGCGATGTGCTCGTCGAGGTCGGGTCCTAGCGGCAGCGCAGCCTCGCTGACGACCTCCTCGGTGACCAGCTCCGAGGCCTGTTGGAAGTGCTCCGGCGTCGGCAGGATCTGGGCGAGCTCGCCGGGTAGATGGTCGTTCGGCCAGATGCGGTGAGCCGTCTGGACGGCCTCCTCCTTGGTGGGCGCGAAGCAGACCTTGGCGCCCGCCTGCACAGGCTTGTGTCCGCCTTGGCGGAAGCGGTCGATGGCGTCCTTGTCCGGGGTCGTGGTGACGAAGCCGTCGCCGATGCGCGCCGCCACGTCGATTGCCTTCGGCCCGAATCCGGAGACGAAGATCGGCGGGGGCTCATCGGGCAGCGTGAAGATGCGCGCGTTCTCGACGGTGTAGTGAGACCCCCGGTGACTGACCGAGTCGCCGCTCCAAAGGGCGCGCATGACCTCGACCGCCTCCTCGAGCATCTCCAGCCGCACGTCAGCCTCGGGCCAGCGGTCGCCGAGGATGTGCTCGTTGAGCGCTTCGCCGGTCCCGACGCCGAGGGTGAAGCGGCCGTCGAGCAGGACTTGGGAGGTGGCGGCGGCCTGGGCCACGACGGCGGGATGGATGCGCACGGTGGGGCAGGTCACGGCGGTCGTGACCGGGAGGCCGACCCCGGCGCCGGCGAGGGCGCCGATCACGCTCCAGACGAACGCCGATTGGCCCTGCTCGTGGTTCCAGGGGTGGTAGTGGTCGGAGATCCAGAGGGCGTGGAAACCGGCCTGTTCGGCGGCACGGGCCTGAGCGACCAGCTCCGCGGGCGCATATTCCTCGCACGACATTGGGGATGTCACGCGTGCATCTGCCCGGTGCAGGGTGGCGACTGCCAGCGCACCCAGTGTCGTGACAGCCAGCCGTCCGCTCCGCCGACGTAGCGCTTTTGGCACTTCGCTGTGCCCCAGGTGCCTGCACAGTCCGTGAAACCTGGGTCGAAGTCCGAACACTGAATGGTGAACGATCCATCGTCGAAGTAGTGACGTACCTCTGCGGTGGCGACTGCGCTTCCAGGGGGATCGGTGTAGCCATACGGTTGGAAGGTCATCCCCGACTGGATTTCGGTCAGACCAGTGCAACCAGGATGTCTCGATCTCGCAAGGCTCCTGCCACGGCTCCTCCTAGACAGCCAACGCCATCGTCGACAACGCAGCGAATGCTTAGAAATTCCTTAGCGTTCTGTGTCGCTCAACATACTCGCGAGTTCCCGGCCCGTCAAGGAGCGATGGCGCGGCGCTCCTCCTGCCCTCGACCGCGAACCGAACGCCGCGCCCTCATCATCCTCCGCCCTAGCGCTGGCCCAGCGACCCGGCTCAGGCCGCCGGGGTGTTAGTCAGCCGTGGCCGCTGCGTACTCCGGCCGCCCGGCAGGTCGGTAGACCTGGATCGTCACCCCGCTGGGCGTGGCTCGCGAGTCGACCAGCTCGAGTGCTTTGTCCGGGCCGGCATCGGGGAACAGCCGCGTGCCCTGACCGACGACCACGGGACAGGTGAACAGGTTCATCTCGTCGACGAGGTCGTTGTCCAGCAGCCACCGCGTGAGGGCGCCGCAGCCGTGCACCTGCAGCTCGCGGCCCGGCTTTCCTTTCAGCTCGCCGACGGCGGCCGCGAGGTCACTGGAGAGGATGGTCGTGTCCGCCCATTGCGGGTCGGTGAGGGTGGTCGATGCCACGTACTTGGGCATCGTGTTCAACGCCGCTGAGATCGGGTTGTCGCCCTGGTCTGCTCCCCAGGCGCCGGTTCCCCAGGAGCCGGCAAAGATCTCGTAGGTCCGGCGGCCGAAGAGGAACGCGTCGGCGCGCTGGAAGATCTCGTCCATGACCGTCATGGCTTCGTTGTCGAAGTGCGCCATGGCCCATCCGCCGCGCTCGAATCCGCCGCTGCGGTTCTCTTCCGGCCCGCCGGGCCCCTGCATCACCCCGTCGACGGAGACCTGCGTGGTGGTCGTCAGCTTCATGGAGCTCCTCCTCCTTGCTTGATCGAATTGTTAATTAACCGTATCGTTATCAAACGATGGCCAGCGACGGTCTCAGCCTCAAGTTCGCGGCGCTCGCCGATCCGACCCGGCGCGGGATCCTGGCGCGCCTCGCCCAGGGTGAGGCGACGGTGATGGAGCTCGCCGAGCCGTTCTCGGTCAGCCTGCCCGCGATCTCGCGACACCTGAAGGTGCTCGAGCGTGCCGGCCTCGTCTCTCGCCGCCGCGCCGCGCAGTCGCGGCCGACCCGCCTGCGGGTCGAGGGGCTCCGCGAGGCCGACGAGTGGATGGACAGCTGCCAGGCGGTATGGGAGGGCCGGGTGGGGCGCCTCGACGCGCACATCGACGAGGTCATGGGCGGAGGCCACGGGTGAGCGACCGGAGCCCGTCTGCCGCCTCCGACGAGGCGTACGTCTCCCATCACTTCGACGCGCCACCGGAGATCGTCTTCGCCGCGTGGACCGATCCGGAGCAGGTCGCCCGCTGGTGGGCGCCGCGGGACTTCGAGATCCCGCCCGAATCGGTGGAGATCGAGCCGCGGGTGGGCGGCCGGTTCCACCTGGAGATGGTCGAGGTGTCTGGACCGGGGCGGTTCCGCTACCGCGCCGAGATCGTCGAGTTCGCGGAGCCCGAGCTGATCGCCCTGAAGGGTGAGCCGATCGCGGGGACCGACATCGAGGTGACGATCACGCGCGTCGAGCTCGTGGCCGAGGGCGGCGGGACGCGGATGACCGTGACCTCCGGGCCCTTCACCCCCGAGTCCCGCGAGAGCACCCAGACTGGCTGGGATGAGCTCGTCGTGAACCTCCAGCGAGTTCTCGCCGGCGCCTAGCGACTAGCGAGTTACGCGGACGCGGGTAGCCTGATCTCGATCCTGCCCTCGCGGTCGCGGGTCTCGAATACGGGTTGCGGCGCCGTCGCCGGGCCGCGCTCGATGGAGCCGTCGCGAAGGTCGAAGCGCGAGCCGTGGCAGGGGCAGGTGATGGACTCGCCATCGACCTCACCGCCGCTGAGCGGGCAGCCGCGGTGCGAGCAGCGATCGTGCAGCGCGTGCAGGTGACCGTTGTGTCTGAGCAGCAGAACGGGCGTGTCGCCCGCCATCGCGCTGCTCGGCTGGCCCTCCTCGAGCTCGCCCGCCTCGACCGTCGTCCAGTCGCGGGGCCCCTCGTCGAACGCCGTCTCGTTCACACCGACTCCGCGCGTGAACGAGAGGTGCCCGCCGAGGAATGCACCGACCGAGAGCACCGCGCCGCCCGCGACGCCGAGCAGCTTGCCCCGGCCCGGGGCGCCGCGGCGCCGCGCCACCAGCGATGCCGCATACAGCGTGCACGCGGTCAGGTTCGCGCTCGCGTGCGCTAGCCCAACCGGGCGGGTGCGGCGGTCGCCGTAGACGGACAAGGCCCAATCGCTCAGGCCGCTGGCGACCGTCGGCGCTGAGGTCACCAGACCGATCTCGATGAGGCGCTCGCTCGCGCGGCCGGTGTCGTCGCCACCGAGCAGGTCGAGCAGCGTCGCGCTGAAGAACGACCCGATGACCACATCCGTCAGCGCCGGGTGGAGCGCGTGCCCGAGCCCGGTGCCCGAGAGCACGTCGCGCGGCGCACCGCCGGGGATGGCATTGGTCACCGCCCCGGCAAGCTTGAGCGCGGCGGCGTCGACCGCTTCGACCGACTCGAGTGCACCGACTGCGCTGTTGGCGGAGTTCTCGCCAAGGGTCATCTCGACCTCACAGGTTCGGGGCTTCCCATTGTGAGCCCGCATCACCCCGTGCGTCATGTTGCGCTTGTCGAATACGCTTCGTGGATGAGTGCTCCGGCGACCCTTCTCCTGTGGTTTCAGCTGCGTTCGCCGGAGCTGGCCGACGACTTTGAGCGCCTGATGACGGAGGATCGCGACATCGTCCGCGGGTCGCTGGACACGATCTCGGATTGGCGGCTTACGCGGCCGGCCGACGTGCCCGGACAGTCCATCGGTCAAGCCGACTACGTGCTGATCGCCGAGATCCTCGAGGTGGATCGCTTCGAGCAACAGGCGAGCGAACACGTCCAACGCTTGACGGAGGATTTGGCACATCTCGTCTCGAGCCGGGGGATGCTCGTCGTGCGTCCCGTCTTCTAAATCCGCCGTTGGTGGATGAACCAGGGAGCACACGCTGGTCGTCTACGGGGCGAGCCCGCGTGCGGAGTCCACGATCCGGGCCTTGGCTGATGCGCTCGATGACGGGGGGCGGCTAACGGTGTTGTCGCTAGTGGTGCAGGAGCCGGAGGTAATGGATGCTGCGTCGTATTCGGCGTCCACGAGTACTCGTTCGGTGGCGGCAACGAGCCCGGCTGGACGGTCGGCAGCATCCTCAGCGACAGCCGCATCCAGCCGACGAGGGTCGCCAACACGCCGTACTTCACGGCGACCGCCAACGCGCGCCCCCTGACCGCGGCGGGGCACGAGCTGGGCCACGTCCTGACGGCGCCGCACTCCGGGGAGGACTGCCCGGTGCCGGTCGGACAGCCCGGCAACCTGACCGGCCCGGGCAACGGCGCCAACACCGGGGAGGCGTGGCCGGCGGACAACATCGGCCGCCTCCAGAGCACGAAGTTCGTGCGTCGCCAGAGGCTCGGCGGGCCGACCAGGTTCCGCGCGACGGTCGACGGCCCGTTCCCGCGCGCGGACGGCACGCTCACCGGCGCCCGCCTGGTCGACATCATGTCCTACTGCGCCGACCTGGCCGACACGGCCTCGGCCGACGGAAACAGCTGGGTGTCGGCGCGCAACTGGAACCGGTACTCGGTCGAGCTCGGCCGGCTCACCCAGCGCCTGGCGACGGGTGGGCTCGAGAGAGCTGCCGCGCGTGCGCGCGCGACCGCGCGTGGCCCGTCGTACGCGGTCGGCGTAGCCGGCCCGGCTGGCGGGAACATCATGCGTGTCGTCCCGCCGGACGGCGAGGACGGCGTACCTGCCTCGGAGCCGACGTCGATCTACCGGCTGCGGTCCCTGAGCTCGGCGGGCAAGGTGTTGCTCGACGCCGGCGTCGAGCCGCGCATCTCGACCAGCCACGACGGCCACGACAGCGGCGCGTTCGCTGGGCCGGTTGCGCGCGGCGCCGCGGCCGTGGAGCTGCGCCGCGGCGGGGTCCTGCTCGACCGGATCCAGAAATCGCGCGCCCCGCGCGTGCGGCTCTTCGCGCCCGGCCGCCACACTCGCGTGCGCGGGCGCGGCAAGCTCGCCGTGTCCTGGCGCGCCACGGATCCCGACCACGACCCGCTCTCGGCGACGATCGACTTCTCGGCCGACAACGGGCGCAATTGGCGGACGGTGTACGAAGCGCCGTCACGTGGTCGCGCGCTGATCCGGGGCCGCCAGCTGCCGGCAAGCAAGCACGCGCGTCTGCGGGTGAGCGTCAACGACGGTTTCACCGAGCGGACGGCCACTTCGCGCCCGTTCGTCACCCAGGGCGTGCCCCCGAGCGTGGAGATCCTCGCGCCGCTGAGCGGCGACGCGGCGCGCAGCGGCGAGCGGACGCTGCTAATCGGAGCCGGGTTCGACGACATCGGGCGTGCCATTCCGGGCAAGCGCCTCACCTGGTTCGCGGGCCGCAAGCGGCTGGGCCGGGGCGCTCAGATCCGCGCCAAGCTCCCGGCCGGAACGCGGCAGCTGCGCCTCGTCGCACGCGACTCCCACGGACGCGCGGGGAGAGCCACGGTGCAGCTCCGCGTCACGGCGCCGGCGCTGCGCATCGTCGGCCTGAAGGTGCCGGTCAGGGTTGGTAGGAAGGCCCGGACGGTGACGATCCGCATCCGTCCCTCCGCGCCGGCGAAGCTGATCGCAGCCGGCAAGCGCTACCGGGTGCCCGCGAAGCGGACGAAGATCGCGCTCCGGCTTCCGAAGCGGCCGAAGGTCGGAGTGCTGAACATCCCGTTCCGGCTGTCCGCGCGCGGCGGTCGCGCGACGGGGACGGTGCGCGGGAGGTTCACCGTGCTGCGCAGCTGATCCGGGAAGCGGTCCGGCCAGACGGCTCGTCGTGAGGTAATGAACGGCAGGTGGTTGTCGTGACGAAACGGGGTCCGCACGGCGGAATGAGAGCCGCACCTTTCGTGCATCCCCTGCACCGGGTCGAGCACGTCCAGCGCGGCTCTCCGTCCGCCGTTACCCCACCAGCGTGGCGCTACCCAGGGCATCCCGCGGATCGCGGGCGGTGGTGAGCGGGACAACACGGCGCGGGTGACGAATCCGCTCAGTACCAGCGGCCTCTGGCGAAGCCACCAAACGCGACCAGACCGATCAGAACGATGATCAGGCCGACCAGGATGCTCCATACGAGCATCACGACGATCCCCAGGATCACGAGGATTCCGCCGAGGGAAATCCCTCCGATGCCGCCGCGACGTTCTGGTGTGGACATTGGTTCCGCGTCCTCCTTGCCGAGTGACCCACCTGTACCACTGGTCGACAGGTCAGAAACACCTGCGCGCGGCTGCTCCGACAGCCCCCCGACTCCAACGGCCTCGGCCCGGTTTGCTCAGCGCCTCTCGAGGCTGTGAACCTCGAACACCTGCGGATCGCCCGACATTTCGACGCCGGCCTCCGACAAGATCGGCAGCAGACGGTCGACGAACGCTTGCCACTGCTCACGCGAGTCCCAGATCTCGCTGACCACCAGGTTGCCCTCGGTCCCGAAACAGACGTGGTAGTCCAGCCCGTCAGGCGGCCATTCCACGCCGGCGGCCGCCAGCTGCTCGTTGGTGGCGTCGTACTTCTCCGCGGTCAACGACTCGGGCTGGTAGCGGACGACGATGCTCATGCCGGGCTCCTTCGATCTGGGGATAAGCAGCCGACCCTACGCCGGTCGGGATACGGCACGCAAGCCCTGCCAGCCGCACATCAGCTGCGGCCCGCCCTCCACGTTGTCCTGCGACATGGGCTACTCCGACAGCCCCGCGGCTTCGAGCGCCTCGGCGCGAGTCTTGAAAACCCGAAGCCGCACGGCGCGCCCGTCTCGAACTGTCCACACGGTCGGCAGATCACGGTCCAGCATCAAGTCGCTGTCCGGCATGCGGGCCCGCTCGTGGAGGATCACAACGACGTGGTCTCCTCGGTCGATCAGCTCCTTCGCCGAGGCCTCGTAGTCGGTCCACCCGGACAGGTAGTTGCCCATGTGACCGACGAAGGCGTCGCGGCCGCTGCCACGGTCGGGAAAGTCGGGCAAGGGATGCGCAGAGATGTCCCACTCGATGTCGGCGTCGAGCGTCTCGATCCACTCGCCCGTGCGTCCAGCGCGCCAGAACTCGAAGCTTGCTCTGATCACCTCGACGTTCTCCTGCGACATCGCCCGCCCAGTATCTCGTGTCGCCGTCCGCCGAGCTGGGGCGGGGGCAATAGCGGCGCGGTGGTCCATGGCTCGCTGGAATCGTCGGCGAACGTCTTGGAAGCCTTCCGCCTCGCCACGTGCGATCAACGTCTTCTCCGCAGGACGTTGGGTCCTACCGCGCGCGGACTTGCTCCAGGTTCGACTGGTGGATGTCGGAGAACCACTCGGCAGCGTCCAGACGCGCGTCGACCGGCTCCTCTCCTCGCCGCAGCGCGTCGATGTAGGCGCGATCGGCGGCGAGGCGGGCCGCCACCTCGGGACCCTCGCCGACGGCGCCGTGGCCGGGAACCACGACATCGATGTTCTTGGCGGCCTCACCCAGCCGGTCGAGTGCCGTCTCGTAGGCGCCTACCTGATCGGACTGGTGAGAGTCGAAGAGCGGGATCAGGATGTCGGACAGCATGTCTCCGGCGAGCAGGACGCCACGGTCCGCGAGCAGGATCGCGGCGTGGCCGACGGCGTGCGCCTGATGCTCGATGATCTCGCCCGGCACGGGTCCGCCGTCCGCGGGCAGCGGCTTGACGAGACCGATCAGCTCGAGAGGGATGCCCGACGCGCTCTCCTCCGCCGCCGCCATCTCCTGGGCCCGCCATTGGGCGTCCCCGGCAACCTGGGCGCAGGCGGCGGTGGCATAGCGCGGCACGTCGCCGAAGCGGGGATGCCAGAGCAGGTGGTCCCAATCGGGATGGGTGGAGAACCCGGCGACCACCGGAATGCCGAGCCGGTCCAGGTCATCGGCGAGCTGGTTCAGCTCGGAGCCTTCGATGCCGGGATCGATCACGATCAACCCATCCTCCCCGCGCACCACGATGGAGTTGGTCCAGACCCACTCGCTCTGCCGGACCCAGACGCCGTCGGCCACCTGATTCAGCACCGGCTCACCTTATTAGGCATCTCCCCCGAGCGGGATTCCGCGTCAAGCGGCTGATGGGATTCGAACCCACGACCTTCTGCATGGCAAGCAGTAGATGCGGTGGGGATTAGCTCTAGAAATCCCTGCAAATCGGACCTTGAAGTTAGAAGCGCCCGGGCCGGGCTCCAACGAATTCGGTTGGAATGCCGTGGGTCTAGACACCGAATGGACACCGAGTTACGAGGAGGCCGCGGGTTTCTCGGTAGCGGCCAGCCGGATGGGTCTCGGCGACGCACCGCCCCGCGGTGCCTCTGCGCAGCAGCGCCACCAGGCTTCGGTGCTGGTCGTGTCACCCGGCCGCCGCGAACCGGGCCATCTGATGGCGAGTCCTCGGCGGACGGGGACCGCAGCCGAGTCGCATGCTTGGATGGAGAGCGCGAGCGGTGAGGTGCCGCCCGCTGGCTCCTACACTCGCAGACCGCTGCGGGCAGCGGTGGTGCCCCCAACGCGGATCACGTCGACGCGTGTCTCGGTGTCCGCGTCTCATCCGGCGAGTCGAAGTCCAGCGCCTCTACACCGGCCATCCCGACCTCCTGGGAATCTGGATTGCCCGCCCGCGTCGAACCTAGCCGCACGGCGCTCCAACGATCAAGGTCATCCGAGGCACGGCTTGGGATGCGCTAGAGGACGGCCGGCGCGACCGCGTGCCTTACCCCGGTCGCACCTCGGCCTTGATCTCGCAGCGGTCGATTGAGGCGCGCGTACCCGGCGTGTCCGCCGGGTCCATCGCGTCGAGTGCGCCCTCCGCCGCCGACATGTCGTCGGCCGTCTCGAAGAGCTGGATTACGACTGCGGTGCGCTGGTCCGGGTCGTGGAGAATCTGGACGCCCTTGGCCGGAATGTCCACGGGCGCTCCTTCGCGCGCCTCAACCTCGTCCAAACGCCCCGCCAGGTGCTCCGGATCCACGTCCGTGAACCGAACCACGCGTGCGTACATGGATGCTCCATTTTGGTCGCCGGGGAGCAGAACCCTACATCCCGCAACCAACGGCCGGCTCACGCCGTGCTAGTGGCTCAGGGTCGCCGGTGTCTGGTGAGAAGTCGGGGCGGTTGCGCTCTTGCTGGCGACCCGGATGAGCGCTTCCGCAACGACCGGGTCGAATTGCGAGCCGGCCCCCTCTCGGAGCTCGGCGATCGCCACCTGACGCGGCAGCGCCGCTCGGTATGAGCGGTCCGTTGTCATAGCGTCGAATGCGTCGCAGCAAGCGACTATGCGCGCCTCGATCGGGATCGCCTCGCCGGCGAGCCCGTCGGGGTAGCCGCTGCCGTCCCAGCGCTCATGGCTGCCTCGCACGATTGCTCCGACCTCGCTGAGCGCGCCGCCGACTCGCGTGAGCATGCGTTCTCCCTCGACGGTGTGCAGGCGCATGAGGCGCCACTCGTCGGCGTCGAGCGGTCCCGGCTTGTTGATGATCTCCTTGGGCACTGCGATCTTGCCGACGTCGTGCAGGCGGGCGGCGTACTCGGTCCGTCGGCGCTGCCAGCGATCCAGGTTCAACTCATCCGCGACGGCGACCGCGAGCGAGACGACACCTTGGCTGTGGACGCCGGTGTACTCGTCGTCCTCCTCGATCAAGTCCGCGAGGAGGATGGTTGTCCCGAGGTATGCGTTCCGTAGCTCGAGCGCCTGCTCGAGCCGGCCGCGTCTCTCGCGCGCGAGCAGCGCGAGCAGGCCGAGCAGAGGAAGCAGGGTGACGAAGACGAGATTGTCCGCCGGCCCGGCGATCACCGCCACGAGGGCGATCGGCGACAGCAGGGCGTCGACGCTCCAGATCCAGGCGGCGTCCGGGACCTGCTCGCGTACGGGGATGTCGTAGGCGTAGCGCTCGCGTGCGGCCATGGCGACGAAGTCGAAGGCAAACTGCGCAGCCAGAGCCGTTACGTAGAGGGGCCAGTCGGACAGGTCGGCGGCCGGCGAGCCGGCCGCGATCAGAACCGCCGCCGGTCCCGCCGCATGCAGCGCATCGCCGAAGGCCACAAGCCCGCGCTGGGGGTGCCGTCGGGCTCGCACGTACTCCGGCAGGTCGCTGAGCAAGATCCCCGCGAGCACAAGCAGCGGAACGAGGGCCGGCGGCGTCAGGAGCAGCATCGGGACGAGCACCAGCTGCGTCGGCACGGTGAAGCCGGCGCCGACGTCGAATCGGACGTTGGAAGCGAGCGCGTAGGCGACCACGAGCGCCAGCGCGAGTGGTGCCACTCCCCCGACGGGCGCCGAAAGGATCAGAACACCCGTCGCGAGGACGAAGACCACGGCACCGATCACCTCGGCGCGGCGCTCGCGCGCCTGCAGAGGAGAGGTGAGGCGGTTCCGTGCAGCTTCGAACAGGTCCTCCTGCCGCACCGTCGCGTCGTCAGTCGAACCTTCGCTCGTGGGTGCGTTTGGACGGTGTTGGGTCATGTGCCGAGCCAGACGATGAAGCCCCGAGACGATGAAGCCCCGGTTACCTCATCGACGTACGGCGCTTACCCCTTGAGGAACGTGAGCCCGACCCGCGAGTGCGGGCCGGGCTCGACGCCACGATTGAGAGCCTTCGAGGAGCTGCTGGGTGAGGACTAGCGGCGCTTCGGATCGACGTAGACGTTGTCGATCTGCCAGGTTCCGTTATCGCTGGTGTTCGTGAAGCGCAGCGCGACCGGGCGCCCACCCCAGAACTTGCCGCCGCGGTCGGGCGACAGCTTGACGTCGTCGGTGGGGCGCCAACCGTCCCTGCGCTTGGCCTTGAACTTCTTCGCCCCGTGCCAGGTCGCCTTCTTGTCCTCGGCCTCGGGATAGAGAACCTCGACCTCGAGCTCGGCGTCCTTCTCACCGAGCTGGCTCGCGACGAAGCGCATCGTGGGCCAGTGCAGGTCCACGCACATGGTCGGGCTCGTCGCCGACGCCCCGGCCGGCAGTTCGAGCGAGCTGTCGTCGGAAACCCCGCGGAGGTTGAACGGCTCGTTGCCCGCAGCGACGCCAGCGCCGCCGTCGAGCGACCAGCCCGCCAGCGACCCTTCCTCGAAGGCGCCCCCGGGTGCCAGGACGTAGTCCCGGTCGTCCTCGAACGACAGGAACGGCTGCTCGATCAGCGGCGCCGCGCAAGTTGCGCGCGACGCGCTTGTGGTGTCCGCCTCCTTGGCTGAAGCCGTGCCGGTGAAGGCAAGAAGGCCCAGTACTGCAACTGCAATTTGACGCGACACGCGACGGTGCCCGCGCAGGGTATGGATGAATGCCATGACTCGAATCTCCTTGAAGGTGCGGTCCGAGTCGGCGGCCGAGCTATCTCGTTGTGAGACCTCTGGCTTTGCGTCCCCGCCTCGCGACGGGTTTGCCTTTATCGACTGCTTGCTATCAGAGGATTTCGGCTGTCGTTGGCGCGACTTGATAGTGACCTAGATCGAAGTGGACACATGTCGGGGGTCCGCCGACACCGCGTCGCGCCCCAGCCGTGGGATGGCCGTCGGTTCAATTTGCAGGCCTTTCTTAGAGCGGCTGCTGGGATTCGAACCCACGACCGTCGGCATCGCAAGCAGCGCGGGGAGAGGTCCGGGACGCCGCTCTTTCCGCTCCAGCACTGGAAGGGGCGAGTGGGGGCGCGTCACGAGGGGACCGACAGTTCCGCTTGGATCAGGACGGATTCTGTGGCGTTCGGGCAGCTATTGCCCGTTTGTGCTTCGCATGATCACCGACCCCCCTAGCGCAGCGGAAGCCGTGGCCTGGGCTCCGGTTAGCGCTCAACGGCGACGTCACCGGTCAGCACCTCGTAGCCCTCCTCGGTTACGAGCACGTTGTTTTCGATGCGAATACCACCGAACCCGATCATCGCTTCGGCCATCTCCCAATCGACCTGCTGCCGATGCTTGTCGCGAAGCTCGCGGTCGTGCACCAGCGCCGGCACGACGTAGATGCCCGGCTCGACCGTCGTCACGTACCGAGGGAGAAGCGGGAGATCGAGGCGAAGGAGCGGAAACTCCTCACGCTCGCGACCAGGCAGCACTTCGCTGGCGTCGCGGATGCCCAGCCCGACGAGATGACCGGCGCCGTGAGGGAAGAAGACGGAAACGGCCTCGCTCTCGACCAAGCTCTCCGGCGCACCCCGCAGCAATCCGAATGAGGCGAGGCCTTCGGCGATCGTGAGCTGGGCGGTGCGATGGACATCGCGAAACTCGGTCCCGGGGAGGCACCGCGCGGTGGCGGATTCGAGAGCCCGCCTGACGATGGCGTGTATCTCGAATTGCTCGGGGGAGAGCTCCACTGAGACGGGGTAGGTGCGGGTGACGTCACTGTCGTAGCCGCGATACTCAGCGCCGGCGTCCACCAGCACCAACTCGCCGGCGCGCAGCTGGCGGGACGTCGGGGGAAAGTGCAAGACAGCTGAGTTGGGCCCGCTTCCGACGATGGTGTCGAAGGCGAGGTCGTCGGCGCCGTGACGCAAGAACTCCGCCTCGAGTTCGATCTGTAGGTCCCGCTCGGTTCGCCCCGGCTCGATCAGCTCGAGGAGCTTCGCGAAGCCGGCGGCGGTCGCGCGCTTAGCAGTGCGCATCCGTTGCAACTCCAGGGCGTCCTTGGCGCGCCGCACTTGGTTGAGCTGCCGTCGCAGGCGTTCGCTCAGCGGTTCGTCATGTGCCGGGGCCCGTTCGACCGGCGCGCCGAGCAGCGCCAGCGGACGCCCCGCGCGCTCCTCAAGCCAGGGGAGCAGTTCGTCGACCGAGCTGGTGGCAACCGGCTCATCGTCGCGGGCTCCTTCCCAGAGCCGTTCCTGCCGAGTGATCGGCGTGACGAACTCGACCCAACCCGCGGTCGGATCGAAGCCGAGGACGCCGCCAGGCCGCTCGCGGTCGGTCAGGTAGAGGTACTCGAGATGAGCGTGGAACGGGTAGTTGCGATCGTGCCGCCCGGGGATGGTCACCGGCAAGCCGGCACCGATCAGGACGATCTCGTCGGTCAGGTCCCAGGCCTTGGAGACGTATGAGCGCCGCCGGGCGAGCTGGCGCCCAACCTCCTGTGTCTCCCACTCCTCATCCTCGCCGATGAACATCCCCACAGCATGCTAGGACGGAGCGGGTGAAGGGTCGTACGAAAGAGCGGCTGATCGGATTCGAACCCACGACCTTCTGATGGCAAGCAGTTTGTGCGTTAGAGGTTAGCCGCAGACTACCTGCAAATCAGCATTTTCTGCGCCGTAGCGTGTCAGCTGAGTGCCCACGAATTGGATCGAAGATACCGCGGGTTTGGACACCGAATGGACACCGAGCGGCGCGGGCCGCGGGTAGTGTCGGTTGCGACGGCTGGCACGCAACCCGCGCTCACCTGCGCCGTCTTCGTCCGGCGAGGCCCGGACCCTACGACAGCTCTCACCGAGCATGAGGACGCTCTCGGCGCTTTCGGTGTCGCGCACAGAAGCAGCGGTGCTCAGTCGCTGCGTTGCATGGGAAGCGAGAGGCGCGACCCGATGCTTGCTCCGGCTAGGTGGTCGGGCCTGTCGAATGTCACCAGCCGGTCGCTACTGACAAAGCCCCACAGGCCGCGTCGCCTACGAGCGCGCGTATTCCTCCGCCGAACGACGGGCCCAGGGCCATGAGCCCATCTGTGCCGGTGTGTGGTGCCGCGCTGGCTGCTATCGCCGACCGGGCGCTAAGGGTTGTGGCTCTTAGCGGCGCGGTAGTCTCTAGTCAGGCGAGCCGGGAAGTCTGGTCGGCATGGATGCCGCCATGCGCCTTCGCCTTCACCGACCAAGTCCTGCCCACCGCGGCGCTGGGGCTCTCTCTCAGCCCGACAGTCAACGGTCCTGCGCGGAGGCACTGCTCGGAGCCGGCCATCCTCTGGTCGCAGTGCTTCGCCAATTCGAGACGACTTACGAGCAGCTCATCGCCGTCAGCGCCGCTCAGGCGGCCGGGGTCGTTTTCCTCCTGGGTCACCACGAGTTTGGCTTGTCGCTCGCGCTCGCAGCGCTGGTTCTTCAGTTGGCGCTGGGCTGTCGGCTTGCGCTGCTGCGGATGAGCCGGCGTGAGGGCTGCCTGGAGCTGACAGTCGAGGGCCACCGCGGATTGCGCTTGGCTTGCTTCGAGCAAGAGCGCCGTCGTCTGCTCGACCCTCGAAAGGCGAGGCAGCTCGCGAGGTCGATTGAGGAGGTGGTTCGCACGGCCGATCATTCGGTTCCCCGAGCTGCCAGAGCCCGGCCCCTCTTCGACGGGCGCGTGGTCCGGCCGGTGGCGCCGGAACTTCGGCAGATCGGCGCGCTGCTAAGGGGCGACCGCCCGTCGCTACAGGGAGTGGCGGCCGTCGAGCAGCTCCTGACTGGCCCCCACACGCCGCTATACGGCTCCGAGGTGAACCCACTGCGGCAGGAGTTGCGCCGGGTCCGCTACCTCCTCAGCGTGAACCGGTGACCGGCCAGCCGCGGCGAGCCCTGTCGCGCGTGCCGCTGTTCTGGCGGGTGTTCGCCACCAACGCGGCCGTGTTGGTGCTTGCCGCTGCGGTGCTTGTCGTATCGCCAGCGACGATCAGCTTCCCCGTCGCGCTCACGGAGGCGATTGTGCTGGTCGTCGGGCTCACCCTGATGCTCGTACTCAATTTCGCCCTTCTACGTCGAGCCTTGTCGCCCCTCGAGGAGCTACGTGGGTTGATGCGCGGGGCCGATCCGCTGCGGCCTGGGATACGCGCTTCGGTGTCTGACGCCGCACCCGAGCTCAGGGCGGTCAGCGAAACCTTCAACGACATGGTCGAGCGGCTCGAGGCGGAGCGCCGCGATAGCGCGGGGAGGGCGCTTGCGGCGCAGGAGGGGGAGCGACTCCGGATCGCACAGGAGCTTCATGACGAGGTGGGCCAGAAGCTCACTGCCGTGATCTTGCGCCTCGACGGGCAATCTCGGCCCGACACCGCCGCCGCGGTCGCGGCGGCGCGCGAGGGCGTCCGGGAGACCCTCGAGGACGTTCGTGTGATCGCGCGGCGCCTAAGACCCGAGGCGCTAGACGAACTCGGTCTCGTAAGCGCCCTTGCAGCTTTGACGAACTCGGTAGAGCGCGCGGGAACGATGCGGATCGCGCGGCACATCGATCGATCGCTGCCAGCGCTGGAGCCCGACGTCGAGCTGGTCGTGTACCGCGTGGCTCAGGAAGCGCTAACGAACGCAGCTCGCCACGGCAATTGCAACCAAGCGGAGCTGGAGCTGCGAGGGCTTGTGGACGCCGTGCAGCTCAAGGTGGCTGACGCGGGCGCAGGCTTCGACGCCGATGAGGCGCCGGAGGGCGCCGGCATCAGAGGTATGCGGGAGCGGGCCCTATTGGTACGGGCCAGCCTGGACGTGACGAGCGCGCCGGGGGCCGGGACGACGGTACGGCTGCTGGTTCCGGTTCAGACGGCCGCGGGGACCAGCTCGTAGTGGCCGCTGCCCGGCTCCAGGCGAGTCCCGCGCGGCAACACCACGACCGCCGTTCGTCCCTCGGCGGCGAGCTGGGTCGGGACCGGCCCCAGCATGATTGAAGGCACCTCGCTGTGCCCGCCGAAACCGACGACGATCAGCGCCGCGTGGTGCCGCTCGGCGACCTGCTCGAGGGCCTGCGCCGGTGGAAGCGGGAGGACGAGGCCGTGCGCTCGGGAGCCGGCCGCGTCGAGCGCCGTTGCGAGCCGGTCTTCCGCCGCGCGGCGCAGGTCGTCCTCGGACGTCGGTGCGTCGGGCGTTCTGTATTCATAGGCATGGACGGCGTAGAGCTGCCCGCCCAAGCGCGTGGCGAGGTCGTCGGCCAAGCGGAGCGTGGCCGGGGCGGTGTCGTCGGCGGCAACTCCGCAAACGACGGAGCGCATGCCCGCGGCGTCCATCGGCGCGATGGTTTCGGCAGGTACTGCCACAACCGGACATGGCGCGTCGCGCATGAGCGTGGTCGCGACGCTCCCGAGCAGGCCGGCGCTGGCGGTCGATCGGCCGCCGGCCGCCACGACCGTCAGCTCCGCGTCTTCGCGTTCAGCTACGGCTACGAGCGTGCTTGCCGGGTGGCCCTTCCTGACCTGTGTCTCGGTGCCATCGGGGAAGCAGTGCTCCTCGGCCACCGCCCTCAGGCTCCTCCGAACCCGCCGTGAACGGGCGATGCTCGCCGGCGGAAACCGCTGCAGAAAGCCAGGCGGCTCGAGGACGTGCACTAGCAGGGCGTGGGAGTCGAGGTCGCGCGCGAGACGCGAGGCAAGGGATGCGGCGTGTCTGCTGCCGGCCGTCCCATCGAGGCCACAGACGATGCTGCGCGACATGGCTTCTCCTTTCGTCGCCGCCCAAGCCTGCGTGCTACGGCCGCGGTGCACCATGGGGGCTTTCACGCATCTGAGCCCGGGCCGCCTACCCACACCGCGCGTAGCCTTCGAGGCAAGAGGACTCCCGTGATGGCCAATCTCAAGACCCGCATCCTGCTAGCCGACGACCACGCGGTTGTCAGGCAGGGTCTGCGGTTTGTGCTGGACGCGCAACCAGACCTCGAGGTCATCGCTGAGGCTGGCGACGGCGCGCAAGCCGTCGAACTGGCCAATGACGAAGACCTGGATCTCGCGGTGCTCGACGTCGCGATGCCCCGCATGACCGGCCTTCAGGCGGCTGCCGAGATCACACGGCAACGGCCAGGGCTCAAGATCCTGATCCTGTCGATGCACGACAGCGAGCAGTACCTGTACGAGGCGCTCCGGGCGGGCGCGTCCGGGTACGTGCTCAAGTCCGCGGCTGACCGTGATCTGGTGGAGGCATGCCGTGCTGCGATCCGCGGCGAACCGTTTCTCTACCCCGGGGCGGTGACGGTGCTGATACAGGATTACCTGCGGCGAGCCCGCGCGGGCGAGGAAGTTCCCGAGGACCCGCTGACTCCACGAGAGCTCGAAGTCGTGAAGCTCATCGGGGAGGCGCACACGAGCGATCAGATCGCGCAGGAGCTCGCGATCAGCCGCAGAACCGTCGACCGCCACCGCGAGAACATCCTCGCCAAGCTCGGCATGCGCGACCGCGTGGAACTCACCCGCTACGCGATCAGGCGCGGCTTGATCGAACCCTAAGCAGCACCTCCACCGAGCGGCCGTCGCGCGCGGGCGGCCGGCGGCGTGAACCGCCCGGCCGCTATCTGGCGCGCCCGAACCTCCCGTCCCTCCTGGCCGCGCTGGTGACCGACCGCCTCGCCGGGGAACCGACGGCGTCTCGCGGGATGCCCGCCCCAGGACGGTCTCGTTCGGAGGCCTCCACCTTGCCGCACTGAAGCGGTCAAGCGAATGGGGGCGCCCAGGTATTTCCGCGGTCACCGGGTCCCCATTCGCCGTGGGCCGCCCGTCGACCCAAGTAGATGGGGCCTCCTCCGGAGCGGATATGGGGCCAGGCCCTCAGAGAAGTGAGGCGACCGGGCGGGCATCCTTGATCAAGAACCCGAGGCGGCACCTATGGCGCCGCGAAAAGGAGTGACGGTCATGGCGGTCGCCTTGTCGATTTCCATCGTCGCCCTGGGGGCGGTGCTCAGGTGGCCCGTTGGCGGGAGCGTCGCCGACGTGTCGCTCGCCACCCTCGGCCTAGCCCTCATGATCGCCGGGATCATCGGCGGCCTGCTATGGCTTGCGGTGACCGCGACCCGCGATCCGGGCCACGACAGGTCCGCGCCGCGCGACACGACGCCCTGAGCCGGCGGCTGCCGCTCACCCCGTGGCGTCGAGGAACCGTCCAGCCAGACGGGCAAAGAAGTCCCCGCGTGTGACCACGCCGACGACCCGTCCCTCGTCGACCACCGGAATCACCAGAACGCGGTGGTGCAGGAAGGTTTCGACGATCTCGATGTCCGAAAAGTCGTGCCCAACCTCAACGTGGTCCGTGTTCATGTGCTTGCTGACGGACTCGACTCGGCACGCCACTCGGCGCTCGATGGCGTCATCCAGCCCGCGGCCGACGAACCCGGCGTAGCCGAGCTGCCCCACGTATCCGGGAAACAGCGCGGCCATGAATTCACGCTCGCCGAAGAGGCCGCGCAGCACATCCTTGGAGTCGATGACGGGCAGCGCGGGAAAGCCGCTGCCGCGAAGCGCGCGCACGGCGTCCTCGACGCTGTCGTCGACACGGAGCGACTGCGCATCCCTTACGAGGTCGCCGCTGATTCGCTGCGGGCTCAATCGGATTCTCCTTCATAGGTAACGGATGGCGATGTAGCCGGTCGCGAGCGCCATCGAGATCAGGGTGGCGGGCAGGCCCGCTGTGAGGAATTGCACGAAGCCGATCGGCTTCCCGGCACGTGCCGCCATGCCGGAAGCGGCGACGTTGGCGGCCGCGGCCACCAGGGTCGCGTTGCCGCCGAAGCAGGCTCCCATCGCGAGCGCCCACCAGTACGCGTCGTCTCCGTTGTTGCCCTCCTGGAGCTGCTCCACGACGGGGATCATGGTGGCGGTGAACGGGATGTTGTCGACGATGCCCGACCCAATCGCGGATACCCAGGCGATGCCGAGCAGCTCGGCGGTGCGATCTCCTCCGGTGACCGACGCGATGCCGTCCGCGACCTCCCTGATCGCGCCGGTCTCCTCAAGGGCGCCGACCATGACGAACAGGCCCAGGAAGAAGAAGAGGGTCGGCCACTCGATGCCGGCGAGCGCCCCCTCGAGCGACTGCCGTGTCACAAGCAGCATCGCTGTCGCCCCCGCGAGTGCCACCGTCGCCGGCTCGAGCTCCAAGACCTGATGGAAGAAGAAGACCACGATCGTGCCGATCAGGATCGGAACCGTGCGGACCAGCTCGTCGCGATCCTCGATCGAGCGCCGCGCGTCGAGCTCCAGCACTCGCTTACGGGCCTCCGGTGCGACCTGGAGTTGCGACCTGTATGCGAGGTACAACAACCCTGTCACTACGACGAACGATACCGCCGCGATCGGCCCCAGGTTCACGATGAAGTCCGTGAAAGTCAGGTCGGTCGCTCCGGCGATGATGATGTTCGGCGGGTCGCCGATGAGGGTGGCGGTACCGCCGATGTTGGACGCGATCACCTCGATGATCACCAGCGGGATGGGATCGATGTCAAGGGCGTCGGCCAGCAGGAACGTGATCGGCACCATCAGCAGCACGGTCGTGAGGTTGTCCAGGAACGCAGACAGGACCGCCGTGGTGACGGCGAGTGAGGCGACGACGGCAAGCGGCCTACCACGCGAGACCTGCCCTGCGCGGATCGCAACCCAGGTGTAGATACCGGTGGTTTCGGTCAGCTTGACCATGATCATCATGCCCGTGAGCAGTCCGATCGTGTTGAAGTCGATCGCCTCTACGGCGTGCTCTTGGTCGATCACCTGCGTGATCAGCATGAGCACGGCGCCGAGCAGCGCGACCTTGGTGCGGTCGACCCGCTCGCTGGCGATCAGGGCCAGCGCGGCCACGAAGATCAGGATCGCCAGGGTCATCAGGGTGTTAGCTCGGAGGAGTCGCCGACCTGGGTCACGGAAGGCCGCAGGCCGAGCAGGCGCATATCCCCCAAGATCAGCCTCCAGGCACGGTGGTTCACCGCGCGCTGCGGTCCATCAGGCTCATCACATTCGAGTTCGATCATCCAATTCCAGTGATCGCTGTGGCGTTCGGATGGGCTCATCAGCCGGCTGAGCGTGCCGTGCTGGATCCCGTCAACCGCCACCAGCCCTGCCGCCTCGCCGCGCAGCCAGTCCTCCGCTTCGGCGGGGGAGAGGTGGGAGGGGCTGTTGACGAGGACGACTAGGCGACCCATTCGGGGAAGGCTCGGAGATCGCGGGCACGGTGTCGATGGGGGTTTGCCCCCACGGCGTGTCGCGATCTGTACGGATCAGCGTGGGTGTCGAGAGGCGGCCGAGCTGCATGTCCGCCCCCATTGGCGCGAGCGCCTTGTGGCGCAACCGTTGGCCACATGAACAACCGAGCTAGAACGATTCTCTGCGGCGTGGAGGCTCGGAGCAGTCCGTGCGCGCAGCGAAGGTCGCGCACACGCTCTGCAAGGCACTGGACGCCGATCTGGTCCTTGCTCATGTGAGCCCGGTGGGGTTCGGCCGCACCCGGTGTCCGCTGCATCCGACCTGGAGCTCGAAGGCGACATGGCGGTAATCGCGGACACGGCCGGCCGGGCGGGCCTGACAGGTGTGCGCACGCGCCGGGTAGCGGCCGCGTCGCCGACGTCCGGACTTGTCGCCAGTGCTCGTGTCGAGCTCCCTTACCTGATCGTGATCGGGGCGAGCGGACACTCGGCGCTCCGCGAAGCACTCCTGGGCAGCGTTGCGGGCGAGCTGCCCCTGAAGGCGCCCTGCCCCACGCCCCCCGGACACGGTCATGCCGGACGCGCTGAGCCCCGCCGCAGATCCCAACAGCATCGTCTCTGGTGCCTCCGACTTGCCCCGAGGCTGAGGCCGCGGCGAGGACGGCCGGACAACTCGCCCGGGCGCTGGAGGCCCGTTTGGTCTTGGTGCACGCGCGTCTTCCACAGCCCCCGTGGGAAGCGCCGCGATGGGGCGGCACTCACTGGCGATCGCCGACCAGGTCGTGGCCGAGCGGGAAGAGCGAATCTCAGCCGAACTGCTGGGGCGGGCGGTGGAGTGGAGCGCTTGCGAGGGGGCCGCCTTGGAGACAGTCATAGAGACCGGGGATCCGGGAGATCGGATCGAGGCGGTAGCCGAGCGCGAGCGCGCTGCTCTCATCGTCGTGGGATCACGTGGACGGGGGCCGGTCCGCGCCACCGTCCTGGGATCGACCTCTCGCAGGCTGGCCGCGAACGCGCGCCGGCTGTGGTCATCGTTGGGCCATTCGCGCAGGCTTGAGCAGACAGCGCCCGCGCGAGACCGCCGCGTTCGGTGGTGAGCCAGTGGCTGGGTACGGGCCTCGGTCGACTGTGGGGGAAAGCCCCCATTGCGCCGCAGCCTTTCGGGCTATGCCATAGGGGTATGAGCGACAGTTGGCAGCTCAGCGCCATGCCAGGCAGGGCGATTGCCCCGGCAAAGGACCCGACACGGCGGCCGGCCGAAGCACCAAGTCAGGCAACGCGATCTCTTCTGACTCGAGTAATGGGGTTGAACGCTGCCGTCCTGCTGATAGCGGGGCTCGCGCTCGTGCTGACCCCGGCGACGGTGAGCGATCCGGTCTCCCTCGAGGAGGTCGTCGAACTGGTGGCAGGGCTGGTGGTGCTGGTGGTCGCGAACCTGTTCCTGCTGAGGCGAGCGTTCTCACCGTTGCAGCGGCTGACCAGTTTCATGGGACGCATCGATCATCTGAGCCCTGGGCTGCGTGTGCCGGTCTATGGTCGAGACGCCGAGATTGCGCGCCTGACGGAGGCCTTCAACGAGATGCTCGACCGTCTCGAGTCGGAGCGTCGAAGCAGTTTTCAGCGCTCTGTCGACGCGCAGGAGAACGAGCGCCGACTCGTGGCCCGCGAGCTGCACGACGAGGTGGGCCAGTCCCTCACCGCGCTCAAGCTGCTCTTGGCCCAGGCGGCGCGGACACCCGCCTCGGGGCGCAGTGCGTCGCTGGAGGAGGCCACCCGAATCACCGAGCAGACGATCGAGGACGTTCGCGAGATTGCGCGGCGCCTGCGCCCCGAGGCGCTGGACGAGCTCGGCCTCCGCAGCGCGCTGGCGACGCTGGCCCAGCGCAACGCCCGCCACGGCGACCTGCGGATCGTTTGGCGCCTCGATCGCGACCTGCCCGCCCTGGGGGGAGACCTGGAGCTGGCCGTATACCGGGTCGCTCAGGAGAGCCTCACGAACATCCTCCGACACGCCGAGGCGTCAAACGTCTCCATCTGCCTGACCGGCGATGAGACGGCTGTCGAGCTGATGGTCTCCGACGATGGCCGCGGCCTGCGCGGCGCGGCGGCCGGCAATGGAATCAAAGGGATGAAGGAACGAGCACTTGGCGTCGGAGGGCGACTCGAAGTCCGCGACCGCGGCGGTGGCGGGACGGAGGTGCGCCTCGATGTCCCGGCACAACCGGCCGACGAACATGACAACCCCGCTTAAGACACGCGTCATGTTGGCCGACGACCACGCCGTCGTGCGCAAGGGCCTCAAGATGGTGCTCGACGCCGAGCCCGACATCGAGGTAGTCGCCGAAGCCGCCGACGGCGCGGAGGCCGTTGATCGCGGCCTGGTCGAGGACATCCACCTGGCGATCCTCGACGTGAGCATGCCCCGCCTCACGGGAATCCAGGCCACCCGCGAGCTCGTCCAGCGCAGGCCCGAGCTGCGCGTGCTCATGCTCTCGATGCACGACAACGAGCGCTACTTCTTCGAGGCGCTACGGGCCGGGGCGTCCGGCTACGTCCTGAAGGCCGCGGCCGACCGCGATCTCGTCGAGGCCTGCCGCGCCGCGATGCGGGGCGAGCCGTTCCTCTATCCCGCGGCCGTCACCGCGCTCATCCGCGACTACCTCGAGCGCGCGCGCGACGGCCAGCTGCCGCCCGAAGACCCCTTGACGCCACGCGAGTCGGAGATCGTCAAGCTGATCGGGGAGGGGCACAGCAGCAAGGAGATCGCGGCGTTTCTCGTGATCAGCGACAAGACCGTGGAGCGCCATCGCGCCAACGTCCTCGGGAAGCTGGGGCTGCGCGACCGCGTCGACTTGACGCGCTACGCGATTCGCCGCGGCCTCGTCGAGCCGTGACTGTGAGTCGGCATGGTGGCTCGCATGCCCCGGAGATCCATGGTGAGCCCCATGGCTGCTCCGGACAGCCCGTGCGACGGTCGCCGCATGAGCATCGTCAGCTGGCTTGCGCTGGGCACCCTGATCGGCGTCCTCACCAACTGGCTCCTGCCCGAACGCTTCCCAGGTGGGCTTCTCGGCACGATCGCGGGCGGAACGGCAGGCGCCTTCCTCGGAGGCGCGATCTTCACCCTCCTGGCCGGGAGAGGCGTCTCCGGGTTCGATCTGGTGAGCCTGTTGATCGCCCTGGTCGGGGCCGCGCTGTTGCTGGCGGCTGTACGGAAGGCCGCATACACGGAGCCGTGGGCGCCGTGATCCGGATCCTGGTCGTCGACGACCATCCCGCAGTGCGCGCCGGCCTGCTCGCGGTCCTTCGCGGCGAGCCCGGACTGGTCCCCGTCGCCACGGCCGATAGCGCAGAGGCAGCCCTCGAAGCGGCCTGCCGCTGGGCGCCCGACGTGGTGCTGGCCGACTACCAACTGCCCGACCTCGACGGGGCCATGCTGACCTGGGAGCTGAAGCAGCTCCCCGAGGCACCGTGCGTCGTCATCTACTCCGCCTTCACAGAGCCGCGGCTCTCCCTCGCTGCGGCGCTCTCTGGGGCCGACGCGGTGCTCGACAAGAATCGCTCCGTGGATGCGATCTTCGAGACCATCAGGGGTGTTGCGGCTGGGAAGTCGTGCGTCGAAGCGCTACCTCTCGAAGCTGTACGAGATGGAGGACGGTTCATCGACCCTCAAGACCAATCGATCTTCGGTCTCGCGCTCGCGGGCGAGCAAGCGGAGGAGATCGCCGCGGTCCTGCGGATGGACGAGCGCGCGGTCCGCCGCCGGCTGAGGCTGATGATTCAATGGCTTGGGCCCGGGCGGGAAGGGTACGGACCCTTCAAGGCCGCCAGCTGACGCACCCCACAGCCAGCCCCCATGCCTGCCACTGACCCTGAGCGCGATCCCGTGCGACCCGAGCGCGGCCTGCGCCGGCCGTGGCTGCGCTCAGACCGCGCCGTCGCGCGCCGAGTCGCGCGACCACTTGAGCGGTTCCTGCGACTCGAGGCCGGCAGCGCGTCACTGCTGTTCGCGGCGGCCGTCGGGGCACTCATCTGGAGCAACGCCGCGGAGGGAAGCTACGCAGACTTCTGGTCGACCCGTCTTACGTTCGACGCCGGCCCGGTCGAGTTCGACGAGGACCTGCGACACGTCGTCAACGACCTGCTTATGGCGGTCTTCTTCTACATCGTGGCGCTCGAGGTCAAGCGCGAGTTCCTGTTCGGGTCGTTGCGAGACAAGGCATCCGCGCTCGTGCCCGTCGCCGCCGCGCTCGGCACGATGGTCGGCGGCGCTGTCGTCTACCTCGCCATCAACATCGACGGCGGCGAGCCGCGCGGGTGGGCAGTTCCGATTGCCACCGACATCGCCTTCGCGCTGGGGGTGCTCGGCCTGGCCGGACGGCGTGCTCCGCGCGAGCTGCGCCCCTTCCTGCTGACGCTCGCCGTGGTCGACGACCTGGGGACCATCGCGGTCATCGGGCTTTTCTACTCGGACGGGATCTCCTGGCCGTGGATCGCCGCCGCAGCCGGGTTCACACTCGCGATCGTCTTGCTTCGCCAGCTGACCGTACGGTTCCTCGCGCCCTACGTGGGGCTGGCCGCCCTCCTATGGTGGGCCGTGCTCGAGTCCGGCATTCACGCCACCATCGCCGGCGTCGTCCTCGGCTTCCTGACCCCGGCGGTCGCGCTGCACTCAATCCACGCGACCCGCGCAGCGATCGCCGATCGCGTCGGCGACCCGGCAGCCTCGCCGACCGACGCAGAAGCCGGGGACGGCACGATGTGGGACATCTCCCGGCTCGCCCGGGAGGCCGTGTCGCCACTGACACGCATGGAGTCGCAGCTGCACCCCTGGAGCGCCTACGTCATCCTCCCGATCTTCGCGCTCGCGAACGCCGGCGTCCCAATCTCCCTCGACCAGCTCGGGGACGCCCTCACAAGCCAGGTCGGCCTCGGAGTACTGCTGGGCCTGGTCGTCGGCGCCCCCGTCGGAGGGATCCTGCTCGCCTGGGCAGCCGTCCGCTGGACGCCGGCGCGCATGCCCGAGGGACTGGACTGGCCGGCACTCGGCGGCGTGGCGCCGCTCAAGGGCATCGGCTTCACGGTGGCGATCTTCATCTCCGTGCTCGCCTTCGACACGGAGGCGCTGCAAGAGGAAGCCAAGCTCTCGATCCTCGTCGCCTCGATGATCGCCGGGATGATCGGCCTGGTGGCGCTTTGGGCTCGACATCGTGTTGTGACCAGGCGACGGCCTCAGCGGTGACGAGTCAGCGGCCAGCGGGCCTCGAACGCGCCGGGATCTGTGGCCAGGACGCGGCCTACGGCAAGCGGCCGATCGGGTTCGAACCCGCGACCTTCTGTCTCGGACGCAGACGCACCCAGGTGCTGCTAGACCAGAAGCGCCCGCAAAAACACACTCTCACCGGGCGCTGTACGGGCGGCCGTGACACGGGTGTCCATTCGGTGTCCGCTCAAACAGAGGCACTATCCGACTGCTCAAGGCGAAACGCCTGCGATTTGCAGGCGTTTCTCGAAGCGGCTCATGGGATTCGAGCAGTAGCTAGTTGGGGATCGGTTGTCGAAGTTCCTGCAAATCAGTGCCTTCCGCGCGACGGCCGGTCGGCTGAGCGTCCACGAATTAGGTCGAAATGCAGTGGGTTTGGACACCGAATGGACACCGAGCGCGATAGGTGGGCGTGCGGGGAGCTCCGTTCGTCGCAGGCTCCCCGATCTGGGGTCCCAGCCGATCGTCAGGCCCTACATTCCTGACCATGGCGGCTACTCGAAGCGGGCCTCGATGTTGGCGAACTCGCGCTTCAGCGACTGGTACTGGCCCTCGAACAGATCGTCGGGCATCTCTGGAGCCTGGAACATCGTGAACGAGTAGGCCGTGCGTCCGTCCGCGAGTTCGACGGCTCGCGTGGGGAACACCGCCATCTCCTCGGTGGTGGGTCCGGCGAACATGTCGATCACGCCGGTGCTCTCGTCAGCTCGGATCTCGAAGCGGAATTCGCCCAGGTTGTTGACGACTTTGTAGCCCGCCTCGTCACGGTGCAACTCGCGAGCGAACTCGGTCGCCCACTCGGGCAGGTTCTCGATCTCCGACATGTACGCGAAGACCTCTCGCGCCGGGGCACAGAGGACTGTGGTCACGGTCCGGCTTCTCATAGTTCGCTTACCTCCCTGAGGACTATTGCTAGCTGTCGCGAGCGCCGCGCGCCCAAAGATCTCGTCATGAGTTGGTCTAGCTCGCGCAGGACGTCCTCGGCGACGGGGCGAAAGCTGCGAGAGCGGTCGGTGAGGAACACTCGGAGCGCCCTGCCGTCGTCAGGGTCGGTCTCACGCCTCACGAGTCCCTCGCGCTCGAGCAGCCTGATCATGGTCGTCATGGTCTGCTTTGCCAACCGGGCACGACGAGCGAGCTCTCCCATCCGGAGGCCGTCCTCCTCGAACAGGGGGAGGAGGAGCGACCCGTATGCCGGCCGGACCTCGCCATAACCGCGTTCGCTGAAGTGCTCGTAGAGCAACTCATTCCACCGCTGGGACGCCTTCGCGAGCAGGAAGCCAAGGTTGGCCCGGGTCGCCCGCTCGGGTTCGACCCGCTGTTCGATGTTCGCGTCCATTCCAAGGTAGTCTTATATCAGACTACTTCGTGGGCGACGACTCTTCTCGTTGAGGTCGAGCGCCACCGAGAGTCCGGAAGCGGCGGTAAGTCCAGCGACGATCGCGACCGCGCCGCCGTAGCCGATTGCATCAACGGCCACCCCGGCCGTGAGGCCTACAGCCGCTGATCCCACACATCCTCGGCACCGACTGTCCAGCCTAGGAGGGGCGTCACCCTGTTTCGGTAGCAGGAGGTGGCCGTCGACGACGGCCGAGGCACCCGGGCGGAGGCTCAGCCGGGTGAATGTGCGCTCGCGTGCTGCTCAGCTGACCGCGTCTCCGCGCGGGTTCACCACGAGCCAGAGCCCGCCGAACTCGTCGACGTTGTGGCAGAGGATGCGTCCGGGGTCGTCGTCCTTGTAGTAGTAGAGCGGGTGGCCGTTGTAGGTCACCTGGAGCTTGCCGTTGCGGCGCTTAGTGGTGCCGAGCAGGTCGGCGTCGGCGCGCTTGCCGGCGCGGGGCTTGCCCTTGGTGAGCACGGGCGGCCAGGCGACGGCGCACTCGCCGTAGCATTGGCTGCGCTTGCCCTTCTCCTTGTCGAACAGGTAGAAGGCCTCGCCGCGCCGGTCGGCGATCACGCGGCCGAACTCAGAGTCCACGACTTTGACGGTGGCGCCCCGCTTGGCGGCCATGGCCTCGTCCTCCTTCATGGCGGCATCCTCCTTCTCTTTCATGGCCGTCTCGGCGGCCGGCGTGGCGTCCTCGCTGCCGTTGGCATCGTCGTCGCCGCAGCCCGCGGCGACGAGGGCGATAGCGGCGAGCGCGAGCAGGATCGGTCTGGACATGGCTCCTCCTTCTCGGGTCGGAGAGCACCAGTTTCCGAGCGCCCCCTTACGGCTTCCTTACGACTGGGCGTAAGGGACCCGTAATGGGCGCCTGCCAGGGTCGGCGACGTGGTCGCCCTGATCGTTTTCGCCTTTGTCGCCGGCGCGGCGACCGCTCTGTCACCGTGCGTGCTCCCGGTGCTGCCGGTGGTCCTTTCGGCGGGCCTGAGCGGCGGGCGGCGGCGGCCGCTGGGGATCGTCACCGGGCTGACCCTGTCGTTCGCGTTTGCCACCGTCGCGCTCGTCTATGTGATCGACGCGCTGGGGCTGCCGGACGATCTCCTGCGCAACATCGCGATCGCCGTCCTGCTCGGCTTCGGGATCGTCCTGCTGCTGCCGCGGGTGGCGGCGCGCGTGGAAGCCTGCATCGGCCGCGTCGTCCCCAAGCCGCGCAACGCCCGCACGGAGGGCGGCTTCGGCTCGGGACTGCTGGTGGGGGCGAGCCTCGGCTTCGTCTACGCCCCGTGCGCCGGCCCGATCCTGGCCGGCGTCATCACGGTCTCGGCCTCCCAGGAGTTCACGGCTGGCCGGCTGGCGGTGGCGCTCGCCTACGCCGTCGGCAGCGCGGTCGTGCTCTACGTGCTGATGCTCGGCGGGCGCCGCCTCACGAGTCGTCTGTCGCGCCACGCGGGGCGTCTCCAAGTGGGGATGGGGGCGATGATGGTGGTCGTAGGCGTGCTCATGTTCGCCGACTACGACACCCGCTTCCAGACCGCCATCGCCAATGACCTCCCGGCCTTCCTGGTCAACCCCTCCGGCGAGCTCGAGGAGTCGGGCGGCGTGCGCGATCGGCTGGCCGAGTTGCGCGGCGGGGGGAGGGGGGGTCGCCTGCAGGCCGACGCCGGCTCGGGCCTGCCCGCGCTGGGTCCCGCGCCGGACTTCACCGGCAACCAGCGCTGGTTCAACACGGCGGGCGAGCAGCCGCTTTCGCTCGGCGAGCTGCGCGGCAAGGTCGTGCTGGTCGACTTCTGGACCTACACCTGCATCAACTGCATCCGGACGCTTCCCTACCTGAAGGCTTGGGACGAGCGCTACCGCGACAGGGGGCTCACGATTGTGGGCGTGCATACGCCGGAGTTCCCGTTCGAACGCGACCCCGGGAACGTGGAGCAGGCGATCGCGCAGAACGGGCTGCGCTACCCGGTTGCGCAGGACAACGAATACGGCACCTGGGACGCCTACGGAAACCAGTTTTGGCCCGCCAAGTACCTGATTGACGCGCGTGGTCAGGTGCGCTACACGCACTTCGGCGAGGGCGACTACGAAGAGACCGAGGAGGCCATCCGCCACCTGCTGAAGGAGGCGGGTCGCAGGCCGCCGGCGCGCCTGGCCGAGGCCCAGGCCGAGCGAGCGTCCCCGTTCGTCACGACCCCTGAGAGCTACCTCGGCGCCGCTCGTGCGGACCGCTTCGTTAACGGGCCGATCCGCGCCGGCACCCAGACCTTTCGGACGACGGCCGGTCGCGTTCCGGACGACCAGCTCGCCTTCCAGGGCCGCTGGCGCATCGACGATTCCGCGGCCACGGCCGTGCGCGGGGCACGGGTGCAGGTCGCCTTTGGCGCCCAGCGCGTCTTTCTCGTACTCGGCACGAACGGCGGCGAGCCCCGCCGTGTGCGTGTGCTTCTCGATGGGCGACCGCTGCCCCACGAGCTCGCCGGCGCGGATGTGCGCAGCGGGAGCGTGCTGGTCGACCGTCAGCGGCTCTACCGCCTCGTCGAGCTACCCCGGGCGGAGCGCCATCTGCTGACGCTCGAGCCGGCGCCCGGCGTATCTGGCTTCGCGTTCACCTTCGGATGACCGCCGCTGCCACACTCCCTCTTGTGGCCCAGCCCCGCAGCGGTCGCACGGTTCTGGTCGTGGACGACGAGCCCACCATCGCCGAGGTCGTCGCGCGCTACCTCGAACGTGCCGGCTACGTGACCGCCACCGCGGGCGACGGGCTCGAGGCCCTGCGCCTGGCTGCGGAGCGCCGTCCGGACCTGATCGTGCTCGACCTGATGCTCCCCGGACTGGGTGGCCTCGAGGTGCTGCGCCAGCTCGGCGAGTCCGACGGCCCCCGCACTCCGGTGATCCTGCTCACCGCCAAGGGCGAGCAGGACGACAAGCTCGTGGGTCTTGGCAGCGGCGCCGACGACTACATCGTCAAGCCGTTCTCGCCGAGCGAGCTGGTCGCACGCGTGGACGCCGTGCTCAGACGCGTGCTTCCGGACGGCGACGACGCCGAACCGCTGCGCTTCGACGGGCTCGAGATCGACGTGCGCGCGCGCCAGGTCACGGCGCGCGGCGAGGAGGCTCAGCTCAGCCAGCGCGAGTTCGACCTGCTGCAGTTCCTCGCTACCCACCCCGGCCAGGTGTTCTCGCGCTACCAGCTGATGGATCGGGTCTGGGAGCCCGCATTCCAGGGCGATCCCGGCACGGTCACGGTGCACGTGCGCCGGCTGCGCACGAAGATCGAGCCCGACCCCGAACGGCCACGCTTCATCCAGACGGTGTGGGGCGTGGGCTACCGCTTCCAGCCATGACGCGCTCGCTGCTCGTGCTCGCCGCTGCCGCCGCGATCGCTGCCGCCATCGTGGCCCCGGCACACGGCGCCGGCCCGGCGCTGGTGACCGCTGCGCTGGTCGCCGGCCTGGGAGCCCTGGCGCTGGTAGCCGCACATGCGCTCGCCTCGCGCCGGCGCTTCACCTCGCTGCGGCGCCAGTTCGCCCTCTCCGCCGCAGTGGTCGTGGGCGTGATCCTGATCGCCGTGCTGGCGGCGTCGCAGCTCATGTTCGTGTCGGAACACGACGCCCTGCTGGTGTCGGCGATCGTGCTGGGCGCTGGCCTCGTCGCGTTGCGTGTCGGCGACCTGGTGGCGCGCGGCGTGGCGCGAGACGTGGGCACCGTGAGCACCGGGCTCGAGGCAGTCGGGCGCGGCGAGCGCGGCGTACGACTGGCCAGCCCAGCCCGCGATGAGATCGGGGCGCTCGCCCGCTCCGCCGACTCCATGGCCGAGCAACTGGCCGAGGGCGAACGCGCCCGCGACGCGTCCGAGGCAGCCCGCCGTCAACTCGTGGCGTCCGTCTCGCACGACCTGCGCACGCCGATCGCGTCGCTGCGCCTGCTCGTCGAGGCGGTCGACGACGGGATCGTCGACGAATCGACCCGCCGCCGCTATCTGGCCACGATGCAAACCCACATCGGCTCGCTCAGCGCGATGATCGACGACCTGTTCGAGCTATCGCGCATCGAGGCCGGGGACATCGAATGGTCGATGCGACAGGTGAAGCTGGCGGTGCTCGTGGACGAGACCGTGGCAGCGATGCGCCCCGAGGCACGCGCCCACCGGGTCGAGGTGCGGAGCGAGCTCGACGACACCCCGCTCTCCGCCCGCGCCGACCCCGAGAAGATCCAGCGCGTCCTCTTCAACCTGATCCGCAACGCGATCCGCCACACGCCCGCCGACGGCAGCGTGACCGTGCGTGTCGAAGCCCGCCCCGAGGCGGTTCAGATCGAGGTGGCCGACACCGGCGACGGCATCCTGGACGAGGATCGCGCGCGCGTGTTCGAACCCTTCTACCGCGGCGGCGACGAGGCCGCGCGCGACTCGGAGGGCGCCGGCCTCGGCCTGGCCATCTGCCGCGCCATCGTCGAGACCCACGGCGGGCGCATCTGGATCGGCCCGTCCGACCAGGGCACGCGGGTCACATTCAGCCTGCCGAGCACGTAAGGGTGTCGTAAGGCCCTACCCGTAGCGTCGCCTCCCGGTCCTTTCCCGTTCGATGGAGGTGACGACATGTCCACTGTTCTGCCGCTCCGGATGCACGCGGCACTGGCGATTGCACTGGCGCTCGCCCTTGCCGCGCTCGGCATCTGGGCGACCGGCGCGATGGCACACTCGCCACGCGCTGTCTACACCCTGACCAACGACCCAGCCGGGAACACGGTGAAGGTCCTTGGCCGCAGCGGCGACGGCTCGCTCTCACCCGCGGGTGAGTTCGCCACCGGCGGCACGGGCACCGGCGCCGGGCTCGGCAACCAGGGCGCCCTCGTCCTCGACGGTCGGCGCTTGTTCGCGGTCAACCCGGGCAGCGACTCGATCTCGAGCTTCAGGGTCTCGGCGCACGGCCTCGAGTTGATCGACACCGATCCCTCGGGCGGCGATCAGCCGATCAGCCTCACCGTCCACGACGGCCTGCTCTACGTGCTCAACGCCGGGGGCCCGGGCGACATCACCGGCCACACGATCTCGCGCCACGGGGCCCTGTCGCCGCTCGTCGGATCAACCCGGCCATTGAGCGGCGCCGGCACCGGCCCGGCCCAGGTGTCGTTCGATCCCCGCGGCGAAACGCTCGTCGTGACCGAGAAGAACACCAACCTGATCGACACATACGACGTCGACGGCGACACGGGCCTTGCCAGCGGCCCCAGCCCGCAGTCCTCGGCCGGCGCGACCCCGTTCGGCTTCGCCTTCGACCGGCGCGGGCACCTGATCGTGTCCGAGGCGTTCGGAGGGACTGCCGACCAAAGCGCGGTGTCCTCCTATGCCGTCGAGGACGGACTGATCGATGCGATCAGCCCCTCAGTGGCGACGACCGAGACGGCCGCGTGCTGGATCGTGGTGACCAAGAACGGGCGCTTCGCATATACGACGAACACGGGCAGCGGCTCGATCTCGGGCTACCGCATCAGCCATAGCGGGGGGCTGACCCTGCTCGACGCCGACGGCCAGACAGGGCTCACCGGCCCCGGCCCGATCGACATGGCACTGACCGGTAACAGCCGCTTCCTGTACTCGCTCAACTCGGGCGACGGGACCATCAGCGGCTTCCGCGTCAAGGCCGACGGCAGCTTGGCGCCAGTCGGCGGCGCGAGCGGCCTCCCGACAGTTGCGACTGGGCTGGCTGCCCGTTAGCGCGACCACCGAGCGACCGAACGACGGGCCCGCCCACGTGGCGGGCCTGTCGTCTATTGGCGTGACTTGTCCTGCTTTGGCGGGAGCGCGCGCACGTGCGCGATCGCTCGCTCCACCCAGGCGAGCAGCGCCGCATCCGTTTCAGTCCCGCTCGGTGCGACGTAGACCATCGACTTCATCGGTTTGCCCGTGAAGTCCATCGGGCGGGTGTGGGGTTCGTCGAGCGCCGCGTCCGCGCCGTCTTCGCCGAGGCGCAGCATGAGGTCGTTTCCGACGATGCCGCAGGCCATGTGACCGGCGACGAGGAATGCGAGGCCGCCGAACATCTTGCGTTCGCTGACGTCCGGGGTCGTGGCGAGCGCTGCGCGGATGCGGTCGGCGAGGTGCTCGTCGTAGGCCATGCTAAGAACCCAGCTGGTTCACGAAGCTGACGAGCTCGGGGACGATCCGTTCGTGGGCGTCCTCTTGGAGGTCATGGCCGGCGTGGTCGAGCCTGGTCACGGTGGCGTCCGGGAAGGTGTCCAGCCAGAGCGTGTCGAGGTAGATCGGGAGGAAGGCGACATCCTTCATCGCCCAGGTGATGTGGACGGGTTTCGAGCGGAAGCGCTGCTTGAGACCCGCTTCGATCTCCGTGGTCATGGCGACGACCGGTCCCTCGCCGGCCACCGGGATCTCCCGCGGGAAAACGAGGATCGGCGTCCGCTCAGACCAGCCGCTGTGGACGTCGCGGTAAGCGCGCTTGATCGTCGGCGTGAAGCGATCGCGGTGGATGACGCCCTGCCCGAAGAGGAACCCACGCTCGAAGGCGTCAAGGCCCTTGACGAGCATTTCCCCGACGACAGGGGGGCGAAAGACCCGCAGCGGAAGCGGTAGCGGGATCTTGTCCTTGCCCGGCGGCAGCGCCTCGGGATTCGTGGGTTTGTCGGAGCGGCCGAAGCCGAGGTGATCGGGGACGATCGCGCGGTGACCGGCTTCCACCAGCGCCGGGACGAAGTTCCGATACAGGTAGCCCCAGGTCGGGTTGCCGTGCACGAGCACCACCGGTCGTCCGTCCGTCGGACCGACGTCAACGTAATGCATCCGACCGTCGGGCGACTCGAACCACTTCGGCTCGAAGGCACGTCCCGTCGAACGTCCAGTCCGCGACCCTGGTCACGACCGCAGACTACTCGCAGCAAACGACCGCGAGGCCGGCAGCGGTCGCTATGCGGCAACGAGCGCGGCGAGCTTGTCCAGGGCGGCGTTGTACCCGGCCTCGGCGTGGCCGCGGCCGTCGGGAGGGTAGGGCCCGTCGGTGAGCGTCATGCGGGTCTTGCCGCCGTGGTCGTGGAACTCCACGCGCACGACAGTCGGCTCGTGCATGCCGGCTTCGGGCATCGGGTCCGAGCGCAGGACGATCAGCTCCGGCTCTACCAGCTCGAGGATCTCGTAGCCAATCGCGAACTCGGCGCCGCCGTCGCGCTGGACCATCGTGAGCTCGTAGCGCCCGCCGACGCGCAGGTCGATGTGGATCCGTTCGCGCGGTGTCTCGACGTGCTCGGGGCCGTACCAGGCTGCCACCTGGTCGGGGTCGGTCCAGGCCTTGAAGACGCGCTCGCGCGGCGCTTCGAAGATGCGCGTGATCAGGACCTCCTGATCGGCGGCCGCCTTGGGGCTCGAGTCACTCATGTTGATCTCCCTTCGGGCGCAGGTGCGCTTCGAGTCGGTCCATCCGGGCTTCCCACGTCCGCTTGCGTGACTGCATCCACTCCACTGCCTCGTCGAGTGGGTCGGCCTGCAGTCGGCTCGGCCGCAACTGGGCGTCGCGGCTGCGGACGATCAGTCCCGCGCGCTCGAGCGTCTTGAGGTGGTGGGAGATCGCGGGCAGGCTCACCGAAAACGGCTCCGCCAGCTCGTTCACGGTCGCCTCGCCCTCGGCGAGGCGGGTCAGTATCGAGCGGCGCGTCGGGTCGGCGAGAGCGGCGAAAGTAAGGCTGAGCTGGTCGGTGGGCACGTAAGGGTCCGTTTAATTAAACCAGCAATTAAATAGCATCGGGATCCAGAATGCAACTAGGGACAGTTCAGCGGCGCCACCACCGGGTCCGCTTACGTGCTCATGCGCGATCCGAGCTAGGCGGGACGGGGGAGCGGTCCGCCGGGGTCGGGCCACGCAGGCGGGCGATATGCCTCGCCCGGCCGGCCGCCCACGGCGACCATACGAAACCCCGCCGGCCCTGGCAGGATGCGCCGCTTCTGTCCGGATCCCACGCGGGCTAGCACCCCGGGCTCGCGCACTGGTCAAGTCAAGGCCCTGCGGCCGTAGAATCGTTGAGAGGCCGTGAGCGTCGACGTCGAGACCGAGCTGACGATCCACAGGGATCGCGCGGATGTCGCCGCCTACGCCACCGACCCGGACACGGCGCCCGAGTGGTACATGAACATCGAGAGCGCTGAGCTGGAGACGCCGCGGCCCGTGGCGGTCGGATCCCGGATGCGGTTCGTGGCCCGGTTCATGGGCCGCCGGTTCGCCTACACATACCGGGTCGAGGAGCTCGTCCCGGACGAGCGTTTGGTGATGAGTACCGACGAGGGCCCCTTCCCGATGGAGACGACCTACACCTGGACCGACGCCGGGACCGGCGCGACGAGGATGACGCTGCGCAACCGGGGCGAGCCCGCCGGCTTCGCGAAGGTCGGGACCCCGATGATGAAGGCCGCGATCCGCCGAGCGAACCGCAAGGACCTGAGGCAGCTCAAGCGGATCCTCGAGTCACGAAGCTGACGAGCTCGGGCACGACTCGCTCGTCGGCGTCCTCCTGCAGGTGGTGGCCGGCGTCCTCGAGCGTGGTCACGGTGGCGTCGGGAAAGGTGTCGAGCCAGTCCGCGAAGTATCACGCCGACGAGGGGGATGCTCGAACCCACGACCTTCTGCGTACGATGCAGACGCCTCGGGTGCTGCAGGCTAGAAACGCCTGCAAACAGAGGTCTTCCATGCGCCTAGGTGCGGCCGTGACCCGGGTGTCCATTCGGTGTCCGCCCGAACGGACGCACTATCCGACTCGGACAGCAAGCAAGCGCACGATTTGCAGGCCTTTCTCTAAGCGGCTGATGGGATTCGAACCCACGACCTTCTGCATGGCAAGCAGACGCTCTAGCCAACTGAGCTACAGCCGCACGGTGGCGTCAGGATAGCGCGCGAATCCGGCGCCAATCCGGCGCCGGGGCTGGACGGATGTGAAAGAGTCCGGCGCCGCGGTCGCGCTGGTGATCGCGTCAGCTGTCGGAGAGAGGAGCCCGCCCCGTGAATCGCTCTGTGGTGTCCGTCCTGGCCGCCCTCGCCGTGCTGGTCGCCGTGCCGGCGGCGGCGCTGGCCGGGAGTCCGCGCGGGGACACGGCCCGTTACATCCTGCCCCCGGGCAACTTCGGCGGCATCCCGCTGACGGCCAACTCCACGGACCAGCTGCCGCTCTACGACGGGCTCACTCCGCTGCGCGACAACATCACCACGGAGCACATCGAGAACCTCTTCCTGCCGGAGAACTTCGCGCCGATCGGCCAGACGCGCGAGGAGCAGACGGGGCGTCCAGGCCTCAAGCTGATCTACGACTCGTACGGCATCCCGCACGTGTATGGCAAGACGCGCGCGGACGTGGCTTTCGGCGCCGGGTGGAGCACCGCGCGCGACCGCGGCCTGCTGATCCAGCTCGGACGCGGGCCCGCTCGCGTCGCCGTCGCGGATGTGCCGGGCATCAACGCTTTCGGCCTCGTGACCAGCGGCCAGAGCTTCGTCCCGAGCCCCGCCACCGAGGCGCTCGTGAGCGCGCAGAAGGACCTGCTCGTCCAGACCTACGGGGACAAGGGCCGCCAGATCCTCGCGGACGCCCAGGCCTATGCGGACGGCGCCAACGCCTACTGGAAGGCCAACAACATCAACCAGCCGCCGGCCACGGTCAACGACGTGATCGCTGTGACGGCCTTCATCGGGTCGATCTTCGGCGCCGGCGGGGGCGGCGAGGCGAACAACTCGGATCTGCTCGCCAAGCTGCAGCAGGGGCTCGGCAAGGTGCGCGGCTATCGGGCGTGGGACGACGTGATGCTCTCCGACGATCCGGAGGCGCCGACCACGATCAAACGTTACTTCCCGTACCCCACGTTCACGGGCGGCAAGCCGCGCGGCTCGGTGGTCATCGACCCGGGGTCGATCGTGTCGGTTGACCCGCGCCAGCCCCTCGCCACGACCGCGAGGGCTGCGGCTGACCCGGCCGTCGTCGACGCCTCCGCAGCCCCCCCGGGCCGGCAGGCATCGAACTTCCAGGTGGTGTCGCCCCAGCGGTCGCTGACCGGCAACTCGCTCGCCGTGATGGGCCCGCAGCTGGGCTACTACTACCCCGAGATCGTCCAGCAGATCGACCTGCACGGCCCGGGCCTCAACGCTCAGGGCGTGGCGGTGCCGGGGCTGGCGATGTACATCCTGATCGGGCGCACGCAGGACTACGCGTGGAGCCTGACGTCGGCGAACCACGACGTGCGCGACGTGTTCGCCGAGCGGCTCTGCGAGCCCGACGGGTCAGCCCCCACGCGCGCGTCCACCCACTACCTCTACCAGGGCGAGTGCAAGCCGCTCGAGGAGTTCAACGCGGGCCTGCTCAACGGCACCCCGCTGCGCTACCGGATCTCGGTGCACGGCCAGGTGATCGGCACCGCCACCGTCGACGGCAAGCCGTACGCGCTGGCGCGCAAGCGGTCGACGTTCGGCCGCGACGCGCTCAACCTCGGCGCGCTCAAGGACATGACCGAGGGCAAGGCGACCACGCCCGAGCGCTTCTACAGCGCGGCGAACCAGTTCGGCTTCACGTTCAACTGGGCGTACGTCTCGCGCAAGTCCACGGCCTTCTTCACCTCGGGCTATCTGCCGCGGCGGGCCAAGGGCCTCGACCGCCGCCTGCCGACGCTCGGCACCGGCAAGTACGAGTGGAACGGCTTCCTCAGCCAGCGCGAGCACCCGCACGACGTGAGCGGCCCGGGTGGGCTGCTGCTCAACTGGAACAACAGGTCGGCGCCCGGGTTCATTCACGGCGACGACGAGGCCTTCGGCTCGGTCCACCGGGTGGAGCTGTTCGACCAGTTCCCCTGGCGGGTGAAGCTCACCGACGACGTGGGCGTGATGAACCGGGCGGCGACGGAGGACATCCGCTCGCCCGTGTGGCCAGTGGTCAGCAAGGTGCTGCGCACGGGCACGGCGCCGAGCGCTCGCGACCAGCAGGTCGTGGACCTGCTCGACGACTGGGTCGCCCGGGACGCGCCGCGGCTGGACGCCGACAGCGACGGCCGCTTCGACGAGGCCGGGCCGGCGCTCATGGACGGCATCTGGGAGCCGGTCGCCAAGGCGGTCATGGGCCGGGTGTTCGGCAGCCTGCTCCCCGAGCTGCAGAGGCTGCGCAACCTCAACAGCCTGCCCGGCGAGTCGTACGTCGACAAGGATCTGCGGACGCTGCTGCGCAAGCGGGTGAAGGGCGAGTTCAACCTGCGCTACTGCGGCGAGGGATCGCTGCGGGTGTGCCGCGCGGACATCTGGGCCGCGATCCATGCCGCGGCCGACGAGCTCGCTACGACCTACGGCACCCAGGATCCGACGGCGTGGCTCAAGGACGGCGATACCACCGGCTTCCAACCCGGTCTGATCCCGAACCGCTTCCGCACCACCAACCGCCCGACGTTCCAGCAGGTGCTGGAGCTCCAGCGGCCGCGCTGGGGCTGGGGGCGCTAGACCTCGCCGAGGTCGTCGAGGCCCAGCTCGAACCAGGCCCGGCTGCCGCCGGCGCCGGTGGGTTCGCGGCCGCGAGCTTGGGAGAGGTGCTCGATCAGCAGCTCGCCGTAGCCGCCGTCCGGGTGCTGAATGCGCTGGGGCGGGTTGGCACCGTCCCAGCCGGGATCCACGACCTCCACGCGCAGGCGCTCCGGCATGAGGTCCACGCGCACCTGAACCACTTCAGCGGCCGTTGCCCCGCCGTGCTGGACCGCGTTGGCGACGAGCTCGCTGAGCATGAGCGCCACCCGATGCCGCACTCCCAGAGGGAGCCCAGCCTCGATCGAGGTGACG
This sequence comes from uncultured Thermoleophilaceae bacterium, assembly GCA_963716215.1. Classification (GTDB taxonomy): domain Bacteria; phylum Actinomycetota; class Thermoleophilia; order Solirubrobacterales; family Thermoleophilaceae; genus JACVRW01. Next base: position 2,718,762 of record OY970298.1, on the reverse strand, counting down.
GAGCGGCGCGCGATGCTCGCGGCGCCCGTGCCACCGGGTATCGAGAACGAGACTGTCTTGGCCTCCGTCATGGCCAGTGCGGATCGACCGGACGAACCTACCTGTTCGCCACGACCCCGGCTACGCTTCGACACCCTCCGGCGCCGTGGCGGAGTGGTTACGCAGCGGCCTGCAAAGCCGTTTACACCGGTTCGATTCCGGTCGGCGCCTCTGCAGGTCTTGCTCCCTACTGGGGCGTGAGCCCCCCGGATGGCTACCGTACAGACGATAGTCCGCGGGCTCGACGCGTGGCGGCTGACACGGAGGGGACTGATCGCCGTCGCCTCTCAATGAGGGGTAAATCGTTGTTGTCAGCGTCCCACATTGCGGTGAAGCTCGGCCGATGCTGCCTCATGCACCGCGAGAGCTGATTCCCTTCCACATGCTCAAGCCAGTCCGCCTTGCTGGTGGTCGTTCTCGCGCTGGCGCTCGGCATGCCGACCTCGGCAGCCAGCAGGCGGCGACGAGAGTCAAGCGCCGCCGAGCGCGGGCCCGCCAGGTCCCTGGAGCGAGCGCGAGATCGGCGAGGGCGAGGACGTGCCCTACAAGCCCACCGACGCCCGGAGCTGCCGGTTGGGCGCTACGCGGCGCGCCGGTCCCGGTTCGGTGCTCGGCGTCTGGGTGGTGGGCACGCGCTGCCGCACCGCCAAGCGCGTGGTGCGCCGCTACCAGCGCTGCCTGAACAGCAAAGGCGGTCGCGACCGCGGCTGCTACTCGCGCATCGATAAGCCGTGCGTCCGGCCCGTGTTCCTCGGGCGCTGCTGGCTGCGCGACCGCTTCTTCCGGCGGCAGGTCCAGGGCTACCGCTGCACCGAGCGGCGGCTCTACGAGGTTCAGGGCCTCTACGAGGGACGCGTCAGTGTCGCAGGAAGGGGAAGCGGCGCATCAGCCACAGCTACACGCTTCACAACGGGAAGCCCGTCTCGGTCGACACGGAGTCCGGAGCTGCGGGCGGCGTGGGGCAACCCGCGCGTGACCGCGATCGACGTCACCGCCGACATCTTCCTGCGCGCCTGCGAGGTGGGCGACCCGATGCGCGAGTCGGCGCGCCCGGTGCTGCTGGACGGGCATGGCCACACGCTGCGGCAGACGTGCTTCGAGAAGCGCCTGCTCCGGCAAGACGGCACCGGCTTCGTCGAGCTCAGGAACGTGACGCTCACGCGCGGCGGCAGCGACGGCCCCGGCGGGGCCGTCGACGACGCGCGGCGAGATCACCGTGATCGACTCCAAGGTCCACGCAGAACCTTGCCGAGGAGCCGGGCGGCGGCATCATGTCGCAGCGCCGGGCGACGATCGTCCGCTCGGTCATCACCGGCAACCTCGCCAACGACGACGGCGGCGGCGTCTACGCGCGCCGCGGCGGCGTCCAGGTGTTCGACTCGATCCTCAACGCGCAACCTCGTCGACGGCTCGGGCGGGGCGATCGGCTCCACCGGGGACATCCTCGTGGTCCGTTCGCATCGTCGACGGCAACACGACCGACGGCGACGGCGGAGCGCTCTACGCCGACGAGGACGGCGACATCACCGTGATCGACTCGACCGTCGAGCGGCAGCACCGCGGACGGCCCGGGCGGCGCGATCTTCACCCTCGATGGCGACGTCACGGTCGTCAACTCCACCCTCAACGGGCAACCGCGCCGACGACCGCGGCGGCGCCGATCTCCGGCGAGGCCGACGTGACGATCATCAACTCGACGATCGCGCGCAACGCTGGCCGTCGCCACGTCGGCGGCGGCGTGTGGGCGCGCGGCGACCGTGTACGTCGCCAACTCGACGATCAGCAACAACTACGCCGAGGGCGTGGGCGGCGGCGCTGCTGCCGGCAGCGGCCTCACGCTCGTCAACTCGACGGTCCTCGACAACATCGCGCCGCTGGCGGCGAACGTCGGCGCCGGCGAGCGGCTCGACGCCTTCGGCTCGATCATCGGCCCCGGCCGAAGCTCAACGGCGGTGGCCAGGTCCAGCCGACCGACGAGAACTGCCAGGTGCCGATCGCGAGGTCGCTCGGGTTACAACCTCGTGACCGACGCCTCCTGCCGCCTGACCGCGCCCGGCGACCTCATCGGCGTGGCGTCGGCGCTCGGGCCGCTGCGTGAAAACGGCGGCAGCCATGAGACGCGCATGCCGAGCGCTCGACAGCCCGGCGCTCGGACCGGTCCCCGGCGGCAGACTGCCTGAACCGCGCCGCTCCCGCACTCGCTCGAGGGCGAGCAGCACCTCGCGCGCCTCATCCCCGACTTGCGGGCCTTCATGCGCACGGATCAACGCGGAGTCCCCCGCGCCCTTGACGGGGCATGCGACGCCGGCGCCGTGGAGGTGACGAAGTGAGCTATCCGGTCGGATCACGATGCGCTCTCCTGACCGTCGCGGTCGTGTGGGGCGTGGCAGCAGCCTTCGGATTCGCAGGCTCGGGAATCTCGGAGGCGCGGCCGGCGGGCGCCGCGGGCGAGGACTCGCCCTGGCCCGGCACGAAGGCACTGCGGCCGAACGTGCGCGCCGCGCGACGGGAGCTCGTCCGGCTCGAACGGCAGGTGGAGCTGATGGAGCAGTCCGCGGAGAACGCCGAGGACTGGATGACCTGCATCCGGTACGTGCCCGTCAACGAGCAGGGCGACCGGGACCGGCAGTCCGGCTACCTCTACGACGAGCTCGACGGAACCGGCCTCGGTTACATGGATGGCATCGCCGTCGACAGGCGCCGCCGCCGCGGCAGAGAGGACTACCTGTTCATCCACTTCCGCGGTGACGGCTGCCGGAGCGACAGCCCGCAGCCCGGCGGCACCGCCGAGCCCGCGTCCGGCGCGGGCCGCGAGCGCGCGCACGAACGCCGTCGGCTCGGGCCCAGAAGGCAGCTGAACGTCCTCGAGCGCAAGGCGGAGCGCCTGTTCGAGAGGTCGCAGCGACTGGAGACCATCTCCGAGCGCTTCGACGAGTGGGAGTCCTGCGTCTCGTGGGTCCCCGTGACCGAGCTCGGCGACCCCGACCAGAGGTTCGGCTACCTGTTCGGGCCCAAGGGCAGCCCGGCCGGGCTACCGGACCGGCGCTGCACGTCGACCGCAGCGACTGGGACGACCCGGACTACATGTTCCTCGCGCTCGTCGGCGGTGACCGGCCGGGCCGCACCTGCCAAGACGAACCAGGAGAGGCGGTCGATTGACATGCGCCGAGCTCTGATCCTCGATCGTCGGTGTGCGCCCTGGCCGCCGCCGGCGCGCCGCCGGCTCTGGCCGGGGAAGGCGCCCGCGACCGCGCGCCGACGCTGCGCGACAGGGTCGACGACCTCCAGCAGGAGATCGAGTCGCTCACCGAGGACATCGAGGACCTGCGGGAGCCGGTGGAGGAGTTCGACCTCTTCGACCAGTGCGCGTACACGATCGGCGTGACCCAGTACGGCACCTGGGGCGGCGACACCGGCTTCCTCTTCGGGCCCGGCGGGACGCATGCGCCGGCCGGCGCTCGCGATGGACATGCGCGGCTTCGGCACCCCGCAGTACGACTTCCTCGCCTTCCCCGGCGAGGAGCCCCCGAGCATCGAGTGCAACGAAGATGCCGGCGAAGAATTCATCGACAACTGAGCGCCTGCTCGTGCGGCTCGTGCCGGCGGTCGGCGCCATCGCCCTGTGCGCCGCGGCGCTCGCGGCCGCCCCGGGCGACACCTCCGGGATCACCCGGGACTCCGCGCGGCTCCCGGACCTCGACCAGGAGCTCCCATGGGACCTCCAGGTCACGCCACGGCACCGGCCCGTGGGCACCGGCTCGGCTTCGCATCTGCGGTCAGCAACATCGGCGACGGTCCGCTGATCGTGTCGGGACGGCGCCAGCGGACCGCGGTCCCGACGATGACCGCCGACCAGCTCATCGAGAGCTGCAGACGCACCGATGGCGGTCGTCGAGGGCGTCGGCCGGCTGCGCTACGTCCAGTCCCGCGACCACGAGCACTGGCACCTGCTCGACTTCGAGCGCTACGAGCTGCGCCGCGCCGGAGGAGCACCCGGCGAGTGACCGATCGCAAGACGGGCTTCTGCCTGGGCGACCGCTACCGCACCCGGGGCCGCGCGCTCCCGGCGCAGCCCCCAGCGCCCCGCTACACCGAGTCGCTGCGGCCTCGGCGCGACCGCCCGGCTGCATCTCGTGGAGGGCATCTCCGTCGGCTACGGCGACGACTATCCCGCGAACCTCGAAGGCCAGTCCCTCCCCCTGACCGGGCTGGCAGCCGGCCCCTACGTGCTCATCCACCGCGTGAACGTCCGAACGACGGCTGCGCGAGACCGACTACGGCAACAACGCCGCCTCGCTCCTGCTCCGCCTGCGGTGGCGAGCCGGCGCGCCGCGCATCCGCGTGCTCCGCCGCTGCCCCGACACCGAGCGCTGCCACCAAGATGACCAACGGAGGGAGATCATGGAGTTCCAGAAGCGGCAGTTCTTACTGGTCGCCGCCCCTGCCTCGCTGATGCTGGCGTCCGCGGGGCCCGCGCAGGCGAAGCCGATGCTCGGCACCAAGGGCCCTGACAAGATCGTGGGCACCGCCAAGGCCGACATGATCAAGTCTCGTGGCGGCAACGACCGAATCAGGGCGCGGCGGCGGGATCGGCTCTGGGCGGCCCGGCGGGATCGACTCTTCGGGAGGGCGCGGCGCCGATCGCTTGAATGCCGTCGACGGCCGGCGGACCGTGCTCGTCAGTGGCGGACCGGGCAAGGACGTCTGCAGGATCGACGCGATCGATCGGGCCAAGCGTGAAGGGCTGCGAGACCGTGAAGATCGCGAAGGCGGCGCGGTCCCGGGTCCGGCGGTCCCGGCGGTCCCGGCGGTCCCGGCGCTCCCGGCGGTCCACTGGTCTGCGCCAGCCCCCCGGAAGAGCGCGCAGGGCTGCGCAGGAGGACGTGCCGCCGACCTTCAGCGATCCGTTCTACGCGATCACGATCACCCTCAACGCTTCGGCCGATGGGTTGACCGGCGACGAGCTCCCGATCTCGATCGAAGAGGTGTGCGACGTCCCCAGCTGGACTCGCGAGCGAGGCCGCCCAGCTCGTCGGCGGCGACGGGGTCGCGCTCATCGAGCGCCGCGACGAAGGTGTTCGACGCCGGAGGGCAGCAGCTGACCGGCGCCGCGGCTACGACGGCGTTGGCCGGTGCTGACACGCGTTTCGCTCAAGGCTCAGCTCAAGCGCCCTGCCGGGTGGCGGCAGGACGAGGACGGCCAGCCGGTGCCCACCTTCACAGCCAGCCGAGCCGACATAACGGACTGACCATTGTCAGGTGGGAGCGTGCATCGCTGACCAGCGAGCGCGCGACGAAAGGCGGTATGACGGCCAGTCAGCCCGGCCGGGCGTGAGTCGCGAACTCGCGCCCCCCGGGCTGACTGCCGCCCCGCCCTGCGCGACGTCAGCGGGGACCGTCCAGGCCGGACTTGCCTCGCACCTAGCGGAGAAGCCTTAGGCCTGCGCCGGCCGTCGAGGCCCGGACTCAAGCCAGCCGGCCGTGCGGCGGCTTCGAAGACCAGCGCTATGCGGATCGCTCGGCGAGCCGAGCGCCTGGAGCCCCACCGCGAGGCTCACGCTGCTGGAGGAAAGGACCTCGGCAGCCAGCGGTCACGCAGCGACGGAGATCGCCGGGGCGGGGGACGCCCAGCGCCTGGGAGCCACCGACCCTGGCCAACGTGCGCAGGAAGCCGAGCGTGGCGAGGCTGTCGGTGTCCGGACGGGTGATCACGGCGCTCTCGAAGGCGGCGCGGCGGTCTCCACCGGGACGAATCGAACGCCGCGCGCTAGGTGGCGCTCGGCCGCCGACTCGGGAAGCAGCGCCATGCCCGCGCCTGAAGCGACCGCTAGCAGGGCGTGTTCGACCCTTGGCTCGCCGACCTCGATGAACGTCGGAGACAGTCCGGCATCCCGGCAGGCCGACACCATCGCGTTGTGAAACGCCGGATTGGTGTCGGCCGGGAGAACGACCAGCCTGTCGGGAGCCAGGCGCTCGAGCGATACGGCGGGGCCGACGGCTGAGCGATGGGTTACGGGCAGAGCCGCCACGATGCGCTGATGGCCGGCGGGCGTCGACCGCAGCCCGCTCGTGGGAGCCGGCAGACCCACCACCGCGGCGTCGAGTCGCTTCGCGCGCACTTCATCGAGCAGGCGGAGCGCCGGACCGGTCTCGAGCCTGATTTGCACGCGCGGAGTGCTGGTGCCGAAGGCTTGCATCGCGCGCCCAACACTCCTCGGCAGCGAGTCAGGCAGGTGGCCGATCCTCAACCGGGTGGTGGCCTGCTCTGTCGCGTTCCGCGCCGCTGTCATCGCGACCTCGGCCTGGCGCAACGCGCGGCGGGCCTCGTCGAGCATCGCGGCACCGGAGTCGGTCAGCGAGACGCTTCGCTGGGTGCGATCGAAGAGCCGCACTCCGAGCTCCTCCTCGAGCTTGCGAACCTGCTCACTCACGGCCGGCTGCGCGACGTGCAGCCGCTCGGCGGCGCCGCGGCAGTGCAGTTCCTCAGCGACGGCGACGAAGTACCTCAGGTGCCGAAGTTCCATTGAGCGCAGCTCCTCTTTAACAGTGGGGAGCCACATCGTCGCTCCAGGTGGAGCTTCCTGTCGTCGCCCAGGGCGGCTCTTCGCCCTACTCCCGCTGGAGTACTCGGACGAAGGCGGCCGCAACACGCGCGCTGCCGCCGCTCAGGTTTCCAGGCAATCACTGAAGAAGCTGAGCATCTGCCGGCGGCTCCACTGGTATGTCGGGTGCGACGATCTCGTCCCGGGACCACCAGCGGCCGCCGAGGCGAACGAGTGGCGCGGAGGGGCGTCCGGCGAGGGGCTGCCGCGGTGGGGACGGGCCGGAGCGGCACGACGCGCCGCGCCGCAGCGAGGAGGCGGGAGGGTTGTTTTGCGGGTGCCTGCCGAGCGGAGCGCCGCCGACGCCACTGTTCGATGGTCATGTCCCCCGGGATGGTGCACTCCATATGGGCTACCGACTGAGCTTCTACCGCCTGGGAGATCGAAGACGCGGGGGCCATCGTGGCGCGCCTAGGAGGGTCTAGCGAAACGGCTAGCGAAACTCGCCACGGCTACTCCGACAGCCCCACGGCTTCGAGGGCCTCGGCGCGGTCGAGGTAGGCCCTGATGCGAACGACCTCGCCGTCTCGGACCGTGAAGATCCAGCCGGCCCGAACGTCGAACTCCGCGCTGCTTCCCTTGCCTCGGCCGTGGATGTGGAGGCAGGCGAGCACGTCATCTCCGGCGGCGTCCACGAGGTCCTCCACGGTGAGGACGAAGTCCTCGAACTGCGACACGAACTCCGTGAAGTAGCGCAGGACCTCGGCACGCCCGCGATAGGTGCCAGCTTCCGGGAAGCGCGGGTCTTCCTCAAACTCCACGCCCGAAGCGAGCCTCTGCACGGAGGCAGCCCTCGCCTTGTCGTCGGACGCGTCCTGGAACATCGGCCCGATGGCACCTCCGCACGATCTCCACGTTCTCCTGCGACATCCCCCGCCGAGTATCCCGCAGGCGGGGGCGCGGCGGGCTACGCGGTATGGGCCGCGACGTGTCCATCGACGCCTCAGACCTTCCCGCGTACGCCAATGGCCAGCGGTTCGTGTCGAAGGGTGGTCGTGAGCGCGGCCTTGACGAGTACTCAGACCCCGATGCGTCGTGGGGCCACCGCTCGGCCGTCTCCACGCGCAAGGGCGGCGGCTTCTACGGCTACAAGGTCCACCTCGCCGCCTGCTCTCGCACCGGCCTACCGCTCGCGTGGGAAGTCGTCAGCGGCCGGACGAACGAGTCCACGATGGCGACCTCGCTGCTCGACACAGCTGCTCGCGGATGGCTTCAAGGTCGAGACGGCCGCGCTCGACAAGGGCTATGACATCGAGTGGCTATACGCGAACTGCGAGGAGCGTGGGTACGGCCCATCGTGCCGCTCCGCCTGACCCCCCAAGGTCAAGGCCGGTCACGACGAACCCCCGACCTGCGAGCACGCCGCTGGCAGTTCGCCGGATCGGACTACAAGCGCCAAGCAGCCAAGTGGCGCTGCCCCACCGGCGAGTGCAAGCCCGGCTCCCGCTGGATCAAGGCCAGCCGCCTGCACACGCTCGTTCCGCGCGACTCCGACCGGTGGCGCAAGCTCTTCGATGTTTCCGAGATGCACACATACGACAAGAGCCTCCTGAAGTGGATAGCCATGTCGGTTCCCGATCCGCGAGCCGTTCGTTGTTCAATGCCCCTCTCTGCCGAGGGGTAAGACGCTTCAGATTGGGGGTAGCCGTGAACCCATCTACCTACCGACCCCGCACTACACCGGCTAGCGAGTTTCGCTACCCTCCTAGGCGATCGCCAGCGCGAGGCCGCCTGGGGAGGGGGTGTCCGTGCGAGGGAGAGCGAGCCCGGTCTCGTAGGCGAACACGACGAGTTGGGCGCGGTCGCGCGCGTGGAGCTTGACCATCGCGCGGCTGACGTGGGTCTTGGCGGTGGCGCGGCTGATCACCAGCTGCTGTGCAATCTCGTCGTTGGTCAGGCCGAGCGCCACGAGCGCCATCACTTCACGCTCGCGGGCCGTCAGCTCGTCGAGCAGGTCGGAGCTGGGACGCGCAGTCTCCGGCCGGGAGGTGAGCTCGGAGATCAGTCGGCGTATCAGCGAAGGCGAGAGCAGCGCCTCGCCCCGGGCGAGCAGTCCGATCGCGCGGACCAGCTCGGTGGGCTCGGTGTCCTTGAGCAGCAGGCCGCTGGCCCCCGCGCGCAGCGCGGCGAAGATACGCTCGTCGCTCTCAGCGCCGGTCAGCAGCATCACGGCGGTGCCCGGCTGGGCGAGCATCCGGCGGGTGGCCTCGACACAGTCGAGCCCCGGCAGGCTCGCGTCCATCAGCACCACGTCCGGCCGCACTTCCTCGGCGAGGGCGACGGCCTCGTCGCCGCTGGCCGCCTCACCGACGACGCTGATGTCTCCGGTGCCCTCGAGCAGCAGCCGAAACCCGGCGCGCACCAGCGCCTGACCATCCACGACCAACACCCGAATTGGCCGGGCACGGGGCGTGCCCGCCGACCCCGGCCGCCGGGCGCTATCGAGGAAGAGGAGCCTGCCCCCGCGCCGATGGGCCCGTTCGGGGACCGGGCGATCCTGGGTGGTCCTCGTCTCTCGCTGCTCGCATGTGGCGTTCATACGGTCCCCCATGGCTTGTGCTCTTCCTGTGCGTGCAGATGATCGGAGCCGTGCGAGCCCCTGTCTGCACCGCCAGCGCCCATCTTCCGTCCCGGCCTGCAGGAGTCTCGGTGTACCTGGTAGCCGGAAGACGCCTGATCAGCAGGCGTCGACCGGGAGCTGCGCGTGGAGCGTGGTTCCCTCGCCGGTAGGACTCACGATCCCGATCGTGCCGCCGAGTGCCTCGACCCTGTCGCTCAGTCCGATCAGCCCCGAGCCGCGCGAGGGATCGGCGCCGCCGATGCCGTCGTCATGAATCGTCAGGTCGACCGTGCCGTTGCGGACCTCGACGTGGACCTCCGCGAGCGATGCCTGTGCATGCTTGGCCGCATTTGCCAGCGCCTCAGAGACGACGTAGTACGCAGCCACCTCCACACGCTCGTCGAGGCGCTTGCCGACCCTCAGATCGAGCTTGACCGGGACCGCCGAACGCCGGACGAGCGCCTTGAGCGCGGGATCGAGGCCGCCCTCCGACAGGATCGCCGGGTGGATGCCCCGCGAGAGCTCGCGGAGATCGTCCAGCACGCCCGCGAGCCCCTCCCGCAACCCAGCCAGCTGCCTGAGCAGCTGTTCGTGCCCAGGTGGCGCCAGCGCCTCGGTGTTCACCAGCTCGAGCGAGAGCGACACGAGTCGTTGCTGCACCCCGTCATGGAGGTCGCGCTCGAAGCGCCGGCGCGTCTCGTCGGTTGTCGCCACGATCCGCGCACGTGAGGCAGCGAGATCCGACCGTGCCTCGCTGCTCGAGATCGCGGTGGCGACCAGCTCCGTGAACTCGACGAGCCGATCCTCGATGTGATCGCGGAAGGGCCTGCCTTCCGCCACACCGACACCCATCACGCCCCAGAATTTGCCGTCGACGACGATCGCGGCGCCGGTGCCTGAGCGGATCCCGGTCCCGCGGATGGCATCGGGGATCGCGCCGCCGATTTCGCCAAAGTCCTCGATCCTCGTAGGGCGGCCTGATCTCCGGGAGTAGTGCGGCGGCGGTGCGCTCCTCCACCGGCCACGCTGGTGCCCGTCTGGAAGGGGTGCGGTCGATCGCTCCAGGCGCCGAGCACGCTGGCGGGGCCGTCAGGGTTCGTAGCGCCAGATCACCACCAGCGCCATGCCCAGTACCTGACCCACCTCCCTCGCGATGGCGGCCAACACCTCCCCCGAGGCCGCCCCGCCCGCCACGAGCGTCGCGATCCGCCGCAGCGAGCCCTCGCGCGCTGCGAGCACCGAGTCGTGCTCGCGCAGCACCTGCTCGGCGCGTCGGCGGTCCTCGATGTCGGTGAAGGCCACGACGGCGCCGCGGCCGTCCGGCATCTCGAGCGGCACCGAGACGTAGGAAACGGGGAACATCGAGCCGTCGCGCCGGAAGAACCAGTCCAGATCGCTCTTGACTACCTCGCCGGTGGTCCGCGGCAGCAGCATCGGGCACTCCGCCGCTGGATATGGGGTCCCGTCCGGGTGCTGGTAATGGATCGTCTCGTGGCTGCGTCGGCCGAACAGCTCGTCCGCGCTGTCATAACCGAGCGCCGCGAGCGCGGCCGGGTTCGCGAACCGGATCAGGCCCGTCGCGATCTACGGCCCACATCGGCTGACCGGCCGCCTCCAGCATGGCGGCGAGGAAATCCGCCGTGTTGACGTTCAGGCCAGACAGGTCGGTGAGCGAGCGTGTGACGCGAAACCTCCGAGGGAGGGCGAGTGTACGCTCCGAACCGCGTGCTTCGGAGTCAGGTCGTGAGAATCGCTACAAGAGCGTGATGAGCCGAAGGCGCGTGATCCTGGCGGACGATGACGTCCTCCTTCGAGAAGGAGTGGCGAGCCTGCTCGAGCGCTCCGACTTCGAGGTCGTAGGTCAGGCCGGCGACGGGGTGGAGCTGCTCGAGTTGGTCCGCGAGCACGAGCCTGACCTCGTGCTGGTCGACATCCGAATGCCGCCGAGCCACTCGACGGAAGGTCTCGGGGCCGCGCGCACGATCCGGGAGGCCTTTCCCGATACCGCCATCCTGGTCCTCTCGGCCCACGTCGAAGTCGAACACGCGATGGAGCTGCTCGCCGGCGGTGAGCGGATCGGCTACCTGCTCAAGAGCCGGGTCACGGACGTGGACGAATTCATCGAGACATTGGAGCGGATCGCCGGTGGCGCCTGTGTCGTCGATCCGGCCCTCGTCCAAGAGCTCGTCGCGGCGCGCAGCGTGGAGGACCCGCTCGCGGAGCTGACTCCGCGTGAGCGGGAGGTCCTCGCGCTCATGGCCGAGGGTAGGTCCAACGCCGGCATCGCCCGGGTTCTCTGGGTCACCGAGGGAACGGTCGAAAAGCACGTGCACAGCATCCTCGCCAAGCTCCGCCTCGCTGAGACCGGGGACGACCATCGCCGGGTGCTGGCGGTCATCGCGTTCCTGGAGGCGTACTAGCGTCCGCGTCGGGCTCGCTCTCGAGCAGCGCAAGGATCGCTCGCGCCGATAGTTCGGACTTCGAAACGAATCCGATCGCCGGGCTGGCCTCGATCAGGTCCGCGAAGTCTCGTTCCGCGTAGGTCGAGATCAGGATCACCCTCGAAGCCGGGCCGCTGGCGTTCTCAGCCAGCCGCCGTGAGGTGTCGAAGCCACTTTCGGCTCCCAGATCGATATCGACCAGCGTGACATCGGGCCCGAGCTGCGCGCGGCGCTCAATTGCCTCGGCGGTTGTCGACGCGACGCCGACGACGTTGATTCCCTCTCGCTCCAATAGTTCGCGGGCAGCAACGAGAAAGTGCTGGTTGTCGTCGACGATCAGGCATCGCAAGGGCACCCGTTCCAGCATGTCAGCGGGCGTCGCAGCCCACATTGCAGCTAGCTGGAATCTCTGCGTCGCCGGACGGATGGACGGGCCCGGCTTGGCGCCCCGGCGGACTTGCCTGCATCGCGGAGGCTGGCGCCGCCGGTGGGCATGCACGTGTGCTCACCCGGCGAGCTTCACGCGCAGCTCCACGCGCAGGTCGTCGCTCAACCCGAGCGAATGTGCACAGGTGTCCCACGCCGCGCGCGCGGCCTCCTCGAAGTCGGCCGTGTCGATCCTGTTCACGCGGCCCCGCACCGCCACCTCGAGCCGGTCGAGTGCTCCGGCGCTGTCAACGCGCGCCGACCGCAGGCGCCACACGTCGACCACAAGCTCTTGCGCAGGCACGCCGTCGCGCTCGAGACGTTGCGCCAGATGCGTCGCCACGAAGGCCGAATAGGCGGCTGCCAGCAGCTCGCCTGGCGTAGTCTGAGCCTCCTCCGGGGCGCCCTCGGGGATGGAGAAGGGCAGTGCTTCGAAGGCGCGGCTGTCGGAGTGGAGGTGGCCCACGCCGTTCGGCGGATTTGAGAGCCACCGCGCCGTGGCGTGCCGAACTGCGCCGACAGGACCTCGTCGAGCGGTCAACCGACCAGGCGCCCGTAGAGCTCGCCGCGTGCCACCGCAATCTCGGTTACGGCGGCGCCCACTAGTGCGGCCCGGCAGCCGCCGATCTCCTCCTCGAGCTCCTTCATGTAGGGCTCGCACGCAGTGAGCCCCACCGACTCCGCCTCGAGCATCTCCAACTTGAGGTGGCCGAGGCGGGCACGAATCTCGCTGGCGTCCATTTCTCTCTCCTTAGCGCTCGATGACTCAGAGCCCGAGATGCTCGACGAGTGCGACGGTTTTGTCGTCGGCCCGCGGACGACTCTTTCGCATACCGTCAGCGGCACGCCCAGGCGCGGCCTATACACCCACGGAGGTAGACGCTGCGCTCGGGCGAGCGCCGTCGACGATCACGGAGACGCCGATCCCGGCTGAGACGCATTCCCTATCGCGCCAGGGCCAATTGCTATTGGGCGATCCCCAACCCGGCGTACGTTCGGCTTGTGCCTCGTCCCACCCAGATGCCGCGTCCTATGTCGCTCCCCGCGGCCACGTCACGCATCGATCGGAGCTGAGATGACCTGCAACAACCACCATGAGCACGCGAGGGTGGCAATCTCTCCGCCGCTCGACGGTATCTGCGAACTGACGCTCGAGACCGCGGACAGACGCGGCCTGGAGACTTTCTACACCACGGTGCTCGGGTTGCGGGTGCTCAGCCGTGACGACGATCGGACCTGGCTGGCCTGCGGTTCGCGGGCGCGACTCGGCCTCTGGGATCCTGGCGAGAAGGAGTTCGGAGACGCGGGCGGGCGGCACGTGCACTTCGCCTTTTCGGCAGCGCCCGGGACACTCGTTGTGATGGCCCGGCGCCTTGAGACCCTCGGAATTGACCATCGCGGGCCGCTGATGCACAGCGGCGGGGATTGCTCTCTCTACGTCGAGGATCCCGCAGGGAATGTGGTGGAGTTCTGGGACTTCTTCGCTCGTGGACGGATGCTGGCCGCCCTGGAGCAGACTCAGCTGAGCGGCTTGCGCTCCAGCGGGTGAATCGCGGGCCGTTAACCGCGCTCCGCGCGGTTCTTGTCGCAAGGCAGCCCCACCGCTTCAATGGCCTCCGCCCTGCTGAGGAAGACCCGGATCCGCGCGATCTTTCCCCCGCGCATCTCGAACACCGCGTACGTCATCCACTCGACGGGCACCCCGCTTGCCTGCCCGAGCCCGGTCGACACCAGCTCGCACAGCAGGGAGTCGCCACGCGGTTCGAAGTGCCGCGGCTCGAACCCCGCTCCAGCCACTCCGCGCAGGTTTGCCATCCAGGCTCTGATGCCGGCGTGCCCGCGGTAGCCGGTGGCGGGGCTGTCGGGCATCTCCGGCGGCTCCGTGATCTCGCAGTCCTCGTCGAACGCCGCGACCACCGCCTCGACATCGCCGCGGTTGAAGGCGTCGACCATGCGCCGCGCCACCTCGACGATCGTCCTGCGTCATGGCTACTCCGCCAGCCCCACGGCGTCGAGGGCCTCCTGCCGCGTCTCGTACTCCCGGTACTCGATCGCCCGTCCGTCGCGCAATCGGACCACCCACGCATCGTCGCTCACAGCTCCACGCCGCTGCCTCGGCCTCGGGCACGTCCCTACGGCGTCGAGGGCCTCCTCCCGCGTCTCGTACTCCCGGTACTCGATCGCCTCTCCGTCGCGGAAGCGGACTACCCACGCATCGTCGCTCGACAGCTCCACGCCGCTGCCTCGGCCTCGGGCAACGGTTCGGCCCGTGATCACGACGTATTCGCCAACGTCCAGGTACTGACTCGACTCCACCGCGTACTGGTCGAAAGCCTCGGTCCAGCTGCGTGCATAGTGCAGAAACTGCTCGCGCCCCTGGAAAGGAGGCTCGGGCTGGTCGGCGCCCGGAAAGCACTTGACGTCATCGGCCATGAGGGCGGCGAGGCCTTCGTCGTCTGCACGGTTCACGCAGGCAATCATCTGCCGGGCGATCGCCAGGTTCTCTTGCGACATCGCCCGCCCAGTATCCGCGGCCACAGGGGTGGCGGCAACCCGCGGGGGGTTCCGCACGAAACGTCCCGTATAGGCCCGTTTCTTCAGGAACCCCCGGCGTGCGCTCCACGGGGTGGGGGGCAACCACCTAATCGAGTGGCGGCCCCCCATCCCGCGCTACTCGCTCAGCAGAACACCGCGATGTCGAACGCGTCCTGCGTCGTCGTGGCGTTGGCCATTCCATCGACGTTGGTTGTCCAGACGCCGACCGTGGATCCCGTCGGCCGGTTGATGACACGGATGTAGCGCGCGGGCGTCCCCCCGACGCGCGTGAGCTGGATGCTGCACTTGCTCACGTTCGACGGGAACGTCACGTTCGCGGCCAGGTTCGCGGCCCGCGTGACCGTCACGTTGCCCGAGCTGTTCACGACCGTCGGGTTCGCGCCGGCGCTGATCTGCGCCCAGAGCTTGGTGGCCTCCGCGCCGGCCGGACCGCGGTCGCCCTCCGGGCCCTTGGGGAGCTGCCCGCGCCCGAAGTCCCCGGCCTTCAGGGCGCCGTTCTTGACCTCCGATGCCCCGACCGCCCCGGCCTTGATCTGCTTCGCGCCCACGCTGTTCTTCGGCAGCTTGATCGCCGCGTACGACACCCCGCCCAGGGCAAGGAAAACCGCGAACGTGGCCATCACGTTCGCATACGTCAGATGACGCCTCGCTTCAGCACCTCCCGATAGCTGTAGACCCACCCTCTCATCGGGTTGGTCCCTGGCGCAAGTGGGGCCACTTAGAGGTTTGCGACCTCCCTTCCCGGGGCATCGCTCGCCGCGAGGACCTCTGTCTAAGAAGAGGCTAAGAAGGGAGAGTGAGATGGCGACGACCGAGGCAGCCCAGGCTGCGGGGTCAGATCACCATCCCGAGATCGACTGGGAGGCCGCAGCACGGTCCCCTGAGTTTCGGGAGCTGGTCAAGAAGAAGCGTTCATTCGTGGTGCCGGGGACGATCTTCTTCCTCGCCTGGTACTTCGGCTTCGTGATCCTGGCCGGCTACGCGCCCGACTTCATGGGCCGCGAGTTTCTGGCGGACGGGTTGACCGTGGGGTACGCCCTCGCGCTCTCGCAGTTCGTGATGACCTGGGCGCTCGGCGCCTGGTACCTGCGCAAGTCGGACCGCGAGTTCGACCCGCTGGCCAAGCGCGCCGCCGACGTTGCGCTGCGCGCCGGCCGTGAGCGGGGGAGGGTCCAGTGACTGCCATCGCCGCCGTAAACAGCACTGCGCTGGCGGTCTTCGGCGTCATCGTCGCCGTCACGCTCGTGATCAGCTACTTCGCCTCGAGGCGCGTGAACTCGGCCACCGACTTCTGGGCCGCGGGCCGCGGCCTGACCGGGCCGCAGAACGGCTTTGCCATCGCAGGCGACTACATGTCAGCGGCGTCGTTCCTCGGCATCGCCGGCCTGATCTACCTGTTCGGCTTCGACGGGTTCCTCTACTCCGTCGGCTTCCTGGTCGCGTTCCTGACGGTGCTGTTCCTGCTGGCCGAGCGCATGCGCAACGCCGGCAAGTACACGATCGCCGACGTGTTGTCCTACCGCCTCAACCAGAAGCCCGCCCGGGCCGCTGCGGCGCTCGGGACACTGACCGTCGTCGCCTTCTACCTGATCGCGCAGATGGTGGGAGCGGGCGTGCTGATCGAGGGTCTCGTGGAGATCGACTTCTCGCTCGCGGTGATCCTCACCGGCGTGTTCATGGTCTCCTACATCGTGCTGGGCGGCATGCTCGCCACCAGCTGGGTGCAGATCATCAAGGCGGGCATGCTGATGTCGGCCGCGGTCGTCATGACGATCTGGGTGCTGGCCAAGGTCAGCTGGAACCCGATCGACCTGTTCCGCGACGCACGGTCGGAGTCCGCCGAGGGCGAGTCCTATCTGCAGCCCGGCCTGTTCCTGTCGTCGCCGCTCGACACGGTGTCGCTGGGGCTGGGGCTGGTGCTCGGCACCGCCGGGCTGCCGCACATCCTGATGCGGTTCTTCACCGTGCCCAACGCCAAGGCCGCGCGGTCGTCGGTGATGTGGGCGATGGTGCTCATCGGCGCCTTCTACGTCATGACGACGGCGCTCGGCTTCGGCGCGCGAGCGATCCTCGGCCAGGGCGGCGAGGAGGCCGCCGGCGCCACCGGCAACGGCGCGCTGCCGCTGCTCGCCGACGAGCTGGGCGGCGAGTTCTTCCAGGCGATCATCGCGGGCGTCGCGTTCGCGACGATCCTGGCGGTGGTGGCCGGCCTCGTGATCTCGGCCTCCGGGGCCGTGGCGCACGACATCTGGTCGAACATCGTGCGCAGTGGACGCGACTCCGAGAAGGAGGAGGTCTGGGTGGCCAAGACCGCCGCGCTCGCGATCGGTGCGATCGCGATCGGCATCGCGATCCTCGGCGGCGAGGGCCTGAACGTGTCGTTCATGGTCGGCCTCGCGTTCGCGGTCGCGGCCAGCGCCAACTTCCCGGCGCTGCTGCTGGCGCTCACCTGGCGCCGCTTCAACACGACCGGCGCCGTCACCGGCGTTCTGGTCGGCGTGATCAGCTCCGTCGCGCTCGTGATCATCAGCCCGACCGTGTGGCCGGGGCCGGACTCCGAGGGCGGCCTGTTCTCGGGGTACGACCTGGCCAACCCGGGGATCATCAGCATCCCGCTCGGGTTCATCGGCTGCTGGCTCGGCACGGTGCTGTCCAGCGACCGGGTCGAGGCGGTCAGCTTCGACGAGCTGTGGGTGCGCTCTGAGACGGGCCTGGGCTCCGAGACCGGAACCGGCATGACGTTGACCGGACGGTCGTCCAACGGCGCGGGCTCCGAGGAGGAGGCGCGCGAGCTGGTGGGCACCGGCCGCCAGTCGTAAGTGGTGGGGGAGTGGAGGGGTGCGCTTGAGACGGCGTGCCCCTCCACCTTGTTCTAGATAGCGTGCCGGCCATGCCCGACTCACTGCTAGTGCTCCAGCACATCGCGTGCGAGCCGCCGGCGGCCTTCGAGGACGAGCTGCGCGCGCGCGGACTCGACCTGACGAGGATCGAGCTCGACGAGGGGGACGCGCTGCCCGACTGGCGCGAGTTCGCCGCCACGATCGTGATGGGCGGCCCGATGGGCGCCTACGAGGACGACGCACATCCCTGGCTCGCCGACGAGAAGCGCCTGCTGCGCGAAGCCGTCGAGGCGGGACACCCGGTGTGGGGCGTCTGCCTCGGCGCTCAGCTGTTGGCGGCGGCGCTGGGCGCGAACGTCTATCCCGGTCCCGAGGCCGAGGTCGGCGTGCTGGACGTAGAGCTGACCGCCGCCGCTGCCGCGGACCCAGTCTTCGAGGTGCTCCCGCCGAGCTTCCCGGCGCTCCAGTGGCATGGCGACACCTTCGACCTGCCGCCCGGCGCGACGCTGCTGGCCAGCTCGCCGGCCTACGCCAACCAGGCCTTCGTCTGCGGGCGCGCCTACGCGCTGCAGTTCCATCTCGAGGTGTCGCCGGAGCTGGCGTCGGAGTGGGGCGCGGTGCCCGCGTACTCGGCCAGCCTCGAGGCGATCAAAGGGCCCGGCGCGCTGGACCGCCTGATCGACGAGGTCGCCGAGCGCGCCGACACCACCGTGCCGCTCGCGCGAGCGCTGTTCGGCCGCTGGCTCGAGCGCGTCGTCCGTGTTCCCGAGCAGACCCTGGGGTAGAAAGCGAGCTATGGAAGCAAGCAC
Source organism: uncultured Thermoleophilaceae bacterium (assembly GCA_963716215.1). Lineage (GTDB taxonomy): Bacteria > Actinomycetota > Thermoleophilia > Solirubrobacterales > Thermoleophilaceae > JACVRW01. The sequence goes on along the minus strand of OY970298.1, from coordinate 2,700,489 downwards.
CAAGCCGTCCGCGGAGCAGGTCGAGAAGGAGATCGGCGACCTGCTCGACCAGGAGACCTTCGACCCGCCGTCGGGCTTTCGCGACAAGGCGCTGATCGACGACGAGTCGCAGCACGAGGCGGCTGCCAGCGATCCCGACGCCTGGTGGGCCGAGCAGGCCAAGGCCCTGGACTGGTTCGAGCAGCCCGAGCGCGTGCTCGACGACTCCGACGCGCCGTTCTACAAGTGGTTCACCGGCGGCAAGCTGAACGCCTCCCACAACGCGCTCGACCGCCACGTCGAGGCCGGCAAGGGCGACAAGGTCGCCTTCCACTGGCACGGCGAGGAGGGCGAGCAGCGCGACGTGACCTACGCCGACCTGCTGCATGACGTCAAGCGGCTCGCCAACGTGCTCAAGCAGCGTGGGGTGGAGCCCGGCGACGTGGTCGGGATCTTCCTGCCGATGATCCCCGAGGTGGCGGTGGCGATGCTCGCCTGCGCGCGCATCGGGGCGCCCCACAACGTCGTGTTCGGCGGCTTCTCGCCCGACGCGGTGAAGGAGCGCATGGAGTTCTCGGACGCGAAGGCGCTGATCACCGTCGACCAGGCCCGGCGCAAGGGGAAGGCCGCCGACATCAAGCCGGCCGTCGACGCCTTCCTCGACGACGTGCCCTCGATCGAGACCGTGGTGGTGGTGCGCAACACCGGCGCCGACGTACCGATGAAGGAGGACCGGGACCTCTTCTACGACGAGGCGATCGAGGCCGCCGACGAGGACTGTCCCGCCGAACCGCTCGATTCAGAGCACCCGCTCTACGTGCTCTACACGTCCGGCTCGACGGCGAAGCCGAAGGGGATCCTGCACACCACCGGCGGCTACCTGACCGGGGTGGCGTGGACCACGAAGAACGTGTTCGACCTCAAGCCCGACGAGGACGTGTTCTGGTGCTCGGCCGACGTGGGGTGGGTCACCGGCCACTCCTACATCGTCTACGGGCCGCTGATGAACGGCATGACCTCGGTGATGTACGAGGGCGCGCCCGACTACCCGCACAAGGGAATCTGGTGGGAGCTGTGCGAGCGCTACGGCGTGACCGTCTTCTACACGGCCCCGACGGCGATCCGCGCGTGCATGAAGTGGGGCATCTCGCATCCGCAGAAGGCGGACCTCACCAAGCTGCGGCTGCTGGGGACGGTCGGGGAGCCGATCAACCCCAAGGCCTGGCTCTGGTACTGGAAGCTGATCGGCGGCGAACGCTGCCCGATCGTGGACACGTGGTGGCAGACCGAGACCGGCAACATCATGATCACGACGCTGCCGGGCGCGCAGTCCACGAAGCCGGGGTCGGCGGGCAAGCCGCTGCCGGGCGTGGACGCGGCGATCCTGGACGAGGAGGGCAACGAGATCGAGGACGGCGAGCAGGGGCTGCTGGCGCTGCGCCGTCCGTGGCCGGGAATGCTGCGCACGCTGTTCCGCGACGACGAGCGCTTCAAGGAGGTCTACTTCTCTAAGTGGGACGAGACGACTTACTTCGTCGGCGACGCCGCCCGCCGCGACGAGGACGGCTACTTCTGGATCGTGGGGCGCGTGGACGACGTGGTGAACGTGTCCGGGCATCGGCTGTCCACCGCCGAGGTGGAGTCGGCGATCGTCTCGCACCCGAAGGTCGCCGAGGCGGCCGTGATCGGCCAGCAGGACGAGGACACCGGGCAGTCGATCTCGGCCTTCGTGATCCTCGAGGGCGAGCAGGACGAGGGCAGCGACGAGCTCGAGACGGAGATCCGCGAACACGTGGCGAAGCGGATCGGGAAGCTCGCCCGGCCGAAGCGAATCATCTGGACGGCCGACGTGCCCAAGACCCGTTCTGGCAAGATCATGCGCCGCCTGCTTCGCGACATCGCTGAGGGACGCGAGCTGGGCGACGTGAGCACGCTGCGTGAGCCGGGCGTGATGAAGGACCTCGAAGGGAAGTTCGCCGGCGAGGAGGAGTGAGTGCTGGGCTCGACGGGCCCCGCCGCTCGGCGGGGCCCCGCGAGTCTTAGTATCGGCGCATGCGCTACGTCATCACCGGAGGGTCCGGCTACATCGGGTCGCGGCTGGTCGATCTGCTCGAGCGCCGCGATGACACGGAGAAGATCGTCATCTGCGATCTCGCGCCGCCGAAGGGGTACCGGCCGCGAACAGAGTTCGAGCGCGTGGACGTGCGCGACCGCGAGGCCGTCCGCTCGGTGCTCGACCGGGTGCGGCCCGACGTGCTCGTGCACCTGGCCTTCATCCTCAACCCGTCCCACGACGAGCACTTCATGTACGACGTGGACGTGAACGGCACCCACAACGTGCTCGAGGCGGCCAGCCAGGCGGGTACGCGCCAGGTGCTGGTCACCACGTCCGGCGTCGCCTACGGCGCGTTTCCCGACAACCCGGTGCCGCTCAGCGAGGACGACCCGGTGCGCGGCGTGGCGGGGTTCTCGTACGCGCGCGACAAGACGGAGTCGGATCGCATCTGCCAGCTCTGGGCGGCCAAGCACCCGGAGCGGGTGATGACGATCGTGCGGCCGTGCATCGTGTTCGGCCCGAACGTGGACAACTACCTGGTGCGCCTGTGGACCAAGCAGCCGTTCGCGGTGGATGCGGGCACGCTCGACAACGACGTCCAGTTCGTGCACGAGGACGACGTGGTCGAGGGCATCACGGCGCTGCTGTTGGGAAGGCACGCGGGCGCCTTCAACGTGGCCGGCGACGGCCTCATGACCGGGCGCGAGTGCGCTGAGCTGATCGGCACGCCGATCCGGCGGATGCCGCCGCGGCTCTACCGGGCGCTCGCACGCGTCATGTGGACGCTGCGGCAGTCCGAGACGCCGCCCGGCGGGATCGACTTCGCGATCTACTCGTGGCTCGTGTCGAACGACAAGCTCAAGCGCACGACCGGCTGGGCACCCAAGTACACGAGCCGGGAGACGTTCGAGATCACGATGCGCGCGCACGGAAAGCTCCCTCCGGAGCAGACGAGCGAGCCCCAAATGCCCGCTGCTACGCTAGCCGCCTGACCGACTCCCAGGGCCGTTAGCTCAGCTGGGAGAGCGCCGCCTCGACAAGGCGGAGGTCACTGGTTCGAGCCCAGTACGGCCCATAGCCGGACCGCTCTGCATAGCCTCGCACCACCTTGCAGCATGGGGGTTGCGGGGCTATGCGGGTCTATGCGTAGTCGCAATCGAGTCGCAGGACGGCGGGTGCTACTAGATCCGGCGTAGGTTTGTCCGCCCTCGCTGGCGCGGTGGCTTTCGCAACGCATGGAAAGCGAAAGAGGAGCCCACGACTCACACGGCTGTCGCGTTCACGCGAAGCGGAGCGAAGCCGTGGGTGTACTTCGCTCATCCGGGTCGTCCACACGCGACCCCTGCGATCGGTTAGAACAGGCAGGGATCCGCATTTCCGACGAGGGAGCTAGTCATGTTCGAGAACAGCAAGGCGTACAGCGGCTTCGCGACTGACGACATCGACAAGGCGCGCGAGTTCTACGGCGGGACACTTGATCTCGACCTGTCCGAGCCATTCCCCGGTGGGCTGGTGATCAACCTCCCAGGCGGCCGCGACACGCTCGTCTACCACAAGCCCGACTTCACCCCGGCGACGTACACGATGCTCAACTTCGAGGTCTCGGACATCGAGGCGGCAGTCGACGAGCTCAACTCGCGCGGGATCGAGATGGAACGCTACGAGGGCTTCGACCAGGACGAGAAGGGGATCGCGCGGATGCCCGACGCCCCAGTTGGCGCCTGGTTCACCGACCCTGCGGGCAACATCCTCTGCGTGCACGCACCGATACCGACCGGCTGAGCGTCTCGCGCAGGTCGGGCCGCCGGTTTCGCGCAAAGGGAACAGCGAGCGTCTGATCATCGGGATCGTCCGGCGCGACAGCACGGTTCGGAGTAGCGTCGACGGCTCGCTGCTCTACGGCGGCACAACTCGATCGACGATGTCCAAAGGAGGACGAACGCCATGATCTTGTCCACGGTGAGGGTCGAGGATTTCGAGCGCTTCTGGGAAACGTTCTCGACCAAGGGCGCTGAGAAGAGAAAGCAGCACGGCTCGAAGGGTTCGCAGGTCTTTCGCGACCCCAACGACGACAACAGGATCTGGGTGCTATTCGACTGGGACGAGGAGGGCTACAAGAACCTTTTGTCCGACCCGGAGATGCCCGCGATCTTCCAGGAGGCGGGGCTCGAAGGCAGGCCCCAGACGGCGGAGCTCGCCCGTCACCAAGACGCCTAGCTCCCAGCCTCCGCTGCCCGGTGCGCGGATGTGACCGTCAGCTCGGTGGATGACCAGTTCGCCCTGCCGTGGCGTGCACTCGCAGAGGCTGTTCGGGGATCAAGCGGCCACCCGGCGAAGCCGATACATCACCCATGAGCGTCGAGCCCGAGCGATCGTCGCCGGGCGTCATCACCGGGGAATGGTTGACAGCAGCAACGCCGGTGGCCGGTGGGGGCGGTACAGAGACCGCAGTCCTCGACCTGCTCGAGTCGTCGGCGGGAAACGAGCCACGTGCCCTGCGAGCGGTGCTGCGGGTTTCGCAGGCGGTGTTGGGCGCCCACCGTCTCGACGAGGCGCTGGAGGTGATCGCCGCCGAGTCCCTCGCGGCGCTGGACGCCGCCTCCTTCTCGATCAGCCGCTGGGAGCGGGAGCGCGGCGTGCTGCGAACGCTGATCAACGTCGGTGAGCTCGGTCCGGGCGAGGAGCGTTGGCCACACGACGAGCAATACCCGCTGGCCGAGTACGGCGAGGTCGCGGAGCTGCTCCGGCAAGGGCAGGTATACCTCAACGCGATCGACGCCCCGAACGCCGATGAGGCGGCCACCCGGGTGCTCCGGGAGCTCGGCAAGGAGAGCGAGCTGGCGGTCCCCGTCATGTACGAGTCCGTGATGTGGGGCGAGCTGTGGGCCACCGGCGCCCGCGGTCGCCGCTTCGGAGCGGACGACATCCGGCTGCTGAAGGCCATCGCCGCGCAGGTGTCAGTCGCGATCGGCCGCGCCGAGCTGTTCAGCGAGGTCTCGCAGTTCGCGTTCGAGGATCCGCTCACACGTCTGGCGAATCGCCGCGGGTTGGATGAGCGGCTGCGCGAGCTTGGCAGCGAGTACGTGACCTCGACGCTGCTGGTCTGCGACGTCGATCGCCTGAAGGAGGTCAACGATCGCGATGGCCATCCAGCCGGCGACGCGCTCCTGCGAGGAATCGCCGACGTCCTGAGCGCCGTCGCCTCGGCCTACCCCGGATCGCTGGTGGCGCGTCTGGGCGGTGACGAGTTCTGCGTCGTACTCCCCGATCGCTCGCTCACCGACGCCGAGGAATTCGCCCGTGCGGCTAGCGGCCAGCTGCTCCGTGAGCTCGGCCCTGAGAGCACGGTCTGCTGGGGCGCGGCCGCCCCCGACCCGGGCTCCCTGAGCGCACACGAGCTGATCGCGGCAGCGGACTCGGCGCTGCTCGAGGCAAAGCGCCTTGGACCAGGACGCATGCGGCTACGCAATCCGGACGACCGTGACATGCCCGAGGGTCCGGAGCGGCGCCGCGAGCGCACCGCGGGCGGCCGACGAGCCAGCGACGACCTCGTGCCGCGCGTCATCGAGCTGCTCGACCAACGACAGCCGCCCAGCACGCTGGCCGCACTGGAGCTGCTCGCCTACGAGCTCAGCCGTGCCGTCGACGCGGCCGCGTGGTCGATCTCGGCGACCACCGACGACGGGGCGGGGATTCGCACGGTGCGCGGCATCGAGAGCCAACTCGATCCAGGCTCGGGTCTGCGTGTGGTCGACCTAGCGGAGGACGTGGTGTATCCCCTTGCCGACTACCCGACCACCGCGGAGGCGCTCAGAGCCGGCACCGCGTTCGTTGTCGACATCGACCGACCCGGATGCGACCCGGCCGAGGCCGAGGTCCTGCGCGAACTCGGCTACCGGGCGTTGCTGGCTGTCGGGACCTCCGACGCCCGCCACGGCTACCTGCTCGAAATCTACTTCGACCGGAACCATCCCGACCTGATCGTCTTCGCGCCCCACCTTCGGGTGCTCGCCCACTACTGCGCCCGAGGCGTCTACGGGCCTCCCTAGCCGGGCTCGCGCAAGGGTGCGAGACGGAACAGGTACTCGCGCATTTGGACCACTCTGCCCGCGCGAAACGAGAAGACGTTGTAGGCGTACTGCTCGACCTGGATTCCGGTTTCCTTGCTGCGGCCGGTCCACTTGACCCGAACAAGGACACTGTCGTCGGCGTCGATCCATTCCTGCGGCGTCACCTCGGCTGCCGACCACATCTCCGCCCATCGTCCAAGCGCCTCGACGACCGCGACGGGTCCCAGCGCCACCTCGGGCTCCTCCATCTGCTTCCACTCCACCTCGGGGTCGAGCATCTCCAGCGCAGCATCGAGATCTCCACGCCTGAACGCCTCAAAGCCACGGCGTACGACCTCGACGTTCTCCTGGGACATCGCTACTGCGCGAGGCCCACGGCTTCGAGGGCCTCGGCGTGAGTCAGAAAGTCGCGGATGCGAACGATCTTCCCCGCCCGAATGTCGAAGACCTCTCCAAGCTCCTGACTGAACTCGATAGCGGTCGCCCGGGCGGTCAAGTCCATGTGACCGAGCACGAGGACCGACTCGCCGAGGTCGCGGAACTCGTGGGGCCGATTGGTGAGGCGTTCCCACGCCTCGCCGCGGTCCTGCCTCCAAATCTGTCGCGCGCCGTCATGACCTCGGTAGGTGGTTGCCTTTCCCTCGAGGCCCGGCTGGATCGCAGGGTGCCACTCGACGTCGGCGGCGAGCTCGGCCAGGAAGGCGTCCAGATCATCGGCATTCCACGCCTCGACGGCGCGCTGGACGGCCTCCACGTTCTCCTCCGACATCGTCCGCCCAGTATCCCGCAGCCGTGGGCGAGCGCGGTGGGCCCGAAGCGTATCTTTGGGCCCGCGTGCGCTCAGGACTCTTCATCCCCCTGTTCGATGCGCTGGCCGACCCTGCGGTCGTCGCGCAGCTGTCCGCCGAGGCGGAGGAGGCGGGCTGGCACGGAGTCTTCGTGTGGGACAACCTGCGCTTCCAGGAGCCCGTGGTCGACGTGGCCGACCCGTGGATCGCGCTGGCAGCGATGGCCACGGCCACCGAGCGAATCCGGCTCGGTCCGATGGTCACCCCACTCGCACGACGCAGGCCTGCCAAGGTCGCCCGGGAGACGGCGACGCTCGACGGGCTCAGCGGCGGCCGACTCACGCTCGGCGTCGGCCTGGGCAGCGACGAGTTCGCGAACGAGTACTCGATCACCGGCGAGGAGCTCGACGACCGCCGGCGCGCAAGCATGCTCGACGAGTCGCTTGAGATCCTGGCGGCCGCCTGGTCGGGCGAACCGGTGCACCACCGCGGCGAGCACTACACGGTCGACGGCATGCGGTTCCTGCCGCGGCCGGTCCAGCGGCCGGGCGTACCGGTGTGGGTCGCGGGTTATTACGGCAAGCCCAGGCCGGTGCGCCGGGCGGCGCGCTACCAGGGGTTCTTCCCGCTCGGCCTTGACCACCCGGAACAGGTCGCCGAGATCGTCGCGAGCCTCACCGCGCGGCGCAGCGAGGCCGGCACGGACCCCACGGATCCCTTCGATGTCGTCGTCGCGCTACCGCCCGGCGAGGACCCGGCGCCCTACGCCACGGCCGGCGCCACGTGGTGGCTGGTCGAGTTCCCATGGGATGCGGTTTCGGTCGACCAGGTGCGCGCTGTGACCCGCGACGGCCCGGCCCCGGCGTAGCCAAGGTGTCTCTGGAGAACGTCGAGCTGGTCCGCCGCCTCTACGGAGAGCTCACGAGTGAGGGTTCCGCCCGAGAGTTCGAACGGCGTCTCACCGATGAGACGCTCGGTCAATTCTTGGATCCGAGGATCGAATGGGTCCCGGTGGCGCACTCGCTGCTGGCCGTCGAGAGCTATCGGGGCTTTGACGGCGTGCGGCGCTTCTGGGGCGAGTTCCTCTCGACCTGGGAGAGCTACAGGGTCGAGCCGCTGAGCTTCCACGACGCCGGCGATCAGGTGGCGGTGGTGGTGCACATCGTCGGCCGGACGCACGAGCTCGAAGTCGACGAGACCCGATCATCGCTCTTGACGCTCCGCGGTGGGCGGGTCGTGCGCGTGGACTCCTACGCCGACCCCGAGGGCGCGCGCGAGGCAGCCGCGATCGGTTAGGCGTCGGCGCGGTAGCGCAAGCCGTCGAGGGCGACGCGCAGGATGTGCTTGTTCTGCTCGGGGTCCTTCGCCGGCATCTTGGCGATTCCGACGACCATCTGGATGACGTCGCCGATGGACACGTCCGGACGCACGACGCCTGCCGCTTGGGCGTTCTTCAACAGCGGTTCGCCGGCCTCGAACAGGGAGGTCCGGCAGGTCTGGAAGAGCGGCGCGTCCTGGTCGAGGTAGTTGGAGAGCTCGGCCGCTAGGGCGCGCTTGGTGCCGATGTAGGCGATGAAGCCCTCGAACCAGCCGTTGAGCGCCTCCCAAGGGTCGCTGCCGTCGAGCTCGGCGGCCGAGCGGCACATCTCCTCGACCTCGTCGACGTAGAGAGCCTCGAGCAGCGCCTGCCGGTTGGGGAAGTGCCGGTAGAGCGTCCCGATGCCGACGCCGGCGCGGCGCGCGATCTCCTCCAGCGCCGTCGATTCCCCACCCTCCGCGAACGCCTCCCGGGCAGCGCCGAGGACCTTCTCGTAGTTGCGCCGCGCGTCGGCCCGCTTGGGCCGGGCGATGAGCGTCTGCGTGCCTGTCTCGGTCGTACTCATGGGTTTTCCTTGACAACCGGAGGGGCCCTCCGTATAGTTCCGGAGGTCACCTCCAGTTATTTCGGAGGTGGCCTCCACTTTAGCTTCAACGGAGCGTTTACACAAGTAGGGAGTCGCATGACCGTCGCTTCAGCATCTGTACCCACCTCGACCGCCGATCCACGCCGCTGGGCAACGCTCGCCGTCGTCTGCCTGGCGCAGCTGATGATCGTTCTCGACGTCACGATCGTGAACGTCGCGCTGCCCGCGATCCAGCAGGACCTGCACTTCAGCCAGGGCAACCTCACCTGGGTTGTCAACGCATTCCTCGTCACCTTCGGCAGCCTGCTGCTCCTGACCGGCCGCCTCGGCGACCTCGTCGGCCGCAAGCGCGTGTTCCTCGCCGGCCTCGTGACGTTCACCGTCGCTTCGCTGCTGTGCGGGATCGCACCCACTCAGGAGGCGCTGGTAGGGGCCCGCTTCCTGCAGGGCATCGGCGCCGCCGCCCAAGCGTCCGTGATCCTGGCGATCATCATCACCGAGTTCCCCGAGGCCGTCGAACGGGCCCGGGCCATGAGCGCCTACGTCTTCGTCTCCGTCGCCGGAGGCTCCATCGGCCTGCTGGCGGGCGGTCTGCTGACCCAGACGCTGAGCTGGCACTGGGTCTTCTTCGTCAACCTCCCGATTGGGGTGGCCACCTTCGCGCTCGCCCACGCGCTCATCCGGGCCGACAGAGGCCTCGGTCTCGGGCACGGTGTGGACTGGGTGGGCTCGTTCCTCGTGACCGCATCGCTGATGAGCGCCATCTACTCGATCATCGAGGCGACGACGCACGGCTGGACCTCACTGCAGGTCCTCGGCTTCGCCGGCCTCGCCGCGGTGCTGATGGCGGCGTTCCTTGCCCTGGAGGCGCGCATCGAGAACCCGATCATGCCGTTGCGGATTCTGCGCCTGCGCGGGCTGGTCAACGCGAGCCTCGTCAGAGGCCTGCTCGTGACCGGCATGTACTCGACGTTCTTCCTCGGCACGCTGTACCTGGAGCAGGTCCGGCACTACAGCGAGCTGCAGACCGGTGCGGCGTTCCTGCCCTGGACCCTGACCGTGGCCGTCCTCTCGCAGGGGATCACCGCGCGGCTGGTGGGCCGGTTCGGACCGCTGTCCGTGCTCACGAGCGGGATGGCGACTGCCGCGGCCGGCCTGCTCCTGTTCGCCACGGTCGGGCCGGACACCGCGTTCTTCCCGACGATCTTCTTCGCCTGCTTCGCGATCGGCCTGGGAATCGGCATCGCCTTCATGCCGCTGCTGACCATCGCGATGGCCGACGTCCCTCCCGAGGACGCCGGACTCGGCTCCGGGATCACCACCCTGTCGCAGCAGATCAGCGGCGCGCTTGGCCTGGCCGTGCTCAGCACCATCGCCGCGAACCACACCAAGGCCCTCGCCGACGACCACGGGCCGGTCAGCGCGCTGATCGGCGGCTACCAGGTCGCCTTCGTGGCCGGGGCGCTGGCGATCGGCGTCGGGATCGTCCTGGCGTTCGCGCTGCTGCGACCGCGCGACGAGCGGGTGGCGCTGGAGCAAGTCCCCAACAACTTCCAGATCGAGGAGAAAGCAGCATGACGCGTCTCAACCACTCCGCCCCGCGCACCCGCAGGGATTCCCACCGCCCGGAGCGCGAGGCGAGGGTCCGCCGGAGCTTCGACGGGGTCGTCGCGTCCTACATCCGCGAGCTCTCGGCCGCGGACGACGTCGCTACGCCCAGCCGGCCACGTCTGCACCGCCCTCGTGGCTGATGCGCGAGCCGAAGCGCACCAACGCGGGGTGCGAGGCGATCTTGCCAGCGGCCAGTGCCTCGCCCTGGCCGAAGGCCGTAGCCCGGTCGACCAGGCCTGGCGGCACGAAGGAGAACACGCTCGCCACGTGGGCGAGATCGGCCACCGAGTTCATTCGCATCAGGACGAGGTTGTCGCACTGCGAGAGCACGTTCTCGTGGATCTTCTGTGGCCGCTGGGTGACCACGATCAGGTAGAGCCCGAACTTGCGCCCTTCACCCGCGATCCGGATGGCGTCCTCAATAGCCAGGGCGGTGAGCGCATCGGCCGCCTCCGGAGGGCACACGTTCTGCGCCTCGTCGATGACGATGGCCACCGGCTCGCGTCGCGCTCGCTCGCGCCATAGGCGCTCCAGCACGGCGCCCGCGGTGAGCGTCTGCTCCTCGCGCGTGTCGAGCGAGCCCAGGTCCACCACCAAGCACCGGGGCCCCGCCGGGCTCACCAGCTCGTCCAGCAGCGACTCACCGTCCGGCCCCGGCCAGATCCCGAAGCGATCGATCCCGAGGTTGCGCGCCCGCAGCTTCAGATCCTCGGCGGGCGACTCGGCGAGATCCCCGAGGCTGCGGATCGACTCGTCTTCGAGTAGAGCGAGGAGCTCCGCGTACTCCTCGCGGTCGCGGAGCGGGTCCAAGCGCAGCAGGCCGGCCTGGTGGACGGGGCTCAGGTCGCGGAAGCGGATCCGGATCGGGTCGGGACCGTTGGAGCCGCCGCGGACCTGGACCGACGCTGCCGCGTCGCGGTAGCGCTCGTCGTCCGCACGCAGGTCGCCGAGGCGCACGTAGTCCGAGTTGGGGTCGAGCACGACCACCCGCAGGTTGGTCTCCATCAGCAGCCGCTCGATCAGGACGCCAAGCGAGTAGGTCTTGCCCGAGCCGGACTGGCCGCACAGGAAGGTGTGGCGTCCGAAGCCGCCGGCATCGAGCCGGAACGGCACCCCCGGGGCGAGTGCCAGCTCTCCTACGTCTAGGTGCGCGCGGTCCGGACTCGTCTCCTCGAGCCAGGCGCCCACCTCGTCCGCGGTGGCGCGACGCACCACCGCGTCGTGAAACGGACGCTCGTCGCCGTGTAGAACCACGCCGTCCCCACCCCCGGCGCGGAGGCGGACGTTCCCAACCCCCGGCGCGGTGGCGTCATGGTGGCGGAGCTCCAGCGACAGGAGCTGGCCCAAGCGCGTGGAGCCGTCCCCCTCGATCGCCACGTAGCCCCCCGGCTCGAGCTCGAGGCCGTGCAGCGATACCTGGAAGGTGAAGCGCCGGCCGTCCACCGAGGTAGCGAGCGGCAGCAGGGCCACCTCGAGCGCTTCGCGCATCCCGCGGTACTCCTCGAGCGAAGCGTTGACGTCGGGCACATGGCGATCCTATGCACCGCCAGGGTGGCGGAGTCGCTCGCCCCGTCGGCGGACCTACCGTCCGAGCACGGCCTCCAGGCGCTCCTGGCTGCGCTCCAGGTCGTGCCGGTCGGTCTCGGGGTTGCCGCGCGGGCGCGTGTTCTGCCAGATCGGCAGCGGCTCCCGCGGGTCGGCTTCCTGCGTGTCGCGCGGGTCCTCTTGCGGGCCTGGTGTGGTGTCGATTGACATCCCTATAAGCCTTCCGGCACGGGCAGGTCCGAAACCCGATCGGCGGGTCGATCCGATCCGCACGAGGGCCGCCGCAAGGAATCCTGCGACCCGTCGGTCGCCGTTCCTAGCCTGGCCTCCATGCTCCGAGTGGATCGGCGTGCGGCGTTCGCGCCCGAGCGCGGCTGGTTTCGGACAACGCCACCGTTTCCAGGCGGGCGGGTTGCTGGCCGAGCGGGCTGCTGGGTGCGCGCGAGCTGACCGCGCTGGAGCTCGTGCAGCGCCGGCGCCCGGTCGCGGTCATGCAGGCGGACGACCGCCGGTGGTGGTGGTTTCGCGACCGCTTCTACTGGGAGGACGACGGCCTGGCCGCCGACGACGTGATGGCGCTGGTGGCCGACCGCGACCGACGCGACCGGCGCCGCCTGGAGCGCGCCCACGCCGCGATGCGCCAGGAGCTACCCGACGCGCCGCGCCGCGCGCCGATCCCGCGGGACGTCCGCCTGGCGGTGTGGGAGCGCGACGGCGGACGCTGCGTCGAGTGCGACGCCGGATTCGAGCTGCAGTACGACCACGTGATTCCGCTCGCCCTCGGCGGCGCGGACAGCGCGGCGAACCTCCAGCTGCTGTGCGGGTCGTGCAACCGCTCGAAGGGAGCGGCGCTGCGCTGAGGTCAGGAGCACGGAGCGGGAGCGGTAGCGTCCCGGTGGTGCTCGCCCTGCTGTACGACGTCCACGGCAACCTGCCGGCGCTCGACGCCGTGCTGGAGGACTGCCCCGCCGAGCGCTTCCTGCTCGGCGGCGACCACGTGGGCTTCGGCGCCTGGCCCAGGGAGACCGCCGACCGCCTCAGGCAGCTCGACGCCGAGTGGATCCGCGGCAACGTCGACCGCTGGCTGGTGGACGCACCGGACGCGCCCGCCGCGATGCTGCCGGTGATCGAGCGCTCCCGAGAGCTGGCGGGCGAGGAGCTGTCGCGCGAGCTGGCGGCCCTGCCCGACTCGGTCACACACGAGGGCACCCTCTACTGCCACGCGTCGCCGCTGTCGGACATGGACAGCTTCTTTCCCGAGCCCCAGGACAGCGACGCCGAGCGACTGATGGGAGTTGCGGCGCGGCGCGTCGTGTTCGGGCACACCCACCTCCAGTTCACGCGCCCCGGCCCCGGTGGCATCGAGCTCGTGAATCCGGGCAGCGTCGGCATCCCGCTCGACGGCGACCACCGCTCCGCCTACGCGATCGTGCACGACGACGGAACCATCGAGCTGCGGCGGGTGGAGTACGACTGGAAGTCGGCCGCGCGCGAGGTTCGCGCCCAGGTCGGCGAGCTGCCGGCCAAGCGCATCGAGCAGGCTCGGTTCGACGTGACCTAGTGGTAGCGTCCGGCGCGGTGCGGCTCTCCAGCGTCCTCGGCCCCCGCGATCGCGAGTTCTTCGACCTCTTCGAGGAGGCTGGCGGCAACATCCTGAGGGCCGCCGGCTTGCTCGAGGAGCTGCTCAAGGACTTCCCGGAGCGCAACGACCTCGCGCGCGACATCCTGATCTGCGAGCAGGACGGCGACCGGATCACGCACGACATCATCCAGCGCCTCAACCAGACGTTCGTGACCCCGATCGACCGCGAGGACATCTACGCGCTCGCCTCGGCGCTCGACGACGTGGTCGACTACACCGAGGAGGTCGCGGACTACCTCGGCCTCTACAAGATCGAGGCGCCGATGGAGCAAGCGCAGGCGCTTGCCCACGTGCTGCACGCCGCCGCGCGTCAGATCTCTGAGGCCATGCCGCGGCTGCGCGGGTTCAAGGACATCTCGCACTACACGGTCGAGATCAACCGGCTGGAGAACGACGGCGATCGGATCACCCGGGAGGCGATCGCATCGCTGTTCGACAACGGCATCGACCCGATGGTGGTGATCCGCTGGAAGGACATCTTCGAGCGCCTCGAGGAGGCGATCGACGCCACCGAGCACGTCGCGAACATCCTCGAGGGCATCGTCATCAAGAACTCGTAGTGGGGGCGGGGGCCTAAGTGGAGGGCGAGCTGCTCACCGTGATCATCGTCGTGGCCACGGCGCTGGCCTTCGACTTCACGAACGGCTTCCACGACACCGCCAACGTGGTCGCCACCTCGATCTCCACGCGCGCGATGGCGCCGCGCCTGGCGGTGGGTTACGCGGCGATCCTGAACTTCGTGGGCGCCTTCATCTCGCTCAAGGTGGCCGCGACGGTGGCCAGCGACGTCGTCGACCCGAACGAGATCACGCTGCTGGTGGTGTTCAGCGGCCTCGTGGGGGCGATCGCGTGGAACCTCACCACGTGGTACTTCGGCCTTCCGTCGAGCTCCTCGCACGCCCTGATCGGGGGGATCGTCGGCGCCATGCTGGTGGCCCACGGCCCCGACGCGATCTTCTTCACGACCGGGATCATCGGCAAGGTGATGCTGCCTGCGGTGGTGGCCCCGCTGCTCGCCTTCGCCGCGGGTGGCGCCTCGATCCTGGTGCTGTACCGAATCGTCGGCTCCCTGCGCCCCAAGCCGGTGACGCGCGGCTTCCGCGGCGGCCAGGTGATGTCGGGCGGCCTGCTGGCGCTGGCCCATGGGACCAACGACGCCCAGAAGACGATGGGCGTGATCGCGCTGGCGCTGGTGGCCTACGGCTCGTTGCCGGCGAGCGACCCCACGCCCCCGACCTGGGTCGTGGTGTCCGCGGCCGCCGCGATCGCGCTCGGCACCTATGCGGGCGGCTGGCGCATCATCAGGACGATGGGCAGCCGCATCCACAAGATGGACTCGGCGCAGGGGTTCGCGGCCCAGGGCGCGGGAGCCGCGGTGATCCTCGCGTCGACGCACGGCGGCTTTCCGCTGTCCACCACGCAAACCATCTCGGGCGCCGTGATCGGCTCGGGCGCGGCCAAGCGCCTGTCCGCGGTGCGCTGGGGCGTGGCGGGCAACATCGTGGCGGCGTGGATCGTCACGCTGCCCGCCGCGGCGGCCATCGGCGCGCTCACCTACGCGGTTACGCGGCTGTTCGGGACCGGCGCGGCCGGGCCGCTGGTGGTGTCGGTGCTGTGCGTGATCGGCTCGACGATCCTGTTCTCCAAGCGCGAGCGGGCGCAGCACGGTCCGCCGGTGGCGCGGGCTGAGGCGTGATCTTCGCGATCATCGACTGGGACTCGCTGGTCACGGTGATCTGGGTTTCCCTGCTCGCCGGGATCGGGCTCACGGCGGCATACGGGTTCGCCATCCTCGGCAGCACCCGCGCGGTCGATATGGGTCGTGAGAGACGGGTCGGAGAGGCTCTCGTCTACGGGGTCATCGGCGTGATCGGAATGGCCACAGTCGTCGCAGCGATCGTCTTTGGGATCGTGGTTCTGGTGGACAAGTGAGCTCTGCCAGCCGGGCCAGCTCGGACTCGCTCGTCCAGGCGCCCACCGAGGCTCGCAGCGCGCCCCTCCCGGGCAGGTCGCGCACGACGAAGCCGGCCTCGCCCAGCCGCGCGACCTCTGCCTCCGGGTCGGGTACCTCCCAGCTGACCAGGGTCGAGTCCCCGCGCGGGCGCACGCGCGAGCCCAGCTCGGCCGCGAGGCCGGCGGCCAGCTCCACAGCGCGGCGCTGAACCTCGGCCAGCCCGGCCCGCTCGAGCACGTCGAGCGCCGCCAGCGCCCACTCCACGTCCTGTGGGGGCGGGAAGCCGATCGCCAGCCGGCGGGCATCGGGATGCAGGTCCAGCTCGAGGCCGGTGGTGGAGGCGGCGAGGTTCGCGTAACTGGGCCACGGGGCGGGCAGGCCGGACGCCAACCCCTCCCGGACGTACAGGTAGCCGAGCCCGTTCGGGCCGCACAGCCACTTCTGTCCCGAGGCGGCGTAGAAGTCGCAGCCGAGCGCGGCCACGTCCACGGGCACGGCGCCGAGGCCTTGGGCGCCGTCGAGCAGGACCGGGGCGGAGGTGGCGGCCAGCGCCTGGGCGTCGATCACCGCGCCGGTGACCCACGAGACGTGCGAGCAGGCCACCAGCCGTGTGTTCGGCCCGACCGCGCCCGCCAGCTCCGCGAACGGCACCACGCGCACGTCGATGCCGCGTCGGTCGCGTAGCGCTCCGAGCGGGGCGAGCACGCCGGGGTGCTCCTCGTCGCTCGTCACCACCTCGTCGCCGGACTGGAGGTCGAGGGCGTTGAGCACCGCGTTGACGCCATCGGTGGTGGAGCCGGTAAGCGCCAGCTCGCTCGGGCTCGCGCCGACCACCGCGGCCACGCGCTCGCGCAGCGTGACCTGGCGCGCTTGGGAGCGCTCGAAGAAGTCCTTGCCGCTGCGGCCCGTCTCGAGCTGGCCGCGCAGCGAGTCGAGCGCGGCCTCGTACGCCGACCGGGGCACCGGCCCGGTGGTGCCCGCGTTGAGGTACGCGGTGTGCTCGAACACTGGGAACTGGGCGCGCAGCTCGTCCACGGCCGCCGGATACTAGGCTTCGGCGCCGATGATCATCGAACGGTCCATGAACGATCAGTGGCTCTCGAACACCTATCTCGTGGCCGACGAGGAGGGCGGGTCGGCCGTGGTGATCGACGCCGGCGGTCCGTGCGTCCCGCTGGTGGAGGCGGCCGGGCAGCTCGGTGTCGACGTGAAGATGCTGCTGCTCACCCACCACCACCACGACCACGTTGCGGAGGCCGACGCGTGGCCCGGCATCGAGCGGCTGGCCCACCCGATCGAGGCCGATCTGCTCGGCGGCGTGGACCGCACGATCGAGCCGGGCGACACGCTCGAGGTCGGCGGGCTGCGGATCGAGACGCTCCACACGCCCGGCCACACGGCCGGGATGCTCAACTTCGTGGTGAACGGCGAGGAGGTGTTCACCGGCGACACGCTCTTCAAGGGATCGGTCGGCGGTGTGCGGGCGCCCGGGTCGACCAATTTCGCCGACCTGCGCACCTCGATCATGGACGTGCTGATGGCACTCCCGCACGAGGTGCGCGTGCAGCCCGGCCACACCGAGCCGACCACGATCGGCGACGAGTGGGAGAGCAACGCCTTCGTGCGCCTCTGGCGCGGCCTCGACGACGAGGGCGACGAGCCGTGCAAGGTCGGCGACCAGGACGCCACGCTGGTGCTGTGGGCGCCCGACTACGACGGGGGCCACAAGGCCTGGGTGCGCTGGCCCGACGGCAGCGACGACATCGTCCCGGGCAGCCAGGTCGTGCGCTAGGCGTGAGCCTCGCCTACGGCGTCCTGCGCGACGGGGGTCGTGTGCGCGCGGGTCGACGGGCGCGTGCTGGACCTGAGCGCGGTGAGCCCGTCGCTCGACGACCTGATGACGCGCGGGCCGGCCGCCTGGGAGCGCGCGCGCGAGCGGCTGGCTGACGCCCCCGAGCTGGAGGCGCCCGAGCTCGGGCGACCGTTCACGGTCGCGGACTACGTGGACTTCTACTCGTCGCTGGACCACGCGCGCAACGTCGGGCTGATGTTCCGGCCGGACGGAGAGCCGCTGCTGCCGAACTGGCGCCACCTGCCGGTCGGGTACCACGGACGGGCCGGGACCGTGGTGCCGAGCGGCACGCCCGTGCGGCGACCCAGCGGCCAGCTGGGGGAGGGCGAGTTCGGCCCCACCCGCTCACTCGACATCGAGCTCGAGCTCGGCTTCGTCATCGGTGTGGCGAGCGAAGGGCCGGTGTCGGTGGAGCGCGCGCTCGACCACGTGTTCGGCGTGGTGCTCGTGAACGACTGGTCCGCGCGTGACATCCAGAGCTGGGAGTACCGGCCGCTCGGGCCGTTGCTGGGCAAGTCGTTCGCCACGTCGGTGTCGCGGTGGGTGGTGCCCCTGGCCGAGCTGGAGGGACGCCGGGTGCCCGCGGACCCGCAGGACCCCGAGCCGCTGCCCTACCTGCGCGAGCAGCCCTGGGCCTACGACCTGGCGCTGGAGATCGAGCTGAACGGCACCGTGGTGGCGCGCCCCAACGCGCGTCACCTGTACTGGTCGATCGCGCAGCAGATCGCGCACCTCACGTCGAACGGCGCCAGCCTGCGCGTGGGCGACCTGCTGGCGACGGGGACGATCTCGGGCCCCGAGCGCGGGCAGCGCGGGTCCTTGCTCGAGCTCTCCTGGGGCGGCAGCGAGGCGATCGAGCTCGAGGACGGCGCGACGCGTACGTTCCTGGAGGACGGGGACGAGGTGGTGCTGCGGGGGGACCCGCTGGGTGAGGTGCGCGGGCGTGTGGAGCCCGCGAGCGCCGCGGGCTGACCACCGCGCCTCAGCACCGAAGTACGCTCCCGCGGTGGCCGCCGACCTGCAGCCGATGGCCGTCGCCCCGCGCGTCCCCGGCGACTATGCGCCGCTGGCCGGCGGGCGGGCCGTGGAGACGCTGCAAGACGCCGCCGCGCCGCTGCGCGAGGCGCGCATCCTCCACGTGAGCGCGGCCGGAGCCCCAGGCCCCGTCCCGGAGCTGCTGGGTGCGCTGCTGCCGCTCGCCGCGGGTGCCGGCGTGCCGGTGGAATGGCGCGTGCTGTTCGCCGACCCCGATCTACGCAGTGTCGGCGCCGCCCTCGAACACGGGCTGCGCGGCGGCGAGAGCGCGATCGCCGACGACGCCTGGGCGGCCTGGACCGACGCCTGCGAGCGCATCGGGCGCAGCCTCAACGGCACGGCGGATCTGGTGGTTCTCCACGACCCGGGGACGCTCGGTCTGGCCGCCGGCCTGGACGTGCCGGTCACGTGGCGCTGCCACCTCGACGCCTCGCACGCGGAGCGCGAGGCGCTCGATCGGGTCGCCGGGCTGGCGCGGCGCTGCAACGCCGTGCTGGTGTCGGACCAGTCGCTCGCGCCGGACTGGGACGGCGAGCTGACCGAGCGGGTGCGCACGGCGCCACCCGGGATCGACCCGCTCGACCCGCGCAACCTGGACCTCGAGCCGCGGCTCCCCGGCCGCGTCGTGCGCCCGCTTGGGGTGGACCTCGACCGACCGTTCGTGCTCCAGGTCGTGCAGCTCGACCGCTGGGACGATCCGCACGCGGCGATCGAGGCCTTCCGGCTGGCGAAGGCGGAGGAGCCGGACCTGCAGCTGGTGCTCGCCGGGCTGCTGGATCGCGGCGCCGCCGAGGACTGGCGTGCCGCCAAGGAGGTGTCCGACTTCGTGGCGGGCGACGATGACGTGCTGCTGCTGACGAGCTACGAGGGCCTTGGGAGCCTCGAGGTCGGCGCGCTGCAGCGGCTGGCGCGCGCCGCGCTGGAGCTGTCGCTGCGCGAGGGGTTCGACATCGCCCCGTGCGAGACGCTCTGGAAGCGCACCCCCGTGCTCGGCCGCGCCGACGGCGGGCTGGTGCTGACCGTCAGGGACGGGGTGGACGGCTTCCTGGCGGACGAGCCCGAGCAGCTCGCCGAGCGACTGGTCGAGCTGGTGCGCGACCCGGGCCTCGCCGTGGAGATGGGCCGCGCCGGCCGCGAGCGCGTGCGCGAGCGCTTCCTCGTGACCGCCGCGCTCGAGCGCGAGCTGCGGGCGCTGGCCGCGGCCCCGGCGCTCGATAGCGTGGAGGGCGCATGAAGGTCACGCTCCCCGACGGCTCCCCGCTGGAGCTTCCCGACGGCGCCACCGGCGCGGACGCCGCCCGCGCGATCGGCGAGGGGCTCGCCCGGGCCGCGCTCGGCGTGCGCCAGAACGGCAACCTGCTCGACCTCGACGCGCCGCTCGCCGAGGGGCCGGTGGAGATCGTGACCGCCAAGGACCCGGACGGTCTCTGGCTGATCCGCCACGACGCCGCGCATGTGCTGGCCACGGCGGTGCTGGAGCTCTATCCGGGCGTGAAGATCTCGATCGGCCCGCCGATCGACGACGGCTTCTACTACGACTTCGAGTTCCCCGACGGCGTGAAGGTCTCGGACGACGACTTCGAGCGCATCGAGGCCAAGATGCGCGAGCACATCGCCGCGGACGAGCGCTTCGAGCGCGCGGACGTGTCCGTGGCCGAGGCGGTCGAGCGCTTCAAGGCCGAGGGCCAGGACTACAAGGTCGAGCTGATCGAGGACCTGGTGCGCGATCAAGGCGTGGAGACCGTCTCGCTGTACCGCAACGGCCCCTTCACCGACCTCTGCCGCGGCCCGCACGGCCCGGGCACCAAGCGCATCAAGGCGTTCAAGCTCACCAGCGTCGCGGGCGCCTACTGGCGCGGCGACGCCGACCGCCAGATGCTGACGCGCATCTACGGCACGGCGTTCCTCTCCAAGGACGACCTCGAGGAGCACCTGCGGCGGCTCGAGGAGGCGCGTGCCCGGGACCACCGCAAGCTCGGCCGCGAGCTGTCGCTGTTCATGCTCTCCGACCTGTCGCCGGGCTCGCCCTTCTGGCTGCCCAACGGGGCGCACATCTGGAACGAGCTGACCCGCCTCTGGCGCACGACCAACGTGGAGCGCGGCTACACCGAGGTGCGCACGCCGATCCTCTACGACGTGGACCTGTGGAAGCGCTCGGGCCACTGGGACGTGTACCGCGACAACATGTACTTCACCGAGGTCGAGGGCCGCTCGATGGGGCTGAAGCCGATGAACTGCCCGGCCCACTGCCAGATCTACAACCACGAGCTGCGCTCCTACCGCGACCTGCCGATCCGGCTGGCCGAGCAGGGCCTGGTGCACCGCCATGAGCCCAGCGGGACGCTGCACGGCCTGCTGCGGGTGCGCCACATCACCCAGGACGACGCGCACGTGTTCTGCACCGAGGACCAGATCGAGGAGGAGGCGCTGCGCTGCCTCGACTTCGGCTTCTACATCTATGAGCAGTTCGGCCTGAAGCCGCGCCTCGAGCTGTCCACCCGGCCCGAGAAGCGGGTCGGGTCGGAGGAGATGTGGGACAAGGCGGAGGCCGCGCTCAAGCGGACGCTGGAGCAGAACGGGCTCGAGTACGACCTCAACGAGGGCGACGGCGCCTTCTACGGCCCCAAGATCGACGCCCACATCACCGACGCGATCGGGCGCTCGTGGCAGCTCGGCACCGTTCAGCTCGACTACTACATGCCCGAGCAGTTCGAGCTCACCTACACCGGCGCCGACAACACCGAGCACCGGCCGGTGATGATCCACCGCGCGCTGATGGGCTCGTTCGAGCGCTTCATCGGCATCCTGATCGAGCACTACGCGGGCGAGTTCCCGCTCTGGCTCGCGCCGGTGCAGGCGACCGTCCTGCCGATCGCGGACCGCCACATCGAGTACGCGCGCGAGGCGGCCGACCGGCTGCGCGACGCCGGCCTGAGGGTGGAGGTGGACGAGCGCTCGGAGTCGATCGGCAAGAAGATCCGCGAGGCCGAGGTGCTCAAGGTGCCCTACATGCTGGTCGTGGGTGACGCCGAGCAGGAAGCCGGCGCGGTCGCGGTACGACGGCACAGAGAGGGCGATCTGGGCGCTCAGCCGCTCGCGGAGTTCGCCGAGCGCGCTTCCCACGAGATCGGTGAGAGGCGCTAACATCGCACCCGAATGACGTACCGATACATCTGCGCGCTTTGACAGCAGGGCAAAGCTTCAACTAGTGCCGATCCCACGGAAGTTCGATCGGCGCCCCCCAGAGCGCGACGAAACACGGATCAACGAGCGCATTCGCGTTCCCCAGGTTCGCCTCATCGGTGAGGACGGCAATCAGATCGGGGTCGTGGACACGTCTCAGGCACTCCGCTACGCCCAGGAACGCGATCTCGACCTCGTCGAGGTGGCGCCCGACGCCCGGCCGCCGGTGTGCCGCGTGCTCGACTACTCGAAGTACAAGTACGAGCAGGAGCAGAAGGCCAAGGCCGCGCGCCGGCACCAGAAGCAGGTCAACGTGCGCGAGATCAAGCTGCGCCCGAAGATCGCGACGAACGACTACGAGACCAAGAAGAACCACGTGGTCCGCTTCCTCAAGGGCGAGGACCGCGTGAAGGTCACGATCATGTTCCGCGGCCGCGAGCAGAGCCATCCGGAGCGCGGGGAGATGCTGCTGATGCGACTCGCCGAGGACGTCGCCGAGCTCGGCACGATCGAGCAGCATCCTCAGCAGGACGGGCGCAACATGACGATGCTGCTGGCGCCGAACAAGAAGCGGGCGCAGCCGGACGAGCAGCCGGCCCCGTCGTAGCCCCACCGGCGTCTGCTTCAATAAGCCGTCGCATGCCGAAGATGAAGACCCATTCCGGCGCCAAGAAGCGGTTCCGCAAGACCGCCTCCGGCAAGCTGCGCGCGCGTCACTCCTTCACGAGCCACAACCTCGGGAAGAAGAGCGCCAAGCGCAAGCGCCACCTGGGCCGTCCGGTCGAGGTCGCCGCCGCCGATCACGAGCGCGTCGAGAGGCTGCTGCACAAGTGAGCCGGGTCAAGCGGTCAGTCCACGGGCGCAAGAAGCGCCGCGAGACGCTCGAGCGGGCCAAGGGCTATCGCGGCCAGGCCTCGAAGAGCTACAAGCGGGCCAAGGAGGCCCTGCTCAAGGCCGACTCGTACGCCTACCGCGACCGCCGCAACCGCAAGCGCGACTTCCGCCGCCTGTGGATCGTGCGCATCAACGCGGCCGCTCGCCAGGAGGGCATGTCGTACAGCCAGTTCATGCACGGCCTGAAGCAGGCCGGCATCGAGGTCGACCGCAAGGTGCTGGCCGACATCGCCGTGCGCGACCCTGAGACGTTCCGACGTTTTGCCGACCGGGCCCGGGAGGCCGTGGCCGCCTAGCGCGACCACGGAACCGAATCTCTCCCGGGCGCCTGCGAGGCGCCTTTTTTCGTTCCATGATCCGTTCACCCGACAACGACAAGCTCAAGACCATCCGCAAGCTCGCGCAGAAGCGCTGGCGCGCGAAGCTCGGCCTGTTCGCCGCGGAGGGCGAGGACCTGGTGGCAGCCGCCGAGCGGGCCGGGTGGGAGCCGCGCTTCGTGCTGCGCGCCGGCGAGGACGTGGAGCAGGAGCTACTGGACGCGGCCAGCACGCTGGGGTCGGGCGCGCGCGTGATCGGCGTCTACGAGCAGCGCTGGTCGCAGCCGGGCGGCGACCTGAGCGTGTGGCTCCACTCGGTGGAGGACCCCGGCAACGTCGGCGCGATCATCCGCTCCGCCCACGCGCTCGCCGACGGCCCGGTCGTGCTCGGCCCCGGCTGCGCGGACCCCTTCTCGCCGAAGGCGGTGCGGGCCACGATGGGCTCGCTGTTCGCCCGGCCGCCCGCGCGCGCGGCCTTCGGTGAGCTGGTCGGCACCCGGCTCGCCCTCGACGCCACCGCACCGGGACCGATCGGCGACATCACCGCCCCGACTGTCTTGTGCCTGGGGGCCGAGCGGGAGGGGCTACCTCCCGAGGTGCTGGCCGCGGCCGAGGCGAGCGCACGCATCCCGCTGCGCGACGACGGGCCGGAGTCGCTCAACGTGGCGATGGCGGCGACCGTGGCTCTGTACGAGGCCGCACGTAGGATGCCGCCCCATGGCTGACCTGGCCCAGCTGCGCACCGAGGCCGAGGCGGCCGTCGCCGCCGCGGGCTCCGCCGCCGAGCTGGAGGAGCTGCGCGTGCGCTACCTCGGCCGCAAGTCCGAGCTGACTGCGGCGCTGCGCTCGATCGGCGAGCTCCCGCCGGACCAGCGCGGCCCGGTCGGCAAGCAGGCCAACGAGGTGCGCAAGGCGCTCGAGGAGTTGCTGGAGCGCCGCACCGCGGAGCTCGCGGGCGCCGAGCTGGACCGCCGCCTGGTCGAGGACCGCGTGGACGTGACGCTGCCGGGCGACCCGCCGGTTCCGGTCGGCCATCTGCACCTGGTCTCCCAGATTCGGCGGCGCATGGAGGACGTGTGCATCGGGCTCGGGTTCTCGGTCGTGGAGGGCCCGGAGGTCGAGTACGAGTACTACAACTTCACGGCGCTCAACCACCCGCCCGAGCACCCGGCGCGGCTGCCGCAGGACACCTTCTACCTCGCGGAGCAGGTGCTGCTGCGCACCCACACGTCGCCGATGCAGGTGCGCGCGATGGAGCTCCAGGAGCCGCCGATCTACATCGTGGTGCCGGGCCGCGTCTACCGGCCCGACACGCCCGACGCCACGCACGTGCCGATGTTCCACCAGCTCGAGGGGCTCGCGATCGACGAGGATCTGACGCTGGCCGACCTGCGCGGCACGCTGCTCGCGTTCGCACAGCAGATGTTCGGCGAGCACACCGAGGTCCGGCTGCGCCCCGGCTACTTCCCGTTCACCGAGCCGAGCGTCGAGGTGGACGTGTCGTGCTTCCGCTGCCGCGGCACCGGCTACGACGGCTCGGAGCGCTGCCCGACCTGCAAGGGCGAGGGCTGGATCGAGATCCTGGGCTCGGGGATGGTCGACCCGAACGTGCTCGACTACGTGCTCGGCAGCGGCTACGACAAGGATCGAGTGCAGGGGTTCGCGTGGGGGATGGGCATCGAGCGGATCGCGATGCTCGTCTACCAGGTGCCCGATCTGCGCATGCTGTTCGACAACGACCTGCGCCTGCTGGACCAGTTCGGAGCGGGCCCATGAGGGTGCCGTTTTCCTGGCTGCGCTCGTACTGCGACCCTGGCCTCCCGGCGGAGCAGGTCGCGGACCGCCTGACGATGTCGGGCGACAAGCTGGAGCGGTTGCACCGCATCGGCGTCGGCGATGCGGACGCGTTCGTGACCGGCCGCGTGCTCGAGGCCGCCCAGCACCCGGACGCGGACCGCCTCACCGTCTGCACGGTCGACGTCGGGCGCGGCGAGCCGCAGACGATCGTGTGCGGCGCGCCGAACGTCGCCGCGGGACAGGTCGTGGCCGTGGCGCTCCCGGGCGCTGCGATGCCCGACGGCTCCACGCTCGGGGAGGCGAAGCTGCGCGGCGTCCTGTCCAGCGGGATGATCCTGGCCGAGGACGAGGTCGGCATCGGCGAGGACCACGACGGCATCATGGTGCTCGACGGCGAGGTGCCGGTTGGCGCGCCGCTGGCCGACCACCTGCCGATCGCCGACGAGGTGCTCGAGCTCGAGGTCACGCCCAACCGGCCGGACCTGATGGGCGTATACGGGGTGGCCCGCGACCTTCACGCGGTTACCGGCGCGGCGCTGGGCGAGGACCCGACCGCGGCCGACGCCGAGCCGCGCGGCGACGACGCGGCCGACGACCACATCTCGATCGAGGTCGACCCGGAGATCTGCCTGCGCTTCACCGCCCGCGTGTTCGACGGCGTGCAGCTCGGCCCGTCGCCGCTGTGGCTCAAGCAGCGTTTGCTGGCCGCCGGGCAGAGGCCGATCTCGAACCTCGTGGACATCACCAACTACGTGATGCTCTGCACCGCGCAGCCACTGCACGCCTACGACCTCGACGAGGTGCGCGGCGGACGTCTCGAGGTGCGCCGCGCGGCCGAGGGCGAGCGGATGGAGACGCTCGACGACGTGGAGCGCACGTTCAGCTCCGAGGCCGCGCTGGTGTGCGACGCGGAGGGTCCGAGCGGCATCGCCGGGATCATGGGCGGGCAGGTCTCGGAGGTCTCCGACGGGACCACGCGGGTGCTGATGGAGGCGGCCACATGGGTCGGCCCGAACATCATGCGCACTTCCAAGGCGCTCGGCCTGCGCACGGAGGCCTCGGCACGCTTCGAGAAGCAACTGCACCCGGACCAGGCGATGGCTGCCCAGCGACTGGCGGCGCGGTTGATGGTGGACCTGTGCGGCGCGCGCGTGGCGCCCGGCACCGTTGACGTGTACCCGCAGCCTCAGCCGCCGCGCGCGGTGACGCTGCGGCTCGACCGGATGGAGCGGCTGCTCGGCAAGCAGGTTCCGCCCGACGAGGTAAACGGCATCCTCGACCGCCTGGGCTTCCAGCCGCAGGCCGAGGACGCGCGGGTGAGCGTGACCGTCCCGCCCTGGCGCGACAGCGACGTCCAGCGCGAGGCCGACGTAATCGAGGAGGTCGCGCGGATCCACGGGCTCGAGCAACTCCCGACCACGTTGCCGGCGCGCCGGGCGGCCGTCGGGCGGCTGACAGAGAGCCAGCGGCTTCGCCGGCGCGTGGAGGACCTGTTGCGTGACCGCGGGCTCGACGAGTGCATCTCGTATTCGTTCACCTCGCCGCGCGCGCTCGAGCGGCTGCGCCTCGGCGACGAGCCGGTGCTGGTGCTGGACAACCCGCTCAGCGAGGACCAGAGCGTGATGCGGCCGCTGCTGCTGCCAGGGCTGCTCGACGCGGCGCGGCACAACGCCGCGCACGGCCGCCCGGCGCTGGCGCTGTTCGAGTCCGCGCACGTGTACCGCTCAGCGGGCCCACTCGACGCGGTCGGGAGCGGCTCGCCCGCGGGTCAGACGCCAGCGCTGGAGCGCCATCACCTGGGGATGGTGCAGACGCAGGCCGCGCCGGGCGGCTGGCGCTCGGAGCCGCGCCCGGCCGACTTCTTCACGGCTCGCGCGCTGCTGGAAGCGGTGCTGATGGCGGCGGGTGTCGAGTGGCACCTCGAAGAGGGCGGAGGGCCGTTCCTGCACCCGGGCCGCGCGGCAACGGTGGTCGCCGGCGGGGACCGTTTGATCGGATGGCTCGGAGAGGTCCATCCGCAGGTGACGGACGCTTGGGATCTGGGCCGAGCAGCCGGCTTCGAGATCGACATCGATGAGCTGATCGACCTGGCGCGGGAGAGGCCTTACCGTGACGTGACGAGCTTCCCGGCCGTGCTGCAGGACATCGCGGTGGTGGTTGCGGGCGACACGCCTGCCGCCGAGGTCGAGCAGGCCGTCCGCGCCGGCGGCGCACCGCTGCTGGAGACCGTCGAGCTCTTCGACGTGTACAGGGGCGAGCAGGTGGGGGAGGGCGAGAAGTCGCTCGCGCTGCGGCTCGAGTTCCGCGCTCCTGACCGCACGCTCACGGACGCCGAGGTGGCCGAGCGGCGCACCGCGATCGAGGCGGCGCTCGCCGAGCTGGGAGGGCGGCTGCGTGGCTGATCACCGGGTCGCCGTAGTCGGTGCCGGCGGGTTCGGTGGCGCCCTCGCCGCCCACATCGTGCACCGCCATCCGTCGCTGGAGCTGACCGCCGTGACCGCGCGCAGCGACGCCGGCAGGCGCCACGACGAGGTCTATCCCCGCTATCGCGTGCCGCTCACGCTCGACGAGTTCGACCCGGACGCGATCGCCGACCAGGCCGACGCCGCGCTGGTGGCCTATCCCCACAAGGCCGCAGCGGTCGCCGTCAGGGAGCTGCGCGCGCGCGGGCTGAAGGTTGTGGACCTGTCCGCCGACTTCCGGCTCGACCAGGCGCGCTACGAGCAGTGGTACCAGCCGCACGAGGCGCCCGAACTGCTGGCCGAGTCCGTGTACGGGCTGCCCGAGATCCACCGCGAGCGGATCCGCGCCGCGGGGCTGGTCGCCGGCCCCGGCTGCAACTCCACCGCCGCACTGCTGGCGCTGCTGCCCCTGCGCGGGCGCATCGACGAGGCCGCGGTGGACATCAAGGCGGGCGTGTCGGGCGCCGGGCGGGAGCCCACCGAGGAGACCCACTACGTGTCGGCGGTCGACAACGTCAACGCCTACAAGGTCGAGGGGCATCGCCACACCGCCGAGCTCGAGCAGGAGCTGCCCGGCGTGCACTTCAGCTTCGTGGCGCACCTGCTGCCAATCGACCAGGGGATCCTCGCCAGCTGCTACGCGCGGCCGACCGACCCGCTCACGGCCGCGGAGGCGCACGAGCTGGCCGTGGAGGCCTACCGCGACGAGCCGTTCGTGGAGGTCGTCACCGACCCGCCGCGCACGCGCGACGTGCGCGACACCAACCGCGCCACCGTGCAGGTGACGGTGGTCAACGAGCGCGTGCTGGCCTTCTGCGCGATCGACAACCTCTGGAAGGGCGCCGCCGGCCAGGCCGTGCAGGACCTGAACCTGATGCTGGGGCTGCCCGAGGCGGAGGGGCTCGAGTGACAGCCACCACCACGTTCTTCCGCTCCCGCTGGGTGGAAGCGCCCAAGCACGTGACCGAGCTCGACCCGCACCTGCTGCCGGCGGGCTTCCGCGCGGCCGGCGTCGCCGCCGGCATCAAGGCGGACGGTCTCGACGTGGGCGTGCTCGTCTCGGACAGCCCCGACACGGTGTCCGCGGCTCGCTTCACCACCAACGCGCGCGTCGGCGCTCCCGTGATCGTCAGCCGGCTATCCGAGCTGAGCCGCCTGCGCGCGGTCGTGGCCAACTCGGGCTGCTCCAACGTGGGCGACGGCCAGCGCGGGCTCGATACGGCAGCGGCGATGCAGGCAGCGGCCGCCGAGCAGATCGACATCGAAGCTGCTCAGGTCGGGGTCGCATCGACAGGAGTGATCGGGATCGAGCTCCCGCGCGACCCGGTCGTGGAAGGCGTGCGCGCCGCGTGCGGCGCCCTCGGCGATGACGCCGGGGACTTCTCCACCGCGATCCTCACCAGCGACAAGGGCCCCAAGCGCGCCTGCCTCGAGGTCGAGCTGGGCGCCGGCAGCGTGCGCCTCGCGGCCCAGGCCAAGGGCGCCGGCATGATCCAGCCCCGCTTCGCCACGATGTTCTGCTTCGTCGAGACCGACGCCGAGCTGGCCGCCGAGACGCTCGAGCTGCTCACCGGCGTCTGCGTCAAGCGCTCCTTCGACCGCATCTCGGTCGACGGCCAGCTCTCCACCAGCGACACCGTCTTCGTCCTCGCCGGCGGCGCGTCGGGCGTGCGGGTGGAGCCCGAGAGCGCCGACGAGCTGCTGCTGGGCGAGGCACTCGACGCCCTGCTGCGCCAGCTGGCGCTCGAGATCGTGGCGGACGGCGAGGGCGCCCGGCGCACCGGCCGGATCGTGGTGGAGGGTAGCCCCGAGGCGGTCGAGCCGGTGGCTCGCTCGATCGCCAACTCGCCGCTGGTGAAGACCGCTCTGCACGGCGGCGACCCCAACTTCGGGCGCATCCTCCAGGCCGCCGGCCAGGCCTGGCCGCCCGGTGACCCGTTCGTTGCCGACCTGGCGATCGAGGGTCGTCAGCTGGTCTCGGCCGGCGACGCGATCGGACTGGACGCGGACGACCTGCGCGAGCTGGAGCAACTGGTGGCCCGCGACGAGGTCGAGTACATGCTCACCATCCCGGGCGAGGGCGGCGAAACCGAGGTCTTCTTCAGCGATCTCGGCCCCGACTACGCCCGCTTCAACGCGGAGTACACCTCATGAGAGATGTCGCCACCCTCCTCGAAGCGCTGCCCTACATACGCGACTTCCACGGCAAGACCGTGGTGATCAAGTACGGCGGCGCGGCGATGACCGACCCGGCGCTGAAGGAGGAGTTCGCGCGCGACGTGGTGCTGCTCAAGTACGTCGGGCTGAACCCGGTGGTGGTGCACGGTGGCGGGCCCGACATCACCCGCTACATGGAGCGGCTCGGGATGGAGGTGAAGTTCGTCGACGGCCTGCGCGTGTCCGACGAGGCCACCGTGGAGGTGGCGAAGATGGTGCTGGTCGGCAAGCAGAACAAGGACATCGTGCTGCGCATCAACCGTCACGGACAGCCAGCTGTGGGGCTGTGCGGCGACGACGGCCTGCTGTTCACGGTGCGCAAGCAGCTCGCCGCCGACGAGACCGACATCGGCTTCGTCGGGCAGATCGAGCAGGTGGACGCCGGCGTGCTGCTGCACATCGCCGAGGACTACATCCCGGTGGTGGCTTCGGTCGGCGCCGACCGCGAGGGCAACTCCTACAACGTCAACGCCGACGCCGCGGCTGCGGCCGTCGCGGAGGCGCTCGGCGCCTACAAGGTGATCTTCCTGACCGACGTGGAGGGCTGGCGCGCCGATCCGGACGACCCGGAGAGCCGCATCTCGGAGGCCACTGCGGCGGAGGTGCGCGAGCGCCTGCCACAGGTGAGTGGCGGCATGCGCCCCAAGCTCGAGGCCTGCGTCAACGCGCTCGAGTCAGGGGTCGGCAACGCCCACATCGTGGACGGTCGCCAGCCGCACTCGCTGCTGCTCGAGCTGTTCACCAACGAGGGGATCGGGACGAAGCTGTGGCCCTAGCGACGCTGCGGGAGCTCGAGCGCGAGGCCGTGATGGCCACCTACGCGCGCAACCCAGTCGAGTTCGTGCGCGGCGAGGGCACGCGGCTGTGGGACGACGAGGGCAACGAGTACCTGGACTTCCTCAGCGGTATCTCGGTCTCGCTGCTGGGTCACTGCAATCCGGCGGTGGTGGAGGCGGTGCGCGAGCAGGCCGGGCGCCTGATGCACGTGAGCAACCTGTTCTACACGGAGCCCGCGATGCGGCTGGCGGCGCGGCTGTCGGAGCTGTCGCTGGGCGGCAAGGTGTTCTTCACCAACTCCGGCGCCGAGGCGATCGAGTGCGCGCTCAAGCTCGCGCGCAAGCGGCGGCCGGGGGGCGAGTTCGTCGTGCTCGAGCGGGGCTTCCACGGCCGCACCTACGGAGCGCTGTCGGCCACCCCGCAGGAGGCCAAGCAGGCTCCGTTCGCGCCGTTGGTGCCGGGCTTCCGGGCCGTCGCGCCCGACAACCCCGAAGCCCTGGCCGCGGCGGTCGACGGGCACACCGCCGCCGTGATCGTCGAGGCCGTGCAGGGGGAGGGGGGCATCCACGCGCTCGAGAGCGGCCTGCTGGAGGCCGCGCGGGCCGCGTGCGACGAGCACGGCGCCTTGCTGATCTGCGACGAGATCCAGTGCGGGCTCGCACGCACGGGGGAGCTCTGGGGCTTCGAGCACGCCGACGTGCGACCCGACGCGATGACGCTGGCCAAGGGCCTCGGCGGCGGCCTGCCGATCGGTGCCTGCGTGGCCGGGCCCGAGGTGTCCGACGTGCTCGTGGCCGGGGACCACGGCTCGACGTTCGCCGGTGCCCCGGTCGCCGCGGCGGCCGCCAACGCGGTGCTCGACGCGGTGGCCGATACGGATCTGCGCGCGCAGGTGAGGGTGGCCGGCGAACGGCTGCGGCTCGGGCTGGAGGCGATCGGCCTCGAGGTGCGGGGGATCGGGCTGATGCTCGCGTTCCACACCGCCGACGGGCCCGAGCTGGTGGCGCGGGCGCTCGCCGAGCAGCGGCTCGTCCTGAACGCCACCGGTCCGGACACGGTCCGGCTGCTGCCGCCGCTGAACGTGAGCGACGCCGACATCGACGACGCCGTCGGCCGCATCGCGGCCCTCCACGCCGCCTGAGCTTCCCGCAAGCAGGTGTGGCGGATTTGGGCAAGTTGGCTCACGCTGTTTGGATGCCCCGTCAAGCAACAGTCACCGCGCCGCCACTCATCGGCGTCTCGACTTCCGAGCTGCGCTCGGCGGGGGTGCGCGAGCTCGTGCAGCAGGGCGAGCCGCCGCGCACCGAGCTGGCGCTGGGCGAGCGCTACCTCGAGGCGGTGCGTGCTGCCGGCGGGATACCGGTGATCCTGGCCCCGGTCGAGCCCGACGCGATCGACGCTCTGATCGGGCGCCTGGACGCGGTCTGCCTGTCCGGCGGGCCGGACCTCCACCCGTCCGCCTACGGCGTCCTCGCACACCCGGAGCTGGGCCCGACCCAGCCCGAGATGGATCGCTTCGAGCTCGAGCTGGCCCGCGCGGCGGTGGCACGCGGCATTCCCGTGCTCGGCATCTGTCGCGGGATGCAGGTGCTAAACGTGGCCCTCGGCGGCAGCCTGCACCAGCATGTGCCGGATCTGGGCGGCCGCCTCGAGCATCGCCAGCCACTGCCGAGCGGGGAGACGTCGCACCGGGTCACGCTCGCGCGCGACAGCCGCCTGACGAAGGTGATCGGCAGGCGCTACGTGGAGGTCAACTCGTTCCACCACCAGGCGCCGCACGCCCTCGGGCGAGGCCTCAGTGTGGCCGGCGAGGCCCCTGACGGCGTGGTCGAGGCGATCGAGGTGACCGGGCGCCGCTTCACGTTCGGCGTGCAGTGGCACGTCGAGTGCCTGGTGGACCGGCCCGAGCACCTGGCCCTGTTCCGGGGGCTGGTGCGGGCAGCGCGCGGCCACGAAGTGGCGCCGCGCATGAAGGTCGCCTGACCGGCTGCTTGCGCTACGGTCTCGGCCCGCGATGGCCGACCAGCCCCGCCACACCCTGATCAAGACCGCGTCGTACGAGGCCGAGCCCGGCGAGGTCGGGCGCGTGCTGCTGCTGTACTCGGGCGGGCTGGACACGAGCGTGATGCTCAAGTGGATCCAGGACGAGTACGAGGCCGAGGTCGTGGCGCTCACCGTGAACCTCGGCCAGCCGGACGAGGACTACGAGGTGGTCAAGGGCAAGGCGCTGCAGCTCGGGGCGCTCGACTGCCACGTGATCGACGCGCGCGAGGAGTTCGCCCGCGACTACGTGGCGCCGGCGATCAAGGCCAACGCGCTCTACGGCGGCGGCTATCCGCTGTTCACCGCGCTCGGCCGGCCCCTGATCGCGAAGCTGGCGGTGGAGTACGCGCGCAAGACCGACTGCGACACGATCGCCCACGGCTGCACCGGCAAGGGCAACGACCAGGTGCGCATCGAGTCGACCGTGATCGCGCTCGACCCGAAGATGAAGATCATCGCTCCGGTGCGGGGCTGGCAGATGGGACGCGAGGAGGAGATCGCCTACGCGCGCGGGCACGGCATCCCGGTGAAGGGCGGCACGGAGTCGGTGCCGTACTCGATCGACGACAACCTCTGGGGACGCTCCTCGGAGGGCGGGCCGATCGAGGACCTCGAGGAGCCGCCGCGCGACGACGTCTTCCAGCTCGTGACCAGACCCGAGGAGGCGCCCGACGAGGCCGAGGACGTGACGGTCGGCTTCGAGCGCGGCGTGCCGGTTTCGTTGAACGGCGAGCAGCTCGGGCTGGTGGAGCTGCTGGAGCGCGCGGGCGAGCTCGGGTCACGCCACGGGGTGGGGATCGTTGACCACATCGAGGACCGCATCGTCGGCCTCAAGGTGCGCGACCTGTACGAGGTGCCGGCGGCGGCGATCATCCTGCCCGCCCACAAGGAGCTCGAGAAGCTGGTCGGCACGATCCACCAGAACAACTTCAAGTCACGGCTAGACGAGCACTGGGCGTACCTCGTCTACGCCGGGCTCTGGTACGAGCCGCTGCTGGGCGACCTGAACGCCTTCATGGACTCCGTGAACGAGCAGGTCACCGGCGAGATCACGATGCGCCTCTACAAGGGCAGCGCGCGCCCGGTGGCGCGACGCTCGCCGAACTCGCTCTACGACGCGGACCTGGCCGGCTTCGGCGAGTCGGGCGGCCTGTTCTCGCAGCAGGCCAGCCCGGGCTTCATCGAACTGTGGTCGCTGCAGTCTCGGATGGCGTACAACGTCCGCAACCGGGAAACGGAGAAGGAATGAGCTCACGCGGATACACATTGCTCGGCTGGGCCGTCTGGCAGATCCTGACGCGCGCGGCCAAGCTCAAGGTCGCTCAGAACAAGACGAAGCTGGGCGCGGCCGCGACGGTGGCGGTGGTGTTGGTCGCCGGGCTGGCCGTGGCGAAGGCGACCTCGGGCGACGAGGAGTAGCGCCAGCGCCTCGGTGCGGAAAGGTTGGGTCATGGGAGAGCCGGTAGTGCACTTCGAGATCATCGCGAACGACGGGGACAGGCTCCGCGGCTACTACGCCGAGCTGTTCGGATGGCAGATCGACGCCGACAACCCGGTCGGGTACGGCATGGTCGCGCGCGAGGACAACACGAACCCAGACGGGATCGGGATCGGTGGGGGCATCGGGAACGCGCCGGAGGGCTACGACGGCCACGCCACCTTCTACGTCGAGGTCCCCGACGTGGAAGCCGCCCTCGCGAAGGCCGAGAGCCTCGGCGGCTCGCGCATGATGGGCCCGGAAGCGGTGATGGAGGGCGTCGAGATCGGCCTGTTCAACGACCCCGAGGGTCACGTCGTCGGCCTCGTCAAGGCTGCCGGCTAGCGCGTCGCGCTTGCCATAGCACGTCACGCGATGTATCGTGTGACGTCGCGTGGATGATCTTCGGCCCGCCAGCTACTTCGCTCTCGCCGCCCTGCTCGACGGCCCGCTGCACGGATACGCCATCGCCAGGCGCGCGGGTGAGCTCTCCGAGGGGACCGTCAAGCTCACCGCGGGCACGCTCTACGGGGCGCTCGACCGCATGGAGAGGCGCGGCCTGGTCGAGGTCGACCGCGAGGAGACAGTGGAGGGGCGCCTGCGGCGCTACTACCGCCTGACGGCCGGTGGACGCGACACGGTCGTCAGCCATGCGGCCCGCCTGGCCGCGGCGGCCCGAGTCGTGCAGAGCCGCCAGGCGGCGCCCAAGGCAGCGGGCGGAATGGCATGAGCGGGCTGAGCGACGCGCTCACGGACCTCGCCGCGCGCAGCTACCCAAGGGCCCGCCGGGCGGACGCCGTGGTGGTGCGCGACTGCGCCCGCGAGGCGATCGACGCGAGCGGGCCCAGGGCGATCGGCCGCGAGTGGATGTCGCTCGTCGGCGCCGGGCTGCGGGTGCGCGCACGGGTCGCGACCGTGGACCTGGCGGCCGCGCCGTGGCGGGCCGCCCTCAGCTCCCTGACGTTGCCGCTCGCGACCGCGATCCTGCTGCTCTGGACCTTCGCCTTCGTTCCCCGCTACGACCACTGGCCGCTGGGCGAAGGCTGGGTGCTGCTGCTGGGCGGCTCGCTGCTGGCGGTAGCGGGCGCCGCTCGCGGGACGCGCTGGCTCACCGCGCTCGGAGCCGGCGCGACCTTCGTGGCGGCGGCCTCGCCCTACCTCGGCATGGGCACCGATGCGTCTCTCACCGGGACACCGAGCTTCTACCAGGGCCTCTCCGTCGACATCGGAGCGGCTTCCCTGCTGCCGACGCTGCTGCTGCTGGCGGGAGCGCTCGCCATGCCGCCCAAGGCGCGTCGCGAGCGCGCAGACACCGCCGCTCGGCTGGCCCTCGGCGTGGTGCCCGCGGCCATCGCCGCGCTGGCCCTGCTGCCGAACACACCGCCCGAGCCGACCATGAGCTTCATGATGCAGCCCAGCGGCGAGACCACCGTGGTCGCGGGCCCGCCCTACCCGATGCCGTGGATCGCACCCTCGCAGACGCTGTTGCTGCTGCTCGCGATCGCGCTCGCCCAGGCGGTCGTGCTCACCTGGGCGCGCGCCCGTTCGCACCCCGAAGGCCTGCTGGCCACGGGCCTGGTGGTGCTCACCGTTGCCTACCCGATGGTGTGGGCGATCCTGTACCGGCTCGAGCTGCCCTACCAGCTCTACGGCGCCGCCTACGTCTGGCTGTTCACCGCCATCCCGCTGCTGCTCGCGTTCACGCTCGTGCGCAAGGCGGGGCGGCTGGCACGCCGCTGAGCGACGCTCAACAGGCCTATCCGCCCTCGAGCAGCGCCTTCAGCGTCTGCAGGTCCTTGCGCAGCCCCGAGCGCACCATCGACCCGAGCACGGGGCGCAGCAGCCGCATCCCGCCCGTCGGCTCCAGCTCGATCTCGTAGGTGAACACGCTGCCGGTCCCGTGAGGGCGCACCGAGCGGCCGCCACTGAGGCCGCCGATCGTGCCCGCTCCGCTGAACCGGTACGAGACGCCGGGCTCCAGCTCGCTCACCACCGTGTCGGCCACGTAGTCGCGGCCGGAGTTGCGCACCACCTCGTGCACCTTCGTGCCCACCGCGGGCGGGCCGGGCGGGTCGGGCGTCATGTCGCGCAAGCCCTTGCGCCACTGGAGGTCGTACGAGTAGTCGGCGATCGCGTCCCACACCTCGCCGGAGGCCCTGGCGACCTGGACCGACTCCGCGATGCGGATGCGCGCGCTCATGCGGCAATTCTGACGACCCCTACCGAACAACCCGCAGATAGCGGCCTGGCACCTGGCGCGGTCCCCCTTTGGAGTCCGAGCCCGGACGTATATTCAGCCCCCGGTGCCTCCCGCGTCGTTCGCCCATCTCCACGTCCATTCCGAGTACTCCGTCCTCGACGGTGCCTGCCGGATCGACGCGCTCGCCGAGCGCGCGGCCTCCTTCGGACAGCCCGCGCTAGGGCTGACCGACCACGGCGTGATGAACGGCGCCGTCGAGCACTACCAGGCCTGCAAGCGCCACGGGATCAAGCCGATCGTCGGCCTCGAGGCCTACTTCGTCGACGACTGCAAGACGCAGGACGTTCGCTACGAGCGCAACCACCTGACCCTGCTCGCGGCCAGCGACGAGGGCTTCCGCAACCTGGTCAAGCTCAGCTCGGCGGGGTACCTCGAGGGCTACCGCCGCGGCAAGGCCAACGTCGACCTGCCCCTGCTGGAGCGCTACGCGGAAGGCGTGATCGCCCTGACGGGGTGCCTGCAGTCGCGCTTCTGCCGGCGCCTGGTGGACGACGCCGCCGCCGAGGCGCGGACCCACGCCGACCAGCTGATGCAGGTGTTCGGGCCGGACGACGTGTACTTCGAGGTCCAGAAGAACGGCATCGCCGACCAGGACAAGGCAAACGAGGGCATCGTCCGCGTCGCTCGCGAGCTCGGCCGCCCGCTGGTCGCCACGGGCGACGTGCACTACCTGGGCCGCGACGACTTCGACAACCACAAGGCCCTGCTGTGCGTTCAGACCAAGAGCATGCTCGCCGCGCCGAAGCTGTCCTTCGACACGAACGAGTTCTACCTCAAGGACTCCGAGGAGATGGCGGGCGCGTTCTCGGAGTGGCCCGAGTCGATCGCCACCACCCTGGAGATCGCCGAGCGCTGCGAGGTCGAGATGGAGCTCGGGAAGATGTTGATCCCGCGCTTCACCACCCCGGAGGGCGAGCCCGAGGAGGACTTCCTGCGCCGGCTGGCGCACGAGGGCCTGCGCCGCCGCTACGGCGACCCGCCGCCCGCCGAGGCGGTCGAGCGCCTCGAGCTCGAGCTGGGGGTGATCGAGAAGATGGGCTTCTCGGCCTACTTCCTGATCGTCTGGGACTTCGTCAAGTTCGCCAAGGACAACGGCATCGCGGTAGGGCCCGGCCGCGGCTCGGCGGCGGGCTCGATCGTCTCGTACGCGCTGCAGATCACCGACGTCGACCCGATCGAGTACGACCTGCTGTTCGAGCGCTTCCTCAACGCCGAGCGCATCTCGATGCCGGATATCGACATCGACTTCTCGGTGAAGGGGCGCGACCGCGTGATCCAGTACGTGGCCGACAAGTACGGCCGCGAGTCCGTCGCCCAGATCATCACTTTCGGTCGCATGTTCCCGCGCGCGGCCACGCGCGACGCCGCGCGGGTGCTCGGGTTCGACTACGGCGCCGGCGACCGGCTCGCGAAGCTGATCCCCGAGCCGATCATGGGCCGCTCGAAGTCGTTCGACCAGTACCTCGCCGAAGAGGCCGACCTGCGCCGCGTCTACGACTCCGAGCCCGAGGCGCGCCAGATCATCGACGTGGCGAAGGGGCTCGAGGGCATCGTGCGCAACTCGTCGATCCACGCCGCGGCGGTGGTGATCGCCGACCGCCCGTTGACCGACATCGTCCCGCTGCAGCTGGCGGAGGACAAGAGCGGGTCCGCCGGCGAAGGGGAGCGTTCCTACCGCACGGTCACGCAGTACCCGATGAAGCCGATCGAGGAGATCGGCCTGCTCAAGATGGACTTCCTCGGCCTCCGCAACCTCGACGTGATCGAGGCGGCGCTGGACATCATCGAGCAGTCCAGCGGGACGCGGCCGGACATGACTGGGCTGCCGCTGGACGACGCCAAGACCTACGAGATGCTCGCCCGCGGCGACTCGGTCGGCGTGTTCCAGTTCGAGTCCGCCGGCATGAGCGAGGCGCTCAAGAAGGTCCAACCGACCGAGTTCAACGACATCGTCGCGCTCAACGCGCTCTACCGGCCCGGCGCGATGCGCTTCATCGACACCTACGCGCGCAACAAGCGCAACCCGGACGCGATCAGCTACTCCGACGAGCGGCTGCGACCGATCACGGAGTCCTCGCGCGGCGTGATCCTCTACCAGGAGCAGTCGATGCAGATCGCCAAGTCGATCGCCGGCTTCTCGGGTCCGGAGGCCGACGATCTGCGCAAGGCCATCGGCAAGAAGCAGCGCGACCGCATGGCGGCGCTGAAGGACCGTTTCTTCGAGGGGGCGCGCGCCACCAGCACGTCCGAGCAGGTGATCGCGGAGCTGTGGGCTGTCAACGAGGCCGCCGCCGACTACTCGTTCAACCGCTCGCACGCGGCCTGCTACGCGCTGATCGGGTACCGCACCGCCTGGCTCAAGGCCAACTACCCGGCCGAGTACATGGCGGCGCTGATCTCGTCGGTCATGTCGACGAAGGACAAGGTGCCGTTCTTCGTCGCCCGGTGCGAGGACATGGGCATCGAGGTGCTGCCGCCCGACGTGAACCAGTCCGGCCACGACTTCAAGGTCGTGGAGGGCAACATCCGCTTCGGCCTCGACGCGGTCAAGGGGCTCGGCTACCTCGCCGTCGAGGCGATCATCCGCGCACGCGACGAGGACGGGCCGTTCGCCTCGATCTGGGACTTCTGCCGGCGGGTGGACTGCCAGGCCGTCAACAAGAAGGCCAGCGACTCGCTCGTCAAATGCGGAGCGTTCGACTCGCTGCCGGGCACCCGCACGGGCGTGGTCCAGGTGCTGCCGCAGGCGCAGGCCGCCGGGGCCCAGGCGCAGCAGGACGCGCAGAGCGGTCAGGGCTCGTTCTTCGACCTCGACGGCGGCAGCGACGAGGCGGTGGCCCATCACGACCTGCCGATCCCGCCCCTGCCGGATGACAGCAAGCAGCTGAACGGGTGGGAGAAGGAGACGCTCGGCCTGTTCCTCTCGAGCCACCCGCTCAAGGAAGTGCGCCACGCGCTGCGCGCCCGGGCGGACTGCTCGCTCGCCGACCTGGCCGCGAAGAAGGACGGTGAGTGGGTGACCGTCGGCGGCATGATCGCCGAGTGCAAGCGGATCCGCACCAAGAAGGGCGATCCGATGATGTTCGCCACGCTCGACGACCTCGAGGCCCAGGTCGAGCTGCTGGTGTTCAACTCCGCCTACGCCGCCAACGCCGACAAGGTCGACGTGGA
Source organism: uncultured Thermoleophilaceae bacterium (assembly GCA_963716215.1). Taxonomy (GTDB): domain Bacteria; phylum Actinomycetota; class Thermoleophilia; order Solirubrobacterales; family Thermoleophilaceae; genus JACVRW01. Next base: position 2,661,455 of record OY970298.1, on the reverse strand, counting down.
CAAGATCGTGATCGTGCGCGGTCGCGTGGACCACAAGGAGGCGGGGGAGACCAAGCTCGTCGCCCAGGAGGTCGAGCCGTTCGACCCCAGCGAGGAGGAGGTCCTGCGCGCAGCCGAGGAGGCCGTGACCGAAGCGATCGTGCGCCGCGTCTGCCTGCACGTATCGCCCGGCGTGCCGGACACCTTCCTCGAGGAGCTCAAGGAGGTCGTCGGCCACCACCCCGGGGAGCAGGAGCTGCTCCTGGCGGTCGGGGCACGGCGACTGGTGCTCGGACCGGAGTTCAGGGTCTCCGGCTCCACCTCCTGCCAGTCCGAGCTGTCGGCGCTGCACGGTGCCGCGCGCGTCATAGCCTGAGATACAGCGCGCTACTACACTTTCCGAGTGGCGCCCATCCCCGCCAGAACGTCGGCAGAGCTGTTCGAGTGCAGGCAGTGCTGCTCGTTCTGCGACCGCGTCGTCCACCCGTCCGGTTGCGTCGCGTCGGGGTGCCAATACCTCTACCTGTACGACGACGAGGAGACCGGCAGCCGCTTCATGGGCTGCATGAACAAGGTCTTCCGCGGCGAGATCGACGTGGAGCTGTTCCAGCAGGCCGAGCGCACCCGCCACGGGTTCGGCGGCGTGAAGATGACCGGCCTCCCGCTGCCGCAGTGCCGCTCGACCGTCGAACGCGCCTACGACGGCTACACCGAGGCCTTCGACTGCGTCAACCCGCAGTTCTTCCGCAAGCCGGAGATCGAGGACATCGACGAGGCGTTCGACCTGCGCGACGAGCTGTAGCCCGGAGGTTGACCGAGGGGTCCCTGAAGAAACGGGACCATACGTCCCGTTTCGTGCGTAACCCCTAGCCTGGGCTACCTGCGCCGCTTGCGCGCCCGCAGGCCGTTGGCGCGCAGCCTGCGCATCGTGTCCACGTCGACCTTCGCGACCGCGCCGCCGTCCACGCCCGGGCCCTCGAACAGCACCGGCAGGTTCTCGAAGCGCGGCTCGGACAGGAACGCGCCGCAGCCGCGCTTGCCGATCTCCCCGTCCCCGGGCGGGGCGTGGCGGTCGCGGTTGGAGCCGAGCGGTGTCTGGGAGTCGTTCATGTGCAGGCAGCGCAGCCGCCGCTTGCCCACCACCTTCAGCCCGGCGTCGAGCACCGCGTCGAGCTTGTCGGCGGTCGTGATGTCGAAACCGCTCGCCAGCATGTGGCACGAGTCGAGGCAGATCCCCACGCGCTTGTCGCCGCCGCTGAGGTCGACCAGCTCGCGCAGCTCCTCGAACGTGCGCCCCAGCGTGTTGCCGGCGCCGGCGGTGTTCTCGAGCAGCAGCCGGCAGGAGTCCGACTCCGCAAGCGCGTGCTCGAGCAGGCGCCCGGCGCGCGCGAGCGCCTCGTCGTGCGGGTCGCCCACCGACGACCCGGGGTGGAGGACGACCCCGTCGGCGCGGATCTCGTCGCCCATCCGCAGGGCGTGGATCAGCGAGGCCGACGACTTGGCGCGCATCTCGCGGTCCTTGGTGGCCGGATTGATCAGGTAGACGGCGTGGATCGTGACCGACTCGATCGGCCCGTCCTTCATCAGCTCGAGGAACTCGGCGACGTCGTCGGGCTTCCAGCGCGTCGGCCGCCACTGGCGCGGCGACTGGTTGAAGACCTGGATCGCCTGGCAGCCGCGTTCGACGCCACGCTGATGGGCCTGGACGAGGCCGCCGGCCGTCGAGACGTGTGCGCCGATTAGCATCGGGTGGGTGAGGGTTCGCTTCGCTCCATCGCCAACGGGAGCGCTGCACATCGGCGGCGCGCGGACGGCACTGTACAACTGGCTGCTCGCGCGCGGGCAGGGCGGCACGCTGGTGTTGCGCATCGAGGACACCGATCGCGAGCGCTCCACGCCCGAGAACGTCGAGCAGATCCTGGACGCGCTGGGCTGGCTCGGCCTCGACTGGGACGAAGGCCCGTTCTCGCAGGCCGAGCGCGCGCCTCAGCACACCGCCGCGATCGAGCAGCTGGTGGCCTCGGGCCACGCCTACGAGGACGACGGGGCGGTGCGCCTGCGCGTACCCGAGGACGGCGAGACCGTCTTCCACGACCAGATCCGCGGCGAGATAGCCACGCCCAACGACGCGATCAAGGACTTCGTGATCCGCCGCTCCGACGGCAGCGCGCTCTACAACCTGGCCGTGGCGGTCGACGACCGCGACATGGGCATCACCCAGGTGGTCCGCGGCGAGGACCACATCTCCAACACGCCGCGCCAGGTGATGATCCTGCGTGCCCTGGGAGAGGAGCCGCCCGCCTACGCGCACCTGCCGCTGCTGCACGGGCCGGACGGCAAGAAGCTCTCCAAGCGCCACGGCGCCGCGTCGGTGCAGGAGCTGCGCGAGGCCGGCTACCTGCCCGAGGCGGTGCGCAACTACATCGCGCTGCTCGGCTGGGGCTACGACGAGTCGACCACCTTCTTCACGACCGACGAGCTGGTCGAGCGCTTCGACCTGGCACGCGTCTCCAAGAACCCGGCCGTGTTCGACGAGCAGAAGCTGCGCTGGATGAACGGGCGGTACCTGCGCGAGCTGGCCACCGACGATCTGCGCGCCCGCCTCGAGCAGGCCACGGGGCGTGAGCTGCCCACCGAGGCCGTCGAGATCAGCCAGGAGAAGATGCAGACGCTCGCCGAGTTCTGGCCGCTCGCGGGCTTCCTCGTGGAGCGCCGCGACTTCGACCAGAAGGCGTGGGACAAGGTCATGGGCGACGGGGCCGCTGACCGCCTGCAGGCCGCCCGCGAGGCGCTCGAACAGGCCGAGCCGTTCGACGTCGAAACCGTCGAGGCGGCGCTGCGCGGAGTGGTCGATCGATTCGGCGTCAAGCCCAAGGACGTCTTCCAGCCCGTGCGCGTGGCGATCGCGGGCACGACGGTCTCCCCGGGCATCTTCGAGTCGGTTGTGACACTGGGTCGCGACGAGACCCTCGCGCGCATTGATTCCGCGCTCGCGAAGGCCTCGGGCGGCTAATCCCAGAGCCTCAAGCGTTCGTCGCACGGTGCCGATAGCCAGTGTGACGCTCATGTCAGCTGCCGCCACGACCACAGCCACCGGCTCGCAGCCGGTGATCTCGCCACACACCGAGGGGCACGGACGCCGCCTCACCGCCGCGTTCGACGCCCTCGAGGCGTTCCCAGCTCTCGCCGAGTCGCGCGACCGAGTTCTGCGCGTGGTGCGCGAGGACCGCACGTCCGTGGGCGAGGTGGTCGCAGCCGTGGAGTCCGACGTGGCGCTGGTGATCACCGTCCTGCGAATCGCGAATCGCAACACGCAGCGCAAGAAGGGCAAGGTCGCCGGCATTCCCGAGGCCATCGAGATTCTCTCGCCCGAGGGCGTGGAGACGCTCGCCTCGCGCGCCGCCACCTTCGACTTCTTCGAGCGCACCCCGGGCTGGGACCTGATGCCCGAACGCTTCCGGCTGCACGCCGTGGCCACCCAGTCGGCGGCGGACCGGCTCGCCCGCGAGCTCGAATACGACGACCGCGACGAGCTGCTCTGCTCGGCGTTGCTGCACGACATCGGCAAGCTCGTGCTGAGCCACGCCTATCCGGGCTATCCCTCGCAGATCCACGGCAACGCCCGCACGCCCGAGGAGCGCCTGCACAAGGAGCGCCTCGAGCTGGGCGTAGACCACGCCCTGGTGGGCGGCGTGCTCGCTCGCCGCTGGGCGTTGCCGAACCGTCTGGCGATGGCGATCGAGCGCCACCACGCCGACGACGCCGAGGGCGAGGCCGCGCTGGTGCGGCTGGCCGACATGCTGGCCCACTACGGGCACGCGAAGCCGGTCAATCCCAAGGAGCTACTGCAGGCCGCGCACGCGTGCGACCTCTCCACCGAGCAGCTGCGCGAGGTCATGTACGAGCTGCCGCAGGGCACCGGGCAGGCCAAGCGCAACGTAGATCCGTGCCCGCTCTCGTCGCGCGAGGTCGAGGTGCTGAAGCGCCTCGCGGAGGGCAAGGTCTACAAGCAGATCGCCCACGAGCTCGAGCTGTCCACGAGCACGGTGCGCACGCACCTGCACAACACCTACGCCAAGCTCGGCGCGGTCGACAGGGCACAGGCCGTCCTGATCGCCACCGAGCGCGGCTGGCTCTAGCGCAGCTATCGTCACGCCCCGTGAGGGGCAGGTGGATCGCCGCCGCAGCAGTGGCTCTGGCCGTTTGGCCGGGCGCGGCGGCCCAGGCTGCCGGGCGCTGTGGCGACCATCCGTGGTGCGATACCTCGCTCGCCCCTGAACGCCGCGCCGAGCTGCTGCTCGGCGCTCTGACTCCCACCGAGCGGATCGGCCTGCTCGCCGGCGACGACGCCGCCGGGGTGGCTGGACAGCCCGGGGGCCACACCGGCGCCGAGCTGGGTGTGCCGCGAGTGGGCCTGCCGCCGCTGTACCTGACCGACGGCCCGGTCGGGGTGCGCCAGGGCCCGAGCACCGCCCTGCCGGCCTCGATCGCCGTGGCCGCCAGCTTCGACCCGCGCCTGGCCCGGCGCGACGCCGTCGTGGTGGCCGACGAGGCCAAGCTCAAGGGCAACGACATCGTTTACGCGCCGACGATCAACCTGCTGCGCACGCCGCTGTGGGGCCGGGCGTTCGAGAGCCTCGGCGAGGACCCGCTGCTGACCGCCCGGCTCGGCGTCGCGTGGATCCGCGGCGCTCAGGCGCGCGGCGTGATCGCCAACGTCAAGCACTTCGCGGTCAACAACCAGGAAGGCCGGCGCCGCCCCGACGGGACGATCGCGAGCGAGCGCTTCGTGGTCGACGCGCGGGTCGGCGAGCGCCCGCTGATCGAGCTCTACCTGTCGCAGTTCGAGGCGGCGGTGAAGCAGGGCCGCGTGGGCTCGGTGATGTGCTCCTACAACCGGCTCAACGGTCCACACACCTGCGAGAGCACCTGGCTGCTCGATCAGATCCTGAGGCGGCGCTGGGGCTTCCGCGGGTTCGTGCTGGCGGACTACGGCGCGTCGAAGCGGGTCGGCAGCGGCCTGAGGGCCGGCCTCGACTTCGAGCCGTGGCCTTACGTCGCCTCCGACGGCGGCGAGAACTACACACCTGGAACGGTCCAGGCGGCGCTGGCCGGCGGGCGAACCACACAGGCGCTGGTGGACCGCGCCGTGCGACGCATGCTGCGCACCCTGTTCGCGTACGGGTTCTTCGACCGCGCGGCTTACACGGACGACGACTCGCGCGTGGACCGCGCCGGCCACGCACGGGAGGCACAGCTGCTGGCGGAGGCCGGCACCGTGCTGCTCAAGAACGATGGCGCGCTGCCGCTCGACTCCGCGCGGCTGAAGTCGCTCGCCGTGATCGGCGCCGACGGCGACTCCTACAAGAACGGCGGCGGATCCTCGAACGTCCAGCCGTACTCGCTGGTCACGCCGCGCGCCGGGATCACGACGCGGGCGGGGACCGGCGTGGACGTCCGCTACGACCCCGGCGACGACCCGGCTCGCGCCGCGGCCGTGGCGCGCGGTGCGGATGCCGCGGTGGTCGTGGTGGCCGACACCGCCGGCGAGGGCGTGGACAAGCCGTGCCTGGGCCTGGACTGCGGCGCCGACCCGGGCCTGGCGCGCGATCGGCTGATCCAGCGCGTCGCCGCCGCCAACGACCGGACGATCGTGGTGCTGGAGACCGCCGGCCCGGTGCTCACGCCCTGGCGCCGTCAGGTGGAGGGCATCGTCGAGGCGTGGTACCCAGGCAGCGCCGGCGGGACCGCGATCGCGCGCGTGCTGTTCGGCGACGTGGACCCGGGCGGGCGACTGCCGGCAACCTTCCCGCGCCGCGAGCGCGACCTGCCCACTGCCGGGAGCGCGCGTCGCTACCCGGGCGTCAACGACGTGGTCCGCTACAGCGAGGGGATGCTGGTCGGCTATCGCTGGTTCGACCGCAGGCGCATCGAGCCGGCCTTCCCGTTCGGCCACGGGCTCTCCTACACGCGCTTCGCGTTCCGCGGTCTGCGCGTGCGGGCGGCACGGCGCGGACCGGGCGTCACCGTCTCCGCCACGGTGGTCAACACCGGGCGCCGGCCCGGCGTCGCGGTGCCGCAGCTCTACGTCGGTCTGCCGGGCGCGCCCGGCCGCCTCCAGCCGCCGCGGGCGCTCAAGGGATTCAAGTCGGTCCGCCTGCGGCCGGGCCGCAGCGCACGCGTCCGCTTCAGGCTCGACGCGAGAGCGCTCTCCTACTGGCACTCACGGCGCGACCGCTGGGTCGTCGCTCCCGGGTGCTACCGCGTGTTCCTCGGGCGCTCGTCTCGCGAGATAGCCGCCCGGGCCACCGTCGCGCTGCGCGGCGGGCGTTGCCGCTAGCGCCCGCTGGCGAAATCCACATTTCGCGCCCACACTGATCATGTGCGCGCAGGGGGCGTCGCGACCGCATGGCTGAACGGGCCTGGGTTCGCTCTGGTCTTGGGGATCGTCGCGGCCATTCCCGTGATGGCCGCGACTGCGCATGCGCTGGATATCGGCTGGATTCCGACGAGCGACGACGGCGTGATCGTGCTCAGGGCGTTCGACGTGCTCAGCTGGCATCCGCCGCTGGTCGGGCAGTACACGCAGGGCTCCCACCTGATCGGGGAGAGCGTGTACAGCCCCGGGCCGATGCTGTACTGGCTGCTGGCGGTTCCGGCGCACCTCGGCGCCGACGCGGTCGTGGTGACGATGGGGTCCGTCAACGCCCTCGCGGTCGTAGCGGCGGTCGTGCTCGCACAGCGTCGCGGCGGCAACACGCTGGCGTTCGCGGCCGCGGTCGGCCTGGTGTTGATGTGCCGGACGCTGCCCGTGGAGGTGCCCTACGAGGTCTGGAATCCGTGGGCAACGCTGTTCCCGCTGACGCTGCTGTTCTTCGTCGGCTGGTCGGTCGCGTGCGGGGATCACAAGCTGCTGCCGGTGCTCGCGATGGTCTCCAGCTACGTCGTGCAGGGGCACCTGACCTACGCCCCCGCGGTCCTCAGCGTCCTGATCGTCGCCTGCGGCGGGCTCGCGCTCCGGCGCCGGCGGGGGATGGGTGCCCCGGTGCGAGCATGGGCGCTCGCGGCGCTCGTGGTCACGCTGGTGTGCTGGAGCGGACCGATCGCCGATCAGGTCCACCACAGGCCGGGCAACCTCGTCCAGTTGACGCGGCTCGCCACCGACGAACACCCGACCCTCGGCAGCGCCAGGGGCCTCAAGGCAACCGCGCACACGCTCGTCGGGATGCCCAGCTGGGTGCTGCACGGACGCACTCAGCTCGGGCGGCTCGACGAGACGGTTCGGGCGTCCGCGCTGGTGTGGCTGGCGGCCGGCCTGGTGCTCGCGGCGCTGCTGGGGCTGCTGTCTGTCGCATGGCGGCGGCGATCCTACGACGTGGTCGCGGCGCTGGCCCTGGGGCTGCTGCTCTGCCTGTCCACGTTGCTCGTGGCGGCGTCGATCCCGATCGGGTTGGTCGGGTTCGCCGCCATCGGATACGTGCTGGTGTGGACCTCTCCGGTGGGCATGTGGCTGTGGCTGACGATTGGCTGGTCGGCTTGGACGCTCTACGGACGCGGCCGGATTCCGGCTCCCCGCAGCTCGCGTGCGCTCGTGACAGCCGGGGTCGCCGCGACCGCGCTGATCGCGCTCGCGGTGGCCGTCGGCCGCGACTACGACGCGGCCGATCGCCAGCCGCCGGGGCTCAAGGACTACGCGCTCATGGAGCCCGCGGTGGAGCGCGTGACCGCGACCGTCGCCGGGAGCCGGGGCGTGCTCCTCGACGTGCCCACCAACAGCGTCGGCATCCTCACGTTCCGGTCCGCGATCGCGTACGCCCTGCGACGCGAGGGGCTGAGCATCTTCGTGACACCGCGCCTGGTGAAGGAGCTCGGCACTCGCTACGCGCCGCGTCCGGGTGGGTACGACCGCGTCCTTCGGATCCGGGACGCCGACGCGCCGGCGACGCCGGGCAGCCGCCCCATTGTCACGCTGTCGGGCGTGACCATCTCGGTCTCGCCTCCCTAGAGCGGACGCTCGGGGCGGGGGACGAGCACGAGCACGCGGGTGCCGCGTCCGGAGGTCTCGATGTCCAGCGACCCCTCGAGCAGTTCGGCCCGCTCGCGCATCATGGCCAGCCCCAGGTGCCCGGGCTCCGAGGCGCCGAGCGGGTCGGCGTCCTGGAAGCCGTCGCCGTTGTCGGTCACGCGCAGCTCGATGCTTGGGCCCACGGTGCGGAGCGAGATTGCGACCGTGTCCGCTCCCGCGTGCCGCCCGGCGTTGATGACGGCCTCCTGCGCGATTCCGAACAGCACGCCGGCGGTCTCGGGCAGCAGGTCGAGATGGTCGATGGTGGCCATCACCTCCAGGTCGTAGCGCCGCTTCCAGATCGGCAGGCAGTTCTCGATCGCGGTCTCGAACGCCAGCTCCTCGAACGCGTAGGGCCCGAGGTCCACGAGCTCGTCGCGCAGTGCGCGGATGTTGCGCTCCGTCAGCCCGCGTGCCTCGTCGAGCAGGCGCGTGGCGTCGTCGTCGCGGCCCTCGGAGGCGGCCTTGCGGGCGGACGACAGCATCATGTCCAGCCCGATCAGCTCCTGGACGGGCCCGTCGTGGATCGACTCAGCCACCCGCCGGCGCACCTCCGCCTCCGCCTGGATCGTGCGGCGCGACAGGCTGCGCGCGCGCAGCCGGCTTGCGGACTCCGCCGTGCGTAGGCTGCCGACCACGAGGCCGGTGGCGAGGCACGACAGCACGAAGACGGTCTCGTAGAAGGGGTACACGTCATCCGGGAGCGGGGTATCGCCCCGGATCGCCGAGGCGGTCACGAGCGCAGCCGACCCGAGCAGGGCCACCGTGACCCCGCGGAACTCCCCCTGGAAGTGGGCGTGCGCGGCGATCATGAACAGCGCCACCGCGCGAACCGCGCCGTATGTCTCGGGAGCCACCACCTCGAGCACCAGCAGGATCAGCAAGTCCACGGCCGCAACGAACGGGCTGAGCAGACGCTCGGGCTCGCGCCGGGCGACCACGAGGCACCCGATCGCCCAGGGCAGCGCCAGGCCACCGACGACCGCGGCGCCGGCGCCACCGTAGGGGAAGCCCAGCACGACGACCGCCAGCAGGGCGGCCACGGCGATCCCGAGGCGGGCGATCGCGAAGACCACCAGCGGCTGCGCGGACTCGATCGGCAGGCGGCGGAACATCAGGCGGCGGCGCGCTCTCGGGCGCGCAGGCGCAACGCCACCAGCCCGGCGCCGGCGCTGTCGATCGCCCAGTCGAGCGGGGTGCCATGGCGACCCTCCACGAAGGTCTGGTGGAACTCGTCGGTGGCGGCGTAGCCGCTCGAGATCAAGAACGCGAGCATGATCGCGCGGCGTGGGGGCAGCGAGTGCGACAGCAGTCGCCACCACAGGAAGCAGAGCAGCGCGTACTCGCCGAAATGGAGCAGCTTGCGCCCGATCGTGTCGAGCAGCCCCAGCCCGCTGTCGAGGCTCGGCTGGGCCGAGAGGAAGAAGATCAAGGCCATCAGGGCCAGGGGCGGCACCCACAGGTCCAGGCGCCTCGGCGGTGGCATCGGCATACCGTAGAGTGACCGGAGGTGCTGGTGATCACCACCAAGTCGCCGTATGCGGTGCGAGCGCTTGCGGAGCTGGCCCGCCGCGGGCAGGCGACGCCGGTCCCGATCGGCGAGATCGCCCGAGCGCGCGACATCCCGGTGCAGTTCCTGGAAGGGCTGTTCGCGACCCTGCGCCGCGCCGGCATCCTGCAGTCCCAGCGCGGGGTGAAGGGCGGCTACAGCTTCGCGCGTCCGCCCACCGACATCACCGTGCTCGAAGTCGTCGAGCTGCTCGAGGGCGAGCTCGGCGTGGACGCGTCCGCCAGCGGAGCCGTCTGGACCGAGGCGATCGACGCCGTGCGCAGCGTTCTTGGAGCCTCCACGATCGCCGAGGTCGCGGAGCGCGAGGCCCAGGCGTCCGGCGCACAGATGTACTACATCTGAAAAGCGGTCCAGGTAGAGCTAGATCCCGCAGGGTAGAGCGGTTTCGACCGCTGGAGGACCGCTCGGAACCGCTGGGGTGGGGGCGTGGACTGCAGCGCAACTGCAGCGCACCCGCATGGAAAGCAGCGGCGCGATCACCCGGCGTGGGTGAGGGCGGGTCGCAGGCTTGCCCGGGTCCGGAACCGGTGTCGACCGGCTGGCCGGCCGACGTACCAGTGTCCGCCGACCAGTCCGGCCGAGAAGGGAACCGCCTCAGCCTGGTACCCGGCGTCCAGTTCGCTATTCGGCCTTCGGTTCCAGCACGAACACTTCGGCGGCCATGTCCGGGTCGATGTGGTTGGCGGACATGAACGCGATCACCTTGCGGCCAAGGGCGTCCTCCACCACCTTCGTCAGAGCTTCGCGCATCACCTGCTGATACAGGTGGCGGGTGCTCAGAACGTGGTCGGCCTTGCCGCTTTGAGCGAGGCGTTGCTCGCCGGGCGTGAGCGTGTCGCCGAGGAGGATCGTGACGATGTCACGGTCGATCACGCAGCGCGCCTTGGTGGGCCCTCGTCCGGTGTACTCGCGCAGCACGCGCACGGCGCCGGTGTTGATGTCCTTGTTCATTCGGGTCCTCGCCAACCGCTTCTCTGGGATGAGGCCGCTAGTAGGAGGAGAAGCGTTGGAGTTCCCGCAGGCAGCTACGGCCAAGCGTAGCCCGCGTTCGGGAGACCGACTAAGGCGCCATTCGCGTGGGGTCGGCCCTCGCCATCTCTCTAGCCTTATTGACCGCCGGTCAGCACCGTACCCTCTAGGGGTATGGCGACTATTCAGGACCCGCCGAGCGGCTCAGCGTGTCGCGCAAGACCGTCTACAGGCTGATCGACCGGGGCGACCTGCACGCAGTCCACGTCGCCGGGGTGCTCAGGATCCCCCCGGACGCTCTGGACGCCTACCTGGCCCGCGAGAGGGCCGCATGACCTTCACCTTCGCCAATGGGGGTTGGCGAGGCGCACGAGCGCGGGCGCGTCGGGCTGTACCTCCTGTCCGGTGCGCCCGCTGCTCGCGCACGAGATTTCGATGACCGTCTAACCGAAGGGGAGAACGATGCCGACGAAAACCAAGTCGCCGACCGACGAGCTAGTCGGACTCGAGGCCGTCCACGCGGAGGCGCTGACCGAGGCGAACCGGCTCGACAGTGAGGTGCAGGCGGCGTCTAGCCGTCTGCGGGAGCTGGCCGCCGAGCGGGAGGACCGCACCGGCCGGGAGCCGCGGCTGGTGGATCATCAGAGCGCCCCGGTGGATCCCGACAACGAGATCGGGCGGATCGACCGCGAGATCGCCGACGTTGGCGACATCACCGACCTGGCCGGCCGGGCTCGCCACGCGGGGGCTATCGCCGACCAGGCGTGGCGGGACGTCGAGGCGTTCATGGACGGGCACCGAGACCAGCTGCTCGCCGAGCACGCACTTGTCGCAGAGCGGGCGCGTGACGCTGCCGAGGCCGGCATGAGGGCCGCCGTCGCCGGCATCGACAACTACATCGACGTGGTGCACCGCACGGTCGGCCTGTTGCGCGGCGACCGCAAGCTCGACGGCAGAAACGTTCCCGGCCTCGACCGTGCGGGCGAGCTCAAACGCGCGCTCGAGTACCCCGAGCTTCCGGTGCCGATGCCAGACCCAACGAGGCGATACGCATGAGCGAGGAACGCGAGGGCACACCGCAGGACTTCGCCGGCCTGTTCGGCGCCGCACGCGCGCAGCAGAACCAGGAGCCCGCGCCGGCCGAACCCATCGAGCCGCCCGAGGAGCCGGCGACCCCGGCCGCGCCGGCGCCGTCGCTCGAGGATCTCCGCCACGAAGCGGGCGTGCGCGCGGGCCTGCCGCCCGACCTCACCTACGCGGTGCAGGGCAACACGTGGGCCGAGATCCAGGACAGCGCCACCCAGCTCAGCTCGATCTGGGCGAAGCACATGGAGCGCACCAAGTCCACCTTCAACCCGTACGCCGGTGGGTCCGAGCACGGGATCATCGCGAGCCTGTTTCCCAACGGCGGCCCGAGGTGATGGACCGGGCCTGCCTCGACTGTGGTGCACCCTCGCCCAAGCCGCGCTGTCCACGATGTCGATCGCGGCTAGACCGTCTACGCCCAGCCGCGGCGCAGCGTGGCTACGGGACAGCACACCGCAAGGCACGCGCCGACCTGCTGGTCCACCGTCCGTGGTGTGAGGGGGACCACGGCGACGACCTCGTGCCCGCAACCCAGGTGCACTACGTCGACGGCAACCAGGCGAACAACGACCCGGCCAACCTCGAGCCGCTATGCGCCTCCTGCCACGGCCGCCTCGAGGCCGAGCAGCGCCGCATCCGCGACACGGATGGCAGGTGGGCGGCGTGACCGAGATGAGGACCGAGCTACTCCGACAGCCCGACGGCTTCGAGGGCCGAGCGGACTCAGCCGCCAGCGGCCTCCATGTTCTTGCTCACGACCTCCATCGTCTGTTGCAGCTCCGCCGTCGGACTGAACTCGACAATCTCGGTGCCGGCAAAAAGAACGGGTGTGTGGCCAGGACCGACGTGGTACGCGTCCCCGGTCTCGAAGGTCTCGTCGCCATCACTCGTCTTGAACGTGACCTTGCCTCTGACGACATAGCCCCAGTGGGGGGCCTGGCACTGGTTGTTCGGCAAACCCTCGAAGAACGGGCTCAGGTCCGCGTCTGCGGTATAGGCCTCGAACGCGACGGTGTAGCCATCCCCGAGGTCCGTCAGGTGGCCCTCGTAGCCCTCCACCTCGACGGTCTCCGAAGCGGATTCCTTAGATGCCTTCGGCACGGGTGCTCCTCTCTGTCGGGGGAGCCGACCCTATCCCGTGCGAATCGCACAGGCAATACGGCGCGTACAAGACGCCTACGACATCGCCCCAAGGAGGGGGTGGGGGGGCAACCCCAGACCGACCCACGCCCTCACGAGACCTGCGGGGAGGCTCGCTGCGCGCGCCAGGGGTTCGGTAGGGGGGCGTTGACGCGTGGCTAGGTTCACTCCGGAGCGCCGCGAGCGGCTGTTGACGCTGTTGGAGACGGGCAGGTCGGTCGAGGAGGCGGCGGCTGGTGTGGGGGTGAACCCGTCGACGGTGGCGCGCTGGGCTGCGCGCGGTCGCGCTGGCGCCGATTCGGAGTCGGTGGCGTTCGCCGAGCGCTACGACGCGATCCGCCAGGGCGCCGGTGTCCAACGGCTGTCTGAGGACGATGTGGTGCGCGCGGTGGAGCGGGCGGTGCGCAACGGGTCGGTGACGGCGATGAAGATCCTGCTCGACCGCTTCAAGGCCGAGGGTGACGTTTCGGTACGTACCGACAATCCGTTGGCCGACTGCGAGCTGGACGAGCTGGCGGAGCGCCGCCGTGCCGGCTGACGAGCTGGACACGTTCACGAGGTTCTGCCGCGACGTGTTGACCACCGAGAACGGTAAGCCGCTCTTGGTGGAGGGGTTCCAGGAGCGGATCTTGGCCGGCTATTTCGCCGGCACGAGGGAGACGGTGGTGATCGTCGGCAAGAAGAACGGCAAGAGCAGCCTGCTCGCGGCGTTGGCGTTGCACCACCTGCTCGTCGAGCCGTTCGCCGACGTCATCATCGTCGCGGCGTCCCGCGACCAGGCCGGCATCCTGCTGCGCCAGGTCGTCGGCTACATCACCCGGTCAGAGGCGCTGAGGGGCCGCCTGCGGGTCGTTCAACGCGAGGTGCGATACGAGACCTCGGGCGGACGGATCCGGGTGTTGGCGTCCGACTCCGCAAGGCAGTGGCGCCAGGACGCCTATGCGGCGTTGCGCGCGGGCACCTGACCGCGGACCGTCGCCCGACCTTGGGCGAGGCCGCCGACGCGTGGCTCGAGGCCGCCCGCGCCGGCATCGTCCGCAACCGGTCGGCCGAGGTCTACAAGCCGGCGGCGTTGCGGTCCTATGACCGCGTGCTGCGGCTGCACGTGCTGCCGGTGCTTGGCCGCGAGCGGCTACGTGAACTGACGCTGCCGGAGCTGCAACGGTTCGTCGACCGGCTCGCTGGCGACGGTCTCGCGGCGGCGACGATCACGACGACGATCACACCGCTGCGAGCGATCTACCGGCGGGCCCGCCAGCTCGGCGACGTTCAGAACAACCCGACCTCGGGCCTGTCGGTGCCAGCGGTCAACCGGCGCCAAACCAAGTTCGCTACCGCCCCGCAGATAGAGGCGATGCTCTCCAAGCTCGACAGCGCGAAGGATCGGGCGATGTGGGCGACCGCCCTGTACGGCGGCCTGTGGCGCGGCGAGCTGATGGGCCTGCACCGCGAGGCGGTGGACCTCGCGACCGGCGTGATCCGGGTCGAGCGTGGCTGGGACGACTGCGAGGGCGAGGTCGCGCCGAAGTCGAAGCAAGGCAGGCGCAAGGTGCCGATCCCCGCCGCACTTCGCGACCGCCTCGCCGAATACCTGATCGACGGCCCGACGGCTGGGCGCATCTTCGTCGGCGCCCGCGACAGCTACGACCGCGGCCGCGCCGCCGCCGAGGCGGCCAAGGTCGAGCCGCCGACGTTGCACGAGTGCCGACACGGCTACGCCACGCTGATGATCGCAGCGGGCGTGAACGTCAAGGCGCTCTCGAACTTCATGGGCCACGCGAACATCCGCATCACGCTCGACCAGTACGGCCACCTGCTGCCCGGCGCCGAGGACGAGGCCGCCGCGCTGCTGGACGCATTCCTGGCCCGGCAAGTCGGCAGTGACGACCCCGAGCCGAGCACAGCAACCGCGCTACGACTTCGGTAGAACAGAGCGCGGCCGTGACCCCCGAGAAAGTAGACCGGCTTCTCGACGCCATTCCGGCTCCGTTCTTGTATGTCGGGTGGTTTGTGGCAGCGGTTGTGCTCATCTGGCTGTTTGGCCCCGCGGGCGCGGCGGTTGCTTTCTTCCTGCCGCTGCTCGTGTTGGGGCTTCTCGTCCTGTGGGCATTCGCGTGGGAGCACTGGCAGAAACGGAGAGCTGGACCTGAGGCGCGTGCCCCGAAGGGGGGCGCAGCGAGGTCGGACTGCAGCGCCGACTGCAGCGCACCCCGCCGGAAGCCGCTGGTGGACTGGGACCGCCCCGATGTACTACATCTGAAAGGCGCCACTGCCAGCCCCCCGGCGCTCACGCGCACCCGATGCGCTGCGTGGCCTGCGGCCAGCGGTGGACGTCCTCCGGGTCGTCGATGCTGACAAGGTAGGCCGCGTGCTCCGCTCGCCCGATCCAGAGCTGGCGGCCGTCGCGCCGGAAGCCGGTGTCTGTGGCGTCCGCGGGGAGCTTGGCGTCGTTGGAGAAGGTCGTGTGGAGCAGCTCACGTAGGTCGCCCCTGACGTCCTTCACGTACCAGTCGGCCCTGCGCTCGGGACCGAGCAGCAGGAACGTGATGTGCTCCCAGGAGCAGTGCTCGGCGCCCTTGAAGGAGTGAATGCGGGTGATGGGCACGCGTCGTCCTGACTCGTCCTGCCACACACCGATGTTGAGGTCGTCCGTCTGGTCCGAAGGCAACTCGGATGGATCGCACTGCGCCCACGCGCGGACGCCCCAGCCCTCGTCGCGATTCCAGTCGCGAACGTCGTTCGCAGCGAAGATCGCGACCTTCGTCCGGCCGTCCACGTCGTAGGAGAACAGCACACGGCCGCCCTGATCACGCTCGACCGCGTAGCCCTCGGACGGTGTGGAGAAGGACAGGCCGGACTCACTCATGTAGTCGTCCAGCGCCGCCTCGGCGCTCCCCTGCACCTTGGCCAAACCGTCGTCGTAGACACCCCGGCCGTCGCGATAGGGAGTCTTGCCCTCGCACTCCAACGCGCCGACAGCCGCACCTGCCCCCAACTGGCCGTCATACGGCGGTGTGGCAGACCGGCTGCGGTCGACCACCCGCGAACCGCACCCCGCTAGGAGGACGGCGGCAAGGGAGACGAAGATGAGGATGCGCACGCTGTAGCCGCTACGAGCGAGGATGCTTCCCGTCACAGCCTGGTTGCGACATCGCCCGCCCAGTATCCCCCAGACCTTGGAGGGAATAGGCTCCACATCGGTGTGAAGTCGTTCACCGGTATCGCGGCGTTGGTGGCGGTCCTCCTGGTCCCCTCGACAGCGGCCCAGGCGCAGCTCCCGGTAGGCGAGGCCGACGGGGTGCGCATGGTCGCCCAACGCGGCGGCGTGCTCGTGATCTTCACTGCTCGGGCCGAGAAGCTGCGCCGGCGCTACGCCGGCAAGGTGCTGGAAATCTCGTGCACTGAGTTTGTGGAGGGCGGGGCTCACATCTTCGGGGAGGGCCTGCGCGTCCCCAGGCACCGTCACAGGGTGTTCGCCGGTGACCACCCGCGCGGGACCGACTACTGCCGCCTGTGGCGCCCGAAGCGGACGGTCACGCGCCGCAACCGCCGGCTCGATTTCGAACGCCGGCTGCTCGTGTCGGTGCCGCTCACCCAGCGGGGCGCGGTCCACCTCGACGAGGAGGAGAAGACCCAGGGCATCGCCGGGGCGCTGGTGCTCGCCTCCCTCTC
Source organism: uncultured Thermoleophilaceae bacterium (assembly GCA_963716215.1). Classification (GTDB taxonomy): domain Bacteria; phylum Actinomycetota; class Thermoleophilia; order Solirubrobacterales; family Thermoleophilaceae; genus JACVRW01. The sequence continues at coordinate 2,644,974 of OY970298.1, read as the reverse complement.
GGACGATGGCGACCAGCTAGGCAGGTACCGAACCTACGACGAGCTGATCGCCAAGTACCCGAAAGCCACTCGCGCGGTCGTGGAGCTGGACGCTCCGGCGGACTCGCCGCCGGCTGGCAAGATCGGCTTCTACAGCGACGGCGCCGCCCACGTCCTCGTTGCGGCCATGTCGGCCTCCGGGCGCCGGCTGTTCATCGAGTACGAGGGCGACGTCCTGAGTACGAACGTCGTCGGCTACATGTTCAGCCGGCCCGAGTAGGAAGCGGTCCGGCTAGTCCACCAGCCCTGCGGCTTCGAGCGCCTCGGCTCGTGTCGGGAAGTCGACTTTGGTTACGCACTGGCCGTCCCGGAAGGTGTGCAGCTCGAACACCCGCTGGTCGACGGAGACTCCGCTGAGGCGGCCACGCCCGTGGTAGTGCATGGCCACGAAGACCTTGTCGCCGGCGTCGATGATCTCCTCGCCGATCATGTCGAGCCGCTCCCACTCGTCGTTCCACCGCGCCCACATCTCGCGGACAGCGGCCGGACCGTGCAGCGGGAGCTCCTGCCCGACCTCCCACACCACGTCGGAGGCGAGGTACCCCGTCGCCTCTTCCCAGTCGCCTCGCTGGTAGGCGGCGATCGAGAGCCGCACTGCCTCAACGTTCTCCTGCGACATCAGCTAGTCAGACAGGCCCAGGGTTGCGAGGGCTACGTCTGCGTCGTAGTAGTTGTCTACCGCGCTGATCCGTCCGTCGCGAAACGTGTAGACCTGTGCGCCCCTGGGGCCGCGGTAGGCCGCGCCGCTGGCGTCGCTCGTGCCGGCGAAGCGGCCGATCACAAGGACTCGATCACCGAGCTCGCGCACCGATTCCACCTCACCGCGGACGCCGAGCTCTTCGCTCCACTCAGTGACTACTGCCCGCACGGCGTCACGGCCTTTGATGTCGGCTCCCAACAGATCCTCGAAGCCGCCTATGAGCCTCCACTCGACATCCTCGGTGTAGTCGAGCATCAGCCCGTCGATGTCCCGCGCGTCGAAAGCTCTCATCGCGCGCTCAATCACATCGAGGTTCTCCTGCGACATCGCCTACTACTCCGACAGCCCCACGGCTGCGAGGGCTTCCTTACGAGATTCGTACAGGCCGTAACGAATCACCTTCGAATCAGTGAGCTCGTAGACGCCGAAGAAGTCGCGCTCCGTTCTAACGCCGCTGCCCCGGCCAATCCCGCTCTGCCGGAACACATGGACAACCGAATCACCGGCATCGACGTACTCGTGGGTCTCGACCCTGTACTCGTCCCAGGTTCCCAGCCACTCGCGGAAGAACTGCTCGACCCCCTCGTGGCCGTGGTAGATGCCCGCCCCAGGCATCTTGCTCGCGGACGTGTCCCAGACCACATCTGGATCGAAGTAGTCACGCCACGCATCGCGGTCGCCTCTCTCGAACGGGCCCATGAACGCCTTGACCAGTTCCACGTTCTCCTGCGACATCGCCCGGCAGTATCCGCCCCACGGCGAGTGGGGGGCAAGCTCGTGATGCCCGTCGTGCGAACATGTGTTCGTGACGGCTCAGGGGGGCGCCTACTCGCAGTTCAAGAGAGCCCTCGCCCGCGGCAACTTCATCATGGCCTGGGGGCTTGCCGCCGAAGTCGCGCACGTGACGCTGGCGGACGCCCTCGCCCTGCTGCTGCTCGCGCGGGACGTGGAGCCGGCCCGGTTCGACCGCTCGGTCCCGAGATGGCACGCCCGGCTGTGCACCGAGCGTCGACTGTCCACCGCGGAAGCCCAGCTCGCTCTAGCGGCCCTGAACGCCTTGCCCGGGCCTGGCGGCCCGACCGCGGCGCAAACGCTGGCCGGCATCTGCGAGCTGCACGGCCTCGATCGAGAGGTCCGGGTGCTCGAGCATTGGATCGAGGCTCGAGCGTGACGGCGTAGCTACTCCGACAGCCCCACCGCTTCGAGAGCGTCCCGCCTGTCCTCAAGCCCTGCGCCCGCGTGATCGCGCGCGCCTGCAAGGATGCCGGACTACATGCAGCGCTGGGATGAGCTCAAGCGCCTCTGGCGCGCCGACCTGTATCGCTACGGCGAGGGCTTCGACGCGCGCACGCTGCTGCGCGCGCTGGTCACGGTCCCGGGCTACCGCTACACGTTCGTGATGCGCGCCTGCCGGGTCCTGACCGCCGGCAGCGGGCGCGTTCCGCGGGGGCTCGCGATCCTCGTGCTCCAGCGCTATTCGCGCCGGTACGGGATCAGCATCCCGTTCGACACCGAGATCGCGGAGGGCTTCTACATCGGCCACTTCGGCGGGATCGTCGTGAACTACCGGACCCGCATCGGGCGCGACTGCACCATCAGCCACGGCGTGACCCTGGGGCAGGCCAACCGCGGTGCGCGCTCGGGGGCCCCGGTGATCGGGGACGGCGTGTACATCGGTCCTGGTGCCAAGGTGGTCGGCGCGGTCACGATCGGGAACAACGTCGCGATCGGGGCCAACTGCGTCGTCACCGACGACGTGCCCGACAACGGGGTGGTCGCGGGCGTGCCGGGGCGCGTGATCTCCGACCGGGGCGCCACCGCCTACGTGAACAACCGCACCGGCTCGCGTCCGGGGCGCTTTACGCGGACCGGGCGCACCGCCGCGCCGGGATCCGAAGCCCCAGCCGCGCCCGATCTCGCTTGAGCGCGATCGGCGTTGGTACGTTGGTCGGGTGGCGGAGGCACCCGATCGCCAGGAGCTCTTGACGGCTCTGACCACGGAGCACTTCACGCTCCAGGGCGCCCGCTCGCAGACCGCGAGCGAGAGCGCCTCCCGCGCCTCGCTTTACATCCTCTCGGTCTCCAGCACCCTGGTCGCGCTGGGGTTCATCGGCCAGGCATCGGAGATCGGCACAACCTTCGAGGTCTTCGCCCTGACCGTGCTTCCGACGCTCTACGTCCTCGGCGTCTTCACGTTCGTGCGAGTGGTCGAGTGCGGCGCCGAGGACTTCCGCTACGGCGTCGCGATCAACCGGATCCGCAACTACTACAAGCAGATCGCCGGCGACCAGGCGAAGCTCTTCCTGCTCTCCGGGCACGACGACGGCCGAGGGGTGTTCGAGAACGCGGCCGTGCCGCCCGAGGGGCGCAAGCAGTTCTTCACCTTCGCGACGGTCGTCGCCGTGATCAACAGCGTGGTCGGTGGCAGCGCGATCGCGATCGCGCTCGGTGCGATCGCCGGCGCCTCGCTCGGCCTGGCCGCTGGCGTGGGCGGCGTCGTGGCGCTCGTTTCCCTCGCTGCCCTGCTCCGCTACGCGGACCGGCTGCTGGAGGAGCGCGCGGGTCGCACCGAGTCGATCTTCCCTTCGCCCCGGTAGGCCTCCAGCCGCTCGGCCAGCTCCTGCGGGTGGCCGAGCATGGGGCAGTGGTCGCCGTCCATCTCGTCGGCGGCGATGTTCAGCCGCTCCTTCGCCACTCTCCGCATGAAGTCCACCGGGAAGAAGTGGTCGCCTCTTGACAGCAGCACCCTGGTCGGGACGTCTGGCCAGGCGTCCAGAGGCCACGGCTTGTCGAACGACCCGCCCGCCTGGTCGACCTGGTGGCTCTCGAGGAGCTCGGTCGCCAGCTTCGTCGGGGTGTCGTGCAGCGCGAAGTTCAGCGTGTCGTCCTGGCTGGGCGTGTGACCGTCGGCGTCGTACTCGGCCCTGGCCTCGCCGTAGCCGGTGTTCGCCCACCACTCGCCCGGCGCTTCGCCTGGCTTCGGGATCTGCGCCTGCAGCATCACCAACAGCTGCGCCGGCACCCGTTCGCACACCAGCGGGCCGACGAACCCGCCGAAGGAGTGGGCGACCACGATCAGGTCCCTGAGATCGCCGATGCCATCGAGCACAGCGTCCCTGTAGCCCTCGAGGCCGGCCGAGTGCTCGGTGCTCGGCATGTCCACCGCGACCACGTCGTGGCCACGGCCCCGCAGATCGGCGGCCAACGGCTGCCAGTACCACGAGTCGACGCCGGCGCCGTGGATCAGCACGTAGGTGGCCATCAAGACCTGAAGGCCAGCGCGAAGCGGAGACCTGTGCCCGGGCTGAGATCGCGCTTCACGGCGTTCGCCAGGCGCCACTTCAGGCGCGCGATCTCGCGCCGGTTCGCGTCGCGCCGGCGGTCCTCGCGGTCGTCTTCGCCCAGGCGCCGCTGGTCGGCCACCAGCTGCTTGATCCGTTCGATCAGGCGGACGACCTGGGGGCTGGGGCGGCCGTTCTCGGGAGTGCTGTCGGTGGGAGTGTGGGGAGGCATGGGTCACACGGTGACAACCCGACGCGATTGTTGAGTACGGCTAGCCCTACTCTGAAAGGCCCGCGGCTTCGAGGGCCTCCTCACGGCTCGCGAACCAGACGACCCGTACGACCTTGCCCCGGCGGAGTGCGGACGTGCAGCACCGAGACGACAGCCTCGCCCCCGTCGATCAGCTCCTCGCAGTGCAGGTCGAGCTGGTCCGAGGCGCTGTGTAGATCGAGCATCCAATTCCCGAGGGACTCGTAGATGCGGCTGACGATCTCGACGTTCTCCTGCGTCACCGGCTACTGCGAAGCCCCAACGGCTGCGAGGGCCTCGCCTTCGCTGGGGTAGGCGTGCCAGTGGATGCATTTCCGGCCTCGCCACTCGCAGACCTGCCACACCGTCGCGTCGAAGGGCGTGTCGCTCTCAGCCCCCCGACCGCTCACGCGCACCACTCCGAGGGTGACGTCGCCGAGGTCGCGCACCTCGAGCATCTCGAGGTTGATGTTCGGGAAGCCGCCGAGCAAGCCTGTCCACCAGCTGCGGACTCCGTCATGGCCGTGATAGCTGCCCTCCATCGCGGCCAAGATCGGAACTATCTCCACGTCGTCGTGCAGGACCGCCAACAGGGCGTCGAGGTCGCGGTCGTTGAACGCCTGAAAGCCGCGGCGGGTCAGCTCGACGGTCTCCTGCGACACCGGCTAATCCGCCAGCCCCACGGCTGCGAGAGCCTGGGAGCGGTCGTTGAACTGGTCCATGCGGACGATCTTGCCGTCGCGGAGCGTGTACACGTCGTAGAAGAGAGCATCGATCTCGATTCCGCTGCCGCGACCGCGCCCTCCCAAGCGGACCGTCACCACGACGCTGTCGCCGCGGTCGACGAACTCCTCGGCCATCAGCCTGTAGTCGTCCCACTCGCCCTTCCAGCGGGCAAGGCTTGCCCGCACCGCATCGTGCCCCTGCGTCGGCAGCTCCTCGATCGGGTTCCAGACGATGCCGGGATCGGCGTACGGCAGCGCCTCCTCGACGCCGGCCTTGAGGAACCTGCGCACGATTTCCACGTTCTCCTGCGACATGCCCGCCTGAGTGTTCCATGCTCCACCTTCAACGGGCCGAGAGCGGATACTTAGAAACGGATGTCCCGCGACTCAAGTCGTATGTGAGCAAGGCGGAGGCGCTGCGCGACCTCGACCTGTCGGAGGACGTGCTGGACCCGATCAGCCCCTGACCAGGCCAACCTGCTTCTCGTACACCGCCCAGCCGAGCGTGGGCGCCATGCCGGCGCGCTCGTAGAGGCGGAACGCCCCGGTGTCGCTGGCCGAGTCGACGCTGAGCCCGATGTGGCGCTCGCCGCGCTCCCAGAAGCGCCCGAACGAGTCGCGCAGGAGGGCCGCGCCCACGCCCCGCCGGCGCCACGGCCGACGAGTGAAGAGCACGTCGACCCAGCCGCCGCCGTACGTGTCACCCACGCAGATCGTCGCGGCGGCGATCTCGTCCCCGGCGCGGACGACGCACCAGAGCGTCGGGTCGAAGCGCTCGCTCCCGAGATGGCCTTTCGACCACGACTCGAAGTCGCGCGGCCTGAAGTCCCAGACGTCCGCGAACGCCTCCTGATGAGCTGCGTGGAGCTCGAGCGCGTCGCGCTCCGGGTCGAACGGGACGACGCGCAGCCCGTCCGGCCACTCAGCTGCGGCCGGCGGCCCCTCGAGCTCGACGCGCAGCTCCCGGAAGATGCGCACGGCGTCGTAGCCGAGCGACTCGAGCAGCCAGCGGGCTGCGGAGTCAGCCTCGAGGACGGCGTTCTGGACCCTGCCCGCGCCGCCGCGCTCCGCTTGCTGCTCGAGCCCGGTCGCGATCAGCTTCCCGATTCCGCGCCCGTGCGCGTCGGGGTGGACGTACCCCTCGACGCTCCAGAGCTCGCCTCGCCCGCGCACAACGCCGTAGCCCACGACGCGGTCGCCGTCGCGCACGACGTGCGCGTCCCGCTGAACGTCGAGCTCCGACCATTCGCCTTCCAGGTCGGCCTCCGAGAACGCGCTCTCGCCGTACAGCGACGACTCGAGCGCCAGGACCACCTCGGTCACCGCCGCCGCGTCGGCGGGACCGGCGGGCGTGACGAGGACACCCTCCATGTCTGCGGCACGCTACGTCATCGGGGACGGCCCCGCTGGAGCCCCAGGCGCAACACCGCCAAGCCGAGGGCCACGAGCGCCGCGATCGTCACGAGCAGACCCACCCGCCACGCCGCCGGCCGGTACTCGAACGTGACGCGATGGCTGCCGCGCTCGAGCGGCACCCCGCGCATCAGGTAGTTCACGCGCTCGACCTCGGCGGGCCGGCCGTCCACGGTCGCCTCCCAGCCGGGGAAGGCCACGTCGGAGAGCACCAGCATGCCGGGCCGGGTGGCGGTCGCCCTGATGTCCACGCGTTCCGCGCCGTACCGGAGGATCTGAGCGGTTCCGGCGTTCGCCGGCTCCGAGCCGCCGCCCGTTTGGAACGGTCGCTCGGTGACGACGGTTCGCATGGCGTCGAAGTCCGGCCGCAGGATCGCCGCCAGCGCCGCGTCGTCGCCCTCAACCACGCGGTTCCCCGCCACGACGAACGCACGCGGCACGGCGTTGTCGTTGGCGTAGACGGTGGCATCTGGCCCTCGATACGCGACCCGCAGGCCCGGCGCATCGAGTGGAGCAGCAGCGGGCGCCACGGCGAGGTCCGCCACGCCGAGCAGGTTGAGGACGTGCAGTGCCTGCGGCGTCAGCGCCGGGACGCTGTAGTACACGGAGGCGCCGCGGGTCACCGAGAGAAACGGCAGCACGTGCTCCCACAGCCGGGCGTAGCGACGTTCGACGGGGAAGTCATAGCCCCGGGCGTCGAGCAGGCCGTACGAGATGGCGAGATTGCCCGGCAGGACAGGCCCGATTCCGGCGAAGCGAGCCGGGGCGCGCGTCTGGAGATAGCGGATGGCGGCGGTCGCCGGCTGGTCCGCACGCTCCGACGGCAGCGCCGGGTTGAACCCCATCCCCGCCCGGAACAGGTCCAGGCCGACGAGCACGACGGCGGCCAGCGCCAGGGCGTTGGCGGGCAGCCTTCGCCACGCCCAGGTCACCAGCAGGACGACCGCGGCGCCCGCCCAGGTCAGCCACAGGACGAGCCACGCGACCCGAACGACATCGAGGTCGTTCGGCGGGGTGGTCAGCTTCCACGCCACCGACAGAGCGCCGCGCAGGTTTGCCGTGTCGGGCCACCGGCTCGCCGCCCACACGAGCGGGGCGCACAGGACGACGGCCGCGACTACCGGCACCGCCCACCTCAGGCGCCCCGTGAGCTGCCTCAGGCGCAGGTCTTCGAGACCGATTCCCGCCAGCATCGCCACCGCCAGCGTGAACGGAGCGATCAGGCGTGTGTTGTCGCCGCGGGCGAACCCTGGCAGCACGTTCGCCAGGTCGAAGGCCGGGGAGACGCCGAACACGACCAGCAGGCAAGTGGCCGCGGCGACTGCGGTGGCCACCCGCCCCGCGGTCGGGCGCAGGAGCGCGATCGTCGCGAGCATGAGCGGGAGCGCCCCGACGTAGAAGAACCGGGCCTGCGGTCCCGAGACCTCTCCGGCCATGTCCCCGACGGGTCCCAACGCCCCGTCCCCCCACCAGTAGGGAAAGGCGAGCCCACCGATGTACTGGCGATCGAGGAAGGGGCGCACGACCCCGCCGCGATCGGCGATGTCGCTCGAGTGCGCGAGCAGCTCGACGAAGGGCAGGATCGCCACGGCAGCCAGCGCGGCGCCCCACAGCAGCGCCGCGGCGAACAGGACGACCGGCACGAGCCACTCGCGCACGGGCCGCCCGGGCAGAATGCGCGTGCGGACGAGCCGGAAGGCGAAGAACAGGCTGGCCGCGGCGAACGCATGGAAGGTCGATTCCGGGTGTCCGGTGGTCAGCTCGGCGCCGGCGACGACGGCCAGCTGCGCCACGGTGGCGAGTCGCGGCCTTGCCAGCAGGCGCTCGGAGGCCAGCAGCAGCCAGGGCATGAGCGCCCACGCGCTCGCGGGAGCGGCGATGAGCATCCAGGTGACCAGCGTGAGCCCGAACGCGTAGACCAGGCCGGCGACGAACGCCCCGGGCCACCCGATCCGGAGCGCCCGCGCGAGCAGGAACGTGCCTGCGGCAGCCAACATGAGCTTGATCCAGGCGATGACGCCCATCGCCAGGCCGAGCGGGAGGATGTACGCCGGTAGGGAGAACGGCGAGAAGACCGCCGATTGCGCGTTGCCGATGAACGGTCGGCCGCCCATGACGTACGGGTTCCACAGCGGAGCGGTCGGAAGCTCGTTCCGCGCGTGCGACAGCCACGGCCGAAAGGCCAAAGGGAAGTCACTGGAAGCAGGCCTCGCGGGCTCCTCGAAGCCCTGCGGCTGAGACGCGGTCCACGGTGGCACCAGCCAGAGCTGGTCGGCGGTGGAGAGCGTCCTGCCGGGGAGCATCGATTGGCCGACGAACACCAGCGCCAGGAGCGCGTACAGGAGCCAGGCCACGACCACCGGACGGCGGGCCAGCACCCCTCCCGAGCTCGAAGTGAGCCTCATGCCGGTGAGCATCATCCATGCTCACGGGAGCGGCTACGCCGGGTGCGTCACCCGGAGGCGCTCGCCAGCGCCTCGGCGCGCGTCCAGAACACCTGACGCCCGGCGACCTTGCCGTCGGCGAACCGGCTCACGGTCCAGAAGCGCAGCTCCGTGTCCACGCCGCTGCCCCGCCCGCGGGCCGCGATGCGCAGCCCGCTGAAGACGCGCGCGTCGTCGAGAGCCTCGATCTCCTCCACCTCGATGTGGAAGTGCTCCCACGGCTGGTCGAGCACCTCCTCGAACCACTGCCGAACCTCCGCGCGCCCGTGATAGATCACGCGGGCCCCGGGCACGTCGCCGTGCTCCTCCCATTCCACGTCCGGGGAGAGGCAGGCGACGAAGGCGTCCGTGTCGCGCCGGTTGACCGCTTCCACGGAGGCCCGCGCCGCGTCGATGTTCTGTCGCGACATGACTAGGCGAGGCCGGCGGCCTCGAGCGCCTCCGCGGGCGATCCGTAGAACAACAGCCGGCGCAGCTGCCCGTCGCCGAACTCGAACACCCAGCCCCACGGCACCTCCATCTCCACGCCGCTCTCCCGCGAGCGGAAGCCGATGCCGCCGGTTGCCACCACGCGGTCCGGCTCGGCCTCGTGCAGGGCGTCGTGCCACGGCGCGAAGCGCTCGAAGTTCTCCTGGATGTCGGTCACCCAGGTACGGATGCCGTCGTGCCCCTGGTAGGGCTCGCCGCCCACCAGGCCCAGCAGCGAGTGCACCTCCACGTCGGGGCTCGAGTTGGCCAGCAGGAACTCGAGCAGCCGGTCGTAGTCGCCCGCCTGCCAGAGGGCGAAGGCCTCGCGGACCGTTGCGACGGGCTCCGGCGACGGCATCGGCCCCCGAGTATCGCGATTCTTCTCCGCGGAGCCTGGGAATGCTGGCGATATGTCCTTCACCCGCGCATGCCGAGCCCTGCTGGGCGCCGCCGCGGCGCTGCTGGCCGCGTGCGCCGTCTCGGCTCCCGCCGCCACCGCCGACGTCGTCCTGCCGTTCACCAACTACCAGGTCAACGGAACGCTGACGCTGAAGAAGCTCGACCAGGCGATCACGCTCCCCGCCGGTTCGACGTTCAACGGCTCGGCCAACCTGACCACCAGCCAGCTCACCGGCGACGTGTTCGTCCCTGAGTTCACCTCGACGATCCGCGTGCTGGGCGTCCCCACGCAGGCGACGACGAAGCTCGACCAGGCGCAGCCGGTCCAGGGCTCGCTGACGCTGAGCGGCGCCAACGTGAGCATCCGGTCCTCCACCTCGGCGATCCTGCGCATCCGCAAGCTGCGGCTGGGGCTGCTCAGCGTGCCGACCACCTGCCGGACGGCTGAACCGGTCGAGCTGACCCTGAACTACGACGGGCCGCTGGCCTTCCCGATCGCGTTCGACGGCGCCACCACGATCCCGCGCCTGACCGGGTGCGGCCTGCTCGGCCCGACGCTCGGCAGCCTGCTGTCCGGGCCCGGCAACCCCTATCACCTGACGCTCGGCCCGCCCGGCTGAGACACGGGGGCGGCTACAGTCGGGCCATGACCGTGCCGCCGGTCGCCGGCGCCATTCCAGAGAACCTGGCCGACCTCGTCGGGAACACGCCGCTCGTCCACCTGACGCGGCTGGCGCCCGATTGCGACGCCGAGCTGCTCGCGAAGCTCGAGGCGTACAACCCCGCCGGGAGCGTCAAGGACCGCATCGGCGTGTCGATGATCGACGTCGCGGAGGCCGAGGGCCGCATCGAGCCCGGGCGCAACACGATCGTCGAGTCCACGTCGGGCAACACCGGCATCGCGCTCGCGTTCGTATGTGCCGCCAAGGGCTACGACCTGATCCTGACCATGCCGCAGGGCATGAGCCGCGAGCGCGAGAACCTGCTGCGCCTCTACGGAGCCGAGGTGGTGCTGGTGGAGTCCATGGGCGGCATGGACGAGGCGATTCAGGAGGCGCGCCGGATCTGCCGTGCCCGGGGCGACTGCTGGGTGCCCAACCAGTTCTCCAACCCGGCCAACCCGGACATCCATCGCCGCACCACGGCCGAGGAGATCTGGCGCGACACGGACGGGCGCGTGGACGTGCTGGTGGCCGGAGTCGGCACGGGCGGCACGATCACCGGTTGCGGCGAGCGGCTCAAGGAGCGCAACCCGGAGCTGCAGGTGATCGCGGTCGAGCCGCAGGCCTCGCCGGTGCTGTCAGGCGGCCTGCCAGGGCCGCACAAGATCCAGGGCATTGGCGCGGGGTTCGTGCCGGACGTGTTCAACCGCGACATCGTCGACGAGATCGTGGCGGTCGACGACGAGGACGCGCTCGACACAGCCCGCCGCAGCGCCGCCCGGGAGGGCGTGCTGGCCGGGATCTCCGGCGGAGCCGCTCTGCACGCGGCCGTTGAGGTCGGCTCACGGCCCGGGATGGCCGGCAAGCGGATCGTGGTGATCGTGCCCGACTCGGGCGAGCGCTACGTCAGCACGCCATTCTTCGCGCCGTGATCGGGATCTCCACACTCACGCGGGTTGTGCAGGAGGTGCGCGAGGACCTCACGGCGGCACAGCAGCGCGACCCGGCGGCCCGGAGCGTGTCCCGGGCCGAGATTCTGCTCACCTACGGCGGCGTCCAGGCGCTGCTCGCGCACCGCGTGGCCCACGTGCTCCACGAGGCTGGGGTGCGGCTGGTGCCGGGGATCCTGGCCAACCTGATGAAGGTCGTGACCGGCGTGGAGATCCACCCGGCCGCCCGCATCGGTCGCGGCCTGTTCATCGACCACGGCGCCGGCGTGGTGATCGGGGAAACGGCCGAGGTCGGCGACGACGTGACGATGTACCAGGGCGTCACGCTCGGCGGCACCGGGTTCGCGCGCGGCAAGCGCCACCCGACCGTCGGCGACCAGGTGATGATCGGCTCGGGCGCGAAGCTGCTCGGACCGATCGAGGTGGGCGCGCGCTCCAAGATCGGTGCCAACTCGGTGGTGATCCACGACGTGCCGGCCGACGCCACCGTCGTCGGCAACCCCGGGCATCCGGTGCGCGTGGACGGCCGGCGTCCCGACGGACCCGACGCCGACTGGGCGCACCTGCCCGACCCGGTCGCGGACGCGATCGGCGGGCTGGCCAACCGGCTCACCGAGCTCGAGGAGCTGGTGGCCGAGCAGACGGGGCGCAAGCCCGGGGGAGCGGAGGTCACGCGCCTGGAGCGTCGCCGCGGGCCGGACTCCGCAGGCGGCTGAGCGCCGTCAGTAGTAGACGCTGCGCGTGCGGTGGCGCGGCACCGCCTTGTACGACGGCTGCTGTCCGCGGTTCCACAGCCGGATGTCGAGCACGCGCGGCGGCACGCCCGTTCGCAGCGCGAGCCCCTCGCACGCGTGCAGCGCGCACGCTCTGATCTCGACCTCCGCGCGGCCCGGTGGGAGCAGCTCCTCGGCGTCGATGCGCGCCGCCAGGTCGGGGTCGTAGCGCAGCACCCCGTCCACCCGCAGCACGTGCGGGACGAGGTTGTCGGCGAAGATCGTGAGCCGATCCAGGTCGTGGAACTCCGCCACGCTTGCCAGGGCCAGGTCGCTCGGCACGATCTGGGCGCGCTTGTAGAAGCCGCGGTCGTCGAAGAAGCGCATCCCCTCGGCGAGCAGGGTCGCCAGCCGCTCGGCGGAGCCGTCCGCCAGCTCGACCAGGTCGAGAGCGCAGCGCTCGCCGAGAAAGCGGCCCAGGTCGCGCAGCGCCTCGGCGTAGAGGCGCATCAGCGGGTGATCCGCATCCTGGCCGAGCACGGCGGCAACGTCCGCGGCCTCGAGCGCGCGCAACTCGGCGTTGCCCCACGGACCGTGCTCGCCGAGCGCCGCCTCGACCGTCCGGTAGCCGGACAGCCCCGGGCGCTTGCGTAGCGTCGGGAACCAGCCCGAGCCGAAGTTGATCGCGTCGAGCTGCAGCAGGTGATCGGCGCCACCTGCCGGGACCGCCGCGGGACCCGCCGGCGGCGGGTCCGACCAGGCGTCCAGGTCGATCGCCACGAAGCGCGCGGTCTCGGCGATCGCGCGGCACCGTGCACGGACCTCGTCCAGCAACTGCATGCCTCCTTCCTACACTGCGGCGCGTGCCCGCCGCCTTCGACTGCCGCGAGCTGTCCAAGCGCTACGGCGGAACCGTGGCGCTGGCCGGCGTGGACATCGACGTGCAGCCCGGCGAGCTCGTCGGCCTGCTGGGGCCGAACGGGGCGGGCAAGTCCACGCTCGTCAAGATCGCCTGCGGCCTGGTGCGCCCGTCGGCGGGCGAGGCGCTCGTGGCCGGCGAGCCGGCGGGGTCGGCGGCCGCGCGGGCCGCGATCGGCTATCTCGCCGAGCTGTTCCGCTTCCCGGAGTGGCTGCGGGCGGACGAGTTGCTGAGCCTGCATCAGTCGCTCGCCGGATCCGGCGGCGGGGAGGCCGAGCGGCGCGAGCTGCTCGAGCTGGTCGGGCTCGGCGACGCCGCACGCACCCGCGTGGGGGCGATGTCCAAGGGCATGCAGCAGCGCCTCGGAATCGCGCAGGCGCTGGTCGGCGATCCCCGGCTGCTGATGCTCGACGAGCCCACCAGCGCGCTCGACCCGGTGGGGCGGCGCATCGTGCGCGACCTGCTGCTGGAGCTCAAGCGCCGCAACGTGGCCGTCCTGCTCAACTCGCATCTGCTCAGCGAGGTGGAGCGCGTATGCGACCGGGTGGCGATCCTGGTCGGCGGGAAGATCGTGGCCCGCGGCAGCCCGGCCGACCTCGCACAGGCGCGCGGGGCGGAGGTGGAGCTGGGCTCCGGCGTGCGCTCCTTTCCCGACGCGACTCGCGACCAGGTGCCCGCCATCGTCGCCGAGCTGGTGGCCGCCGGCGAATCGGTCTACGGCGTGCGGGTGCTGTCCTCGACGCTCGAGGAGACCTACCTGGAGGCGGTCGAAGGGCTGACGGCTTCATGAGAGGCGCGCTCACGATCGCCGCCTACGCGCTGCGCGAGTCCATGCGCCGCCGCGTGTTCGTGGTCGTGCTGATCCTCACGGTGGCCTTCCTGGCGCTGTACGCGGTGGGCACGGAGGCGGCGTTCGACTCGATCGACGCCGAGGCGGCGGGCGCACTGCTGGACGTGGACGACCAGATCCTCACCGGCTCGACGCTGCTCGGCCTCGCGATGTTCACCACGCTGTTCCTGGGGTGCGTCCTTGCCGTCTTCCTGACCCTCGGGGCGGTGCGCGGCGACGCTGAGCGCGGGCTGCTGCAGCCGCTGGTCGTGCGCCCGCTGGGCCGGTCGGCCCTGCTGGCGGGGCGGTTCGCGGCCGCGGCGGGAGTGTGCGCGCTGTACGTGGCCGGCGTCTACACGGCTGCGATGGTGATCACCGGCATCGCAGGAGGCTGGTGGCCCGCCGACCCGGTCAGCCCGGGCCTCGGCCTGATCATGGGTGTCGTGCTGATCGCCGGGCTGTCGCTGCTCGGGTCGATCTTCCTCTCGGCCACGGCCAACGGGATCGCCGTGTTCATGGCGTTCGGCGCCGGCCTGGCCGCCGGGCTGCTCGGCCAGATCGGCGACGCGCTCAACGTGGACACGCTGATCAACGTGGCCAAGGTCGCCTCCTGGCTGCTGCCGTTCGAGGCGCTCTACCAAGGCGGGCTGAACTCGCTCACCGAGAGCGTGGAGGGCAACACCGCCCTGATCGTGCAGCTCGGCCCGTTCGGAGGCGCCCAGGAGGCCGGCCCGCTGCTGTGGCCCTGGAGCATCGTGTACCTCCTGCTGCTCGCCGCGGGGGCTCGCGCCGCGTTCGCGCGGCGCGACCTCTGACGTGTTCTGCCCGTAGCGCGGCCTATCCTCGAAGGGTGAGCACGCCCGTCGCCACCGAGAGCCTCGTGGAGGGCCTGAACGACCCCCAGCGCCAGGCCGTGCTCCACGGCGACGGCCCACTGCTGATCCTCGCGGGCGCCGGTTCGGGCAAGACGCGCGTGCTGACCCACCGCATCGCGCACCTCGTCGGCACCGGGCAGGCGGGCGCCGGCGAGATCCTCGCGATCACGTTCACGAACAAGGCCGCGCAGGAGATGCGCGAGCGGGTGGAGGTGCTGGTCGGCCGCCGGGCGCGAGCCATGTGGGTCATGACGTTCCACTCGGCCTGCGCGCGCATGCTGCGCAGCGATGCGGAGCGCCTCGGCTACACGCGCGGCTTCACCATCTACGACGAGCAGGACTCCCTGCGCCTGGTCAAGAACTGCGTCGACGAGCTCGACGTGGACCCCAAGCGCTTCGCGCCGCGCGGGATCCGCCGCCAGATCTCCGACGCGAAGAACGCGCTGCTCGACGCCGAGGGCTACCGGCTCAAGGTGAGCAGCTTCTTCGAGCAGACCGCCGCGGACGTGTACGACCTCTACGAGCAGCGTCTGCACTCGGCGAACGCGATGGACTTCGACGACCTGCTGTTCCGCTGCGTGAACCTGTTCGAGCTGTTCGAGGAGGTGCGCGATCGCTACCGGCGCAACTTCCGCCACGTGCTGGTCGACGAGTACCAGGACACGAACCGCGCGCAGTACCGCTGGCTCCAGCTGCTCTGCGAGGAGCACCGCAACATCGCGGTGGTCGGCGACGACGACCAGAGCGTCTACGCCTTTCGCGGCGCCGACATCCGCAACATCCTCGACTTCGAGCGCGACTGGCCGGATGCCGAGGTGGTCAAGCTCGAGCAGAACTACCGCTCCACCCAGACGATCCTGAACGCGTCCAACGCGGTCATCTCGAACAACCGCTCGCGCAAGGAGAAGTCGCTCTGGTCCGACCTCGGCGAGGGCGACCCCGTGCACGTGCGGGAGCTCGAGGACGAGCACGCGGAGGCGCGCTTCGTGGTGTCCGAGATCGAGCGGCTCGTGGACGAGGGCGGCTCGCGCGACGAGATCGCGGTCTTCTACCGGGCCAACGCGCAGAGCCGTGTGCTCGAGGACATGCTGGTCCGCTTCGGCGTCTCCTACCAGGTGATCGGCGGCACGCGCTTCTACGAGCGCGCCGAGATCAAGGACGCGCTCGCCTACCTGACGCTGCTCGTCAACCCCTCCGACACGGTCGCCTTCGGCCGGATCGTCAACTCGCCCCGCCGCGGCATCGGCCAGACCTCCCAGGCGCGACTGGTCGGGCACGCGAACACGATCGGCGCGACGGTTTGGGAAGTGGCCTCCGAGCCCGAGCGGGTGCCGGGCCTCGGCACCGCCGCCGTCAAGGCGGTCGGGCGCTTCATGTCGGTGATGGAGCGCCTGCGCGAGCGAGTGGATGGCGGGGCGGGGGTGGGGGATCTCCTCGCCGAGACGCTCGAGGAGACCGGCTACACCGAAGCGCTGCAGGCCGAGCGCACCGTGGAATCGCAGGTGCGCCTGGAGAACCTCGAGGAGCTGGTGGGCGTGGCGCGCGAGTACGACGGCACGGCGGAGGAGCCGTCGGTCGAGCAGTTCCTCCAGCAAATCGCGCTGTTCTCCGAGCAGGACAACCTGGAGGACGAGCAGGGGCTCGTGACGCTGATGACCCTCCACAACGCCAAGGGCCTCGAATTCGGCACCGTCTTCATCATCGGGATGGAGGACGGCGTTTTCCCGCACTCGCGCTCGATCGAGTCGGGCGACCTCGAGGAGGAGCGCCGGCTGGCCTACGTGGGCATCACACGGGCCAAGCGCGTGCTCTACCTCAGCTACGCCCGCACACGCGCGCTGTTCGGCAACCGCGACTGGAACCTGCGCAGCCGCTTCGTCGACGAGATCCCGCTCGACCTGACCGACCGCGAGGAGCAGGGCCCGGTCGGGCGCGAGGCCGCCGCCAGCTGGGGCACCTCCGCCACCGGCGCCGCCGAGCCCACCGGCCCCGGCGCGATCTTCGGGCTCGGCGACGACGTGACCCACGCCAACTTCGGCGAGGGCGTGGTAGTGGGGGTCGAGCCGGGCGGTCTGGTGGTCGTGCGCTTCGCCGACGACGCGTCGGAGCGCAAGCTGATGGCGGACTACGCGCCCCTCAAGAAGCGCTCCTGAGTAGGCTGCCCGCCCGTGAGCGCCGACATCATCGACGGCAAGGCCGTCGCAGCAAGGGTCAAGCAGGACGTTGCACGCGAGGTGGCCTCGCTTCCGGTCAAGCCGGGTCTGGCCACCGTGCTGGTCGGGGACGACCCCGCGTCGGCGATCTACGTGCGCATGAAGCGCGAGGACTCGGCCGAGGTGGGGATCGAGTCGTTCCACCACGAGCTGGGGGCCGACACCTCACCGGACAAGCTCGACGGCCTGCTCCGCGAGCTGAACGCCGATGCGCGCGTCCACGGCATCCTGCTGCAGCTGCCGCTGCCGGGACACCTCGCCCAGGATCGCTTCATCTCGCTGATCGGCCCTTCCAAGGACGTCGACGGCCTGACCTCGGCCAATGCCGGCCTGCTGATGCAGGACCACCCCGACGCGATGGTCGCTTGCACGCCCGCCGGGGTGATGGAGCTGTTGCGCGAGGCCGATGCCGAGCTCGAAGGGGCCCGCGCCGTGGTGCTGGGCCGGTCGATCCTGGTCGGCAAGCCGCTCGCCCAGCTGTTGCTGGCCGCGAACGCGACGGTCACGCACTGCCACTCGCGCACGCGCGACCTCGGTGCCGTCTGCCGCGAGGCCGACGTGCTGATCGCCGCCGTCGGCTCTCCGGGCCTAGTGACCGGTGACATGGTGGGCGAGGGCGCCGTGGTGATCGACGTGGGGACCAACCGCACCGACGACGGCCTGGTCGGCGACGTGGACTTCGACGCGGCCCGGGAGCGGGCGCGCGCGATCACCCCGGTGCCCGGCGGCGTGGGTCCGATGACGCGCGCGATGCTGCTCGTGAACACGCTGCGCGCCGCGCGGCTGCAGACCTGAAGGTACGGGTAACCGTACCCCCGGAGGCGGGCAGGCCCCACTGGTCCGCCCGCCTGTCCGGTGGCAATCTCTCGCGTGCTCGGACGTAGCGTCCCAGCGGGTCGCCGGCAAACAGCGTCCGAGCAGCAGGCGGGCCGAGGCTTCCCCCGCGACGGCCCTGCCCATCCGGCCCGTCCGCTCCCGGCACTCCCTCAGCAGCCGGGGGCGGCGGCGCCGGATCCACTCACCCCGCGACGGCGATACGCTGCGCGCGGGATGGATCTGCGAAGGCTGCGCGCCGGCGAGTGGGTGGCGGCGGCGTCCGGCGTGGCGCTGCTGGTTTCGCTGTTCCTGCCCTGGTACGGCCCGGGCAACGCGAGCGGCTGGGAGTCGCTCGCCGCGATCGACATCCTGCTGGCGTTCGTGGCGGCCGCGGGCGTGCTACTGGCGATCGCCACCGCGACCCAGGACGTGCCCGCGGTGCCGATCGCGCTGTCCGCGCTGGTCGCGTTCGCCGGCCTGGCCGGTGTGCTGCTGGTGCTGTTCCGCGTGATCGACCTTCCAGGAGCGGCGACCGGGCGCGAGTGGGCGCTCTGGCTCGGCCTCGCCGGGGCCGGTGGCATCGCGGTCGGCGGCGCCGTGGCCATGCGCGACGAGCGCCTCTCGCCGCCGGGAGGGCACACCGACCTCACCGGCAAGCCGGTGCCGCCCCCGCCCGAGCTCGACGCGATCTCAGCGCCGCACCGGTGAGCATCGAGCCCGGCATCGAGCGCACCGAGCACTTCACGGTCGAGGACGATCTGCTCACCGACGTGGGCGGCACGATCGGCGTGAAGGTGCTCTCGACGCCGGGGATGATCTCGGTCATGGAGCGGTGCGCGTCGATCCTGGCGTGGGAGAACCTTCCCGACGGCAGGGCGACCGTCGGCTTCGAGGTCCACGTCAAGCACGTGGCCGCCGCGGCCGAGGGCAGCACGTGCACCGTGCACGCCCACCTCGACGAGGTGCTCGACGGGCGCAAGCTGCGCTTCGCCGTCGAGGTGCGTGAGGGCGACCGCACGATCGGCGTGGGCATGCACGAGCGCCGCGTGGTCGACCGCGCGGGCTTCGGCCGCTGACACCTACAATCGCGGGCCCATGATCGACCGCGACCAGGTGCTCCACGTGGCCCGCCTCTCCCGGCTACGGCTGACCGAGGAGGAGGTCGAGCGCATGCCGGGCGAGCTGTCCAAGATCCTCGAGCACGTCGAGAAGATGGACGAGCTCGACCTCGAGGGCGTGGAGCCGACCTCGCACGTCGTGGACCTGGTGAACGTGCTGCGCGAGGACGTGCCGCGGCCCTGCCTGCCGCCCGAACGGGCGCTCGCCGGTGCTCCCGACGTTGCGGACGGCGGCTTCCGGGTGCCCAGTCCCGGCGCCTCGTGAGCGACCTGCTCGGCCTCACCGCCGCGCGGCAGGCGCAGCTGATCGCCTCTGGCGAGGTGTCCAGCGCTGAGGTGTTCGAGTTCTGGCGCGGCCGCGCCGCCGGCGACGATCTGGGCGCGTACCTGTGGGTCGCCGAGGACACGCCGGCCGACCCGGGGACGCTGCCGCCCGTCGCGGTCAAGGACCTGTTCTGCGTCGAGGGGGTGCCCAGC
Source organism: uncultured Thermoleophilaceae bacterium (assembly GCA_963716215.1). Classification (GTDB taxonomy): domain Bacteria; phylum Actinomycetota; class Thermoleophilia; order Solirubrobacterales; family Thermoleophilaceae; genus JACVRW01. Next base: position 2,625,683 of record OY970298.1, on the reverse strand, counting down.
TCGGCCGGCTCCCGCATCCTCGAGGGGTACCTGCCCGTGTACACCGCGACCAGCGTGCGCAACCTGCAGGAGGCAGGCGCGACCGTGCTCGGCAAGACCAACCAGGACGAGTTCGCGATGGGCTCGTCGAACGAGAACTCCGGCTACGGCCCGGTCCAGAACCCCTGGGACCGGGCCCGCGTGCCGGGCGGCTCGAGCGGCGGCAGCGCGGCGGCCGTGGCGGCCGGTCGCGCCCCCTGGGCGATCGGCACCGACACCGGCGGCTCGATCCGCCAGCCCGCGTCGCTGTGCGGCGTGGTCGGCCTCAAGCCCACGTATGGGGCGGTCAGCCGCTACGGGATGATCGCGTTCGCCTCGTCGCTCGATCAGTGCGGCCCGCTCACCCGCGACGTCACGGACGCGGCGCTGATGCTGCGGGCGCTGGAGGGGCGCGACCCGTGCGACTCCACCTCGCTCGGCCTGCCCGACGGCGTCACGCTCCCCAGCGCGGAGCGCCTCGACGGGCTGCGCTTCGGGGTCTGGGGCCTGGACGAGGAAGGACTCGACCCCGGGGTGGCCGACGTCTGCCGCCGCACGCTCGACCGGATCGAGCAGCTCGGGGGCGGCGTCCAGGAGATCGGGCTGCCGAGCGCGGGCCACGGCATCTCCGCCTACTACGTGATCGCGCCGGCCGAGGCCAGCGCCAACCTGGCTCGCTACGACGGAGTGCGCTACGGGTACCGCACCGAGCACTTCGACGATCTGCTGACGATGTACGAGGGCACCCGAGCCGAGGGCTTCGGCGAGGAGGTCAAGCGCCGTATCATGATCGGCACCTACGCGCTCTCCTCGGGGTACTACGAGGCGTACTACGGCACGGCACAGAAGGTCCGCACCAAGATCGCGCGGGAGTTCGACGCCGCCTTCGAACAGGTCGACTTCGTCGTCACCCCGACCTCGCCCACCGTCGCGTTCGAGCTGGGCGAGCGCACCGCGGACCCGCTCGCGATGTACCTGTCCGACTACTTCACGGTGCCGATGCCGCTGGCCGGCATCCCGGCCATCTCGATCCCGGCCGGCCTGTCCGACGGACTGCCGGTGGGCTTCCAGATCGCCGGCCCGGCGTTCTCGGAGAGCCGCATCCTCGACGCCGCCTATGCGCTCGAGCAGGCGATCGGCTTCGAAGGGGTTCCCGTGCCGTGACGGATTTCGAGCCCGTCATCGGCATCGAGATCCACGTGCAGCTGGCCACGCGGACGAAGATGTTCTGCAGCTGCGCCCTGTCCTTCGGCGAGCAGCCCAACACCCGTACCTGCCCCGTCTGCCTGGCCCATCCGGGCGCGCTGCCGGTGACCAACGCGGAGGCGGTGCACTACGGGCTGATGATCGGGCTCGCGCTCGGCTGCGAGATCGCCCCGCGGTCGATCTTCCACCGCAAGAACTACTTCTATCCCGACAGCCCGAAGGCGTACCAGATCAGCCAGTACGACATCCCGCTCTGCTCGGGCGGGCAGCTCGGGGACGTGCGCATCCACCGCGTGCACCTCGAGGAGGACGCCGCCAAGCTCGTGCACGCGGGCGCCTCGGGTCGCATCCACGGGGCCGAGTCCAGCGTCGTCGACTTCAACCGCTGCGGCACCCCGCTGGTGGAGATCGTCACCGAGCCGGACCTGCGGTCGGCGGCCCAGGCGGCGGAGTTCGGCCGCCTGCTCCAGGCCACGCTGCGGCGCATGGGCGTGTCCGACGTGAACATGGAGGAGGGCTCGCTGCGGGTGGACGCCAACGTGTCGATCCGGCCCGTCGGTGAGTCCACGCTCGGCACCAAGACCGAGCTCAAGAACATGAACTCGTTCCGCTTCCTCGAGCGCGGCATCGACGCGGAGATCGCGCGCCAGGAGCGCCTCGTGGGTGACGGCGGGGCGGTCGAGCAGGAGACGTTGCACTTCGACCCCGAGACCGGGTCGCTCACGTCGCTGCGCTCGAAGGAGGAGGCGCACGACTACCGCTACTTCCCCGAGCCGGACCTGGTGCCGATGGCGCCGACGGAGGAGATGCTGGAGCGCGCCCGCTCCGCGCTGCCCGAGCTGCCGGCCGCGCGTGCGGAGCGCCTGGAGGGGCTGGGGCTGACGGCCGACACGGCCAAGCTGCTCGCGTTTCGCTCCGAGCTTGGCGATTTCTACGAGGCGGCCCTGGCAGCCGACGGGGAGGACCCGCGCCGGCTTGCCAACTGGACGACCAACGAGCTGACCGCGGCCATCGGCGACGGCGATCCGGCCGACACGCGGCTCGACCCGGCCGCGCTGGCGCGACTCGTGGCGATGGTCGCGGCCAAGCAGGTGTCGGCCTCGGCCGCCCGCGAGGTGCTCGACGTGCTGATCGCCGACGGCGGCAACCCGGACGCGGTGGTCGAGGCGCAGGGCCTCGGCCGTGCCGACGAGGACGAGCTGGGCGCGATCGTCGATCGCGCCATCGCCGACAACCCCGACGCCGTCGAGAAGATCCGGGCCGGAAAGGGGCAGGCCATCGGCGCACTCGTCGGGGCGGTCATGCGCGAGACCAAGGGCCGCGCCGATGGCGGCGAGGTCCAGCGCTTGATCCAGGCGAAGCTGGACGGCTAGCGGCGCCGGCGCCGCCGCTTCGGACCGTCGTCGCCGCTGAGGAACCCGGCCACGAAGCTGGCCGCCGAGCCGGTCATCCCGCCCCCGCCGCGCGGCCCGCGGCGACCGCCGCGGTCGAGCACCTGCGTCACCCGGTCCACGAGTCCGACCTGGCCCTTCTTTCGTCTAGCCATGAGTTACGACTACCCGGAGGGCGTGGGCGTATTCTCGGGCCCATGGCACGACTGATCCGGATGGACCGCACGGGACACACGACGCTGGCCGAGTGGACGGCGGCCGACGACCTCGCCTTCGCCGAGGCCGCCGAGCAGTTCCGCTCGCAGCAGACGCTCGGCTACATCGGCACCGTCCCTGACGGTCCCGGCAAGGCCACGCATGTGCGCGAGCTGCCCCGCGAGGTCGACCTCGTGATCATGCGCCGTCCGATCGTCGGCGGCTAGCGCGCCATGACCGCTGGGCAGGCGCTCCCCGAGCTCGCCTCGGTGCCCTGGCGGGCCCGCACCGACGCCCGCTGGCTACGGCGCTGGGAGCGCATCTGGCGCGGCTGGACCCTGCTGTACTCGGTCCCGTTCGCCGCGGCCGGAGCCGGGATGCTGTGGCTCGACCCGATCACGGCCCCGGTTGCCGTGGTGGCGGCCGCGCACGCCTGGATCATCCCGGAGCTGTACGCGGCGCGCGGGGCCACCGTGGCCCGGCCGAAGGGCGCGCGCAACGAGCGCGCCGAACCGGTCGCCCAGGGGCTGCTCGGCGACCTGCTCGGCCCGGACGAGCGCGACCTGCAGCGGGCCAGCGGCCTGGCGCTCGAGCGCGGCGAACTGGGCGTATGGCTCGTCGGCGAGGCCGGGGCGGTGCTGGTGCGGCCGGGCGGCCGCCGGCTCCACTGCTTCTGCGTGGGCACAACGGAGCCCGAGCTGCCGCCGTCCGATCGCGTCGCGCACCTGCTGCTGGCGCTGCGGGTCGACGAGGAGGGCTTCGCCACGGTCGCCAACCACGCGTTCGCCGGCGCTCCGTGGCGGCTGCGCAGACGCGTGCCCGAACGGATGCGCCCGGCACTCGACGAGGCTCGCCTTGCGGCACGGCGTATGGCCGGCCCATCGCGCTAGCCTCGCGGCCGTGGGCAACGACGTGGTGATCGCCGGCGGCGGCTTCGGCGGGCTGTATGCGGCGCGCCGGCTGGAGCGCCGCCTGCCCCGGCACAGCGCGCGGATCCTGCTCGTCACCGACGTCAACTTCCTGCTCTACACGCCGCTCCTACCGGGTGCCGCGGCCGGTTCGCTCGAGCCGCGGCATGTGGTCGTGCCGCTGCGCGAGGAACTCGAGTGGGCCGACATCCGCCTCGGTCGCGTGACAGGCGCCGACCCCGCGCGCAACGAGGTGCACGTGGACACCGTTGACGGCCGAGCCGAGACGATCCGCTACGACCAGCTGATCGTCACGCTCGGATCGGTCTCGCGGGTGCTGCCGGTGCCGGGACTCGCCGAGCACGCGCTCGGCTTCAAGACGCTCGCCGACGCGATCGCCTTGCGCAACCGCGCGCTGCTCAACCTCGAGATCGCCGAGTCGCTGCCCGACGAGGAGACTCGTCGCGCGTACCTCACGTTTGTGTTCGTCGGCGCCGGCTACGCGGGCCTGGAGGGCATCGCCGAGCTCCAGGACTACGTGGTCGACGTGATCGACCGCTACCCGCGCTGCCGCGTCACCGGCGCTCGCTTCGTGCTGGTGGAGGCGCGCGAGCGCGTGATGCCCGAGATCCCGGCCAGCCTGGCCGAGTTCGCCACGCGAGAGCTGCGCGGCCGCGGCATGGAGATCCGCACCGGCACGACGCTGGCCTCGGCGGAGGGCGGCGCTGTCACGCTCTCCACCGGGGAGCGCATCCCCACGCGGCTGTTGTGCTGGACGGCCGGCGTGATGCCGGCACCGGTGGTGCGCGAGCTCGGCCTGCCGCTGAGCGACGGCGGGCGGATCGAGGTGGACGCGACGATGCGCGTGGCCGGCAGCTCGAACGTGTGGGCGATCGGCGACGCCGCCGCGGTGCCCGATCCCGCCAAGCATCGCCGCTCGCCAAGCCCGCCGACCTGCCAGCACGCGATCCGCCAGGGTCGCCGGGTGGCCGAGAACGTGGCGGCGGCGCTGAACGGGCGCCCGCCGAAGCCGTTCCGGTATCGCACGCTCGGCGTGTTCGTCGACATGGGCCAGCACAAGGCGGTGGCCACCGTGCTCGGGTTGCGCCTACGCGGCTTCCCGGCGTGGTTCGCGGCGCGCACGTACCACCTGGCGATGATGCCCGGCCTGGCGCGCCAGGTGCGGCTGGCCGTCGATTGGACCGTCGGCCTGGTGTTCGGTCGCGCGTCCGCGGAACTGGGGCAGCTCGGCCACCCAGCCGCGTCTGAGCGAGTCCCAGGACGAGGCAGCGGCGCTGCGGTGAGCGTGCTGTCGTTCCGCGAGGGTCGCGCCAGCGACCTGCGCGCCACCTTCGAACTCGGCGAGGTCGCGCTCGACGTGTCGCGCAAGCAGCGCGGGCTGCTCCCGGCTGAGCACCAGCGCGAGCAGGGCGACCTCGAGACCCGCTGGGCCCAAGAGCGTCCGCTGCTCGAGTTCATCGTCGCCCAGGCCGACGGCGCCTTCGTCATCTGCGAGGAGGACGACCAGATGATCGGCTACACCCGCGTGGCGCGCTTCGGGGCGATGGACGAGCTGGCCGAGCTGTGGGTGGCGCCGTCGCACGCCGGCCTCGGCGTGGGCCGGGCGCTGCTGGAGCGCTGCTGGCCGAAGTCGCCCACGCCCCAGCTCGGGCGCGTCGTGCTCGGGCTCGGGAGACCCGCCGACCTGACCCTCTACACCCAGTTCGGGGTGATGCCCGTCAGCGGGCACTGGCACATGCGCCACCGCACCGAGGAGTACCTGGAGCGCCGGTCGCAGGAGATCGACGCGCCGCCCACCGAGGTGCACGCGCTAACGCCCGAGCGCGCGGTGGTGGAGTGGAAGCGGCTGGAGCCCTCCGCAATCGGCCACGAACGCCCGTTGCTGCACGAGTTCTTCGGCCGCACCCGCACCTGCCTGGCGACGATCGACGAGCGGCGCGGCGAGGCCACGGCGCTCTGCTGGGTCAGCTCGGTCGGGGAGATCGGGCCGGCGGTGGGGGAGGAGGCGCAGGATCTGGTGCCGGTCGTGCTGGCCGCCCTCGACCGCGTGGCGAAGATGCAGGAGCCCGAGAGCTTCGGGGTGTTCTGCACCACGGACTCGTGGTGGCTGCTCGACCGCCTGCGCCGGCTCGGCTTCCGCGTGCACTGGCCGGCATGGGTGATGAGCTCCGTGCCCCTACCGGGCCTGGACCGCTATCTCGCGACGCGCCCGGCGCGGCTCTTGTAGCGCCACAGCGCTCCCGCCCGCCCGCCAACACAAAGGTGCCACAGGCTGCGGATGCGGCCGACTGCGCTGGCTTCGCCTCCCCGGCGGAGCGGAAACCGACGCACAAGGAGCCAGGCCCCGCTGCCGGCAGCGATTCGAGTCGCTCGCGCGGCAGGATGCCGCCCACCCGCCGAGCCACCCAGGGGCGTGGCACGTTTGCACCCACCCCTCGCAGCCGCAGTTTGCGCCACAGCGCTCCCTAGACTTGGGGTCATGGGTCAAATGGTCGCGAATGTCGGTCGCAAGCTCCTCGCCATCGGGGTGCTGCTGGTGGCGGCCTTCGTTCTGTTCAAGGTCGTGCTGGGCTTCGTCGCGGCGGTCGCGTGGATCGCGATCGCGGTGATCGCGGTCGTGGCAGTCGTGTGGGCGATCGGCGTCCTTCGCTGAGGCGGTTCGCCGCCCGTGGAGTTCGTCGTCCTCGCGTTCTTCTGCGGCCTCTCGGCCGGGGTAATCGGCAAGCTCAAGGGCAGCTCGTTCTGGATCTGGTTCCTCGTGGGGTCCGTCCTGCCGCTGCTGGGCACGATCGCGGCGGTCTTCTACCGCAACGAGCACCGCGAGCCGCGCCGACGGTGCCCGGAATGCGGCAAGGTGCTGGCCATTCACGTGCAGGTCTGCACTCGCTGCGGGTGTGACCTCGACTGGCCGGACGAAGTGGCCCCGGCCCGCTGAGGCCCTCCGCCCACCCGTCCGGGCCCCAAAAACCCGCTGGTAGACTGCATTTCCCGCTCTGGCCGCCGGGCCGGACGCCCATACCCGGAACCTCGAAGGGAGTACGTGCCGTCATGCGAGCAGTCGACGCCATCATGGAATGCCTCAAGGCAGAGGGTGTCGAGCACGTATTCGGGATCCCGGGCGGCGCCAACCTCCCCACCTACGACGCCCTCTACGACGCCGGCATCCGCCACGTGCAGTGTCGCCACGAGCAGGGCGCGGGCCACGCGGCAGAGGGCTACGCGAAGGCGAGCGGGCGCGTGGGCGTGGCGCTGGCCACCAGCGGCCCCGGCGCCACCAACCTCGTCACCGCGATCGCCGACGCGATGATGGACAGCGTCCCGACGGTGTTCATCACTGGCCAGGTGCGTACCGACCTGATCGGCACCGACGGCTTCCAGGAGGCCGACATCTCCGGCATCACGATGCCGATCGTCAAGCACTCGATCCTGATCCAGGATCCGCGCGACATCCCGAAGGCGATCCACGAGGCGTTCCACATCGCATCGAGCGGCCGGCCCGGCCCGGTGCTGGTGGACGTGCCGCAGGACCTGTCGAGGGCCGACATCCCATACGAGCCCGTCACCAAGGTGCACCTGCCCGGCTACCAGCCCACCACGGACGGCAACGCCAAGCAGATCCGGCTGGCGGCCAAGGCGCTCGCCAACTCGCGTCGGCCGGTCGTGTACGGCGGCGGCGGCGTGGTCAACGCCGATGCCGGCGCCGAGTTCCGCGACCTGTGCCTGTCCGACAACCTGCCGGTCACCTGCACGCTGATGGGGCTGGGCGCGTTCCCCGCCGATCACAAGCAGTGGCTCGGCATGCTCGGCATGCACGGCACGCGGACCGCCAACTACGCGATGGACGAAGCCGACCTGATCATCGCGATCGGAGCCCGCTTCGACGACCGCGTCACCGGCAAGCTGTCCGAGTTCGCGCCGCGCGCCAAGTTCATCCACATCGACGTCGACCCGGCGGAGATCTCAAAGAACGTGCCGGCCCACATCCCGATCGTGGGCGACGCGAAGAGCATCCTGCCGAAGCTGACGGCCGAGTACCGGGCGCTGGAGGCGGACCCGGGCCGCCTGGAGGGCTGGTGGCAGCGCCTCCACGGCTGGCAGGAGAAGTACCCGCTGCGGTACGAGGACTCCGAGGACTCTGAGATCAAGCCCCAGTTCATGGTCGAGGCGATGTTCGAGGCCACGGACGGCAAGGCGATCATCACCTCCGACGTGGGTCAGCACCAGATGTGGGCGGCGCAGTACTACGGCTTCACCCGCACGCGCCAATGGATCAACTCGGGCGGCCTCGGGACGATGGGCTTCGGCCTGCCCTCCGCGATGGGGGCGAAGGTGGCCTGCCCCGACCAGGACGTGGTCTGCCTCGCCGGCGACGGCTCGCTGATCATGAACGTCCAGGAGTTCGCCACCTGCGTGGACGAGCAGATCCCGGTCAAGGTGTTCCTGATGAACAACGGCTACCTGGGCATGGTGCGCCAGTGGCAGGAGCTGTTCTGGGACGGGCGCTACTCCTCGGTGAAGATGGGCTCCAGCCCCGACTGGGTCAAGCTGGCCGAGGCGTTCGGCGCCACCGGCATGCTCGTGTCGGAGAAGTCCGAGCTCAAGGACGCCTTCCGCGCGGCGCTGGCCGAGGACGGGCCGGTCCTCGTGGACGTGCGCGTCACCAAGGAGGAGAACTGCTACCCGATGATCCCGGCGGGGCAGGCCGCTCGGGACATGGTGGGCTGAGCCATGGGTGAGCCGGGACGAAGGAGATGCTGAGCCTCGAGGACCTCGAGGTCAGCGGTGGCGGCCGCACCGGTCGCAAGCACATCCTGTCGATTCTCGTCGAGAACAAGCCCGGCGTCCTGGCCCGCATCGCGGGCCTGTTCGCCCGGCGGGGGTTCAACATCGACTCGCTGGCGGTCGGTCCGACCGACGACGAGTCGATGTCGCGCATCACGCTCACCGTCGACGGCGCGGCGCACCCGATCGACCAGGTCACCAAGCAGCTCCACAAGCTCGTCCACGTGATCAAGATCCGCGACCTCGAGCCGCTGGAGACCGTGGCACGCGAGCTCGCGCTGTTCAAGATCTCGTGCCAGGACGGCGACACGCGCGCGCAGGTCATGCAGTACGCGGACATCTTCCGCGGCAAGACCGTGGACGTTTCGAAGCGCTCCGTGACCGTCGAGGTAACCGGCACCGACGACAAGATCCACGCGTTCGAGGAGCTCGTTCGCCCGTTTGGCCTGATCGAGATGGTGCGCACGGGTGAGATCGCCGTCTCGCGCGGGCGCGGCGCCACCTAGCCGCCCGCGGCTCCGCCTGGGCACCGGAAGTGGGGAATATCCTCGCAAGTAGTGCCCAGGCGCCCGCCGGGCGGCCCGGATCGGCATGCTTCAGTGCATGTCGTTCACGGCAACGCGCGCCGAGCGCCCGTTCGAGCTGAGCGCCGACGCCCAGGCGCGCCTCGCCCGGCGGGTGGACGAGGCCGTCGACCGCTCGCGCCGTGAGCGTGCGCCCGTGCTCGCGGCGATCACCGTGCCGCTCCCGGCTGACCTCGACCTCTCGGCGGCCGTCCTCCGTGCCCGGAGGCCCGACGATCGCTTCTTCTGCTTCGAGCAGCCCGACCGCAACGGCTTCGTGCTGGCCGGCCTCGGCTGCGCGGCGGCGCTCGAGTCGCGCGGCGCGGGCCGCTTCCGCGAGATCAGCGTGCGCGTGCGCGATCTCGCCCGGCGTGCCCTTGCCGACGACGCCGGGCTCGACCCCGACCGCCCTGCCGCCGCCGGCCCGGTGTTCGTCGGCGGCTTCGCCTTCGCGGACGATGGCGGGGCGACCCCCGAGTGGTCCTCGCTTGCGCCCGGCTCGCTGGTGCTCCCGGAGCTGTCGCTCGCCCGCCACCGCGGCGAGGCACGCATGACCGTCTCGGTGGTGGTGCATCCCGACCGGGGCCACCGCCTGAACGCGGTTCTCGACCGCGTCGCAGAACTGCAGCCAGCCTCCATGCCGCTGATCGACCCGAACCCGGTACAACGCACGCGGGTGGCCAGCGCCGCGCCGCCCTCGCACTACGAGCATGCGGTCGAGCGGGCCGTCGAGCGCATCCGCGCCGGTGAGCTGCAGAAGGTCGTGCTCGCCCGCGAGGTGCGCGCCCACTCGGCGGCCGCGTACGACCCCGGCGCCGTGGTCGGGGCGCTGCGAGAGGCCTTCCCGGCGTGCTTCTGCTGGTGCGTCGGGACCCCGGAGCTGGCGTTCGTCGGGGCCAGCCCCGAGCTGCTCGTGCGCCGTGACGGCGCCCGCGCCCAGACCGTGGCGCTGGCCGGGACCACCCGCCGCAGTGCCGACCCGGCGGTGGACGGCCACCTCGGCGAGCAGCTGCTGCGCAGCGACAAGGACCGCGAGGAGCAGGCGATCGTCGCGCAGCGCATCGAGCGCACGCTCGAGCCGGTGAGCGTGTGGGTCACGGCGGCCGACGACCCTGTGCTGGTGAAGGTCCAGAACGTCCAACATTTGGCTACCCCGATCCGAGCCCAGCTCGCCGATCCGCTGCCCGCGATCGAGCTGGCGGGCATGCTGCTGCCAACGCCCGCCGTCGGCGGCGAGCCCCGCGAAGCCGCATTGCCACTGATTCCGGCGCTGGAAGGCCTGGATCGCGGGTGGTACGCCGGGGCGGTCGGCTGGACCGATCTGGGAGAGGACGGCGAGTTCTGCGTCGCCTTGCGCTGCGCCCTGCTGCGCGGGGAAACTGCGCATTTGTACGTGGGCTGTGGAATCGTGCGCGATTCCCTGCCGGCGGAGGAGCTTGCGGAGAGCGAGGTCAAGCTCCAGGCGCTGCTGCCACTTCTGTCATGAGCGCGGCGCCCAGGCGGGCTGCGAGTGACGGCGACGGAGCGAGGGGTACAGGGACGGCATGAGCGCGGGACAGGACGGAACGCGCGAGCGGGAGGGTGCTTCGCCGGCGGTCCGGGCCGTGGTGGGCGCGCTGATCGTGCTCGCGGCCGTCGTCGTGTCGTACGCCCTGTTCGCAGGTAGCGGCGGGTACCGCGTCACGGCGGAGTTCGTGAACGCCGGACAGCTCGTGAAGGGCAGCGAGGTGCGGGTGGCCGGGCACGCGGTGGGGACCGTCCAGGAGATCGAGGTCTCCCAGGCCGGTACCGCCGACGTGACGTTCAGCGTGGACGACGACTACGCCCCGCTGCGGAGCGGCACCCAGGCGATCGTCAAGCCGACGTCGCTGTCCGGGATCGCCAACCGAATCATCGACCTGCAGCTCGGTCCCGACGACGGGAGCGAGATCGAGGACGGCGGGCGGATCGCTGCGGACCACACCTCCACGGCGGTCGAGCTGGACGAGGTGTTCGCGCTCTTCGACGCCGAGACGCGCCAGTCGCTGCGCGACTTCGTCAAGGGCCAGGCGGACACGCTGCGCGGCCGCGGCAGGCAGCTGCGCCGAGGCGTCCACTACCTGAACCCGGCGCTGTCCACCGGCAGCCGCCTGTTCGAGGAGCTGACCCGTGACGAGCCGCTGCTGAAGCGCTTCCTGGTCGACACCTCGACGCTCGTCAACGCGCTCGCCGCGCGACGCGGGGACCTGACCGGCGTCGTCTCGAACCTGAACTCCACCTTCGGCGCCCTCGGGCGCCAACAGGATGCGCTGGCCGAGTCCGTCGAGCGGCTGCCGCCGTTCATGCGCCGCGCCAACACCACGTTCGTGAACCTGCGCTCCGCCCTCGACGACGTCGATCCGCTCGTCGATGCCGCCAAACCCGTCGCGAAGCGCCTCGGCCCGTTCCTCGACCAGGCGCGTCTGTTCGCGCGCGACGCCGAGCCCACGATCCGGGATCTGTCGCGCACGATCAGCCGAGCTGGCGGGTCGAACGACCTGATCGAGCTGATCAACAGCTACCCGCCGCTGAGCCGCGTGGCGCTCGACGACCAGACCGTGAACGGCGCGCAGCGTCGCGGCGCGTTCCCGGAGAGCGCGGACGCGCTGGAGGCCGCCGCGCCCACGATCGGCTTCGCCCGCCCGTACACGCCGGACTTCGTCGGGTGGCTCGACGACTTCTCCACAACGGGCGCCTACGACGCCCTCGGCGGCTTCTCGCGTGCCTGGATCAACCTCTCCGAGCTGCTCTACGGCCCGGGGCCGAAGACGAGGCAGTACCGCCGCTGCCCGGGCGCCAACGAGATGCCGGCCCCCGACGGCAGCAACGTGCTGTCGGCGGCCGAGGCGGCGGCGCTCGACTGCGACCCCAGCCAGAGGTCGGTGGGACCGTGAGGCGCGCCTGGGCAGTTGTCGCGGTGGTGGCGGCGTGCTTGGTGGCCGCGCTCGCTGTGGGCGCCACGACCGACGAGAGCTCCAACGCCACTAGCTACGAGATCGTGCTCGACAACGCCTTCGGCCTCACCGAAGGCGGCGACTTCAAGGTGGCGGGGGTGCGCGCCGGCGAGACCGGGGAGGTGCACCTCGAGGGTCAGGCGCACCCGGTGGCGGTCGTGGAGGCCGAGGTCAGCGAGCCCGGCCTGGCCGACCTGCGCGCCGACGCGCGCTGCGAGGTGCGGCCCCAGTCGTTCATCGGCGAGTACTTCATCGACTGCCAGCCCGGCACCTCGTCGCGACGGCTACCCGACGGGGGACGGGTGCCGTTGCGCCAGACCAGCTCCACGATCGGGCTCGACCTGGTCAACAACATCCTGCGGCGCCCGTACCGGGACCGGTTGCGGCTGATCGTCGGCGAGCTCGGGGCCGGGCTAGCCGGGCGCGGGCAGGACCTCAACGAAGCGATCCGGCGCGCCCATCCGGGGCTGCGCGAGACGAGCCAGACGCTGCGCATCCTCGGTCGCCAGACGAAGGCGATCGAGTCGCTGATCACCGACGCCGACCGCGTCGTGGGTGCGCTCGAGGAGCGCAAGAGCGACGTGAGCCGGTTCGTGCGCGAGGCGGGGCGCACCGCGGAGACCACCGCCACGCGGCGCACCGAGCTGGCCGCCACGTTCCGGCAGCTGCCCGCGTTCCTCGGCGAGCTCGAGCCCTACATGCGCCAGCTCGGCGACCTGACGCAGGCGCAGCAGCCGGTCCTGCGCGACCTCGGCGCCGCGTCCGGGGACCTCGACACCTTCCTGACCCGTCTGCGGCCTTTCGCCGAGGCAGGGACGCCCGCGTTCGAGGCGCTCGGCGACGCGTCCGTGGTCGGCCGCCGAGCGGTGCGCGCCAGCGACGAGGAGATCCGGGAGCTGCGGCTCCTCGCCCGCGACGTGCCCGGCACCGCCAAGCCACTGCGCCAGTTCCTCGAGACGATCGACGACCGCAAGCGGGCCGTCGAGCCGGATCCGCGCGCGGCCGCCACGGACCCGCCCGCGCCCGACAAGACCCACATCACGGGATCGGGCGGCTTCACCGGCATGGAGTCGATCTGGAACTTCTTCTACTGGCAGACGCTCAGCACCAACGCGCTCGACAACCTTGGGCATGTGCTGCGGCTGGGCATCGTCGTGGCGCCGTGCTCGACGTACATGACGCAGGCGAGCGACGAGATCCTCGATGACTGCAACCAGTTCCTCGGGCCCACCCAGCCGGGCGTGACGACCCCCGACCCGACGGAGGGCGCCGCCGCCGCGACCACGCCAGTCGCCGCCCCGGCCGTCCCGGCCGCCGCGCCCGCCGCTCCGCCGGCGGGCGGAGCCACCGGCCTCCTCGACTACCTGCTCGCGCCTTGAGAGAGGCCCGCAAACAGCTCGCCGCCAGCCCGGTCCTGATCGGGGCGGTGACCGTGCTCATCGCGATCGTCGCCGTCTTCATCTCGTACAGCGCGAACCAGGGTCTTCCGTTCGTCCCGACCTACAAGCTGAACGCCGAGATCCCGAACGGCGCGAAGCTCGTGGTGGGCAACGAGGTCCGGGCCGGCGGCTTCCGCGTCGGCGTGGTGGACGGCATCACCATCGTGCGCCGCGAGGTCCGCGGCCGCGAGCGCTTCGTCGCGCGCCTCGAGCTCAAGCTCGACAAGCAGATCGAGCCGCTGTCGGTCGACACGCGGGTGGGCGTCCGGCCGCGCTCGGCGCTCGGGCTCAAGTACGTCGAGCTCGTGCCGGGCCGCTCGCGCCGCACGTTCGCGGCCGGCGACACCGTCCCGCTGCGCAACGCCGCGCCGACCGCGCCCGAGCTGGAGGACGTGCTGTCGACGTTCGCGCCGCGCACCCGCGCCGACGCCCAGCAGACCCTGGTCGGGTTCGGGGACGGGTTCGCTGGGCGCGGAAACCAGATCAACACGGCGATCCGCGAGCTCAGGCCGTTCCTCGTGCACCTGGAGCCGGTCATGCGCAACCTGTCCGATCCCGACACCGAGCTGCGCAGGCTGATCCCCGCCCTCGGGGCCGCGGCCGGTCAGGTGGCTCCGGTGGCCGCGGTGCAGGCGCAGCTCTTCGGTGAGGCAGCGGACACGTTCGCCGCGCTCAACCGCGACCCCCAGGCGCTCCAGGAGACACTGGAGGAGTCGCCGCCGACGCTCACGGCAGCCACCGAGTCCTTCCGCGTGCAGACGCCCTTCCTGGCCCGCTTCGCCGACGTCTCCCGCCGCCTCGGTCCGGGCGCCGCCGAGCTGCGGCGCGCCCTGCCGCTCGTGAACGGCGCGCTGAGCGCCGGGGTGCCCGCCTTCGCGCGCACGCCCGAGCTGGCCGATCGCATCGAGCAGCTGCTCCAAGCCCTGGAGACGCTGTCGGAGAACCCGAACACGCTGCTGTCGCTGCGGGACCTGGGCCGGGCGCTCGAGGTCACCCGGCCGGCGATCACCCAGATCGCGCCCTACCAGACCGTCTGCAACTACCTCGTCTACTTCTTCACGCCGCTCGGCACCCACCAGTCGGAGACGGTCCCGGGCGGCACCGACCAGCGCATCCTCGCCAAGCTCGCCAGCGGGACTCAGCCGAACACGCTGGGCTCGACCGAGTCGCTGCGCCCGGTGGACGTGCCGAGCGACGAGCCCGCCCAGTCGCCGTCGCAGCCTCAGTCGCTGCACACCCAGTACGGCGGCCCGGCGGTTGACTCGAAGGGACGGGCCGACTGCCAGAGCGGCCAGACCGGCTATCCAAACCGGCTCGTCACGAACCCGCGGTGGCCCGCCGACACCTCCGGCCCCGGCTTCATCGGCGGCGGCAGTCACGTGGTGCTGGACCCCAATACGCCCGGCCTGGCCGGTGGGACCTATCGGTCGCGCCAGCTCGGCATCGACCACCTGGAGGACGTCCCGTGAACGCGTTCCGCGCGGGCATCCTGACGCTGGTGGTGCTGGTGGTGGCCGCGTACTTCGGCTTCACCAAATCGAACCCGTTCAGCGACCCCTACGAGCTCAAGGCGGTCGTGCGCGACGCGCAGAACCTCAAGCCGGGGGCGCCGGTGCGGGTGGCGGGGGTGGAGGTCGGCAAGGTCACCACGATCGAGGCCGCCGAGGAGGACGAGCCGGCGGCGCGCGTGACGATGCAGCTGCGCGAGGACGCCCTGCCGGTGCACGCGGACGCCGAGCTGCAGATCCGGCCGCGCATCCTGCTCGAGGGCAACTTCTTCGTCGACCTCGATCCCGGGTCGTCGTCGGCTGACAGCCTCGACGACGGCGCCACCCTGCCGATCTCCCAGACCGCCAACTCGGTGACGCTCCCGGACGTGCTGTCGGTGTTCGACGCCGACGTGCGCGACGACCTCCAGACGCTGCTGTACGAATACGGAACCGTGGCGCTCGGCGGGGGCGGGGCGCAGGCGCTCAACCGCGCGATCCCGTCCTTCGAGCCCGCCTACCGGCTCAGCGCGCTCACGAACGACGCCCTGCTCGGCGT
Organism: uncultured Thermoleophilaceae bacterium; assembly: GCA_963716215.1. GTDB lineage: Bacteria > Actinomycetota > Thermoleophilia > Solirubrobacterales > Thermoleophilaceae > JACVRW01. The sequence continues at coordinate 2,610,142 of OY970298.1, read as the reverse complement.
GCAGCCCAACAAGGACGTCCGCCGCATCCTGCGCAGCCAGCGGCGGGTCGTGGCCGCGCTGGGCGAGAACCCGAGGGTGCTGGAAGACCTGGTGGCTGACCTGAACGCAACGGCCGGAGCTGTCGCCGCGCAGGACGCCGCTCTCGAGGCGTCCGTGCCTGCCCTGCGCGACGTGCTGCGCGAGGGTTATCCCGCGCTCGGCGAGCTCAACGACGCGCTCCCGGTGCTGCGCGCGTTCTCGCGCGAGGCCCTGCCAGGAGTGCGCTCATCGGTGCCGACCCTGGACGCCTCGATCCCGTGGATCGTCCAGGCGCGCCGGCTGGTCGGCGAGGACGAGCTGAAGGGGCTCGCAGCCGACCTGCGCCAGGCGGTGCCGAGCCTGGTCCGCCTCAACCGCGGCCTGATCCCGACCCTGCGCCAGCTCAGGGCGCTGTCGTCGTGCACCAACTCCGTGCTCGTGCCGTTCGCCGAGTCCGCCATCCCCAGCATCGAGGCCGGCAACTCGGGCCAGGCGGTGCGTGAGCAGATCATGCGCAGCTTCGTCGGGCTGGCCGGCGAGAGCCGCATCAGCGACGGGAACACGCCGGTGTTCCACGTGCAGGGCGTGAGCCCGGCCAACCTGGCCGCCGGACGCGTGGAGCCGGCACCCCCGCCCAACCCGAACGTGCCGCCTCCGCACCGCCCTGACGTGCCGTGCGAGACCCAGGAGCCGCCCAACCTCCAGGCGCCCGGCGGCTCGGCCCTCGACCCCCAGCTGACGCTGACGTCGCCATGAGGCTCGCGATCCGCAAGCACTGGCGCGACTTCCTGGCGGTGGTCGGGCTGATCGTGCTCGGCGTGGTCGTGGGCGTGTACATCCTGGCCGAGCAGGGCCTGCGCTTCCCGCTGGTGTCGGACACGCCCAAGCACATCGCCGTCGAGCTGGCGAACGCCCAGGCCGTCCAGCCCGGGCAGGGCCAGACGGTGCGCGTAGCGGGGGTCGAGGTCGGGCGTATCTCCGGCGTGGAGGTGGACGACGGCGTCGCGGTCGTCGACGTGGAGCTCGAGCAGCAGTACGACGACCTGATCCGCGAGGACGCGACCGCCCTGCTGCGTCCCAAGACGGCGCTCAAGGACATGTTCCTGGAGGTCTCGCCGGGCACCGGCCGGGTGGTCGACGAGGGCGACCGGATCGATGTCGCGAACACGCTGCCGGACGTAGATCCGGACGAGATCTACGCCGCCCTGGACGCCGACACACGTCCGTACCTGAAGCTGCTCGTGTCCGGGGCCGGCGATGGCCTGCGCGGGCGCGGCACGGACCTGCGCGAGACCTTCCGCCGCTTCGAGCCGGTACACCGCGACCTGGCGCGCGTGACGCGTGCGACGGCGCGCCGCCGGGGCGCGCTCAAGCGGCTGGTGCACCGCTACGGGCTGCTGATGCAGGAGCTGGGACGCCAGCCCGACGACCTGCGCAGGCTGGTCAGCTCGTCGCACGCCGTGTTCGACTCGCTCGCCGTCGAGCAGCAGAACATCTCCACGTCGGTGGCGCGCCTGCCCGGGTCGTTGCGGGCGTCCGAGCGGGCGCTCGCCGAGGTGCGCGAGTTCGCGCCGCTGCTGCGCAGCACGCTCGAGTCGCTGCGCGAGCCGATCCGCAAGCTGCCGGCGACGAACGCCGCGCTCACGCCCTTCTTCAGGGACACCACGCCGCCCCTGCGCGACGAGATCCGCCCGTTCGTGCGGGTGGCCGGGCCGTTCACCGACGACCTGCGGCTGGCCGCCAGTGACCTCAGCAAGGCGACCCCCGACCTGGAGACCGCCCTCGAGGAAACCAACCGCTTCTTCAACATGGGGGCCCACAACCCGGGTGGCGCCGAGAGCCTCGACGGGCTGTCGGTGGCGCAGCAGCGCAGCCGCCAGGAGGGGCTCCTGTACTGGCTGGCATGGGCGGCCCAGAACGGCGTCTCGCTGTTCTCGACCGCCGACGCCCAGGGGCCGTGGCGGCGGGTCACGATCTGCAAGGTCCCGGAGGCGGTCCTGAACGGGCTGATCGGCGACGTCCTCGATGAGGTCGGCGCCAGCGACCCCGGCCTGATCGAGGACCTGATCGGCGGTCCCGGCGACGTCATCCAGCCGGGCAGCCCGATCGACGAGCTGCTCGGCACCGGGTTCGGGTCCTGCGACTTCAACGCGCTCTCCACGCCATGAACAAGAACCCGCCCAGCGCAGGCAAGATCGCGGCGATGCTCCTGTTCACGCTGTCCGTGTTCGCGCTGCTGCTGTTCCTCTGGGTGTCGTTCGGGGGGACCGTGCCGCTGCGGCCCGAGGGCTACCGCTTCAAGGCGGAGTTCCCCGAGGCGGCGTTGCTGGCCAAGGAGGCAGACGTGCGCATGGCCGGCGTGAACGTGGGCAAGGTGAAGGTCACGGAGCTGGGCCCCGGCGGCCGCTCGACGGTCGCGGAGATCGAGCTGGACAGCCGCTTCGCGCCGATCCGGGTCGACACCCGCGCGATCCTGCGCACGAAGAGCCTGCTGGGGGAGACCTACGTGGAGCTCTCGCCCGGCCAGCCAGAGAGCGAAGCGCTGGACGACGGCGGGACGCTGGACCGCGCGAACGTGCAGGACACGGTCGAGCTGGACGAGGTGTTCCGTGCGTTCGACCCGCGCACGCGGCGCTACTTCCAGGAGTGGCTGCACGAGGCCGGCATCGCGTCGACGGGTCGCTTCGCGTCGGACCTCAACGACTCGCTCGGCAACGCGGCGCCGTTCTTCGAGGACGGCGCCGACCTGCTGCGGCCGCTCGACGAGCAGGAGGTGGCCCTGCGGCGGGTGGTGCGCGACACCGGCCGGGTGTTCCACGCGATCTCGCGCGAGGACGGCCAGTTGCGCGGCCTGATCGTGAACGGCGACGCGACCTTCTCGGCGCTCGCCTCCCGCGACGACGCGCTGGCCGAGACGATCCAGATCTTCCCGACCTTCCTGCGCGAGACGCGAGCCACGGTCGGGCGGCTGGAGGACTTCGCCCGCAACACCGACCCGCTGGTGCGCGACCTGCGCGAGCCCGCGGACGACCTGGCGCCGACGCTGCGCGACCTCGGCGACCTGTCGCCCGACCTGGAGCAGCTGTTCCGCGACATCGGCCCGCTGGTGGACGCGTCGGCCACCGGCGTACCGGCGGCGGAGCGCTTCATCGAGGGCGCCGAGCCGCTGCTTGAGTCCGCGCACCCGTTCTTCGGCGAGCTCAACCCGATCCTGGCGTACCTGTCATACGGGCGGGGCCAGGTCAGCCAGTTCCTGTCGGTGGGCGCGTCCGCGCTCGGCGGGACCGGCGTGGGCGGGTACCAGGCCCGGGGCGCGGGCGAGCACTACCTGCCGCAGATGGCGATCATCGACGGTCGCTCGCTGGAGCAGCGAGCCACCCGGCCGCCGTGGGAGCGAGGCAACACCTACATCGCCCCGAACGCGTACAGCCGGGCGATCCCGCTCGGTGCGATCGAGAGCTTCGACTGCGACCCCAGCGGCGGCGAGCAGCGCAACCCGTCCGGCACGGCCTCGAACTCCGCGCCGCCGTGCTTCGTGGCGCCCGAGCAACTGTTCGGCGACCAGCAGTTCCCGCGCCTGCGCCGCGGCCGGGCGCCCGTGGTTGACGCGCCGACGGGCACCGAGGGCAACGAGCCGGCCCGGCCGTAGGGCGCCCCGGCCGCCCCGCCCGACCGCCCGCCCGCCCGACCGCCCCGAGTGTGGGCCCCCAGCGTCTCCATATGCGTGATCCCGGGGGCCCACACTCGTCGCGCGGGGGCGGGCAACTGTTCCCCACCTGCCGTCGTTTGTAACGGGAGCGCCACGCGAAGCCGACGCGCCCGTGCCGGCCTGGGCCGAGGAACGGCAGCGAGTAACGGCGGCCCGACCTGTGTACTGGGCCCCGAAACCGCGGATATGACGCGGTTTGGGGGCCCAGCCTGGCCGTCGCGCGGGGTCAACGGGAGCGCTACGCGAAGCCGAGCGCCTGCCGCACGCGCTCCACGACCTGCCGGTGCAGCTCCACGTTCGTCCGGCGATCCGTGCGCACCTCGGTCACCCCGGGCGCCAGCGCGGCCAGGTCCGCTGTCACGGGCGTGGCGATGTGCTCCTCGTAGAGGGCCTGGTCCGCGTGCTCGGCCACCGGCAGGAAGTCGAAGATCCCGCCGCCGCCGTTGTTGAGGCACACCACGTGCAGGTCCGCGCCCGCCCGGCGGGCGGCCAGCAGCCCGCCGATGTCGTGGAGCAGCGCCAGCTCGCCGGTGAGCAGCCAGACGGGCGCGCCCGTGGCCAGCGCCGCCCCGGCCGCCGAGGACACCACGCCGTCGATCCCGTTCGCGCCGCGGTTCGACAGGAAGCGCAGCCGCTTGGCCGACTGCGGGAAGTGGGCCTCGACGTCCCGCACCGGCATCGAGGAGCTGAGCCAAACGATCGCCCCGTCGGGCAGGTCCGGCTCCAGCCCGGCCAGCACCTTGGGCTCGAACGGGTCGGGCGCCTCCGCCAGCGCCGCTGGGACCACGGCGTCCGCCGCCCGCCAGGCGGCCAGCCACCCCTCGTCGCGCACCGGCGCGCGCATCTCGACCGCCGCCGCGAGCGCGTCGAGCGTCGGGGCCGCCGCGGCGCGCAGAAGCAGCTCGGCGCGGCGGGTGGGCTCGTGCCAGGCGGCGTGCGGATCGACCACCATCTGGGGCGCCCGCGCCGCCCAGGCGCGCAGCGGCTTGGACGTGGGCATGTCTCCCACCCGCAGCAGCAGGCCAGGCGCGTGCTCGTCGGCGAACTCGCCCACCCCCAGCAGCACGTCGTAGTGGGCCACCACGTGCGAGCGGTCGTGCGGTCCGCAGCGGACGCCGGAGGTGGGCTCGGCCAGCAGCGGCCAGCCACACGCCGCCGCCAACCGCGCGGCGGGCTCGGCGATTGCCTCCGCCGTCGGCCCGCAGACGATTGCCCCGCGCTTCTGCACGGCGATCCGCCCCGCCAGCTCCTGCACGTCGTCGGCGTGCGGTGCGGCTGCATGGTCGCGCAGCTCCGTCCACGGCCGGCCGTCGTCGCGGCCCGCCCAGTCGGCGGCGTCGAGCGGCTCGGGCTCTGGCGCCAGGGGCTCGCGCAGCGGGAAGTTCAGATGCACCGGGCCGGGCCGGTCGCCGGCGGCGGTCCAGTAGGCGCGGCACCCGAGCGCGCGGTGGTGGATCGCGGTCTCGCGGCCGGGCTCGTGGGTGCCCACCTCCACGAACCACTTGACCGCGTCGCCGTAGAGCTTGAGTTGGTCGATCGACTGGCCGGCGCCCACCTCCCGCAGCTCAGGCGGCCGGTCGGCGGTCATCACCACGAGCGCCACCCCGGCCTGCCAGGCCTCGACGACGGCGGGGAGCAGGTTGGCCGCGGCGGTGCCGGACGTGCACGTGATCGCGACCGGGCGGCCGGTCGCCTTGGCCATGCCCAGCGCGAAGAACCCTGCCGACCGCTCGTCGAGCACCGACACCGCCCGCAGCCGCGGATGCGCCGCGAGCGTGAGGGCCAGCGGGGCGTTGCGCGAGCCGGGCGACGTGACGGCGTGGCGCATGCCGCAGCGGACCAGCTCGTCGACGAGCGCCTGGACGGGCGCGTAGGTCCGATTGATCGGCTCCACGGCGCCGCACGCTACCGCCGTTCATGATTGGCGCCCATGCCGCCGCCCGTGCTGCTCATCCCCGGCTTCATGCAGCCCGCCGGCGCCTGGGCGCAGGTGGCCGATCAGTTGGAGCGGCCGGTGACCCTGCTCGACCATCGCGAGCACTCCTTCGAGGGCCGCCTCGGCGAGATCGCCGCGGCGGGGGAGGGGGCGCTGCTCGTGGGATACTCGCTCGGCGGTCGGCTCGCGCTGCGAGCGGCCCTGCGCGACCCCGGCCGCTACGTGGGGCTGGTGACCGTCGGCGCCACCGCCGGCATCGACGAGCCGGCAGAGCGCGCCGGCCGGGCCGAGGCCGACGACCGGCTGGCCTCGTGGATCGAGGCCGCGCCGATCGAAGACGTCGTGGCCATCTGGGAGCGCCAGCCACTGTTCGCCGACCAGTCCGAGGCCCTGGTCGAGGCGACAGCGCCCGGGCCGCCTCGCCCAGGATCCACAGTCCCTGGCGCTGCTGCTGCGCACCGCCGGCCAGGGGGTGCTGGAGCCGGTCTGGCACGAGCTGCTGACGCTCGAGCTGCCCGTGCTGGCCATCGCGGGCGCGCGCGACGACGGCTACACGAGGGCCGCCAACCGGATCGCCGACACGACGCCCAATGGCAGCGCCCGGATCGTCGAGCACGCGGGCCACGCTCCACACCTGCAACAGCCGGAACAGGTCGCCCGGCTGATCGCCGACTTCCGGTCGAACCTGCCCTAGCGCGCCTGCGTATGCCCCGACATGAGGCTCAAGCGTCTTCATCTTGCAGGCGCGGTCGCCGTCGTGGCGGCCGCGAGCGTTGTTGCCACAGCTGTGGCCGGGGGCGACAGGGAGGTGCGTACCCGCCTGACTGGCTTCCAGGAGGTCCCGGCGGTGTCCACGGACGCCAGCGGCAAGTTCCGCGCCAAGCTGCGCGCCAGCAGCGAGGAAATCCGCTACCAGCTGAGCTACGCCGACCTCAGCGGCCCGGTCCAGCAGGCCCACATCCACCTCGGGCAGCGTGCCGTGAACGGCGGCATCAGCGTGTTCCTCTGCTCGAACCTCGGCAACGGCCCGGCCGGCACCCAGCCGTGCCCGCCCGCTCCCGCCACGATCAGCGGCACGATCAGGCCGGCCAACGTGATCGGCCCGCTCGATCAGGGCATCGACGCCGGTCAGTTCGAGGAGCTGGTGCGCGCGATCAAGGCCGGCGTGACCTACGCCAACGTGCACAGCGAGACCTTCCCCGGCGGGGAGATTCGCGGTCAGCTGAACGACTAGGCCGGCAACTCGGCGACGAGCACGTCGGCCAGGGCGTCTTCGTCCAGCTCGACACCTAGCCCGGGCCCGCCGGGCACCCGCAGGGTGCCGTTGCGCGGCCCGGGCAAGCGTACGCGCCAGCGGCGAGTCGAACAGGTCGAGCGTGGCCAGGCCGCACGCCAGCTTCACGTCCTCGGACGCCGCGAGCTGCAGCGCCGCCGCGATGCCCCAGGGGCCGTCGAGGGTGCTCGACAGGAATGCGCCGAGGCCCTTCGCGCGCGCCAGGCGCAGCGCCTCGCGGGCGGCCTTGAAGCCGCCAGCTCCGGCCAGCTTGACGTTCACGACGTCGCACGCCTCCATCTCCACGGCACGCCGGATCGCGCGCGCGGAGCCGACCGACTCGTCGGCCGCGATCGGCGTGGACACCCGGCCGCGCACCTGGCGCAGGTCCTCGAGGCTGCGGCAGGGCTGCTCCACGAACTCGAGGTCGAACGGCTCGAGCTCGCGGACGCACGCGACCGCCTCGTCGACCGACCAGGCGCGGTTGGCGTCCACCCGTATCGCCGGCCACGGGCCCACGGCGTCGCGCACCGCGGCCACCCGCTCGGCGTCCTCGGGCAGCCCCACCTTGACCTTGAAGCACGCGAAGCCCTGGCGCAGCCCCTCGCGGGCGCGCTCGGCCACCTCCGCGGGCGGGCCCGCCGGCAGCGTCATGTTCACCGGCAGCGCGTCGCGCACCGGCTCGGCGAGCGGGCGCTCCTCCTGGCGCGCCTCGAGGTCGAGCCGGGCGATCTCCTCCGCCGCCCGCGCCTGCGGCGGCCGCCGGCCGCCGCCCCCGCTGAGCGCGGCTATCGCCCGCTCCAGCGGCACGCCGTCGTAGGGCTCGAACGGCGCCGCCTCGCCCCACCCGACCGTCCCGTCGCTGCCCTCCAGGCGCAGCACCACCAGCTCGCGCGCGCTGAACACGCCCGCGGCCGTCACGAACGGCTCACGGAAGGGGAGCGAGATGCGCAGCAGCGTGCGCTTCACGACAGCAGCACGCCCGCGGACAGCAGCAGCGAGAAGATGGCCAGCAGCCGCCCGGTGCCCGCCAGCGCCCCGTTGAGCGCCGGGCCGTCGGTGCGCGTGGACACCGTCTCGATCAGAGGCGGCGCGAGCGGCACCGCCACGAGCGTCAGCAGCAGCCACGGACTGAGGCCGCCGAACGCCCAGGTGGCCGGCGGCGCCGCGAACGCCAGCACCACCATCCCGGTGAACAGCAGCCGGGCGCGGTCGCGGCCGAGCTTCACGGCGAGCGTGCGCTTGCCGGCACGCCGGTCGGTGTCGATGTCGCGCACGTTGTTGACCACGAGGATCGCCGAGGCGAGCAGGCCGACCGGCACGGCGAGCGCGAACGCCTCCCAGCGCAGCTCCTCGGTCTGCACGAAGTAGGAGCCCGCCACCGCCACGAGCCCGAAGAAGACGAACACGAACAGCTCACCGAGGCCCTCGTACCCGTACGGGCGCGGGCCACCCGTGTAGAGGACGCCGGCGAGGATCGAGGCGGCGCCCACCACCAGCAGCTCCCAGCCCGCGACCGAGGCGAGGTAGAGCCCCGCGGCCACCGCGATGCCGAACGCGACGTAGGTGCCGACCAGGACCCGCTTCGGCGGCATCAGCCCCCCGGCGGTCACCCGCACTGGGCCCAGCCGCTCCTCGGTGTCGGCGCCGCGGCGCGCATCCGAGTAGTCGTTGGACAGGTTGGTTCCGATCTGGATGAACACGCTGCCGAGCAGCGCGGCGACGAAGGGCAGCACGCTGAACTCGTCCTCGGTCGCGGCCAGCGACGTGCCGACCAGCACCGGCGCCACCGCGGCCGGCAGGGTCCGCGGGCGCGCCGCGAGCAGCCACAGCTTGAGGGTGCCGCGCGGTGCCGCCGCCCGGCCGACGGTGCCGCTCACGGCCGCTTCGGGAACTTCCCGAAGTCTGGCCGGCGCTTCTCGCGGTAGGCGTCGCGGCCCTCTTGGGCCTCTTCGCTCGCGTAGAAGAGCAGGTTGGCGTCGTGGGCCAGCTGCTGGATACCGGCGAGGCCGTCCTCCGAGGCGTGGAAGCTCGCCTTCAGGAGTCGCAGCGCGAACGGGGACAGCTCGAGCATCTCGCGGCACCAGGCGACGGTCTCCTCCTCGAGCCCCTCCAGCGGCACGACTGTGTTCACGAGCCCCATGTCGAGTGCCTCCTCGGCCGAGTACTGCCGGCAGAGGAACCAGATCTCCTTGGCCTTCTTGGGGCCGACCTGAGCCGCGAGCAGGCTGGCGCCGAACCCGCCGTCGAAGCTCCCGACGCGCGGGCCGGTCTGCCCGAAGCGCGCGTTGTCGGCCGCGATCGTGAGGTCGCAGACCACGTGCAGCACGTGCCCGCCGCCGATGGCGTACCCGGCGACCATCGCCACGACCGGCTTCGGGGTACGCCGCATCTGCACCTGCAGATCGGTCACGTGGAAGCGCCCTACCGTCGCGCCGCCGGCCACGTAGCCGGAGTCGCCGCGCACGTGCTGGTCGCCGCCGGAGCAGAACGCGAGCGGCCCCTCGCCGGTGAGCACGATCACACCGACCTCCGTGTCCTCGCGGGCGCGCTCGAGCGCCTCGGAGAGCTCGATCAGCGTCTCGGGCCGGAAGGCGTTGCGCAGCTCGGGGCGGTCGATCGTGATCTTCGCGATCCCGTCCGCGATCTCGTAGCGGATGTCCTCGTACTCGCCGCCCCCGGGGCGCCAGGCGGCGGCAGGCCGGATCTGGCGCTGGGCCTGCTGCTCGGTCCAGGAGCTGGTCATTCCGCCGACAAACGATAGTTGCGGGCGGCCCGGGCGGTTACCCTGTCCGCGCCAGTGCGCCGCGCCGCCCTCTTAACCGCGCTTGCCGTGCTGGGTCTCGGTGCCTCCGCCGCGAGCGCCGCACGGCCCGAGCGCGAGCCCCTGCAGCTTCGGCCCGGCGGCTTCCTCACAGCACCGAGCGAGGACCGGCCCGCCGCCGTCGCGCTGCACTACGTGCGCGCCCACCCCGGGGAGTTCGGTCTCGACGGCGGCGATCTCGAGGGCATGCGGCTGGTGCGCTCGTACCGCTCCGACAGCGGCGCGGCGCATCTGCAGTGGGAGCAGCGCTACCGCGGCATCCCGGTGTTCGGTGCCGGGCTGCGCGCCAACCTCGATGCCGACGGTCGACTGCTCAACGTCGGCGACGGGGCGCTGCCCGACCCGGCGGTGGACTCGATCGCGCCGCGCCTGTCCGCGCTCGAAGCGCTGCTCGCCGCCGCGCGGGCGGTGGGCGAGCCGGTCGTGCCGGGCGGCGCGACGACAGCAACCGGCGCCGAGCGCGCCACCACCTTCACCCGCGGCCACCGCGCCGGTCTGACCCTGTTCGGCGAGCGTCCGCGGCTGGCGTGGCGCGTGCTGCTGCGAGCCGGGCCGCGCGAGGTCTACGACGCCGTCGTCGACGCCACCACCGGCCAGACCCTCTACCGGGTGAGCCTTGTGCGTGAGGCCAGCGGAAGCGCGTTCGACAACTACCCGGGCGCGCCCGTCGGCGGCACCCAGGTCGTGAAGCCCTTCCCCGAGACCGGCGCGGACCCGTGGGTGACGGATCCAACCCGTCTGTTCGGCGACAACGCTCACGTGTACTCCGACACCGACGACGACATCGACGGGTTTCCGCCCGACCCGGTCCCGGTGGCGGGCGACGAGATCGGCCCGTCGGCGCCGGGGGAGTGGAACTACCCGCACGTGACGCAGCCCGCCGGCGCGACCGGCCAGCACTGTCCCGCGACGCCCGGCTGCTCGTGGAGCAACTTCGACACGTCGTTCAGCTGGAGCGTGAACCGGGCCCAGGCCGCCACCCAGCTCTTCTACTACGTGAACCGCTTCCACGACCACCTGCGCGATGCCGCGGGGATCGGGTTCGACGACAGCTCGGGCAACTTCGAGGGCATCGACCGCGTCCAGGCCCAGGTGGACGACGGCGCGACCACGGAGACGGAGCCCATGTTCGAGGAGTACCCCGCGTGCGATCACCTCAACAACGCGTTCGTGATCCCCGTGCCCGACGGCACCCCGCTGGTGATGCAGCTGTACCTGTGGTCCAACGCCTGCACGCGCACCCAGCTGGCGCTCCACGACGTGAACTCCGCGGACGACGCGCTGATCGTCTACCACGAGTACACCCACGGCTTCACGAACCGGCTGGTCACCGACGCGGCCGGCTTCCCGGCGCTCAACGGGCCGCAGCCGGCGGCGATGGACGAGGGCTTCGCGGACTGGTACGCCCTCGACCTGCTCAACGGCCAGGGGCTGGAGCCGGACAGCGCAGCCCCCGGTGAACTGATCGCGGGGCGCTACGAGAACGACCAGCTGCGTACCCAGCCCTTCGACTGCCCGGTCGATGCCCCGGCGTCGGCGTGTCCCGGGACGGGCGGCGCGGGGCCGGGGGGCTACACGTACGGCGACTTCGGGAAGATCGTCGGCACGCCCGAGGTCCACGCCGACGGCGAGATCTGGGTCCAGACGCTCTGGGATCTGCGCACCCGCATGATCGCCGACCACGGGGCGCCGGAGGGGATCGCACGGGCCCGCGCGCTGGTGACTGACGGGCTGAGGCTGGCGCCCGCGAACCCGAGCTTCCTCGACATGCGCAACGCGATCCTGCAGGCCGACACCAACCGCGGCTTCGGCGACAGCGAGCGCATCTGGGCAGTCTTCGCCGGGCGCGGGATGGGATTCAGGGCCGGGACTACGGGCAACCTCGACGCGACGCCGAGGCAGGACTTCTCGCTTCCCGTCGCGGTCGCCGCCGCGCCGCCAGCGGGCGACACGTTCGCGCCGACGGTCTCCCGGCTGTCGATGACGCGCCGACGCTTCGCGGTCGGTGGCGGCGGGCTCGCCGGCACGGTCTTCCGCTTCCGGCTCTCGGAGTCCGGCAGCGCACGGATCTCGATCGACCGGGCGCTGGCGGGTCGCAGGGTCGCGCGCCGCTGCCGCCCCGCCAAGCGCTCTCTGCGCCACCGCCCGCGTTGCACGCGCTACGTGAGGGTCGGGACCCTGGTGCGCGGGAACCTGCGTCCCGGCTCCCAGCGTGTGACGTTCAGCGGGCGGATCAGGCGCCGCGCGCTGCGCCCGGGCCTCCACCGGGCGACGATCACCGTCACGGACGCGGCGGGCAACCGCTCGAGCGCCGTAGTGGTGAGCTTCCGCGTGGTCCGCCGCTGAGGCGTGGAGGACTGGCTCACCGCCGCGGCGCGTGCGCACCCCGGCCGCGAGGCGGTCGCCGCCGCGGACGGCGTGCTCACCTTCGCCGAGCTCGACGAGCGCGCCTGGGCGCGGGCGCGCGAACTCGTCGCGTCCGGCGTGCGGGCCGGGGAGAGGGTGCCGCTCACGCTCACCCCGAGCCTGGGCTTCGCCGAGCTCCTGCACGCGCTCCCGCGCGTGGGTGCCGTGATCGAGCCCGGTCCGCCGGCAGCGGAGCGCGCTCCGCCGGCCCGCGGCGACGGCGGACCCCTGCGTACGAGCTTCCACCCGGACGCCGTGCACACGGTGATCCGCACCTCCGGCACCACTGGCGTCCCCAAGGCGGTCGAGCTGACCTACGCCAACCACGCGGCCAGCGCGCTGGCGTCGGCCGACGCGCTCGGGGTACGGCCGGACGATCGGTGGCTGTGCCCGCTGCCGCTCCATCACGTCGGCGGCCTGAACGTGCTGATTCGCAGCGTGATCAACGCGACGGCGGTGGTCCTCCACGACCGCTTCGACACCGAGCGGGTCAAGGCCGCCCTGGAAGGAGGCGAAGTGACGCTGGCCTCGCTGGTGCCGACGATGCTCACCAGGCTGCGCGCGGCCGGCCTGAGCAGCACGCCGGGACTGCGGGCGATCGCGCTCGGCGGCGGGCCGGTGCCCGCCGAGCTTGCTGGACTGGGCACGCTCGACCGGCATTCCGGTCGTGCCGGTCTACGGGATGACCGAGACCTGTTCCCAGGTCGTGGCGGGCAGCCCCGGCCGCCCGCTGCGCGGCGTGGACCTGGACGTGGCCCCCGACGGGGAGATCCTGGTGCGCGGGCCGATGGTCGCGCGCGCCGAGCTGGCCGACGACGGGTGGCTCCACACCGGCGACCTGGGGCGCCTGGACGAGGACGGGCGCCTGCACGTGCTCGGCCGCCTGAAGGAGCTGATCGTCACCGGCGGCGAGAACGTGGCCCCGATCGAGGTCGAGGGCGTGCTGGAGGCGCACCCGGCCGTGGCCGAGGCAGGAGTGACCGGGCTGCCCGACCCGGAGTGGGGTGAGGCGGTGACCGCGTTCGTGGTGCTGCACGAGCCGGTGGCGACCGCGGAGCTGCGCGCGTGGTGCGGCGAGCGTCTGGCCCCGTTCAAGGTGCCGAAGGCCGTGCACGTCGTGGAGGCGCTGCCGCGCAACGCCAGTGGAAAGCTGTTGCGCAGTATCTTCCCCGGCCCATGATTTACGACAAGGACGCCGACCTCTCCAAGCTCGACGGCAAGACCGTCGCCATTCTCGGGTACGGCTCGCAGGGCCACGCCCACGCTCTCAACCTCAAGGACTCCGGCGTGGACGTCGTAGTCGGCCTGCGCGACGGCTCCGCCTCGGCCGACAAGGCCCGCGCCGACGGGCTTCGCGTGGAGTCCGTCGCCGACGCTGCGAGCGAGGGCGACCTGGTGATGGTGCTGCTGCCCGACGAGAAGCAAGCCGAGGTCTGGGAGGCCGAGATCCGCGACGGGATCGCCCCCGGCAACCTGCTGCTGTTCGCGCACGGCTTCTCGATCCACTTCGATCAGATCGACCCCGGCCCCGAGGTCGACGTGGGGATGATCGCGCCCAAGGGCCCCGGCCACCTGGTGCGCCGCCAGTACGTCGAGCGCAACGGCGTGCCCGGCCTGATCGCCATCCACCGGGACGCCACCGGCACGGCCAAGGAGCTGGTGCTGGCCTACGCAAAGGGCATCGGCTGCACCCGCGCCGGCGTGATCGAGACCACCTTCAAGGACGAGACCGAGACGGACCTGTTCGGCGAGCAGGCCGTGCTCTGCGGCGGAGTCAGCGAGCTGGTGCGGGCCGGCTACGAGACGCTCGTGGAAGCCGGCTACGACCCGCGCCTTGCGTACTTCGAGTGCCTGCACGAGCTGAAACTGATCGTGGACCTGATGTACGAGAAGGGCATCACCGGCATGCGCTACTCGATCTCCAACACCGCCGAGTACGGGGACCTCACGCGCGGCCCGCGCATCATCGGCGAGCCCACGCGCGAGGCGATGAAGAAGATCCTCGGCGAGATCCAGTCCGGTGAATTCGCGCGGGAGTGGATCGCCGAAAACAAGGCCGGCCAGGAGAACTTCCAGCGCATGCGGACCGAGCAGCAGGACCACCAGATCGAGCGCGAGGGCAAGGAACTGCGCTCGATGATGGACTGGATCGACCAGGAGTTCTGAGGTGGAGGGGGAGCGCCCCGGCTTCCTGCCGCCGCAGCCGGCCGGGCCCGAGCCCGAGCTTGGGCCCGCGCCGCCGCAGCCACCACCACAGGCCCCGGAGCCCGCCGTGGCGCCGCAGGCGGGCTGGCAGCCCCCGGCGAGCGGCTATGCGCCGCAGCAGGTCGAGCCGGACAACGGTCCAGCGGTCGCCGGCTTCGTGCTCTCGCTCGTGGCCGGTGGCCTGCTGATCGTCTCCGGCGGGATCTCCTCGATCGTGTCGATCGCCTGCTCGATCTTCGGCATCGTCTATTCGCGCAAGGGCACGGCGAAGGTGCGCTCTGGCGAGACCACCCGCAATTCCGGGCTCGCGCAGGCCGGCTTCATCATCGGGATCGTCGCGCTCGTGCTGTCGGTGATCGCCACCGCGGTCTGGATCCTGATCGTGGTGCTGATCGCCACCGACGACGAGTTCCGGCGCGACTTCGAGAACGAGTTCGACTACGACAACACCGTCACGGCGGTGGTGCGCGTGGCGGCGGCCGGGGGTCGCGCCCTCCTGGGCTGACGCTATTCTCGCCTGCTCGATGGCGAACCCCTATCTGAAGCAATACCTGATGACCGCCGGACCCACGCCGCTGCCGCCGGCCGTGTCCCAGGTGATGGCCGAGCCGATGCTCTATCACCGCGCACCGGCGTTCGTGGCGGTGTACGCGCGCGTCCTCGACCGGCTCAAGCTCGTCTTCGGCACCGCCAACGAGGTGCAGGTGTTCGCCAGCTCGGGCAGCGGCGGCATGGAGTCCGCAGTGGCCAACCTGGTGCGCCCCGGAGAGCCCGCGCTGGTGGCCAGCTGCGGGAAGTTCGGCCAGCGCTGGGCCGAGCTGTGCGACGCCTACGGCGCCGAGACGATCCACTGGGAGACCGAGTGGGGCCGCAAGGTCGACCCGGCGGAGCTGGACCGCCGGCTCGCCGAGCACGACCGGGTCGAGCTGGTCTTCACCACCCTGTCGGAGACCTCAACGGGCGTCGTCAACGACGTCAAGGAGCTGACCGAGGTCGCGCACCGTCATGGCGCGCTGATCGTCGTCGACGCGGTGTCGGCACTGGGCGCCGTGCCGCTGCCCCAGGACGAGTGGGGAGTCGACGTGGTCGTCTCCGGGTCGCAGAAGGCGCTCATGGCGCCGCCCGGACTGGGCTTCGCGAGCGCCGGCGAAGCTGCGCTCGCGCGCGCCGCGGAGGCGCCCGGCCGGCGCTACTACTTCGACTGGGAGCGCACCGTCAAGGGCCAGCGCAAGGACCCGCCCGACAGCCCGTTCACGCCCGCCGTCGGCCTGATCTGCGCGCTCGACGTGGCGCTGGGGTTGATCGCCGACGAGGGACTCGACGCCGTCTACGAGCGCCATCGCCTGCTGGGGCGCGCCACCCGGGAAGCCGCGCGCGCCCTCGAGCTCGACACGCTCGGCGACGGGGACGATGGCTCCAACGTCGTCACGGCGATCTCGCTGCCCGACTCGATCGACGGCGCGCAGGTCCCGAAGCTGATGCGCGACCGCTTCGGGGTCACGATCGCCGGCGGGCAGAACCAGCTCAAGGGCAAGATCGCCCGGATCGCCCACTGCGGCTACTTCGGGGCGTTCGACATCGTCGTCACGATCGCCGCCTTCGAGATGACCCTTCGGGAGCTCGGGCTCGAGCTCGAGCTGGGGGCCGGCGTAGCCGCTGCCCAGCGCGTCTTCCTCGAGGCGGGCGTGCCGGTCTCCTCACCGGCCTGACGTGAGCCTGCCGTGAAGGTCCTCGTCAAGGAGAAGATCGGCGAGTCCGGCGTGCAGCTGCTGCGCGACGCCGGCTTGGAGGTCGAGCTGGGCATGGACTGGGACGACGCCGAGCTCGAGCGCCGCATCGGCGAGTTCGACGGGATCCTGATCCGCTCCGCCACCACGTTGACCGCGGAGCTGCTCGAGCGTGCCGACCGCCTCAAGGCCGTCGGCAGGGCCGGGGTGGGGGTGGACAACGTCGACGTGGACGCTGCCACCAAGCGCGGCGTGGTCGTGGCCAACGCGCCCCAGTCCAACGTGATCACCGCCGCGGAGCACACGCTGGCGATGCTGCTGGCGCTGGTGCGCAAGGTGCCCCAGGCGCACGGCTCGCTGACGGGCGGGGCCTGGGAACGCTCCAGCTTCAGCGGCGTGGAGGTGTACGAGAAGACGCTCGGCGTGCTCGGCTTCGGGCGCATCGGCCAGCTCGTCGCCCAGCGCGCGCTCGGCTTCGGCATGCGCGTGCTGGCGTTCGACGCGTACGTGGCGGAGGAGCGCTTCCGCGAGCTGGGCGTGGAGCGCGCGGACAGCTCCGACGACCTATACGCCCAGGCCGACTTCATCACGATCCACCTGCCTGTCACGGCCGAGACCGAGAACTGGCTCGACGCCGCCGCCTTCGCGAAGATGAAGGACGGCGTGCGCATCGTGAACGTCGCGCGCGGCAAGCTGGTCGTGGAGGACGCGCTGCGCGAGGCGCTCGACTCCGGCAAGGTCGCCGGCGCCGCGCTCGACGTCTTCCGCGAAGAGCCCGTGACCCACCACCCGCTGTTCGCCTACCCCAACGTCGTCGTCACCCCGCACCTCGGCGCCTCCACCGCGGAGGCCACCGATCGCGCCGGCTACCAGGCCGCCGAGCAGGTGGTCGCGGCGCTGACCGGAGGCGTGGTCACCAGTGCGGTGAACGTGCCCGCCATCGCCGCCGAGGACCTGGAGGCGCTGGGCCCGTTCCTGCCACTGGCCGCCAACCTCGGCCGCATCGCGGTGGCGCTGGCCGAGGGCACCTCGGTCGACGCGCTGGAGACCGAGTATCGCGGCCGCATCGCCGATCGCGACACGCGCCTCCTGACCGTGCAGACGCTCAAGGGGGCGCTCGCAGGTCACACCGAGGAGGAGGTCAACGACGTCAACGCACCGGCGATCGCCGAGGAGCGCGGCATCGCCGTGTCGCAGACGAACAGCTCGCACGCGCGCGACTTCACCGACCTGGTGCGGGTCACCGTGCGCAGCGGCGGCACCGAGACGCGCGTGACCGGTACGACCCTCGGTGGGCTCCACCATCCGCACCTACTGGAGGCGTGGGGCTCGCGCTTCAACGTCCAGCTCGAGGAGCACCTCGCGATCTTCCGCTACGAGGACCGCCCCGGCATGCTCGGCCGGGTCGGGACGATGCTCGGCGACGCCGGCATCAACATCATCTCCGCCGCGGTCGGACGCCGGCCGGAGGCCGACCAGGGCGGCGCGGTGATGCTGGTGACCGCGGACTCGCCGGTGCCCAAGGAGGTCGTGGACGGCATCGTCGCCGGGGACGGCTTCGAGGCCGGCCGGACGATCAGCCTCTAGGGCACGCCCACGCTCGGGACCTGCGGCTGCGGGAGGTCCGTGACGGGCTCCAGCACGCTGGTGGGGTCCTCGCGCACGTCGGGCAGATTGGGAAGGGTGGGCAGGGCCGGGACCTGCGGCGGATCCACACCGCCGGGCAGCTCGCCTCCGGACGAGTCGCGGTCCGGAGCGGGTGAGGTGAGCGGGGCGCTGAAGGCACGCGGGGCGCCGCGATCGGTTACCGGCGCGGGCGAGCCGCGGTCGCCTCGCCGCTCGACGGGCTCCATGCCCTCGCCGACGCGGCCGTCGGCCTTGCCCTGCGGTGCCGGCGCCGGTGTGGTCGCGTCGCCCGCGTGGGAGACGACCTGCCGTTCGACCGCGGGCGGCTCGGCTGCGGCGGTCGACTGGGTGGGGGCCGGGGAGGTGGCGCCGCCCACGCACGCGCCGATCAGGGCGATGGCGCCGACCCCGCAGGCCGTCTGCGTGAGCGGGGCCACCCCGACCGCCAGGCCGGACTGCACGCCCCCGAGCCCCGATACCACGCGCTGCGACGCTGCTGCGATCGCGGTCGTCCAGCCGATCGAGCGCCGGGCCGAGTAGTAGGCGACGAACGCGGCCACGGCGTCGGGGTCGAGCTGCGTCCCGCCCTCGCGCTGGAGCACGTCCAGCGCCTGCTTGTGCGTGCGGGGGTTGCGGTAGGCGCGGGTGGAGGTGATCGCGTCGAAGGTGTCGGCCACGGCGATGATCCGGGCACCGAGCGGGATGTCCTGACCGGCGAGGCCGTCGGGATACCCGCGCGCCGTCGAGTCGCTCGTGGTGGTGGCGGACGATCGCCGTCAGCTGCGGGTCGCCCAGCTCGGCGACCATGGTCGCGCCGTCGCCGGCGTGGCGCTTGACCAGGCCGAACTCCGCGTCCGTGAGCTCGCCGGGCTTGTTGAGGATTCCCCTGGGCACGTTGATCTTGCCGATGTCGTGCACGAGCGCCGCGGCCCGCACCTGTGCCACCTCCTCGGCGGGGAGACCCATGTCACGGGCGATCCGCTCGGAGTGGCGCGCCACCCGACGGCTGTGGCCGTGGGTGTAGGGATCGCGCGCCTCGAGCAGCGCGCTCATTCGCCGCAGCAGCAGCGCGCGGTCGCCGCCGGACGGAACGGGCGCGGCCAGCTGCCGCGCCGCCGTGTCGAGCCGGCGCTCGGCGAGCGCCCGCCGCACCCAGCCCCAGATCAGCAGGTCGCCGAACACCAGGTCGTTCGAGCTCTCGTGGCGGGTCCAGAGCACGGCGAGCACGCGTGCAACGACCATCGAGATGACGACGGCGGCCAGCACGTGGACCGCCACGACCAGTGGGCCGCGCGCGGGCCCGAGCAGAGACACCACGACCAGAGGCAGCACGCAGACGGCGAGCGTCACAGCCAGGGAGAGCCCCAGATAGCGGCCCATGCGCAGGCGCTTCGGCCCGGCCACCGCATGTGACGACATGGGCGTGGTGTCGGAGTCTCCACGGCCCGCCTGTAGTCGCTGCGGCGCCCGTCATACAAACGCCTATCGGCGCGTCAGGCGAGCGCGCGGCGCAGGTCGTCGACCAGGTCCTCGGCGGCCTCGACGCCGCACGAGAGGCGCACGAGGTCGGCCGGAACCGCGGCGTCGGAGCCCTCCACCGACTGATGCGTCATCGCCTGTGGCACCTCGATCAGTGACTCCACGCCCCCGAGCGACTCGGCCAGCGCGAAGATCTCCGTGGCGGCGGCGATACCGGTCGCGCGCTCGTGGCGGAACGAGACCATCCCGCCGAAGCCCGGCCAGCGCACGTCCCGCACACCTTCGGCCGCGCGCAGGAAGTCGCTCACGGCACGTCCGTTCTCGGTGTGGGCGGCGACCCGCAGGTGCAGCGTGCGCAGGCCACGGTGCACGAGGAAGCAGTCGAACGGCCCGGGCACCGCGCCTACCGCGTTCTGCACGAAGCGAAGCCGCTCGTGCAGCCCTTCGTCGCCGACCACCACCGCGCCTCCGACGACATCCGAGTGGCCGCCCAGGTACTTGGTGGCCGAGTGCACCACCGCCTGGGCGCCCAGCTCCAGCGGGCGCTGCACCGCGGGGGTCGCGAAGGTGTTGTCCACGGCCACGAGCGCGCCCCCTGCGCGCGCCACGACACCCTCGATGTCGACCACGTTGAGCAGCGGGTTGGTGGGGGTCTCGACCCAGATCAGCGCGGTGTCGGGGCGAAGCGCCCGCTCGAGCGCCTCCAGGTCGGTCTGATCGACCATGTCGTACTCGACGCCGAAGCGGCTCAGCACCTTGTCGACCAGGCGGTACGTCCCCCCGTAGAGATCGCGAGGCAGGATCACGTGGTCGCCCGCGTTGCAGGCGGCGGTGAGCAGGGCGTGCGTCGCGGCCATGCCGCTCGCGAAGCAGGACGCGAGCCCGCCCTCCAGCTCACCGAGCGCCCGCTCGAGCGCCGCGCGAGTCGGGTTCGCCGAGCGCGCGTAGTCGTAGTCCTCCCGGAACTCTCCGGGGGCGCTCTGCACGTAGGTGGAGGTCTGGTGGATCGGCGGGATCACCGAGCCGTAGGTCGGGTCGGGATCGAGCCCGGCGTGTACGGCGCGAGTGGCGAAGCGCGCCTTGCGCGAGGGTGCGGGCTGGCCCGCGCCGGAGCGATCGTCTCCGGTCACCGCGCCAGGGACTCGAGCAGGTCGGCGCGCGTGACGATGCCCGCCGCGCGACCGTCCATGTTCACCAGCAGGGCCTCGCGCTTGTCGGCGAGCAGCTCGACCGCTTCGCGCACGCCGTCCTCGGCGGCGACCGCCGGGAACGGCGGCTCCATCACGGCCACGATCTCCGCGCCGAGCAGCGCCGGATCGTCCATCGCGTGCCGCAGCAGGCCCCGCTCGCTGACGGAGCCGACCACGGTGTGGGGGTCCTGGCCCGACACCACCGCGAGCTGGGAGACCCGATGCTGGTGCAGCAGCGCCACGGCGTCGCGGACCTTCGCGTGGGTCTCCACGGTCAGCAGCGGCGGGATCTCGTCCTCGTCGTGCTTGCGGCGCAGCACGTCGCCGACGGTGAGCGCCTCGTCGCGCTCGAGGAAGCCGTACTGGCGCATCCACGCGTCGTTGTAGACCTTGGACAGGTAGGAGCGGCCGCCGTCGGGCAGGATCACCGCGACCATCGCGGTGGGGTCGTCGATCTCTCTTGCGACCTCGTAGGCGGCGTACAGGGCCAGGCCGCAGGAGCCGCCCGCCAGGATGCCCTCGGTCTCCGCCAGCCGCCGCGTCCAGAGGAACGAGTCCTTGTCGGAGACGGTGACGTAGCGGTCGACGATCGAGGGATCGTAGGTCTGCGGCCAGAAGTCCTCGCCCACGCCTTCGACGAGGTATGGCTTGACGCCGTCCTCGCCGCCCGAGTAGATCGAGCCGACGGGGTCGGCGCCCACGATCACGACGTCGGGGTTCTGCTCGCGCAGGTAGCGACCGACTCCCGTGATGGTCCCGCCGGTGCCCACGCCCGCCACGAGATGGGTTATCTGCCCGCCGGACTGGCGCCACAGCTCGGGTCCCGTGGTCAGGTAGTGGGACTCGGGGTTGGCGGCGTTGCTGTACTGGTTCGGCTGGAACGCGCCGGGGATCTCGGCGGTCAGCCGGTCGGCGACGCGGTAGTAGGACTCGGGGGAGTCCGGTGGCACCTCTGTCGGAGCCACTACCACCTCGGCGCCGTATGCCCGCAGCAGGTCGATCTTCTCCTTGGACATCTTGTCCGGCATCACGGCGATTACTCGGTAGCCCTTGAGCGATGCCGCCATGGCGAGCCCGGTGCCGGTGTTGCCGCTGGTCGGCTCGATGATCGTCGCTCCCGGCTTGAGCCGCCCGTCGCGCTCGGCGGCCTCGATCAGCGCGATCGCCACGCGGTCCTTGATCGAGCCTCCCGGGTTGAGCGCCTCGACCTTCGCGACCAGGGCGGGGGTCAGGCCCGCGCCGAGCCGCGAGAGCCGCACGAGTGGGGTGTCGCCGACCGTCTCGAGGATCGATCCCTTGATGTCCACCCGCGTCTGGGAGGCGGCGTCCACGCCACCCACGATAAACGCCGGGCACACGCATTCGTACGCAGCGCTCGGGTGACGTACGCTCCGACTTGCAAGCGTTCCTGCGGGGATTCTCGCGAATACGAGGAAAAAGGAGGGCATGCGTACGCAACTAGCTCACCTGCATCCGACGTGGTGGCAGCTGCGTGCGGCCGTCCTGGCACTCGCGCCGGCCCTCCTCTTCCCGGTGAGCGCCGCCCACGCGCAGGGCGACGGCTCGGCGTCCGGCTCCGACGGCGTCACCTCCACGACGATGCTGCTCGCGGGAGCGGCGGCACTGTTCCTGCTGGCCTTGCTGGTCGGCCTCGGGCTGCCGGCCCTGCGACGGCGGCACGGTCGTCGTGTGGCTCCGGCGGCGGGCCTCGACCCATCGATGAGAATGGCGCCCACCAACCTCCCGCCGCACAGCGACGCCTCGGTCGTCCCGCCTCTGTCTGCAACAGCCCGTCGGCGCAGAAGAACCCATCCGGGGCATGAGCTCGCTTTGGGGTACACCACGTTTCCGGAGCGACGGCGCGTCGTCAGCCCCGAGAGTCGCTACCAGGCGCGCAGCATCGAGTCGGCCTGCGAGGCGCGCCAGATGGTGCTGCACCAGCTCGTCGGCGACGTGCAGTCTTACTCGGGACCGGACCTCGAGCGCCCGGGCCTGACCCATGCGCTCGAGTTGCTCGCGGCTGGCGAGGCGACCTGCCTGGTCGTCACCGGCCTCGACCGTCTCAGCCGCTCCGCCGCCAACCTGGGCACGCTGATCGACTGGCTCGACGAGCTGGGTGCACGGCTCGTGGTGATCGACATCGACCTCGACACCCGGACCGAGGAGGGACGCCTGGCAGCCCGTGCGCTCGCGCGCGTGGGCTCGCTGGAGCGCAGGAGCGGGCGGGAGCCCGCGCACATCGCACCACCGCACCGCGCTGAGCAGACGACGGGGCGTCCGGCGGTGGCAGACCGTCCGTTGCTGCAGCGCCGCATCGCAACGATGCGCGCCGGCGGCATGACCCTGCAGGCGATCGCGGACACGCTCAACAGCGAGGGCGTGCCGACGATGCGCGGCGGCGCAAAGTGGCGGCCCTCCAGCGTCCAGGCGGCCACCGGCTACCGGCGCCCCGGCAGGCAGACGCGGGCCCCCGAGCCCACTGAGCACGAGGACACCGCCTAGTTCGCACGCGAAGGCTGTACGCTTCGCGGACCATGTCGTGCCGGGCCGACCTGCGTCTCCTCCTTCTTCTCCCCCCTCGGGGGGAATAACGCGTGGCGGCCGCCAGCCGCAAGCTCAAGGAGACCAGGTAGGACCGACGAACAGGAGCAGGACGTGGACCGCAGCGAGACGGACCGAGTAAAGATCTTCGACACCACCTTGCGCGACGGGGAGCAGTCGCCAGGGATCTCGCTCAACAAGCAGGAGAAGCTGGAGATCGCGCACCAGCTGGCGCGCCTCGGGGTGGACATCATCGAGGCCGGCTTCCCGATCACCTCGCCGGGCGACTTCGATGCCGTCCAGGCGATCGCGCGCGAGGTGCACGGACCGGTCATCTGCGGCCTGGCACGCACGGGCAAGCAGGACATCGACGCGGCGTGGAACGCCGTCAAGGACTCCGAGCGCCCGCGCATCCATACGTTCATCGCCACCAGCGACATCCACATCGAGCGCAAGCTGCAGACGACCCGTGAAGACGTGAAGGGCCAGGCGCGCGCCGCCGTCGCGCACGCCCGGCAGTACACCGAGGACGTGGAGTTCTCCCCCGAGGACGGCTCGCGCTCCGACGTCGAGTTCATGGCCGAGGTGATCCAGATCGCCCTCGACGAGGGCGCGACCACGATCAACGTGCCGGACACGGTGGGCTACACGATGCCCGACGAGTACGCCGAGATGTGGCGCCGCCTGTACGAGCTGGTCCCGGGACTGGCCAAGGTCACCGCGTCGGTTCACTGCCACAACGACCTCGGGCTGGCGGTCGCCAACTCGTTCTCCGGCGTGAAGGCCGGGGCGCGTCAGGTGGAGTGCGCGGTGAACGGGATCGGCGAGCGCGCCGGCAACGCCTCGCTCGAGGAGATGGTGATGCTCCTGCACACGCGCGAGTCGAGCGTTGGCGTGTGGAGCAGCGTCAACACGCGCGAGATCGCGCGCACGTCGCGGTTGGTGTCACGGCTGACCGGCTACTCGGTACAGCCCAACAAGGCGATCGTCGGCCGCAACGCGTTCGCGCACGAGGCCGGCATCCACCAGGACGGCGTGCTCAAGGAGCGCACCACCTACGAGATCATGGACGCGACCACGATCGGCCTGGAGGCGAACTCGATCGTGCTGGGCAAGCACTCCGGGCGCCACGCGCTGCGCAAGGCCCTGGAGGAGCTGGGCTTCGCCGTGGAGGGCGCCGCGCTGAACAGCGCGTTCAAGCGCTTCAAGGAGCTGGCGGACAAGAAGAAGAAGGTCACGGCGCTCGACCTCGAGGCGATCGTCTCGGACGAGATGAAGCAGGCGCCGGCGGCGTTCCAGATCGAGTCGTTCGAGGTGGAGGCGTCGAACGTGCGTGCACCGCTCGCCAAGGTGTCCGTGCGCATGCCCGACGGGACCGTCGAGTCCGGCTCGTTCACCGGCGACGGGCCCGTGGACGCGTTCTTCAGCGCGATCAACGCGGCCACCGGCCACGATGCCCGCCTGAAGGAGTTCCACGTGTCGGCCGTCACGGGCGGCAGGGACGCGCTCGGCGAGGTGACCGTCATGCTCGAGCTGGAGGGCCGAGTGGCGTCGGCCGTGGGCGTGTCGACGGACATCCTCGAGGCGTCCGGCAAGGCATACCTGCGCGCGCTCTCGAACGTGCTCTCCGACGACGCCGTGGCGGAGGCCGAGCGGCTGCTCCAACAGGAGTCGCGCAAGGCACCCGCGTCCTGAGCGTGGGCGCGGACTTCACCTGGCGCGACCGCGACCGGCTGGTGCGCTTCGGCGGCGGCGCGGCCAACGAGGCGCCGGACCTGCTGGCCGCGCACGGGTTCGACGGGTTCGTGCTGCTGACCACGGAGCGGGCGCGGGCGAGCGCCCCGGGACTCGCGGAGGCGGCCGTGCAAGCCGTGCACGTGCCGCCGGGCCGAGTGGACGAGCTGTCCGCGCAGCTTCTGTCCGAGGTGCGTTCCGACAGCCCGCTCGTGGCCCTGGGCGGCGGGCGCGTGGTGGACACGACGAAGGCGATTTCCGGGGCAACGGGCGCGAGCTGCGCCGCGGTGCCGACCACCCTCTCAGGCGCCGAGATGACGGCCTTTCACCGGCGGCCGGCCGGCGTCGAGGGCGCGCGGTTCGTCGCGCCGACCCTGGTGGTGGCGGACCCGATGCTGATGGCCAGCGCGCCGCTGACGACGCTCGCGGCGACCGCGATGAACGCGCTCGGGCACGCGATGGAGGCGCTCTACACGCCGCTCGCCAACCCGGTGACGGACATGACGGCGCTGCGGGCGGCGGCGCTGCTGGCGGCGGGCGTCACGGCCGATCCGCCCGCACGCGAGGACCTGGCGCTCGGCGCGGTGCTGGCGGGCTACTCCTCTGGCTGCACGGGCATCGCCGTGCACCACGCGCTGTGCCAAACGATCGTCCGCGAGACCGGGACGCCGCACGCCGAGACGAACGCGGTGATGCTGCCGCACTCCGCCCGGATGATGTTCGCGCGGGCGCCCGCGGCGTTCGCGGAGCTGGCCGCGGCGCTCGGTGACGGGTCGGGCGATCCCGAGGCGGCACCGGCGGCGCTGGCCCGGCTGTCGGCGCGGTGCGGCCACACGCGACTGTCCACCCTGGGCGTCAGCGAGGAGCAGCTGGACAAGGTGGCAGCAGCGGTGGCACAGCACCGCCTGCTCGCCAACACGCCCGACCCACCGGGCGAAGCCGAGCTGCTCGAGGTGCTGCGCGAAGCGCTCTAGCTAGCGGCCGGCTTCGGCTCGCGCGCACCGGCGGCCAGCTTCTGCTGCTGGCGCTCCCTGGTGATCAACACGACGTTCCACGCCAGCCCAAGCCGCTGCATCGCGCGGATCACCCAGCCGCCCGGGTCCACCTCCCACCACCGCAGCCCGTGCAGTGCCGAGCGCGGGAAGGCGTGGTGGTTGTGGTGCCAGGCCTCGCCGAACGAGGGCAGCGCCAGCCAGAAGACGTTGGTGGAATGGTCGTCGGTGCTGAAGCGGCGGCGCCCGAAGAAGTGGCAGATCGAGTTGATCGAGAAGGTCACGTGGTGCACGAGGAAGATGCGCACCAGCCCGGCCCAGAACAGCGCCGTGAGCCCGCCCGCGAGCTCGCCCTGCAGGCCCCACCCCGCCAGGAATGGGACCAGCACGCCGACGATCACGAACGGACCGAACAGCCGGTGCATGACCCGCATCCCGCGGTCCTCCAGCAGGTCGGGCGCGTGCTTCTCGGCGTGCTCGGCGGTCACGTGGTCGAACAGCCAGCCCAGGTGGGCGTGCCAGAGGCCGCGCAGCGTCCCGGTGAAGCCGTCCCCGTGGCCGTGCGGGCTGTGCGGGTCACCATCCTCGTCTGCGAACTGATGATGGCGGCGGTGGTCGGAGACCCAGCCGATCACGGGGCCCTCGACGGCCATCGAGCCGGCCGCCGCGAACATGTACTCGATCGGCTTGTAGGTCTGGAACGCCCGGTGCGTGAGCAGGCGGTGGTAGCCGACCGTGATGCCAGCGGTGCTGACGGCGTACATGACCACGAACAGCATCAGGTCAGTCCAGCCCACCAGCGAATTCCAGAGCATCGGGATCGCGGCCAGGACGGCCGCGAACGGGAGCACCACCGCAGCGATGTTCACGTTCCGATGGAACCGGGTCACGAGCCGGCAGCCTAGTAGGATCGCTGCCGCATGGCGGACCAGCCCTTGGCAGGCCGGGTCGTCGCGGTCACGGGTGCGTCGTCCGGTATCGGCGCGGCCACCGCGACAGCGCTTTCCCGCGCGGGCGCGACGGTGGCGCTGGCGGCCCGCCGCAAGGATCGCCTCGAGGAGCTCAGCGCGCGGCTGGACGGTCCCGCCTCGATCCACGAGGTGGACCTGACGGACGAGCAGCAGACGCGCACGTTCGTCGACGCCGCACACGCCGAGCACGGCGGGCTCCACGGGCTCGTCAACAACGCCGGCGTGATGCTGCTCGGCGCGGTGGACGGCGCGGACACCGCCGACTGGCGCCGCATGCTCGACGTGAACCTCTGGGGCCTGCTGGTGGCCACCCATGCCGCGCTGCCGCTGATCGCGCAGAGCGGGGGAGGGGACATCGTGAACCTGTCCTCGGTGGCCGGCCGCCGAGCCGCCGCCGGGGCGGCCGTCTACAACATGACCAAGTTCGGGGTGCACGCCTTCTCCGAGGCGCTGCGCCAGGAGGCGCTGCACTGCGGCGTGCGCGTGACGGTGGTCGCGCCCGGTTTCGTCGACACCGAGCTGCAGGGCCACAACACCGACCCGCTGGTGCGCCAGGCCACGGCGCGCTCGCGCGAGCAGATCGGTGAGGTGCTGCAGGCGGAGGACATCGCCGACGCGATCCTCTACGCGGTGACCCGGCCGTCGCACGTGTGCCTCAACGAGGTCCTGGTCCGGCCTACGCGCCAGGCTCGCTGAGCCGCCTGAACGCGAGCCGGGCGAGCCTCACGGACGCGGCCCGCTTGCGGGCGTTGCGGAGCCCGTCGCCGGCCACGCGGATGCGCAGGATGCGGTCGTCGGCGTAGGCCACCAGCTGCCCTTTGCTGCGCGTCCACCAGGCGCCAGCGCCGCCGTAGGCATCGTCGTCCCCCACGCGCTTCAGCTGGTACGGACGCCGCTCGCGGTCCTGGTTGTGGAACTGCAGCTGCTCGGCGAGCTGGTTGTAGTAGCGCAGCTGGGCGCGCGGCGCAGAGTCGATGATCAGCTGGACACGCATGCCGCCGGCGCGCCAGTCGCAGATCGAGAGGTCGGTGGAGTCGTTGGGCCGGGCCTCGAAGGTCGCGCCGCGCATGCGGGCCAGGCGCGCAACCTCGGTGGGGCGGACGATCCCGCAGGCCCGCCGCGCCTCACGCCCGGACTCCGCGGGGCGGTTGAGCGGCGTGCGCTCGAACCGCTCCGTGCGATCGGCGGGCCCGTCCTCGTCGCCACAACCGCTAGCAAGCAGCGCCAGCGCGACGAGCCCTGAACATACAAACGTCCGTGATAACGTACAGCGTTCCATGGCGGTCAACGGTCGTGTGGTCGGTACCCGGATCCGCAGCCTGCGTGAGGGGATGGATCTGTCCCTGCGCGACCTTGCCGAGCGCAGCGGCGTGTCCGCGCCGATGCTGTCGCAGGTCGAGCGCGGCGAGACCAGCCCGACGCTCTCGGTGGCGGAGCGGATCGCCGGCGGGCTGGAGCTGAGCCTGTCTCAACTGCTGCGCCTGGACGAGACCGACGGCGTGGTCGTCGTGCGCGCGGCCGAGCGACGCCACGGCGGCGCGCCGCGACACCGCTATGAGGTGCTCACCCCGCCGCTGCCCGGCCTGAGGGCCGAGGTCTCGCTGCACGTCCTGGCACCCGGCGCGTCGACGGCGGAGCCGGACGACCCACCGATGCACGAGCCCGGCAGCCGCGAGACCGCCGTCGTGGTCGAGGGCGGGGTCCGCTTCGTCTGCGGCGGCCGCGTCCACGAGCTCGACGACGGAGACGCCGTGACCTTCGACGCAGACCTGCCCCACCACTTCGAGAACCCCGGCGGCGGTGACGCGCGCTTCTACGCTGTAGTGGCCGCCGGCCTACGCAGGAGCTGACTGATGCCCAAGACACTCTTCGACAAGATCTGGGACGCCCACGAGGTGGCCGAGAGCCTGCTCTACATCGACCTCCACCTGGTGCACGAGGTCACCTCCGCGCAGGCGTTCGAATCGCTGCGCCTGGCGGAGCGCAGGCTGCGCCGCCCCGACCGGACGCTCGCGACGGCCGATCACAACGTGCCCACCGACGGCTCGACCGCGGCCGCGCAGATCCACGACCAGCTCTCGCGCGTGCAGGTCGAGACGCTCGAGCGCAACTGCCACGAGTTCGGTGTGCCGATCTACTCGATCGGGTCGAGCCGGCAGGGAATCGTGCACGTGATCGGACCCGAGCTGGGCGTGACCCAGCCGGGGATGACGATCGTCTGCGGTGACTCGCACACGTCCACGCACGGCGCCTTCGGGGCGCTCGCGTTCGGGATCGGCACGAGCGAGGTGGAGCACGTGCTTGCCACGCAGACCTTGCAGCAGCGCAAGCCGAAGGCGATGCGCATCCGCTACGACGGGGAGTTGGGCTACGGCGTCACAGCCAAGGACCTGATCCTCGGCACGATCGGGCGGATCGGCGTGGCGGGCGGCGTGGGCCACGTGATCGAGTACGCCGGCCGCGCCGTCGAGAGCCTGTCGATGGAGGGCCGCATGACCGTGTGCAACATGACGATCGAGGGCGGTGGGAGGGCCGGGATGATCGCCCCGGACGAGACCACGTTCGAGTGGCTCGCCGGCCGCGAGGCGGCCCCCGACCCGTTGCCGCGCGAGGACTGGCTCGGCCTGCGCACCGACGACGGCGCCGAGTTCGACTCGGAGGTGGTGATCGACGCGTCGGCGCTGTCCCCGCAGGTCACCTGGGGCACCAACCCCGGGATGGTCACGGACGTAACGGCGGCCGTGCCGGAGCCCCAGGACGACGGCGACGAGCGCGCGCTCGAGTACATGGCGCTCGACGCCGGCACGCCGATACAGGAGATTCGCCTCGACCGGGTGTTCATCGGCTCCTGCACCAACTCGCGCATCGGCGACCTGCGCGAGGCCGCCGAGGTCGTGCGAGGCCGGCGCGTGGCGGAGTCCGTCGCGGCGATGGTCGTGCCCGGCTCTCAGCAGGTCAAGGCGCAGGCGGAGGCCGAGGGACTCGACGAGGTGTTCCGCGCCGCGGGCTTCGACTGGCGCTCGGCGGGCTGTTCGATGTGCCTCGGAATGAACCCGGACATCGCGGCTCCGGGCGAGCGGGTGGCGTCGACCTCCAATCGCAACTTCGAGGGCCGCCAGGGACGCGGCGCGCGCTCGCATCTGGTCAGCCCGAAGATGGCGGCGGCGGCAGCCATCGAGGGCCGCTTCGTGGACATCAGGGGGTGGGAGTGATGGACCCCGTGCGCGTGATCGAGGGTCAGGTCTCCGTGCTCGATCGCAACGACGTCGACACCGACCAGATCATCCCCAAGCAGTTCCTCAAGCGCGTGGAGCGCACCGGCTTCGGCGAGTTCCTGTTCCACGACTGGGCCAAGCAGCCGGGCTGGGAGCTGCCCAGCAACCCGATTCTGGCCGCCGGGCGCAACTTCGGCTGCGGCTCGTCGCGAGAGCACGCGCCGTGGGCGCTCGAGGACTACGGCTTCCGGGCCATCGTCGCACCGAGCTTCGCTGACATCTTCTTCAGCAACTGCACCAAGATCGGGCTGCTGCCCGTCGTGCTGGCGGAGGCGGACGTGAAGGAGCTGATGGCCGCGGGGACCGCGCGCGTCGACCTCGAGCAGCGTGAGGTGTCCTTCGCCGGCCGGCAGGTCGGGTTCGAGATCGACGCGGAGATCGCGCGGCGCCTGCTCGAGGGCCTCGACGACATCGGCGTCACGCTCCGGCAGTCGGACGCGATCGACCGCTACGAGGCCGACCGCGAGCGCACGGGGCCGGTCACGACGACGCTCGGGTGAGCGCGCGCGACTGGAACGCGGCCAGCTACGACCGCATCTCCGACCCTCAGGTCGAGATGGCCCACGCGGTCCTGGAGCGCCTGCCGCTGCGCGGCGACGAGACGGTGCTGGACGCCGGCTGCGGCTCCGGGCGCGTGACCGAGCTGGTGCTCGAGCGGCTGCCCCGGGGCCACGTGGTCGCCGCCGACTCGGCCCCGTCGATGGTCGAGCACGCGCGGGCGGCGCTCGCGGATGCAATCGGGGCAGGGCGAGCGAGCGTGCTCTGCGCCAGCCTCACCGAGCTCACGCTCGACGAGCCCGTGGACGCCGTCTTCTCCAACGCCGTGTTCCACTGGATCGCCGACCACGAGCAGCTGTTCCGCCGCCTCTCCGCCGCCCTGAAGCCGGGTGGCCGGCTGGTGGCGCAGTGCGGAGGCAAGGGCAACATCGACGCCTTCCGCCGGCTCGCCGACGAGGTCGCCGCCGAGCCGCCCTACGCCGAGCACATGCGCGACTTCGCGGGCCCGTGGAACTACGCATCGCCCGAGGACACCGAGGCGCTGCTCACTGCGGCCGGGTTCGAGCAGGTGCGTTGCTGGCTCCAACCGTGGCCGGTGGACCCGCCGGACCCGGTCGAGTACGCCCGCACTGTCTGCCTCGGCAACCACGTCCAGGCGCTGCCGGAGGAGCTGCGTGAGCAGTACGCCGAGGAGGTGGTGCGCCGCAGCGGCCAGCCCTTCGTGCTCGAGTACGTGCGCCTCAACATCGAGGCGGTCCGGCAGGGCGCTTGATTTCTCGCTGAACCGGGTAAAGCGCGTGACGTATGCTCAGAAACGCGCGCGTACTCATTGCAGCCGGCATGGTCATCGCCGCCGCAGCGATCGCCCCGAGCAGTGCCGGCGCGTGGGCGCCCGCCGCCTCGGCGACGGTCCATCCGGGGGTCCAGACCTTCACCGAGGGCGGCCAGTGCACGGCCAACTTCATCTACACGGCGGGGGGCAACACCTACATCGGCCAGGCGGCCCACTGCGCGAGCACGGGCGCGGCCACCGACACCGACGGCTGCCTGGCGGCCTCGCATCCGCTGGGGACGGCCGTCGAGGTGACCGGCGCGTCCCGCCCCGGCACGCTCGCCTACAGCTCGTGGCTGACCATGCAGGCGACGGGCGAGTCCGACCCGGACACCTGCGCCTACAACGACCTGGCGCTCGTGAGGATCGATCCCGCCGACGTGGGGAAGGTCAACCCGTCGGTGCCCGGCTTCGGCGGTCCGGTCGGGGTCGGCGGCCCGTCGGCGACCGGCGCCGACGTCTACTCGTACGGCAACTCGTCGCTGCGCTTCGGCATCACCCAGGTGAGCCCGAAGCGGGGCATCGTCGTGACCACCGAGGGCAACGGCTGGAGCCGCACCGTCTACACCATCACGCCGGGCATCCCGGGCGACTCGGGCAGCGGGTTCCTGAACGGGTCGGGCCAGGCGATCGGCACGCTCTCGACCGTCGCGCTGGCGCCGCTCGCCGGCTCGAACGGGGTCGGCGACCTCAGCCGCGAGCTCGCGTACGCGCGTGCGCACGGACTGCCCGACCTGAAGGTCGAGAACGGCACCGAGGCGTTCACACCGGACGTCGTGGGCGCCATCCTCGGCGCGGGGTAGCGGCTCCCGAGCCCAAACCAGCGCAATTCCCGCGCACGCGCCCAACGCGCGGCGCGCGCGCGTGAGCATGTGGCCAGTTGCGGCCGCGGGAGACGGCTTGGCCCGGCCGCCTCGGGCCCCGTGCCCGGGGCGGTCGGTGTCATTGCGCTCCGAACCAGTTCTCCGCCTCGGCCGGCCTGATGCGGTTCACCGCCAACAGCTGCACGGGCGCTGACAGGAACCACATGGCTGCGGCCGCCGCCGTGCTGAGGAAGGCCACCGGCACCGACAGCAGCAGGAACGCGACCGGCAGCGAGGAGGCCGCCATCCCCCAGCGGTAAGAAGCGGTGGTGTCGTCGAGCAGCTCGCCGGTGTCGCCCCCGTTGGTCACCTCGGGCACGGTGATGCCCACCACCAGCAGTGTCATGGCGATGCGAAGACGCCGTCGCTGAAGGCGAGCATGCGAGAGAACTCGTCGCTCCCGCGGGGGAAGCTGCCGGGCGCTCGCCGAGGCGTCTCCTGGGCCAAGGTCGACGATCGTATGGAAGAGTTCCCGCCCATGCCAGCGACGATCGTCACGCTGCCCGGCGACGGGATCGGCCCCGAGATCATGGCCGCCGCCGAGGTGGTGCTCGGCGAGCTGGGGGACTTCGAGTTCGACGAGCGGCTGCTCGGCGGCGCGTCGATCGACGCGCATGGGACCGCGCTGACCGACGAGGTGCTTGACGCCTGCCGGGGCGCGGACGCGGTCCTGCTGGCGGCCGTGGGCGGTCCCAAGTGGGACACCACCGACCCGAGCCGGCCGCGTCCCGAGCAGGGTTTGCTCGGGCTGCGCAAGGGGCTCGGGCTGTTCGCCAACCTGCGGCCCGTGCGGCCGAGCCCGGCGCTGCTCGACGAGAGCCCGCTCAAACGCGAGCGAATCGAGGGCACCGACCTGCTCGTGGTCCGCGAGCTGACCGGCGGGATCTACTTCGGCGACCGCGGCCTGAACGGCGACACCGCCCACGACACCTGTGTGTACTCCGAGGGCGAGGTCGAGCGGATCGCGCGGGTTGCCTTCGCCCTCGCCCGCCGGAAGGTGACGAGCGTGGACAAGGCGAACGTCCTGGAGACCTCACGGCTGTGGCGGAAGGTGGTCTCGCGCATGGGGGAGGGCGACGACACCCCGCTCGAGCACATGCTGGTCGACAACGCGGCGATGCAGCTCGTGTCCCAGCCAGCGGACTTCGACGTGATCCTGACGGAGAACATGTTCGGCGACATCCTCAGCGACGAGGCCGCGATGCTGACCGGCTCACTCGGAATGCTGCCGAGCGCATCGTTGGGCGACGGCTCGGGCCCTGGGCTGTTCGAGCCGGTGCACGGCACCGCGCCGGACATCGCGGGGACCGGCACGGCCAACCCGCTCGCCATGTTCGGCTCGGTGGCGCTGATGCTGCGGCACGGACTGGCTATGGAGAAAGAGGCCTCTGCCCTAGAATCCGCCGTCGATCGCGCGCTCGGGGATGGCCTCCGGACTCCGGACCTGGGCGGCGATGCCACCACAGCGACCGCCACCCGGGCGGTCGTCGCGAATCTTTAGGAGCAGTACGTGAACACCGCCGACCTCATCTGGCTGAACGGGGAGTTCGTCGCCTGGGAGGACGCGAAGGTACACGTACTCACGCACGCGCTGCACTACGGCACCGGCGTGTTCGAGGGCATCCGCGCCTATGAGACCGACCGCGGCCCCGCGGTGTTCCGCCACCAGGACCACCTGAACCGCATCGAGGCCTCGGCGAAGCTCTACTACATGGACCTGCCCTACTCGAAGGAGCAGCTGCGCGAGGTCACCCACGAGCTGATCGGCCGCAACGGCTTCAAGAGCTGCTACATCCGGCCGCTCGTGTGGCGCGGGTACGGCCCGATGGGCCTCAACCCGCTCGACAACCCGGTCGAGGCGATGATCGCGGTGTGGGAGTGGGGCGCCTACCTCGGCGAGGAGGGCAAGCGCAACGGCGTGCGCGCCCGCGTGTCGTCGTACCGGCGCATCTCGGCGGACTCGCTGATCCCGCACTCGAAGGCGTCCGGGCAGTACCTCAACTCCGTGCTGGCGAAGATCGAGTCGATCAAGGCCGGCTACGAGGAGGCGGTCCTGCTCGACGACAAGGGCCACGTCTGCGAGGGCACCGGCGAGAACATCTTCGTCGTCAAGGAAGGCGTGATCTACACGCCGCCGCAGGCCGCGGGGATCCTCGACGGGATCAACCGCAAGTCGTGCATCCAGATCGCCCGCGACCACGGCTACGAGCTGGTCGAGCGCGACCTTGCGCGCGCCGAGCTGGCGCTGGCCGACGAGGTCTTCCTGACCGGGACCGCGGCTGAGCTGACGCCGCTGCGCGAGATCGACGACATCCAGATCGGCGACGGGGTGCCGGGTCCGATCACGCGCCAGATCCAGGAGACCTTCGATGACGCGCTTCACGGCCGCGCGCCGCAGTACTCGGAGTGGCTGGATTTGGTGCCTGTTCCGTCACAGACCTGAAGTGATCTCGGTTTATGACACGACCCTGCGCGACGGGATGCAGGGTGAGGGGATGTCGCTCTCGGTCGACGAGAAGGTGCGGGTGGCGCACGCGCTCGACACGCTCGGCGTACACCTGATCGAGGCCGGCTTCCCTGCCTCCAACCCGAAGGAGGAGGCGCTCTTCGAGCTGCTCGCGCGGGAGAGCTTCGAAGCGTCCGAGCTGGTCGCATTCGGCATGACGCGCCGGCGCGACGTGGCTGCGGAGGAGGACCCCGCGCTGCGCTTGCTCGCCGACTGCTTCGCGCCGGTCTGCACGCTGGTCGGCAAGACGTGGTCGCTGCACCTGGAGAAGGTGACCCAGGTCGACCCCGAGGAGAACCTGCGCATGATCGCCGACTCGGTGGGCTTCCTCGTGGGCGAGGGCAAGCGCGTGATCTACGACGCCGAGCATTTCTTCGACGGCTTCCGCGCCGACCCCGCCTACGCGTTGCGCTGTCTGCGGGCGGCGGCGGAGGCTGGCGCCGAGAACGTGACGCTGTGCGACACCAACGGGTCGTCCGTGCCAGCCGAGGTCGCCGATGCCACCGCCAGCGTCGTGGCCGAGCTCGGGGACTCGATTCAGGTGGGCATCCACACCCACGACGACGCCGGCTGCGCCGTGGCCAGCACGCTGGTCGCGGTCGAGGCAGGGGCGCGCATGGTGCAGGGCACGCTGAACGGATACGGCGAACGCTGCGGCAACGCCAACCTGATCACGGTGCTGCCCACGCTGGAGCTGAAGATGGGCTACGAGTGCATCGGGCCGGAGCGCCTGCGCCGGCTGACCGAGGTCTCGCACCTGGTCGACGAGCTCTGCAACGTGACGCCGAACCCGAACCAGCCGTACGTGGGGGCGAACGCCTTCGCCCACAAGGGCGGCATGCACGTGGCCGGCGTCAACCGCGACGCGCGCACCTTCGAGCACATCGACCCCGCCGAGGTGGGGGCCGACCGCCGCGTGCTGGTCTCCGAGCTGTCCGGCAAGGGCACGGTCTCGGCCCGCGCCGACGTGGACGACGCCACGGCGGCCAGGGTGATCGACCGCGTCAAGGAGCTGGAGCACCGCGGGTACCAGTTCGAGGCCGCCGACGGCTCGTTCGACCTGCTGATCCGCAAGGAGACGGGCGACTACGAGCCGCTGTTCCGCCTCGAGTCCTGGCGCGCGATCGTGGAGAAGCGCGCCGACGGCCGCGTCGAGACCGAGGCCACGATCAAGATCTGGGTCGACGGCGAACGCTACGTGCGCACCGCCGAGGGCAACGGCCCCGTGCATGCCCTCGACAAGGCATTGCGCGAGGCGATCGGCGAGCGCTACCCGCACCTCCGCGACATCCAGCTCGTCAACTTCAAGGTGCGCATCCTGGACGAGACCAAGGGCACCGGCGCGGTCACGCGGGTGCTCCTGGACGCCAGCGACGGGACCGACAACTGGGGCGCCATCGGCGTGTCGGAGAACATCATCGAGGCGAGCTGGGAGGCGCTGGTCGACTCGCTCGAGGCGGGCATGCTCCCCACCCGCACGCAGCACCAGCGAGCGCGTAGCTCAGCGACGTCCTCCACGACACCAACGTGATCCCGCTGGCCAAGCCGCTTATCGGCCCGCGCGAGGAACAGCTGGTGCTGGACACGCTGCGCTCGGGGAGGCTCGCGCTCGGACCACGGCTGGGCGAGTTCGAGGCGGGTCTGGCCGGTCTGCTCGGGCACCCGGCGTCGGCCGTGGCGAACGGCACCGCGGGGCTCCACCTGGCCGTGCGCGCGGCGGGGATAGAGGCCGGCGACGAGGTCCTGACCACGCCGTTCAGCTTCGTCGCGTCCGCGAACTGCCTGCTGTACGAGGACGCCCGACCGGTGTTCTGCGACATCGACGCGCGCACGCTCAACATGGACCCGGCCGCGGCCCAGGCCGCCGTCACCACCCGCACGACGGGCATGCTGCCGGTGCACATCTTCGGGTACCCCGCCGACATGCCGGCGTTCGAGCGCCTGGCGACCGCGCGCGACCTGTGGATCGTTGAGGACGCCTGCGAGGCGCTCGGGGCCACCCACGCCGACGGAGCGACCGTTGGCGGGCGCGGCAACCTGTCGGTGTTCGGCTTCTACCCCAACAAGCAGATCACGACCGGTGAGGGCGGCGCGGTGATCTGCCCCGACGCCGAGGTGAAGGAGCGTGTCGACTCCGAGCGCAACCAGGGCCGGGCGCCCGACATGGGCTGGCTCGACCACGACCGGCTCGGGTTCAACTACCGCCTCGACGACCTCTCGTGCGCGCTCGGGATCGCCCAGCTAGAGCGCCTCGACGAGCTCCTGGCCGGCCGCGAGCGCGTTGCGGGGCTCTACTCCGCGGCGCTGGCGGACGTCGAGGACCTCGGGCTGCCGTGCCCCGACGCGGACGGCGACCGGCGCTCGTGGTTCGTCTACGTGGTGCAGCTGCCGCCAGAGGTGGATCGCGACGCGGCCGTGACCGCGATGCGCGAGGTCGGCGTGGACACCAAGCCCTACCTGCCCGCCATCCACCTGATGAGCTTCTACCGCGAGCGCTTCGGGCACACCGAGGGCGAGTTCCCGGTCTGCGAGGACGTCTCGCGCCGCTCGCTGGCGCTGCCCTTCTTCGGCGAGCTGCGGGACGGTGAGGTGGAGCAGGTGGTGGAGGCGCTGCGCTCGGTGATCGAGGCTCAGCTGAGCGGCTTGACGAGCGCCACGAAGCCGGGCAGCCCGCGCGCGGCGGGGCGGTAGGCCACCTCCTCGAACCCGGCGCCCGCGTACAGCGAGCGCGCGCCGTCGTTGAGCAGCGTCGTGTCGAGCGCCACGGCCGGCAGGCCGCGCCTGCGCGCCTGGCGCTCGGCCTCGGCGAGCAGGGCGCTGGCGGCACCACGCCGCCGCGCCGACGGGTCGGTGGCGAGCGCGTCGACGTAGAAGGCCGCCTGGGGCGGGGCGGGCGCCGCGTGGCCGCCGGCCCAGTAGAGCGACAGCGCACGCGGCCAGCGCCACGGCGGGGCGGCACGCAGCGCCAGCGCCAGGAAGGCGCGCGAGCGCGCCACGGCCTCGTGCACCGGGAAGGCCGCCATGGCCGCGGCCACCCTCCCGTCCAGGTCCGCCACCCACACCACCTCGGCGCTGGAGGCGTTGCCGGGCTGCGCCAGCGAGCGCTCCAGCACCTTCAGGGCGCGCTCACGGCCGCCGGTGAAGCGGTCGTACATGTCGGCGGCGCTGTGGTGGAGCAGCACCGCCACGGCCGCGAAGTCGGCGGGCCCGGCCCGGCGGACGTCAGCCAAGCGCGGCCACCGCCGCTGCGAGGCCCTCCTCGAGCGGCGTCGGGATCCAGCCGAGCTCGCGCTGCGCCCTGCCGGACTGGGGGCGGACGTCCCAGAGAAAGAAGTGCAGCTGCCCGCGCGGCAGCAGCGGCGGCCGCCGCACCACGCGCGAGATGCCCTCGCCGGCGGCCGAGATCGCCTTGGCCACCGGCACCGGCATCACCGGCGGCACCCTGCCCCGGCCGGCGAGACGGACCGTCGTCTCGGCCAGCTCGCGAAAGCTCATGTGTCCGTCGCAGAGGATGTAGCGCTCACCGGGGACGCCGCGCTGGGCCGCCAGCAGGTGGCCGGTGGACAGGCCGGTCGAGTAGGTCAGGCCCATGCCGCCGGGCGGCAGCATCGGCACCGCGCTGCGCCGGCTCTCGACCAGCGGCCGCAGCAGCGCCTCCTGCAGCGACGTCGCGTCCCCGCCGGGGCCGGGCCCGTAGACGGCGGCCGGGTTCACGATCACCAGCTCGATGCCCGTCTCGGCCGCCGCAGCGAGGGCGAGCTGCTCGGCGCGCTGCTTCGAGCGCTCGTATGCGGTGCCCTTGGGGTAGTCGGCCACGCGCGACTCGTCCAGGGCGCCGCCGGGCTCGGCGTGGAAGACGTCGATCGTGGACGTGTGCACCACCCGCCGCGCCCCCGCCGCGGCGGCCGCGCGCACGACCGTCTCGGTGCCGCGCGCGTTGACGCGGTCGAAGATGCCGGGGTCGGGAAACCACTGCTCGGGCAGGCCCATGGCGTTGAAGACGAGCTGGCAGCCCACCGCCGCGGCGTCGACCGAGGCCCGGTCGGTTGCGTCGCCGCGCCGCGCGTCCACGCCGGGCGGCAGCAGCCCGGCGGCGCGGCCTGGATTGCGCACGAGCGCCCGCACGTCGTCGCCGCGCGCCACGAGGGCACGCGCCACCGCGTGTCCGACCTTTCCGGTGGCTCCGGTGACCAACACGCGCATCGCAGCGGATCCTACGACTCCGCGGCGCGAGGCCCGGCGGCTCGCTTTGAGAGACTGGCGAACCCGATGAGCCGCTTCCGTGACCCCCAGGACCCCCTCTTCAGGGCGCTGAACACGTCCATCGGGTTCGACTACCGGCTGGCGCCCTACGACCTGGAGCAGTCGCTTGCGCACGCGCGCATGCTGGCGCGCAGCGGGATCATCTCCGACGAGGACCTCGCCCAGATCGAGCGCGGGCTGGCGGACGTGCGCGCGGAGATCGAGCAGAACCGCTTCGTCGTCAAGGACGACGACGAGGACGTGCACATGGCGATCGAACGGCGCCTGACCGAGCTGGCCGGGCCGGTAGGCGGCAAGCTCCACACGGCCCGCTCGCGCAACGACCAGGTGGCCACCGACGTCGCGATGCTGGTGCGCGCCCACGCGCTCGACGCGCAGGCGCTGTTGCGCGAGCTGATGACCACGCTGGTGGAGCTGGCCGAAGGCCACCTCGACTGGCCGCTGCCCGGTTACACGCACCTCCAACGGGCGCAGCCGGTCTACCTCTCCCACCACTTGCTCGCCTACTTCTGGAAGTTCCGCCGCGACCTCCAGCGCTTCAAGTTCTGCATGACGGCCACGGACGACCTGCCGCTCGGCGCCGGCGCGCTGGCCGGCGTGAACTTCGACACGAGCCGGATGTTCGTGGCCCAGGAGCTGGGCTTCGGCGGCATCGCCGAGAACTCGCTCGACGCGGTCTCGAACCGCGACTTCGTGCTCGACTACATGAGCGCGGCGGCCACGTGCGCCGGGCACCTGTCACAGCTGGGCGGCGAGATCGTGCTCTGGTCGACGGCCGAGTTCGGCTTCTGTCGCGTGTCCGACTCGTTCGCCTCGGGCTCCAGCCTGATGCCCCAGAAGAAGAACCCCGACGCGGCGGAGCTGCTGCGCGCGAAGGCGCCCCGCGTGGTGGGCCGGCTGGCCGGCCTGCACGGCGTGCTGCACGGCCTGCCGCTGACCTACAACAAGGACCTCCAGGAGGACAAGGAGCCGCTGTTCGACGTGATCGACACGCTCGAGCTGACGCTGCGCGTGGCGCGCGCGATGCTCGCCGAGATCGAGTTCGACCGCGAGCGCATGGCGGCCGCCGCCTCCGACGACCTGATCGCGGCGACCGACGTCGCCGACCTGCTGGTGCGCCAGGGGGTGCCCTTCCGCGAGGCCCACGGGATCGTGAGCGGGCTCGTACGGGCAACGGTCGAGGCCGCCAAGCGCCTGTCGGACCTGACCGACGAGGAGCTGGCCGAGCTGGCCCCGCAGCTCCGTCCGTCCGACTTCCGCGCCCTGCTGGAGCAGAGCTCCTGGCTCGAGTCCAAGGTCTCGGAGGGCGGGACCTCGCTGGCTCGCGTGCGCGACCAGCTCGCGCAAGCGCGCCACGTGCTGGAGGAGGCGCCGGCCTGAGGCTCGAGCGCGACTTCTACGCGCGCTCGGTGCACGACGTGGCCCGCGACCTGATCGGCTGCGTGGTCCGCCACGGCGAGACCGCCGGCCGCGTCGTCGAGACCGAGAGCTACCACATGGACGAGCCCGCCTGCCACGCGTACGTGGGCCGCACGCCACGCACAGCGACGCTGTTCGGCCCGGCCGGGCGCGCGTACGTCTATTTCTCGTACGGGGTCCACTCGCTGCTGAACGCCGTGTGCGAGGACGAAGGGGTTGGGGCGGCCGTGCTGATCCGGGCGCTCGAGCCGGTCGACGGCCTCGACGTGATGCGCGGCCGGCGCGGCGTCGAGCGCGACGTCGACCTGTGCTCCGGGCCGGGCAAGCTCACGCAGGCGCTCGAGATCGGCCTGTCGCTGAACGACAGCTCCCTTCTGGACGGACCGATCGCCGTGCTCGACCGCGAGCCCGGTGCCCGCGAGCCGCGGATCGTGGTCGGCGAGCGCGTGGGGATCACCAAGGCCGCCGACCTGCCGTGGCGCTTCTGCGACGCCGGCAGCGCCCACGTGTCGCGCCCCTGGCCGGCGCGGATGCGCGCCGCGGCCTAGCCCGAGGTCGCGCCCGGCGTCACGCCGCCGCCGGTCCCACCGCCACCGTCCGGTGGCGGTGTCGGCGTGGGGGGCACGGGCTCCACGGGCGCCGGCGGCTCCGGAGCGGGCGTCTCGACCGGATCGTCAGGGGCCGGGGTCGCCTCGGGCTGGTCCTGCTCCTCGCCCTGACCCGTGTCGTCCTGGGGAGCGGTGTCCTCCGGCTGCTCGGCCTCAGGCACCGCGTTCGGATCGATCGGGGTGACGGGAGCGACCGTCCCATCGCTCTCGTCGGGCTCCTCGGCGGGGCGCCGGGCCTCGCGCAGGTCGATCCAGGAGGTCATGAAGTCGTGGAAGATCTCGGCGGGGAAGCTGCCGCCCGCGACGGGCCCGCCGGCGTGCTCGAACTCCATCGCCTGGACCTTGTCCGCGTAGCCGACCCAGATGGCGACGGTCATGTCGTCGTTGCCGCCGACGAACCAGGCGTCGCCGTAGTTCTCCGTGGTCCCGGTCTTACCCCACATGTACTCGTCGCCGACCTGAGCCGCCCTGCCGGTGCCGCTCGTGACCACCAGGTGGAGCATCTCCTTGGCGGTCTGGCCGACCTCCTCGGAGAACACGCGCGTTGAGCGCGTCTCGTTGGTGCGGTCGAGGCCGCTGCCCTCCACGCGCTCGACGCCGACCGGGCCGTCGTCGTTCGGCGCCAGGGTGCCCGACACGCGCTCGCCCTCGTTGGCGATGGTCGAGTAGGCGTAGGCCATCTCGAGTGGGGTCACGCCCTCCTCGAGCCCGCCCAGCGTCATGGCCGGGTTGGTCGACAGCTTGGTGCGAATGCCCATCCGCCGAGCCATCCGGGCCACTCGCTTAGTGCCCACCTTCAGGCCGAGCTCGGCGAACACCGAGTTGTCGGAGGTGGCCGTGGCCGACCACAGCGAGGCGGTGCCGAGGTAGGAGTCCTCGTAGTTGCTGACCGGGAACACCTCGTCGGGCGACCCGGGCACCGGGAACTCCTTCGGCTGGGACGCCCAGCTGCTGTTCGGGTCCACGCCGTCCGCGAGCGCGCGCACGAGGATGAACGGCTTGATCGACGAGCCCGGCTGGCGGTGCCCGTTGGTCGCCAGGTTGAACGGCCGCGCATTGAAGTCCGTGCCGCCGACCATCGCCTTGACCTCGCCGGTCTTGTTCTCGATCGCGACCAGCGACGCGCTCGGACCGATCCCGGCGAGCCGGCCCGCGATCGCCTGCTCGGCCGCGGCCTGGCGCTCGGGGTCGATCGTCGTCTTGATTTTCAGCCCGCCGCCGAAGACCAGCCCGGGGCCATACTCGTCC
The DNA here is from genome assembly GCA_963716215.1 of uncultured Thermoleophilaceae bacterium. GTDB lineage: Bacteria > Actinomycetota > Thermoleophilia > Solirubrobacterales > Thermoleophilaceae > JACVRW01. The sequence goes on along the minus strand of OY970298.1, from coordinate 2,567,998 downwards.
ACCAGCTGCTGCGTCAGCCAGCTCGTGAAGTAGGGCTGCTCGGAGTCGGCGTCCGGCGGGTCCACCTGGTCCTCGTCGGGGAGCGACTCGTGGCGCGCCTCCTCGTACTGGGCGCGGGTGATCATGTGTTGGTCGAGCATCCGGACGAGCACGACGTCGCGGCGCTCCCGCGACGCCTCCGGGTGCTCGAGCGGGTCGTACATCGAGGGCGACGAGATCATCCCGGCCAGGAGCGCCGCCTCGGACGGCGAGAGTACGCGCGACTCGCGCGCGTTCGGGTCGGCCTCCTCTTCCTCCACGTCCGGCGGCGGCTGCAGGGTCACGCCGGCGGTGTCCTCGGCGGTCTCGCGCTCCTCCGGCTCGTCGCCGTCGCCGAAGTAGGTGCGCGCGGCCGCCTCCACGCCGTAGGCGCCGTTGCCGAAGTACACCGTGTTCAGGTACTGGGTGAGGATCTTCTCCTTCGACCACTTGCGCTCGAGGTGGTAGGCCAAGGCGGAC